>NZ_JASITD010000049.1 GCF_030063445.1 Hymenobacter sp. H14-R3 | reverse complement strand
GCCTGCTTTGGGGTTCAGAAAGGTGGTTCCCAGTTGGGTGGCTCAGAAAATCAAACCCAGGCGCGATTTCACGTTGCTGAGGGGGTTCAGCAAGCCCAAAACGGGCGGCTCAGAAAGGTGCACCTTCTTGAGCTGGCTGTGAGCCGTAACTGATCTGTTGAGATTTGGTTTGCAGCATTAAAAAAAGCTTTTTTTAATGCTGCACCAACAGCTTTGAGGTAAATTTGAGGCCGGCTAGGCAGCCTAGCCTTATTTACGTCTCTTTTTAATGCCAAATGCAGGTCCTATATCATATTAATCCAAACCGAGACGTACCCTGGAACGCTTTACCGGAGTTACCTATCGCCCAGGAACTGTGGCGCACTACGGAGGTGCTGGAGCAGTTAGGCCAAGCCCGCGAAGCCTTGGGACGGCTCTACGGACGGAGCGTGGCTATTCCCAACCAGGGGTTACTGATTACTTCCCTTAGCCTCCAAGAGGCCAAGGCCTCCAGCGCGATTGAGAATATCTTCACGACCGACGATGAACTCTACCGGGCTTTCAGCGAAACCCTAGCCGAACAGGTAGAAGGGCCGGCTAAGGAAGTGCTGCGCTACCGCGAGGCCCTCTGGAGTGGCTATGAGTACCTGAAAGGGGAGGCCGGTTTCACCCGCGACTATTTCATTCGCATGTTCCGGGAAATCAAGCAGGTCGAGGAAGGCATCCGCCCCCCCTTTTCGGCCACCATCATTCGCCAGGGCGGCAGTGGCTTCCACGCTGGTAAGGCAATCTATACCCCGCCCCGAGGGATGAATATTTTGGAAGCGAAGCTGGACAACTTGTTGGCCTTCGTCAACGACGACCAAGCCTATCCGCTGCATCCCTTACTCAAGATGGCCATGGGGCACTTTCAGTTCGAAGCTATTCACCCGTTTCGGGATGGCAACGGGCGGACGGGACGCATTTTCAACATCCATTACCTGGTGCAGAAAGGCCTGCTGGACTTTCCGATTCTCTATCTAAGCCGCTACATCGTGGAGCATAAAGACGCCTATTATGGGGCCTTAGCCGGCGTCTCGCAACGGGGCGACTGGCAAACCTGGCTGCTGTACATGCTCAAAGCTGTTGAAGTCACGGCGAACCTGACCTTCGATAAAATCAATCGCATCCTGGCTGCGCGCGAGGCTATTTTGGAAGTAGTAGCGGCCCACAAGGGCCTGCGGCGTCCCGACCAGCTAGTGCAGAAAATATTCACCCAGCCCATCACCCGGGTCAAGCACCTGACGGAGGACCGCACCTATGCCGAAAATACCGCCCGGGACTACCTCAATAAATTGGTTGAGCTACAGGTCTTGGAGAAACAGACTATCCGAGGCAACCACTATTATGTTAATCGTGAGCTATACAGCATCCTGGAAGATTGACGCCCTTACCCACCTCACCGCACGCGCGCTGTACGTGAAGCCTTCTCCTTCAAAACGAGGCTACCACTCAGAGTTTGTCACACAAGACAAAGGCTCGTCTCTAAACTGACTGGCGCAGGCTAAGACATTATTCAGTCGTTCGTTTATGAAATGTGACAAGCTCAATCGCGTTGGCCAAGGTTGTCACAGGACTATTTTGCGAACGGGTCTGCTGGTGTGTGTTCGGCAACTACCTTAGCCCGCTGTACGAATCACTTCTTTCCCGACTTGCTAAATGAGGTATGTGAACGCACTTTTGGTAGGTGTCCTCGCCGCTTTGAGTGTCCAGTGTACCGCTGAGCCCTCTCCTAGTGCTTCTAAACACTATCAAGTTAAGCTCAACGCTGAGTTATGGGCTGCTGTTCACACGTACACTCGGTTAGCGCATCTGCCTAAACAGCACGCCGCCGTTACCCTGAGTTGGACGGGCGTCTATGATGGAACGGTCATCTATCTCTCCTCGACTCAAACCCATCCCGAACGCGTCGGTACCTACCCGGTCTTTTGGACCTACGCTGACAGTACGCTCGTATTCGTCTACGACAGTAAATACCCCCATCTGCTGGCCGACTCGCTCGGGTTGAAACAGGAAATCGATGCCGCGATTCGGACTACCAACGTAGCCTTAGCCCGAACGGGCAACTATGTAGAAGACCCGCTTCCCTTGCGATTCATCACCTCCCACGGACAGCAGCGGATTGATACCAGCCGTCTCTATGTAAAAATGTGTCAATAAAGCACGTAAGCCCCTGTAAGTAAAATCAATCTGAGTTAGCGACTGACGGCTGCATGTATTTCCGAAAAGCGTAGTAGCTTGGCTGTTGCCGAACGCTCAGGGTAGCTCACCAACACACTGCGTCATTTGCAAACCTTTTACAAGAGGTGGGCTGCTAAGTTTCTTCAGCCAGTGTAGACCTTGCTGGCCACTTAGTTGGAGTTCGACAACAGCCGGATGGATAACATGGACAAAGTAAGATTTTAAAGGCAATAAAGGTAAAACTATGCCGGTGCGTTCTTCGCAGAATATAGCGATTTCGTTAACGGTGCACCCTTTTTGTAGTGCAAACACCTGTTAGACAGAGATTTAATCATTTAAAATTGGTTGTATTGTTCTCGAAACCGCTATAGTCAAATAACATAACGCTAGTTATATCCCCACTCTTGGAATAAGGGCGGTTTTTGGCCCGCCGCGTCGCTACGCCCTGCGTGGTACTTTGCTGAGGTGGAGGTTCAGCCTCCACCTTGGGTCATAGTTGACTATAATCAAACAGAGCCTCCCAAACAGTCATTTGGACCGTGGTAGGCCCGTCTTTATGTTCTAGGCAGGTGCGCTGCTGAAGCGTAATTGGGTCTAGGCGCGTAAACCCGTGGCGCTGCACCAGCAGTAGAATGGCCTTGCCTTCCTCCGTGTCACGTTGTTTCACAGGGGTTTCTACCTCAGAGAAAGACTGATACAGCACATAAAACTTACCTACCAGGGAGAGCCGCAGGTAATGCTCTTCCCGGCTGCGTATGGCGTAGGAAAAAGCGACTTCGTAATTGAGGTCAGTGAAATCTTCCACGACAAAATCTCGGGTCAATTCGTCCACCAGGGCTTGATAGGGCCGGCGGTTATATCTCCGGAGTGAAAACCCATAATGGGGCTCCGTAGCTGACCCATAGGCGGCTACAATAGCCTCGTTGACCACTTCCAAAGAGTCTGGTTGCCGTGATGAATTGAAGACATGAGCCATAATGGGTAGTCGATGAATGCACCCTCGAAAGGTTATTGAAACGGTAGTTTTGAGAGGTATAAGCCCATTTTACGTGTTGTAAACGGTCGTTGCTAGTATGTAAAATAACTTTTTACGTGTTGCAAAGGACTGTTTACAGTACGTGAACTGCAACTACAGCCTTAGATAAGTAGTTCTTAATCAAGAACTGATAGCTAAAGGATGAATAGCTGACTATCCATCCTTATGAAGCACTCACTGAGGTTACAATAACTTAGAATTTGATATCGAAACGCCCATCTGATATATGTATTTGTTTGCCCGTGCTTTTATCAGTGGCTACAAAATCAAAACGACCTGAAAGAATGCGCTGGGTAAGGTCACAACGTGTGATAAGTAATTGTCCTGGGTCTGTATCGAGCTTTTGGTAGGGGCTATTGCCATAGATAACGTTGGCTTGCGCACTCCCTTTCCCACTCTTAAACTGATAGGTCTTCCCAGTTTCAAGCGCTAAGCTGTCGGTGTTAATACCAATGCTATTAACTACCTGCCAGTCAACAACTCCCAAATTAAGAAAATAGCCCCCACCTCGGCCTGCGCCCAAGTTCAAGTATTCCGTCGCATATAAGCCAGGTTTGCCTCTCCCATCTTGTGGCACAAATACTTGGTTATCAACTTTACAGCCAAAAATACCAGCGCCGGTGGTTGTTTCAGGCGGCAGTTGCGGGCTTGCGTCATCTTTCTTGCACTGACTTAGTATCAGCAGACTACTCAAAAAAATAAGCGTGTTTCTGGCCGCCAAAGTTGATGTTTTTATAGAATTGATAAAGGAGAAATACAATCTGTAGCAACAAGAGTTTAGAATCGAAAATCTACCACTTTTTCAAGACTTGTCCAGTAACTGGTATTATGTAAAGGGATTATTCCGAGAACAAGCGGGGAAAGATTGTACTTCCCCACTGCCCCCAAAATCCTGTTTACCTAGGGCCGCGCTGACAGTTACCAAAGAACGATTTTATACGCAATACAGAATTTTATTCTGCATTGCGTATGTTTGGGGTATGGCGATGATTGTCATTGAGGAGAAGATTATCACCAGCTACGGCCGCAAGAACGCGCAGGCGCGGGAGGCGTTGAAGGTCTGGTTTGCCCAGGTGCAGCTCTGCACCTGGGCAAGTCACAACGACCTGCTGGCGGACTTCGCCACGGCGGACTACATCGGCCAGGGCCGCTACGTGTTCGACATCAAGGGCAACCATTACCGACTCGTCGCCCAGGTACTCTTTTCGCTGCGCACCGTCGATATCCGGCGCATCATGACGCACGCCGATTACAGTAAGCTCAGTAAAAAGCAGTTGCAAGACCTCTGAGGTCGTGTTCTTCCCTTTTGTTCTAATCCCTAAGACCGTGAATCTAACCACCGAAGCCGACCACAAAGCCGCCGTGAAGGAATTCCGGACGCTGGCCACCGACGAAGAGGCCAACCGCGACCGCCTGTTAGTGCTGCGCGATGCCATCCACGCTTTTGAAGAGGCCAATGGTCACAATCCTGGCCCCCCTACCACGGTAGCGGGCCGGCTGCAAGTCGAAATGTTCAAGCGCCATCTGAAACAGAAGCAACTCGCGCAGCTGCTGGAGGTGGGCGAGTCGCGCCTGAGCGAGGTGCTGCGCGGGCGGCGACCGGCCAATGGTGACTTTCTGCGTCGTATGTATAAGAAGCTGGGCATCCCAGCCGAGGAGGTGTTAGAACTGACTGCCTAGTTTACCTACTGCACTTTGACTAATCAAAAAATAGTAGTAAATGCTTGACTAGTCACTGATTAGTCAAGCACAAGTTGAAGAAGTTGCCAGACTGTTTACTTTGTGGCTTCTGACTAGTCACAACCTCGATGGAAGACACCGCTACTTTTTTGACCATAAAGCAAGCAGCTCAGCAAGTTAATAAGTCTGAGCAGACCATCCGGCGACTAGTCAAACAACACGCTAAGACTAGTCATATCCAGGTTGAGCAGACCCCCAAGGGTAACACGTATCTGATTAGTCAGACGTTTCTAGCGCAGCAATACCCTAGCCAGGCCGAACCGTTGCCGGCCGTGATAGCGCAGGCCCAGGTGCCCGAGGTTGCCGAGTTGCAGCGGCAGCTTGCGGAGCGTGACCAGACTATTCAGCAATTGCAAAATCGCCTGCTGGAGCAGAACGACGTGCTGAATGCTTTGACTAGTCAGGTGAATAGTCAGCGCATCGGACGCATTGAGGAACTGCTACTTAGCCAGAATGAGCAGTTGGGCGAACTGCAAAAGCGGCTGCCTGAACCTGCCAAAGTGTTGCAGTTGCCCTCCGCACCAGAGCCTGAGAAAAAGAGCTTATGGCAGCGATTATTTGGCTCCTAAAGGTATCATGTAGTCGTTTGTATTTGACTAGTCAGCTGACTAATCAGGTGATTAGTCACCGTAGCTATTAATCTGGTAATGAATGGATTTCATGCTGACCCGACTTGTCGCGTTCGAGGGCAGCCCGTAAGCGCGCTGCGTTAGCAGAGGAGGATAGCAGGTGCGCAGTCTCATCCAAGGTTGCCCCCTTCGCCGCCCGGCCCCGAAGGGTAACAAAGGGCAGGCTACGCAATAGCTCCAGCATAAAGGCGGCCCGGTGCTCGGGCACTTCAAGCGTGATTCTCAAGGGGTGGTTAGGTAGGCTCCTTAACCAAGGCAAGGCCGAGGGCTGGGAGGTGGTCAAAGTCATTGTCGGCCGTGTGCAACGGCAGGTCCAAGTAGAGGGCCGTGACCGCAATCCACAGGTCGTTCTTGCCCATGTTGCGGGCACTCATACCGTCCGGCAGCGGCTGGCCGCGCAGCTTGCCTTGGCTGTAGGCGTCGAGGCGGGCATACAAGGTGGCCAGTTCGGGCACGAAGCCTACCAGGGGGTACCGTTCCAGCAACTGCCGCAGGAAGGCTACCTTTTGATAACCCCAATCAGCTTTGAGCGCGAAGGCTTCCAACTCGCCAACCACAGCGAAGGGTAGCACTGCCCGCAGTGGCAACAGCTGCTGCCGGCGCAGGTGAGCGATGACGACGTTTGTATCAAAGACCACGGGTAGCAGCGGCACGCTCTTCGCGCAGTAGTTCATCCATGCGGGCATTTTCCTCGGCGGTGAAGCCCAGGTCAGGAATGGGTAGCTCCTGGGTGGGGGCCACCGTGTCCAAGAAGTGCTGCACCCCCCAGCGCTTGATATCGGCCGGAGAGTAGTAGGTAAGCTGCCCCCACCGGAGCGGGGGAATGGTTTCGAGGACTGTGGAGGTAATCATCTAGGAGAGAGGTAACTGAAAATTACTAGGTGGTATAGAGGCTAGCGCACACTGGTAAAAAAGGAAGGGCGCTTTGGCCTACACCCCAAAAAGCTTTGCTGTATACGCCCCAACGTTTTCCAGTTCTTTGTTGAGAACCCGCAGCTGGATTTTATGCAGTTGTCGGTTGATGTCGGCCAGGGAGTGCAGAGCCAGTACTTTCTGAGCTTGGTCCTGACGCAGGCCAAAATGGGCGGTAAGCCGTCCAAATGCGGCTGCATTTGGGCCTTCGTAAGACACTATCTGCTGCTTAGGGTGGTACTGGACGGTAAAGTCGATTTGCGTCACGCTACGGCCCTGTTTGATGGGTGTATAGCTAAATGAGAGGTCGGCCTTCCCATTGATTTCATGTTCAGAAGGGTCCAGTACCCGATTCTTGAAGTGAGTCCATTTTTCGTAGCGGTCCTTACCCGTTTTGGGGTCAATGAGGTCCAATCGCTCTTTTAGCTCCTGCACACTAATACGGAAAGACTTATCAGGCAGGTTTTTGTACATAGAAAATAGCTCGTATAGCCGCTTGGCGTACTTGCTGTTCAACGTTAGCGCAGCGTGTAGTTGCATTGTGGTAAAACGCTCTTTCAAATCTACATACAGCGGCCGTACCTTCTGGCTTAGCTCCAATTCTATGATTCCCTGACCGATTATGTATTCGGCGGATGCTACAAACGTCGCTTGAAGCAAGTGCCCGTTAGGCAGCGTTGTTTCAAAAAAACGAGTGATAAGGCGCTTGGTGGCACGCTGTAAGTCGGCCACCTTAATCGCTTCGCCTGTAAGCGTCATCAGTTCTTTGGCGGAGACATGGTAAAGTGTATTTGGCTCATCTTCTTTTTTGATGCTGGCCATGACCATGTATAGAATATTCTTCTCCAGAGCAGTCATCTCGTAACGGGCCACTGTCAGCGCATTGTCCTGCCATAGAGTAGCCCCGTCAAGCAGGGAAGTAGCATGTTTCATAGTGGCAAAGCTACTAAAGTTGTCATGTAAAAAATCCAGACAACCTATCAAAGACAACTTTCGCGAACTTTTTGATAACCTTTAGCCACCTAATTTGAACTTTTTGACAACTTTCAACCCCTATTTCGCGAACTTTTTGACAACTTTCGCGAACTTTTTGATAACCTATTTGAACTTTTTGATAACTTTAGTGCTCTGGGGGCCCTGTTAATCAAGTAGTTACGACACCCCCAAATAACAAGTAATGAAAAAGAATTGTCACAAGTATTTGAACGCGCAGGCGAGGGCTTTCAGAAAGTTGGTTGGCGCGGAATCAAATCAACCAACGGCCAAAAAGAAAAGCAAAAACAAGAAAGGCTTCGCACACTGGGGGGGCGGCACTTAAAGTATATATTATTGGTATTCAAAGGCTTATAAATCCTATTAACGAGCTTATATACCACCTTAAACTTGAGATTGCCAAGCTTATGCCGAAACGCTGCGCCATGGTATCTTGCATCATGGCTGACCACGTTTTCCGTCTCAAAGACACGCCTTTAGGCACCCTCCTTGTCAAATTTTACCAGATTGAACCCTATAGCCCAGAGGCATTTGAGCGCGCCGTAGGGCGTGATTTCCTCGCCGCGACCGTGCCGGGTTCCGGGATTATGTGGGGCTCCCGGCTGTACCAAGGCGAAGTAGATTCTGCTGCGGTATTACCCGAAGCTATTTTTAATCTACATCTGCGTTGCCCTCACTGCAACTACGTACGCATCGAGCGTGTCGGCTAGCTGTCTAGCTAACCAGCTGCCCAGGTACGCACCTAAATGCCTTTCTCCCCCTCGCGGTAGCGTTTGCGCACTTCGGTCCGGTGGTCGTCGCGCCAAGCCTGCACAATGTTGGCGAGCAGGTCGGACAGACTCACGTCCACACCGGGCAAGTTGACGACGGTGGCCAGGGCACGGTGCAGCTCAACGGGCAGGTACACGCTTTGCTTCTTGGTGACCTCCTTGGCAGGGGTGGTAAAATAGGCCAACGGACGGGGCTGAGGCGACGCAGTAAGGGCCGAGGTACTTGGAGCTGGTTCGGGGGATTGGAGGGCAACAGGGGCCGCCGTAGGGGCTAATGTGGTAGCCGGCGAGGCGAGTTGCTGGCCAGGTGCTATTGGAGCCGAGCCAGCTGCTGGGGAAGGATTTTGGTGCTCTTGGTTGCTGGGTTTGATGAAATCAGCGACTTCTGGATTGGAGGTTTGGTCGGACATGAGCGTGAGGTAAAGGCCAGTAAAAGAAGAAGTATTTTCAGCTTTGAACGAGTGTATGAAGTGACAAGTTTAGCTGCTTCTTTTTCCCCTTTTGTTGTTTTGTACTTGACCACTTAAAAAGCTACAGAGCTAAAATTAAAAAGCTGTCAGCGTTAATAAGTAACCAGCTAACTAGCTAAAGCTTTTACAGTTTTTAGCTATTTAGCTATCGTAAGCCAGTCGCTAGGGGCAGTGGGGAATGGTAGCTTTAGCCCTAGTGCGACCGTATCCTTGATGCCCCCGTTCGCGTATGTTCTTGCGTCAGGGAGCAAGACAGGTTTAGCTACCGCTAAACGTCTTGCTTTTGGCTCCTATCGTCGCCAAAAGACCTAGCCCTAATTTCTAGTATTATGCCTAAAACAGCTGATGAGCCCGCAGAAGAGCCCAAGCCCAAGCGGCTGGGTGGTCGGCCTAAGAAGGAGCCGGAGGACAGGTTAAAAAGCGTGACCACCCACGTCTCGGTGGAACGCTACGAAGAGTTGCAGGCCGGCGCAGCAGCGGTGCGGCGACCGATGTCGCAGTTCGTGCGGCCCCTGGTAGAGGCGGGGGTAAAGGCCCGTAAGCGGCCGGTGTTGCAGCTTACGATTGCGCAGGATGACTACTTGCGGCAGCTGTCGGGGATGGCCAATAACCTCAACCAATTGAGCAAACGGGCGCACCAAAGCGGGTTCGCCGCCGTGGCCCAGCAAGTGGAAGCGCAGGCCGCGACGCTGCACCGACTACTGGACTATTTCGCCGACGTGGTATGATTAGCCGGACGAGTATCGGGCGCAGCTTCGGCGGGGTGGTGCGCTACCAGTTCGAGGGCCGCAAGGAGCAGCCTAGCGACAAGCAGGCTGAGGTGCTGGCCGCCGTGGGCGTGCGCTCAGACAGCGCGGCTCACATGAGCGCCGACTTCAACCGGGGCCGGCAGCTGAACCCGAACTTGGGGCAAGCCGTGTGGCACACCTCGCTGAGCTTTAACCCCGACGACGCGGCGAAACTCGATAGCGCCAAGATGCTGGCCATTGCCGAGGGCTACGTGCAGAAGATGGGGCTGGACAAAACGCAGTATGCCATCATCCGGCACCACGACCAGTCCGACAACCAGCACCTGCACATCATCGCTAATCGGGTAGGGGACGACGGGCAGACCATCAAGGACGGGCACAATTTTTATCACTCCAAGAAGGCTCTAAAGGAGCTGATTCAAGAGCACGGGCTGACCCCGCCCCAGGGGCTACGGGTGGACAGGCAACACGCGCCGTCCGATAAAGCCGAGTTGGCCAAGTATGAAATCAAGCAGGCGCTACACCAGGCGCTGGCCACGGCCCCGGACCGGCCGGCACTGCTGGCCACGTTGCGGGCGGAGAAAATTAGTGCCCACGAGTTCACCAATAAAGCCGGCACCGTCACCGGCATTAGTTTCGAGAAGGACGGGCACGCCTTCAAAGGCTCAGCTGTGGCGCGGGCGTACAGTTTGGCGGGCCTCGACAAGCAGTTGGCCGCGAACCAGGAGCGCCAGCAGGCTGAGCAGGCCCGCCAAGTGGCTGCCCAGGAGGCCGCCGCGCAGCAGCTGCGGCAAGTGGCCGTGGAATTGGCCCACCGGCAAGCCGCCGAGCGCCAGGCCGCCCAGGTAGCCCAGCAGCAGGAAGCAGCGCGGCAGGCCGCCCAGGTGGCCCAGCGCCAGGAGGCCGACCGCCAGGCGGCGCAGCTGGCCCAACGCCAGGCAGCCGAGCGCCAGGCCGCCGAGGCGGCCAAAGTACCCGCGCTACCGGCCGTCGAGCGCAAGTGGCAGCCAGCGTACCAGCAATATGCGGCCGAGTTAGCCCAGCAAAACGCTCCTGTTCAGGCTTATAACAAGATTATTGATTCGTACAGCCAGTACCTCAAGGCAAAACCGAACGAGGAAGGGATACAGGACGTGGTGAAGTTGATGAAAGGCGACTCTAGCACGGCGACGCTTCGGGCCGAGTTAGACCGTCAGGTGGCAGCGCGGGCCATGCACGCGAACCAATGGGCCGATAGCTATGGCCAGCAAGCCGCGTTGCAGGAGCAGGCGAAAGGCGGCTTTTGGGGAAAATGGGTAAAAAGGGAGGCTACTCAGCTAGCCGAGGAAAAATTGAAGTTTCTCACGGACAAGGACCGGCCGTTGCCCGGCTTGTTGGAGCCGGACTTGCTAGCCTTTGCCCGCGCCGCCAAAGCGGCGGACCAGCCGGCTCCACCCATCGGCTTTGAGGCCCGCGCCTATTATCAGCCGGAGCAGGGGGGCCTGAACCTGACAGCGTATGCGGCCAAGCGCGAGGCCGAACGGCAGCTGGTGGTGCGCGTGCAGGAGCCGGTGGGCGACATCCAGGCCGCCGGCCGCGCCGAAGCTTTGCAGCGCAGCTTGACGAGTAAAGGCGCTACCGTGTCAGCAAGTACTACCGCTGATGCGCAGGGGAATCGGGTAATCGACCTAACCGTGCAGTACAGTGTGCAGCAGCCGCGTAGCGAAGTGAAAGAAATTAGCCTCATGCTGGATTGGGCCGCCGAACGGCCCGGGTACCAGGTGCAGGAGCAGAAGGCCGACCGGGCACAGCGCCAGGCCCCCGGCCAGCAAGACGCCCAGCGGGAGCAGGCCCGTACCCCCGATAAAAGCCAAGGCATGGGCTTCAGCAGGCGCTGATAGGGGTCCCATATGGCTGGGAAGCTTTTCCCAGTTCTATGCTCCGCGTGCTCAAAAAGGCCCGCAGCCACCGCGCCTACCCCCTACGCGATTAACGATAAATTCGCGCCTGCTTTGGGGTTCAGAAAGGTGGTTCCCAGTTGGGTGGCTCAGAAAATCAAACCCAGGCGCGATTTCACGTTGCTGAGGGGGTTCAGCAAGCCCAAAACGGGCGGCTCAGAAAGGTGCACCTTC
>NZ_JASITD010000048.1 GCF_030063445.1 Hymenobacter sp. H14-R3 | reverse complement strand
CTTCTTTCGCCAGTCCTCCAGGGTCTGGCGTTCCTCAGCGGTCAGAAACAAGCGATAAATTAGCATGACGAAAGCGCTTTTCTACGGAAAAGCCCACCAGACCCAATAAGGTTTTTCAACCACTAGTCGGGGTCTTAATGGTGAGTGTGACTTCATTCTATCCTTTACAAGGTTACAGGATTTGGTACAGGCCCCTATTTTTTGCATTACTGAAGCCAAGAAGCAGGACGTAGAAATGGGTACTGCGCAATGTGCAGCGCAACTTATTGGAGCTGCCCAATTAAACCAGAAAGGACAGCAGTCCATTCCAACGCTTTATGGTTGCTCTACCACTGGAATGGAGTGGCGTTTCCTGCGCTTTGAGGATAATACGTTTGTAGTTGACGAAACCCGGTACCTTATCAATGAGCCAGCTAAGCTGTTAGGAGTATTACAACAGATACTTGACTGGCAATTATTTGCTCAGCGCTCGGTTCCATTAGAAGGAGTCTACCAAGCGGTTACCAGAGATGTTCTTCATATTCTTCGCTTCCATCGCGATGGTAAGTTTGAGGAAGCCAGAGGGGCAAAGGCAACGGTAGACAGTCTGTTAAATGAGCTAGACACTCACATCGCCCACCCAGGAGGTGGGCGATATGAGTTGAAAGATGGTAAACTGATGCTTTATTTCAAGAAGCTTAGCGAAAATCAATTCCCACCTTTTGGTGGAACTGATAGTGACAAGCAGCTTACTATTTTTCGCTACACTCAAGCCGAACCCGTACAATTCGTTCGGTTGTAGTGCAGCGTGCTCTCCGGTTTACTTCAACTCCCCCAAACTGCGTTTAATGCGCCCAAACGCATCAACCAGCTTGTCGTCGGCCGCCGCAGTGCTGAAGCGGATGCAGGCGGGCGCGCCAAACGAGTCGCCGCTCACGGCCGACACAAACGTGTCGCGCAGCAGGTACAGCGCCAGGTCCGACGAGTCGTTTATCACCGTGCCGTCGGGCGCGGTGCGGCCAAAAAAGGCCGACACGTCGGGGAAGATGTAGAACGCGCCGTCGGGCGTGGGCGTCACGAGGCCGGGAATGTCCTTTACCAGGTCCAGCACGAGGTCGCGGCGGCGGCGGTAGGCTCTCACCATCTCGTCGGCCGAGGCGCGGCCGCCTTGCAGGGCAGCCAGGCCGGCGCGCTGCGCAATGGAGCAGGTGCCGGAGGTAATCTGGCTCTGCAGCTTGTCGCAGGCGCTGGCAATGGCGGGGTGGGCGGCCAGGTAGCCCAGGCGCCAGCCCGTCATGGCGTAGCCCTTCGAGAAGCCGTTGATGGTGATTACCTGGTCTTTAACGTGGGCAAACTGCGCCAGGCTCACGTGCTCCTCGGTGAAGTTGATGTACTCGTAAATCTCGTCAGCAATGGCGAAGATGCCGGGGTGCTGGGCCAGCACATCGGCAATAGCGCTCAGCTCGGCGCGGCTGAATACGGCCCCGGTGGGATTGCAGGGCGACGAGTACATCACGGCCTTGGTGCGCGGCGTGATGGCGGCGGCCAGCTGCTCGGCGGTCGCCTTGTAGTCGTTTTCAAGGGTACCCATGATGGGCACGGCCACGCCCTCGGCCAGCTCGACCTGCGCGGCGTAGCTCACCCAGTAGGGCGAAAAGATGATGACCTCGTCGCCGGGGTTTACCAGCGCCATAATGATGTTGCTGAGCGCCTGCTTGGCCCCGGTGCTCACCACAATCTGGTTGGGAGCGTAGGTTAATTGATTGTCGCGCAGTAGCTTATCGCAAATTGCCTGGCGCAAATCGAGGTAGCCCGGTACCGGCGTGTAAAACGTGTAGCCGTCGTCAATCGCCTTTTTGGCCGCGTCCTTAATGTACTGCGGGGTCTGAAAATCGGGCTCCCCGAAGCTCAGGTTAATCACGTCCACGCCCTGGGCGGCCAGCTCGCGGCTCTTTTTGGCCATCGCGATGGTGGCCGATTCCTGAATCTGGAGGATGCGGTCGGAGAGGTAGGCAGTCGGGTCGGCCGGTGCGGCCGGGCTAGCAGTACTGGGGGACATAAGCTTACGATACTAGAAAGGGGCGAGTCGCAAAAGTATTGGCCCGCGCGGTGTTACGGGTCGGCTGCTGTCGTTTTTTACGCATATTTTTTGACCTTCCTCAATTCCGGGTGCCGGCGAGGTGCCATTTTGCGTGGCACCAGCGCCTTTGGCCCGCCGGGCTGGGTAAGCATCGTCGGGCTGCCAGCGTAACAGCATAAAACAGCTGCTGTTCAGGGCCTTGCTGGTGGCCCGGCTACCGGGGCAGGCACACCCGGCCAGCCGCGGGGTACCTTTACCGCTTAAGCAACAAGCGTATGACACCAACTACCATCGACCCGGCCAGCGCCTTCGAGCGGGCCAGGACCGGCCTGTGGGCGAGCCTGCAAAAGCATTTGGCCCTCATCTACCAGGCGGAGGCGGCATTCGTTAAGTCGGTGGCTTTTGCCCATTCCTTTCCCTTCGCCCCGGCGGAGGTCGAAGCCGGGCAGCTGGCCGATTACACGCGGCAGCGCAGCGCCCTGCGCGACCTCTTTACCGACGAAACCACGCAGCTGGATACGCTGACCAAGGCCATCCGCACGAAGGATTATGCAGAAGCCGAAAAAAAGCAGCTGTACCTGCTGCTGCTGGGCTACCTCGACGTGGCGGCCACCGTGTTTGAGCGCCTAAGCGTGCAGGTGCCCCGCGGCTTGCCCAAGGACGAAGAGTTGGAAGCCACGCAGGTCCGGTTCGAGCGCGTGCGCAACTTTGCCCGGCTCAACGTCAAGGGTATCGCCGGCCTGCTTGGCTAGCGCGGCTTCCGGGTTAGCGTACGCTCTTTATTACACCTGTCGAATTAAAAAACCCTGTAGCAGGACGAATCGGCTTTGGTGTCGGCTGCCGGTCCGACGCCGAAGGCGTCCGACCGGTTGTCGTTGGAGCTTACTGCTGCCGCGTGAGTCAGCGGCGCGGTCGTCAGCAGTAAGCAATCGGTCGGACGCCTCCGGCGTCGGACCGGCAGCCGACACCAAAGCCGGTTTGTTCTCCTGTTGCGGCGTACTGCTTGCCGCCCGGCGTTACCCCAAGCGCGCGCTTGGTCGGAGGATGAAAACCGGGGCTGATTAATTGGCTACTAGCGGCCGGCGTAGCTTTGCACCCCGCGCGCCCGGCACCCGTTTTGGGCCGCCCGAGGCGGCGGCATCCTGCTTACAGCCCTGTTTATGGCCACCCCCGAACTGCCCGCTACCAAGATACTGACCTTCTTTTCGCCCCCGGCCCCGGCCGGTACCAAGGCGGCCCCCATTCCGTTCAGCAAGGCCGAGCTGCTGGGTTTTCCGGAGGTAAGACTTTGGCTGGCAAATGGTTATGAGCTAGAAAGCTTCGAGAATAAGCTCTCGCCCAAAGACCCGTCGCAGGTGATTTTGCTGGTGGTGCTGGCCAGGGTCAGCCCGGCCTAGCCACCCAGCCCGCGCCAGCCGCGCCACAGCACTTCCAGGTCGAAGCCAGGCTCGTAGTCCTGGGCATAGAGTAGCTCCAGGCGGCAGCGGGCGGCCTCGGTGAGGGGCGCGTGGGTGGTAGCGGCCACGTCGGCCGGCGAAAGCACGGCGGGCCACCGGCCGGCCTCGGGCAGGTAGCGCAGGCCCACCCAGCAGCGGCGGCCACGCAGCACCTGCGCCACGTGGCGCAGCAGGCCACCCGGCCGCCGCTGCCCCCAGATAATCAACGGGCTGATTACGAAGATAATAGTGCTTATGATGAGGTCGAGCAGGCGCTTGCTGCGGCGCTGGGCGGGCTGCCCCAGCCGCCACGAGCGGTCGAGGGCGTAGTAGTCGCCGGGCGCGTCTTTGCGGCTGCTGCCGATGATGTACTGGCTGCCGGCGGGCAAAATCTTGTAGGCCACCTCGGGCTGCGCGGGCAGGCGGGCCATGAGGTCGATAATCTGGCTGGCGGGCAGGTCGCGGCCGCAAAAAATGAGCTCCGTGAGGTCGTAGAGGGGCAGCAGCGCCGGCAGCTCGGCCACCGTGCCGAGGTGGTCGGGGTGGGGCGGGGCCAGCGGAGCCACGTGGTCGGGCGTGACGAACCCGATGACTTTGGCGGGTACCCGGGCTTCGGCCAGCAACTGGCGCACGCGGTTGCTTTCGGCCAACGAGCCCACAATGGCCAGGGTTTTGGGCCGGGCCTCGCTCAGGCGCAGGTTGCCGTAGCGCAGCCAGTGGCCCAGCAGCCGGCGGCCCACCAGGGCGGCCACCGCCCACACGCCGCCCAGCACAATGAGGGCCTTGGAAAAGCGCCAGCCATCAAAAAAATTGGAGACGGCCGATATCAGCACCGTACCCACGACTACGCCGCGTACCACGCGGCCGGCCCGCACTGTTTGGTCATAACCACCACTTAGCCAGGTAGTTAGCAGCCAAATTGCGATGTAGAGCGGCATGGCCACCAGCATGTACTGCGGCGGGTAGGGGGTGGGCACGTACTTCTGGTTGTTTTCCCAGTACACCTTGAGGGCGTAGAGGCCGGCGTAGAGCGAGGCCGCATCGAGCACCACGGGGGCGGCCACGGTGGCCAGCCGCTGCGCCAGCGCTGCGCCCGCCCGCAGCCAGATGGCGGTGTTGATGAGCTTCGAAAACAGGCTGGCGCGATTGGGGGCGAAGTGCTTTTGGGCAAAAATGACCATCGCCCGGTAAAACACAAACACGTAGTTGACGCTCGTGCGCTTGGTGCTCTCGCCCTTGTAGTGCAGAATGCGGGTGCCGGGAAAGTACCAGTTTTGCCAGCCGCCGCGCGTGAGGCGGTACGAGAGGTCAATGTCCTCGCCGTACATAAAATAGTCCTCGTCTAGCAGCCCCACCTCGGCCAGCGCGGCCTGGCGCAGCAGCATAAAGGCACCGCTGAGCACCGCTACCTCGTGGGGCTCGGCGGGGTCGAGAAAGCCCAGGTGGTAGCGCCCAAACGTGCGCGACTTCGGGAAGAGCCAGGCTAACCCGGAAATCTTATAAAACGCTACCTTGGGCGTGGGCAGCCCGCGCTTGCTTTCGGGCAAAAACTGGCCCTGGCCGTCGAGCATCTGCACGCCCAGGCCGCCGCAGCGGGGGTGGGCATCCATAAAGTCGCAGCAGCGGCGGAAGGTCGTTTCCTCCACCAGCGTGTCGGGGTTGAGCAGCAGCTGGTACTGGCCGGTGGCCAGGCGCAGGGCCTGGTTGTTGGCCCGCGAAAAGCCGGGGTTGTCCGGGTTGGCCAGCACGAGTACCTCCGGAAAGCGGGCCCGCACCATGGCCACCGAGCCGTCGGCCGAGTGGTTATCGACCACAAACACCTCCACTGGCTCGCCCAGCGCCGCCACTGCCTGCCGCACCGACAGCAGCGTTTGCTCCAGGAAGTAGCAAACATTGTAATTAACAATGACGACGGAGAGCTTCACTTTTAAGCGGTTAGCCTTTCGCTGTTAGCTGATAGCCTTTCGGCTATCTTAACTACAGCAACTCAGGCCGACAAAGCTATCAGCTAACAGCGAAAGGCTAACCGCTTATTTCTGGCGCTGGCGCTCTATAATGCTGCGGCCCAGCGTGATTTCGTCGGCATACTCCAGCTCGCCGCCCATGGGGATGCCGCGGGCAATGGTGCTGATGTGGAGCTGCTCGAAGTCGCGCAGGCGGCGCGAGAGGTAGAAGGCCGTGGTGTCGCCCTCCATGGTGGGCGAAATGGCCAGAATGATTTCGCGGATTTCGGAGTCCTCGGCCCCGGCGCGGGCCACCAGCGAATCGACCTGCAAGTCGGCCGGCCCCACGCCCTCGATGGGCGAAATAACGCCGCCCAGCACGTGGTACACGCCTTGGTACTGGCCCGTGTTTTCGATGGCAATTACGTCGCGCACGTCGGCCACCACGCACACCTGGGCGTGGTTGCGCAGCTTGTTGGCGCAGATGCTGCATTCCTCACTGTCGGCAATGCTGTGGCAGGTGCGGCAATAGGTGATGTCGAAGCGCATTTTGGCCAGCGCCTCGGCCAGGTTGGCGGTGGTATCGCTCTCGGCCTTGAGCAGGTGCAGGGCCAGGCGCAGCGCCGTCTTTTTGCCGATGCCGGGCAGGCGCGCCAGCTCAACTACCGCGTTCTCAATGAGTTTGGAGGGGAAATCCATTTGTAAAGCTGATAGCTGTTAGCGGCTAGCCGTTAGCTTTCGTTCTCGCAAAAGCATTGCAGCAAAAAAGAGCTAACAGCTAACGGCTACTAGCTAACAGCTTAATAATCACACAATATCCGCCGAAATGCCTCGGTCGTGAATGGCCGAGCAGCGCGGCTCCAGCTCGTCGAAGGTGCCGTTTTTGACGGCGCACTTGCCCTTGTGGTGGATGAGCAGCGTGCACTGCTCGGCTTGCTCGGGCTCGTGGCCGCACACGTCGATGAGCGTCTGGATAACGTGGTCAAACGTGTTCACGTCGTCATTATAGACTACGAGGGTGCGCAACTCCTGCTCTTCTTCGAGCAGCAGCACATCGGAATCGTAGTCAATCTGCGGGCGGGTAGCGGGGAAAGCCATGGCACAAAAATACGGCGGCCCCGGCGAAGCGTGGGGCTGGCCGATAACCACCGGGGGCGTGGTTTCGTTCGGTCAAAAAAGAGACAAGCGCCGCCAGCCGCTACTTTTGAAGGAAGAAGTTGGCCGGAGGAAGGAAGAAACGCCACCTGCCTGATTCGCTGAATCCTCCTTCCAACGTCTCCCTGCCTGCATGCCCGTTCCTACCGCCGATTTTAAAAAAGCCGTGGCCCGCCTCTCCGACAAGGAAAAGGAGGCGCTGATACTGCGCGCCACCCGCCGCGACGCCGAGCTCTACGACACCTTTCGCTTTGAGCTGCTGCCCGACGTAACGCTGGAGGGCGAGTACGAGGCCGCCGCCGACCGCATTCACGAGCTGTTCAACGTGGCCGTAACGGGCCGGCTCCTCAACCGCAGCCTGGTGAAGGCCCTGCGCGGGGCCGTGCAGGAGGCCGCCCGCGCCCGCCGCGTTACGAAGAGCAAGCAGCTCGAAATCGACCTGAGCCTCTACGCGCTACGGCTGATTTTTGAGAACTACACCGGGCAGTTCGATAGTGTGTACCAGGGCTTTTTTGTGGGCACGGCGCGGCTGGCCGTGCGCCTCACCAACCTCATTCCGAAGCACCTGCACGAAGACCTGTGGCTCGAATACAAGCCCGAGCTCGACGACTTTCTGACCCAGCTGCACGGCCGCAAAAAAAGCCGTGAGCTCAAGTTTGAGCTGCCCCGCGAGTTGACGCTGGCTGTTTAGCGCAACGCAGCCTGTACAGTGGCCGTTGCTTATTAGATTGATTTGCAGTATTTTACGCCAATCGCGTTCTGCTGGCCCAGCTGGCGGGCCTTTCGGCTTTGGCTCCACCAATGCGTTCCCAGCGCCTCGATATTAACAATCTTGCTATCAGCTAATTAACGCAAGGCTAGGCAGCGTAGGCTGTTGTGCGCGTCGGCGTCTTCCTGAAGCTGTAAAAACTGGTCAAACTCATTGGGCGTCAGCACCTGCACCAGGCATTGGGCCAGGTGCTCGGGGGTGCGGGCCCGCCATTGGTACTTGCCTACGGCTAGCTGCACGGCGGCCGCCTGGGCCGGTGGCAGGTGCAGGGTGGCCGCCAGGTAGCGCACCAGCGGCCGGGCTGCAATGCCGCCGCCAGCGAGCACGCCAACGCTAGGGGTGGCGTGCTCGGGGCATTGCGCCCGGGTTGGGTTGGGCCGTAGGCCCAAGGCCAGCACGACAAGGAAGCTGGTGGTAAGTGTTGAGTTCATGCGCAGAAAGGACAGAGTAGGATAGCAGTAGCCGGGGTTGCGGGGCCAGGGAAAGCGGCCCACTCACTCGACTCTGCTAAAGGTGAGCGTTTAGTGACGGGCCCGCAACCCTAGCGGCCCATTGGCAAGTGCTACTCTCCCAATGACCACCCTGGCCTAGCTAACTGCTTGCTTTCCTGAGGTGAAATGTCCGGCTGGGGAGCGAGTGGCAGGCCGCCCGCCACTGCTTTTGGTAGCCGAACTCCCCAACGATTCCAGCTTTGGGGAATTGTATGCTTTACCATGAATATTTCTGAAAGGCAGTAGGTTTGATTACGCGTAAATCAAATTATTACGCAAATTCATGAGTCTGGAATAGTACATCATTTATGATGCCGCAGCCATAGCGGTTGCGCGACTAGCGTAGCCCTCTCAGTTAATCAATTTGTTAATAATCAAGCAATTATAATATAAAAAGAATGCATGGTTCACGAGCTGCTACGAAGCGTAGTACTTGCCATTGCGTTAGCTGGGGTAGTGCGCGGCCGTATAAGCCAGTTTCTACCACAACAGCAGTTGGTGCTACGACCCGGAAAACTGGGTAACGTATGAATCAGAGTCCTATTTGACGAGCTGGTAACACACTTGATTTGTAGCCCTATGCGCAATTTCTTGCTGGATGGAGTAGAGGTCGAACTCGTTTTCCAGGAAACACCAGGCCAGGCCTCCAACCCTTACTGGTGTTTAGAAGCAAGGGATATAGGGGCCCAGCCCTTTTATGAGGGAGAGGAGGGGTTTGACGGGCTGTTTGCAGCTTCTTGCGGCAGCGCACCGTTTTTATGGAGCGGCGAAGACATCGTCTTATTCTCCAAAGAGTCCGGCTTATTGCATATCGTTGGTCTGAGCTTGCCCGACACTGTGCAGGTGGTCGACCACGATTTCTGCACCCCTGACTGCGTGCAGGGAAGCGGCCAGCTGCTATACCCGCAAGGCACCGGTTTCGCCCTGGACAGAGTAGATACTGCTGCTTACAACCAACACACGGACACCTATTTTTTCTACCTGGTAGCGGCGGAAGGCGAACAGGATTTTTCGTATGACTGTGCGCTGGAAGTATTTCCCGACCTTTTTATCCTTTTTTACCAGCAGCATTACGTGGGCTGGAAGTTGCAACAAGCCTCTGACCACCTGACTGTCACTGAGTATATAATGCTTCCTCCCATAACTGACCGCCTTAGCGCGCGCCTTCGGGCTTACCTGGCTACCTATTTTACCTACTTTACGACCAGCATGGCGGAGAAAATGGAGGACGAAGATGCCGGGGTAAAAGCGCAGCTTCTGGCCTTGCAGGCCGAGTTAGCCCAGCACCAGGACCCGTGGCTCAATCCCGTTGCAGACGGGGTTGTCAACCTACTACGTGGCTATTTCGGCATCTGGCCCGATGATGTTTAAAGATATCCGAGAGAGCTTTTTTGCTATGATACGGTTACGTAAGAGGAATTATTGATAAACGTTTTTGATTTGTCGAAAACAAGAATGTTTTGAAAATTAATAAGCTAGGAATGAAAGTCAGCGCTCGTACTACAAGTTTCGTTGTACTGGACGCCCTCTGGGATAAATATACTAAGCCATGAAAATAAAAAATATGTACGAGCCTGATGAGGAGGATTTACTTGAATGGAATAGTCATCCTGAAGATGGCTGGCCAGAGAGTGATTGGGATATGTATGTTATGGATGGAGGAAACGATGAAATCGTTTTTCGGTTTGCGAACGATTTGAACTGTGCAAAAAGATTATTTTTCCTGCATTGCCTGTATTATTTTGTGGGTGGTTACTACGTAGGAAAATACCATAGTTTGGATGAAAGAACCCTGGTTTTTACAATCTGTAATCATAAAAGATTGATGAAACTGCTAGGTATGGTTAATGCACAAAGTGCAGAAACTGTTGTTGCATGGAAAGTAAAAACACTCAAGTTATTAGCTCATGAAATTAATTTTGACTCCACTTTTTGGTTTAATTACATGTTTCTGGATGATATAAAAAAGCTAGATGACGAACAAGCAGCTGGCGATAACCCAGCTTGAGAAGTTAGCGGAGCCCGTTGAATTAATCCATACCCTTGCTTTATATTAATTATAGACACCGCGTGGCTACTGCTTACTACGGCCTCGGCCAGCGCTCAAGGCTCACTTCTTCGTTGCGGCGGCTACTCGGTAGCCTGCTGCTTGGCCTGGCCGCACACTGCGTTGCTGCCCAGGACTTTGGCCTCACCCAGGTGCAGCCGCTTTACGTGGAGCAGCTGCCAGCCCTGCCTGGCTGGGGCGGCCCCGAGGCCACCAAGCTTGCCATTGAGCAAGCCATCCAGTGGCCGCTCGATGCGCCCCGGCCGGCCGGCCGCGTCGTGGTGCGGTTCATCATCGAGCCCACTGGTGTCGCCGACAGCCTGCGCATTGTGCACGGGCTGGGTGCCGAGGCCGATGCCGCCGTGCTGGCTGCCGTGCGCCGGCTACCGGCCTTCCGGCCGGGCCGGCAAGGCGGGCGGCCAGTGTGCGTGGCCTACACGCTGGGCGTGGCGCTGCCGGCCCCGCTCACGGAACTGGCCCTCGCTCAAGCCCTGGTCCGCCGTCGCGAAGCCCAAACCCGGCAGCAGGGCGCGGCCCGGCGCCTGCCCGGCGAGGCCGATAACACCTTTGTGCGGCGGGTGCTACCGATAGCTTACGCGCAGGCAGACAACCTGCTGGCCTACGCCTGGCGGCCGAGCGCCTTTGGCAAGCAACTGTTTTTCTCGGTGCACGGCGAGGAGGGCAACGAGTACGGTACCAACCTGTTTGTGCTCGACCCTTACCAGGAAAATACCTATGCCGTGCGGGTGCTGCCCATCGCATCAATGGGGGACATCACTACCCTTGATGCGCTGTTTTTCGCCGATGCCAACCACGATGGGCGCAAAGACCTGCTGGCGCTTTCGGGGTGCAGTCTGAAAGAGCGAATTAAACAAGATGGAGAGTGGCTTTATGGCCGCTCAACGCATTACCGCACCGATACTTGGCAGTATCTGGGCCTGGATAAAGCTGGCCGCCCGCAGTACGAGCAAGGCCCCGAGCGCTCCGACCTCGACGACCTAGCTACGGCTGCAGAGGTGCGCAAAGCCCTCACCCAACCTGCGCGCCCGCGCCGCCCGGCCCCGGCCAAGGCGGGCTAGCCCGCCTTGGCTGCGAAATAGCGTAGCAAAAAGGGCCGTCCTCCACGCGGGAAGACGGCCCTTTCTTAGGGTGCAACTTGGGCTGGCTGGCTTATGCCTTCTCGGGTAGCAGCACAGAGTCGGGGTAGTTGCCGAGCACGGGCTGGCTAGGTGCGCCCTGGGTTACGGCCTCCACCAGCAGCTTGCCGCCCACGAAGGCGCCTTTCCAGCTTTCGCCGAGGCCGCCGAATACTTCTTCACGGTCGCCGCGGCTGCGCAGCTTGTTGATGCCCACCTTGAAGGCGCGCAGCTCCTTGCCGGTGCGGGTAGCCCACTGCTCATCGTCGGAGCCGAGGGCGGCCACGAGCGCGCCGTTCGAGATGTTCATCTCGCCCACCAGCTCCTCCACGCGGTCTACGAGCACTACGCTATCAATCGGGCCGAAGGGCTCCTTAAAGTAGAGCTCGCTCTGGCGGGGCAGGCCTACCAGGGCCCGCGGCGCGCGGTAGGCCGAGCGGTCCTGGCCGGGTAGAAACAGCGAATCGTCCAGCTTGCCTTCGTAGAAGGGAATGGCCCCGGTTTTGAGGCCGTCGGCGTAGAGGCGGTCGAGGTCTTCGGCCTGGTGGGCGTTGATGACCGGGCCAAAGGCCAGGTCGGGCAGCTTGTCGCCGGCCGCGTCTACCAGGGTGGGGTTGCCCACCTTGAGGCTACCGATGGCCTTGGTGTAGGTTTCGAGAAACTCGGGAAACAGCCGGCGCTCCACCACGAAGCGCACGTAGGCCGTGCAGCGCTGCTTGCCGTAGTCGTAGCCTTTTTTGAGCTGGTCGGCCAGCAGGTCCCACTGCGAGTAGTTCCAGATGCCGTAGGTGTTGACGCCTTCCATCTCCAGCATGTAGCGCTTGTCCTGGGCGCCCAGGGCATCGGCGATGTTGCGGCCGTTGTAGCGGCCACCCACGAAGGAGAGGCAGTCCACGGCGGGGTCTTTCACCAGCACGTCGCTGAGTTCGCCGCCGGGGCCGCTCACCAGCGTTACGGGCAGGCCGCATCGGCGGGCAATGGCGAAGGTGAGGCTGAGGGAGATAAAGCCGCCGTCGGTGGGCGTTTTGGCAATGACGGCGTTGCCGGCCAGCGCCTGCACCAGCACCGCGTGCAGCAGCACCGACATGGGGTAGTTCCAGCTCGCAATGTTGCTCACCAGGCCCAGCGGGCGGCGGTCGCCGAGCAGGGTTTCGATGTTCTCCACGTACCACTGCACGCCCTCAATGGCCCGGTCGATGTCGTTGAAGCCCAGCTTGTAAGTCTTGCCGATTTCCCACATCAAGAGCTTGCTAACCAGGTCGATATGGGGCCGCAGCTGGTCGAGGCAGTCCTGCACGCGGCGGCTCCGCTCCTGCAAGTCGGTGGCGGCCCAGGCGGGCGCTTCGGCCTTGGCGGCGCGCACGGCGCGCAGCGCCTCGTCGTGCTTGAGCATGGGCAGCGAGCCGATATCGGTGCCGTCGATGGGCGAGCGGAAGGGGCGGGGCGTGCCGGGCTCCTGCCACTTGCCTTCGAGCAGGTTGAGGTAGCCGCCGCCGGGGGCGAAGATTTCGGGCACAGCCTGCTTCACGTCATTCAGCAATTTACTGAACTCGACTTCGGGCGCAATGATTTTAGGCATAAGGTAGGGGCGCGTCGCACGCGCCCGGCGTTGGTGAAAGGCGCGCCGTACGCACCCGGGGAATGTTTTCTAACGGATTTAACACGGAGCGGGGGCGGTTGTTGAGGCGAAGGGCGCGTGCGGCCCGAC
>NZ_JASITD010000047.1 GCF_030063445.1 Hymenobacter sp. H14-R3 | reverse complement strand
CGTTTATAAACTGTGAAATCACCCGAAGAGAGCGTATTTTTACCAAAATCCCTCTTTCCCCATGAAACCCTACGTCGCCTACCTCCGCGTCTCCACCCAGAAGCAAGGCCAGTCCGGCCTCGGCCTCGAAGCTCAGCGGGCCGCCGTGGGGGCCTTTGCGCCGGCGGCTCTGTTAGTGGGGGAATTTGTTGAAGTAGAGTCCGGCAAGCAAAACCAGCGGCCGCAGCTGGTGGCCGCGATTGCCTTGGCCAAAGCGAAGGGCGCGACGCTGCTCATTGCTAAGCTCGACCGACTGAGTCGGAATGCGGGCTTCATCTTCCAGTTGCGAGATACGGGGGTGGACTTCGTGTGCTGCGATATGCCTGATGCCAATACGCTCACCGTCGGGCTGTTTGCCGTGCTCGCCCAGCACGAGCGCGAACTCATCTCCCAGCGCACTAAAGCGGCGCTGGCCGCCAAGAAGGCGCGGGGGTTTTCGCTCGGTACGCCGGCCAACTTAACGCCGGCGGTAACGCAGCAGGGGCGGGACCGCCACCAGGCAAATGCGCGCACCAACGAGCATAACGAGCGGGCGGCGGCGCATATTTTGCTGCTGTGGGAGAAGGGGTTTAACTACTCGCAAATTGCCGAGAAGCTCAATGCGTTGCGCTTTCTCACCCGCACCGGCAAGGCCTTCCGGGCCGAGCAGGTCAAGCGCTTGTATCTGCGAGCAGCAGTTTCAGCCTAAACCTCACTAAAGTTTGACTGACCTACTCCTTGACCTCTGATGTTACCCCAATAGCGTCTTTAGTCATGTATCAACTTCGTGGAGGCATTCTTGCGAAAATGTAAAATTGTTCATTTATACAAGACGTACAAAGTAAATATTTATAAAATAAAAAATTTAATTATATATTTATTTTTAAAGTAAAAATTATTTAATTATTAAGGAATTAGTTATTTGCTGAATAGTATCCCGCAAACCAATTGTATCTATTCCTTGAAAATTAATTGACACCCACTTATTCTGATTTACTATTAATACTTGACGAATATAATAAGGCTTGTCTTGATTATAGTATTTAGTAGTATAGTCAATGACTAGTTGGCCTTTTAAGCAATCAGTACTCAAGTACAGGAAATTAGATTTAAATTTTGTTTTGTAATATATATCTATTAATTTTTTTGTAGAAATATCTACTACACCAATGCTATCATTCCTTCTAATTTGTAGCAACATATTTTGATATTTGGATTTACCAATTATAGCGGTAGGAATATTTTCATGTGGGTCAGTCATAAGCGATTTAGGTGGAATAAGTTCGGTCCAATTAATTGGAACATGCATAGTAATAACTCCTCCAAAATACCTTCTCTCAGGAAAATTTTGATTATTTTGTTTGCACGAAGTGCCCAGTAGTACAATACAAAACATCGATGCGAATTTTCTATTCGGTAGTAGGGAGCGTAGCATGAGCAGGGTGGTTACCAAATCTGTGTGTGAACGAACCATAAATTAGGCCATTTGGATCAATGTTATCTGGTGCTGCTATGAGTTCACTAACTTTCCAGTTATAATTTATTTTTAAATCCTGGATGGCTGTTCCATCAGCCATCATTGTGAGTTCGGGAACTACCATAGACCCCCCACCTATCAGGCGTTGTGTCATCAAACCATGTTGTAATCCTGCGTTGTGACCGGCACCATGATTTATGACGAATCCTCCAAGTGCACTCTTTGTTTCTCCCCAACCAGGAGCCGTCTCTGCTATAGCCTTCGAATCAAGAGGAATAATATTGCCACCATGTTGAGCATCATCTAGTAAATTACTGCCATTTTTACCAAATCCATCAGTTTTTAATTCGTTAGCATAGGCTCCGCTCATTTTACCCACTGCGCTAATAACATCAGCTCCACGCCCAATTACAGCTACGGCATCAGTTCTATCCAGTTTACTGTAATTAACTTGGCCTCTTGCTAATCTTACCCGTGTTTCTAACCCCATATGCTTAAAGTTTGCATTGGCTTGATTTACTGCCCCACGTAATTCCTTACGGGTGAAATCCTTGTAGGCACTTTGTTGTACCTGTAAGTAAACTATGTTATCTCTTCCATCTGGGTCCAGAAATAATAAAGGGTTATCTAAAGCATAAGAATACGGAGAAATCATATTCCACTTATCAGCTAAAGGGTCCACCGAGTTCCAACGCCCAAGTTGGGAATCGTACATACGCGCACCATAATCAAGCCAATTGAGACGAAAATCCTCCTGCTTTTCCTTTCCATTATATTGGAAGGCTGAATTAGGCACATCGGCCGTTTCAATACCCACTAGATTGAGCCCGAAAGGGTCATAATGATTCTCTTGATAAGGCGTCGGGGCGACGGTGCTGACGGCCAAATCGTCGAAATAGGCGGGCACCCCACTTTCGTTCACCAAACTTACCTGCACGAAACCCGCGCTGTCGATTTTGGTCCCTGCTTGTAGCTGCTGCCACTCATCCGTTGCCGTACGCTGGATAGGCTGTTGCTTCGTAAATACGAGTTGACTATCCTTATTGAACACCTCGTAGCGCAGGTACGCAACGGGTAACTCCGCTCGCTTTACGTGAAGCAGTTGCGGAATAATTCCCATGCTCGCTCCCACGAAAGGCAGCCAGCGCCGCCGTGGAGCCACTAGTTGCCGCTGGTCCGTCTCTACCTGCCCTGGGACTCCTGTCGTGAGACTGCCGGCCACCAACGCACCTTTTTGAAGGAGATTACCTGCCACCGTGCCCCGATCGTAGCGCCCATAGGCCTCCGCCCGGATGCTATCGCCCGCCGCCACTTTCACCCGCACGCTTGGGCCATCCCGCCGGCCGGTATGGGCATCCAAGCGCGCCACGTAACTACCCGTGCGGGCGTGGTCCGGGTCGGCTAACCGCGTTTCGGCGACGTGCTGGAACTGCGCCTCTTCCTTCGGGGCGTTGACCGACTCCATGCCGGCCTGCAGTTGCGTCACTGTGCCGTTATCCTTGTCAGCCCGAAAAGCAAAACGCAGATTACCCAGGTGGTCTTTGAGGTGGTACTCATATTTCCAAGAGAGCGGTGCGTTGTTACTGGGTAAGTAGAGCACGCGCCCCTCACCGGTTTGGGCAAATTGCAGTACAGGCGTTCCATTCGGAACCGTCTCGTAGACAACGGACCCAACATAGTCAGTGGTTTTGACTAGGTTATTCAGCGTATAAATACGCTTCTGCAGTTTCGTGCCAGTGGCCGTGTAGCTATACTCAATTCTATTGTAATAAGCAATGAAAATTGACGTGGGTTGATTGAGTAAATTATACTTGATGCCAGACGTTCCTTTGTTCGCATCACTCGTCAGATTCCCATTACTATCGTATTGATATTCGGGCTGGTTGCTGCTGGCAAACACTTGCCCATTGTCTTTAAAATCATGAGTTGAGCCGGGATTAGACGGGGCTGCATCGTCCACAGCCAGTAAACGATTACCGGTTACATATTGGCCAGTAGAGCTTGAGGTGTACCCATACGTGTACTTCAGCTGGTCTAAAACGCCAGACACCGGATTGGTATTATCGTTGTTAATAGTACCCTTGCGATTCATCGTGAGCAGGTTACCATTGTAATCATAACTGATGCCTGATACCGAAAAGTCAACAGCTGGATTAGATATAAATGTATAGTTATTCCATATTTTATACTCCGCCCCGGCTATTCGGTTCACTGGATCATAGGTGTAGTTATACGTTCTTAAAACATTATTCTGCGCCTTATTGGGGTCAGGGCTACGCGTTTGCCACATTTGCTGCGCGATATTGCCATTGAATTGGGGCTTCGCATCACCGTGCAGCATGTTATCATAGCGCAGTTCCATGCCAAAAAGGTCGGGCTCGGCGGCCGTACCATCGGGGTCCGATACATAGACCCCGGGGCTATCTTCGATACTATTATTATCTAGGTCCCGGTTATTGAGGTGCGTTAGCCAGCCGCGAATATTGTAGCGATAGTCCACCTTCTGCACAAACTTGGTGCTGGTAAGGGAGGCCGGCGGGGCGGGTGGCTGCGCGTTGTGCAGCCGCTTGGAGATGAGTTGTCCCAACTCATTATAGGTCTGATGCGAGAGGATAATGTCGCCCTGACTACCTGTATTCTGGTAAGTAGCTTCCAGGCGATTAGCTGCTCCGTACGTGAAATGGTTAGCCTGGGCGTAGGTGGGCCCAGCCGAGGTCGACTGAGTAGTACTGGTGCTCAGCAGCTTGGCAAAATCATACGTGGAAGTAGTGACTGTCACTCCTCCTAACTGGTTCTGCACCGCGCTCTGAACAGGACGATACTGCTTATCATAATACGTAGCTGATGTTAACCACTGGGTCGTCGGCCCACTGGGACCAACGACCCGGACGCTTGTCCCAGTTACTAGGCCATCGGCCCGGGGGATGGTTTGCCCGGCAGGCAGTGAGCAGGTGAGTTGACCAGTAGTAGCCAAGCGGGAGTAGCTGTAATCATCATAATACTCAATAGTTAATAAATTGTCGGTAGTAAGTGGGTCCTGACCGTACCCCGATAAGCGGGGGTAAGCGTTCAGCAAAGAATAACCGAGGTCAGATGACGGGTCGCGCGTTTCACAGAGAATGGTTTCCTGGTCTAGCTTTGCCTGCAGAGCCGCTTGCGTCTCGTTAGAATATATTGTGCCCGTCAGAATGGGGCGGTCAAGCACGTCATACTTGGTAAACGTCCACTGAGACAGAGACAGCGACTGACCAGTTTGGTTGCCATCCTGAGAAAGCACGATTTGGTCGCGTTGGTTGTAGACGAAGAGTTGTGGGCCAGCCCCAGGCACCTGTTTGCGAATAACCCGATGCCGGCCATCGTAGTCGTAGCGAAAGCACCACGCCGCGAGAAAATTATCAGTTAACGCAAGAGAGCTGTAAGGCGAAGCGAGGGCATAGTCTGCGTACCCCTGGGGTTGAATTACAACGCGCAGATTATCGAGGTTATCGTAGACATAACACGTTTGCAAATCCCTATTAATAGGAGCCTGGATGGGCGCGTAGAGCGCCTCTACTAGCAGCGACTTACCATAGCCTGGATAGGGGTCGGCCATCAGGTTGCGATAGTCAACCACAAAACTGAGGGTGTTAGGCGCAGGCGATCCGCTCAGTTGAGAGGCCACCATGTTTTTCACGGCAGCTGTTACGTCGGCGCGATACGCCACATCGAACTGGGCATCGTCACAGGTGGTACCAGTCAATAAACGACCGTAGGTAGCGGAACGGATACCGACAAATCCCATACCAGGTGGGGCCTGGAGGGTGAGGGTGTTCCAATCAATCTGCATCTGGCAGGTTACCCCAGCACCTGCTACTTTACGCAGCACCGTTTTGCCAGCTTTATCCACGTACTCGGTCACGAGGCCGCCTTGCTCATCACGGGTTTCTTTTACTAAGAGTTGACCGGGGGCGTAAGTCTGGGAGGAGGTACAGGCAGGACTAGCCGTATCATCGTAGTTCCACTGGCGTACTTCCCCCGCCAGGTTACTACGCTGGTTCAGTTTGACGGTGTGGCGGGTCCCCGGCTGCCAGGTGGCCCCCGGTGCTCCTTGTTCCAGGAGCCGGCCCAGTGGCGAACGCTCGATTAGCTGTTGCGCCGAAGGTACGGCATCGTTTACGACGTGGTCCAGTACCCCGTTGACCTGGTAAAAGGCCGCTTGCTGGGAAAGGGCAGTAGGTTGGAAGGCCCCTCCCCCACCCGTGGTATAAGGCAGGTAAGTAGTGGGCGTGCGACCTAGCGCATCGTACACGATAGGCACGACAAGGTCCTGCCGGCTGGGGCTGGCCTGTACCTGCACCTGCTGAACCGGCCGGCCCAGCCCATCAAAATAGGTAAGTTGCTGCTGGCGCTCGACCGCCCCCGTACTACCATTGAAGCTGGCCATACTTGTGACGTCGGGGGGCGTCACTTTACCCGGTACGAGCACTGAATTAGTGAGCACAAAGTTCTGGGTGGTACTAGGGCCCTGGGCATGCGCAGAAATCAGGGCAACTCCTATCAGGAGTAGGCTGCTGCCTAACGCAGGCAGGCGGGATAGGCTACGGGTGCTTAGTAAAAAAAGCCGCTCCGGTAAGGTAGAAAATAGTTTCATACAGACGTGAAGGCTTAGTTCTTTAAATTGTATTGGTAGGTTTTTACGATATTGCCGTCTTGGTCACGCACAAGGGAGAGGCGGTGCAAGCCATCGTACTCGTAGCGGATGGGGCGGCTGTTGGCATCCGATGAACTGGTTACACCTACCAATGGGGCATGCGTATAAGTCGTCATCTGGGCCCCTACCGGGTAGAGGCGTACGTCATCCACGCTCACTTGCCGGCCGTAGGCATCGACGGCGACACTACCCGTGGGATTACTGACACTCCCCTGCGTAATGCGTATCCGATAATGCAGTAAATGATATCCTTGGGCATTCGTACCCTCATCTGTTTGGGTAAGTATCTGGTCCGTGAAGACGGAGATATTGCCGGCACCGCCCTGTGCCCAGAAGGTAAGCTCGTAGTCGCCGGGTACCAGGCTAGCCCGGTTGACACTCCAGCCCCCATCAAGTAAATAGGAAGCCTGCCCACTTACCCCGCCTGGTTGCAAGTGGGTTGTTTGCCCGCGTTGGGGGTCATAATCCCAGCCATAAGGCCCAGCCGTTTGAAATGTATTGCCCGCCCACGAAGGACCATCCGCTTCAAAACTCGTATAAGCTACGCGGTCGGGGGTGGCATTAGCCACCTTAGCCACTAAGAGACTCTTCTTGTAATCCCAGAGCTGCGTACTGACCAGGCCGCCCGGCTTCGTAATACTGCCCGCGTTAGCGCTACTGTCGTAGTTGCCAAAGGTGAGCGTGGCCAGCAAGTTGTTATCCGTAATAAGGCGCACATAATTGCCGTCCGTATTCGGGTCAGTAAAATAGGCTGGGGTATACTGACTGGGCAGCAGAGGGCGTAGGGGGGTGAGCTGTAGTACTTGGTTGGGAACTACTTGTGTCCCACTTAAGGTATACGTCACCACTGTAGCCCCCACTACTGCATTATTTCGGTAATGCACCGTTTCGACGGGCGTATTAATTATATTGAGAGAAGGCATCCGCGCCAACGCTTGGGTAGCAGGCAAGTAGGCAGTGGGCCCGGTATATGGAAAGTCGAAGGGGTACTTGTAGGTGGTGTACAAGACTTCGTTCTTACTATTGATTTCCGTCTCAGCAGCTAAAAGACGGTGACTATTATAAACAGTTGTGGTAGAAGTTGTTAATCCGTTTTTTCCCTGAAGGTCGTAGAGGGTCGTCGTTTCGGAATAGGGTAAAACAGCGCAGGTTCTTATTTTATAATAAGACAAGCTTCCTATGCTAAAGTATCTTTCAAGTGGATATTCTACGCATGAAGGAATAATACCCGAAGTATTAACTGCATCCACGTATTCCTGACTCGGATTGATGCTGGAATAGGTTATGGCCCGTTGCTTAACTAATTGGTCCTGATTATTGTAGGCCTGTTCAGTAAGCAAATTACCGCGTAGCTGCTCATTGGAAGTATAGGGTGCCTGAGAAGCCCAGGTACCCAGGTGATACTGCCCAGCCTCGTCAAAATTACCTGGTCCGAAATTAGAGTATTTGTAGCGCGTATAGCCCCCATCGCGCTGCTTCTCGACTACTTCGCTATACCCGATGTGGCTGCCCTGGCTGTTGAGACTGCCCACGAGCACCGATTGACAGGTAAGCGCCGTCTGCCGGGTATCGATGGTATACCCACTGTAATCTCCGTGACTAATTCTATTGTAGCGATATTGACTCTGCCCCCCTAAAACACCACTTGAGGCGAGTGTATTACGTGGGTCGGCTAGCGCGGCACTAAAATTTGAAACGTAGAAATACTCCTTAAACACCCCAGTGGAAGGAGAGGACAAGTCATAGCTTTTGGTGGCGCGCAGGCGAACGCCCCCCGCCCGGGCCTGGGTGCTTCCTCCGGGGGCGCTGATGAGCGTGCTGCGCAGGGTATCAAGTTGTTGCGCGTACGTGTGGGGTTCGAAGCGAAAGTCCGTGACGCCGCCCGTGGGATAGGTAATGCGATTGAGCATACCAAGGAGCACGCTTATTGTATCCTGGGCCGGCTGGCGGGTACTGTAGTAGTTGGTAGCTGAGACGGAAGCTAACGGTTGGTGGTTGTAGAAGCCCCAGTGGTCCGTATTATCAGTCATGTAAGCAGGCAGCGCCGGGTAACCCTTCGTAGCGATGTTATAGTCAAACTTATAGGGGTGCGAGCCCGTTTCCTGGACGCTTTGTAGCGTCAGGCGTTCATTTGAGTCATTATTATACTTAAATACTATACTACGCGCAGCACTTCCGGCAGTTGAAATAAAGATAACCTGCAACTCTTGCCACTGAAGATTATTAACGGAAGTTATGAGGTCGGTTTCCTCCGTTCCTATTTTTGTGCCGGGTTGGAGGAAAGGCAGAAAACGCCAACTAACTGAACCTTGTCCATAAGTAGGATAATCCCGAGTATATCGATAATTATAAAAATTATAAAAATAGGCGGGCGGTGGTGGACTGGTGGTGTACGGTAGGGGTTGCACCCGTAACTCCCGACTTGCTGCCGTTCCAAAGGTTAAGTTAGCGTGGGCACTCGCAATGTAGGATAAGTAGGTAGGCCGCACCAAACTGCCAGTGTAGGTTCTTTCGTCCCCAGCACCATTGGCAAACGAGGTCGCCAAAGTCTGTTCACAATACCAATCTATATATTTATTTATATTTTTCTTGGTAATATGTACCTTGATTCCGGACTGGCTTTCTTGCTTGTAGTACTGAGCGATAAAAGCACCTGGAGTATAGTTGAAAGTAACTGCTGCCCCGCTAGATTTCTCAATCTTGGTCACGTACCAGGAATTGGCCACCCAGCGGTCGGTAAGTTGGCGAAACAACCCAACGCTATACTCAATAGAAACCGCGGAACCGCCAAAGGTGTAACGAGTACCGTCTTCCGTTGTAACTACAAATCCGGCAAGCGTTGGGGAGTAACCACCCGCATTGATAAGTCCACCCGCCTCGCTGGGTGGAGCAAAGGGAACGGCTAGGAGGGCTATCCCAGAGGCTGTCTGATTAAGCGCAGTTACGGTGACTGGCTTATCACATTTTACGCGCCACGCTGTCGTGTTGATATCCCAGTAAAATGAGCCGCTATAGGTCCCAAAGCTAAAATTAAATTCATCAGGTTCTGTATCGACATGTTCACCAACATTCACAAAATTATATTGTTCATCTTCCCCTAAGGTGCTCAAATGAGAATTAGCCAAGGTAGAACTGTTGAATAAAATGCCCGCCGGACCGCCATTGCCAGCCTGCTCTTCATCCGGCTGGTCATGGATAATCCGATTGATAACTCCCCCGGCCTCCAAAGCCCAGCCTTGGCCAACCCAGCCCGGGTGCTGGTCAGGGCGGAAGCCCGAGGCGTGGTACCGTAGCCCTATTGGCACGGTGATACCTTGTTCTTGGATAGTATAGAGGGGCACTTCAATGCGGGCAACGCCGGTAAAAAAAGAAACCGGGACTTCGCCAAACCTGCCCAGGCTGGCTGCACTAGGGCTGGGTATGGAAGCCAGTTCCGTTGGCGTAGACTGCGCCAAAGCTTGGTAGCTCCCCAGCAGCAGGGTAGCAAGGACAAGCGCCTGACGTAACTTCTGAAACGCCCAGGTAGGAGTAACCACTATTTTCATACAATAGGTTATGAAGGCGAGCTTAATTTAGGAGAAGCTTTTTGCCGGTGGGCTTGTCTTTTATTTTCACCAGATACCGGCATTTCGCCAGGTCTTCCAAGGAGATGGTGCATTCGCTCATGATAGGATACTGCTGGTAACGCGTTGACCACAGCTATTCCAAACCTCACTAGCCAGCCGGCCTTTACTCCGGTCAGGATAATCGTTTCCCTAGCCGGGTTTGGGTAAGAGGACCAGCGACCCCCTAGGGTAGAGGCTGCCATTCGCGAGCAGTACATAGCTAGTTGAAGGACTAGAAATGCAGGTAGCTGTACATTACAAATCGGTAAAAAAGAGACGGAAGACAGGTGGTTCAAATTAGCCACGCGCAGCAACTACTTAGCCACCAAGAGCATAGGTAAGTAGCCGTCGTTGGGCAGGGCGTACCACTATTCTAGCTGGGGGGAGTGGTATATTGGAACCAAACCAAAAAAGGGTATCGGAGAAGCGCGCGGATGCTCAAGACAGAAAGGAAAGGCCTATCATCCGATAGGACGAGAAGGTATTTTAATACAACCCGTGATTTTTATATATAAAGCGGAGCGTGTGCGTGGGACCTTCGGCATTAATAGATAGTCAAATACTAATTTTACAAGTATATGCATAAAAGAGAGTATTATAAATATAAAAAATTATTTTTTATATAGTTTAGTAAAAAACTACAGATGTAAAAATGTATTTACTCTGTTATTGAAATAGGTTACATCTGAGGAATGCAACTTACGGAGACCAATAAATCCTCAAACTGTCCGTTTCCGCTCGACCACCTAAGCTCTAACATTGCCGGAACACCACCGAAATAGACGCGCATTTATGTGAGCCTTTTTGCTAGCTTGCAATCATGCCAAACGATTAGAGATTCACTGCCTTACACCAAACGAATTTGTAGCGCTCAATGATAGCAAAACCCGGTTAATTTTGCTCAAGACTCAACTCGAAGCTATACAGCTAGTTAATTACTATTTGTTGAGACTTAAATGTGTTCTTGCCTAAAATTCTGAGATAGTACATCCCTGCGGGTAATGAGCGCACATCAAAAACCACTTTATGAGCAGTACTTTGTGTATCCCGCACTGGAGTGCTGTGGCTGTCATAAAGTGTAGCAGAGTAGGCTAACGCACTGCTCGTAGGGTTTGGCGGATAGGGTGAAGGTGCTGGCGTAGGCTCCGGTACGTCGATTGGCTCAATAATTACTTCATGCAGTACGGGGTCCATACTGACTAGCCAACTAGTCGGATTCGAAGTAGCAAATCTGAATGCCTGTCTTATTCTACTTTTACCGCAGTTGCCACTCTGGACGTTGACAGCTAATGCAGCCAGACCCGCACTGGGGGTTAGGACGATAGTGGCTGAGCGATTCTGAGTATTAGGCCTTATTTGTAAAGTAGCGCCTGCGCCTTCAAACTTATCCCAACTTGTAAACTCATCATTAGAAGTGTTGGAAGTTAAATCAATTTGGTAAGTGCCATACTTGCTTACCAGATTCGTACTTCCATCTAACAGCAATGTTTTGGAACCAGTATTATCACAGGTTACGCACTTATAAGTGCCGGAGATAACAGGGATTGAATTAGAAGCAGCATTCTTATCAATTACTGTAACATCCAAAGAGGCATTTGCTTTTCTTGCACTACAGCCAGAGGTTAAGTACGAAACAGTAATGGTTGCCTTCACAGAATCACAGCCGATTGGGGCAAGTAATAGAGTAGGGGAAGTGGTACCACTAATTATATATACTGCTGAAGCAGGGGATACGGACCAGCTTATATTATCGGTGTTAATTTGTCCCCCATCATAAACAGAGGCAAGAGTATATTGAGTGGTCGTCGAAAGTACGCGAGGGCCTACGATTTTAGAGAAGAGTATGGGGCAATTAACAAGTGCTTGCTCTATCGGTCGAGCTGACAATCTCTGCAAAGTAACACCATATAGTCCAAATAGTACTATTAGCCATTTAAAGTAGAACTTTATCATAAATAATGCTTTTCAAGCTTGTGGGTGGTGAAAAAATGGTGTCTTAGGCTCAACGTGTGCAGACTCTTAGAACTAGTTCGGCCTATGGAATGCAATAGTACGAGCTTGAGTGTACTATTGCAAGTATTCTTACCTAAATTCATAAATCTACAATGATTGACGGAAAATTAGTCTTATACTTTTTGCTGCTTGCCTGTTCCTCAATTCTTACGGGGCATTCTCAGCACTTTAGGCCAGCAGTTCAATACGCTATAGGAACTTTTGGCTCAAATCCCCGCCAAGTGGTAACTGCTGATCTCAATGGGGACAGCTACCTAGATTTGATAACGGCAAATTACACGGACCAGGCAGTAGGGGTACTGCGTAACCGCGGGGATGGCACATTCACCAAGGTTGTCGCCTATCCACTGGGTCCCCAATGTACCCCCTACGGCTTGGCTGTGGGTGACGTGGACCAAGACGGCCATCCCGACTTAGTAACGGCAAATTATGAAGCCTATTCTGTCAGTGTTCTGTTGAACAAAGGAGATGGCACTTTCTCCACAAGCCATCAATACCCAGTAACCAGCCCAAACGGTAGACCGAAAGAGGTTGTGCTGGCAGACGTGAACGGCGACCGCACACTCGATATTTTAACGGTCACCCTGGGAAATCCTACTTTAAGCGTATTTCTTAATCAGGGTAACGGTCGTTTTGGACCCGCACAAAGTTATGCGTATGCCTCGTCCATACTCAGCACTAGTTTGACGGTAACAGATGTCAATCGTGATGGGCATACGGATGTAATTATCGCTCATTTCGCTGATTTCAATACGAACGCTAATTGGGTAAGCGTACTGTTAAACGAGGGTGCTGGAAAGTTTGGACCACTCAAGAGTTACGCGTTAGGTGCGAATAGTGCGCCATTTGGAGTGACAGCAGCTGATGTAAACAACGACGGTTACCCAGACCTGCTTACAGCTAATTATGGTACCGACAATGTTTCCTTGCTGCTCAATGATAAGCAGGGTAATTTCATGATGCCCGTGCAGTATGCAACTGGGCCCGGCAGCCAACCACTGAGTGTGCTTTTCGCCAATATCACCGGTGACGGACGACCCGCACTGATAACAGCTAACTACGGCCATGATGCGGTCGGTATTTTGCCAGCCCAGTTGAATGGTACTGGCTTTGGCCCAGTAGCAGATGTTGCGGTGGGCGCGGGCACGCAGCCCGGCTCAGTAGTGGCGGCAGATTTTGATAAAAATGGTCGGATAGACATCGCTACTTCTAATAGCAACAATGGAAAGGTTTCAGTACTACTTAATCAATTGGTGCTTGCCAGTCGGAATCAGAACTTTGCGTCAACCATGCGGGCATATCCTAACCCAATTGTCGCAGGAGGTTTACTCTGTATTGAGTCAGCGGCCTTTCCTTTGGCGACCACCGTGGAGATAGCGTTATTCGATGCCGCGGGTCGTCATATCTGGACCAGCACGCAACCCGGAGGACTCAAGCAATTATTCGTGCCAACCCAAAAATTATCACCTGGTTGGTATATGCTAAGAATAACTAATCCAACTAGTTCCCCGGCAGGAAGTTGGTCTGTGACACAACCAATAGCCGTGCAATAACAGGCTAGTGAAAATGGATTGTGAGCCAAAACATGTAATAAGGAGAATTGGCGGAGCGAGCGGAATATCAACGCTCTAAGCTGAAGGGAGGTAGTTTGATTGAAGCGTATAGATTTACCAATTGGATTTCCTATGGTTTAATTGTAATGAGCGCCGAAAGGTGCACCTGAGGTGGTCTAGTTAGGCAGGAGAGAGTTGGGTGATGTTAGCAAGTAGCTGCTGGTGAAAGTGATAAGGTTTTAGATAGCCGATACTGGAACGCCGGCGTTTATGATTGTAGTAGTCAAAATAATCGGCCACGCTGGTCTGCGCGTCAGCTAGGTCCGTGAAAACGGGCCAGTCGCGCAGTTCGAGCAGTTCGGTTTTGAGGCGCGACCAGAGGCTCTCGGCCTGCGCGTTGTCGTAGCAGTCGCCCCGGCGGCTGTGCGAGAGGTAGGCCTGGGCGTCGCGCAGCAGCGTTTTGTAGACTTTGCCCACGTACTGGCCGCCCCGGTCAGCGTGGACAATCAAGCCGGGAGCGGGCCGCTGGGCGAGCAAAGCCCGCTGCAAGGCCGTGGTAACCAGCGCTTCCGGCATATCGGCCCGCACCTGCCAGCCCACCACCTGCTTGGTGCATACATTTTGAAAGGCACAGCAGTACACCCAGTTGCCGTTAGCCAAGGGTAAATAGGTGATATCGCTGACCCACACGCGGTTGGCCTGGATAGGCTTCGGCTGGTCGAGCAGCAAGTTCGACGCGCAACGTTTACCAGGGGTGGAATCGGTCGTGCGCGGCACAAACGCTTTCGGCTGCAAGGCCTTGCGCGCCTGACGGCGCAGCGCCGTGCGGATAGCCTGCCGCCCCACCTGGTGCCCCAACTCGCGCAACTCGACGCGTAGGCGGCGGGTGCCGTAGCGGCGCTGGTGGTCGTCGAATACGTCGACCAGGGCCGTTTCCCAGGCCGGTTCCACGGGGGCTACCACGCCCGACACCGCCCCTTTTCGCCAGGCGTAGTAGCGGCTGGTCACCACCCCGAGGGCTTGGCAAAGCAGTTGAACTGGATAATGAACGCGCTGCTGGTCAATAAACTGCCAGTGACTCACAGGGTCGGGGAAGTCGAGAAGATGGCGATAGCTTTTTTTTAAATCTCCAGCTCTTGCGCCAGCCGTTTGTTGGCCTGCCGCAGGGCGCGCACCTCGGCGGCCTCAGTCGGGTCAGCGGACAAGGGCTCTTGGGCCGCCTTCTGCCAGGCATAGAGTCGTTTGGGGTCGATGTTCAACGCACGGGCGGCGGCCAGCGTCGAGCGGCTTTCACTGGCCAAGCGCAAGGCTTCGGCGCGGAAGGCCGCATCATAGCGCGGCCGTTTCGTGGGAGGGGCTTTTTCCATGGAGTTGGGAAATTAGCACCCAATTCTCTCCTCTTTTACCCGACCACCTCAGCTGAATAGCGATGGACTCTAACAGGTAGCTCCTTAGCCACCTAGCCAGCCGGTCGGCTGGACCAGAAGACTCGCTGCTTAGACTATAAAATTCCTTGCGGCCGAAAGGTAGTACCTTACATGGCAGGCAGTTGTATGCGGCATATACGTGTGCGGTATTTTTGTATTAAATCAATACAACGCACTTTTTATTACCTAGGGCTAGCCTCTGTTCACCTGGGATGCGCCCGCCACCACTAGAAAGAATTAGGCGCTTGCCTTCCTGGCCGGTGAACTATCCACGATGAAGGAAAGCGAAAAGAAATACCGGCGCTTGCTGGAAGCAAGCCAGGATGTAGTAGTTACCATTGATACAGCGGGTAACATCCTCGATACCAATGAGGCAGCGGTAACGCTGACGGGCGTAAAACGGGACACCTTGCTAGGGGCCAACTTCTTTGCCTTTTTTACCGAGCCGGAATTGGTGGAGGAGGCCTACCAGAAAGTGCTGGCCACTGGGGCGGTCAGCAACGTGCCGTTCACGCTCCGGCATATCACTGGCAGGCTGACCGAGGTCTTGTTTGATGGCTCCGTGAACAAGGACGACCAGGGCATCCTGGTGGGCGCCGTACTAGTGGCCCGGGAAGTGGCCGAGAAAAACTGGGCTACCGAGCTAGGTATTGCCAATAAAGAGCTGGCTTTTCAGCACAACGAAAAGGAGAAGCGGGCTGACGAGCTCAGTATTGCCAATGAAGAACTGGCCTTTCAAAACGACGAGAAGGAGAAGCGCGCCGCCGAGTTAGGCATTGCCAACAAAGAGCTGGCGTTTCAAAACGACGAGAAGGTGAAGCGGGCCGCCGAGCTGCGCGTGGCTAACTACGCCCGAGGCCTGATTGAGGCCAGTCGCGACCCGCTCGTGACCATTAGTCCGGAGGGAAAAATAACGGATATGAACCTGGCCACGGTCTACATCACTGGCATGGAGCGGGCGCAGCTGATTGGGTCCGATTTCTTCGCCTATTTCACCGACCCGCAGATGGCGCGCGAGGTGTACCAGGAAGTGTTTGCCAAGGGCACGGTGGCCGATTCGCCCCTCACCCTGCGGCATAAAGATGGCAAGCTGACGGATGTACTCTTCAACGGGTCGGTCTATAAGAACGACGAAGGCAAGGTGCTGGGCGTCGTGATTGTGGCCCGCGACGTGACGGACCAAAAGCGCATTGCCACCGAACTGATTGAGGCCAAATTTGCGGCCGAGCGCGCCACCGTGCGGGCCGAAGAAGCCCAGGCCAAAGCCGAAAGCGCCACCGGCATCGCCGAAAATGCGGTGAAAGCTAAGCAGCAGTTTCTCAGCAACATGAGCCACGAGATTCGCAC
>NZ_JASITD010000046.1 GCF_030063445.1 Hymenobacter sp. H14-R3 | reverse complement strand
ACCTGCTCATCCGCTGGGCCAAAAAGCCGGAAAACTACCTGGCCATGCTCCATTTTGCCTGCGCCCGAATTACGTGGTACAATTGTCTTTTTGGGTGACGCTGTTTCCCTATTCGGATAGGCACTTACTCTGCTGCCTGATGCATAAAGGCCCTTTGTGCGATGAGCAGCGCAACGGGCCTTGATACCATCTCTACGTCAGCATGCCGCCATCCACTTGCAGCACCTGCCCGGTGATGTAGCTGGAATCATCCGAGGCCAGAAACGCCGTGGCCTTGGCCACGTCCTCGGGCGAGCCGCCGCGCTTGAGCGGGATGGCTTTGCGCCACTCTTCCACCTGCTTTTGGTCGAGGGCGTCGGTCATTTCGGTTTCGATGAAGCCGGGGGCGATGGCGTTGCAACGGATGTTGCGCGAGCCCAGCTCCAGGGCCACCGACTTGGTGAAGCCGATGATGCCGGCCTTGCTGGCGGCGTAGTTAGCCTGCCCGGCGTTGCCCTTGATGCCCACTACCGAGGTCATATTGATGATGCTGCCCACTTTGGCGCGCATCATGGGCTTGGTGGCGGCTTTGGTGAGGTTGAAGACTGATTTTAGGTTGACATTCAATACGTTGTCCCACTGCTCCTCGCTCATGCGCATGAGCAGGCCGTCCTGCGTGATGCCGGCGTTGTTGACCAGAATATCCAGCTTGCCAAATTCCTTCACCACGTCATCCACCAGCTTTTCGGCCTGGGCGTAGTCGGCGGCATCGGAGCGGTAGCCCTTGATTTTGGTGCCGTGGGCGGCGAGCTCGGTTTCCAGCGCCTGGCCCTTTTCAACCGACGACAAATACGTGAAAGCTACTTGGGCGCCCTGCTGGGCAAATAGCGTGGCAATGGCGCGGCCAATTCCTTTCGAAGCCCCGGTAATGAGGGCTACTTTTCCAGCGAGAGTCTGATTCATGGGGCGAAAATAGTGTGCGGTAAGCTTTAGCTTGCCGTTCTTTGGGTTAAACTACGGCTGGCCCCTCCAAACGGCAAGCTAAAGCTTACCCTACTTTCCCAATGCCCGACATCTGCATTTTGGGCGCGGGGCCGGGTGGGGCCACGGCGGCGCTGCACCTGGCCCGCGCCGGCTACCACTGCGTGCTGCTGGACAAAGCCACGTTTCCGCGCGACAAAATTTGCGGCGATGCGCTCAGCGGCAAGGTGCTTGCCGAATTGCGCCACCTGGGCGGTCCGCTTTCGGCGCGGCTGGCAGCCCTGGCCACCGAGGCCAAAAGTTGGGGCATCAGCTTCTTCGCGCCCAACGGCCGGCGCATGAGCGTGCCTTTCAAGCCGCGCTACGACCCCGCTAGCAGTCCGCCCGACGGCTACGTGGTCAAGCGCCTCGATTTCGACAACCTGCTGGTGGAGGAGGTGCGCCAGCAGCCGCTCATCGACTTCCGCGAGGGCTGCGCCGTGGCCCGCACCGTGCGCACGGCTACTGGCTGGCAACTATTCGATAAGGCTGATAACTTGTTGATGGAGTGCAAGTTGCTGCTGGTAGCCAATGGCGCGCAATCAGCGTTTGTGCGGCAGGTAGCGGGGCAGGCGCTGGAGCCCGCCCACTACTGCGCGGGGCTGCGTGCCTACTACCGGGGCGTGGCCGGCCTCGGCGCCGACAACTTCCTGGAGCTGCACTTCCTGCCCGAGTTGCTGCCCGGCTACCTCTGGATTTTCCCGCTGCCCAACGGCGAGGCCAACGTAGGCGTGGGCATGCTGAGCCGCGACGTAGCCCGCGATAAAATCAACCTGCGCGAAAAATTCCTGCACCTGCTGGCTACGCACCCTGTTCTTAGCCAACGCTTTGCCCAGGCCGAGCGCTTGGAGCTGGTGCGCGGCTGGGGCCTGCCGCTGGGCTCCAAGCGCCGCGTGCTGTCGGGCGATAATTACCTGCTGCTTGGCGATGCGGCCTCGCTCATCGACCCGTTTACGGGCGAGGGCATCAGCCACGCTATGGTGAGCGGGCGGCACGCCGCCGATTGGGCCGGCCGGGCGCTGGCGGCGCACAATTTTTCGGCGAGTTTGCTGGCGGGCTACGATGCGGCCGTGTACCGCCGCCTGGGTCAGGAGCTGCGCCTGAGCACCCTGTTGCAGCGCCTCATGCGCTGGCCCATCCTGTTCAATTTCGTGGCCAACCGCGCCGCCCACAACCCCACACTGGCCGAAACCCTGTCGATGATGTTTCTGGATATCGACTTGCGGGCGCGCCTCAAGCAACCCAAATTTTACTTCAAGCTACTGTTTGGCGGCAAGACGCAGTAGCGCGAAGTTTCCACTTCGTGCGCGAGCGCAGCGAGCATCTGCCGGTTGGCGCGGCCCCGGATGCTCGCTACGCTCGCGCACGAAGTGGAAACTTCGCGCTACTGCGTCTTACTTACAAGTCCGAAAGGGGCTCGGCGGCCAGGTGTTCCAGGCCCTGCGGGCCGTCTTCCTGCTCAATGCGCTTGGCGGCCCGCACCAGCGACGAGCTGAAAATAAATTCGCGCAGTTCGGGCACCTGGGCGTTCAATATTTCTTCCTTGTTGCCATCCCACAGCTTTTTGCCCTGGTGCAGAAAAATAATGTGGTCGCCGATGCCCACCACTGAGTTCATGTCGTGGGTAATGATGGCTGTGGTGATGTTATACTCGTGGGTAATCTCCGAAATCAGTTCGTCAATCTTGATGCTGGTGGCGGGGTCGAGGCCCGAGTTAGGCTCGTCGCAAAACAGGTAGGTGCAGTTGGGGGCAATGGCGCGGGCAATGCCCACGCGCTTCTTCATGCCGCCCGAAATTTCGGAGGGCATCTTGTTGCCCGCATTTTCGAGGCCCACGCGCTTGAGGCAAAACTCCACGCGGTCGCGGCGCTCCTCCTCGCTCATGTCGGGCGTCAGCATTTGCAGCGGAAACTCCACGTTTTTGGCCACCGTCATGGAGTCGAACAGCGCCGAGCCCTGAAACAGCATCCCGATTTTGCGGCGAATTTCCTGCCGGATATCCACCTTCGAATTGGTGTACACCGTGCCGTCGAAAGTGATGGAGCCCAGGTCGGGCTTCATGAGGCCCACCACGCACGAGAGCAGCACGCTTTTGCCGGTGCCCGAGCCGCCCAGCAGCAGGTTGCACTTGCCGGTTTCGAGGGTGCAGCTAATGCCTTTAAGAACCGGGTTGCCGTCGAAAGATTTTTCGAGGTTGGATATTTCAATCATGATTGATTCGTTGCTTGTTTCTCGCTTTTCGTTTTTCGACCAGTCATTTCAGGCCGCTGCTCAGCGTGCGAAAAACGAAGAACAAACAACGATAAACGAAAATTACAGGAGGATGGCGGCCAGGGCGTAGTCGGCCAGCAGGATGGCGATGATGGAGTTGGTAACGGCAGCCGTGCTGGCCGCGCCTACTTCCAGGGCACCACCTTCGGTATAGTAGCCCTTGTAGGCTGAAATGCCCGAAACGAGGAAGGCAAAAACGACAGCCTTGATGAGGGCAAAGACAACGTTGTAGGGAATAAAATCGGTGCGGATACCCTCAATGTAGTCCTGCGGGGCCATTACGCCCGACAGCGTGCCAGCGATGTAGCCGCCCAGAATGCCCAGCGCCATGGCCAGAATAACCAGCAGCGGAAACATAAGCATGGCCGCCAGAATACGGGGTAATACCAGGTAAGACGTTGAGTTGATACCCATTACCTCCAGGGCCGAAATTTGCTCCGTAATGCGCATGGTGCCCAGGCCGCCGGCAATGGCCGAGCCCACTTTGCCCGCCAGCACGATGCTCGTGATGGTGGGGGCCAACTCCAGAATCGTCATTTCGCGCACCATGTAGCCGATGGTTGATTTCGGAATGAGCGGGTTGGTGAGGTTATAGGCAATTTGAATGCAGGTTACGGCCCCGATGAAGGCCGATACAATACCCACGATAAAGATAGAGTTGACGCCGATGAGGGTGGCTTCTTCAAAGAAACGCTTCCATAACACCTTGAACCGCTCGGTTCGCGTCGTCATGTTATACAGAAATAATACGAAAGAGCCGAAAATTTTGAACATAGAAAATGGGAGTGGAAGCCGCCGAAACAGCCCCGGCCAGCGGCGGCGGGGCATCTTTGCGCGTCATACGTATAAACCCAGAAAATAGTGGCCTCAGCAATGGAGTTAGTGGTAATCACGGGCGGGAGCCAGGGCATCGGGCGGGCCTTGGTACTGAGTTTCTTAGCCGCCGGTTACGCCGTGGTAACCTGCGCCCGTAATCCCGAAGATTTGGCGGCGCTGGTGGCCGAGCAGCCCGGCGCGGCGCTGCACACCCTGCCCGCCGACCTGGGCCAGCTAGCCGATTGCCAGCGCTTTGCCGACTTTGTGCTGGGCCTGGGCCAGCCGCTGGCCGCCCTGCTCAACAATGCCGGGGCCTACGTGCCCGGCCGCTTCCAGGACGAGCCCGCCGACGGCTCGCGCCTGCGCGAGATGCTGAACGTCAACTTGTTGAGTGCCTATGATGTGACGCGCATGCTGCTACCCACGTTGCTGAGGCAGGGGCGGGGGCACATTTTCACCATTTGCTCCACGGCCAGCATCATGCCCTACCCAAATGGTGGCTCCTACGGCGTGGCCAAGTTTGCCCTGCTGGGCTTCACCAAAACCCTGCGCGAGGAAGTGAAAGCCCAGGGCCTGCGCGTGACGGCCGTGCTGCCCGGTGCCACCCGCACCCGCAGCTGGGATGGCGTGGACCTGCCCGACGCGCGCTTCATTGACCCGGCCGACGTAGCCGCTGCCGTGCTCGGGGCCTTCCAGCTCTCGCCCCACGCCGTGGTGGAGGAATTACTGATTAGGCCACAACTAGGTGACTTACTGTAGGTTATGCAATGGCAGTGTCACGCCAATAGACCGTCATGCTGAACGCAGTGCGGCATCGCGCTCGCATCGGTGTAACGATTCAGGCGATGCGAGCCGTCATGCTGCACTGCGTTCAGCATGACGGCTTGGCAACTGTCAAGAACGCCTCCTCATTCCGAAAATATATTACCCTTATTAGCCCCTTTTATATCAATGAATGAGGGGTTGCCGGTGTAAAAGAACCGGCCCGGGCCGTTGAGGGTGCCGCCGATGTTGCCGTGGCAGCGCACGTGCATGTCGCCAATCCAATCGCGGTAGGCCAGGAAATAGCAGCGCTGCGTGTCGAGGCCGCTGGCCAGCAGAAAGCCGTTGCTGCCCAGGTTGGGGTGAAACTCCTCGGCGGTGCCGCGCAGCGTCATGTCACCCGCGTCGTAGTGGTCGGTGTAGAGGTAGCGCGAGCGCACGTTCATATTGATATCGCCGGTGCTCACGAGGCGCAGAAACAGGGTGTCCTGCGCCCACTGGCCCTCCGTGGTAATGAGGCCGTAGCCGCGCTGCTCAATGGTGAAGTGGGTAATGCTGCGGGCCACGTGCAGGCGCACCTCGCGGGGCGTGTCGTAGCTGCGCACCCAGTTGCAGCGGCTGGTGTTGTCGACCACAAGCTGCTGCGGCCCGGCGGGGGTGGCAAACGTGATGTCGTCGAGCACGTGCTTACCGGCCCGCACCTCGGCAAACGTGGCCGTGTCGGGTACAATGGTGAGGTCCACGTTGTTGTACACGATTACGCTACGCAGGCGGCGGTCCACGGCGCGGCGCTGTACGGTAACGGGGCCGTTGCTTTTGAGGCAATCGGTGTCGTGGCCCTGCTGGCAGGCGGCCAGCGCGAGGCCACCGGCCAGCAGGCCCAGCGCCCGGCGCAGCCCGGCCAGCACGTTACTTTGTGAGAACATTCGCAGTCGCATCCGTCAAAATTTGTCTGAAATTATGAACCTCAGTGGGAAAGTTGCCATCGTTACCGGCGTAAGCAGCGGCATTGGCCGCGCCACCGTAGAGGCGCTGCTGGCGCGCGGCGCGGCCGTGGCCGGCTGGGGCCGCACTGCCCCCGAGGGCCTGGCCCACGAGCGCTTCCAGTTTTTTGCCTGCGATGTGCGCGACGAGCACGCCGTGGCCGAGGCCTACACCAACACCCAGCGCGAACTGGGCCCCGAAATACACGTGCTGGTGAACAACGCCGGCCTGGGCAAATTTGGCCCCATCGACGGCTTCTCATCCGAGGACTGGCACGCCATGTTCGATACAAATGTGAACGGCCTGTTTTACTGCACCCGCGCCGTGCTGCCGGCCATGAAGCAGCAGCACGCCGGCCATATCATCAACGTGGCCTCGCTGGCCGCCACGGCCGGCACCGCCAACCTGGCCGGCTACTGCGCCACCAAGTACGCCGTGCGCGGCTTCTCCGATGCGCTGTTTAAAGAGGTGCGGCCCGATGGCGTGAAAGTCACCTGCATCATGCCCGGCTCGGTTGAAACCCACTTTGGTGGCATGGAGCCTGGTGCCGAGCCCGACCCGCACAAGATGCAGCCCGAGGACATTGCCGCCGCCATTGTGCACGCCCTCGAAGCCCCCGAGGCCACCATGATTTCGGAAGTGCAGATGCGCCCGGCTAACGTAAAAAAGTAGGTAAGCAGCTTATTCAGGGCTAGTTACCGAATCCCAGTCTGCCCCCAGTCGGCCGTGGTGCAAGCGAAGCTGCATGGTGTCGCCGCGCTGCTTCTGCGCGTAGTAGCGCGGGCTAACCAAGAACTTGTGTTCGGTCTGGGTAGCGGGCCAGAGCGTGGTTGCTACATAATAGTGGTGCTTGTCGCCGCTCGATACCCCTTTGTAAGCGATGGGAACTACGTAGCGCGTGATGTACTGCCCACCCCCGGCTATATTGTAGGCTATGGCCGCCGCCAGCCCGTAGGCGGCGGCCAGCACCAGGGCCACGGGTAGCACTAGCCCTAGCCGCGTAGACTGCGCCACCCCCCGCCGGCCGCCCAGCAGCAGCAGCACCCCAAAGGCCAGGCCAAGCCACCCCGCTACGGGCCACACCGGCCGCCACGAAAAGAAATTATAAGTGGTTATCAGGTGGAAAAGCAACGGTAGGGTGGGGGCCGCAATGGCCGTGAGCATATTAGGGTGCGGGTCCTCAGAGTTGGGAATAAATTGCAGGAGGCCCCGGCCCACCCAGAGGGCTCCCACGGCCACCAGCGGCACGGCCACGGCCAGGGTCCTTGCCAGCTCCGCCGGGTGCGGATAAAACGCGACCCACCCCCCCGCCAGGATAGCGGCTATGTTGAGCCACAGGGTAAATTTCTGACCCTGGCTCAGGGCCGCGCTGCGGGCGCTGGGAGTGGGGCCTAGTCGGCTATCTTCCAGTAGCTTAGCAGTAGCCTGGGCGCGGGCCAGCCGGTCGCGGGCTTCTTCGGCTTTGTCGAGGTCAGGGATGTGTAGGGCCAGCATAGCCCGGATTGCTTGATACTCGGGAAATTCCGGTTCTACCTCGATATCCTTGTTCTTGCCGGCAGTTGGCAGGGCCTCAATCAACGTGTAAACGTAGTTTTTCGCGTGTTTTTCTGAAAATCCCTTTATGTCGAGGTAGCGCAGGGTTTCTGTGGTGCCGCCCTGCTCTTTGGTTATCCCCCGGGGCCCAATGGTCAGGCACGTAACTGACTTGTCCCGCAGGAACTTTACCAGCAGCCATACTAAAACTGCCTCGCCCAGCGCAAAGAACAGGTGCCCGCCCACCGAGTGCGCACCGGGCCACCAGTTGAAGACCAGAATGCCGCTGAATACCGAAAAAAATAGCCAGGAGCCAACTCCGGAGGAGGGTGGCTGGCAAAACTTGTGTTCGGAAGTGTTGGGCGCGGGGGGCATACGGCAGGAAGGGTGACGCGGGGCGGGGGGCGAGCAGGTGCCAGCTGGCGCAGGAGCCTTGGCCAAAAACTCCTTACGCCAGTTGGCCCAGCCCGCTTTAACCCCCAAAGAAAGGGGCTCGTGGGAATAGCGCCAACTAGCGCGAACTTTGCGGCGCGAACCGGCGCTTGCCGGCCCCCAGAACGGCATGGTTGAAGTAGAGAATCTTGTAAAAGCATACGGTGCCCAAAATGCCGTGGACGATATCAGCTTCCGGGCCGATAAGGGCGAGATTGTGGGCTTCCTGGGCCCCAACGGCGCGGGCAAGAGCACGACCATGAAAATCGCGCTCGGCTACCTGCCGCCCACCGCCGGCACGGTGCGCATCGGGGGCTTCGACGTGCAGCACGACCCCCTGGCCGTGCGCCGCCGCGTGGGCTACCTGCCCGAGCACAACCCGCTCTACCTTGACATGTACGTGCACGAGTACCTCGAATTTATTGGCGCGGTGCACGGGCTGCGCGGCCGCGAGCTGCGCCAGCGCGTGGCCGCGCTGGTAGGCAAGGTGGGCCTCAGCCGCGAGCAAAACAAGCAAATCGGCGCCCTCAGCAAGGGCTACCGGCAGCGCGTGGGCCTGGCGCAGGCGCTGGTGCACGACCCCGAAGTGCTCATACTAGACGAGCCCACCACCGGCCTCGACCCCAACCAGATTGGCGAAATCCGCCAGCTCATCCGTGAGCTGGGCGAAGATAAAACGGTGATTTTCAGCACCCACATTCTGCCCGAAGTCACGGCCCTTTGCTCCCGCGTGGTCATCATCAGCCGGGGCAAGCTGGTGGCCGATGCCCCCGTGGCCGAGCTGGCCGCCCGCGCCGCCGGCGAAACCGTGCTGCGCGCCGAGTTTGAGGGCGCGGTAGCCACCGCGCCGCTGGCCGCCCTGCCGGGCGTGCGCGCCGTGGAAGCAGCCGGGCCCGGCGTGGTGCTCATCCGCACCGCGCCGGGCCGCGACGTGCGCGCCGCCGTGTCGCGCCTGGCTGTGGAGCAAGGCTGGCTGCTGCTGGGCCTGCGGCAGGAGCAGCAGAGCCTGGAAACGGTATTTGGGGAGTTGACGAAGTGATAGTAAAAACGCCTGTCATTGCGAGCGCGACGAAGTGGAGCGCGGCAATCTTTCCTTCCTGCTAGGGTCACTAATTCAACGAAGCGGGAGGCAAGGAAAGATTGCCACGCTCCACTTCGTTGCGCTCGCAATGACAAACTGGCTTAAATGCCAACTCCCATAGAATAAAGTAAATGCTTACCATCCTCCAAAAAGAATTCAACGCCTTCCTCAACTCGCCCGTCGCTTACGTCGTCATCGGCGTATTTCTGGTGGCTACCGGGCTGTTCGTGTGGGTGTTTCCCGATAGCAGCGTGCTCGACTACGGCTACGCCGATTTGCAATCGCTGTTTAACCTCGCGCCGTGGCTGTTTTTGCTGCTGATTCCGGCCATTACCATGCGCACGTTTGCCGAAGAAAAGAAGGCGGGTACCATGGAGCTGCTACTCACGCGCCCGCTCACCGATGGGCAGATTGTGGGCGGTAAATACCTGGCTTGCTTGCTGTTGGCACTATTAGCGCTGGTGCCCACGCTACTTTATTATTTCTCGGTGTATAAGCTGGGCTCGCCGCCCGGCAACATCGACTCGGCGGCTACCGTGGGCTCGTATCTGGGCTTGGGGCTGCTGGCGGCCGTGTTTTCGGCGCTGGGCGTGCTGGCTTCGGCCCTCACCCGCGACCAGATTATTGCCTTCGTGCTGGCCGTGGTGGCCTGCTTTCTGGTGTACACCGGCTTCGACTCGCTGGCCTCCATCCTGGAGGGCGCGCCGGCCTACTACGTGAGCCAGCTGGGCATTGCGGCCCACTACCGCGACCTCAGCAAGGGGCTGATTGACTCGCGTGACGTGCTCTACTTCATCACCGTGGTAGCCGTGGCCCTGCTGGGCACCCGGCTGGCCCTGCGCAGCCGCAACTGGGGCTGAAAGCTAGCCGTTAGCTGCTAGCTATTGGCTTTTTTCCATAAGAATCAGGTAAACAAGTGATTAACAACGAAGAGCCAATAGCTAACAGCCAGCAGCCAACAGCCAAAAAACGCGACTTGCTGCGCTTCGCCGCCATCGTGGGCGCGCTGCTGGTGCTCAATTTCGTGGCCCAGCGCTTCTTCTTCCGGCTCGACCTCACCGAGGAGAAGCGCTACACCATGTCGCCGGCTACCAAGCAGCTGCTCAGCAACTTGAAGCAGCCCGTGACCATTACGGTGTACCTGGCCGGCGATTTTCCGCCCACCTTCCGTCGCCTGGAGCAGGGCGTGCGCGAAACCCTGAACGAGATGCAGGTGTACGCGGCTGGTAATCTGAACTTTATCTTCATCGACCCCAGCGCGGCCGGTACCGAGGCGGGCCGCAACAAGTTCTACGAAACGCTTTTTAAGAAGGGCCTGAAACCCACCAACCTGGGCGCGAACGAGAACGGCAAGCGGGTCGAAAAAATCATTTTCCCCTGGGCCGTGGTGGAGGCCGGCGGCCAAAGCCGCAACGTGCTGCTGCTGCGCGGCAGCCAGGTAACCACCCCCGAACAGCGTCTGAACCAGAGCATTGAGGGCCTCGAATACGAGCTGGCCAGCACCATCCGCCAAGTAGCGCCGCCCGGCGGGGCCAAGCGCCGCCTGGGCATCGTGACGGGCCACGGCGAGCTGCCCAACGCCGATATGGCCGACATCCTCACCGCCTGGAGCCAGAACTACGACGTGTTTCGGGTGGACCTGAGCCAGGTAAAAGACCTGCGCGGCAACCTCGACGCCGTGGTGGTGGCCAAACCCACCGGCCCGTACTCGGAGCTGGAGAAATTCCGGCTCGACCAGTTCATCACCCACGGCGGGCGGGCGCTGTTTTTCGTCGATGCCCTGCGCGTCGACCTCGACAGCGTGAGCCGCAACGGTGCGGCGCTGGCCACGCCCTACAACCTGAACCTCGACGACCTTTTCTTCCGCTACGGCGTGCGGCTGAACCCCGATTTGCTGCTGGATTTGAACTCGGGCCAGATTCCGCTGGTGACGGGCATGACTGGCAATAAGCCCAAAATCGAGCCGCTGCCCTGGCAGCTCTATCCGCTCATCAACCGCTTCAGCCCCAACCCGATAACGCGCAACCTCGACGCGGTATACCTGAAATTTGTGGGCAATATTGATACCGTGAAGGCGGCTGGTATTCGCAAAACGTCGCTCATGACCACCTCGCGCTATACCCGCGTACTGCCCGCGCCGGTACCCATCAACTTCAACGACGCCCGCCTGGAGCCCAACCCCAAGCTGTATAAAAACAGCTACCAATCAGTAGGTTACCTATTGGAGGGTAAATTCCGCTCGCTCTTCGCCAACCGCGCCGAGCCAGGCACCACCAAGTATCAGCCCGACCAGAACCCCAACGCCCAGCCTAGCAAAATCCTGGTTATCTCGGACGGCGATTTCCTGCGTAATGACGTGGACCCCAAGTCGGGCCGCCCCATGCGCCTGGGCTACGACCGCCTCTCCAGCACCGAGTTTGCCAACCGCGAGCTGATTCTCAACGCCACCGATTACCTGCTCGACGAAACCGGCCTCATCGCCGTGCGCGGCAAGCAAATCACGCTGCGCCCCCTCGATAAAGTGCAGCTCGCCGACAAGCGCCAGCAGTGGCAGCTCCTCAACCTGGGCGCGCCGCTGGTGTTGCTGGCGGCCTTCGGCGCGGTGCGCGCCTGGCGGCGCAAGCGGCGCTACACGCGGTTCTAGCGTGCCACCGGCATCTAATCGGCTGAAATCAAAGGCCTTGCTGCTGGGTGAATGCGCGCAATGTAAATAACGAGCGGTGCCTCGGAGTGAACCCGGTAGATAATGCGGTGCGTGCTGGAAACCAGTTCGCGCGTTATTCCATCGTCAAACTCAGGCACCAGCCGCCCCATCTCGGGGAAGCTGAGCAACTGCTACGCACGCGCAATAAGCTTTTCCAGTAAGTGGTTGCCATAAACTGGTGAGGTGGCCGCATAGTAGTCCCTAATCTGACTCAAATCGTCTACCGCAGGATTAGACCAAACTATTTTTGCCACGACTGCACCAGCTTTACTACCTCTTCGTGCGTCTGGCTTTCGCCGTGCTCAATAGCCGCGAAGCCCTCCTCAATTTTCTCAATAAATATCAGCCGCTCAATTAACTCGTCCAGCGTTACGTGGTCGGGTAGGGCGTTGACGGCCGCCAAAATGGTTTCCTTGGTCATGGGGAGAGGCTGAAAAGTTGGTTGCAGAGCGTGTTGCTAAGATAAGCGCCAGCGCAGCCGGTCGGTTCCGGCGCGCCGCTTCACAAGCCACTTACGGCGGCGGTGTAGCTTTGTCCTTTCTACTTCCTGCTTTGCTATGCGCTTTTCCAGTTTCTTAATCCAGACCTTGCCGGCAGTTGCGCTGCTGGGGAGCTGCGCCCAAAAGGCCGTACCCACCGACGGCGGCAAGGCGGCCGCGTCCGCCACCCGCACCGTTAGCCATTTCGTGGCCGAAGCGCCCGTTATCGACGGCAAGGCCACCGAGTGGACTGACTCGCTCCAGTACGATGCTAACAGCCACTTGCAGTACCAGGTGCTCAACGATACCCGCACGGTGTATGTGCGCCTCAAGGCCTCCGACGCCTCTACGCAAGCCAAGCTGGCGCTGCTGGGCATGGTGGTGTGGCTCGACTCGACGGGCCGCAACCAGCAGCAATTGGGCGTGCGCTACCCCATGCCCACCGACCTCAAAACCCTGAAAGCGCCCGCCGAGCGGCCCATGGGCGCCATGGGCCCCACCGCCGCCGAGCGCCAGGTCGACCACCTCGACCGCCTGCGCGGCGTAATTGCCGGGGCCCAGGAAATGGAGCTGCTCAACTACAAAGGCAACAAGGAGCCCGTGCTCACCGACACCCAATCGCAGCTCGGCATAAAAGCCGCCATGACGGTTGATAGCCGCAACAACCTCATCTACGAACTCGCTGTGCCCCTGCGTCTTATATATAAGCGGGTGCCAGCCCTGGCCACCGGCCAAGCGGCCATAGTGGGCGTGTGGATGGCGGGCCAGAAACCCAAAATGCCAGCCGGCAGCCAGCAGTCCGACATGAGCGTGGTGGGCCCGCAGGGTGGCGGCATGGGCGGTATGGGCGGCGGCTACGGCGGGCGCGGTGGCTACGGCGGCGGCGGTATGCGCGGTGGGGGCATGCGCGGCGGCGGCGACAGCTTCTCCACATTCTCGCTGAAAACCAGCGCCCAACTGCTGGGTAAGTAACCTCCGGTACAGCAGTTGATTACACAAAAAAAGCCTGCCCGCACGTATGTGCGGGCAGGCTTTTTTTAGGACTAAATTCGGCTATTTGCCTACTACCTTAAAGAGTAAGCCAGCTGGCAGCCGGTCGGTCAGGGCCATGCCGTTGAGGATGGCTTCTTCCTCTAAACGCTTGCTGGGCACGCCGTTGGCCGTGAGGGCCTGCGAGAGGGTAGTGGCGGTTTTTACCTGCTTGATGCGGATGTGCTCGCTCTGGCGGTTGAGCTTGCTGGCCTCGGTGAGGCGCTGGTAGCCCTGCGCGGTGCTGGCAAACTGCGGCGCGTAGGTACCAAAGGTGGCCGCCGTGGCCAGCCCCACGAAGGCAAATATCGACTTGCCGTCCTGAATGACGTAGCTGAGCACGTGGGCCGGCGTGCTTTGCTCTTGGGAGGCTGCCTGGTCGCCCTCAAACGTCAGGGCTGGCAGGCCGTTGATGGTGGTGCGCTGCACGTTGCCGGCCGTGATGCCGATTTGCTTGGCCAGCGTTTGGGCAGCCTCGTCCAGTGAGCTGCCGGGCACGCCGGTGAAGGCCAGGATGGCCTTGCCATTGGGCTCCGCCATCTGAAACTGCTCGGGCGAGTTTTGCGACTTCCAGCCCGTGGGAATGGGGAAGCGGAACTTCAAATCGGGGTGGTAAAACACGTTATTCTCCACGAAACCCTGGCGCGGGTCTTCGCCGTAGGCCAGGCCATCGATAGAGCGCAGGTAGCTGTCGCGGTTGACGGTGAGCGTACGCTTGCCGAGGCTCTGCTGGGCCTGGGCCGCCAGCTGCTTCACGCGCTGGTAGCGGTCGGCCGAGTTGGGGTGCGTCGAGAGGAAGGTGGGTGTGCTGTTGCCGCTTTGGGCCTCGGTGCGCTCCAGAGTCTGGAAAAAAGTGGCCATGTGCGAGGCATCATAACCAACTTTGGTCGAGTACTTCACGCCCAGCTCATCGGCTTGGTTCTCATCGCCGCGGCTGTATTTCAGCATACCCAGGCCCACCACTTGCTGCGCGATGCCGCCAATCGACTGCATCACCCGCGGGGCCACCACCGAGCCCAGCAGCATACCCAGGCTGGAAAGGGTGGAGCGTGTTTGCTGCTTCTTGCCGTGCTGCGCCGTAATGTGTCCCAACTCGTGCCCAAGCACGCCCGTGAACTGCGCTTCATCATTAAAATACGCCATGATGCCGCGCGTGAAGTACACGTGGCCATCGGGCGTGGCAAAGGCGTTGATAACTGGCGAGTCGACGATGGTGAAGCCGTAGTCGCCGGGCCGGTCCGAAATGGCGGTCATGCGCTTGCCTTGCTGCGTGATGTAGGCTTGTAGCTTGGGGCTGTTGTAGAGGCCAAATTGGGCAATTACCTGCGGGTCGGGCTTAGCACCTTGCAGGGGCGCGGCCACGGTAGTAGCGGGCTTGGTGGGTGCGGCAGGCGTGGCGCTAACCAGTGGCAACAGTAACAGAAGGGCGGCCGGGCGCAGCAGGCGATGGGAAAGGGCAGTCATGGGTAGCTAAAAGGGTAAGTAGGCAGGCTTATTCAATTGTCGGGCCAAGGTGGCGGGCGGCGAGCCCCGCACCAAGGTGCGGGCCCCGTTGCCAGCAATTAAAAAGCTCCACTGCCCTGGGCGGACAGTGGAGCTTACAACGCCTAACCAAAATGAATGTTACGCGACAACTATAACTGCTACTCTTTCAGTAACTTATCAACTATACGGTTGAAGTGTGCCTTTTCATCCTCGTAATACTGACCCGTGCCCGGCCCCGAGAAGCCCGTGCGAATACTCCGCACCACGCCTTTCTTATCCAGAAAAATGGTGGTCGGAAAGCCTAAAAACTTTGCCAGCTGCGGCAGCGACGCGGCTACCGAGTCTTTGTTGCTCACCCCGCCCACGGCCAGGTCGTAGCCGACTTTATACCGGTCTTTCATCTTCAGCAGGCGGCTCGCGGCTTGCTGGTAATCGCTGCTGCGCTCGTAGCCCAAGCCGATAATTTCGACGCCGCGGGCCTTGTTCTGCTCATACCAGGGCACGAGGTAGCCGGTTTCGTCCATGCAGTTGGGGCACCACGAACCCATTATTTGCAGCACCACCACCTTGCCCTTGTACTTGGCGTCGGTAGGGGAGATGCTGCGGCCCTTATCCTCAATACTCGGAAAGGTGAAATTCAGCCGCGACTCGCCTTTTTTGAGGTAAGTGAGCGTGTCGGCGTCGGGCAGCTTGGCGGTGGGGTCGAGGGTGGCCGTCCAGGTTTCGTGGCCGGTTTTGCCGGAGTAATAGTCGCCGCTGAGGCTAGTAGGAGTGCCCGCGGCCAGCTTGCCAATGAACAGGAAGCCATGCCCGCCATCAAACGTGCTCAAGCGCATGGTCGAACCGTCTGCCTGCCCGGCCAAATACCGGTAGTCGCCGGTGGTCGTCAGGAAGGTGCCGGTTACGCCGCCATCCGTTTGCTTGAAAATGCCGACGGCCGGGTAAGTCTTGCCAGTTTCGTCTTTGAACTCGGTTTTCCAGGTGCCCGCGAACGGCGTGCCGTTGGCCTTGGAGCCCTTAAACAGCGGCTGCTCGCCCGCCGCGGCCGTCAGCGGCACCCGGTAGGGCGTTTTGCTATCGTACTTCACCCACACGCCTTTCAGCTTATTCTTGCCATCAGCGCGCACCACCAGCGCCGCGTCAAACACGTGCAGCTTGATGGTGGCCGAGTCGCCGGCCGCCGAAATCTCGTCGCAGCGCAGGCGTTCCTCGCCGTTCAGGCCCTTGTTGAGGAGGTAAACTACGGGCTTGCCCGCCTCGGTTTTAACCTCGAACAGGAACGGAATGGCCTGGCCCTGCGTGGCCAGCTCGCCCCGCCAGGGGCCGGGCGTGAGCAGCGCGGCGGCCGAAGTAGCGGCCGTTTCGCCCGAGCCGGTGGTAGGAGCGGAGTTGCAGCCAGCCAGCAGCGTGGCCGCTAACAGCGCAAGGCAGAAAGATTTCATAAAAAGCAAGGTAGAACGGCGAGAACTAGCTCAACCATTCATTAGTTATAAAAGATGACTATGCCACGCGCATTGCCCGTAATAGAGCAGCTGCGTGACGGCCCTAAACCAGTCCGCTATTTGGAAGGTTTCTAAGTACAGTTCTAAATCAGCCAAATACTACCAAACTGCCTTAGCCGCCCGTTACTTTTGCGACTAAGCTAATAACCCCACTCTCCCTCCTATGGCGTTTGACCTTGATATGATTCGGGCCGTGTACGCGGGCCTCGGCTCACGCATCGAAGCTGCCCGCACGGCCGTTGGCCGCCCGCTCACGCTCACCGAAAAAATCCTCTACGCCCACCTCTATGGTGGCAAAGTAGGCGAAGCGTACCAGCGCGGCATCAGCTACGTAGACTTCGCCCCCGACCGCGTGGCTATGCAGGATGCCACCGCCCAGATGGCCCTGTTGCAGTTTATGCAGGCCGGCAAGCCCACCGTGGCCGTGCCTAGTACCGTGCACTGCGACCACCTCATTCAGGCCAAGGACGGCGCCACCGAAGACCTGGCCATCGCCAACGACGAGAACCGCGAAGTGTACGACTTCCTGGCCTCGGTATCAGATAAATACGGCATTGGTTTCTGGAAGCCCGGCGCCGGCATCATTCATCAGGTAGTGCTGGAAAACTACGCCTTTCCCGGCGGCATGATGATTGGCACCGACTCGCACACCCCCAACGCGGGCGGCCTTGGCATGATTGCCATCGGCGTGGGCGGCGCCGACGCCGTGGACGTGATGGCTGGCATGCCCTGGGAGCTGAAGTTCCCGAAAGTCATCGGCGTAAAGCTGACCGGTAAAATGAGCGGCTGGACTTCGGCCAAGGACGTTATTCTGAAAGTGGCTGGTATCCTGACCGTTAAGGGTGGTACTGGCGCTATCGTGGAGTACTTCGGCGAAGGCGCGGAGAGCCTCTCGGCCACCGGCAAAGGCACCATTTGCAACATGGGCGCCGAAATCGGGGCTACGACCTCGGTATTCGGCTACGATGAGAAAATGGGCGATTACCTGCGCGGCACCGGCCGCGCCGAAATCGCCGAGCTTGCCAAAGGCGTGGGTGCCCACCTGCGCGCCGACGACGAGGTGTACGCTAATCCCTCCGCGTTCTTCGACCAGCTCATCGAAATTGACCTCAACACGCTGGAGCCCTATGTGAACGGCCCGTTCACGCCGGACGCCGCCTGGCCTATTTCGGAGTTTGCCGCCGCCGTAAAGGAGCACGGCTGGCCCGAGAAGCTGGAAGTGGGCCTCATCGGCTCGTGCACCAACTCGTCGTACGAAGACATTACCCGCGCCGCCAGCATTGCCAAGCAGGCCGTGGAAAAAGGCCTGCACGTAGCCGCCGAGTTCACCATCACGCCCGGCTCGGAGCTGGTGCGCTACACCGTGGCCCGCGACGGCCTGCTCGACACCTTCGCCGAGATGGGCGGCGTGGTACTGGCCAACGCCTGCGGCCCGTGCATCGGGCAGTGGGCCCGCCACACCGACGACCCCAAGCGCCGTAACTCCATCATTACGAGCTTCAACCGCAACTTTGCCAAGCGCAACGACGGCAACCCGAATACGCATGCGTTCGTGGCTTCGCCCGAAATCGTGACGGCTTTCGCCATTGCCGGCAGCCTGGCCTTCAACCCGCTTACCGACTCGCTGCCCGGCAAAAACGGCGACGTGATGTTCGATGAGCCCCGCGGCCTCGAAATGCCCCCCGCCGGCTACGCCGTGGAAGATGCTGGTTTCCAGGCCCCGGCCGCAGACGGCAGCGGCGTGCAAGTGCTCGTATCGCCCACCTCCGACCGCCTGCAGCTCCTGGAGCCCTTCAAGCCCTGGGAAGGTACCGACCTCATTGGCCTGCGCGTGCTCATCAAGGCGCTCGGCAAGTGCACCACCGACCACATTAGCATGGCCGGCCCGTGGCTCAAGTTCCGCGGCCATTTGGATAATATTTCCAACAACATGCTCATCGGCGCCACCAACGCCTTCACCGGCGAAACCAACGCCGTGAAGGACAGCGGTACCCAGGGCTCGCCCTACGTAACGGTGCCGGTAGCCGCCCGCGTGCTCAAGAGCATGGGCGTCGGCAGCATCGTAATCGGCGACGAGAACTACGGCGAAGGCAGCTCGCGTGAGCACGCCGCTATGGAGCCCCGCCACCTCGGTGTGCGCGCCGTGCTGGTGAAAAGCTTCGCTCGTATTCACGAAACCAACCTCAAGAAGCAGGGTATGCTGGGCCTCACCTTCGACAACAAGGCCGACTACGACCTGATTGAGGAAGACGACCAAATCGACATCCTCGGCCTCACGACCTTCGCCCCCGGCCAGCCGCTGCAAGTGCGCCTGCGCCACGCCGACGGCGACACCGACCTCATCACCGTCAACCACACCTACAACGAAGGCCAAATTGCCTGGTTTAAAGCTGGTTCGGCCCTGAATCTTATCAAGATGCAGGAGACGGGTTCGGCCGCGGCATAAGCTGCGAATTTGCTGAGTAAGTACCCGTTGCTCATTAGTTTGCTATACAAAAACGTCATACTGAACGCAGTGAAGCATCTTAATCAGAAGAGCAATCTTCACGTTTAGAGCTGGTTACGCGACTAAGATGCTTCACTGCGTTCA
>NZ_JASITD010000045.1 GCF_030063445.1 Hymenobacter sp. H14-R3 | reverse complement strand
CCTTGGGCACGTGGACGGGCAAATGAGGGGACAACCGCGCCCAAAGCGTGTCCGAAATGCGAAATTCTTGAACTGTAGCCATACCCCTAAAATACAACTGATTTTTCCCTATTCGGATAGCCTCTTAATGACCTGGGCCGGCCCAAATACTTCAAAGTGCCGGTTTTCAAAGCTTTGCGCCCGTAATAAGATATTTACGTGGCGCATAAAGCTCAGCGGGTCGCAGCAGTAGCAATCGGCCATGCGGGGCAGGTCGGCCAGTAGGGTATCCAGGTGTTCGTCGGCGAGCAGGCCGTAGCCCAGATTTTCGTCGGCAGTTTCATCCGCGTCCTCTTCGTTGCCGGCGAGCACGGGGGCTGGAGTCCCGTAGAGGGTGAAAATGCGCAGGTTGGGGTGACGCTGCGCCAGCAGGCGCAGACGTTGGCCAAAGGGTTGCGCGTCGGCATCGCGCACGGCTTGCAGTAATCTAATTTCGCGTGGGCTACCGCTCAGCAGTAGGTGTTCGAGCATGGCCATGAGCGGGGTAATGCCCACGCCGCCCGCTCGCAGCACGAGCGGGGTGATGGCAGTATCGTCCAGGTAAAACTCGCCGGTCGGGGAGTGCATCAGCAGCGTCGCGCCGGTTTGCATCGTGTCGTGCAAGTAGTTAGAAACCTGGCCAGCCGGGGTTTTGTGGTCCGCCTTCTGGCGCTTAATGGTGAGGCGATAATACGACCGGCCCGGCGCATCGGAGAGGCTGTACTGGCGAATCTGCCAGTGCGGATGCCCCGGTATCTCAACCGACACGCTGCTGAACTGGCCAGGCTGGTAGGCGGGTAGCAGTTGCCCATCGGCAGGCTGCAGGTGAAATGAGTGCACGCCCGCGCACTCCTCCTGCATGCGCTCGACGCGGGAAGGGCTTGCAGCCAGCCAGCCACCAGGCTGGCGGTGGTGCCCGTGGTAGGCCGCGGCCTCCAGCCCAGTGAGTACCCCGGCGATGCGGGTGTAGGCCAGCTCCCAGACCAGCATTACTGCAGGGGTAGCGGTGGGGCCCAGCTTGGCCTGAATAGGAGCCCCAGCAGACTGGCTCCTGCCAGCGCATAGTGTGCGGGCTAAATATCCAGGCTCACGTGCTTGGCCGCTATCATGCGGGCCTGCTGCCCCAGCGTATCGAGCTGGTCGAATTTGGTGACGAACAGCAGACTGGATTGTAGCAGTGCATGGGCCTGGGTGCCGCTGGCCTGGTTGGCCATGTTGAAAACGTGCCACAGCTCAGGGTGGTGCGCAAACTGCTGGTGGAACAAGCTAAACTCGCCAGCAAGCAGTATTCAACCGGCAGAAAACTGCCTTGCTGCGGAGGGGCCCTTATTGGATGGTTTTCACGAGGGCGTTTCCTGCGCGTAGAAGCCCTTTTTTCGGGCGTATTTTGCTGACCCTTATTGGAGTACCTTCAGGGCATGACAACCGTCGCCCTCTACGCCCGAGTCTCGACCAAGGATAAAGGTCAGAGCACCGAAAATCAGTTACCCGAACTGCGGCGCTTTGCGCAAGCCTACGGCTATACTGTCTACAGAGAGTATGTAGAACACGAGTCGGGCGGCACGGGGAAGCGTTCGGAGTTTCAGGCGCTGTTTGCCGATGCGCACCTGCGACGCTTTGACTTAGAGGCTATCCAAATAGGCAGTTATACCAGGTGATTCGCGCGCAGGCAAAATGGAGCATGGCGAGGTAGTTTTCGGGCTTTTTGGCCCAGCGAATGAGCAAGTGCCGGAAGCGGTTGAGCCAGGAGTGGGTCCGCTCTACCACCCAGCGACGGGCTTTCTGGCCCGCTTTTTTGGCCTGGACTTCCTCCCCCCGGGGCCGGATGTGGGCCGTGTAGCCGAGGGCCGCCAGCGTTTCGCGCACCTGCTTCGAGTCGTAGCCTGCGTCCAGGCACAGGCCCTGCTCCTCGCCAGCCGCCCGGTGGGCGTCGCGGGCGGCTTCGGCCGCGGGTGGCAAGCTGGCCAAAGTGCTCTCTACCAGCTTCACGTCGTGGCGGTTAGCCCCGTCGAGCACCAGCCCCACCGGGATGCCCCGGGCTTCCGTCAGCAGGCTGCGCTTGACGCCGCTCCCAAATGCTTAATGCGCATTTTGGCGCGGTCCGTGGGGTTGGGGCCCGTTTTTTTTTCCGCCCAACGGCGCTTTGTGCAGCGAACCGTCGAGGGCCATCCAGGCAAAGTGTAGCCCAATCAAGTCGTCGTAGTCGCCCAGGGCCTCGTCCCAGAGGCGGGCAAACACGCCCGCCTGTACCCACTGTTGGAACCGACTGTGGGCCGTGGAGCCTTTGCATAAGCCCGTCGCATCCAATGCTTTCCACTGACAACCCGTGCGCAGAACGAAGAAAATGGCGTTCAGCACCTCCCGGTCCGCCAGGCGGCGGCGGTGGCAGCCCAGGGGGTGGGCTTTGGGCACATGGACCGGCAAGAGCGGGGAAAGCCGCTCCCATAAGGTGTCGGAAATGGTAAATTCTTGAACTGTAGCCATGACCCCAAATTACAACCTATTTGGATAGCCTCTTAGTGTTGTTCTGGAGTTTGGACCGCTTCAGCCGCGAGGGCGCGCTGCCCACCTTGCAGTATCTGAATCAACTGCAAGGGTGGGGCGTGGGCTACAAGTCGCTCACCGAGCAATATCTCGATTCGGTCGGGCTCTTTCAGGAAGCTATCATTTCCATCTTAGCCACGCTGGCCAAGCAAGAGCGCGTGCGCCTCAGCGAGCGCACAAAAGCGGGGATGGCCCGGCGCCGGGCTGAGGGCCTGCAAATGGGCCCGCCGACCAAAAACGCAGCGGTCATTGAACGGATACGGGAATTGAAGCAGCAGGGACTATCCAATTATGCTGTTAGCAAAGCAGTAGGAGTATCGGCCAGTACAGTCGCCAAATACGCAGTGAAACCAGTACAAGCAACCAGTGGATTGAATCCTTTGTGAACCCATTTAACTTCATGGACACGGATTTAAAAAGTGCTTTGCCGATGTAGAGCAGAGGTTTTTTTACCTTCTTACTTGGTTTTGGATTGGGCAATTGAGCCCTTCGTGAACCCATTCGCTTTCACCCAGCACAGTAGACCTAGGGCCGGCTGAGCCCGGCAAGCGAAGATTTGCTGCTTTGCCTCTGCTATTGTTCGTCGTAGATGCGCACCAGCCGGGCAATCGTTTGCATTGTGTGCAGCACCTGGTCAAACGGAGGTAATACACCATGTAGTAGACCTGGCAAATTTTCTTCAAAGGGCTGCCGGAGCTGTTGCAGGTTGGCGGCCTCATGGGTGTAAGCCCAGCACCCGCTCAGGGGCTTGGTTTTCCACTCGCGCGTGGGACCGGTTACGCCGGCCGCCGCATCATCGCGCTGCACGGCCACCAGTTGTTGAAACAAGCCTGGTCCCGCCAGCAGGTTGGCTACCTCCGGCTGACTGGCCAGTTGGTGTAAGTCGTAGAGGTGACGCACTTTGCGGCCGGCCGCCGCAACCGGGTTCTGTGCGTACGAGGCCCGGACTAAGGCCATGATTTTCTCGGCAAACGTGCGCTCCAGGCTTAAGACGTTGAAGGCGAAGGCCTCCAGGCCGTACTCGTGCACGATGGCCGCCTGCCCCTGGTCGAGCAGCTGCTGGCCCAGGTAGGAAATTAACGGGCGTGGGCCATGTGGCTCCGGCTCCCCGAAGGCAGTTATCTCCAACAGGATGTGCTCGGTCGTAACGGGCGCGGGGTCGATGAACAGGTGCTGGTAACGGTGATATACCAGGCGGTTGTGCCCCCGTTTGCTGGTTGAGCCGGGTACCTCCACCTCCGGTAAATCGCCCACTGCCGTTTTGTGGATATCCCGGATAAGCTTTTTCCGCGCCCCATCCGTCTGGTCCGGCTGTAGGATGACGGCCAAGTCGACATCTTCCGAAAACCGCTCAATAAAGCCATACGCTTTTGAGAGTGAGGTGCCGCCCTTGAATACCACCTGCTCCGCCAAAGCCGAATCGGCCAGGTTGCGCAATACCCACGTCACCCAGTAGTCTTTCTCCACGAAGCTTTGCCGCATCCCGCGCGCCGTGGCCGTAATGACAATCAGGTTTCGGAAGGCCCGCTCCTCGCGGTGCAAGCTCATTGGATTCGCCATTTCGTGCGGTTGGGTAGGGCCAGGTCGGATAACTCCAGCTTGTAAGTAGTTAATGGATTCAAGCTGGCTAGCAGCTTGGCTGACAGCTTGTTTTCGCCCAGTACTTCCAGGATAGCGCCTAGCAAGGCGCGGGTAGCCGGATTATAGACTTGGGCCAAGCGCACTAATCGAGTCTTATCACCTGCTGCCAGCTGCTTCACCTGCTCCCGCAAACGTAGCAGGGCTGTAGCTGGTGAGGTATCGGGCAGGCGCCTGATGCGGCGCAAGGCATCCAGCACTTGCCGTAGGCCCACGTCGGCCAGCTTCACCTCGCCCCGGCTTTGGACGAAGCGCACCCGCACGTTCCCCACTTTCCGGGGCCGGCCGGGGCGGGGGGTAGCGATTTCGATTTCTTGCGCTACCTGCGTCGTCAGGCCCAGCCGGTTAAAGGCCGTGACCCCGGTGGGATACCCGCGCAGCTGTTTAGCAGCGGTCTGGAGCAGCACTTGCATGACTTGCTGCTCAGAAACCGGTACTGGTCCGAAACGACTTTGCAAGGGCAGGCGGTAAGTGCCCTTCATTACGTGCTGCACCACCCCGGCCTGGCGTAGTCGGCTCAGGGTTACCGCGACCGTACCCGGCGCGATGCCGAGGTCTGCGAAATCGCGGTAGTGCACCAGGGAGCCAGGCTCCAGCTTTTGCAAGCGATTAAGCATCTTTTGGCGCGCGGTAGTCGGTTCAGTCATAACCCCTTCTTCACCTGCTGTTGAGCAGGCAAAGCCCTGCAAATGTAAGGTTTTTTTACTGCAAAACATTACAAAGCTTTCTTCAGGGGTGGCCTGAAGCTCCTTATTGCTGGTAGCCTCGCCTTTTGGTGACTACGGTTGCAGCCGGCTTCTAGGGAGTAAAAACACAGCCCTAGTCATGAATTGGCTCCCAATCCCCACCACGTGCCGGGAGAAGACAGCGCGCCAGCAGGCCAGGTAGGCCCAGTGCCCGTAGCCAGGGCCAGATAGGAAGTGCTTGTTTGGCCGTAGCCGGCGCGTTTACCCCGCACATGGTAGCCGCTGGAGCCGACGCCTAGCAATCGGCACTGCTTGCGCACCGGCAGCGGCGCTATTGCGAGCCGAGTGTCGACAGTATGATAGCATTACCTGAGCTACAGATAAAATATCTTGTAGCTTACTCATAGGAAATCCAAATAATTGGTGGCTACCTTGCCCTAACAAAATTGGCAAAATACTTTCCCTGCCTTCCCATTATTTTTAGCTACTTGCCTTGCGACTACACGTGTACCTCAGCGCCTCCCAGGTCGTTCCCTTTGACTACTTACCCACGCTAAAAAGTGCTTTTCACCGCTGGGCAGGCCACAATGAAGCCTTGCACGCGGGCCTGTCGCTCTACTCCTATGGCTGGCTGCACGGTGGCCGGGCCGGTCGCGGCGGCATCCGCTTTGCGGAAGGGGCTAGCTGGTTTATTTCCGCCCCTGATGAAACGCTGATTCAGGAGTTGGTGAGCGGCGTGGTGCGGGCCCCAGCCCTGGACCTGGGCCTTGCTGTGCGCGACGTACGCCTGCAGCGCGCCCCCGAGTTTGCCGCCAGCGAGCAGCCCTTTCGGGTAGCCAGCCCCGTGTTCATCAAGCACGAAACCGAAAAGGGCAAGCCTGCCGACCACTTACTGCCTGGCCACGCGCTGGCCGACGAGCTGCTCACCGACACCCTGCGCCACAAGCTGCGTCAGGCCGGGCTGGACGATGCGGGCGCAGCCGTGCGCTTCGACCCGGCCTTTATCGCCTCAGCCAAGAGTAAGCTGTTTGCCTATAAACAGGTGCAGTGCCGGGGTAGTATCTGCCCGGTGCTGGTGAGCGGCAGCGCCGAGCAGATTCAATTTGCCTGGGAGGTGGGCGTCGGGCACTCGACGGGCATTGGATGCGGGGCGCTGGTGTAGTACGGGCATGAAAAAGCCGCGCTGGGCGGCTTTTTAAAACGCTTACGCGTCGGCTTTACGCTGAGCTTGTTCCCGAATGCGCCGCATCATCTCCTCACGGCTGACCACCCGTCCCGGCTGGGCCCGCAAACGCCGCCAGGCATCTTCCGCCTCAGGTCCCTGAAAAGGATTGGAGGCACTAGGCGCGGCAGAGGTAATGGCGGAGTTCAGCAAGGTCTTCGGCGACTTCGACTCCAAGGGCTGCGAGTTTTCCGGTGTGGTCGTCATATCTCAAAGCTACGAAAATAACTTATTGCTAATGATACAGGAACTCATTACCTACACCAAACGGGTACTCAACGACTTCAAGGAGCATGGCCTGCGGCCCAAAGATGGCCTGCATGTAATGGTCAGCTTCGACGGGGAGGGCGCAGTGCGAGTACAGCCGCCGGAACTACACCGACGCACCGATGCCCACGTATCGGAGTACCTGCTCGACTGTGCCCGGCACGAACAACAGGCCTGGATGATTGACACCTGGAAGTGCCTGGATGCCCCGGAAAAAGAAATTCACTCAGTTTCGCCCTATTGCCTGGCGTTTAAGCGGGCGGCTTGGTTCGGCGGGGAGGCTTACCTGAAGAAGCAGGCTGAAAACAAAAAGCCCCTCGACCAGCGCATTGGGCGCTACTTCGACCGGGCCATTACCCTACTGGAGCCTGAGCAGGAGCACGAGCGGCAGGTGGCGCTGCAGTTCAAGCACTTTTGCCAGAATAACCTGGCCGAGATGCTGGCGGGGCTGCCCGAGTATGAGCGGCTAAAAGAAACCGACTATATCGTGGTGGGGCGGTTAGGTCACAAGTCTCGAAAGACCACCGCTTCAATCGGACCAGGTGGAATTGAAATGGGCTACAGAAGCAAGCCAGGTGCTTGCCGCGCAATGCTTCAATCGGACCAGGTGGAATTGAAATGAAACAGCTCCTGGTCGGCCTGCCCCTCCTGGTTGGGCTTCAATCGGACCAGGTGGAATTGAAATACTTAGTTGCGGGCTTAGCGGGCCTCTGCAACGGGGGCTTCAATCGGACCAGGTGGAATTGAAATCGTTGATGTGCGTTTTACCGTCCGGCGTTTGGAATGGCTTCAATCGGACCAGGTGGAATTGAAATACGATACCAACCGCAGCCAGCAGCAGGACTTGGACGCTTCAATCGGACCAGGTGGAATTGAAATGGGGCGTAAGGTGCAGCGGGTTCGCAAGGGCGTAGGGCTTCAATCGGACCAGGTGGAATTGAAATGGGGCCGGCGGTAGGGCTTAACCAGCGTGGGGCTCGCTTCAATCGGACCAAGTGGAATTGAAATATCTGCACCCGGTGCAGTAGGGTGTGACCCGCGCCAGCTTCAATCGGACCAGGTGGAATTGAAATGGAGCGGGCCTTCCACGCCACGCGGGCCAGGGCCAGGCTTCAATCGGACCAGGTGGAATTGAAATAGGGCGGGCCGGGCGGGGGCACCCGCAGCGTGCAAGTGCTTCAATCGGACCAGGTGGAATTGAAATTAGCCTTTGCTGAGTAGGTCGGCCTTGGTTTCCTCGCTTCAATCGGACCAGGTGGAATTGAAATTACTTGGCGGCGCGCTTGGCTGGCTTAAACTCCGGTGCTTCAATCGGACCAGGTGGAATTGAAATACGAGAGCCTCAACACGCTGACCAAGCACATTCACGGCTTCAATCGGACCAGGTGGAATTGAAATAGGTATTGTTCGGCGATTTTCATTATGCGGCCTTGAGCTTCAATCGGACCAGGTGGAATTGAAATCCGACTGGAGCGTGGCAGAGCAAACCTGCCTGACACGCTTCAATCGGACCAGGTGGAATTGAAATCAGATGATAGAGGCCGCGCAGGAAGCGACTAATGCGGCTTCAATCGGACCAGGTGGAATTGAAATGGGGAATGGTATGGCGCTGCTCAGGTCACCCATTGGGCTTCAATCGGACCAGGTGGAATTGAAATAATTCATGCCCATTTGCAACGCGGTATCTGACCGGGGCTTCAATCGGACCAGGTGGAATTGAAATACAACCTCGAAGGCACCGAGATTGAAACATTGCTGCGCTTCAATCGGACCAGGTGGAATTGAAATCGATTGCCAGCGTGTCCACGGCCCTGCCCCCGGTGCTGGCTTCAATCGGACCAGGTGAAATCAAAAGGTTTTTACTAAAGTTCATTATATATTATTTTTATAAAAATTCCTATTAAGCAGCTTCTCAGGTATGGTGAACATTTTTCAAGCGGGCTATTGGCCAGACTTTTCGAGCCTGGCCTACCAAGTCGGCAGCTCGGCATCGGCTCAAAAAGCCGATTTTATATTTTATTATAAAGTAAGCATTATTATACATTAATAGCCTATTGCACTAGCTTGGGCAGTAGACGCTGGACGCCCATCGGGTGAAAGGCCTTCCCGTGCCGGGTGCAGTAGCCCGACTGGTTGAGCTGGTCGGCAATAGCCCGCAACGTCGCTCCCGTCGCCCGCAGTAGGGTGGCCAGCTGCGCCGCCTGCCGATTATTGAGGTTTGCCTGTGCATTCTCTCGCATCGCTACCCATGATTTCTCGCGGGCGGCCTGGGTGAGATTATCCGGCGTGCCGAGCTGGACACCCCGCGCTTTCTTGGCGGCGAGGGCATCGCGAGTGCGGGTCGAAATGGCCGAGGCTTCTTTCTGAGCCACGGCCGCCATGATGTGCAAAGTAAATTCATCGGCCGCCGGCAGGTCGACCGCCTGGAAGCGTACCCGACTTTCCATAAGGGCTGCGAGGAAAGCCACGTTCCGAGCGAGTCGGTCCAACTTGGCCACAAGTAGCACCGCTTCCTCCTGCCGGGCCCGGGCAATCGCCGCAGTCAACTGAGGCCGCTCGTTTTTCTTGCCACTCTCGATTTCGAGAAAGGTGGCCACCAGTTCCGCGTCGCCCCGCAGAAAGTTTTGCACGGCCGCTTGCTGGGCTTCGAGGCCGAGGCCGGACTGACCTTGGCGGACGGTGGAAACGCGGAAGTAGGCCACAAACTTGGTCACGGAGATAAAAGTACCCCGAAACAGGTGTTTGTCACAAAAGTTAAACGTACGTTTAACAACTGACTATACCCCCTACCTTTACTTAAAATCACTCCCTTTCGAGAGGTCGTTCTGTCATGCCCGCCTATTTTGCCTACTACCGCGTCTCGACCAAGCAGCAAGGCGCTTCCGGCCTCGGCCTCGAAGCCCAGCAGGCGGCGGTGGTCAGCTTCCTGAAAGGGGGGCAGCCGCAAGGCGAGTACGTCGAAGTAGAAAGTGGGAAGAAGAACCAGCGACCCCAACTGCTCGCGGCGATGGCCGCGGCCCGCGCCGCGGGTGGGGTGCTCCTGATTGCCAAGCTTGACCGGCTGAGTAGGAACGCGAGTTTCATCTTCACCCTGCGTGACTCGGGGGTGGATTTCGTGTGTTGCGACATGCCCGATGCGAACACCCTTACTGTGGGCCTCTTCGCGGTGCTCGCCCAGCACGAGCGCGAGACGATTTCTAAGCGCACCAAGGATGCGCTCGCCGCCAAGAAGGCGCGCGGGACGGTGCTGGGCACCCCGGCTAACTTGACGGACGCGGCCCGGCAGCGAAGCCTTTTGGTGCGGCAGGCCCACATCCAGCAGCACCCAGGGCTGCGGCAAGCCACCGCTTTTATCAATTCACGCCGGGCGCAGGGGGTGAGCTTTCGCCAACTGGCGGGGGAGCTGAACGCGCTCGGCTTTACGGCCCCGCGTGGGGGGACCTTTAACCAAAAGCAAGTCCAGCGTCTTTATGAACGCCTGCCGGCAGCAATAAGTTAAGGAAACAGGATTAACTAGAGCGGCCCAGGGTTGGTAGGGCGATTGCACCAAACGCGTAGTTAGCGTTTGTGACTGCGGAGCTAAGAAAATCAAGGGTCGATTCCAGCAAATGAAGGCACTATCCGAGCTAGAAATTTCTCCAAAGCTGCTTTGCGTCACTTTTGCTGACAATGTGCACAAGTGCCTATTAGTTAATGACTTATTTTTGCCAAAACGCTAACTATGCGTTTGGTGCAATCGCCCTACAGGTTTGGGGGAAAGCGCGAGTAGCCAGTGCGCCTGGGCTCCCGTTCGCCCCATCAAGTTGCCCCCGCCCCCTGCCTGAGCTACCCTGCGCTGGCCGTTTTTTACGGGACCCGCTACTGGTAGCGTGGCTCCGGACAAGTAGGTGCGCCCTGATTGCTGGGAAGGAATTAGCCCCTCAGTACCTATTTTTGGCGACCTGCTGCACGTTGCCAACTACGGTCCTATGCTGCTCACCTTCCCCCAAGTACTGCGCATGGAGGTGCAGCAGGCCGTTTACCAGTATTTTCAGCTGGGGGCGGAGCTGGTGCCAACCGAGGCCGATTTTTCCGACTGGCTGGCGGGTTTGCCCCCCTCACTCACTGGGCTGTACCGGGCCGCCGGCTTTACTGCCGCGCGGCATAATCCGTCATTTAAGCGATTTCTGCTCGAAGTCCGGGGCTTTTCGTTGCACGAGCACCTGACGCAGCAGCTCAGCCCCGCGGCCTTTGCGTGGTGGCTCACACTTGACGAGCATGGCTCCGGCCCGGATGCCAATCGGTGGGCCCTGACGTACCATCGCCAGCTGGCGGCCCGGCAGCAGGAGCGGTTTGCCACTCACTGGTAGCTACTAAAGAAGGGGGCTGACCCCGAACCCTCCCTGCGACAAGCCCCTCAAAGCTTCACATTGGCTAACTGGTCGGGGCTCTTTCCTCAAGCCAGGTATTGACTTTGGGGATGCCAGCCACGGGGTCATGCGCCGGATTAAAGTGTCCTGCCGGAGTACTAGGGCAACGTAGTTCATCGACTTGTTGTAGCCCTGCCAGCGTACGTCCACCCCGTGCCCGGTACGCCCATCGCCTGTTGCAGCCCCCGCGTTGCTGGTGTTGCAGGAGAAGCCGGGGGCTGGTTTACCGCACGAAGTAGGGGTAGGCAAAGTACATACGATTGCCTTGACCGGGGGTGGCTTTGCGCACTTTGGTTTTACCCTCGTCGAAGTCGGTCATGAAACCGCGCAACACCTGCGCACCGCGGGTAGCGGTGGGCCAGCGGAGCGTAAGGGCGTGCTGCGGAGCCGGGGCCCGGCGTTCGGCCGCCGAGTCGCGCAAGACGAAGGCTGCGTCATAGCCCCCCACCGATACCCCGGCTAAGGGGTGTTGGGGGTGTTCAACGCGCAGACGCAGCACCAACGAGTCGCCCAAGGCCACGGTGTCGCGGTCGGCCTGCACCCGCAGCCGGCCCGTGCGCGCCAGGAGCCGCCCCAGCGAGTCGCGGGCTTCGTAGTAATTCTGGTGCTCCTTGCCCGCCACGACGAGAAAGTCAATGGCTACGTGCAAACGGGGCGGAGGACCATCGTAGTAGAGCCGGTAGGGGCCCACCCGTAAGCCGTCCACCATATAGCGCGTAAAGCCCACCCGCCCGTGCGGGGTGAAGCCGCACGAAAAGCCGTTGAGCTTACCCCTGTGCGCTTCTTCACGCACAAGCGGGCGGCCGTCGGGGTAAAATTCGTACTGCGGCCCTTCCAACGTATCCTGCCGATAATACTGGCTGGCGATAAGGTGTCCGCCGGGTCCATAGTACAGGGTCCGCCCGTTTAAAAGACTGTCCCGTTTGTGCATGACTGCTCGTCCACCATCCGGGTAGTGTCGTACTTCCGTCGTAAGGCGCTCGGCTGCCGCACGGGGACCACACCCGCCGACCGCGACCGCCGCCCCGAGCCCGAGGCCTACAAGGAGTAGCTTCATTACCGGGGCCGCAACCATTGTTCTCCTACCTTTATTTCGCCTAAGTAATACTTGGCGTGATAGGCACTGTCTGTCCTTCCGTCGGGCCCTGGAATGGCAACGTATTGGCCAGCGCCATTACTCGTTTCCTGCGTGCTGCTAAATCTGAAATAGGCACTGTCCACTTGGGTCATGCGGGTTTTGTGGCCCGAATACACCACCAGCTTGACTTTGGGGGTGCCGACAACCCGCTCGGGCACCGGCGCGGCTTTGGGCGCCCCAAAAATACCCGTATAGACCGTTGCGAGGGCGTCTTTGACCCCGACCACTGACTGGCTATTCTTGAAGGGATTGACAATAGTATTCATCAGGTAGTCAAAGAGTTGGGAGCCCGTGTCCGAGAACTCCCATTTGGAGCCCATGCCATCTATGGCCTGCTTGAGCAGCCCCACGTCCATGGCCTGATATACGTAGCCTTTGCGCAGAAACTGATTGGGGTCCTCGGCGTGGGGCAGCACGCTGTCCGGGGCGTAGAGGAGGAACCCGGCTTTGGGGGTAATGGCGGCCAGAAACCTATCCCACCACGCGGGCCCGGCCGGCGGGTAGGAGCCGCGCGGGTAGGTCCAGACGCGGGTGTGGTCGGCGGCGGCGATGAGGCCGGGGCGGCCGTCACCCAACTGCACCAGATAGAACGCGGGATGCGCGAGCTGGGGGGGGGCCAAGGGGGCGCGCATCGAGCCCGGGCCGGCCCGTCAGGCGCGAGCCAGGGTGCAGCAGGGCCGGGGCCGGCGCGCCCGCCAGGGAACGGGGCCGCGCGGGCGGGGCAAAAAAATCGTCCACGAGACTGGGCCAGGGCAGCGCGCGGCGCGGGTGGTGGGGGTCGGGCAATTCCATGAACGAGGAAATGCGGCGGTGAACCGGGGCAAAAGTACCACTTTTCTGGTCGGCTGGGGCCCGCCAAAGCGCGATACGGGAAGGTTTACGTGCCAGCTGTTGTCCGAGTGGCTTTTCAGCCCCTGAAGGCACTTTTCATCTTCAAGCATTGCGGTATCTAAGCAGATAAAAGCACTCCGGAAGCAGCATTCAAAGATGCGCTACGCTTAGTATGCAGGACCTCCTACGGCGGGGGCTTGTATATTTACCCGGCGTTGGTTTCACTTCTATCCCGCGCGCTGGTATGTCCCATTCCGTTACGGTTAGCATTCAGGTGGTGAACGGGCCCGTGCTGGCCGACTACACCACCCTGCGCGTGCAGCAGGACTTGTTCGGGCACCACGTGTTTGCCCTTGACCTCTCCTTCGAGGCCTTGGGCAAAGCCCTGGGTATCACGCCCGACCTAGTGCACGCGCAGGCCCACGAGCGTCTGGGCGGTAAGGACGTGACCATCAGCTGGCAGCCGCGCTACCCTAGCCCCGACGTGGCAGACGGTGGCACGTTTGAATTCAAGGGCTTTATTACGGAGACGAGCGTGCAGGCCGATTCGGATCTGACCAACTCCTTCCACATCAGCGGCTACAGCCATACGTTTCTGCTCGAAAGCGGCGTGCAGAACCGGGCCTTTATTAAGAAGGACATCCGGGCCATTTTTCAGCAGGTTCTGGCCGATTACCCGGGCAAGGTGCTGCCCACGGTCGTCAAGCCGACGCGGGCCGATACGCTGCCCTACGTGGCGCAGTACCAGGAGTCCAACTACCAGTTTCTGACCCGGCTGGCGGCCCAGCAGGGCGAGTGGCTGACCTTTGACGGCCAGACGCTGCGCCTGGGGCCGGCCCCCCGGACCCCCGCCGTGCGCTTCCAGAGTGATGGGATGCAGTCCTTTGGCCTGGCCGTGCGCCTGCAGCCGGGCCAGGCCGAGGGGGCGCACTACAACTACCGTACCCACGCCTCGCTGCACGCCACGGCGGCTACGCCCTCGCCGGGCCATCCCTACAGCCAGTTTGCCGTGACCAAGTCGGCGGAGCTGTTTGCGCAGCCGCACCGCCTGCAGGGCGGGGCCCAGCTGGCCGACACGGGCCAGTTGCAGCAGGCCTTGGACCAACGGGCCGGCAAGGCGGCCGGCCGCCTCGTGACGCTGAGCGGCCACGGCGAGGTGTCGGGCCTAATGCCGGGCACGGTGCTGGACGTGTACGACGCGCCGGGCAGCGGGTACGGCAAGTTCCGGGTGGTGGCCGTGGGCCACCACGTGAGCGGGGCGGGCGATTACAGCAACGCGTTCGAGGCCATCCCGGAGGCGCTGCCCCTGCCGCCGCCCCACCCGCTGGCGGGCGCGCCGGCGGCGGCCTCGGAGCTGGCCGAAGTCATTGACCTGAACGACCCGAAGCACCTGGGCCGCATCCGGGTGCGCTTCCAGTGGGCCGTGAAGCAGCCGGTGGACGCGGAAAGCGGCTGGCTACGGGTGAGCACGCCCTACTCGGGCGACGGCAAGGGGCAGATGTTTACGCCCGAAAAAGGCAGTCAGGTGCTGGTGGGCTACGAGCAGGGGCTGGCCGCGTTCCCCGTGGTGCTGGGCAACCTGTTTCACCCGCAGAACCCGCAAAAAGCCAAGTACTCCACCCCCAACAACCATCTTAAGGGCCTGCAAACGGCGGGCGGCAACAAGGTGGTAATGAATGATTCAAAGGGCGCGCAGACTATTCTGCTCTCCAACTCCAACAAGAAGTCGACGGCCATCACCGTTAGCTTTGAAAATGATGGTAAGGTGCATATTCAGAGCGCGGGGCCGGTAGCCGTCAACGGCAGCACGATTACCCTGGATGCTGGCGCACCGGGCAAGGGGAGTACCGCCTTTACCGGGGAGATTCTCCTGCGGGCCAAAAATATTACCCTGCAAGCGGAGGAGGAAATAAAGGTGGACTCTATCTCCAAAAATATTGCCTTGACGGCCAAAACCGACATTACGGCCGATGCAGTGGGCAACATGATGCTCAGCGCGAAAGAAAAAACCTTGGCTGCGACCGGCAAGCTTGAAATTAGCAGCGGGGCCACCGTGGATATATCAGGTGCTACCGTTAAAATAAACGAATAAATTTCACGCGTTTGCGTTCGTCATTTCCTTTTGCCTGCCCACTATGCTGCTTACCGCCCCCCTGGTTCCAACTACGCAGGAATGCACCATCACTGTGGAAACGGCTAGCTTACTGGGTAATCTGGGCTACGTGAATACCCGCCGGACGCGCTTTCGCAAGGAGCCCGTGCGCCCGGCGGGCGAGGGGTGGTGCTACGCCGTTACAGTGCTCGATTTTCACCAGACGGAAGAAAAGGGGTTGGCACAGCTCGATGCGGACACGGCCGTGCTGCGAAGGGAATTGCTCATTGAAACGGATGCAAGCGGGGCGCTGCTGCGCGTGTGCAACAAAGCGGAACTGCAGCGGCAGTGGGCCAGCCTCCATCCCCAACTGCGCAAAAAATACCGCTATTCCAAAGACATTATGCCGGGCATGATAGACGGCATTGGCCAGGTGCTGCATGGCGACGGCTACCTAGAAGATGTGCTGCGGCGGGGCTACGAGTACGGTACGTTATTTCCGGCGCTCTACGGCCGCCACTACACGGCCGTGCCGGCCCCTGGCCCGCCCCGCACCATCGCCCGCTTCTTAGGCGACCTCGACCTGCCGCTTAACACTACAGCCCGCCAGCAAGAACCGGTGCCCGGCGATGTGGCCTACGGAGTGGTAGTAGAAGGCCTAGTTAATCAGGAAGAATTTCCCCGCCAGGCTCTTAGAGAGTCCTTGCGAACCATAACCGACCAGTTGGACCTGGATACCACACTGCGGCTGCAGCATCTGGAAAGCTATGAGCTCGACCGCAACGCGGAGTTGCGCCACGCCGCGCAGTTTACCATCTACGGGGTAGCAGGCGTGTTTATGAACAAGAACCTCTGCACCCTGGCCCCTACGCCCCCGGCTCAAAGCTAATCTGCTGGCTCCCGCCTTCTTAGCGCTCCTTATCCCATGGCAAAAAAATACGTGCCCGCCGGCGTTTTCCTGACCTGCAACAGGGGAACCTTGCCCACGACGCTCAACGTAGTGTTCAATGCCCGCTCCTCCATCTACGGCCAGAACCTGGCTACCGATTTGGACTGTGCCCCCGTGGTCAACGTGCCCCCGATGGGCGTGTGCAGCATGTCCAAAATGCCGTGCGTGCTGCTGCCGAAAGGGAAATGGCGGGGGGCGAAGGACAACGTGCAGATTGGGATGGGGCATCCCCTGCTTGAAGATTCGCAGCTGGACTGCGGCTTGGGGGGGTGCATCAGCATTCACTTTAGCATGGCCGACGCCCAGGCCGCTTGTCCCCCGCCCCCCACCCCGGAAAAAAGCGTTTTTGACGAGGCCGACGATAAGCTCCAGGGTTTGCCGGGGCCGCTTAAAGACTACGCCCGGTTTCAGCTCGGCATAGCTGAGGGGGTCTGGGAAGGAGGCAAAGGCCTGGCCGAGGGCCTTTGGGGTCTGGCCAAAGGGGGCTGGGGCGCCATTACCCACCCCGCCGACACGGCCAAAGCCATCGCAGAAAACACCGAAAAAGCCTATAAGTGGGCCGGCGATGGCCAGAATTGGGCCAACGCGGCCGACAACACCAAAAAAGGCATCGGCGATGCCGCTACCTGGGCCAGCAACGGGGAGAACTGGCAGCAGGTAGGCGGCCACCTGCAACACATGTCGCCCCGCGACTGGGGTAAGGTCACGGGCCACGTGGCCTTTGAGGTGGGCACGGCCGTGGCCACGGCCGGGGCCCTGGAGGCGCTCAACGTGGCGGCCAAAACCAGCACCCTGGCTCGCGTGGCCGTGCGGGCCATCGAGCTGACTGATGTGCAGGGCCTGGCCCTGAAGGGAGCTGGTAAGCTGGCCGGTACCCTGGCTGGTAAGATGCGAGTGCTGGGCAAGGTGCTTACCGGGGCTAAGCGCGCCGAACAGGCGGCGGCTAGGTTGCTTAAGCTCAAGCACGCGGTGGCTAATAGCCCGCTGGCTCAAAAGCTGAAGGGGGCGGCGCTGGCGACCTGGAATAGACTCAAGTGCCTCCACGACCCAGTGGACGTAGCCAGCGGCGTCATGCTGTTTGACCAGGTAGATTTGGAGTTACCTGGCCCGTTGCCGCTGGTTTGGGGTCGCTGGTGGTACTCCAACTCGGCCCATAATGGCCCCTTGGGTTGGGGCTGGCATCATAGCTACGATGCGACCTTGTTGGCGAATGAGACTGAGGTAGCCGTACGCCTGCCCGACGGCCGGCTGTCCTTGTTCGCTGTGCCTGTCGGGGACGAACGCGTTTTCAACCGGGCCGAGCGCCTGGAGTTGTCCCGCGACGGGGCAGATTACCGGCTCTGGAGTCTGGACGAGCGGCACACCTATTGCTTTACCCCTCTCGCGGCTGACGGCCCCCGACCCCTAGGCACCGTAGCCGCCACGCCGAACGAAACGGCCTACCGGCTGGCGCAGGTGGTGGACGCCAACGGCTTTGCTACGGCGCTGGCCTACGACGAGCGGGGCCAACTGCGCACACTCACTGACGGTGCCGGCCGGCAAGTGCGCCTGCAACACGACGCGCACGGGCACATCACGGTCTTAGAGGCCCCCGAGGCCGAAGGGTCGGACTACGCCGTGCTCGTGCGCTACGCCTACGACGAGGCCGGCCACCTGCTCACTGTGACCGACGCCCTCGGCCAGGTCCAGCGCTATGCCTACCGGCCCGACCACCTGCTGACACGCAAGACCTTGCGGGCCGGTATTTCCTTTTACTTCGAGTACGCAGGCGGGGGAACGGCGGCGCAATGCGTGCGCACCTGGGGCGACGGCGACGTGCTGAGTGGACAATTGGACTATCGCCCTGGCCGCACCACTGACTATGGCCCGACGCCGGGCGCGGTCAATATCTATGAACACGCCGACGGCCTGCTCACCCGCCACACCGACCCGCTGGGCGCAGTGCGGACGCGGGAGTACACGCCTTATGGGGAGCTGGCCCTGGAACGCAACCCGCTGGGCCAGGCCACTGCCTATACCTACGATGCCCGCGGCAACCAAACCCAGGTTACCTATCCCGATGGCACAAAAACCCGGACGCAGTATAACGCCCAGGACTTGCCCGTGCAGACGGTCAACGCGCTGGGTAGCACCTGGCAGTGGACCTACGACGAAGCGGGCAACATGCTCACCTCTCACGACCCCCTAGGGAGGGGCGTCGGCTATACTTACGACCAGCAGGGCCGCCTGGTCGCCCTGACCGATGCGGTGGGGCAAGCCACGCGCCTGCGTTATGACGCGCGGGAGCAACTCATGCAGGTGACCGCGCCAGATGGAGCGCGCACCAGCTATGAATATGACGGGCTGGGCCGGCTGACGCGGCGGCTGGACGCGGCCGGCCTCCTCGTGCGCCAGCAGACCTACGATGTGCTGGGCCGAGTAGTAGCGGTGCAAGCTGCCGATGGCAGACGGCAAACGCGGACCTATGATGGGGGGGACAACGTGCTAGCCGTCCGAGAGGCGGAACACCTGGTACAGTTTACCTACACCGGACTCGGGCAGGTAGCCTCCCGCACGGAGGCCGGGGCGCGGGTAGTATTCGGCTACGACGCACAAGGCAACCTTACCCACCTCGTGAACGAACACGGTGATACCTACACCCTCACGCGCGATGCAGCGGGGCAGGTCGTGACCGAAACGGGCTTTGATGGCCTCACCCGCCACTACGAGCGCGACGCGGCCGGGCAGGTGACGCAAGTGCGCCGGCCCGCCGAACGCTTTACCCGCTACGCCTACGATCCGGCCGGGCAGGTAACGGAAGTTGTGCATCACGATGGCACGCAGGTCCGGTTTACGTACCGCTCCGATGGCGAGCTGCTGACGGCGACAACCCGCGATTGCGCAGTGCATTTGGAGAAAGACGCGCTGGGGGGCCTGTTGGGTGAACGGCAGGGCGTATATGCTGTTACCTCCAGCTACAACGCGTTTGGGCAGCGGCAATCGTTGTGCTCTTCCCTGGGTGCGGACGTGCAGTTGTCGCGCGACGCGACAGGACAACTGGCGCAGGTGCGGGCGGACGCATGGCAGGCGCGTTTTGCCTACGACGCGTTCGGCCAGGAAGTGGAGCGCGTGCTCAGCGGGGTGCAGCAGGGCTGGCAGCACGACGCGCAGGGCCGGCCCGTTCAGCAGACCATCCGCCCGGCACAGGGGGGCCACCCGCGGCAGCGGCGCTACCGCTGGCAGGGCTTGGACCAGCTAGCAGAGCTATCTGATAGCCAGGATGGTACGACTACCTTCGGCTATGACGCGTGGCGTAACCTGGCTACGGCTACTTATGCCGACGGGGAAGCGGAGCTACGCCAGCCCGATGCGGTGGGCAATCTCTTCCGCACCCCCGAGCGGGCGGACCGGCGCTATGGAAAGGGAGGGCAGTTGCGCGAGGCCAACGGTACGCGCTACCGCTACGACGCGGAAGGCAACCTGACCCGCAAAACACTGCCGGATGGCCAGCAGTGGCATTACGCCTGGGATGGGGCGGGGCAGTTGGTAGAGGTCACCCGCCCCGATGGCTACGCCGTTACGTTCGCCTACGACGCGTTCGGGCGGCGGGTCAGCAAGCGCTTCCGGGGTAAAGTCACGCGCTGGGTGTGGGATGGCAGCCAGCCGCTGCACGAGTGGCAGGAATTGGAAGTGGGGCCAGGGGCGGGCAGTGTGCAGGACCTAACCACCTGGCTATTTGAGGAACACAGCTTCGCCCCGCTGGCCAAGCTCACCGAGCATGGTGCTTATAGCGTCGTGAGCGACCACTTGGGCACACCGCTGGCCCTGTACGACAGGCAGGGAAAGGTCACCTGGGAAATGAGCCTCGACTCCTACGGAGCCGTGCGCCAAGGCAAGGGCCGGGCCCAGGACTGTCCGTTTCGTTACCAGGGCCAGTACGAGGACATGGAAACGGGCCTCTACTACAACCGCTTCCGCTACTACGACCCGGCAATGGGAAGCTATCTCAGCCACGACCCACTAGGCCTGGTCGGCGGGTTTAACCTGTACAGCTATGTAGCCGACCCTAACTTGCTTATTGATCCCTTTGGCTGGTACTCCGACTTGAATCATAACGGGCTAGGACACCACCTGGTGCCGCGCCGCGTCGCTGGCAAGCTGTCCTCACTACCCAAAGTGAACGTGGAGATGGATAAGTTGAGTAAAGAACGCTCTGTAGCTTGGTACCCGAATGACCCCACAGATACCGCTAAACTGCACAAGCAGATGCACCGCAAACTCATTGACGAGGGCGTACCCCTGCACGGGGGTAAGTATCAAGGCTCCGCTGACGACTTCTTTGCCAGTGGTAAGAAGGCCTACAGCGGCATCACCGAGAAAGGCTTTTTGAAGATACCTAAAACGAACACCGTTTTATTCAAAAATTTAACACCTGGAGAAGCACTAGAAAAATTACACGAGTTATATAAAAATGGCTTACTTCCCTGTCCTAAGTAGAAACAAATTTTAAAAGTAATGAGTGAAAAAATTATTAACGTAAGTGGTTACGGGCTTTTCTGCTTGTCCATAACCTCTTTTACTGAGTTTTTACGCGTGCACAAGCTGAGAGCTAAGAAGTTGAACGCGTTTTTCGACAAGAACCGGGACCTGTTGGAGCAGGCGATACAAACTGGCAGTTGGTTACCCGTCGCCACCATAAACTCCATTGAGTACCTAGTAGAAGTAGGGACAACCGCAGACTTGCAGACCTTTGGCAAGGACTGGCAGGAAGTGCTCTGCTTAGCGAATTGCAACTTGCGCGTAGGCGCCGATGCGGCCGTATGGGTGGGAACCCTCGACACGCTCGATGCGTGGAATCCTACCGAATATGGCAGCAAAGAGAGCATATCTTACCAGACAATGGATGGCGAGACCCTTTTTAGCGCTTACAAATTCGACGTGGAGCCCAGCGCCTATAAAGTAACGCTCCGGGGGTTCAAACGCCGGCAAGCCTTGGACTACCCCGCGGCTAACTATGGGTTTGCTTACGAACTGCATCCGGCTGACAATTTTGACAGCTTCGCCAATCCGCTCGTAGAGGAGGTGAATATTGCCAGGATGTAAGATAGATTATGAACAAAAAAATTGTGTCTGTAAGCAGTTACGGCCTGTTCTGCCTATTAGTGGATTCTCTCAGCACGTTTTTGCGGGAGCACAAAATGTAGTACTCCCCAAAAACTGGACAGTGAAAGCGGGCTAGCTTAGCTCGCTTATGACCCCCAAACGCACCCGCCGTCGCTACACGGCCGAGTTCAAAGCCGAGGTAGCGCTGGCCGCGCTCACCGAGCGCCAGCCCCTGGCCGAACTGGTCGCTCACTACCAGTTGGCCACGACCCAAATCACCCGCTGGAAGCTGCAGTTGCGCCAGCAGGCCGCCCAGGTCTTTGCGGAGGCCCCCGCTGCCGCTACGCCGACGCCCGATGTAGAGCCCCTGTACGCCGCTATTGGTCGACTGCAGATGGAAAACGCGCTGCTAAAAAAAACGCTGAAGCCATGTCAGTAGCCCAGCAACGCGCCTTGGTCGCCCAGCCTGACCCTGGTCATTCGGTGCAGGCCCGCTGCCAGGCCCTGGGGCTGTCGCGCAGCAGTTTCTACTACCAGCCCTGCGGGGAAAGCGCCTATAACCTGGAACTGATGCAGCTACTCGATGAGGAGTTCACGCAGCATAATTTCAAGGGCGCACTCGGCCTGCGCGACCATCTGCGTCTGGCAGGGCACCTGGTCAACGAAAAGCGCGTGCGGCGCCTTGTGCGGCTGATGGGGCACGAACCAGTCTATCCCAAGCCACGCTTATCAATTCCTGGTCAAGGCGTTACGCCTTATCCCTATCTGCTGCGCGAGCGCCCGGCCACCGCGCCCAACGAGGTCTGGAGCACGGATAGTACCTACGTGCCCATGGCCAAAGGCTTCCTGTACCTGGCTGCCGTACTCGACTGGCACTCGCGCTACGTGCTGAGCTGGCAGCTCTCCAATTCGCTCGACGTGGGCTTCTGCCTCCAGACCCTGGCTGAGGCCCTGCGCGTGGCCCCGGCCCCGCACTGAGGTGGTCTAGGCAAGGCGGACAGAAGCAGGACGTATTATTTCTTCTGTCATGGCAACCAAAACCAATGGGGCGTCGCCCGACAAACGGTGTAAATACGACGCGGCATTTAAGGCCGAAGCGCTGCGCCTAGCCAGCGAGAGCCGCAGCACACAGGCCGCGGCGCGGCAGCTGGCAACAGGCGCAACTCGTAGCCGAAGTTGGTAGCGAAGAAGTGGCCCGCGACCCGGAGGTGCGCACCCTGCGGGCCCGCCTCAAACGGCCCGAGCAGGAACTCGACATTTTAAAAAAAGCCTTGGTCATCTTAGGCCAGCTGACCCGGTGAGCGCCTACCAACACATTGCCCAGCAGGCCGGCCAGGTGCCCGTGCGTCCCCTCTGCCAGGTGCTACGCGTGGCCCCCAGCGCGTACTACGGGGTTGCGTTAGTTGTATGGTCCCGGAGGATAGGGGAGTGGGTCAAGCGTCGGGTCACGTTTAAAGATAGTAGGATTTTTACGCCATTCGGCGCAAATGAATTCGTAGGGAGTCAGGCCCTTTAACCGCTTGAGCCGTTT
>NZ_JASITD010000044.1 GCF_030063445.1 Hymenobacter sp. H14-R3 | reverse complement strand
CTGCACTTTGCTGGATAAGGCGCCGAGTTGCCGGCGTTGTTGTGGCGCAGCCGTGTGGTAGTTTTCCCATAAGTTGGCCTGAAAGCTACGACGCAAAATCCCTCCCCCATCCTCCGGGACCATACAGTTAGTAACTGGACAAAGGATTACGGTAAGGCGCGAAACTGGGAAAACCAGCCTTCTACTTCACGGGCGAGCAGCTCGGTTGGAACGAGGCAGTCAGCCAGTCGTGGCCGGTCGCTTTAGCGGTGACGAACGAGTCGCTCAGTGTACCGGAAAGCTAAAAAAAGGGTTTAATGGGTACTTTGATTGCCACTATGGGTTTCGGGTACCAGGTTTTAGCGGGCTGACAGTCCCAAAAAGGCAAGCAGTAGTTGGTACCCGAAATCCCTCCTTTTCGTGCTCCCTGCCTAGTGCGCAACGCGAGGCAATTTGAAAGGCGGGCAGCTCTTTTTACAAAGGCAAACAGCAGAGGTAGGTAACTGAGTCTTATTCAAAAGATACTGTCAGTCAAGTCATTACCTGCTTAGCGTAATTCTTTGTCCAGTTACTAACGCAACCCCGTAGTGGCCCTGCTCACGACGCTGGTTGGTCGCCACGGCCCACCCGCCCGGATTCGAGTAGACAATGGGCCCGAACTCATCAGCCAGGTCTTGCAGACCTGGTGCCAGGACCAGCACATCGAGCTGCACTGGATTCCGCCTGCCAGTCCAACCCAAAACGCCTATATTGAACGCTTTAACGGCTCGTTTCGCCGCGAGCTGCTCAACGCCTACCTCTTCACCAGCCTGCGGCAGGTGCGCGAACAGTGCCAGAGCTGGCAGTATGATTATAATCACCTGCGGCCCCATGAGGCCCTTAACTTCTTAACCCCCATCGAGTTTCGTCAAGCTGCCTGACCTCTACTTTTGACTGGCTCACTTACAGGGGGAGTCTACACGCCTGGCTAACCAACAACCGAAGATTAGCCAGGTGTTACGAGCGAAAAGTGGCTAACGAAAAATCCTTTATTTTGCTATGTAACATTAGAAGAATTGTTGTGAAATGCTAACTTAAACAGCTTCTAAGAAGTACAAAGCAAGTTGTTAATTATGGAGAGTAAAGCTTTGCGCCAATACCTAGCGTATTGGGATTGTAGTACTCCCCAAAAACTGGACAGAAAAAGCGGGCTAGCTTAGCCCGATTATGACTCCCAAACGCACCCGCCGTCGCTACACGGCCGAGTTCAAAGCCGAAGTGGCCCTGGCCGCCCTCACCGAGCGCCAGCCGCTGGCCGAGTTGGCCGCCCACTACCAACTGGCTACCACCCAAATCACGCGCTGGAAGCTTCACTTGCGCCAGCAGGCCGCGCAAGTCTTTGCCGATGCGCCGGCGGCCCCGGCCCTATTGCCCGACGTAGAGCCTTTGTATGCCGCTATTGGCCGGCTGCAAATGGAAAACGCGCTGCTAAAAAAAACGTTGGGTCCATGTCAGTAGCCCAGCAACGCGCCCTGGTCACGCAAGCTGATCCGGCCAGTTCGGTGCAGGCCCGCTGCCAGGCCCTGGGTCTCTCGCGCAGCAGTTTCTACTACCAGCCCGGCGGGGAGAGTGCCTACAACCTGGAGTTGATGCGCCTGCTGGACGAGGAGTTTACGCAGCATAATTTTAAGGGCGTGCTCGGCTTACGCGACCATTTGCGCCTGGTCGGACACGTCGTCAATGAAAAGCGCGTGCGCCGCCTGGTGCGCCTGATGGGCCACGAGCCGGTCTACCCCAAGCCGCGCTTATGTATTACTGGTCAGGGCGTTACGCCCTATCCCTACCTGTTGCGGGACCGCCCGGCCACGGCCCCCAACGAGGTCTGGAGCACGGATATCACCTGCGTGCCCATGGCCAAAGGCTTTCTCTACCTGGCCGCCGTACTCGATTGGCACTCGCGCTACGTGCTGAGCTGGCAGCTCCCTAACTCGCTCGACGTGGGCTTTTGCCTGCAAGCCCTGGCCGCCGCCTTGCGCGTGGCCCCGGCCCCGCATATTTTCAACTCCGACCAGGGCAGCCAGTTTACGAGCCTGGCTTACGAGCAGGCCTTGCTGGCTGCCGGCTGCCGCATCAGCCGCGATGGGCGGGGCCGCGCCACCGACAACGCCTTCATCGAGCGCCTCTGGCGTACGCTCAAATGGGAGCACATTTACCTTAACCCCGCCGATGACGGCCACCACCTCCATCACCAATTGCAGGCGTACTTTGCCTACTACAATCACCGCCGTCCCCACCAAAGTCTGAATGGCCAAACCCCAGCCCAGGTCTTCGCTCAACCTTCTTTTACCAAAGTATAACCATATTACTTAACAAGCCCCGCTAAACTGTCCAGTTTTTGGGGAGTAGTACAGTAGGCCTACTTGGGGGCTACTTCGTGCCTACGCTAGTAGGCAGCCACGATTGGCGCGTATCCCCTTGATTACCAGTGCACAGTAGGCCCCTAGTAGCTACCCGGCAGCACGGGGGATGCGAATGGTGTGGGGGATACTGCCGAACGCCATCCAGGAGGTTGCGGGAAGCGGTCAGCAGCTACAGCGGGCTAGTAAACCGGCGGGGGGCTGCTCTTTGCGCATCGTCGCTCCTGCTGGGTAAGCTACCAGCCGAGTTACCCCAGGGTGGTCGGACACGGGACGACTTCGAAGAGGGGCTGGCCCACCAATACGGGCTCCACCGCGAGGCCCTGGTGGCGCATTATGGTGCGCATGGCTGAGGACACGGGCCGCTGCTGGGCCAGCTGGGCTAAGTCAGCCGGCGAGGTAAGTAGGCGCCACTCGCCCGACGAGAGCTGCCAGAGCACATAGGGCATCCCGTCTTCCGCATACAGGTGGAGCGTATGCCCGTGATGGGTCGTGGGCACGAGCCAGCGGCGGCCCCGCCAGGCCGGATCCTCTACCCAGCCCGGCGTGCCCGCAGCGGCCAACAGGTCGGCGGGCGGCCAGGTAGGAAAGGGCTGGTGGCGGGGCGGGGCCGGTTTGGCGGGCCCCGTGAAGAGGTGCGCCAACAAGGCGGTGAGGGCATTGCCCACGACGGTCCCGACGGCCACCGTCCCCACACTTTGCGGGCTCAGGGCCACGTTCACGGCGGGGGCTATGGGCAAGCGGCGAGCCGGACGGCAGCACGGCCAGACTGGTACTCGTCGCGTGGGCGGGCTTACGCGCGCGCCAGGCCCGGGTACTGCAGGCACTGCTACAGTGGAGGTGGCCTTTACGGGCGGTCAGAAAAACCGTGGGGCACTGGGCGCAGGTGCGTGGGTGAGGGACTTGCTTGCGGTGAGCCATGCAGGTGAAAGCAGAAAGCAGGGCCAAATGTAATCACGGGTGATCACACGTGACGCCAAACTATTAACGCCCGCCTCTAATCAAGTTGCTAACAGCCCCACCAACCTGAAGCTGACCGGTTCCGAAAAGTGTGCCTTTCGGAGCCACCAACTCACCGACTAGCGCTACTTTTTACGTTCTAGGAAGGACCGTTCACAGAATGTAAAAGGGGTTAGCGACTTATCTAAACCACCGTGGCTGTTGCAGAACTCGCCGCTGGTCCTCAAAAAGTTATTTGCAGCGTTCGCCGCTGCCCAAAAGCGTCAATTTCCAAGCATTTCGAGCCTCTTGGTACCCGCTCGGGCCGCTTTAGCGGAGTTCTGCAACAGCCACCACCGTTTCTCTAAACCTGACTCCCTGAGGTAAAGGATGGCCTATCTTTCCGGTGATGCCACGCTTTCTATTTATTCTGATGGTCGGCCTGATAACCGTACCTGCTTGGGGCCAAATGCCCCTGGCAACGCGGCGTGCCCAGGTGCGCGACAGCTTGCAGCGGGCATTTGAGCAAGAACCCCCGGTCATTCGAGTATCGTACTCCCACAATTGGCAACGCGGGCTCGAGTCCATACCCGTAGCTCTGTTCGTTACGCACCGGGGGCGCCCGGTTGCGGTGCGTGCCGTCGCAGGCCAAGGGTTCTTGCTGCCCCCAGGGGCCGGGGATTCGCTGGCGTTAGGCGTAGGTGTTAATGGGCATGTGCAGTGGTTCGACCCGGTACCGGCCCGCTACTTTGCCTACGGGGCTACTGTCACGTTTGGCTATGTCGACCGCACCCACCTGAAAAAACCGGCACGTACCGACGAGGACGGGTGGAAAATGGACGAGGAAGTGCGGGTAGTACGCGAGCCGTTGGAGCGACAACACTGGCGACGGGCCAAAGGACTGCTAGGGGTGCGATACCAAATTATTTACCCCAGGGTATACGGCGACGGCATGGTTATCACCACCAACGTGCCTGTGTTCCGAAAATAACGCTCCTTTCAGTGAACACCTAGCAGCTGCTTGGCACCTGGGGGCCAGCTGGCCCCAATGGGGCAGGGTGAGTTTAAGAAACTCGTCTACGATTCAACGTTTACGAAATGAACGAAGGGGATGAGTTTCGTAAACTCCCAAACTGGTGCCTAGTCCCCGGCAAAGTACCACGCCGGCAGTAAGCCGCGCCGGTAGCCCAAACCCACACTGATTCCAAGAGTGGGTTTATAACACTTGTTATGTTATTCGACTTTTCTAAGGAAGCGAAGGGGAAAAATAGCACTTCTCTACTGCCCCTAAAATCCTGTTTGTCCAAGCTCGGGAAAGCACCTGGCTTCGAGTTTACGAAACTCGTCCCCGCAGCGCGTTTCGTAAACCTTGAATCGTAAACGGGTTTCTTAGACTCGCCCTGCCCTAGTGGGGCCAGCTGGCCACCAGGTGTCGGGCTGATTCCTGCCGTTCAGGGAAAGGAGCGTTATTTCACACAGAAAAAGGATTTGCACGCAAAGTGCTAGCGTAATCCTGAATGAGTGCAACTTAAGCCGATTCTTACCATGCCGGTATCGCTGTCTTCACTTGCCCGAAAATGGGGTTTCGATTCCGCACAGCCGGGGCCGGACTCTTTTGGTTACTGGAGTATGGATGATGTTGGGCCCATGGAGTTAACGGGCTTGCGCACAACACCCGAGTTATCGCCTCCCCCCTTTTGGTTGGATGAAACCAGCACCCAAACCCTCTTGCGGCCGAATACCCACGCCGACGCGGTTCAGCAGTCCCACCACACACCTTTTTACTTCGAAGTGGTTTCGGTTTCCGCTCACCGCTTGCAACTAGCACTGTGGGTGTGGTATGCGCCTGCCAGCAAGCATAGGCATACCATAACTATTGCGTGGGTTCCGCTCAACGCTGTTTAACGAAAAAATGCCACAGCAACAGGACGAAAATGAATATCTGAGGGAAAAGGATACGTCCACAAAAACAATGGTTTCTGGGCTTGTCACATTTCTTAAACGAAGGCCCAAAAAGAGTGACAGGGAGTAAAAAGACATTTTATAGACGAGCCTTTAACTAATGTCTCAGGCTGGTAGAGTTATTTGTTGAAGGAGCCTTTAAGAAATGTTATAAGTTTGACTATAGTCGTTCCTTGTAGGAATGTTGGTAAACGTTATAAAGCTAAGAGTCTATAACAATAGTTGATGCCACGTCTTAGCGGCCATCACAAGCCTTCCTGCTAGCTACTTTCGATTTAGGAGGCTTCTTTTAGAAAGTTTATGCGGTACTGGCGTCTTGGCTACCAACAGCTACGGTTACTCAACGCTTCTGCCATTGGCCAGTGGGGCTGGCTGGGGTTGGGGCTACTGCTAGTGCTTCTCTGGCCTGCTACGACGAGTGCACAGGGAATACTAGACGATGTAAACCAGGTATTTAACCAGCGCCTGGAAACTACCTTCCGCTACCAGGAGGCGGTACTACCTGCCAGCGTAGGGAGGGCGAAACGCTATCTCCAATTAGGCAAGCGGCGTTACCTGCTCGAATCTTTGGTGGCGAACGGCCAGGCAGTAACCAAAGAAAATTACTGGCTGCAAGTATGGGGCAAAGACACGGTGCAACTTAGTAAGTCCCGACAGGAGCTGTCGACCGGCATACCGTACCGGAAAGGATTATTGCGGCAGGCGTTGTTTCACAATTCTTCATCCCCCCTGCTAGTGGATTCTCCATCCCCCCTGCTAGGTGATAGCGGTTGTGTGTCAATAGCTCAAGAGTTTAGTCCGGTAGCGGTGTTGGCGCTGCGGCCCGTTACGGCAAGCATGAGGCAAACCGTTTACATAATCAACCAGCTGCCCGCGTTCGGGGGCGATACGCTGGCCTGCTACACGCTGACGCGCGCGCAAACGGGCGACTCGGGGGCGGTGGTACTGAGCGAGCGCGCCACGCAGACTAACCGGCAGTGGCACCACAATGCCCAGGTTACCTGCGTGTGGGAGGCCGACCTGACCAAGCGGGAGGTAACCGCCACCCGCTTCTTTGAGGGGAGTCCGGGCAGCAGCCACTGGGTACGGACGTACGCGACGGCGGCCCTGACCGACTTTACGGAAACCCACTATACTTCTTGGCCTGCGGGCCATGCCATCCAGCGGACGGTATACATCTACCGCCGGCAGTTTCGGCGGCTGAGCGCGCAGCGGTCGCGGGATACTTACACCGTGCTCGGCAATGCGCTAGGTAAAGAAGGCCCTGCTCCACCCACCTTCACTATCACTTCTACCTATCAGCACTAACCGGGAGCATGCTAGGAGTTGCTTGTAAAATGTCTTTCTGCATGAGGTAGCGTAATTTTCCACCTTTTTCCGCTCCGTTGTAATAAATCCCTACCACTCGGTATGTCACTGCCTGGCCGAGGGGGGTATCAGAAAGGTGCACCTTCCTGAACCCACCCCTCTCCTACCCCCTTCCGAAGCAAAAAGGCCCATCTTAGCGGGTCAAGAAGTGGGTTCTGAAAGTTTTTGGCTTGTATGTTTGTGACCCATACTTTCAGAGCCATGCAACATACTTTCGGCTACGCTCGCGTTTCCGCCACTGACCAAAACCTCGCTACGCAAATTGAAGACCTAACGCGGGCCGGCTGCACCCGCATCTTCCAGGAGAAAGTATCGGGCACCCGCACGCGCAGCCTGGCGCTCGATGAGCTGCTGGCGGCCGTGCGCGAGGGCGACGTGGTGGTGAATCGGCTGGCCCGGTTGGGGCGCACCACGGTGCATACAATTCAGCTGGTGGAGGAGTTTAAGCGGCAGGCCAAAAAATCGGGCGTAGGCCACCCGCTGACCGGGGCAGCCAGTAGTGCCTAGAGGCCTACCAACCGGCTCAGGCCCGGCTATTAGTCCAACAGGCCGTTCACCCCTGCAACATAAGAGCAAAAAACTTGTTGCTGATGAACTTGGCTCCTAACCAAGTTCATCAGCAGGCGAAAGGCCCCGCCGGAAAATCCGAACGGGGCCCTTGCCTTTTTCTTGTCAACCCTTCCCTTAGCCGGACCAGCTAACCGCCAACGTGCTTAGGCTGCCGCGCCGCCGCCTTCGCCCTCGCCGGGCTTGTTGGCTTTCATCAGAAAGACCAGGCCGATGGCCAGGAGGCACACAATGGTAAGCAGGTAAAAGACATCGTCGTAGGCGATGGTGGTGGCTTGCTGAACAACGCTGCGGTAAATGGCCCCCTGGGCCTGCTGGGTGGCATCTACTGAGCTGCTGTTGACGTGGCCGAACACGCCGCCGGCAATCTGGCGCAGGCCGTTGGCGTAGGTGGGGTTGGTGAAGGTGAGATGGTCAACGAGGCGGCTCTGGTGGAACTGCGCGCGCCGGGCGATAACCGTCTCAATGGCCGCGATGCCAAAGCTGCCGCCCAGGGTTTGAAAGAGGTTGATGAAGGTGGCCGCCTGGTTGGTTTTAGACTTGGCCAGCCCCACGTAGGCGGCCACGTTGATGGGCACAAACAGGAAGCCCAGGCCGATGCTCTGGTACACCCGCGACTTCGCCACGGTCGTAAAATCAATGTTGATGGAGAGGATGTGGGCGTAGTAGTAGCAAGACCCCGCGCTGACCAGCAGCCCGAACATGATTAGCCAGCGGGCCTGCACCTTACCCGTGAGCCAGCCCACGATGGGCATCAGGAAAATGAGCGCTACGCCGCCCGGCGTGATGGCTAGCCCACTATCTACGGCCCGGTAGCCGAGAAACGTTTGCAAAAACTGCGGTAGCTGCGTAGTGGTGCCGTAGAGCAGGGCCCCCACCACAAACATGACCGCGATGGAGGCGGAAAACGTCCGGTTGCGAAATAGACTCAGGTCGATGAGCGGGTTCTTGGTGCGCAGCTCCCACACCACGCCGGCCACCAGCAGCACGGCGGCGAGAATGGCCAGGTAGAGAATGGTGCTGGAGCTGAACCAGTCGAAGCGCTCGCCGCGGCTCAGCACGTATTGCAGGGCGCTGAGGCCCACGCCCAGCAGGCCCAGCCCAATGTAGTCGATGCTGAGGCCCTTGGCCCAGGCGGCGGCTTTTTCCTTGATTAACTCCGGCGGGTCTTTCACCAGGGCCTGCACCAGAAAGGCCGTGAGCAGGGCCACCGGCACGTTCACAAAGAAGACCCAGTGCCAGCTGTAATTATCTACCAGCCAGCCACAAAGCAGCGGCCCCACCGTGGGGGCTACTACCGTGGCCACGCCGTAGAGCGCAAACGCCTGCCCGCGCTGCTGGGCCGGGAAGGCATCTTTGAGAATGGCCTGCCCGATGGGCGGAATAATGCCCCCACAAACCCCCTGCAAAGCCCTCATGGCGAGCAACATACCCAGCGAGGACGAGAGCCCGCACAGCAGCGACGACACCCCGTAGGCTATCAGGGCGATGGTGAACAGCCGGGAGCGGCCCACCACCGTGGCCAGGTAGCCGGCCGTGGGCAGCGTTACGGCCTTGGCTACCAGCAGGATAGTGATAACCCAGGTTGAATCGTCCTGCGATGCGCCCAGGTTGCCGCCGATATATTGCAGCGCCACCGACACGCTGGAATTGTCCAGCACGTCCATGAACGTGCCCAGCGCCACCGTGAGGGCAATGGCCCACTTCAGGTTGCCGGCTCCGGCCGCCGACGGGGATAGGGCTTGCGGCATAGTTGAGAAGAAATGCTAAAACAGTGCTAATAAATTGATAATCTGTACGCTACCAGCCAGCCCACCCTTACCAGGTACTTAACCCCCGGTTAAGCAGTCTTGTGCAGTTGGGTGCGGGCCAGGCCGATGGCTTCCTGGTAGTGGTGCACGAAGTCGCGCAGGATTTCCTCACGCGTTACGTCCTCAATGCGGCGGTCGGCTTGCCAGGTGCTGAGAACTTCCAGGGTTTTGGTGCGGGTTGGCTCCGCGTCCTGCTGTTTGGCATCGTCGCCGCCCTGGTCCTCACCGCCTTCGTCGTCGCCGGCCCCTTCCTCGTCGGGCTGGTCGGTCCCTTTCCCGGCGGGCTTCGGGGCTGGGTCGGCGGGCTTTTTTTCGGGCTGGCCCTGCTCCTGGGTTATGGCCTCGGCCAGCTTGTTTTCCTCAAACCAGCAGTGGACGTAGGGTGTCACGGCCTCAATGCGCACCTCGGCCACCAAGGCGTACTGAAACTCGACCTTGCCCGACAGCTGCCGGATGATGAGGAAGACGCGCTCCGGGTCGAGGCCGGTTTCGCAGGTGCGGGCGTGGGCCCGCAGGGCCTCGGCGGCGGCTTCCAGGGCGGGCAGGGCCACGTCGTGGTGGAAGGTGGCCTGCCGGCTCAGGTTATCAGTAAAGGCGCGGTTCTCGCGGTCGAGCGTGGCAAACAGGTCGTTGAGGTCGGCCTGCCAGTTGCCGGAAGCGGATAGGTCCATTTTTCTTAGCTGGTAGCTTTTGACGTTGGTTGGAGGAGAATTGCTGGTGCTCTCAAAAAGCTATCAGTCTAAAAGCTTTTAGCTAAAATCTTGATAGTAATCTACTTATTATCCGGGCTTACCTTGCGGCGGGCGGGCGATTCGGTGACGCGGGGCAGGGCTTCGCGGTGGGCGGCATCCACGTCCTGCTGGGTGGGGGTCACGGTGATGGCCACCTCCGGCGTTACTGACATGCCGGGGGCCAGCAGGTGCAGGTCGGGTTGGCCGTCGAACACGATTTTGACCGGCAGGCGCTGCACCACTTTTACGTAGTTGCCGGTGGCGTTTTCGGCCGGCAGCAGGCTGAAGCGCGACCCGGTGCCGCGCTGGAAGCTCTCGACCCGCCCCGCAAACTGCTCGCCCGGATAGGTATCCACCACCAGCTGCACCGGCTGGCCCACGCGCATGTGCGTCAGCTGCGTTTCTTTAAAATTGGCCGTTACCCACAGCTGGCCGTAGGTGATGAGCAGCAGTTGCTGGCCCACCGACACGGTCTGGCCCTCGTCCACGGCCTTGCCCGTGATGCGGCCGGCCTCGGAGGCGTAGAGCTTGGTGTAGGAAAGTTGCAGTTGGGCGGCGTCGGCCTGGGCCTGAGCCTGCTTAATCTGCGCATCGTTGACGCTGATTTGTTCCGTCGCCTGCTGGTAGTCGTTGCGGGCCTGGTTCACCACGGCCTCCGCCTGAATGGCCTGGGCCTCCGTGGTTTGGGTGCGGCGGTGGGCCGCGTCGGCCTGGGCGGCGGCGGCGCGGGCGGTGGTGAGGGCCTGGTCGTAGCGCTGGCGCGATACGGCGTCGGTTTTATAGAGCTCGGCGTAGCGCTGCTCGTCGCGGGCCGCGTTGGCGGCTTGGGCCTGGGCGGCCCGCTCCTCGGCAGCGGCCTGGCCCTGAGTGGCCTCGGCGGCGGCGGCCTGGGCGCGCTGCTGGGTGATGACGCTGGCCCGCGAGCGGATGGCCTGCTGGGCGGTGCTGCGCTGGGCGCGGGCGCTCGTCACGGCCGCTTCGGCCTGGGTTAGCTGGGCCTGGTAGTCGCGCGGGTCTAGCTCCAGCAGCAACTGGCCGGCTTTTACCTGTTGATTATCTTGCACATACACTTTGCTTACCTGGCCGGCCGTGCGCGGGCTCACCCGCACGGCGTGTCCCTCCACAAAGGCATCGTCGGTGGTTTCGTGGTCGCTGGCGTAGCGGTAATAGCGAACGCCCCAGATGATTAAGCCTACCAGCAGCAGCAGCGCCCCAATCAAAAACCAGGTGCGCCGGTAAATAGGCTTTTTGTTGGCCACGGCCGGGTCGTCCTTGGCCTGGGGCACGGTGCGCCGGCCGGGGCGCTGGTCGGGCGCATCGGAGGGGGCGGCGACCTGCCGCCGCGCCGGGCTGGCGGCGGGAGATGTGGGGTTATCGGCCATTAGAAGTTGATTGCTGCGTAGCAGTGGTGAAAATTTACAAGCGAAAAGACTGGGCCGTGCCGGTGGCGGCGGCAAAATTGAGGCGGGCCGCGCCGTACTGGGCCAGGGCCTGCACGCGCAGGGCGCGGGCATTGGCCAGGCCGGCCTGGGCTTGCAACACTTCGAGGTTATCGGCCACGCCGGCCCGGAAGCGCTGGGTGGCCAGGGCCAGCTCGCGGTCGGCGAGGCCGAGCTGCTCGTCGGCTGACTGCACCTGGGCCACGGCTAAGTTCCAGGCTACCAGAGCCTGGCGCACGTCTTGCTCCACCTGGCCGCGGGTGTTGCCGAGCTGCAACTCGGCCTGGCGCTGCTCGCTGAGGGCGGCCTTCACCCGCCCGCCAATGTAGCCGCCGTCGAAAATCGGCACGCTCATCGTCACGCCAAACGTGCGGGTGGCGCGGTCCTTATTAAACGGCGTCACGGCCGACTGCCCATAGTCGGCGGCAGCCGAGACGATGGGCACGCGCGCCGCGCCCCGGCTGCGGCGGTCCAGGATGCGCTGCTCGATGGTTTGCTCCGCCACGCGGGCATCGAGGCGGGCGGCCTGGGCGGCGGGCAGGGCGGCAGCTACGGTCGGCACGGCTTCCGGGCGGGTGGCCAGCGTATCGGTGAGCACCGTGGCGCTGCCCTGGGGCAGGCCCACGGCGCGCTCCAGGTCGAGGCGGTCCTGCACGGCGCTGGCCTCGGCCTGCACCACCCGCAGGCGCTGCTGCGCCACCCTGGATTCGGCCCGCACCACGTCAATGCCGTTGGCCACGCCCACTTCGCGCTGCCGGCGGGCCAGTTGCAGCAGGGCTTCGGCCAGCCCGAAGTCGGCGCGGGCGGCCCGCACGTCGAGGCTGCCGCGCTGGGCCGTGAGGTAGGCCAGGGCCACGAACGTGGCTACCTGCTCGCGGGCCAGCCCGGCGGTGAGGTCGGCCACCTGCACGGCGGCCTGGGTACTCTTGTACTGGCGCAGCGCCGACAGGTTGAGCAGCGCCTGCGAGAAGTTGAGCCGGGCATCAAACGAATAAAACGGCCCCACGAAGGAGGGAATGGTGGGGGCCGCCCCGCCCCCACCGGGGGGCATGCCACCGCCCATATCTTGGCCGCCGCTGGGCACCAGGCCCTGCGCCACCAGGTTAAGGGTGCGGTTTTGCTGGTACGCCGTGCCAAACAGGTTGGGCAGCAAAAACGAACGAATTTGCTGGCGCAGGGCCCGCGCCTCCACGGCGCGCTCGTCGGCCAGCAGGGTCGTCAGGTTGTTCTGAATGCCAATCGTAATCGCTCCGGGTAGGCTCAAGGTGGCCGGGGCCACGGCCAGCGTGCGGGCCGCACCAGTGGCCTGGCCCGCGCCCAGCATGCCGCCCGCGCGCGGTGCGCCGCCAAACTGCACCGGCGGGGTAGTGGTGCCACTGGGTTCGCCCACCGTGCCGGTGCCGCCTAGCGCTGGCGCGCTCCCCCCCGGGCTGCCCCCGGTGCCCGCCTGCCCGCCCGGTACCGGGCTGGGCGGCCCGGCCGGCCGTTGCGGCGGCGGCATGCTCTGCTGAATTTGCTGCTGGCGTTGCTGCAACTCCTGCTGCTGCTGCTGGCCCACGGGTGGCCCCCCAATGCCGCCCGGCGGGCCGCCCTGGGTGCCGGGCCGCGTGGCGGGGGTGGTTTGCGCCGCCGCGCCCAGCGTGGTGGCCAGCAACCCTAACCCTACGGCGACCCAGCAGCTGGCGCGACTCCATGAGGTATACCTTATCTGCATAATTTCCTGAGTCAAGCCTGTAGTAGCCTATTGAACGCAAAAACTCTGAAAGCGACTGGCCGCCTGGCCGCGTAGTTTGCCAGGCCAAGTGAAGAACGGATGAAGTTGATTAATAATAACTTGCGTGCCCTGGCCGCCTGGGCCGCCGCCGCCACTTTCGTGCCCGTCGCTGCCTCATCGGGCGCAAACGCCGGGTAGGATGGTTTGGCCGTAATGCTGTTCTGGTCCAGCGCCCGTGTGAGGAGGCCGCGGGCGCGGGCCTCCTGGCTAGTGCCGGCTTTTGGGGAGAAACAGGTTGGCAGGCGGCTACCTGGGTCCGTATGCACAGAAACCACACCATCCAGGCAGTGATATCGAGGTCCCCCCTTTTAAGCGGCCTCCAACTGGGCATAGTAGGCGTTGTGCCCCAGCTGCATTTGGGCCAAAAGACTGTAAAAGCGTTGGGCCAAGGTATCGGCGCAGGCCAGCTGTAGCTCCATCAAGGTATGGGCCACGCGGCCGTTACCATCCTCGAAAAGGTGAATGGTGACAAACAAGAGGTACATAACGCCGGCCTTGAGCACCGCATCGAGTAGTGCGTCCGTATTGAACCGGGGGAAAAACCGCGTCATTTTGGCGGCCACGTGTTCCGCGGCGGGGGCCGTAAAGTGTACTTGCTACCGCTCCGGCGTACCCGACACCACCTGCAGCGGTCCTTTGGCACCCGTGCGCCAAGCGCCGACCCGGATGCGCAGCAGGCTGCTACGGCCGGTCAGAAACAGCGCGGCCTGCCAACTGCCCAACCGCTGCGCGGTAAGGGGCTGGGCAAAGCCCTGGGTATCTTCCAGCAGCATGTCTACCACACCCTCCACGCGGCGCTCGGCCGGCACGGGGCTGCCACTTCGAGGCCCAGGCGGCGCGCGCGGAGCGGACTTGCTCGCTGGGCAAGAACTCCCCCTCGACTTCGCTGGATTTGAGGGCTTCGCGGGCGAGGGTTTGCAGCAGGGCCTCGGCCTGTAGCGAAAAGTCCAGCGCCTTTATGTGGCCCAGCACGCGCCCTCGTTGCTGGCGCACCACACCCAACAGCGGTTCTAAACGCTCGTGCTACCACATGAACGCCGGCCAAGTGGGCTGCTGGTAAATGTGCACTTTAATCTCCGCAAAATATGCGGCGAATAAAGGACTTATTTACCGCAAGCCTCATTTGTCACCTTTGCCGAGGTTTGTTTATGAAAGGTGACAAGCCCAGGAGAAGACTTCTTTCCGCGCTCCCAGCACCTCTTACCTATTTATCAGCGAGGTAATCTTGCGCCCGCTCTTTGGCTTCCTCAGAAGCTCTCGGATGCGCGAGCACTGCCTGATACAGGCTCTTCATGGCGTGCCCTGCCACCAGAGTGTAGCCGGAGTTGGCCATTCTGTGGACCATGGTCACGGTGAGATCGGTGGGGTGGCGTTGCAAGGACTGAACTAGTTCCGTCTCATAGTTGGGGTAGGATTCTATGCCATGGAGCACGCCCCACAAGACGCCGGCACTCTCATCCTCGGGGAAGCGCTCTAGCAAGCGAAAAAGGGGCACTAAGGCTTCGGCCGGGCCTTCGTCTTCGGTCCACAACTCTTGTACTAACTCATGCAATGTGAACCAGTTACCATCCGCAGTGGGTTGAAATTTCTTGATGTCCTGCAGGATAACGGAGGTAGGACGCATAAAAAGGGCGGAGAAGTAAGTGGCTGTGATGGTGGAGAACTGTGCCGGCTACACCCCAAATAAAAGCCAAAACCTTCCAGCGCGCGGCCGAGAACGGAAGTTATGTCAACGAATATCCTCTTTTATTAATACTTAGGGCCTGAGAAAGCTCAAGAGGCCGGTGTTACAGCTAAGGCTACGTCCACTCTACCCTACTATTTTAGGGAGTTGATAATAAGTAAGTTGCCGAATAAACCAGTCTAGCAGGGCCATAATTTTACGGGCTACCGGCTCTTGTGGCCGGGCGTGGGGCCGCGTGAGCTGGCGTAAGATATTGAGCCCGTGGCGGCTCAGGCTCGTGGCCCGGTAGCCATGTTTTTTGCGGGGGATAGGCTTACTTTTTTCGTGGGCTATCGTGCCCACGCTTAGGCACAGCGCGTAAGCCAAGCTGACCAGGGCCACGAGCTTGCGCAGCTTCTGGTGGCAGCGTAAGTGGGTGGCTTCCAGGTTGAAGCCGCGCCCTTTTAGATTCTGAAAGCACTGCTCAATCGTCCAGCGGCTGGCATAAAGGGCGGCCAGATTACGCAGGCCGGGCGCGGCGAAGAGAAACAGAAACTCCGTATCGGCCAGCCGCTTGACCCACACCTGTCCCCACACCCCGGCCACCTGACAGTGCAGAAAGTGGCGCTGCTGCCCCACGGCCAACCCGAGGGCCGTTACGGCCTGGCGCCGACCACTGGGGAAGGTGAGCTGGTGGTGCTTGGGCAGGCGCAGGAGAAAAGGCAACTTATTTTCCCGCAGCCAGTGGAGCCAGACGTGGCCCACAAATTCGCGGTCGCCTACCACCAGCCCGATGCGGTCACGGCCCAGCACCTGCACACAGGTTTTGAGCAGGTCGATGCGGTCGGCCGCGCTGGAGTTGCCACTGCGATTGTCGAGTAGCTCCCAGTAGAGCGGCACTTGAAAGTCGCCCCGGCCCACGGTTACGAGCAGGAGGTTGACCTGGCAGCGGCCGAAGTCCCATTCGGTGCGGTCCAGGCACAAGCGCAGCTTACCCGTGGCGGGCAACAGGCGCAGCAGCAAGTGGGCCAGCACCAGATAATTGAGGTTCGCTTCCCGAAAGAAATCCTGGATGCGCGTCTCATTCGAGGCCGCTTTCACCGCGTCATTCAGGTGCTGAGCCACCTCGCAGAACTGCACGTTGCGGCTTTTGAGCAGGGCGATAACAAACTGGCTGACAAACTTTTGCCGCGACAAATGCGGTACCAGTGGGACGCGACGCAAAAGCGTCGTAATTTTGGCAATGAGGCCTTGCTTCACGGGGCAGAACGGTCTTTTTGGTGTAGGAACCCCAAAGGTCGGACTGCCCCGTTTTTAGGCCCTAAAGTTTAGTAGGGTAGAGTGGGCTACGTCTACTTCCAGCAATCGAACAAGTACTGTCAATTGCTGCTTATCCGCTTGCACTACTAATTGGTCACGTATCCGGCCGGTCTTAGTATCCCAGATACATACGTGGTAGGGCCCTGGCTGTAGGCCAGGCAGCCAAAACTGCACGGTAAGTGCTGCCATTGCCCGCTGGTTACCTGAGCGTGTAATCAGGGCATCGGGACGTACAAGCCAGACTATGGCCTGGTGGGCATCCCCACAGGCTACGCAGCTGACAGCCGTAGTGGAGAGGCGAACCTGCTTCGTCAGGTTGTGCCGCTGAAACTGCGCCCAACTCAGAAGTTTCACAAAGCCTGCCAGACTCTGTTGAGCCGCGCGCATACCGTGCGTAAGCACGTGCGGGTCGCGGTAAGGCCAGCGCAAGCCCCCTCCTACCCCACCAGCGGCTAAGTGAGCCCACTGCATGCAACGGAAGTATTCATCGTCAAACGCCTCGGGTAGCTGCCGACCGCTTTTGAACGTGTCAAGGGGCCCGTGCTCGCTATCAAAGAATGGCCGGTTAGCGGGCAGTTGCACGAGTATCTGGCGCACGAGTTCAGCAGTCTGCAATGCGGGGTCTAGTGCGTTTTGAGGCCGGCTGATAGTAGTGGCATCGTAAAAATGCGAGGTAGCAAAGTCCAGGTCAGGATGGCGAAACACGAGGTCGCCTAATTCTGGATGGGCTTTTAAGATGGGTCCAAATACGGAAACGGTTTGCAAGTGCGCCCGCCCAAAGCAGCGGGTTTCCACCGTGCGCAGATGCTGGCTCACGTCCTGAATAAACTCGGCCAAGCCAGTGGCGTGATGGGTTGCTTTGGCCGGCGGCAGCTCGTTCCACAGGTCCCAGGCAAAGAGAACGCCCGTACCACCCCAGCGTTCGGCGGCGAAGGAGAGGCGGTTTTTAATCGCAGCCCGCATCTGCGGACAGCGTAACCACTGTGCGCGCGTGGTACCTGGTCCCCCCTGTGCCTGCTGGTAAGGATGGTGCCGCCAACGCCGCCCCATCCAGTAGGTGTCGAAGGGTGTGAGCAGCACGCGCAGGCCATATTTTGCACAAAGTGCGAATAGGTCGTCCCACAGACGCACCATATGGGGCTGAAACCGGCCTACGGGCCGCTCTAAGCAACGATACTCCGTTTGGCAGTACTCCAGCATCAAACGCAGGCAAGTAACGCCGTGAGCGGCAAGCCAAGCCAAGTGCCCCTCAACTCCCGCCAGGTCACGGCGCTGGAACAATCCCGCTAGGTCAGGCCATGTGATAGCATCGTTTTGACCAATAGGCGTCCACGGTTGGCCACTCTCTGTTAGAAAGTAAGGCGCTGAAGGCGCAACGGTAATCCAAGGCAGCGCAGGTACTTCACTCATTGAAAAAGGCTGCTAGCAAAGCTAATTAGCAGCAAAAATTAGCGCGGCTATAAATCATCATAATCAATTGCTACTCAATAAAATAATAGAGCATATTTTAGTATAAACTGCTTTTTTTATCGTTCTTAATACTAAAGCATACCCTGTCTTTTTACCTGCATAAGTTACCCTTTGTTAGCTATCGTCACAGCCAGAATAGGTACTACTCGCCCCCTTTTTGTAGTCGTATCACCCCCTTTTTGTAGTCGCATTGAGTAGCAATCCATTAGAAAAACCGTCTCCAATGCATTGAAACGCTGTTTTTTCTAAAAATGCGACTACAAAAAGGGGGTGGCCCGCCCCCCCAGTGATAAGCTACTCAATGCGTTGTGCCTTTCCCCAGTTTCTTAAATTTAAAGACTACTAAAATAAACTAGCTGTTTATTTTCTTTATAAACTTACTAGTTTACGGGGGTCATAACGCTTTGACTTACAATTTGTTACAAGGGCATACGACTACAAAAAGGGGGTGACACGACTACAAAAAGGGGGTGACACGACTACAAAAAGGGGGTGACACGACTACAAAAAGGGGGTGAAGTGGGGATAATGCGACTACAAAAAGGGGGTGACACGACTACAAAAATAATATCTTGTAGTCGCATGTGTTTTTTGTAAATATCTTTGACCATTCCTACCAGCAGTCAAGCTTTACTTTGGATACTATCCCGACACCCGCTGTCAATCCGCTGGTTGTGCAGCACAATGCGCTGGTCAACGCCAAGTTTGACTTGAATACGCATGAAGCCCGCCTGTTTCTTGGGCTGCTAGCGCGGCTACAACGCACCGATACTGCCTTTAGCAAGTGCCAACTGCTGGTGCGTGAGATTGTGCCTAACACGGGCAGCAACAACGTGTATGACCAAGTACGGCGGATGTTAAAAGACTTTGCCAGCCGTACCCTTACTATCGAAAAACTTAGCTCTGATGGCCGCCCACTGAAGAAGCCCAGTTTTACGGTTATTCCCCTCCTTGCTTACGCAACTTACCTAGAGGGGGAGGGCATGATTGAGGCCCAGTTTAATGACCTCCTGCTCCCCTATCTGCTAGAATTACGTGATAATTTCACCAAGGCCCAACTCACCGAGTTACTGAAGCTAAAGAGTGCCAACTCCTACCGCATCTACTGGTTGCTGCGCGAGTATGCTGCTTTCGGAAAGCGAACCATCCGGCTGGATGAGTTAAAAGCTATTTTGGGGCTAGACCAGGAGTACGACCGGTTTAACAACTTCCGTGCGCGGATACTCGACAGAGCGCAGGCCGAACTAGCGGCTACCGACCTGCCCTTCACCTATGAAGCTATTAAGCAGGGGCGGGAAGTAACAGAGATAAAGTTTTCATTCAAGCCAGTTACAGCGAACCAGACCGTCGCGGCTCCAGGTAGCAATCATAGTGAATGGGAAGCAGCAGTGTTAGCATCCGGAGTATCCGCTACTAGTCTGCCGCTCATTCAAGCTCGCCTGACTGCTGGTGACTATGACCTGGGCTATGTGCGCTATGTCTTAGATACCGTGAAAGGTCAGGTTCAGATAGGAAAGATTAAAAAGGAGGGTGGCGCAGTATTCAAAGCACTGACTGATGGTTACCTGCTACCAGACTACCAGCAAAAGCTAACTGCTCCCGTTAGCAAAAAGAAACCTAATCTTTCTGCAAATCCTCAGCGCAAAAAGCTTCTTAGTGAGCTTGAAGACGCCCGTAATAGCCTTCGCTTTATTCAAACTGCTGTTATTTATAATGATGACACTAGAGCAGTAGCGACTGCTGAAGTTCAAGCAAAAATCGACCAACTTGAGAAGCAAATAGCTGCCTAGCATTACAGGCAGATACTTGATTATGAGAAAATAAGGAGCAATACCAAGCAAGCAATGAGCACCCACTTTTACACCTGTAAAAAGGTGCAAAAGTGGGTGCTCATTGCTTGTAATAACAGGTTATGAATCACACCTAGTTTTAGGTGTCAAATCGCACCTATTTTATACTTCTTTTGCTCTCGCTCTAATTTCTCCGAAATTGCTTCTAATAGCCAATCCTGAGTAGATATGCCGAGCTTAGGGCTAGTTGGTTTTCGGGGCCGCTTAGCTCGTACCTCGTCAATACTTTCCAAAGTGCTTGCCGTGATTTTGATGTTAAAATTTTTGAGTTGAATCACATCTGGAGGACTCGATGCTACTGACGAGCTTCCTCGGTTAATGATAGCGTCGATTTTCTTTTCGTCTAGCTTAGTGCGATTAGCAGACTCTAGTGAGCTAGCCGCAGGTTTACGAGGTGGGGGTGAGACAGCCATATTGTTTACTTGCTAGCATGAGTAATGTGTTGGAACAACGCGTCCAGTTCTGCTATGGCCTTCTCATCATGAGGCAGTGATTCAAAAACTGACAGCCCTTTACTGGCAGCTGTTGCAAATGCTTTGCGGTTGACTACCGGAAAATCTACGTAATTCAATTCTGCATTCTCACGTAGGACTTCTGTAGCTTCACCATTGTCCTGGCCGCGAGTATCTGCTTTATTCAGAAAAGAATAAATCTTCAGCGGCGTGAGACGTCCTGGTTGCACCTCATTCAGTAAAGCCAGGACCTTAGACAAAGTCCAGATTTCATAGCTTCTGGGAGCAAAGGGCAGTAAATACACATCAGACACAAATAGAGCTGCTCGTTGACTTGCCGTATCCCGTCCACCGGTATCAATTACAATGTGGTCGTACTTAGGGCGAAGCTGCTCAATTTGACGGCGCACGGCCCCCCCGGTCAACTGTACCAATGTGTAGCCCAACTCACCCTTGTGAGTTTCGTCACGCCAGGCTGTAAAGTCGGAAGCGGACTCTTGTTCATCAGCATCAACCAGAAGCACATCTGCTCCCTGCTTTGAAAGCCAGACGGCTAGATTTGTCGAAATGGTTGTTTTGCCAGTACCTCCCTTAATGCCACCTACAGTGAAAATCATGGTGTTGCGTTGTGAGTTTGGGTGCAAATTTAGGTGTAAAAGTCATACTAAAAACACACCTAGTAGCAGGTGCTTTAAAGCACCTGCTACTAGGTGTGTTTTTAGTATGACTCTTCTAAAAAAAGGTCGTTTTTTGGAGGGAAATCGGCGGTCCTTACAGGTTCACGAATAACTTTTCGGGGTCGGTGTAGGTCGTCGGAACGAGCAGGCCTTGCGCCACCAGCCATTGCACGAAGGCTTGCCACTTGCCCAGTTGCATGCAGCCCCACTCGCCGGATTCGGTCAGGAAGTGCGGTTGAAGGAGCGTAAGCGACGCGCCAATGAACGCCGTATCGGCGAAGGCAGCTAATCCCGTCTGGGCCAGCAGCTGCGTGGCGGCCCCCACGTCTGCCGCCGCCAACTGATAGCCTCTGCCGGTGACGTGCAGAAACTTAGTCAGGCTCTCCTTTTTTCGGGCGAGTAGCTCATTCGTGCTGACTAGTACGGGCGTGTAGCCATAAGGAATGCTGTAATCGCCCAGCGCAAACGTGCGCAGGGCCACGCCTGCCAGGTGCGCCTGGGCCCCTTCCCAGCCTTGAAAAATCCAGGTCGCGGCGACCTGGCCCGTGAGCAAGCTATCCCAGATGGTGAGTTTGGGCGGATAGGCCAGCCGCAGCGTTCCTTGGCCCCCATCATTTCTAATCAACTGCTGCACGATGCGGTCTTCGAAGCGGGCCTGATATGAGGCGTAGACCTGGCCGTCAAGGTGGGCGGGCCGCTCAATGCCACTGGCCGCCAGCACGGCAATGGCGCTGGTATCGTCTTGGAGCAGGGCCGCCACCGCCGTGACCTCCACAGGCGTCGTAGCCGTGCGGTAGCTGAGCACCGTCTCGGAGCTGGCCACGGCTAGGTCGGCTTCCCCGGCCAGCAACCGGCGGGCGGGGGTAGTGGCGTAGGCCTCACTTTCTGGGGAGAGCAGGACGACATCAAGGCCCGCCGCGGCATAGAGGCCTTGCTGCTGGGCCAGGAACAGGCCAGCGTGATTAGTATTAGGGGTCCAGTCGAGGGCAATGGTAAGTTTCTCCATGGAGAAGGCGGGTAGCGCGGGGCTTGAGGTCGGCGCGAAAATAGGCGGGCAAAAGTAGGGTTGTCCCGGCGAGTCGCTCGCCCGTCTTAGGTAGGGCCGGTGCCGGGTCGGCGGGCCTATTCACGCAGGCTATCGCCACTCCACTAACAAAACCCACTTCTTGACCCACTAAAAAGCGCCCTTCAGGAGGGTTATCTAGGGTAGGGGAGGGGACATCCGAAAGGTGCCCCTTCTTAACCTAGCTAACCCAAGTTGCGGGGTAGCGCGCGGTCATAAAAAAGTCTGTTCGGCGTAAACAGGCTAGGTTTGGGTATCTGACCCCCCAAATCCCTGCCGACCATGCGCGAACAGACCGTTGCCATGTCCTGCGTACTTGATGATTTAATCCGCTTTACGCGCCCCGCCGGCACGCCACCCCGGCTTCGGGTTGGCGCTTGACCGATGCCCAGATGCTAACCACGGCCCTGGTGGCCGCCCGCTTTGTTGGGGGCAACCTGGTAGTCGCCAAGCACTATATGGCGCAGCATTGGGGGCAGAATCCACTGGACAAGAGCGGCTTCACCCGGCGCTTGCACGCCCTCACCGATACGCTCCGCTCCCTGTTCGCCACGTTGGGCAACGTGCTCAAACACCTGCACACCGAGGCCCGCTACGTACTGGACTCGTTTCCAGTGGCCGTGTGTCCTAACACGCGCATCCCGCGCTGTAAGCTGCTGAGGGGCAAGGCTTATCACGGCTGCTGCGCCAGTAAGAGCAGCTGGTTCTATGGCCTCCAGGTGCAGGTGGTGGCCACCAGCGACGGTATTCCGGTCGAGTTCTATATTCATGCGGGCGCCGAGTCGGAGCAAACCGGTCAACGCGGCTTGCCGCTGGACCTGCCTAAGGGCAGCGTACTCTACACGGATGCCGGCTATACGGACTACGCAGCGGAAGACCTCTTCAACGCGGCCAGCGGCAGCCAGCAGCAGACGGCGCGCCGCAAAAACAGCAAGCGCCCGTATCATCCGGCGCAAACCTTTCTGCTCCAGTACTTCCGCTAAGGGTATCGAAACCTGCTTTAGTCAACTCACCGCGCGCTTTCCCAAGCAGATTCACGCCGTCACGGCCGCCGGCTTTGCGCTAAAAATCGCCCTCTTCATTTTTGCCCACACTTTAAACCAAGTCGGCCTATAGCCCGCAACTTGACCTAAGTATTGTCCTCAACTGTCCACCATATCCCAACCACCGCCGCTGCCAAATGCGACTTTGGGACCAACCTCTTACCCAAGGCCAGCTTGCTAGGGCTACCCCGGTAGCGGGAATTCTTTCAGCTAGTAAAGCGGGGAGTTAGGCGATTTAAAGAACTCGTTCACTGGATTAAGTCAACTTTTGCTTAAAGAAATCTCATTAAATCCTAAACACGCGATACCTTTAAGGCGTACTAGCGCTCCTAACCTGTTCTAGCATCCGGCATTACGCGCTATGGCCCTCTCCTTTCTCCGTCGTTTTCAGGCCCTGGCCACCCCGGTCGGTACGGAGGCCCAGCGAAACGAGGCGGCGGCCACTATAAAAGCCGTGTGCCAGACACTACCGGAGTTGCTGGCCGTAGCCGTGATTGACATTGAAACTGGCAAAGCCTTGGCCGCGCACAGCAACGTGCCGGGCATGCTCCCAGCCAAGGCCGCGCCTTACAATGCCGAAGTAGTGCGCCAAAAACGTCAGGCCTTGCGGGCGCTGTCGCTGCCCGACGAACGCATTGAGGATATTCTCATCACCATGCGCGAACAATCCCATTTACTGTGCATTAGCCAGGATGACCAACGGTTGCTGTTCCTGGCCGTGAACACCCAAGACACGAACATGGCGCTGGCCCGCAGTGTGCTCCGGATGCACTTCGAATAGGCGCTTCTTTAGGTTTCTCTTTTTCTTTTACCCTCCCCCTTTTTTCTCCCTTATGGCGTACTCTACTAGTAATGCGGCCGGCCAAGCCGTTCAGAATATCATTGACCAGCTGCCCCAGCTCGTAGCCATTGCCGTCGTCGATGTGCAGTCGGGCATGGCGTTGGCCTCGCACTCCAATTCCCCCACTTTCAACCCCGAAACGGCGGCAGCCTACAATACGGAGGTGGTCAAGCAGAAGCAGAAGGCCATGACTGCCCTCAAGTTACAGGGCGAAATCATTGACGATATTCTCATCACGCTCACTAACCAGCTGCACCTCATCAACCTGATTGATAACGGCAAAAAGTTTGTGTACCTGGTCGTGAACTCCCGCGATACTAACCTGGCAATCGCCCGCGACGTGGTACGCCAGCAAATGGACCTGCTGAAATAAGTGCCGGGCCGCAGCTCTCCCAAGTCGGGCGCAGGAAGGGGCTGGCAAAGCGCACGTTGAGGCGGGTCTGCCTTAGACGCCTACGAGCAGGCGTTGCCACCAGGGCGTATTTTCATAGTAGTCTGGTAATTATATAGTTTACTTCTTCTCTCATACTAAAAACCTGCCGCATGAAGCTTACCTCTTCCCCCTTTAACCCAACTACGGGCGAGCTGCTGCCCGTGTACCGCGATGCCTACCTGCGGGGCGATTTGTCGCGCCAGCACAACCAGGCCGTCGACGCTTACCTACAAGCCCACCGGGCGCTGGCCGACGATACGCTGTACCGCTTTCACTACCTGCGCCAGCAAGGCGAGGCCGTGCGGCCCGTGGGCTGGATGCAGCGCCAGATGGACCTGATTCGGGTGCAGCCGCAGCGGTTTCGCCAGCGGGCGGCGGCCCTGGTAGCCGTGGCCGTATGCATGGCCGGGGCCTCGATGGCGGCCACCCATTTCTCGGGGGCGACGCCTACATCCGTTACCGCCAGCGCGGCTGGGGCGCCGAGCCTGGGCGAAGCGGCGGCCAGCGCCACGGCCCTGATAACGGTGCGCGGCCGCGTACTGGACGAAAACGGCCGCCCCCTGATTGGGGCCACCGTCCTGAATAAGCAGACGGGCAGCGGGGTAGCTACCGATGCCAATGGGGCGTATGCCTTTCAGCTGCCCGCCACCCAGGCGGCCAGCAACCTGCAGGTAGCCTACGGCGGTTACATAGAAGACGAAATCAAAGCCAGCAGCTCCACGGTGGAGCGCGTTACGCTGGTGCCCCGCGCCGATGCCGGCCGCACGAAGCACCGCCGTCATTGGTTGTTCTTTTAGCTGGCCGCCGGCTTGAAAGTAGCAGGAAGCGCGCGCAGGGG
>NZ_JASITD010000043.1 GCF_030063445.1 Hymenobacter sp. H14-R3 | reverse complement strand
GCCGGCTTTTCGCCGGCTGTCCACTCTTTGTGCGGGCCGGTTGTTCTGTCGACGAGCGGTCAGCCGGCGAAAAGCCGGCAGCCCGCACCCAGCAAGCTGTACACGGACTCTGAAACCGCTCTAAAGCAGCCTTAGCACGCCCAAATGCTTAAGTAATTTATACTTATGTTATGTTCTTTCATTTTTTTCGCTCCCCAGTAGTATAAATTACTCCTCCCTCACCACCCGCGCCGAGTGCGACACGGCCACCGTCGAAGTTGATTTTGAATTGCGCATCTACTAGGGCCGCGACGCGGCCGCCGACCTCAGCACCGAGCGGGCCGGCCGCACCCAGGCCAGCACCATCAGTGACCTAGCCAAGGTAGATGCCAAAATAGCCAGCGCCAACGCCGTGTCCGCCGCCCCCGGCATCGATGCCGGGGGCGGCGAAACCACTACCAACGAACTGGCCACCCTGCAAGTGCAGCGCACCCGCCTGGCCAAGCGCGGCCGCCTGAGCACGGGCGTGACGCGCTTCCTAGCCGTAGTCGATGCCGAGCAGGTGGCCGAGCAGGTGGCCGAGCAGGTGGCCGAGCAGGTGGCCACCCTCACCACGGTGAAGGGCGGCATCGCCGCCCACCGCGCCACACTGCCCGCCTAGCCGGCCCGCCCACTCCCCAGCCCGCCAAAGCCCCGGTACCGCCCTGCGGTGCCGGGGCTTTTTGCTGGGCCAGAGCCAAGTCACCGCTGCCCATGGCACTACCCGTCGAAAATATATTACGATTCCGACTTTGGCCGCTGCCCCGACCTCAAAAGCTGAGGCTGAGGCTCAAATGTTTTGCGAAGGGCGGCGGGCAGTGGGTGCTTTGTAGTCCTAATCGCCGCATCGACTACCAGAATACCAAACACCGTCTTTCACTCACTTTTTTAATTTTTTTATGATAACATCTATTTATCTATCTCTCACCTCCCCCCGGCCGCGCCCGGCATACCGGGCTTGGTCATGGCTGCTAAGCGGGGCCTTGCTGCTTGCCGGCCTGTCGGTCCAGGCCCAAACCACCACCTCCTTGGCCCATACAGGCGGCACCCAAACCTATGCTGTGCGGATGGGCGTCACGCAACTCTAGATAGTAGCTACCGGCGGTGGGCAGGGCGCACAAGTAGATGCTTTGGTGCCGGTGGGGCCTGGTAACCTATTCAGTAGAGTGGTAGGCGACCACAGCGGCGGCAGTCCTGGCCGTTTAGCGGGCGCTGTTGGCTAGTTGCTCATTTACTCAATTTATTTTCTTCATCACCCCCAACCTCTTTTCTTGTGAAAAAATTTACGCTCTCTACCGCCACCTTGCGTAGCTGGCTACTGCCCACCCTGCTCCTCGCAGGAGCTACCACCGCCGCCCAGGCTCAGAATAACATCGGCATCGGCACCGCCACCCCCAATGCCTCGGCTGCCCTCGATGTGAGTAGCACCACCCAGGGCCTGCTCACTCCGCGCCTCACGGCCAGCCAGCGCGGCAGCATTGCCAGCCCCGCCACCGGCCTGCTCGTGTACCAGACCGACGGCACGGCCGGCTTCTACTTCTACAACGGCACCGCCTGGACCGCCCTGAATGGCGGCAGCGGCGGCAGTGGCTCGCAGGGTCCGAAAGGCGATACCGGTGCCGCTGGCCCAAAAGGCGACGCTGGCACGGCCGGTACGAAGGGCGACAAAGGCGATACTGGCACCGCAGGCCCAAAAGGCGACAAGGGTGACACCGGCACGGCTGGCCCAAAAGGCGACGCTGGCACCGCAGGCGCGAAGGGCGATACCGGCGCGGCCGGAGGCCAGGGTCCGAAAGGCGACAATGGCGTGGCTGGCCCGAAAGGCGATACCGGCGCGGCCGGCTCCAATGGCCAGGGCGTGCCCACCGGCGGAACAGCCGGGCAGGTGCTGAGCAAGATTGATGGCACCAACTACAACACGCAGTGGACCACGCCGACGGGTGGCGGGGGCAGCGGCACCACGCAGTTGATTGCTACAAAGACATCTGGCTCTCAAGTACTACCCCTTTCAAATGGGACCAATACCGGGGATGCTATTGCTTTCGATAACTCTACCGTTTCGCCTACGGCAGGCGTTGGCAGCTACAATACTAGCACGGGTGTTTATACCGTAGGGACCTCCGGGGCTGGCACTTATCTGGTGCAGGCCCGCGCGATTGCGCTGGATAATCCTACTCCGAACAGCACGGTTGGTTCCTGGATTTATATTGAGGTAAATAATTCGGCCATCGGCTCGCCCAATAACATATATCCACCTTACGTGGCCTCAAGTCCTCCTAACCTGCCAACTGGCATGAAATCAAATCCAGGATTAATAGTAGGGGTAGTGAAACTCGCGGCTGGTGATACGTTCCGTATCAAAGGACTAGGTGCAAACAGCGGCGTTGCTGCCCAAGCCCTCAAAACCGACGGAAGCTGCATCTTCACAGTGGTGAAGCTCTAGCCGCAGGGCTGCCACTTTTAGCATCCCTTCGATATGAACCAGTTTCCTACCCACTCCCGCCGCCTGACCCTGCTGGGGCTGGGCCTGCTGGCGGCCGGCCCGCTGGCCGCCCAAACCCCCGTCCTGACCAGCAACGGCGGCACCCTATTCGTGAACACGGGCGGCGTGCTCACCGTAAACGGCGGCCTCACCCAGACCGGCGCAGCCCGCCTCACCACCACTGGCACGGCCACCGTCAGCGGTGACGTGAGCAGCGCCGCCGCCAGCACCCTCGACCTAAGCACCGGCCTACTGAGCGTGACCGGTAACGTGGCTCAGGCCGGCCCCACCGCCGGCAGCACCGGCACGCTGCGCTTGAGCGGCACCGCCGCCCAAAGCCTCGGCCTGAACGGCGGCACCGTGCCCAACCTCACCGTGGACAAAGCCAGCGGCACCGCTACCCTGGCCAACGCCGCCCAGGTGCGCCGCGTGCTCACCCTGGCCGATGCTGGCAACCTGGCCACGGGCGGCAACGCCCTCACGCTGCTCTCCGATGCCACCGGCACGGCCCTGGCCGTGAACAGCAGCACCGGCACCGTAACGGGCACGGCCACCGTGCAGCGCTACATCGACGGCTTGCTGAACGCCGGCAACGGCTACCGCCACTACAGCGCCCCGGTGACCAACACCACTGTGGCCGACTTGGCCACGAACGGCTTCACGCCCACCCTCACCCAGCGCTACAACACCTCGGCCACGCCGGGCACCACCACGCCCTTCCCCACCGTGTTTGGCTACGACCAGAGCCGGTTGGCTTCGGTAACCAATAACTACGCGGCCTTCGATAAGGGCTTCGTGGTGCCGCAGGCTACCGATGCGCTCACGCCCGGCCAGGGCTACGCCGTTAACATCGGTGCCGGCCAGCTGGTAGATTTCCAGGGCACGCTGGGCAACAACGACCTGACCCTGAGCCTGGCCCGCAACAGCGGCCCCACGGCTGCCGATGCCGGCTGGAACCTGGTGGGCAACCCCTACCCCGCCCCGCTCGATTATTCCCTGGTGCAAGCCACCGACCGCAGCGGCCTCGACGCGGCCATCTACGTAGTGCAAAGCAGCGGCCAGTACACCGGCGGCTACCGCGCCTTCGTGAACGGCCAGAGCACCACGGGCAGCAACAACCCGCTCATTGCCAGCGGCCAGGGATTCTTTGTGCGGGTGAGCAGCGGCAACACCAGCGGCGCGCTCACCTTCCGCAACAGCCAGCGCGTAACCGACTACGCCACGGCTCAAACCACTAGCTTTCAGCGCACCATCGCCGATACCCGACCCGCTCTGCGCCTCACGCTGGCCGGCAACAGCCTGGCCGACGCCTGGGTAGCCTACGCCGAAGCGGGCGCCTCGCCCAGCTTCGAGGGCGCGTTTGACGCGGCCAAGCTGCCCAACGGCCACGGCCTGAACCTGAGCAGCGTAGCCGGCCCCGACCAGCTGGCCATCGACGGCCGCGCGGCCTTCACTACGGCCACCGTGCTGCCACTGGCCGTGGGCGTGCCCGCCGCCGGTAGCTACACGCTCACCGCCTCAGCCCTGACCAACCTGCCCGCCGGCCTCACCGCCTACCTGCGCGATGCCGCCACCGGCACCACCACGGCCCTGGCCGTGGGCCGCAGCTACAGCTTCAGCGTAACGGCCGCCCAGGCGCTGGTGCAAGGCCGCTTCACGGTCACGTTCTCGGCCACGGCCCTGGCCGCCACGCCGGCCGCACTGGCTGCCGCCGTGTCGCTCTACCCCAACCCCGCCACCGCGCAGGTGGCCGTGTCGCTGCCCGGCGTTGCCGGGGCCAGCACCGTGCAGGCCGATGTGCTCGATGCCCTGGGCCGGGTGGTGCTGCGCCAGCAAGCCAGCCTGCCCGCCAGCGGTACCACCCTCACCCTGCCCACGGCACAGCTGCCCAGCGGCGTGTATGTGGTGCGCCTCACGGCGGGCGAGGTGGTGCTCAGCAGGCGCCTCACTATTCAATAAGCCGAAAACCGCGCCGGGGCCCTCGTGCCGGCGCACGTTTCCCCCTTCATTATGAAAAAACTCCTGCTTTTTGCCCTACTGCTGGGCGGCAGCCAGCTGGCTTCGGCCCAGGCTCCCCTTGACAATGGCCCCGCCCCTACTCCACCCCCGGCCGTTGACCCCACGGCCGTGCCCCTCGATGGCGGCGCCTCGCTGCTGCTGGCCTCCGGCGTGGCCTACGGCCTCAAGCGTCTGCGCCACCGGCAGCCGAACTAACTCTATCCGCTATAAAACACGCTTCTGCCTTCCGGTCACTGGCCCTGACTCTGCCCAGCTGCTAACCGCTTCTACTGGTAGCGCCTCGTTGCTACCACCCTCAGCCTGACTGCTATAAACACACTTTTGCCTTCCGCTAGCCATTAAAAAACCCCCGCAGCGGTTGCTGCGGGGGTTTTTTAATGGCTAGCGGCCGCCCGTTGGCTAGCGCACCGGCTCCTGCTGCACCGCCGAGGGGGTTGGGTTATACTCCAGGGTGGCTGCCGCGTGCTCGGCCGCCTTCTTACCCAGGTCGTCCTTCACATCGTACTTGTTGAAGGGCCGGATAATGAGCCGCAGCGCCTGCCCCGAGCTGAAGTAGCTAAACGCCCAATCGACCAGCGCCACCAGCTTGTTGCGGAAGCCCACCAGCAGAATAAGGTGGATAAACAGCCACGACAACCACCCCAGAAAGCCCTTGAAGTGGATGCCCTTGGGCAAATCTACCACGGCCTTGTTGCGGCTCACAATGGCCATCACGCCCTTGTCGAGGTACGAAAAATCTTTCGGCTTTTCGCCGCGCAATAGCCGTTGCAGGTTATCGGCGAGGTGTGAGGCCTGCTGCTGGGCCACCGGGGCCAGCATGGGCAGGCCCTTGGGCATTTCGGGCGTCACCATGTTGGCCACGTCGCCGATGGCGAAGATGTTGGTTTCGCCCTCCACCTGGTTGAAAAGGTTCACCGTAATGCGCTTGTTGCGCGTGATGGCCGCCTCGGGCAGGCCCGGCAGCGCCGCGCCGTTTACGCCGGCCGCCCACACCATGTTATCGGTCGCGATAAACTCGGTATCGGAATAATACGCCCGGCCGTCCTCGTAGCGCTTCATGGCCGTGTTCAAACGCACATCTACGCCCAGCTCATCGAGGTAGTGCTTGGCATCGTCCTGCGAGGCTTTCGACATGGGCCCCAGCAGCGCCGGCCCGGCTTCTACCAGGTAAATCTGCATCTTGTTCAGGTCCAGCTCCGGGTAGTCTTTGGGCAGCGTATGCTTGCGCATTTCGGCCAGCGAGCCGCTGATTTCGACGCCCGTGGGGCCGCCGCCCACCACCACAATGTTGAGCAGCGACTGCTTGCGGGCCGGGTCCGTTTCCAGAATGGCCTGCTCAAAGTTCTGAAAAATGTAGCTCCGCAGGTTTAGCGCGTTCGGAATGCTCTTAATCTGCATCGCGTTTTTCTCGATGCTCTCAATCCCAAAAAAGTTGGTGAGCGAGCCCGTGGCCAGCACCAGGTAGTCGTAGCTGATATCGCCGAGGTTGGTTTGCAGCCGGTTGGCGGCCGGGTTCACCCCCGTCACATTAGCCAGCCGAAAGAAAAAGTTCTTTTGGCCCGCAAAAATCTTGCGCACGGGGTAGGCAATGCTGTCGGGCTCCAGCGCGCCGGTGGCCACCTGGTAGAGCAGCGGCTGGAAGTTGTGGTAGTTATTGCGGTCTACCATCACTACCTGCACGGGTGCGTCGGCTAAGTCTTGCGCCAGCTTGAGGCCGCCAAAGCCGCAGCCCACTATCAGCACCCGCGGCTGCGCCGAAACCGGAAGATTCGTATCCATCAGAAAAAGCAAAAGGTGGCAATTGACTGCCACCCTACTTAACCCCGAAACCTTGGTTGAGGTTATCTATTCCTGCTTCAATACGCCTTAATAGTCAATGCCTTCCCGCTTCTTAAACTCGCCATCTTTCACCTGCTTCACCAGCTTAAGCCAGCTAAAGGGATTAAGCAACGGGTTGTTGCTCTGCAAGTTAGGTGCAATACCCCAGCGGCGGTCTTGGTCGTACTGCTGCTGCGACATCGTTTGGCGGAAGTTGGCGGTGGGGCCCATGGGCTGTGAGTTGAAAATCTTGCGCATCAGGTCCTCATTCAGGTTTTCGGCCGCGGCCGAGCCCCGCTCATTCGGCATGCGCAGCGCCAGAAAGGCCCGCTTAAACTCCTTTTCGGTGGCGTACGGGAATACCCGCACCTCGGGCAGCATGTTGGGGTCTTCTTTCAGGGAGATGATAACCGAGAAGCTTTGGCGCTGGTAATCAGCTGGTACCACAATGGTTTGGTTGCGGTAGCCCAGCGAGCGTATCACAATGCTATCGCCGGCCAGCACGGGCATCGAGAAGTAGCCGTAGGCATTGGTGGTGGTGCCGCGCCCGGCCTTGGGCACGTATACGGTGGCGCCGGGCACGCCCAGCAGGCTGTCGCCGCTCGCCACAATACCCGTAAACTGCACCACCCGGCGCTTACCCTGGGCCCAGGCACGGGGCGCGGCCAGCAGCCCAGTCAGCACGACCAGGCTCAGTAGCAAAAGAAGACGGCGGCTATTCACAGGGCGCGGGGTTAGCAAAAGGGTACGGTAACAAATATACGAACCTGCCCGCCGCCCTAGTCGTACTTTTGGGAACCAATCCGGCCGGGCCGGGCCATTCTAAACGGTAGATGCGCGTAAAACATTTCCCGGTTGCATTCGGGCAGCAGCTTTTTAAGGCGCTTGGCGACGAAAGCCGCGTGCGGATGCTCCATTTGTTGTGGCGCAACCACGAAATGGTGGTCGGCGACCTGGAGCAAGTGCTTGATTTTACGCAAACTAAAACCTCGCGCCAGCTGGCTTACCTCAAAAACGCCGGCCTGGTGGGCGTGCGCCGCCTCGACAACTGGATGTTCTATTTCCTGCGCGACGAAACTGCCGAGCTGCTGCACCAGTTATTGGCCTTGATGGAGCGCGACCCCCAGCTCGTGCGCGACCAGCAGGTATACCAAACCTTGTGGAACAACCGCGAGCTGGCCGCATACAAAATTCAGAACCGCCGCTGGCAACCCTCTTCCTGAATTAAGAATTTGGAATTATGAGTTACGAATTCTCAGCAGGCACCCTGCTGCAAGCTCCTAGTTACTAATTCATAGCTCATAATTCACAACTCCTACTTAGTACCATGGCCGAACGCCGCATATTCGTTTGCAATCACCAGAAATCGGGCGTTGGCGACGACGTGGCCAAGGCCCTCAAAAAAGAGCTGAAAGCCCAGGGCGTGAAATCCGTGGTGGTTGATGGTGAAAAGGTGACCACCCAAATCCAGACCTGTAACTGCCTCGACCGCTGCAAAAATTGCAAAAAAGGGCCCGGCGCGGCGTTGGTAATTTACCCATCCGGCGTGTACTTCAACAATGCCCAGCCCAAGGATGCCGCCCGCATTGTGCAGGCGCTGGCCACCGGCTTGTTCCCTGATAAATAGCCGCTTAGCGACCCATGAAAACCTACCGCCACCTGTTTTTCGACCTTGACCACACGCTGTGGGACTTCGAAACCAACGCCAACGAAACGCTGGAGCAGCTCTTTACCGACTACGACCTGGCCCGCCACGGCCTGTTCACGCTGGCCGAGTTCAGCCAGCGCTACAGCGAGGTGAACCACGCGCTATGGCGCCTCTACCAAAGCAATAAGGTGACGCAGAAGCAGTTGCGTGAGGTGCGCTTTTCGCGCACGCTCACCCGGCTGGGCGTGGCCGAAGCCGATATTCCGGCTGATATCTCGGCCCGCTTCACTGATATCTTGCCGTATAAGTCGGCCGTATTTCCGCACACCCACGAGGTGCTTACCTACCTCAAAAAGAAGGACTATCGGCTGCACCTCATCACCAACGGCTTCGAGGATGTGCAGCGCATTAAGCTGGTTTCCTCACAGTTGGCGGCCTATTTTGAGGAGGTTATCACTTCCGAGCACAGCGGTTTTCTCAAGCCCGACCCGCGCATGTTTGCCCACGCGCTGGCCCGCACCGGCGCCACCGCCCCCGAAAGCCTGATGGTGGGCGACAACCTGGAGTGCGACGTGCTGGGCGCCTACAACGCGGGCATCGACCAGGTGTATTTCAACCCCGCCAAGCGGCGGCACTTCGCCGAAACCACCTACGAAATCAGCAGCCTGGATGAGCTGCGGGCCTTCCTTTAGTCCTGTTTCCATTCCTATTCTCCCACCCCATCTCTCACCCTCAACTGCCCGCTAAAAGGCAGCATTTCCCGCTTATGTCCAACGCCTTTTTTCGCGTCCCGACCCCCATCAACGAGCCCGTGAAGGGCTACGCGCCCGGCTCAAAGGAGCGCGCCGAGTTGAAGAAAGCCCTCGCCGACCTCAACGGCCAGCAGGTTGATATTGCCATGAACATTGGCGGCCAGGCGGTGCGCACCGGCCGCACGCTGCCCATTGCCCCGCCCCACGACCACCAGCGCGTGCTGGGCCACTTTCACGAGGGCGACGCCGGCCACGTAACCCAGGCCATCGACGCGGCGCTGGCCGCCCGCACCGCCTGGGCGGGCCTGCCCTGGGAGGAGCGCGGCGCTATTTTCCTGAAAGCCGCCGAGCTGCTGGCCGGCCCCTACCGCGCCCGCCTCAACGCGGCCACTATGCTGGGCCAGAGCAAAAACGCCTTCCAGGCCGAGATTGATGCCGCTTGCGAACTAATTGATTTTCTGCGTTTTAACGTTTACTTCGCCCAGGAAATTTACCACCAGCAGCCCGAGTCGGCCCCCGGCATGTGGAACCGCCTGGAGCACCGCCCGCTCGAAGGCTTCGTGTTTGCGCTCACGCCCTTCAATTTCACCTCCATCGCCGCCAACCTGCCCGTGGCGGCCGCCCTCATGGGCAACGTGGTGGTGTGGAAGCCCTCCTACCCGCAAATTTATTCGGCTCAGGTGCTGATGGATTTATTCGTGGAAGCTGGCGTACCGGCCGGCGTCATCAACCTCATTTTTGTGGATGGCCCGGTGGCCGGCGACATCATTTTCAAGCACCGCGACTTCGCCGGCATCCACTTCACGGGCTCAACCAAGGTATTCCAGACCATCTGGCAGGAAATCGGGCAGAATATCCACCGCTACAAGTCGTACCCGCGCATTGTGGGCGAAACCGGCGGCAAGGATTTCATCATCGCCCACCCCTCGGCCCACGCTAAGGCCGTGGCCACCGGCATCTCGCGCGGCGCGTTTGAATACCAGGGCCAGAAGTGCTCGGCCGCCTCGCGCGTGTATCTGCCCTCCAACCTCGCCGATGAGATTCTGGGCTACGTGAAGCAGGACGTGGAGTCGATGAAAATGGGTGATGTGGAAGATTTTAACAACTTCATCAACGCCGTAATCACCGAAGCCAGCTTCGACAAGCTCGCCAAATACATCGACGAGGCCAAGGCCAGCCCCGACGCCGAAATCGTGGTGGGCGGCCACCACGACAAGTCGAAAGGCTACTTCGTGCAGCCCACCGTCATCCGGGCCAAAGACCCCAAGTACGTAACCATGTGCGACGAGCTTTTTGGCCCCGTCGTAACGGTGTATGTCTATGACGACGAGCAGTTTGAGCAAACCCTGGACCTGGTTGACAGCACCTCGCCCTACGCCCTCACCGGCGCCATTTTCTCGCAAGACCGCTACGCCATCGACCTGGCTACCAAAAAGCTGGTGAACGCAGCCGGCAACTTCTACATCAACGACAAGCCCACCGGCGCCGTGGTGGGCCAGCAGCCCTTTGGCGGGGCCCGCGCCTCAGGCACCAACGACAAGGCCGGCTCGCTGCTCAACCTCCAGCGCTGGGTGTCGCCGCGCGCGCTCAAGGAGACGTTTAACCCGCCCACGGAGTACCCTTATCCCTTCATGGGTGCCGAGCCCAAGGAGGATTTGAACCTGGATAAAGGTGGCTTTTAGGTAGCCTGGTTTCTAAAAGAACGTTGTGCAGCCCGCAGGGAAGCAGCTCGCGTAAATCGTTGAACGATGCGAGCGAGTTGCTTTCCTGCGGGCTGCATAACGTTCTTTTTGTAAGAGCTTACGTTAGATAAAAAGAAATATTCCAGTTAACACCGCAGTCCAAACCAACGGGGCGGCCTCTCGTTGGAGAGGCCGCCCCGTTGGTTTTCAGACATTTAACAAATTAGTAGGAATTTCGAAAATTCCTACTCTACCTTTGGAGCATCAATTCCTCTTGCCAGAAGGATTGTTTTTATACAGAGGCGCGGAGAGACAGGCTCGACGAAACGCCGGCAACCCCCAGCTATTTGCTGGAACGGTGCCAACCGAAGGTCAGCACAGCTACGTCCTGACCATATAAAAACAAATTGCCGTGTGCTGCTCTAACAACCCCCGCTCTACGACCACCTCGCTTGCTGCCTTACAGCATGGGTGTTGTTGTATGTGCAGCTCCGGCCGAATGCGCGCCGGGGTACTGCGGAGCTGTTAACGCCGTTTAGCGCGGCCGCCGGCCGCCTACCTCTCCGTTCGGGTACTACTATTTTCTGCCAGGGTTAGCCGCGCGCTGCCTGCCCGAAATACCCCGCCGCGTCGGCACATTTTCCCCTTGGTGTTTTCGTGCCCGAAACACCGCTCCCCTTCTCCGTATGGATGCTCCCCTTGAAGCGCAGGTCGATGACCTGCGCCGCTACCTGCGCGGCCATTCGGTGCCCGAAACCCTGACCCTGCTAGCCGACCACTTTCCCGGCCGGGCGTCGTTTTCTACCTCCTTTGGGCTTGAAGACCAGCTAATTACCCACTTCATTTTTGAGCACGGCTTGCCCATCCGGGTATTCACGCTCGACACGGGCCGCAACTTTCAGGAAACGTATGCTACCTGGAATAAGACGCTGCTGCGCTACGGGCGGCCCATCGAAGTATTCGCCCCGCAGGCGGCCAGCCTCGAAGCGTTGGTGACCCAAAAAGGCCCCAACAGCTTCTACGAGAGCCTCGACAACCGCAAGGAATGCTGCCACCTTCGCAAGGTGGAGCCCCTGGCGCGGGCCCTGGCCGGCCAGCAGGTATGGGTCACGGGCATTCGGGCCGAGCAGTCGCAGAACCGCCAGCACATGCACCGCGCCGAGTGGGATGCCGGCCACCGCCTCCTCAAAGTGCACCCACTTTTTGACTGGACCTGGGCGCAGTGCCTGGCCTACGCGCAGGAGCACGGCGTACCAGTTAACCCGCTGCACCAGAAGGGGTTTGTGAGCATTGGCTGCGCGCCCTGCACCCGTGCCATTGCGCCGGGCGAAGATTTCCGGGCCGGCCGCTGGTGGTGGGAAAACGCCGCCGCCAAGGAGTGCGGCCTGCATGATACTGCTGAGCGCCAGGGCCTCGACCCAGTGGTGGAGCGAATGCCAGGCCAGGGCTAATTATCTCCTAACCAAACACTTGTTGTTACGAGCGCAACGCATGTGGAGCGTGGCAACCGAAGGGCAGATGATAAAAACTTATTTACCAATGGATTACCTAGATAAATTAGAAGCCGAAGCTATTCACATTCTGCGCGAAGTGGCGGGCCAGTTTGAGCGGCCGGCGCTGCTGTTTTCGGGCGGCAAAGACTCGATTGCCCTCACGCGGCTGGCAGAGAAGGCCTTTCGGCCAGGCAAGTTTCCGTTTCCGCTCGTGCACATTGATACGGGCCACAACTTTCAGGAAATCATTGAGTTCCGCGATGAGCTGGCCACTTCACTCGGCGAAAAGCTGATTGTGCGCAAGGTGGAAGACACGATTCTGACGCGCGGCCTGCACGAGCCGGGCGGCAAATACCCCAGTCGTAACCCCTTGCAAACCTACACGTTGCTCGACGTGATTGAGGAGTTTGAGTTTGATGCCTGCATCGGTGGGGCGCGGCGCGACGAGGAGAAGGCCCGTGCCAAGGAGCGCATTTTTTCGGTGCGCGACGACTTCGGCCAGTGGGACCCCAAGCGCCAGCGCCCCGAGCTGTGGAACATCTATAACGGCCGCATTCAGAAGGGCGAAAACGTGCGCGTGTTCCCCATTTCCAACTGGACGGAGCTGGACGTATGGAACTACATTCAGCGCGAAAACATCAGATTACCAGATATTTACTTCGCGCACGAGCGCCAGTGCGTGGTGCTGCCCAGCGGCCAGCTCCTGGGCCTGAGCGAGCACCTCAACCTCGACGATACCGACGAGATAGTGAGCCGCCGCGTGCGCTTCCGCACCGTGGGCGACTCGACCTGCACCGCCGCCGTGGAGAGCGATGCTGCCTCCATCGACGATATCATCCAGGACCTGCTACTGGCCAAAGTGAGCGAGCGCGGCGCCACCCGCCTCGACGACAACCTCTCCGAAACGGGCATGGAAGACCGCAAGCGCAACGGGTATTTTTAACCGCACCGCCTGTCATTGCGAGCATGTTGCGCAACATGCTCGCAATGACAGACACAGAAAATAATCTCCTCTATGGATATCCTACGATTTATCACCTGCGGCAGCGTCGACGACGGCAAGAGTACGCTCATCGGCCGCCTGCTTTACGACAGCGACTCGGTATCGCTCGATGTGCTGGCCATGCTGGAAAAGCGCCGCGCCACCACCGGCGGCGACGTCGACCTGGCCCTGCTCACCGACGGCCTCAAGGCCGAGCGCGAGCAGGGCATCACCATCGACGTGGCGCACAAGTACTTCACCACGCCGCGCCGCAAGTTTATCATCACCGATGCGCCGGGCCACGTGCAGTACACCCGCAACATGGTGACCGGCGCCAGCAACGCCGACCTGGCCATTGTGCTGGTCGATGCCCGCCAGGGCGTAGTGGAGCAAACGCGCCGCCACACGCTGCTGGCCTCGCTGCTGGGCATCCGGCACTTCGTGCTGGCCGTGAATAAGCTGGATTTAGCAGGCTACGACGAAACCGTATTTCAGCAGATAGTGGCTGACTACCAGCTCATTGCCGAGCAGCTGAAGCTGGACCACGTGGTAGCCATTCCGCTGAGCGCCCTGCATGGCGACAACGTGGTGCGGCGCTCGAAGCACATTGCCTGGTACGGTGGCCCCAGCCTGCTGGAGCACCTCGAAAGCGTGCCCGTGCCCGCCGAGGCCAACCCCTACGAGCCCCGCTTCCAGGTGCAGTACGTCATCCGGCCCCAGACCGAGGAGCTGCCCGACTACCGGGGCTAAGCGGGTCGTATTCAGAGCGGTACGTACCGGGCCGGCGACAAAGTGCGCATCTGGCCCTCGGGCCTCGAAACGGTGCTGGAGTCCATTGAGGTCAACCAGCAGGCGGTGGCCTCGGCCGAGGCACCGCAGGGCGTCATTCTACGCCTGCGCGACGACATCGACATCAGCCGCGGCGATACCGTTGTGCCCCTGAGCGCCCACCCCGCCGTGGTGCGCGAGCTCGAAGCCACGCTCTGCTGGATGGACGAGCGCCCCCTGCGCGCCGGCCGCAGGCTGCTGGTGCAGCACCACGCCGCCGTGGTGAAGGCGTCGGTAACCGCCATTTTGCAAAAAACCAACATCGAAACCTTTGAGAGCCAGGGCACTGATGAGGCCAAGCTCAACGACATCGTGCGGGTGCGCCTCAAAACCGCCCTGCCCCTGGTAGCCGACGACTACCGCCAGAACCGCGCCACGGGCGCCTTCATCCTGGTGGATGAGCAGACCGGCGCTACCCTCGCCGCCGGCCTCATCGCCGCCACCGACCCCGAGTATTTCACCCGGGAAGTGCCGGTGGAGGCCACGTTTTCTATCTAATACGCTGCTGAATAAGTGGTAAAAAAACGTCAGGCAGACCGCAGGGAAGCAGCTCACTCGCCTCGTCGAACCGAAGGTCAGCGGAGCTAACGATTGAGTCAGTGCTGCACGCGAGCTGCTTCCCTGCGGTCTACCCGACGTTCTGCTGCCTACACAAAGTAATCATACTCAATATTTTATGAAATCATCTCCGCTTTTCGTGCCCCGCCTCACCGTAGTAGGTGCCGGCCCCGGCGACCCGGAGCTGCTCACCCTGAAAGGGGCCCGGGTACTGGCGGCGGCCGACGTGGTGCTGTACGATGCCCTAGCCAACGACGAGTTGCTGGCCCACGCCCCGTCCGGTGCCGAACTGCTGTTTGTGGGTAAGCGCCGGGGCTGCGCAGCTTACACGCAACAAACTATTAATGAGCTGATTGTGCAGCACGCCTACCGCCACGGCCACGTGGTGCGGCTAAAGGGCGGCGACCCCTTCGTATTTGGCCGGGGCCGCGAGGAAATGCTGTACGCCGAGGCCCACGGGCTGGCCACCGAGTACGTGCCGGGCATCAGCAGCGCGGTGGCGGCGGCGGGTAGCCTGGGCATTCCGGCCACGCACCGGGGTTTGAGTGAGGGCTTCCGCGTGCTCACCGCCACCACCGCCGACGAACAGCTGGCCGATGCGCTGCTGGAGGCGGCGCACACGCCCCGCATTACCACGGTTATCCTCATGGGCATGAGTCGCTTAGCCGAAATAACGACCCTCTTCAGCCGCTACGGCGGGGCCAATGTGCCGGCCGCCGTTATCCAAAACGGCACCCTGCCCACCGCCCGCCTCGCAGTAGGTACCGTGGCCACCATTGCCGAGCGCGCCGCCCGCGCCGGCCTGGGTGCGCCCGCCATCATTGTGCTGGGTGAAGTGGTGCGGCTGGCCAAAACCCCGGCCCAGCCCGGGGCCGCCGCCCCCGGGCTACCCACCTTGCTGCACGAGCTCCTCCCCTATTCGAAAGTAGCCTAGCGCCGGCTGAGGCACTACTTAGCCGCCAGCCGGCCGACCGGTTGTCGTTGCAGCAAGTCCGCTCACTAACCCCAACCAGTCGGCCACCTCGCGCCAGCCAAGTGATGCTAAGTTACTCCGCCCCAACTATTTATAACCCACTAATTTTCTGACGATAATGGCTACAGTTCCCCTCCTCCCGCTTACCCTCGATGAAGCCGCTTTGCAGCAGCTCACGGCCGGCCTCACCCCGCAGCAGCTGGTGTGGCTAAGCGGCTATTTTTACGGCCACGCTACGAGTGGCGTGGTAGCAGCGGGCGCGGTAGTGCCGGCGGCGGCGGTAGCCCCGGCCATCCTGGCCGCCACTCAAAAGCTGACCATTCTTTACGGCTCGCACACCGGCAACGGCAAGAAAATAGCCGCGCAAGCGGCCGCTGCCGCCGCCAGCCGCGGCCTCACCGCCGAGGTGCACGACATGAACGACTACCCCACCCGGCAACTGGCGCAGGCGCAAAACCTGCTCGTCATTGTGAGCACCCACGGCGAGGGCGAGCCGCCCATCAGCGCCGAGGAGCTGCACCAGTTTATCAGCGGCCCGCGCGCGCCCAAGCTGCCCAAGCTACGCTTTACCGTGCTGGCACTGGGCGACAAAAGCTACCTGCACTACTGCCAAACGGGCAAGGACTTCGACCAGCGCCTGGCCGAGCTGGGCGGCAACCGCCTGCTCGACCGCGTGGACGTGGACGTAGCCTTTCAAGCCCCCGCTGCCAAGTGGATTGAGGATGTGCTGGATGTGCTGGCCGGCTTCGTCAGCACCAGCCCCGCCAGCGTAACCAGCGCACCTGAGGCTGATTCACTCCTTCACTCATTCCCTGATTTACACTTCACCCACGAAAACCCCTGGCCCGCTAAAGTCCTGGAAAGCATTCAGTTGAATGGCCGGGGCTCAGACAAGGAAACCTACCATATCGAGCTGGACCTGACGGCCGCGGGCCTGCACTACGCACCCGGCGATGCGCTGGCCGTAGTGCCCATCAATCATAATCCCTTGGTAGAGGAGGTGTTGCGCGCCGCCCGCCTCAGCGACACGGCCCCCGTGCAGCTGGGTGCCGAAAGCCTGCCGCTGGCCGCCGCCCTGGCCAGCCGCCGCGAGCTCACCGTGCTCACCCGCGACGTGCTGGAGCGCTACGCCGCCCTGGCCCCCCACGCCGAATTGCACGGCCTGCTGGCCGACGCCAGCCGCCTGCAACCCTACCTCTACGGCCGCGACGTGGCCGACCTACTCACCTATTTTCCTACCGACCAGCTCACCGCCCAGGCCCTGGCCGACACCCTGCGCCCGCTGCCCAGCCGCGCTTACTCTATCGCCAGCAGCCGGCTGGCCCACCCCGACGAGGTGCACCTTACCGTAGGGGCCGTGCGCTACGAGGCCCACGGCCGCCGTAAGCACGGCGTATGCTCGTCGTTTCTGGCCGACCGCGTGGCGGCGGGCGACGAGGTGCGGGTGTATGTACAACATAATGAGTACTTTAAACTACCCGCCGAAACCAGCACCGACATCATCATGGTGGGCGCGGGCACGGGCATCGCGCCGTTCCGGGCGTTTGTGGAGGAGCGGGTGGAGCTGGGCAGCGCCGGCCGCAACTGGCTGCTGTTTGGTAACCCGCACTTTACCACCGACTTCCTCTACCAGGCCGAGTGGCAGCAGCACCTCAAGCGCGGCGGCTTGGCTAAGCTCGATGTGGCTTTCTCGCGTGACCAGGCTGCGAAAGTATACGTGCAGAACCGCCTGCTCGAAAACAGCCGCGACGTATTTGGCTGGCTCGAAAACGGGGCGCAATTCTACGTCTGCGGTAATAAAAACCGCCTCGGCCACGCCGTGCAAACCGCCCTCGCCCAGGTAGTGAAAAAGGAAGCCGGCCTCTCGCCCGGCGATACCACGACCTACGTGAAGAACCTGCGCAAGCAGCGCCGCTACCTCGAAGACGTGTACTAGGCGCTTCCACCCGTGAAATTCCTGCCCCTGCTGCTACTGCTACCCCTACTCGCGCCGGCCCAGACCACACACCAGCAGGGCTACTGGGTACGGGCATTTTTGCGGGCGCGGCTGAGCGAGCGGCTCACGCTGCACAGCGAGTTTGACGAGCGGCGCTTTGCCTGGCCCGGCGGGCAGTGGCAGTTCATCACGCACCAGCACCTGCACTACCGTGTGTCGCCGACCTGGGATACAGCCCTTAGCGGTACGCTGCCGTGGCAGCCCCAAAACGGCGTGGCCGTGCCCGAGCGGCGCATTTTTGAGGAAGCCACCGCCACCCTACTCCTCCCCGGCCACCTGCGCCTGCTGCCCCGCCTGCGGATGGAGCAGCGCTGGCTGCGCCAGCTAGCCGGCCCCGACCTCACCGAGGAATGGCTATGCAAGCTACGTTTTCGCTCCCGCTTACAGCTTGATTACCAATTTACTACCACCTGGAAAATCCGGGTTTCCGACGAGTTGATGCTCGCCACCAACAGCTTCGACCAGAACCGCCTTTACGCAGGAGCCGAGCACCAGCTGGGGGCCAGCTGGGCTACCTGTTCACCTACCAGCGGCGCAGCAACAACGCCGGCTACTACGGCCGCAACGTGCTGCGCCTCACGCTCTTTAAGGCTGTACCAGTGGCGCAGTAATAGCCAGTTATCCTTCTCATCTCATTTCGAATTTTCTTATGGCTGATATCCTGGCCTCCGCCCCCGCTGCCCACTCCGAAGTAGAGCACGTTAAAATCGCCAGCCGCTACCTGCGCGGCACTATCGTCGAGAGCCTGGCCAACCGCCTCACCGGCGCCCTCAACCCCGACGATACCCACCTCATCAAGTTCCACGGCTCGTACCAGCAAACCGACCGCGACCTCGAAAGTGAGCGAAAGCGCCAGAAGCTGGAGCCGCTGTTCTCGTTCATGATTCGGGTGCGCGTGCCCGGCGGCGTGGCCTCGGCTCCGCAGTGGCAGCGCATGGATGCCCTCGCCGATGCCTACGGCAACAGCACGCTCAAGCTCACCACCCGCCAAACGTTTCAGCTGCACGGCGTGCTAAAGCGCAACCTACCCGCTGCTATTCAGGTTTTTAACGAAGTACAGTTGGACAGCATCGCGGGCTGCGGCGACGTAAATCGCAACGTGATGTGCAACACCAACCCGCACGAGTCGGCCGTGCATGGCGAGGTAGTGGCGCTGGCCCAGGCCATTAGCGCGCACCTCACGCCGCGCACCACCGCCTACCGCGAAATATGGCTCGATGGCAACCTGCTCGAAACCACCGAGGCCGTGGACGACGAGCCCATCTACGGCCACACCTACCTGCCCCGCAAGTTCAAAATTGCCCTGGCCCTGCCGCCCTACAACGATTCCGACATCTTTTCCAACGATGTCGGCCTCATTGCCATTGAGCAAAACGGCCAGCTGCTGGGCTTCAATGTGGCCGTGGGCGGCGGCCTGGGCATGACCTTCGGCCTACCCGAAACCTACCCTCGCCTGGCCGATATTATCGGCTTCGTGCCCACCGCCGAGGTGCTGGACGTGTGCGAAAAAATTGTGACTATTCAGCGCGACTGGGGCAACCGCGCCAATCGCAAGCTCTCGCGCCTCAAGTACACCATCGACCGCGCGGGCCTGCCCGCTTTCGTGGCCGAGCTGCACCAGCGCCTGGGCCACGAGCTGGCGCCCGCGCGACCCTACCGGTTTCACAGCTCCAGCGATGCTTTCGGCTGGACCGGCGACCCCGCCGGCCCGTCGCACCTCGTGCTCTTCGTGGAAGGCGGCCGCGTGCTCGACCGGCCCGGCTACCGCCTAAAGTCGGCCCTGCGCGAAATTAGCAGCTTCCACACCGGCGAGTTCCGCCTCACCGGCAACCAAAACCTCATCCTGGCCAACATTGAGCCCAGCCACCGCGCGCGCATCCAAGCCATTCTCGAAGAAAATGGCGCAGCCCCCAAGGCCGGGCAGCTCACCGCCCTGCGCCGCGAAGCCCTGGCCTGCGTGGCCCTCAATACCTGCTCGCAAGCCTTTGCTGAAGCAGAGCGCTATCTTCCGCAACTACTTGATAAATTGGATACTGTAATCCAGGCCCACGGCCTGGCCGAAGCCGGTATCCTGCTCCGCATGACGGGCTGCCCCAACGGCTGCGCCCGCCCCTACCTCGGCGAAATCGGCTTGGTAGGCCGCGCGCCCGGCCGCTACAACCTCTACCTGGGGGCCAACCATACCGGCGAGCGCCTCAACAAGCTCTACCGCGAAATGCTTGACGAAGACGGCATCCTGCGCGAGCTCACGCCCCTGCTCGCCGCCTACGCCGCCGAGCGCCAGTCCCAGGAGGGCTTCGGCGACTTCGTAGTGCGCACCGGCGTGGTGCAGGCCACCGTGCAGGGCCTGGACTTTCACACCTGATTCGTATTTTACTTCCACTTATGGCTACTGACCTGCTTTCCACTGCTTCCCCGGTAGTGCCCAATGGCCCTCCAGCGCCGTCGGGTGGCGGGCCGCTTCCGGTCTTTTTAGACTTGGCCCAGCGGCGGGTTTTACTAGTAGGTGGTGAAGAGGAGGCCCTGGCACAACTTAAAGCCGTGCTTGATGCCAACCCCACTGCTACTATTACGGTGGTTGCGCCGCACTTCATCCAAGCTTTGCGCACGCTGGCGGCTCGCTATCCGCAGGTGGTACTACTCCCCCGCGCTTTCGAGCCCGATGACCTCCCCGGCCACGACCTCATCCTGGTAGCCACCCCCGATGCCGACCTGCACGGCCGCGTGCGGGCCGGGGCCGCCGCCCGCCGCCTGCACGCTGTAGCCGCCCTCGGCCCCACCGACGAGGCCGCCGCCATTGCGCACTGGCAGCGCGTGGCCACGTTCACACTGGGCGCTTTCGCGCTTTTCCTGGTTCTTACTATCCTGTCGTATTACTTCACCTGGCAGCAGGCGTGGCACGTGCTCAGCAACTCGGGCACGTTTTATACATTCGTAGCTGTCGGCTTTGGGGCCCAGCTTATTGATGGTATGCTGGGCATGGGCTACGGCGTAGTGTCCGCTATCTCTCTTATGTCGCTTGGCCTGAGCCCTGTATCAGTCAGCGCCAGTATCCACACGGCCGAAATGTTTACCAGCGGCGCGTCAGGCTATAATCATTACCGCTTCGGCAACGTCAACAAGCGGCTCTTCAAGGCCTTGCTGTTGCCGGGCATCGCCGGTTCTGTCAGCGGCGCGCTCCTACTCTCCTACTTTGGCGAGCAATACTCCAACTATATCAAGCCGCTTTTAGCTGCCTACCTGCTCATTCTAGGAATTCGCATTATCAGTAAGGCTATCCGCAAACAGCACGAACGCCGCCGCAAAGTCAAGAATGCCGGCTGGCTGGCTGGTGCCGGTGGCTTCCTCGATTCGTTTGGCGGCGGCGGCTGGGGGCCGTTAGTCACCAGCACCCTCATCGCCAATGGCCGCACCCCCAACTACGTTATCGGCACGGTAAGCTTGGTAGAGTTCTTTGTAACCTTCGCCAGCGCCCTCACTTTCTTCTCCATCCTTGGCCTCTCGCATTGGCAAATTGTGCTGGGCCTTATCGTAGGCGGCGTTACGGCCGCGCCCCTGGCAGCCCGCTTGGCGGGCCGCATACCCACCCGCCTCATGTTTATCGGTGTTGGCATAATGGTTATCATCTGGAGTCTCTGGGCACTACGCAAATTATTTTCCTAATAACAAATATACTTTATTTAATACTAAGTACCCGTTGGCAAATAGTTTATGTTAAAAAAAGAATGTCATGCTGAACGCAGTGAAGCATCTTAGTCGCGTAACCAGCTCTAAACGTGAAGATTGCTCTTCTGATTAAGATGCTTCACTGCGTTCAGTATGACGTTTTTGTATAGCAAACTAATGAGCAACGGGTACTTATTTAAAATAAGTAAATATACGTACTAATATGATTCCAAACAGCAAGGGCGTGGTTTAAAGCACTAGTGCTCAGTCAGGCAAATTAGCTGCCTTAATTTTCTGATAGTGGCGGTCGAGTTTGACGCGCGCTTTTTCGAGGGTAAACTGCCATTTTACGGTGGCCCGCGCCGCATTGCGCTCGGCCACGCACGCGGCGAAGTGGGCGGTGAGTTCGTCTTGCGTGGGGATGCGCTGGTGCAGGCCCGCGCGCTGGCCGAGCGTTCGAGTTCGACCATATTGAGCCAAGAGGCGTTTTTCGGGGTGTAATGCATCTCGAAGCGCGCGGCCAGCGCGCGGGCCCGCACCACGGGCAGATGTTGGTAAAAAACGGCGTCGGTAGGTGTGTTGAGGTTGTCTTGCACCAAAACGATTTTCTCGGCCTGCGGATAGTGAGCGGCCAGTTGCTGCAGAAAGCGGCAGTAGTCCGCCCCGGTGCGGCGGGCCGAGCCCTCCACTAGGCGCTGGCCGGTGCCCGGCTCGAAGGCGGCCAACAGACAGGCCGTGCCTTGGCGTATATAGGTGCTGCTTTCCCGGCGGGGCCGCCTGGCTTTGGCCGGCTGCTCCTCCACAGCGGGTTGGCCCGGGACCGGCGGCAGGGGCTCGACGGGCTGGCCGTGCAGCACGCACGGGCGCTCCTCGAAGCAGACGACGGGAAAAAGCGGGTGGTAAGGCCGTTCATATACGGCCAGCACGTCCTCCATCCGCGCCACGAACGCCGCGTTCACCGCCCCCAAGCACCAGTGCTGCTGGCGGTGGGGTGCAGTTCGTTTTTTTGAGCACTTGGCGCACCGTTTCGTGCAAAATAGCTTCCACCAAGCACAATTGCACGGCTTTGTCAGCCAGCAAGCGCAGGGTCCAGTGGCTGTGGCCCACCGGGGCAGGGGTACAGGCTAGCGCGGTCACCGCAGCGCGTTGCGGGCCGTCCACTTGCTGCGGGCCGCCGCTTCATAGCGGCGGCGCACCCTACTAACAGCTTGCCGGCTCAGGCCAATGGCCTGACCGGCGGCCTACTGGCCGAGACCCGTCGCTAGGGCTAGCAGGGCGTGCGCGCGGCGCACCGCGCGCACGGGTCGACGACCAGTACGGGTAAAATCTTCGAGGGCGGTCTGGTCAGCCGCCGGTAGGGCAAAAGGGATGATTGGTCGGGCCATGTGTTCCCAACTCTACCCTCCTTATTTGTTGCCTAATTCACCTGACGCAGCACTAGACCAAGCTAAAGTAGAGAAATCAGGCATTTGTTGTACCTTAAAATCACAGACAATGTCATGAAAAAAACTAAGTTTACCGAGGCCCAAATCGTGTTTGCCCTGCGCTAGGCTGACACGGGGGTGAGCGTGGCGGAGGTGTGCCGAAATATGGGCATCAGCGAGGCTACCCACTATAACTGGAAGAAAAAGTACGGTGGTCTGGGCGTAGCCTGAGCTACGCCGACTCAAGCAGTTGGAAGAGGAAAACCGGCAGCTTAAACAGCTCGTGGCCGACCTAAGTCTCGACAAGCAGATGTTGCAGGACGTACTCAAAAAAAAGTTTTGAAGCCCGTACCTCTAGGAACATGGCTCAACACTTAATCGACGCTTACCGCATTTCGGCCCAGCGGGTCTACCGGGTCATTAGTTTGCCGCGGGCCAGTTGGTCCTATAAAGCTCATTGTCGGGATGACACCCTATTGCGCTAGCGCTTGCGCGAACTGACCCAAGTGCGTATTCGCTATAGTTGCCAACACCTGCACACTTTGTTGCGGCGGGAAGGCTGGATGGATAATTACAAACGTGCACACCGTCTTTACTGCCTGGAAGGCTTGCACTTACGTAGCAAACGCCCGAAGCGCAGCCGGGCGGTCGCGCACCGCTTAGAACGGCTCCCACTGGGCCGTCTGCATAAGTGCTGGAGCATGGATTTCGTGGCCGATAATTTCTTCGATGGGCGCAAAATCCGCTCCTCAATGATAGTCGATAACTATAGTCGCCAGTGCCTGCCTATTCATGTAGAGCATTCGCTCAAAGGGGAGGATGTCGTCGCCGTCATGAAGCGCTTACATCAAGAACTGGGCTTGGTACCCGGACGCATCCAGGTAGATAATGGCAGCGAGTTTATCAGCAAGGCCCTAGACCGCTGGGCCTACGACCAGCATGTAACGCTGGACTTCTGGTGGCCGGGCAAACCCACGGATAATCCGTACATTGAATCATTTAATGGCAGCTTCCGCGACGAGTGCTTAAACGTGCATTAGTTTCTCTCGCTGACAGACGCACAAAAGAGAGTTGAGCAATGGTGGCAGGAGTATAATAGCTTCCGACCCCACAATTCCTTACAGAATTAAACCCCCGATGAGGTGGTGGCAGCCGCTGCTAATGTCGAGCTTTGAACTCCTGACTTTCTACTTTCGACCGGTCCAGTAAATGGAAGGACCTCACAAACTGCCTGACTTCAGTTTTGACTGGCCCACTTTTATGGGAAGCTCACAATAAGCCGATTATGCAGGTCTTTTCACCACCTTACTTGCCTTATCTGAACCTGATTGAGCGATTATAGAAAACAACTTCGCCAGAAGATTATTAATTCCACTTTCTACAGCATCAAAGATGAGTTTCACCAAGCGGTAAATCTTTTTTCACACAGCTCCCCGAGTTTGGGCCAGATCTCACGTCCTTGCTAACGCACAAATTTCACATTTTCCACAAGCAACCCACTTCGCAACGAGCATAACTAGAGCGGTTTCCAATTCGGTGTACAGAATTTTACGTACCTTCTGCTATGAAAGCGTATTCGATTGATTTGCGGGAACGGGTAGCGGCGGCGTGTGCCGCGCCGCAGGCCCGAATCTACCAAGTGGCGGCGCAATTTAGCGTTTCCGTCTCCTTCGTGGACAAGCTCTTGCGGCGCCAGCGCACGAGTGGGTCGCTGGCGGCCCTACCCGCGAGCGGGGGCCCAGTGCCGCGCCTGGACCCGGCGGGTCAGGACCTGTTGCGGGCCTGTCTGGTAGCGCAGCCCGACGCAACATTGGCCGAGCTAAGTACCGCCTTGGCCGCCGCCGACGGCCCGGCCCTGAGCCAGACGAGTACGTGGCGGGCGGTGGAAAGCCTGGGGTGGAGGCGCAAAAAAAAAGCATCCACGCCGCCGAGCGCGACACCGAACGCGTCGTAGCCCTGCGCCGCTTATTTGTAGAAGCCATTCAGCAAGAAGAGGTTGCTCGTTTCGTGTTCGTGGACGAGACGAGCACCAATCTCACCTATTGCCGCCGCTACGGCCGGGCCCCGGCCGGCCAGCGCCTGAACCAGGCCGTGCCGCTGCACAGCGGCCCGAACGTGACGTTCATCGCCGCCCTGACCCCGGACGGGCTCGGGGCCTTGCTCAGCGTCAACGGGGCCGTCAATGGCGACGTGTTTGCGGCCTACCTCGACCAGGTGCTCGGCCCCACTCTGCGGCCGGGCGACGTGGTGGTACTCGATAACCTATCGGTGCATAAAGTGGACGGCTTGGACGAAATCGTGCAACGCTACGGGGCACGGCTGTGCTACCTGCCACCTCATTCGCCTGATTTTAACCCGATTGAACTGGCTTTTAGCAAACTCAAAACATGGCTGCGCACCGCTAAGGCCCGTACCCACGACCTGCTGGAGGAAGCCCTCCGGGCTGCCGCCGAGTGGATAACCGAACAGGATGCCAAAAATTGGTTTCACCATTGTGGCTATCATGTACAGTGATTTGGAAACCGCTCTAGATTAAAATAAACCCAAGTTGAAAGTGATTCAAGTTATTTTCAAACGGGAGAGCCCCCTGCCGGGCGCTGATAAAAGCGCTTGGGCAGGGGGCTCTCTGTCTAAAGTTGGCGGCGACCGACTCTCCCACCGGTGAAGGCAGTACCATAGGCGCACCGGGGCTTAACGA
>NZ_JASITD010000042.1 GCF_030063445.1 Hymenobacter sp. H14-R3 | reverse complement strand
TCTGCACTTTGCTGGATAAGGCGCCGAGTTGCCGGCGTTGTTGTGGCGCAGCCGTGTGGTAGTTTTCCCATAAGTTGGCCTGAAAGCTACGACGCAAAATCCCTCCCCCATCCTCCGGGACCATACACTTAGCCTCATTCCTTTGTACTAGAAAATACGCCTTCCCCCGCGCAGTGCCCTCGCCCTTTCTGACTATGAAACACGCCTACTAGCCGCTCTTCCCCGCCTCTACCCTATCCAACCACTCGCTCTACCTGCCTTCTACTTCACCAAGGCCCACCCTGAAGGGGTGGGCCTTTCTGCTTTTTGAGCCTTGCTGGGCGGCAACCTATGTGCAGTGGTCAGGCCAGCCGCTACTCGGGTCGCCGCCGGTTGGCTTTCTTCTCGCTTTGTATCTTTTTGCCTTCCAGGCGCTTGCGCACGGCGCCGGCCCCGGGGCGGGTAGCGCGGCGGGGCTTGGGGCGGCGCAGGCTTTTTTGCAGCAGCTCGTAGAAGCGGGCCAGCGCAATTTCCTTGTTGCGCAGCTGGCTGCGGTCGTCTTGGGCAATTACTTGCAGGAGACCCTCGGCGGTGAACTGCCCCGCCAGCTTTTCCAAAATGAGTTGCTTTTGCAGCGCCGTGAGCACCCCCGACTCCTGCAAGTGCCAGCGCAGCTCCACGCGGCTTTCCACCTTGTTTACGTTTTGCCCGCCCGGCCCGCTGGCCCGGCTGGTCTGAAACGTGATTTCGGGCAAAAAAGCAGCAGCAGGCGGCAGCATAAATTTCAGTTATCAGTTAGCAATCAGTTAAGAAGCATAAAATAGCTTCTTACTAATAATTGCTCATTACCAATTGCTTACTGTCTCTCCAGCAGCATGGCCCCATAGGAGTAGCCGCCGCCGAATACGGTGATAATCAGATTGTCACCCTGCTTGATATTGGGCCAGATTTCGGCTAGGCCAATAGCCGCGCCCGCGCAGCCCGTATTGCCTAGGCGCTCGATGTTGTTCACGGCGCGGGCGGGGTCGAGGCCCAGCTGCTTTACCACGTTGGCCGAGATACGCAGATTAGCCTGGTGAGGAATAAGGTAGCTTAACTCATTTACTGTCAACCCGTTGGCATCAAGTAATTGCTGTGTGATGCGCGCCATATAGGTGCAGGCCTGCTGAAACACATCGCGCCCAAACGGCATCACGATGCCTTTATCTACGGGCTTGAGGGTTACGGCTTCGTCGGCCTTGCCCATGGGCGCGGCCCCGCCCGTAAGCACCTGCACCACGCGCAGGTCGGTGGGGGCCAGGCGCTCCTTGGTAAAAAGCAGCGCCGCCGCGCCGTCGCCCCACAGGTGGCCCGCCATCGTGTCCTCCTCGTTGTTGTAGGCCGTGTTATGCTCGGTTACCACTACCAGCGCGCAGCTAGCTTTGCCGAGAGCAAAGTAGCCCTCCACAATCTCAATCGCGTTGAGCAGTGACGAGCAGGCCGACGAAATACTGACCACCGGTATCTCGTTGATATTCAGCTCGCGCTGCACGGCGTGGGCGGCGGTATAAATGGTGTCGTGCGGCGTATAGGTGCCGGCCACAATGAGGTTGATGCTGGCCGGGTTAAAGTCAGGCAGCCCCGCCACCAGGGCGTGGGTGGCCGCGATGGCCATCGTGTTCGCATTTTCGTCCGGCCCGGCCTTACGCCGCTCCCGGATACCGGTGCGCTCGGTTATCCAGTCGGAGGCGAGGCCGTTGAGACGGGTAAAATGTTCGTTGGTAACAACGGCCGCCGGCAGGTAGGAGGCCACGTAATGCAAGTACACGCAGTGGGTAGTGGGTGAGAAAATATCAGTACAAAGGTCCGGCTAACAAACGTTAGGCCCGGAGAAAAAGCTGCAAAAGCCGGAATCTTATACGTAACCGGGCCATAATAAGTATGCGGGGCGCACTAGCGGCCGGGGGGCTGGCGTTGGCATCGTAGTTGCCAACGCCACGCCAGCCTTGCTTTGCTACCACTTATGACGCACCCACACTTTGTTCGCCTCTGCGGGCTGCTGGCCCTGTTTTTGGGCTTCGGCCACGGGGCCGCCGCCCAAAAATACACTACTGCGCTGGGCGCCCGGCTGGGGGGCGGCAACTACGGCATCACGCTGCAACAGCGCGTGGCCTCGCGAGTCACCATTGAGGGCATTGCCGGGCTGGGTCAGCGCGAGTACAGCGGCACGGTACTGGGCGAGTACCATTTTGGTATTCTGGGGCCTAGCCTCAACTACTACTTTGGGGCGGGCGGCCACGTGGGGCACAACAAAGACGCGGGCGGCTTCAGCGGCCTCGACGGGCTGGTAGGCGTCGAATACAAGGTGGCCTTTTTGCCCGTGGTACTCAGCTTCGATTTCAAGCCCACCGTCGAGTTTAGCGGCAACGACTACGCCCGGTTCCCCACGGCCTTCTCTATCCGCTACGTTTTCATCAAGCGCAAAACCAACCTGCTCGATACCATTCGGGGTCGGTAGCGGCTGCATATTGGAACGCAAAAAGGGCCTCTAGCGTACTGCTAAAGGCCCTTTCTTTGTGGCGACAGTTGGAATCGAACCAACGACACCAGCATTTTCAGTGCTGTGCTCTACCAACTGAGCTATGTCGCCGTTTTGCCCCAAGTAGCTTTTGAGCTGCTTGGGAGTGCAAAGGTACTAAAAATGCGTTACGACGCAAGAAATGATGCGAAAAAATTTCTTTTAGCGAATATAAAGCCAGGGCCGAAGGCAGAAAGTAGTCGTCATGCCTACTAATTTGCAGCCCCATCCCACCCCGCCGCTTATCTTTACCGTCTATGCTGCAACCCATCCTTTTCGCGCTGCTGTTACTGGCAGCCTTCGGCCTGTTTGCCTGGCAGGTTCAGAAAATCAGGGCCAATATTCTCGTGGGCCGCGACCGCGACGCGAGCGGTCACGCCGCTGAACGCTTTACCAAAACACTGCTTGTGGCCTTCGGGCAGCAGAAGATGTTTAAACGCCTCACCCCGGCGTTTTTACACCTCATTGTGTACGTGGGCTTTATCGTTATCAACGTGGAGGTTATCGAGATTATCATCGATGGCCTGTTTGGCACGCACCGCTTTCTACGCTTCCTGGGGCCGGTGTACAGCGCTCTCATGGCGACCAACGAGGTGCTGGCGGCGCTGGTGCTCATTGCGGTAGCCGCCTTCTGGTGGCGCCGTAACCACAACCCACCTTTGCGCCGCTTCACCGGCCCCGAGCTGCGCATGTGGCCCAAACTCGACGCCAATATTATTCTCTACATCGAGGTGGCTCTGATGCTGGCGCTGTTCTTCATGAACTCAGCCGATATTCGGCTGCACCAGATGGAGGGCAAGGAACTGCCGGGCGCGTTCCCGGTCAGTCACTTTTTGGCCAACTTGCTGCCGGCCACCAGCGTGGCTACGCTGGAAGTAATGGAGCGCGCCGCCTGGTGGGTTCACATTACGGGCATCCTACTGTTTCTCAACTACTTGCCCAGCTCCAAGCACTTTCATATCATTCTGGCTTTCCCGAATGTGTGGTACTCGCGCCTGGTGCCGCAGGGGCAGTTTAGCAACGTGGAGAGCATCACCCACGAGGTGAAGGCCATGATGGACCCCAGCTACGCGGTGCCCGCGCCCGCTACCAACCCCGACGGCTCGGCCGTGGCGCCCACGCCCTTCGGGGCCAAGGACGTGGAGGACCTGCCCTGGACGGCCCTTATGAACTCGTACTCGTGCACCGAGTGCGGCCGCTGCACCTCGGTGTGCCCCGCCAACCTCACGGGCAAGCTGCTGTCGCCGCGCAAAATCATTATGGATACCCGCGACCGGGTGGAGGAGAAGTATAACTCGCCGCTCATCTTCCACCCCAACGTGTATGGGGAAGAAGCTAAGCACGAGCCCGTTACCGACCTAATGAGCGCCACGCTGCTGCGCGGCAAAGTGACGCCCGAGGAGCTGTGGGCCTGCACCACCTGCAATGCCTGCGTGGAAAGCTGCCCCGTGAATATCAACCCCCTGGAAAGCATCATCGAAATGCGCCGCTTCCTGGTGCTGGAAGAGTCGGCCGCGCCTAACTCGCTGAACGTCATGTTCTCCAACATCGAGAACAACGGCGCGCCGTGGGCCTTCTCGCCCTCCGACCGCCTCAACTGGGCCGACGAGCTGTACGCCGCCGAGAAAGCCACAGTATAGTATTGATTTATAAGCAGTAGCCTTCTATATGACTCCTACCTCCTCCCCTGCCGCCCCCACCAAGCGCCAACTCACCGTGCCTACCGTGGCCGACCTCGCGGCGCAGGGCAAAGTACCCGAAATCCTGTTTTGGGTGGGTTGCGCCGGCGCTTTTGACGACCGTTATAAGCGCGTGACGCGCGCCTTTGCCCGCATTCTGGAGCACGTGGGCACCGACTACGCCGTGCTGGGCCTCGAAGAAAGCTGCACCGGCGACCCCGCCAAGCGCGCCGGCAACGAGTTCCTGTTTCAGATGCAGGCTATGCAAAACATCACGACGATGAACGGCTACGGCATCAAGAAAATCGTGACGGCCTGCCCGCATTGCTTCAACACCATCAAGAATGAATACCCGGCGCTGGGCGGCGAGTACGAGGTTATTCACCATAGCACGTACCTGCAACAGCTTATTAATGAGGGCAAAGTAGCCGTGAGCGGTGGCGAAAGCTTCAAGGGCCGCCGCATCACCTTCCACGACAGCTGCTACCTGGGCCGCGCCAACAACATCTACGAAGCCCCGCGCGACGTGCTGGCCGCCCTCGACGCCGACCTTGTGGAGATGAAGCGCAGCAAGGCCAACGGCCTGTGCTGCGGCGCTGGCGGCGCCCAAATGTGGAAGGAGTCGGAGCCCGGCACGAAGGAAATCAACATCGAGCGCACCGAGGAAGCCCTGGCTACCCTCAGCGGCCAGGCCGCGGCCCTCGACAACCTGCGCGGCGTCGAAACTGAGCGTAGCACTCCCAGCGAGCACAGCCTGCAAGGTGCTATCATCGCCGTAAGCTGCCCCTTCTGCATGACTATGATGAGCGACGGTGTAAAAAACAAGGAGCAAGAAGCTAACGTCCAGGTGTTTGACCTGGCCGAGCTAATTGCCAGCGCCGAAGGCATTAACCGCTAATCGCAGATTTAGACAGATTGCGCTGATTTCGCTGATTCGGCTGGCGTGGTTTTGAGGGTGGGGCGCTTGGTGGCTTTTGCTTGCAAAAGTTGTCAAGCGCCCCTTTCGTGGTTTCCACTTTTAAAAGTTGGTACTTTGCGCCGGGGCTGGCCTAAAATTCGCCCCGCGCAAAACTGCGCCACCCGAATCAGCGCAATCTGTCTAAATCTGCGATTTATGTATGTAGCCTTTGACCACCTGCCGCCGCAGGCCCGCGTGTGGATTTACCAAGCCAGCCGCCCCCTCAATGAGGAAGAGTTGATGCCGCTGCTGCCGCGCCTGGCCGCTTTTGCGGAGGAGTGGACGAGCCACGGGCGGCAGCTGGCGGCCTCGGCGCAGTTTCTGCACCGGCAGTTTTTGGTGATTGGGCTCGACGAGGCGGTAGCCGGGGCCAGCGGCTGCTCCATCGACGCGTCGGTGCGCTTTGTGCAGGAGCTGGAACAGCGGCTGGGCTTGACGCTGCTGGAAAAGTCACGCATGGCGTTTCTGAGCAATGGCGAACTGAGCTTCCTCACCCGGCCCGAGTTGCGCGCGGCCATTGCCGCCGGGCAGGTGCAGGTTAATACGCTGTACTTCAATAACACGCTGACTACCAAGAGCGAACTGGACGAGCAGTGGCCAGCCCCAGCCGGCCAAACCTGGCTAGCTACCTATTTTGCGGCCTAGCTGAAGGCGAGGCACGAACGGGCCCGCCCAAACGGTTGTATTATTGTTTAGTAAACCAATAGACTCGCTATTTCGGCTGCATGGCTCTCCCTACCCGCTCCTCGTCCCTCAGAAAACTAGTATTACTCGGGGTGGCTGGCCCGGCCGTGGCATTAAGCGGCTGCGCCAGTTCGGGCAAGCTGAGCAAGGCTGATAAGCGCTTCATGCGCGGCGAATACGAGGCGGCCATTCCGCTCTACAAGGCCGACGCAACCAAGGGCAAGGGCAAGGGCGCGGCCATCGCCAACTACCGCATTGCGGAGGCCTACCGGCTGTCCAACCGCATCGACCAGGCCCTGCCCTACTACCAGGCCGCCGTGGATGGCAACGCCCGCACCGCCGACCTCGGCTACCGCTACGCCGAGGCGCTGCAAGCCGGCGGCAAGTTTGAGGAGGCCGCCACGCGCTTCACCACCTACGCCCAAAGCGGCACTAACCGTACCCTGGCCAGCCATGCCGAAGCCGCTGCTCGCAGCGCTAACGCCAGCAAGGCGCTGGCCGGCACGGCCGCCGCCTACGACGTGGCCCCGCTCGACGCGGTAAACTCACCTAGCTCCGATTTTTCGGCGGCCCGCATGCCCAACAGCGGCGAGTTGGTGTTTGCCTCGGGGCGCGATGGCAAGCCCTACCCCGGCAACGGCGAGCGCTTTACGGCCCTCTACGCGCAGAAATTTGATGACCCGGCGGCCATGACCGGCGGCACCCCGCGCAAGCTGGAGCCGCTGTTCAACAACGCTAACGAGCTGCAAGCCAGCGCCACCTACACGCCCGACGGCAAAACGATGGTGTTTGCCCGCTCGAACGATGGTTCGAAAAAGGGCTACCGCAGCGTGGATTTGTGGATTTCATACTACCGCAACGGGGCCTGGGTCGAGCCGGTGCTGGCGAACATCAACGACCGGACGGCCGACGACTTTGCGCCGGTTTTCGCGCCCGACGGCACCACAGTCTACTTCGCCTCGGGGCGCAAGGGCGGGCTGGGCGGCAACGACCTGTACAAGGCCACGCTGGGCAGCAACGGCCGCTTTTCGGCGGCCGAGAACCTGGGTGAAACCATCAACTCGGTGGGCAACGACAACTTCCCCGGCGTAGGGCCCGATGGCACGCTGTACTTCTCGTCGGACGGGCACCCGGGCTTCGGCAAACTCGATATTTTTCAGGTGCAGGGCGGCAAGCCCGTCAACCTGGGCGCGGGCATGAACACGGCGGCCGACGACTTTGCGCCCTTTTTTACCGCGCCGGGCGTGGGCGTGTTTTCCTCCAACCGCGAGGGCGGCAAGGGCTCCGACGACTTATACACGTTTAAGAAAAAGGCACGCAAGACAGTTATTTTCTACGTCGATGGCACGGTGCTGGAGCGCGACACGAAGGCCAACACCACCACGGCAGTACCCAGCGAAACCGTGACCATCACCAGCGGCAGCGGGCAAAAGCAGGACGTGCTCACCGGCCCCGATGGCAAGTTCTCGGCGCGGCTCGACTCGGCCCAGACCTATGCGCTTTTCGCCGACCGTAATAACGATTTCACGGCCCGCACCAGCCTGAGCACCGTGGGACGCTACCCCAGCCAGGAAACACTGACCCAGCCGCAAACCGAAATCCGGCTACCCGTGACGCTGACGCTCAATAAGATAGTGGTAAACCGCGCCATTGAGGTCAAGGATATTTTCTATGACTACGACAAGTTCAACATCCGCCCTGATGCCGCCCTGCGTCTCGATACGCTGGTGCTCACCTTGCAGGATAACCCCAAAATCAACATCGAGCTAAGCTCGCACACCGACCAGCGCGGCAAAGACGCCTATAACCTCAAGCTGAGCCAGCGGCGCGCCGAAGCGGCCGTAGCCTACATCGTGAGCAAAGGCATCGCCCAGAGCCGCATCACGGCCCGCGGCTACGGCGAAACCCGGCCCATTGTGAAAAACGCTAAGACGGAAGCCGAGTACCAGCGCAACCGCCGCACCGAGTTCAAGGTGACACGTATAGATAAGTAATTATTTATCAATTACTTACGAATCAATTGCAAGTTCTGAATGAGAGTCGGAAAGCCCCCGCGATGCGGGGGCTTTTTTGTTGGCACGGCGTTTGGATTTGAGGTAAGAGAAGCCGGCAAAACCCGCCGCCCACTCCTTTATCTCACCGGTTATGAACAGGCTTTTTACGTTGGTAGTGGCCGCCCTTTTAGCGGCGGTGGCCGTGGTACCAGCCTTGGCCGCACCCCCGGCCAACCTCACCATTACCGCTGAGCGGGGCCAGCCCTTTGGCCTAGTGCTGGATGGGCGGCTGCTGACCCGGCCCCTGGCCCGCCAGGTGCACGTAGACCTGCTACAACCCGGCCGGCACTGGGCCGAGTTTAGCGTGCCCAATGGCTACGGCCCGCCGCTGCGCTACCGCACCAGCGTGTGGCTGCAACCCGGCCTCGAAACCGACTACGTACTCGTGCTACGGCCCTATGGCCCGCAGCTGCGGCAGGTGGGTGTGCTGCCGCTGGGTCGCCCCGGCTACGGCGGGCCAAGTGGCTACTATAGCCAGGGCTACGCGCCCTACGGCTACGATGGCCAGGGCCAGCCGCCGATTATGGTTCCGAACCAGGGCGGCTACGCTACCAGCCCCGGCTACGACCCCCGGAGCGCTCCTGGCAACGGGCTGGGCGGCTACAATCAGCCGGCTCCCAACTACCCCGGCGGCGGCCAGCCCAATGGCGGCTACAACGCGCCCAACAACCCTGGCCCTGGCTACCCCGGTGGCTACGGCAACGCGCCCGGAGGCTACCCCAACCAGGGCCCCGGCAACGGCGGTGGCTACTACCCCGGCTCCGGCACGACTACCAGCTTGCAGCCCCTCGCCCAGGGCGATGCCGCCGACCTGGCCCAGGACCTGCGCCAGCGCCCCACCGAAACCGAGCGCCTGCGCACCGCCACGGAAGCTCTGGCTCAGAGCAGCTTACGCGCCGACGAGCTAACCGAGCTCCTCCAAGCTTTCACCCATGATGAGTCGCGCATTGAGTTGGCCCGCTTCGGCTACGCCCACCTCAGCGACCCCCAGAATTTCAGCCGCGTGTATGGCGTGCTGCAATCCCAGTCCAGCGTGCGTGCCTTGCAGCAAGCCGTGGGTTTACCCCAGGACTAACCCGACTACCCCGCTCTTTCCAACCTAAAACACCCCCACGCAAAAGCCCCGGCCGCCAAGTTGGCAGCCGGGGCTTTTGCGTTTTAACTAACTGTTGTGCTGATAGTTAGCGCAGGCGGTCGTAGCTATTGCGCACCATCTTCTCATCGCTGCGAATAAAGCGATTAGCCAATAGATTCAGCATGAGGGCCAGCGTGGGTAGGTAAAAGGCCGGCTGAAAGGCACCCTCCAGCTTGGGGTTGAGCAGCGTTTCGCCTTTGTTGGAAAAGTAGAATTGCAACCCAAACGTAGCCATGATGAAGAGCAGGTTGAGCATACCCAACTTGAGCTGCCCCATGCGGTTGCGGAACAGGAAAATCTCGCGGGCAGCCGTCAAGGCTGAGGCAATGGCGAAGGACGCAATGAGGAAGATGGGGCCCAGGCCCTTGGGTTCGGGCATGCCGGTGGCGGTGAAGCCGAAGGCCGTGAGGGTTAGTTCCTGGTGGGTGAGGCCGTCTACCTTGTGCCAGAGCGGCAGGGCCAGCATGCTCAGCATGGCCAATGCCAGCAGCAGCAAAAAAACGCTTTGAATTCTTTGTATCATCTTTGCGGTTGTGGAAAAGCCCCGCGCCAGTGCGCGTTGCCAGGCCAAAATTAGCCCTCAACCGGCGGACTCGCTTCGCCCCAACGATACTACCGGAATGCCCAATGCGTATATCGTGGATGCCGTGCGCACCCCGATTGGAAAATTTGGCGGCGCGCTCAGCAGCGTTCGCCCCGACGACCTGGCCGCCCTCGTACTGCGCGAGCTGTTGCGCCGCAACCCCAGCCTCGACAAAAGCGCCGTAGAAGACGTGATAATGGGCGCCGCCAACCAAAGCGGCGAAGACAACCGCAATGTGGCTCGCATGGCGGGCCTGCTGGCCGGCCTGCCCGTAACGGTACCCGGAAATACAGTTAACCGCTTGTGCGCTAGTGGTTTACAAAGTATCATGGATGCCTTCCGGGCCATTAAATGCGGCGAGGGCGATGTGTACCTGGCCGGCGGGGCCGAGAGCATGACCCGCGCCCCATTTGTGATGGCGAAGTCAGCCACGGCTTTTGCCCGCGACTTTATGGCCCACGATACTACGCTGGGCTGGCGCTTCGTGAACCCGCGCCTGGCCAAGGAGCACTACCCCTACACCATGGGCGACACGGCCGAGAACGTGGCCAAAAAGTACGGCATCACCCGCGAGGAACAGGATGCGTTTGCCTTCGAGAGCCAGCGCAAATACCACCGTGCGGCCGAAAAAGGCCGGTTCCGCAGGGAACTGGTGCCCGTGTTTCTGCCGCAGCCCAAGGGCGACACGGCCCTGTTTGACACCGATGAGCAGCCCCGCATTTCGACCCTCGAAAAGCTAGCGACCCTCAAGCCTGCCTTCCAGCCCGACGGCGGCACCGTAACGGCCGGCAACTCGGCGGGCATCAACGACGGCGCCGCGGCGGCGCTGCTGGTGAGCGACGACGCCCTGGCGCGCTACAACCTCAAGCCGCTGGCCCGCATTATCTCGTCGGCCGTGGCGGGCGTTGACCCCTCCATCATGGGCATGGGCCCGGTGCCGGCCATCCACAAGGCGCTGGCCCGCGCCGGCCTCACCCTGGCCGACATGGACTTACTGGAATTAAACGAAGCCTTTGCCTCTCAGAGCATTGCCGTTATCCGCGAGCTAGGGGCCGACATGAGCAAGGTGAATGTAAATGGCGGCTCCATTGCCATGGGCCACCCGCTGGGCTCCAGCGGCGCGCGCATCATAGCCACGCTGGTGCACGAGATGCAGCGCCGCGAGGGCGTGCGCTACGGCCTCGCCGCCATGTGCGTGGGCGTGGGCCAGGGCATTGCCATGGTTATCGAAAAAATGTAGCTGTAGCGTGGACTCTGCGAGTCCGCACGTTAAACGAACCTGAACGACCCACGCGTGGACTCACAGAGTCCACGCTACTTCCCACCCGCATGACTTACGACGCTTCTCCCGCCTTTGCCGCCGCCCAGGACGCGGCCGACCCACTGGCCACCTTCCGGCAGGAATTTCACATTCCGCCCGGCCCCGATGGCCAGCCGACCGCTTACTTCTGCGGCAACTCGCTGGGGCTGCTGCCCCGCGCCGCCCGCGCCGCCGTGGAGGCCGAGTTTAAGTCGTGGGAAACCCAGGCCGTAGAGGGCCACTTCCACGGCGAGTCGCCCTGGATGTTTTACCAGGATGCTCTGGCCGAATCGGCCGCCCGCGTGGTGGGCGCGCTGCCCCTGGAAGTGGTGATAATGAATACCTTAACGGTAAACCTGCACCTGTTGCTGGTGTCGTTTTACCAGCCCACCGCCACCCGCTACAAGGTGCTGATGGAGGGCGGCGCGTTCCCCTCCGACCAATACGCGCTCGAAAGCCAGGCCCGCCTGCACGGGCTTGACCCCACCGATGCCATTGTAGAACTCACGCCCCGGCCCGGCGAGCACACCCTGCGCACGGAGGACATTGAGGCAAAAATAGCGGAGCTCGGCGACTCGCTGGCCACCGTCATTTTTGGGGGCATCAACTACTACACGGGGCAGGTGTTTGATATGGCGGCCATTACGCGGGCCGGGCACGCGGTGGGAGCCAAAGTGGGCTTCGACCTGGCGCACGCAGCTGGTAATGTGGTACTTAGCCTGCACGACTGGGACGTGGACTTTGCCTGCTGGTGCACCTACAAGTACCTCAACTCGGGGCCGGGCGGCACGTCGGGCGTATTTATTCACGAGCGCTTCGCGCACCAGCCCGACTTGCTGCGCCTGGCTGGGTGGTGGGGCCACGACCCCCAGGAGCGCTTCCAGATGAAGCCGGGCTTTCGGCCGTCGCCGGGCGCGTCGGGCTGGCAGCTATCGTGCGGGCAGGTGCTGCCCATGGCCGTGCACCGCGCCAATCTGGAGCTGTTTGACCAAGCCGGCGGCGTGGCTACGCTGCGCATCAAGAGTGAAAAGCTTACCGGCTACCTCGAATACCTTATCAATCAGCTGCAACTGCCAAAAACCAAGCTGGAGATAATTACGCCCACCGACCCCGCCCAGCGTGGCGGCCAGCTGTCGCTGCTGGTGCACGAGCGCGGCCGCGAGCTGTTCGACTACCTGGCCGCCCGCGGCATCATCGCCGACTGGCGCGAGCCCAATGTCATCCGCCTTGCACCCGTACCGCTCTATAATTCGTTTGAGGATGTACACCGGGTGGGCGCAGCCCTTTTGCAATTTTATGGTGAACAGTGAGCAAGGAACAGTTGGTCAGCTGCTCACTACTAGCACCTTAGCAACTGCTCACTGTTCATTACTCACTGCTCATTACCTATGGAAGACTACGCGGCCAAGATGGCCCTCAAGCCCGATGCGGCGCTGCGCGAATACGTGACCGGCCACGCGCAGTACCGCGAAGAAGCCGTGCTGGCCGCGCTCAACGAGTTGCGTCAGCGGGGCCAGCCCGCGCCTGAGGATACTGCCCTGCGCCCCCAGCTGGAGGCGGTGGTGCAAAAGGCCCAGGCCGCCGCCGACGCCCTGGCCGCCGAAGCTCCCGAAACCGACGTGGCCGACCTGCCGCGCCTCTTTTCGCCAGCGGGCATTGTGGTGGTTTCGGCTACCCTTTCGGTGGTGGCGGGTGCTGTCTTGCTGGCGCTCAACTTGTACCGGCTCAAGAAGGGCAACATCATTATCTGGCTGGTGGCCTTCGTGGTAGCCTACGTTATTGCCCGGGCCTTACTGCTGAAGTGGCTGATTGCCCAGCACTTGTTCTCGCCCTGGATAGCCCCGCTCATCGACCTGCCCGTTATCGTGGCCTACGTGTGGTGGTTTTGGCCGCGCTACATTGGCACCTACCAGTTTCAGCCGCGCAACTGGCTGCTGCCGCTGGGCGTTTTTATGCTGGTCATCTTCGTGGTTTTGCTCCTCAACCCCGGCACGGCCCAGCAGCTGAAAGAGCAGATAGAACAGCAAATGCAACAGCGCTAAGCAGTTACGCTACAAGCCAAAAAGCCCGGCCGGCTCTTTCCGCAAGGAAAAGGCCGGCCGGGCTTTTTGCGGCTTGCGCCGGGTACCAGCTGCTGAATACTACGTAGTAATTAGCCCACCAGCTGGCAAATGACGGTTTCACCGCCCTTCACTTTCTGGCCCAGCTCTACTTTAATCTCGGCGTCGAGGGGCACGAAAATATCGACCCGCGAGCCGAACTTGATGAAGCCAAACTCCTCACCCTGACTTACTTCGTCGCCCTCGTTCACATACCACACAATGCGGCGGGCCATGGCCCCGGCAATCTGCCGGAAGAGCACCAGCGGGCCGGCGTCGCTTTCGACTACTACCGTGGTGCGCTCGTTTTGGGTGCTGCTTTTGGGGTGCCACGCCACCAGGTATTGGCCGGGGTGGTACTTGAAATACTTGACGATGCCCGACACCGGGTTGCGGGTAATGTGCACGTTGATGGGCGACATAAACACGCTAATCTGGCGGCGCGCATCCTCAAAGTACTCACCCTCATACACTTCCTCAATTACAACGACCTTGCCATCGGCCGGGGCCAGCAGCAGGTCTTCGTGGGTGAGCAGCCGCCGGAACGGCGAACGGAAGAACTGAAGCAGCATCAGGAACGCGACGACCGACGCGCCCGCAAAAATGCGATTGAATACCACGTTGGGCCCGTTGTAGCGGTTCAGCAAGAGGTTGAGGGCCAGCAGCACCAGCAGCGTCACAAACAGGATGCGCCGACCTTCTTTATGTATTTTTATCACAGATTCAAACAGATTTAACGGCTTCCGAACCGCAGATTCAAACGGATTAAACGGATTTCGCAGATACGCCCGCTGCGCGGGCTGACTACGCTTTTTTGGCGGGATGGATGGGTCTTGGAGAAACGTGAGCGGGCTGTAAAAGATTTAGCAAGCCATGCTTCATTCTCCAAAAGTAGAAAAGCGCGGGCCAACCGACCCGCGCCTTTCCGTATTTCAAGCAACGCGCAACAAACCAAACGAACAAACTACTTAATTAACGCCCCAGTAGTCAGCCCGCGCAGCGGGCGTATCTGCGAAATCCGTTCAATCCGTTTGAATCTGCGATGGGCTTAGTAGCCGCCGCGGTACTTGTAGGTTTGGGCTACTTTATCGATGGCTACTACGTAGGCGGCGATGCGCAGTGAGATGTTGTACTTCTGGCTGGTGGCGTACACTTTTTCAAAGGCATCGTTCATGATGCGGTCGGCGCGCTCGGTCACCATTTCGTGGCTCCACTTGAAGCCCTGCTTGTTTTGTACCCATTCGAAGTAGCTCACGGTTACCCCGCCCGAGTTGGCCAGAATATCGGGCACTACCGAAATGCCTTTTTCGTAGATAATCGGGTCGGCCGAAGCCGAAGTGGGGCCGTTGGCACCCTCCACAATAAGCTTGGCCTGGATAAAGGGGGCGTTGTGCTCGGTAATCACATCCTCCACGGCGGCGGGCACAATGACGTCAACGGCCGAGGTCAGCAGCTTGCTGGGGTCCATGGGCGTGGCACCTTCAAAGCCTTCGAGGCGGCCACCGTGCACGTTTTTGTAAGCAATAGCCTCGTCGATATTAATGCCGTTGTCGTTCCAGTAGGCACCCGAAATATCCGATATACCCTTGATAGTCAGGCCTTTGTCAAACATCAGCTTGGCCGTCCACGAGCCCACGTTGCCGAAGCCCTGAATAGCCACGGAGGTGTCTTCCACCTTCATGTCCAGCTTACCCATGGCAGCCAGGCACGAAATCATCACGCCGCGACCGGTAGCCTCGGTGCGGCCCAGCGAGCCGCCCATTACCAGAGGCTTACCGGTTACGACGGCCGAGGCGGTAGAGCCCACGGTTTTGGAGAATTCGTCCATAATCCAGGCCATCTCGCGGGGGCCAGTACCCATGTCGGGGGCCGGAATGTCGCGGTCGGGGCCAAATACGTCCTTCATCGACACCGTGTAGGCGCGGGTGAGGCGCTCCAGCTCGCCCACGCTCATGGTGGTGGGGTCGCAGATGATGCCGCCCTTGGCACCGCCGTAGGGGATGTCCACCACGGCGCACTTCCAGGTCATCCAGGCGGCGAGGGCTTTCACCTCGTCGAGGCTCACGTTTTTATCGTAGCGGATGCCGCCCTTGCTGGGGCCCAGAATGGTGTTGTGCACCACGCGGTAGCCCTCAAACACGCGCACCTTGCCATCGTCCATCGACACGGGCAAGTGCACAATAACCTGCTTATCGGCTGCCTTGAGCACTTCGTAGGTGGCGTCATCAAGGCCCAGGATTTCGGCCGCCACATTGAAGCGCGACATCATGGACTCAAGCGGATTTTCGGTGTTGCCAACCTGCGGGGCCGGTTCTTTATACACAGTGGTGGGTGCCATCTGAGAAGGTAAAAAGTGAGGGGTGGGTGGGAAGGGAAAGAATGCAGTTGCTTACGAAAAAGCGCCGCAAAGGTACACTCGCCGTAAATGAGTAGGGGAATAACTGCGTAAAGTGCCGTGCGACTACCTTACTCAGCTACTCCCCTACTCATTTACGGCTCAGCCAAAGAGCACTTGCAGCAGCGCCAGCACCGGCAGCACCAGCAAAAAGGCGTCGAAGCGGTCGAGCAGCCCGCCGTGGCCGGGCAGGAAGGTGCCCGAGTCTTTCACGCCCGCGCTGCGCTTGAGCATCGACTCGGCCAGGTCGCCCAGCGGGCCGAATACGGCCACCACGCCCGCCGCTACCAGCCGGTGACTCAACGGAATATCGGGCAGAAAATAGCCCGCCGCCCAGCCCGTGGCCAGCGCGAGGGCTGCGCCACCGGCCCAGCCCTCCCAGGTTTTGGCGGGCGAAATGCTGGGGGCCAGCTTGTGCTTGCCAAAGTTTTTGCCAGCGAAATAGGCCCCGGTATCGGCTGCCCACACGAAGAGGATGAGGCAGAAAACGCGACCGGGCGCAAAGTGGGATTCGTACGCACTATTACCTAACCAATTCACACTTAGAGCCAAGTAGTTAAGCAAGGTCATTGGCAGGCTTACGTATAATAAGCCCAGCAACGTAACCCCAATATTATCAAAAGACTGCTCTTTGGGCCACAGCACGATAGCTCTAATTATCAAGGCAACTGGTAGGCCAATATAAAGCAGGGTCAGGATTGGCAGCGCTATTCCAGTACCAAGAACAACAACCATATCTAACCCATCTGGCAGCTTAAAAAACGCAGCTTTATCAGAAGCTATGAGTAGCGTATAGGTGACGCTCAAGAAGGCCAAGCAACTCACTACTATTCCCCACCAAAAAGCTGGCTGATAGCCTTTCGCCCGCATTATCCGGTAAAACTCCTTCAGCATCACCGCCTGCACGGCCGCGAAAAACAGCCCGAACGAGATGGGCCCGCCGAAGGTGCAGCTAATGAGCAGCACCGCCGCGAGCGCCCCCCAAATGGCGCGCAGGCGCAGGTTGCTGGGGCCTTTGGGCTTATCGGCGGGGGCAGGGGTAAGGGTAGCGTCGGAATTCAAATCGGGCAGAAAACTAGGTGGAGAAAGAAAGCTAGGTGGTTGCAGCGGCGCTACACGGGGGCGGCCACTTCGGTGCGCCCCGCCCAGCGCTGATGCAGCCAATAGAGCAGCCCCGCCGTGAGAACGGCTGATACCAGGACGGCCGCCCAGGGCAGGGGTTGCGTAGAATCGGGGTCGAGGGAGGTGGGCAGCTGCTTGCCCTGGGCCAAGTACAAGAGTATCAGCTGAAAGGCGTTTTGGGTGAAGTGCGCGGCCATCGATACCAGGATGTTGCCGCTCCACTCATACAAGTAGCCCAGCACCAGCCCCAGCACGAAGCGCGGCACAAACCCGAAAAACTGCACGTGAATGGCCGAAAAAATGGCCGCTGCCAGCCAAATACCCACGTGCCGCGAGCCAAACCACTGCACCAGGCAGCGCTGCACGCCGCCCCGAAACACCAACTCCTCGGCCACGGCCGGCACAATGGCAATCACGATGAGGCCCACCAGCAGCCGGCCGGGCGTGTTAAAATCGGTGAGAAACCTGGTGAGGCCGGCGGCCTGGTCTTCCTTCTCGCGCGACCACAGCTCAAAATCGTGCAGAAAGGCCGGGAAGTGCGCGCCCGCATTCCAGGCCACCAGCGCCGATAAAAAAGGCACCGAGCAGATAATCACCAGCCCCGCCGCCACTGGCCACCACGCCGCCCCCAGCCGGCGCGGCGCAAAGTAGCTGGCCACCGACTGCCCCAGCAACCGCGGCAGCAGCAGCGCCCCCGCCCCCACCCCGGCCAGCGACAAGCCCTGGTAGAGCATGAGGGCGGCCCAGCCGTGCGCGGCGCGCTCGGGCGCGGCAGCCAGCGCCCCAAACTGCGCCATCGAAATGCCATACAACCCATTGGCCAGCAGCAGCGCCAGCAGGCTGGCCAGGCACAGCCCCGCCACCGCCAGCCCCAGCAGCATCAGTAGTTGCACGGTGGGGTGAACGGAGCGGGGTACTAAACCTTTCATAAGGGCGGGGGTGTTCAAGGGGGTGTAAATTTGCGCAATAAATTCTCGGTGGGGCGGGCATTGCCCAATCCTGACGCTTGTCATTGCGAGCACAGCGAAGCAATCGCACTCGAACGATAGCCAAACGACCCTTTCTGCACTCGTCCGCGTGCGATTGCTTCGCAGGCTCGCAATGACAGGCGCTAGGCGGCGGCCTACAAACAGGCCCGCGCCGCCCACAAAATCAGACTAATCCGATAAATCCGTGGTTAACATTCGTGACATCCAGCTGCCCGACTTCCCACTGCTCCTCGCCCCGATGGAGGATGTGAGCGACCCGCCCTTCCGGGCCGTGTGCAAGGCCAACGGGGCCGACCTCATGTACACCGAGTTTATTTCGAGCGAGGGCCTGATACGGGCGGCTGCCAAGAGCCGGCAGAAGCTGGATGTATTTGACTACGAGCGCCCTATCGGTATTCAACTGTTCGGCTCCGACGTGGATACCATGGGCGAGTGCGCGGCCATCAGCACCGAGGCGGGGCCCGATTTGATTGACATCAACTACGGCTGCCCGGTGAAGCAGGTGGCCCTGCGCGGCGCGGGCGCGGCCCTACTGCGCGACATCCCCAAAATGGTGGCCATGACGGCCGCCGTAGTGCGCAACACCCACCTGCCCGTGACCGTGAAAACCCGCCTCGGCTGGGACACCGACACCCAGAACGTGGAGGAAGTAGCCGAGCGCCTGCAAGACGTTGGTATTGAAGCGCTTACCGTACACGGCCGCACCCGCGTGCAGCTTTACAAGGGCGAGGCCGACTGGCGGCTCATCGCCAAAATTAAGGAAAACCCGCGCATCAAAATCCCGATTTTTGGCAACGGCGACATCGACTCGCCCGAAAAAGCAGTGGCCTATAAAAACCGCTACGGCGTGGACGGTGTGATGATTGGCCGCGCGGCCATCGGCTACCCCTGGATTTTTCGGGAGGTGAAGCACTACGCCCTCACCGGTGAAAAACTAGCGCCGCCCACCCTGGAGGAGCGCATTGCCATGTGCAAAATGCACTTCGACAAGAGCCTGGAGTGGAAAGGCCCCAAGGCCGGCATCTTCGAGATGCGCCGCCACTACGCCCACTATTTCAGAGGCTTAGAAGGTGCCAAGCAGTGGCGCACCCGCCTGGTTGATGCCAACCTAGGCGAGGAAGTGTACGCTATACTGGAAGAAATCGCGGCCAGCGACGCGGTACTGGTGGGCTAATCTTTTTTTTGTAAAAATCTAATCAGCAATGCGCTACAAATAACAGAACGTCATGCTGAACGCAGGGAAGCATCTCGCTCGCATCGTTGGGTTATCAATCCAATGAAGTGAGCGAGATGCTTCCCTGCGTTCAGCATGATGTTTTAGTTTAGGCTCAACGCCTATTTTTTGTCGCGCCTTTCCTGGCGGCGCATGGGCATTTTATCGACCGTGCCAAAAAAGTCGGCGGCGGGCAGGGGCTTAGCGCTGGTGCGCTTCACGCCGCCGTCTTTGCCCACAAGCACTACCACAAACTCGCGGAGCGGCTGGCCCAGCTGCTGGGTCCAGCACTGGCGGTCGGCGGGCGAAAGCTGGTCATAAGGCACTTCCAGTACTTGGAAGTCGCGGTCGGCCAGGCCTTTAGCGGCGCCGGCCAACAGTTCTTTTTGGGTCTGAAAATCGGCCTGCCCAGCCGTGGGCGCGCCAATGAGCAGCAGGCGGTGCTGCCAGCGGCTGGCCCGCAGCGTGGCAGCCAGGCCGGGCGGGGTGGCAAACTGCGCCGCTGCTAACAGCAGGGAGCCGAGGCCCGCCAGCAACCAATTGGTAATCGGCATATCAAAACCAGAAAGGGTGAGTCCTGGCTTACGTTGGCTGGGCTTTGGGCGGCTACCGGACGGCTTCACGGGCAGTTCATGGGGCAGCCGGCCGAGCTTTTTCGCGTATACCCTTCCTTTGCGCTTTCACTCCTATTCCTTCGCACGATGAGCGACACCCCCACGGACTACGCATTCGGCATGATTGGCCTCGGCACGATGGGCCGCAACCTGCTGCTGAATATGGCTGACCACGGCTTTGCCGTAGCCGGCTACGACAAAAACCAGAAGCAGATAGACCTGCTGAGCCAGGAGGGCAAGGGCAAGCCCGTAAAGGGCTTCACCGACCCCAAGGCCTTTGTGCAGAGCATCAAAACGCCCCGCGCCATTATGATGCTGGTGCCCGCCGGTGCCATCGTGGACAGCGTGATTGCCGACATGGTGCCGCTGCTCAGCCCCGGCGATATCCTCATCGACGGCGGCAACTCGTACTACACCGACACCACCCGCCGCGATAAGGAGCTGGCCGACAAAGGCTTGCATTTCTTCGGCATGGGTGTGAGCGGTGGCGAGGAAGGCGCGCGCTTTGGCCCCAGCATGATGCCCGGCGGCGACCCCGAAGCCTACAAAACCATGCAGCCCGTGTTTGAAGCCATTGCTGCCCAGGTAGATGGCGCGCCCTGCGTGGCTTACATGGGCCCCGGCGCGGCTGGCCACTTCGTGAAAATGGTGCACAACGGCATCGAATACGGCCTGATGGAGCTAATTGCCGAAACCTACGGCCTGCTCAAAACCGGCCTGGAAATGGATAACGCGGCCATCGGCCAGGTATTTACCCAGTGGAACGAGGGCCGCTTGCAGTCCTTCCTGCTAGATATCACGAAGGATATCTTCGCCTTCAAAAACCCCGACACCGACCACCTGCTGCTCGACGACATCAAGGACGAGGCCCGCGCCAAGGGCACCGGCAAGTGGACCTCGCAGGTAGCCATGGACTTGCAGGCCCCCCTGCCCACGGTAGACGCGGCCGTGTCGATGCGCGACCTCTCGAAGTACAAGCCGCTGCGCGAGCAGCTGGCCCAGCAGTACGGCCCCGCCGCCGGGCTACTGGCCGGCGATAAAAAGGAGATTATCAAGCAGTTGGAGAACGCCTTTTACTTCAGCATGATAATGAGCTATGCCCAGGGCATGCACATGCTGGCGCGGGCGTCGGAAGAGTTTAAGTACGACTTGCAGCTGGCCACGATTGCCAAAATCTGGCGCGGCGGCTGCATCATCCGCTCCACGTTCCTGAACGACATTTTTAACGCCTACGAAAGCGATAATAAGCTGGCGCACTTGCTATTGGATAAAAACGTGCAGGCGCTGGTGCAGGGCAGCGCCGAAGGCTCGCGCGCCATTATTGCGGCGGCCGTTACGGCGGGGCTGGCAGTGCCGGCCTACACGTCGGCGCTGGGCTACTTCGACGCCTTCCGCACGGCGCGGCTGCCTTCCAACCTCATTCAGGCGCAGCGCGACTACTTTGGGGCGCACACCTACGAACTCATTGGCAAAGAAGGCGTTTTTCATACCCAATGGACGGGCTTACGCGCCAAGTTGGAGGAGCCCGCCGGCCCCACGGCCAACGTAAAGCCCACCACGCCCCCCATGCCCGGCACCAAGGAGTCGAGCGAGGAGACCATTAAACCGCAGCTGTAGATGAACGCGCTTTTGAAAACCCAGCCGACGGTGTTCGTCATCTTCGGCGGCACCGGCGACCTGAATGCCCGCAAGCTGGCCCCGGCCCTCTACAACCTCTACCTGGAGGGATGGCTGCCCGCGCACTTTGCCTTCATTGGCACGGGCCGCACCAAGCTCACCGACGACGACTTCCGCGAGCGGATGCTTAAGGATATCAACGAGTTTTCGCGCAGCGGCCAGGTAACCGATGCGCAGTGGCAGGGCTTCGCGCCCAACATCTACTACCAGGTTTCCGACGTGCAGGACGCCAAGACCTACAAGGACTTTGGTAAAAAAATAAAGGCCCTAGAAACTGAGTGGAAAGCACCCGCCAACGTGCTCTACTACTTAGCGGTGGCCCCGAATTTCTTCCCCATCATCGCCGAAAACCTGGCCAAGGCCGGCCTGACCGAGGATACCGAGCGCACGCGCATCGTGATTGAGAAGCCTTTTGGCCATGACCTGGAGTCGGCCAAGGAGCTGAACAAGCTGCTGGGCTGCATTTTTCAGGAAAAGCAGATTTACCGCATCGACCATTACCTGGGCAAGGAAACGGTGCAGAACATCATGGCTTTCCGGTTTGCCAACGCCATTATGGAGCCGCTCTGGAACCGCAACAGCATTGAGCACGTGCAGATTTCGGTGACCGAGCAGTTGGGCGTGGGCGAGCGCACGGGCTATTACGACGGCTCGGGCGCGCTGCGCGACATGATTCAGAACCACTTGCTGCAACTGCTGTGCATCGTGGCCATGGAGCCGCCAGTGAGCTTTTCGGCCGAGGAAGTGCGCAACCGCAAGGTGGACGTGCTGCGCGCCATGCGCCGCTTCACACCCGACACCGTGCGCGAGCAGGCCGTGCGCGGCCAGTACGCCAGCGGCTGGATGGAAGGCCAGCAGGTGCCCGGCTACCGCGAGGAGCCCGGCGCCAACCCGCAGTCGAACACCGAAACCTTCGCCGCGGTGAAGTTTTTTGTGGACAACTGGCGCTGGCAGGGGGTGCCGTTTTACCTGCGCACCGGCAAGCGCCTGCACCGCTCGGCCTCGGTCATCACCATCCAGTTTAAGGATGTACCGCACCTGATTTTTTCGCCCGAAACGGCCGAAACCATGCGGCAGAACCGGCTGGTTATCAGCATTCAGCCCGAGATGAGCATTCGGCTGCAAGTGCAGGCCAAGCGCCCGGGTGTGGACATGATGCTGAACACCGTGGACATGGTGTTTGACTACAAAGGCACCTACAAGAGCGAGGCCCCCGAGGCCTACGAAACGCTGCTGCTCGACGTGATGCTCGGTGACCAGACGCTGTTTATGCGCGGCGACCAGGTGGAGGAAGCCTGGGACCTGGTGATGCCCATTCTCACCTCTTGGCAGAACCGCACCAGCCAGAATTTCCCTAACTACTCGGCCGACTCGTGGGGCCCCGAGGATGCCGAAGCCCTCGTGGCCAAGGATGGCTTTCACTGGTTTACGCTGCCACTGAGCAGCAAAAAATAGCCCATGGCGTTGCACATATTTCCAACCGCCGACGCCGCTTTGGCGGCGTTGGCGGCCTATTTTGTGAAGGCAGCGGCGCAGGCCATGGCCGAGCGCGGCCGCTTCGCGGTGGCGCTATCGGGGGGCAGCTCACCCAAAAAGCTGTACGAGCTACTGGCCTCAGAGGCCTACCGCGGGCAGGTGGCCTGGGAGAAAGTGTGCTTTTTCTTCGGCGATGAGCGCAACGTACCCCAGACCTCGCCGGACAGCAACTACCTGATGGCTAAAAAGGCCCTGTTTGACCCGCTAGGCATTCGCCCGGCCCAGGTGTTTGCCGTGGATACGCGCCTGGCCCCGGCCGAGGCCGCCGCGCAATATGGCGTGGCAGTAGAGGAGTTTTTCCAGGAAAACCCCGCCCACTTCGACCTCATTTTGCTGGGCCTGGGCGACAACGCTCACACGGCTTCGCTCTTCCCGCACACGCCCGTGCTGCATGATAAAGCGGTGGGTGTGAAGGAAGTATGGCTACCCGCAGAGCAGGTATACCGCATCACATTCACCGCGCCGCTCATCAACCAGGCGCGGGCGGTGGCCTTCCTCGTGTACGGGGCCGGCAAGGCCGAAGCCGTGGCCGAGGTGCTGGGCTCGGAGCGGAACATGGAGCAGTACCCGGCCCAGCTGATTGCGCCCGCCAGCGGCCCCGCCGACTGGTTTCTGGACGAAGCCGCCGCCGGCGAGCTCGCCCAGAAAGGTGAGTAGCCAGCCTAGCCAACCGGCAACAAGAACGCCACACTACCCAACTGGTAGTGTGGCGTTTTTGTTATAAATAACTATTAATCAAATATTTATGGTAAGTCCGTGAATTCGCTGGCGGGGCGCGCCGCCTGGCCGGGCTTGAGCACCTGCGCCACCCCGCCCTGGATAACTACGGCAGCCTTGGCCAGGCCGATGAACAGGCCGTGCTCGACAATGCCGGGGATTGTTTTCAGACGCACTGCCAGGCTTTCGGCATCAGGTATTTGGCCGAAGTGGCAATCAACCAAGAAGTTACGCTGGTCGGAGTACACGGGCGCGGCAGGGTTGGCTTTGTCCATGCGCAGCGCGGGCGCGCCGCCCAGCGCGGCCACGGCATCGAGCACCCAGGGCAGGGCGAAGGGCACTACTTCGAGCGGCAGCGGGAAGCGGCCCAGCACCGGCACCACCTTCGACGAGTCGGCGATAACGAGCAGGTAGTCAGCGGCTGTCTCAATAGTTTTTTCGCGCAGCAGCGCCCCGCCGCCACCCTTTATGAGGCGCAGCTGGTCGTCGAGCTCGTCGGCCCCATCCACGGCCAGGTCGAAGCGCAGGCCCCGGCGCGGCTCCAGCAGCGGAATGCCCACCTGCCGCGCCAGCGCCTCGCTGGCCAGCGACGTGGCGGTACCCTGCACCTTGAGGCCAGCCTGCACGCGCGCGCCGAGCTGCGTGATGAACTGGGCCGACGTGGTGCCGGTGCCCAGGCCCAGCACCATGCCATCGCGCACCCAGCGCACGGCGGCGGCGGCGGCCTGCTGCTTTTCAAGTTCTTGGGTGGTGGGGGCGAGTGGCGGGGTAGCGGGCATGGTGTGGGAAGCTGGGCGCGGAAGAATGCGGTTATTTTTCCTCAAAGAAACGGCGGCGGGCCGCTAGCCACCCCACCGGCCGCAGCCGGGCGGCGTAATTTTGCCGCATGCCCACGCTACCCTCCCTCCCCACTCCCGCCCTCGATGAGCTGGCCCCGCCCGCCGTAGCCGCCGCGCCCGTGGTAGCCCCCGCCCCGGCCAGCCCGGCGCCATCGGCCGCGGCGTGGGGGCTGCTGCTGGTGCTGTCGCTCATCTGGGGCACGTCGTTTATTCTGATGAAGAAGGGGCTGGTGGTGTTTTCGGCCATGGAGCTGGGCGCCACGCGGGTGAGCGTGGCGGCGCTGCTGCTGCTGCCGTTTGGGCTGCGCGAGCTTGGGCGCGTCGAGCGCAGCCGGCTCAAGTGGCTGGCGCTCAGCGGCACGGTGGGCACGCTCATTCCGGCGTTTTTATTTGCGTATGCCGAAACGCGGCTGGCCTCGGGGCTGGCGGGCGTGCTCAACGCACTCACGGCGGTATTTGTGCTGCTGCTGGGCGCGCTGCTGTTTGGGCAGCGCCTAACCGGGCTACGCGTGCTGGGCATTGCGCTGGGCCTGCTGGGCACAGTGGTGCTGATGCTGCTGGGCGGCAGCGCCAACGCCAGCGCCCCGGCCGGCGGGGTGGGCAGCGCCTGGTACGGCCTGTACATTGTGGTGGCCACCATCGGCTACGGCCTGAGCGTGAACGTGATAAAGCACCGCCTGCATGCCATGACGCCGGTAGCCGTTACGTCGCTGCTGCTGCTGCTCATTGGTGGGCCGGCGCTGGCCTATCTGCTGCTGGGCACTGGCTTCGTACACAAGCTGTTGACCCAGCCGGGCGCGTGGCCAGCCTTTGGCTACATTGTGCTGCTGGCCACCATGAGCACGGCCGTGGCCACGGTACTGTTCAACATGCTCATTCAACGCTCCACGGCGCTCTTTGCCTCGTCCAGCACCTACCTCATTCCGCTCGTAGCCCTGGCCTGGGGCGCCCTCGACGGCGAGGCCTTCAACCTTTGGCACGCGGCGGGCATGGCCATTATTTTGGCCGGAGTAGCTATCATTCACCGCGCACGCTGATTAATGAGTGAATGAGTGAGTTGCGAATGAATGGATAAAAAGGTCTTGCTTACTCACTCATTCACTCATTGGTTAAAAAGCCCGTGCCAGACCTAGCGTGCCCCAGCGGTGCCGGCGGCCACCGGCAAACTCGGGGCCGATGAAGGTGGCCGTGGCCATGAAGCTCAGGCCCTTGTGCGCCACTACCAGGCTGCCGGTACCGTGCAATACCCCGCGGCGTATCTGGCTGTTTTTCAATACGTAGGGGCTGCTGCGATTAAGCAAGCCACCTTGCAGCGAGGCGTCGTAGCCCACCAGGTACTCGGTCAGCGTGCCCTCGGCATACACTTGCCAGGGGCGCAGGCCGGCGCGGCTGCGGAGGGCGGCCGTGCCCAGGCTGGCAAAATAGGGGTCGAAAAGGCCGGCGCGCAGGCGCAGCCCGGCCGCGGCATAGGTGCGCAGAGTGCCGAGCGAGGCGTCGGCGGTGCCAATGAGGGCGGCCGCGCGGCCGGCGGCCAGCAGCTGCTTTTCGTAGGTGGCGCGGTAGCCCAGCACGGCATCGGAGCGAATCTGGTAGCCCCAGCCCTGCGGCAGGTCGTAGTGCGTAAGCTCGTGCAGCTTGGTTTGAATGAGCTTGCCCCCGGCGGCCGGGCCGATGTAGCCCAACTCCAGCGCCGTGGTGAGACGTTGTTTTTTAACTATTTGATTATTAATACGATACATTGACACGTAGAAATACGCCGCGTACGGCCGGTCGCCCACCCGAATGCGTTTATCCACGATGCTGAGGGGCGTGTAGCCGTCGTAGCGCAGCGCCAGGCCGTGGTAGTGGGTGCTGCTGGCGGGGCCCCTGGGCAGCAGGTAGTTGGCGGGCGAGCGGGCCAGCACCGGGCTCACCCAATCGAGGGTAATGCCCTGGGTGAAGTAATAATCGGTAGCGAAGAAAAAGTCGTTGGCATAGGTGATAGCCAGGCGGCGGTCGGGGCTGAGGGGGCGCAGGCTATCGGGCGGGGTGGGCAGCAGGGCGAGTAGCAGGAGTAGGGAGGGGGCCATCGCCAGAACCTACGAAAATTCTAGCCCGGGCAGCGCGTTGCGGTTGTTGGCGGCCGGCTTCGTTCAACGGGAAACGGAATGCCACTCCGTTTTACAGCTCGTAGGGCCACTCCTGGAAGCGCTGGGGCAGGCCCGCTTGCCGGGCCTGCCCGCGCACGTAGGCCAGCACGCGCGTTAGCTCGGCGGCATCGGCCACGGGCAGGTCGTGCCAGCCGGGCTGCCAGAAGGGGGACTCGGGCGGCAGCTTAGGGCGCACGAGGCGGCGGCACACGGCGGCCGTGCGCTGGTGCAGCAGGTCGAGGGCTTTGGCCAGGGCCAGGCCGCTGCGGGCGGGCAGGTGCAGCACCAAGTGGGCGTGGCCGGGCAAAATGGCGAAGCCGTGCACCACAAAGCCGGTTTCCTCCAGCATCATGATTTCGCCGGCCAGGGCGTCGGCCAGCTTTTCGTTTTCGAAATAATGCGGGCCGCTGGTAGCGCCGTCGAGGGCGGCGTCGAACTTGGCAAAAAACGCCTTTTGGGCGCGGTGGTGGTCGAGGCCGGTGGCCTGGGCCTGGCGCAAGTCGGCGGCCAGGGCGCGGGTGGTGGCGGCCGGCAGGGTGCCGGGCAGGCGCAGAGTAACGAGGACGGTTTCGCCGGGCGGCAGCATGGGCGAAATGTACACCGCGCTACCGCCGCCGCAATTGCCGCAGCCGGAACCACTGCGCCACCCGCACCCCGATGAGTAGCGCCAGCAACCCCGGTATCAGCAGCAGCAGCACCCAGGTATTAGCCTCATTATAAGAGGTATGGGTAAGGTTGCCCAGGTTCACCATAAAATCGCAGCAGTACCAGAAAACGGTGTGCACAAGGCGGGCCAACATATTCATAACTGCTTGAGCTGCCGGATGGTGTGGGCATTGCGCAACGCCCCGTAGGTGAGCCAGACTAGCAGCGTCGGAATGAGCACGAGGTAGAAGGCAATATTAACGGCTGCATACAGCCCCATTCCGCCCGCCGCGAGCCCCGCAATGGTGGCTACGTACAGTGGCCGCAGCACGAAGTAGGCCGGGCTGTTGGCGCGGGTGGCGTGGCGGCAGCCGTGGGCGGCGCAGTAACGGGTGCAGCGGGTAGCCCTGTAGGTTTTGGTAGGTGGGTGCGGGGCGGCGGCGTTTAGGTAGAAGGCGAAGAATAGGGGAAGAGTGGCGAGGAGAAGGGTCAGTAAAATAGGCTTCATAAATAACTTATTAACCTACAATCATTTACGCCAAACAGAGCCGTACTTACTACCGGCCGCCCCGGCTTTCCGGCAGTTTGCACTCCTGCGGCACTTTTACTAATTTAGTCGCGCTGGTTGGTGGCGTGGTGGGGTAGCTCAGCGGCCCGCTTCGGGCAGAAACACTAGTGGTTGAAAAACCTTATTGGGTCTGGTGGGCTTTTCCGTAGAAAAGCGCTTTCGTCATGCTAATTTATCGCTTGTTTCTGACCGCTGAGGAACGCCAGACCCTGGAGGACTGGCGAAAGAA
>NZ_JASITD010000041.1 GCF_030063445.1 Hymenobacter sp. H14-R3 | reverse complement strand
GGCTTTAGCCCGGGTGTTCACCTCTTCCCATTCCGAACAGAGTCGTTAAGCCCCGGTGCGCCTATGGTACTGCCTTCACCGGTGGGAGAGTCGGTCGCCGCCAACTTTAGACAGAGAGCCCCCTGCCCAAGCGCTTTTATCAGCGCCCGGCAGGGGGCTCTCCCGTTTGTGGAGAAATTTGGAGAAGATGCAGCAAAAACTAAAGAGTCAATTAACCAGATAATTTAGTATTCGGAGTATAGTGGGGGCGACTAATGCTAAACTGATGACTATAATTATCTAGTTGCCAAGTCATTATAGTAGGTATTCACAAGCTACCATGAGATGGTCAGGTACAAGAGCGTAGTGAGCTAAGATAGGTTGAAAAGACAGTGGAGTTCGACCACAAGCGGGGCACAATTCCCCAAGATGGGATATAGCCACTGTACATTTCAGCAATAAGCTACTCAAATAATTCTAAGCGCTTTACTAACGTGTTAGTAAAGCAGGTTCCGCAAGGTAGCAATGAGGTTTTGAGCACAATCTGTCTACTTTCCGCAATAGCGATTTCCTAGCCGGCTCAGAATGGTAATAGCGAGGGCGCGTTCCAAGAGATGGATAAGGGCTTCGTTAGTTCACTGGCTGCCATGGTAGGTGTGCACAAGCAAGTTGGGTGGGAACTGACAGACTATAATAGCCTAGTTAAAAGCGGTCATAATTATGTTCATATATAATAAATATAATATTTTTTACAAGCATTAGAAAAAGTCAAAGCCAAGTGTCCGGTAACCAAGGCCACGTAGTTGATGTCACTAACTGGGATTTGGCTAGGGGCCGCAACCGCGGGCTATGGGCTAGTTTATTGGCTGCCATGACCTGTGGGTTAAATTGGGTAATATGAGGCGGCCGGAAGCTAGCTTGTATGCAAAGGGCATGTAAACAGCTGTATATGAGCTAACTGCATAAGCGCTGCCGGTCGGCTATGTAGCCTTCTCGTTGCAGTTGGCGTTAGCCACAGCGACCGGAATATATAGAAGGTACCCTGTTCGCTTGCGCTACCCGCGCTGCTGCCTGCCCATCTTATTTTACGCGGCGAATCATCTTGATCAGAAAAGCCGCATCGTACTCGGTTCGTTGCCGTTTGTGGGCTAGTTCTTCTGCTTCCATGACTAGGGGAAGCTATTTTCTCCATGTCCGTTTATATTTAACCGTCTCAACTTAGTAAGGGGCTACAAGTGGTCGAGGCGGCCGCCATCCACGCGCACTTCGGCACCCTGCACGAAGGCGGCATCGTCGGAGGCCAGGTAGGCCACGGTGGCGGCCACGTTTTCGGGCGTACCCACGTCGCTGGGGTTGATTTTTTCGACGCCCGACTTCACGTTAGGATTATTCCAGAGCATAGGTGTGTCAATGGCCCCCGGCAGTATTACGTTGGTACGCAGTCCTTTAGGCTTACCCTCAATTACTGATGAGCGTGTGAGCGACAGCACGGCCGCCTTGGCGGCGGCATAGGGGGCCACCAGTGCCTCGGTGGCTACGGCGTGAATGCTGGCTACGTTCACGATGCTACCACCCGGCTTCATGTGTAAAAACGCTTGTTTAGTGAAGTAAAACGCGCCCAGCAAATCCACGCCTAGAACTCGCAGCCAGTCGTCGCCGGTGAGCTCTTCGAGGGGCCTAAACTGCATGAGGCCCGCGTTATTCACCACCACATCGAGTCGGCCAAACTTAGCTAGTGTGGCCGCCACGGTGGCAATTACCTCATCTTCCTGGGCCACATTGCAGCGGCTGGCGAGCACATCGGGTGCACCGGCGGCTTTTACTTCCGGCACGGCTTGGTCGAGATTAGCTTGGTTGATATCGGCCAGTACGAGGCGGGCCCCCTCCGAGGCTAGGCGTTTGGCAATAGCTAGGCCGATGCCACTGGCCCCGCCCGTAATGATGACTACTTTATCCTGAAAACGCATGGGGGAGAGCGGTGTGGCTTGGACTCTGCGGGTCCCGTAAGTGAACTAGTTGTGGAGGCAATTCACGGACCCGTGGAGTCCACGCTGTTAGTGGTTGGCTTGTAGCGGGGCGTTGGCGGTGGCCGAGGCGGGCTGGGCTTGCGCCTGCTGGCTGGCCTCTTTTTGCTGCTGGGCCCAAGCGGCGTTGCTTTCTTGGGGCATAATGAGGGGCACTTGCAGGCAGGCCGTTTGGGTGGGCAGCACCTGTTTCCACTGGCTGATAAGCTTTTTATAGGCCTCGCCCACAGGGCGAATATTTCGGCTTAAGTCGTAGAGGCCCAGGGGATTGAGATTGCCGTTATTTTCGCGCAGCGCGGTATCCCAATCTACCTGGTCGGTGAGCGAATACCAGGTAAAGCCTAAGATGGGTACGCCGTCGTTGCGCACGCGCAGCACATTAGCCCACTCTTTCCAGAGCCAGTTCACGGCCTCGTCGCCCTCGGGGCCTTGCCAGAGGTTGGTTTCGGTGTGCATTACGGGCAGCTGGTAGCGGTCGTGGTACTGGGTGGTAATAACGTGGTAGCCAAATACTTCACCCGAAGCCGTGGTGCTGCCGTCAGGCCGCACGCGGTGCTCGTTGGTGCGGTAGTAGTCGTTGCCCATAATGCACTGGTGTCGCAGGTTGTGCTCCAGAAAAAAGTGGTACTCAGCCCGCGTCATGCCATTATCCAGCAGGTACTCATACATGTCGGAGTCTACGCGACGGCCGTAGTTCAGATCCAGCGATAGGAAGCGCTTGGCGTTCAGCAGTTCGGCGGGCTTAATTGCCTGGGGGTTGGAAGCGTGGAAGTACTCGCTCGACTCGCTCTGGATAAACAGCGCGTCGGGCCGCACCGCCAGGATAGCGTGCATGGCCAGCACGTTGGCCTTCACAAGGTGCTTGAGAGCCGTTACGAAGGCCTGGTCGCTGGCCAGCTGTTCGTTCCACCAGCCGTAGAGGGCCGAAAACTCGGCGCAGATGTACATCTCATTTATCGGTGTGTAGAGCTGCACCCACGGAAAGCGCCGGGCAAAATCGGCGGCGTACTGCGCGAAAAGCTCCGGAAAATCGGGGTTTTGGAAGTTGCCCAGCCAATCGGGCACCCCAAAGTGGCACAAGTCTACAATGGGAATGATGTTGCGCCGCAGCAAGTCGTTGAACGTAACATCGGCAAAATCCCAGTTGTACTTGCCTGGTCCCACCCAGGTAGTGTGAATGGGTGGCCCATAGCGCAGCACCTCAATGCCCAGCTCCTGCACTAGGTCAAAGTCCTTCTGCCATAGCTTATAGTGGCCACATTTTTCCATCTCGTCTTGGCGCACTTTGCCGTTCTGGATGGTGGGGTAACTGTTTTCGATGCCCGTGGCGAAGAGAAATTGCGGTGCTGCCATATGCGGAAATGCGTGGGAAAGGAGCTGGCTTACCCGTCGGCAACGGGCGGGTAGCTTGAGAAGGGTGTTGCCCGCTTACGGAAATTGTGGGCCAACCGGCCGAAGAAAAAGGTCTTTTCTTTGTTTATGAAGGCTTTGTGAATAAGGTCGGTAGCACTTGGTAGTTGCGCCAAACTGCTAAGCTTTTAGCTGGGAAACAGAACTTTCACCGCGGTGCTGGCATAAGCAAAAAAGTTGTCTACATTTGCGGTGTACTAGTTTAGTAATACACTAAAACACCCTCTTCATGGTTCGCATCCGCAACCTGCATTTCGGGTACTCGCGCCGGGTACTTCAATTAGAAAACCTTAACCTGGACTTGCGCCGGGGCCACATCTATGGCTTGTTGGGTAAGAATGGGGCGGGCAAGTCCACACTGCTCAAAAACCTGGTGGGGCTGGCCTTCCCGCTCAGTGGCACCTGCGAGGTAGAGGGGCATGCTACCGCCCGCCGCCTGCCTGCTACGCTGGAGGACCTGTTTTTCTTGCCTGAAGATGTGCAAGTGCCCCCAGTTACGGCCACGCAGCTGGCAGCCAGCACGGGCGTTTTTTACCCGCGCTTTGAGGCGGCGGCTTTCCACGAGCACCTGCGCGGGTTCGATGTGCCCGCGTTGACCCATCTTCATACGCTCTCCTACGGCCAGCAGAAAAAGGCGCTCATCGCCTTCGCGCTGGCCACCAACACCGGCCTGCTGGTACTCGATGAGCCCACTAACGGCCTCGATATTCCCAGCAAGGCGCAGTTTCGCAAGCTGGTGGCGGGGGCGCTGGGGCAGGAGCGTTGCGTCATCATTTCGACCCACCAAGTACGCGACCTCGATAGCCTGATTGACACGGTGCTGGTACTGCACCAGCGCCACCTGCTGCTTAACGAAACTATCGATAATCTGGCTGATAGGCTCAGCTTTGGTAGTGTGCCCGCCGGCGCGGCCGACGCGGATATTCTATATGCCGAGCCCTCTGTACGCGGCCAGCAGGTTATTCGGGCCAACCTCAATCTTGGCGAGCGCTACACCAAAGTTGATTTGGAACTGCTTTTTAATGCGCTTACCGGCCCGAGCACGGCCGTGGCTTCTTACCTCACCAACCCGCACCATGAGCCAGCTCTTTAATCAGCCTGCTAATCAGCACTTCAGCCCAGTCCGCTTCGGGCGCTTGATGCGCAAACAAACCACCGAATATTGGAGAACTTACCTGCTGAGCGCCGCCGTGCTGCTGGGCGGAGTAGTGGCGGTTGTGGGCGGCCTCACCTACCTCATGCGCCGGCCCTTGGATAACGAGACGCAAACCCTGCTCTTTATGGCGGGTCTACTGACAACCGGGCTGGCGTTTACGGCCACGGTCTTTGCGGAAATGAGCAACGGACGGCGGGCGGCGGCTGCGCTGTTGCTGCCCGCGTCGCACCTCGAAAAATACCTGGTGGCCTGGCTCTACTCGTTGCCGGTGTTTCTAGTCATTTATATAGCTGTTTTTCTGGCTGTTGATGCGCTGATGCTACAATGGGCCGGCCATAGCTACCCGCAGTTTCCCCGTCAGATACTGGACCTCACCAGCAGCTGGCGGCCGTTGCTGACGGGGGTGGCCAGCTATTCGCTAGTGCACGCTCTGGCTTTGTACGGGGCCATTTATTTCCAAAGTCTGCACATTATCAAAACCAGCTTTGCCGTGCTGGGCGGGGTAGTGATGCTGCTGATGATGAACTTTTGGATGTGGAAGCTCCTGACCTCGGAACTACACACAGCGGTACCGTTTGGCAATGGTTTCGCGGGTGGCAAAGACCACCCCTTCCTGGTTGAGCTGCCACAGCAGCTGTCGCTGCTGGCGCTACTGCCCCTGGCCCTGGCGGTGCTGCTGTGGGCGGCGGCCTACGCCCGCCTCACCGAAAAACAGCTTTAGTACATGGAATTTACTGATAACGAGGCCATTTACCTTCAGATAGCCAGCTACGTGGGCGAGCAGGTGCTGCGCCAGCAGTGGCCGCCCGACCAAAAAATTCCGTCGGTGCGCGAGTTGGCCGCCGAGCTGCAAGTCAACCCCAATACTGTGATGCGTACCTACGAGCTGCTGCAAAGCCAGGGCGTGGTGTATAACCGGCGCGGCCTGGGCCTTTTTGTAGCCCCGGCCGGCGCGGCGCAGGTGCGCGCCCACCGCCGCGAGCGCTTTTTGCAGCACGAGCTGCCCGCCTTTTTCAACACCATTTCGCTGCTCGATATCAGTTTGCCCGAATTAAGCCAGCGCTACGAAATCTTCAGGGCGGCGCAGGCCGCTACTCTTGCCCCTACCACCCATGAAAACTAGCACAACCTACCTGCTGGCCGCCCTGCTGGTGCTGCTGGCCTCGCTCACGGCCTACAACATGGCCCTGCGCACCGAGTACCGCTCGGGGGCCTACAAAGACCCGTTGCGTAATTACGAAGTGCTTGACTTTAAGAATTTTACTGAGATTGAAATTCCGGCTGGTAGTGCGCTGAGCGTCAAAGTCATGGCCGGGCCCTTTGGGGTGCGGGTGAACCCCGCGGCGGCCAGGTTTGTGCACGTGAGCCAGCACGGCGGACAGCTGCGCCTCGCGTTAGCCTTCCCGCACGAGCCCGAAAGCCTGGGCTGGGGCGAAACGGTGGTGGTGAGCTGCCCCCGCCTAGCCGCCCTCACTACCGGGGCCACGTATGAAGCTGCCGGCCAGCCGCGCCACGACCTGAACCTGACGGGCCGCAACACCCTGGTGCAGGGCTTTACGCAAGACAGCCTGACCCTGCGCGCCGACCAAGGCAGCCAGGTTGAGTTGATTAGTAACCGGCTGGGCTACTTGCGCGCCGTGGTGGGCCCCACACGCGGCAGCCCCACCAAGCTCCAGCTCAACCCCACCAACCGCATTGCCGCCGGCCACTTGCGCATGCAGAGTAAAAGTCAGCTGGTGCTCAACACTATTGCCACGCCGCAGTTGCGCTACGAGCTAGCCGACAGTGCCCGGCTAACGGCCAGTGGCGCGGTGCTTACGAGTGTAAGACGTTACTAATCTGCGTATTAGTTGCATTGGGATAATCTACTTTGCTGAGCATGATGACTATTCAAGCAATCCGGGAGTGGGCGTGGCTGCGGCTCGCCATCGTGTACACGCGCTACTTGCTGGGCGGCGCGTTTGTGTTTGCCAGCATCGTTAAAATCAAGGGGTTGCGTTTTACCACCCTGAGTGGTGCTGATGCGGCTGTTCACAGCCCCTTGCACTTTTTCGAGACGATGTACCAGTCGGGGCTCTACTGGCAATTTATTGGGGTGGCGCAGTGCGTGGTAGGGCTGCTGCTGCTGACGCAGCGCTTTGCCACGCTGGGGGCCGTGCTGTTTCTGCCCATTATGACCAGCATTTTTGTCATCACCATCTCCTACGATTTTGCCGGCACGCCCATCGTGACGGGCCTCATGCTGCTGGCCAATCTGCTGCTGCTGGCCTGGGACTGGCCCACGCTGCGCGTGCTGGTGGGCCTGCCCGCGCAGGCCGTGCCCGCGCTGCCGCGCGCTACTACCCACCTCTGGGAAGGCGTGGGGGCGGTGCTGTTTGCCTACACTGCGGGCTACCGCGCCTTTACGGAGGCGTATAATTTTCTGCTGTGGGCGGGTATCTGCGGGCTGGTGGGTGGGCTGGGGCTGCTGGTAGCCTGGTGGCTGCACCGAAAGGCGGCTGGCTCCGGCACGGGCATTGGCGACGAAGCTTCCCCCGGCTCCATAGCATGAGTCGCTTGCTACCGCCCGCGCGCAACTGCCAGGCTATATCGTGCGGGCGGCGTGGCGGCTGGCATTCACGCTCATCAGCTACGGCCACACCTCGGGCTCATTGGGTTGATTGCTGGCACTATCGCAGCCGTATGGTGCTGGTATGGTGCGCTTTCACCCGCGGTTTCGCTACCTGTGGTGGGCACATGCGCTGCTGCTGGCCGCTCTGGCCCTCGGCCTGGGGTGGATGCGGCCCCGGCTAGCGTACGCAGCCCTCCCAAACTTGGCGCGGCCTCGGCGGACTGCTGCACGGCCTGGGGTGGCTTTTTTACTGAAAAAAGCCTGCCTGCCCCGGCGGACCCGGTACCTTTGGGGGCGGGAGCGGGAGTACCAGTTCCGGGCCCCGCTTCACCCATGACCAAGCATTTTTGGGGTGGCGCCCTGCTGGCCCTGCTGGCAGGCCGCGCCGCCGCCCAGGCCCCGGCTCCCCTCAACCCTGTGCAGCCCTGGGGCAGCTGGGTAATTGCCACGGTGCAGCTGCCGGGCAGCACCGAGCACCGCTGGGGCGGCTACGCCGAGCTGCAAGGTCGCTCCGATGCCCTGGCCCATCGTTTCTTTTACTACGAGCTGAAAGGCGGCGCGAGCTTCGATATCGACCCCAACTTTACGGTGCTGATAGGCGGCGGGCGCTACGCTACTTCCGACTATAAAGACCTGGGAGCCGGCCCGCTCAACATCGAGAAGCGCCTCTGGCAGCAGCTCATACTCAGCCAGTATTCGCACCGCCTCAAACTGGAGCACCGCTACCGGATTGAGCAGCGCTGGTTTCATTTTCGCGACGACAGCACGGCGTTTCGTCAGCGGTTTCGCTACCGGCTCAACGCCTTTTTTCCGCTTAATAAGAAAACTATTACCGCCGGCACGCTTTTTCTCTCGGCCTACGATGAGATTTTTCTGAACCCCCGCGGCCCCGTGTTTGAGCGCAATCGCCTGTACGGTGGGGTTGGCTACCAGATTGATAAACATCTGATTGTGCAGCTGGGCTACGTCAATCAGGCCAACTACAACTACACCAATGCCCAGGGGCAGTTTGTGCTGCAAAACACGGCCGCCAAAAATAACCTGGTGCTGGCCCTCACCTATAAGCTGGCGCACCGTGCCGTGCCGCCGGGCCAAGAGCGCCTGCCCTCGCAGCAAGACTAACAAATTGGGCTGGACGACTTGGCTGACAAATAGTTGGGTAAGATGCTCGTGCGCAAGCGCCGCGCTTTTAGCCTCCCCAACTTCACCGCCTTGCGCCAGCCGCCGTAGACTAATAAAAACAGCTACGAGGTCATGTCCAAAAAATCAGTTTCCGAAATCATCATTGATACCCTGCAAGCCGCCGGCGTGAAGCGCGTGTTTGGCTTGGTGGGCGACTCGCTCAACGGCATTACCGATGCCATTCGGGCCCGCGAGGGCATCGAGTTTGTGCAGGTGCGCCACGAGGAAGCCGGCGCGTTTGCGGCCGGGGCCGAGGCCCACCTCACCGGCGACCTGGCCGTGTGCGCCGGCTCGTGCGGGCCTGGTAACACGCACTTAATCAATGGGTTATTTGATTGCCACCGCTCGCGGGTACCGGTACTGGCCATTGCGGCGCACATCCCGAGCGTTGAAATCGGCACTGGCTACTTTCAGGAAACCCACCCCGAGCGGCTGTTTCAGGAGTGCAGTCACTATTGCGAGCTGATTTCGACGCCCGACCAGGCCGTGCGCATGGTCGAGAGCGCCATTCAGGCCGCGCTGGGCCTGGGTGGGGTGGGGGTGGTCGTTATCCCCGGCGACATTGCCCTGCTCGAAACGGAGGCTCCTGCGCCGCGCCTGGCCGCGCTGGGCCCCGCCAGCGCCATTGTGCCGGCGCCAGGCAAGCTGGCCGCCGCCGCGGCCCTGCTCAACGACTGTAAAAAAGTGACCATTCTGGCCGGCATTGGCTGCTCTGGGGCCCACGCCGAGCTGCTGCAAGTAGCCGCCGCCCTGCAAGCGCCCGTGGTGCACGCCCTGCGCGGCAAGGAATGCGTGGAGCCCAATAACTCCTACGACGTGGGCCTGACCGGCCTGCTGGGCATGCCCGCCGGCTACCACGCTATTATGGATGCCGACGCTATCCTGATGCTGGGTACCGATTTCCCGTACCGCCAGTTTTTCCCCGAAAACGCCCGCGTGGTGCAGGTCGATACCCGGCCCCTGCATCTGGGCCGCCGCACCCGCGTGGAAGTAGGCCTGCACGGCACCGTGGCCGAAACCGTGCAGCACCTGCTTCCCCTGCTGCATGCCCGCCCCGATGATGCCCACCTCCGGGAAGCTCAGGAGCGCCACCGCGCCGACGAAAAGGGCCTGGCCGAGCTGGCTACCGGCGACGCCGGGGCCGCCACGCTGCACCCCCAGCATGTAGCGCGCCTGCTCGATGAGCTGAGCGCCGACGATGCTATTTTTACCTGCGATGTGGGCACGCCCACCATCTGGGCGGCCCGCTACCTGCACATGAACGGCCGCCGCCGCCTGCTGGGCTCCTTCGTGCACGGCAGCATGGCCGGGGCGCTGTCGCAGGCCATTGGCGCGGCGCTGGCTTACCCTGGCCGGCAAGTAGTGGCACTGTGCGGCGACGGCGGCTTTGCCATGCTAATGAGCGAGCTGCTGACGCTGCGCCAGCTGAAGGTACCCGTGAAGATTATCATCTTCAACAACAGCGCCTACGGCTTTGTGGAACTGGAGATGAAGGCCGCCGGCACCCTCGAATACGGCACCGGGCTCAACAACCCCGACTTTGGCCAGCTGGCCCAGGCGGCTGGCGTGCAGGGCTACCACGTGAGCGACCCCGCCCACCTCGAAAGCGTGCTGCGCCAGGCCCTGGCCCACGACGGCCCCGTAGTGGTCGATGCCGTAGTGAACCGCCAGGAACTGAGCATGCCACCCCACATCGAAGTAGCTCAGGCCAAAGGCTTTAGCATTTACGCGCTGAAAGCCCTGATGAACGGCCGCGGCAGTGAGCTGGTCGATTTGGCCAAAACCAACCTCCGCCAAATCGCAGATTAAGCAGATTTCGCTGATTCTGGTGGCGCGGTTAACAGACTGGCGGGCTACTGGGTAATTTCGCCAGCCTGGCTTGAGGAGTGGTGCTTCGGCCTTCGCTGGCTTGGGTGCCACGTGCGGTTTTGTACCGCTGGCGGGAACGATTTGAGTCCTGTTTGTTTAGTAATAAGGGCAATGCGCCCGCGCCGCGCTACCCCGCAGCCGCCTGTTTAAGAGAACAGCCTGCGAAATTAGCGCAATCCGCAAAATCTGCGATTCATGACTACCAACGAAATCAAAGCCCTTATTTCCCTGCTCGACGACCCGGAAATCGCCGCCCAGATTCAGGGCGAAATTCAGGGGTTGGGCGAGGCTATTATTCCCTTTCTGGAAGAATCCTGGGAAGAAACCCTCGACCCGCAGCAGCAGAGCCGCCTCGAAGATCTTATTCACCAGCTCCAGTTTGAGGGCTTGCAGCAGCGCCTGCGCGTGTGGCGCGATGCCGGTGCCCAGGACCTGCTGGAAGGTATGTGGCTGCTCAACTCATACCAATATCCCGACGCTGACCTTCAGGCCCTTAACCGCGCCATTGAGCAGCTGCGCTTTGAGGCCTGGACGCTGCTGCGCCCCGAAATGCACCCCGCCGACCAGATGCAGGTGCTCAACCACGTTATTTTCCGCAGTCATAAGTTCGCGGCCAATACCCAGCACTTCCACTCGCCGGCCAACTCGATGCTGCACCGGGTGCTCGAAACCAAGCGCGGCAACCCACTCTCGCTCGGCGTTATCTACCTGCTGGTGGCCCAGCGCCTTGACCTGCCGGTATTTGGTGTGAACTTACCCAACTTGTTCGTGCTGACGTACTTAGTAAAAAAGGGCGATGACGACCAGGTGGTGCTGCCCTTCTACATCAACTGCTACAACCGAGGCGTTATCCTCTCCAAAGCCGATATTGAGCACTACGTGGGCCAGCTCGGCATCACCTCGAAGCCTGGCTTTTACGAGCCCTGCACGCACCTCGATATTGTGCGCCGCGCTATGCGCAACCTGCAAGTAGGCTTCGAAAAGCTTCACGAACCCGCTAAGGCTGAAGAAGTTGCTCAGCTGCTGTCTATTTTGCTGGAGCAGGATGAGCCGGGCGAGGAGTAAGCGCGTAGTTGAGTAAATAAGTAAGGGGAGTACGGTTGTTCGATTAGCTTGAACAACCGTACTCCCCTTACTCATTTACTCATTTACTCAACTACGCACTTACCGCTTGATGAGGCAGCCGGCGGCGCGCTTGTCGGCCACGCCGGCGGGGCGGCCGGCCAGCACGTTGTCGAGCACCTGCTGCAAGTAGTGCTGCTGCACCCCGCTGGCTACCTGGGGGTTATCATCAATGGCACCGCGGTAGCGCACGGCAAAGCCCGAGCCAGAGGGCTGCAATACCACGGCTTCGGTGGTTTTGCTCACGCTGAGGGCGGCGCTGGCCGCGCCATCGTCGGTGAAGGTGGCCAGCGAGCCGCCGCTGCCCTCGGCGCCGTCGAGGTTGATGGGCACGTTGACGAACATAAACTGCACGCCTTTGCCGCTGTAGGCGCTGTTGAGGGCCGCTAGGCGCTCTTGGTAGAGGCGGGTGTAGGCGCAGGCGGGGTTCATAAACACCACAACCACTGCTTTTTGGCCAGTATAAGCGCTGAGCGAGGCGCTGCCGCCGCTAGTTTTTTGCACCGTGAAGTCGCTCACGGTGCCTTGGGCGCGGGCATAGCTTACCGTAACGGTAGCCAGCAGCAGCGCGGTAGCCAGCACAATCGAAATTTTGCGAAGAGACATGACGGGGGTAGAAAGGGCCAAAGAAGATAAGCGGCGCGGGCCGCGGGCTAGACGTATGAAAAAACTAGTAGCAGTAAGTGAGCACGTAGCCCGCTGCCGGTCGAAGATAACAAATCTGGTGCCGGGAAATACTGTTATGCAGTCGTAGCCGGGCGGGCAGGGTGCCGGGCATGGCCCAGGAGCCCGCCGGCAGGTCGAGCAGCAGGTTGTCGCGGAAGATGATGCCGCGCTGCCCGGCCAGCTTGTACAGCGTTTCCTTGGCGCTCCAGAGTAGGCTGAATAGCTCCTGAGGAGAGGTGCCAGGAGTGGCTTCTTCTAGGATAACGTGCGCTAAGACAGCTGATTCCTGCTCATTTAGAAACTTGCGGGCAATGCGCTGGGCCTTGTCGCGCACCACTTCCACATCGATGCCCAGGGGCGTGCCGGGTGGGGCTAGCAGCGCCGCCACCCACTCGCCCGAGTGCGAGAGCGACACGGCCGGCTGCTTAAAACCAGTGAGAAAGGGCCGGCCCGTGTCGTCGTTGCGCAGCACCGCGAGCGGCCAGCCCACTGGAATGAGGCTGCCCAGCAACTGCTGCACCAGCACCCGCCCGGCCAGCCACTGCGCTTGGCGCGGGCCGTCGGCGCGGGCGGGCAGCAGCGGGGCGTAGGCGGGGGCATCGGCCAGCTGGGGCCAGAGGGCGGCCGGGGTTTCGGTGAGGTGCCACAGGCCAAGCAGGGGGCCGCCGGGCAGGGGCGTGAGCGAGTGGAGCGGCATAACTAAACTTGTGGGTGGCGAAGGTAGGAAGCGGCACTTTGGCGGCATTCTGCCGACCTTTGGGGCCTTATGCTTGCTAACCCGCCGCCGCCCCGCCCCACTGCTATTCGCCTCGGCACCCTGGCCGGCCACCGCGACGCGGTGTACGCGCTGGCCGGCCGCGCTGGCTCCGACCGGGTGTTTTCGGGCAGCGCCGACGGCATGGTGGTGGCCTGGGACAGCGCCCACCCCGAGGCCGACGGCGAGCTGCTGGCCCAGGTGGCGGGCTCGGTGTACGCCCTGCTCGAATTGCCGGCGCGCGGCTTGCTGCTACTGGGGCATAATTTTCAGGGTGTGCAAGCGCTTGATTTGCAGACCAAAACGCTGGCCTTTGCCACGGCGCTGCCGCCGGTGGCCATCTTCGAGATGGTGTTTTCGGAAAGCCGCCAGCGCCTGTACTGCGCCCTGGGCGATGGCACGCTGGCCGTGCTGCGCGGCGACGATTTTCGGGTGGAGCACCTGCTGCGCCTCAGCGACAAAAGCCTGCGCTGCCTGGCCCTGCACGAAGGCCGGGCCGAGCTGGCCGTGGGCGCGTCGGACTGGAAAACCTACGTCCTGGACCTCGACTCGCTCGAAGTCAAAGCCACGCTCACGGAGGCCACCAACTCGGTTTTTGCGCTGGCCTACTCGCCCGATGGCCAGCACCTGCTGGCCGCCGGCCGCGATGCCCACCTGCGCCGCTACGCCGCCACCGAGGGCTACCCGCTCCTCGACAGCGTAGTAGCCCACATGTATACCATCAACCACCTGGCTTTCAGCGCCGATGGGCGCTACCTGGCCAGCTGCTCGCTCGATAAGAGCATTAAGCTCTGGGACCCCACCACCCTGGCCCTGCTGCGGGTGCTGGACAAGACGCGGGCGGCCGGCCACGGCACATCGGTGAATAAGCTGGTTTGGCCGGGCGCGCAGCAGCGGCTAGTTTCGTGCAGCGATGACCGCAGCCTGGCCGTTTGGCAGGTGGTTGCAGCCGCTAGCAGTTAGCTTTCGGCCAGAATCCAACTGCCGGCAGTGTTTTTGCAGCCTCTGGGGGGCAATACCAGTTCTTTCCTATAAATTATACCAAAAAGCCATTAGCTACCAGCTGATGGCTAACAGCTTCTTATGAAAATTACGGCCCTCGATATCCGGCAGAAAACGTTTGAAAAGTCCTTCCGGGGCGTCGATAAAGACGAGGTGCAGGCCTTCCTGAGCACGGTGTCGCAGCAGTGGGAGCGCCTGGGCGATGAGAACCGCGAGCTACGCCTCAAGCTGGAGCACGCGTTGCACGACGTGCAAAAAATGCGCGAAGTAGAGTCCTCCCTCTACCGCACCCTTAAAACGGCCGAGGACACCGGCAATTCCATCACTGAGCAGGCCCAGCGCGACGCCGACCTGCGCCGCCGCGAGGCCCAGCTCCTGGCCGAGCAAACCCTGTCGGAGGCCCGCCAGCGCGCCCGCGCCATTGTGGACGAAGCGTACCAAACGGCCGAAAAAACCGTGGCCGACATGCAGAAGGAAGTGAGCGGCCTGGGCCATGAATGTCAAAGCCTTGAGCAGCAGCTTGATACGTTGGTGCGCGGCCTGCACCACCTGGCCTCCGATGCGCTGGAAAAAGTGGAGCGCGCCCGCGCGCGCCCCAAAAACGGCCCCACGGCCATCCTTTCGCGGGCGGCGAGCGTACAGGTAAAGCGGCCGGCCGATGCGCCGGCCCCCGAACCTAGCCCCACCCCCGATATGAACGTTACCACCGATTCTTCCCGCGCCACGGCTGCCGCCATCGCGCCCACGCCCGCCGCCAGCTTCGGCGCCAATGGCCCCGCGGCCCGCGCTACTCAGCCCACGCCCGGCGGCACTGCGCCCACCGGCTACAACCCCAAGCCCGGCCAGCAGCCCGACCCCCGCAACCCCGACCAAGCCCCCCGCCCCGACATCGAGCGCCCCCAGGCGCCGCGCGAAAACCCCGGCATTGCGCCCGCTCCGCACATCGACCAGCCCGGCCCCGAGCAGGTACCCAACCCGCCCGCGCCCTACGTGGAGCCCATGCGCCCCGAGATTCAGCCTATCGGCCCCAGCCACCCCGAAATTCAGCAGCCCCAGCCCATGACGCACCCTGGCATGGCGGCCAAGCCACAGGCCGAGCCAGTGGGGGAGAAGTCATTCTTTGACGAAATCTAAACCACGGATTTATCGGATTCTTCGAATTAGTCGGATTTTGATGATGTAATTCGGATTAAAATGATAGGAGGAGGGCTGCCCGGTGGGCAGCCCTTTTTTTGTGCGCGTGCAGAGGGCGGGCCACCGGGCAGTCCTACTTTTGCGGCCCACTGCGGCCCGCCTTCGTCATCAAAATCCGATTAATCCGACGAATCCGATAAATCCGCGGTTCAGACATAATGGGACAGATTGCACTCGAAGGACTCGAATTTTTTGCCTTCCACGGGTATTACGACGAGGAGCAGAAAATCGGAAATAAGTACGGCGTCGACCTGCACCTCAAAACCGACCTGCACGCCGCCGGGGCCTCCGACAAGCTGGCCGAAACCGTGAACTACGAGGTGCTCTACCGCCTGGTGCTGGCCGAAATGCAGCTGCCGGCCCGCCTGCTGGAGCACCTGGCTCACCGCATTCTCGACCGCATTATGAGTGAGTTTCCGCAGGTGCGGCGGGCGCAGGTGAGCGTGTCGAAGTTCAACCCGCCGCTGGGCGGTATTTGCCACCGGGCGCGGGTGACGCTGGTGCGTAAGCGCAAGTAAGTTAGCAGGTTAGGTAGGGTATGGCAGAAAGGTTGCCACCGTTTCGGGTGGCAGCTGCGTGAGCAATAGCTGCTGCGCGCGGCAAAAATTCTGGGGCTCCTTATTCTTGACGAGCAGCTGAAATACCTCATCGGCCTTGATGCGCTGCGGGTTATAGTCGGCCAGCTGGGCGGCGGTGGCGCTGCCCGAGAGCAGGCGCACCCCGTGCAGCGCGTGGCTACGCACGAGGTTGTCCTTATTAGCCAGGAGGGCGAAAATGAGCGGCGGAATGAGTGGGCCCAACTGCGGCAGCGTGAAGCATTCGCGCAGCCCAATCACCAAATCCAAATCCAGGTACTGGTGCTGCTTGGTCGGGTCAGCCAACAAGCCGGCTACTACGGGCGGGTAAAAGCCGGCGGGATTTATCTGGGCAATGGCTTGCAGGGCGTAGTAGGTGGCAAAGCTTTGACGCAGACACTGGTGGAGTAGGGGCAACGCCTCGGCGTAGCGCAGGTGGCCCAGGCCCAGCATGGCGCGGGCGTCGGCGGTACCGGCGCGCAGGCCGGCGAGCAGCTCCTCAGCCGCCTGCTGCTGCTGGGCGGGCGTGAGCGCGTCGAGGCCGGCCAGGTCAGTGTGGTACTGGAAGCCGTCGTGCCAAGCCAGGTAGCTGTCGATGGCCCCAAAATACGCCTGGCGGAAGGCTGCAAGCGACTTATCGGGCGAAGGCATAAAGCGAGGGGATAAAAATAATTAAACTGATTATCAGCTTATTGACTCATTATACGATAAATTTCGTACATTGCAATTGTAACTACGAAGGCTGTCGTATAACCTTTGTCCTACGAAATCATTCGTACGAAACTTTTTCGCCGTTAACCATGCCCAAAGCGCCCCCTAAACCTACGGATTCTGAGCTGGAAATATTACACGTGCTTTGGCAGCACGGCCCCGCCACGGTGCGCACCGTGAACGAGCAGTTGAGCCAGCAGCGCGAAATCGGCTACACCACAACCTTGAAAATCATGCAGCTGATGCTGGAAAAAGGCCTGGTGCAGCGCGACGATGAAGGCCGCAGCCACATTTACCGGGCCGCCGTGCGCGAGCAGGATACCCAGGGGCTGCTGCTCGACAAGTTTGTGGCCGCCACCTTCGGCGGCTCGGCCCTGAAGCTGGTGATGCAGGCGCTGGGCAACCGCAAAACCTCGCCCGACGAGCTGGCCCAGATTCGCCGCCTGCTCAACGACATTGAGATTCAGAATGCCACTCCCTCACCCTCTACTCCCGATGACCATGCGCCCGTTGCTTGAAGAATTAGTATCGCCCGCGCTGGTGCGGGGCGTGGGATACGCGCTGCTGCACTCGCTGTGGCAGGGCGGCGTGCTGGCGCTGCTGCTGGCGGGCGTGCTGCCCCTGCTGCGCCGCCAGCGGGCCGAGGTGCGGTACGCCGCATCGGCCGCCGCGCTGGGCACGCTGGTGCTGGCCGCGGGGCTGACGCTGGGCTACTATTACCAGACGGCCCCGGTGGCCTCAATAGTTGAAACCCAAGCGGCCGTTGCGTTGAAAACCACCGCTGGGCTTTCCGTAAAAACCAGCCAGGCTGCCCCTGCGCCCGCGGCGGCGGCGGGCGCGTTGCCGGCTACGTTGGCTACTGCGGCTGCGCCTGCTCACATAGCTGCGCCGCTGGTTTGGCTGCGCGTAACCAGCCGATTGATAGAGGCTTACCTGCCCCTCGTGGTGGTGGCCTGGCTGCTGGGCCTGCTGCTGATGAGCGGCCGGCTGGCGGGCGGCCTGCTCTACGCGGGCCGGCTGCGCCGGGCGGGTACCCAGGCGCTGGGCGCCGAGTGGCAGCAGCGCCTGGCGGCGCTGGCCGCCCGCGCGGGGCTGCGCCGGCCGGTGGCGCTGCTGGAGTCGGCGCGGGTGGCGGGGCCGCTGGTGCTGGGCCACTTGCGGCCGGTGATTTTGCTGCCGCTGGGCGCGGTGGCCGGCCTGAGCCCCAGCCTGCTGGAGGCACTGCTGGCCCACGAGCTGGCGCACATTGTGCGCCGCGACTACCTGCTCAACCTGGGCCTGGCGGTGGCCGAAGTATTGTTTTTCTACCATCCCGCCGTGTGGTTTATGGCGCATTGCCTGCGCGCCGAGCGCGAAAACTGCTGCGACGACCAGGCCGCTGCTCTCTGCGGCGGCGACCGCCTGCGGGTGGCCCGCGCCCTGGCCGCCCTGGCCGAGCTGGAAGCCACCTACGCCCCCACGCCCCGCCTGGCCCTGGCAGCGGCTGGCCCGGGTGGCCGCGGCTCGCTGCTGGCGCGGGTGCGCCGGCTGGCGCTGGGCCGCCCCGAAGCCCCCACTATGAGCGAGCGGCTGCTGGCGGGTTCGCTCACGCTGCTCGGTTTGCTGGGCCTGAGCACGGGCGTGGTGCTGGCCGCCAGCCCCGCCCCGGCCGCCGCGCCGCAGCAGGGCACGCGCCCCGCTACGCCCACCGATACCGCCCGCCGGCCGGTGGTGGCAATGCCCCCGCTGCCGCCCGCGCCGCCCGCGCCCCCGATGGCCGAAGCGCCGCGCCAGCTGGATAAAGTAGTGCGCGTAGACGTGCTTAATGGTGAGCAGCTACGCTTGGCGCGCCCGCCGCGCCGGGGCCCGGCCAGCACGGTAGTTATCGAGAAGGATAAGAAAGGCCGCGTCGTGAACCTGACCGTCAATGGCGAGCGCGTCGAAACGAACACCGGCAAGAAAGCCAAGCGTGCCAAACCCGTGCGCACCGTAGAAGTGGTGCGGGTGCCCGACCCCGCCCTGCGCTTCGAGCGGCCCGAAACGCCCGAGCGCCCCGGCAACTCGTCGTTTAGCTTCGGTTTTTCGACTACTACGGTGGGGGAGGATGCCCTTCGTACCGCCCGCCGGGGCCTGGCCGAAGCCCTGCGCAACCCCGACCTGACCACCGAGCAGCGCCAGGAAATGGAAAAGGAGTTGCGCAAGCTGGAGAAGGAGAGTGCCAGCACGCGCACCTTCGGGAATGGCAGCGCGTTTCGCGAATTTCATTTCAACGTGAAGGGGTCCGCCACGGCCCACCGCCCCAACGACCCGCGCTTTTACATTAAAAACAACCGGCTAAAAATCTATAAATCCGGCCCTGGCAAGGCCGACCGCGCGGCCGCCCAGGCGGACCGCGACGCAGCCCAAGCCGACCGCGCGGCCGAGGAAGCTGACCGCGACGCGGCCCAGGCCGACCGCGATGCCGCGCAAGCCGACCACGAAACCAGCCGCGCCGAGCTGGCCGGCCGCCGCGCCGAGCTGCGCGCCCGCATGGCCGCCGATGCCGCCGAGCTGCGGGCGTTGGAGCAGGAAACCGGCCGCTCGCGGATGCCGGCCCCGCCGCGCGCCCCGCGGACGCCTTTGGGCCCGCTAGGCCCGGTGCCGCCCCAGACCCTGCCCGCACCCCCGCCCCCGCCTGCGCCCAAAACGGCCGAGCTGCGCGCCGCCCTGCGCCAGGATGGCCTGATTAGCAAGGACGAGCGCAGCTTTTCCTTTCAGCTCAATGACAAGGGGGGGCGCGTGAATGGCAAGGCCCTCACGCCGGCCCAGGTAGCGCGCTACCGCCAGGTGCTGGGCCAGCCGGTGAGCGGCAAAGGCAACTCGTCGAGCTTTACTATCAACATAAGCGAAAATTAAGTACTTGTAAAACAAGTAGATAGTGAGCGGGTCGGCCGGCTGGATACCAGCGTGCCGGCCCGCTTTTTTGTGCCCGGCGCGGTCGGCGGCGGGCTTTTTACAAACTATTTTTTCTTCCCCTGTAACGTATGGCTACGCTGCCGGTACTCCCAGTAAATCCCGCTCCTCCTGACCCTTTACCCACTGCCCGGATGCCCGCCGTCTCCGCCCTCACGTTCAGCGACGAAGCCCTGATGGCCCAGGTGCAAGCCGGCGACTTCGACCAGCTAACCGGGCTGTTTGAGCGCTACCAGGGGCCACTCTTTGGCTTCCTGGCCCGCCTGGCCAACGGCGACCGCGAGGTGGCCCAGGACCTGACCCAGAACGTATTTGTGCGGGTGCTGCGCTACCGCGCCAGCTTCCAGCCGGGCCAGGCGTTTCGGGCCTGGGTGTACCAACTGGCCCGCCACGTGTGGGCCGACCACTACCAGCGCCAGCGCCCCACCGCCGACCTGGAGGAAGTGGAAAAAACCGCCGCCCACGGCCGCGCCGCCCAGGCCCAGCGCGCCGCCACCGACCAGCACCAGGCCCTGCACGAAGCCCTGGCCCTGCTGCCCGCCGCCCAGCGCGAGGTGCTGGTGCTGCACCGCTTCCAGGGCTTCGACTACGCCGAAATAGGCGAGCAGCTCGGCTGCACCGCTGGCGCCGCCCGCGTAAAAGCCCACCGCGCGCTGGATGCGCTTCGCAAAATTTACCTGAGTTAACTTATTGATAAATAATACTTTATAAAAAATAACTTCTGCTTTTACCCTGCCATGAGCCACGCTAGCGATTTCCACCTTATTGACCCCACCTGCGCCGCGCTGCGGCCCTGGCTGCCCGAGCTGGCCGATGGCCAGCCGCTGCCGCCCGAGGCGGCCCACCTGGCCGCGCACCTGCCCACTTGCCCCGCCTGCCAGACCGAGCTGGCCGAGTTGCGCCTGCTCTTCAGTGACCTGGATGCGTTGCCGGCTGAGGTGCCCCCGCTGGCCCTGCGCGATAATTTTCTGGCCATGCTGGAGGAAGAAAAGGCGAAGCTGGCGGCGGCTTTGCCTGCCGGCTTGATGGTGGCCCGTGGTGGCCAGCCGTTAGTAGCTACTCAAATTGATGCGCAATCAAAAGATAATCAACAGGTTAAAAATAACAATCAGCAGTGGCTGCGCATCGCGGCCAGCGTGGCGCTGGTAGCCATTGGCGCGCTGCTGGGCCTGTTGTTGCGCGGTGGCCAGCCGGCCGCACCGCTGGCGCAAACTGCGCCGGCGGCGGGCCCCACGCTGTCGGCGCAATTGGCGGCGGCGCGGCAGCTGCCGGCCACGGCCAGCCAGCGCTTGCAGCTGGTGAGCCAAGCCCCGGCCGCGGTGGTCGAGCCCAACGACCCGGCCGTGCTCACGCTTATTCATACCCTCGACACCGACCCCAACCCCAACGTGCGGCTGGCCGCCTGCGAGGCGCTGTTCCGGCTGCGCGCCGACCCCCGCGTGGGCCCCGCGCTGGTGGAGGCGCTGCCCTTGCAAACTGACCCCAACGTGCAGATTACCCTCATCGAAACGCTGGTGACGCTGCGCGAAAAGCGCGCCGTGCCTGGCCTCGAAGAGCTGGCCAAGAGGCGCGATGCGCTGCCCGCCGTGCGCCAGCAGGCCGAAAATGGCCTGGGCCAACTGATTTAAGTGTAGGGTAAGCTTTAGCTTGCCGGCGCTAGAGTCATCTGCTCCGTAATAAATTAACAATCAATTAGTTATCAGCCTGGCGCCGGTAAGCTAAAGCTTGCCCTACAGCTACGTTTCCACGTTATCATGAAAAAATTTGCCCTTATTCCGCTGCTGGCGTGCGCGCTGGCCCTGCCGGCGACGCTGCGCGCCCAGGAGTTTAAAATGAAATTCAACAGCCCCACCAACCGCAAAGTGGTGCTCGACATGCGCGGCTCCGACGTGACGGTGGAGGGCTACGACGGCGACGAGCTGCTCATCAGCGGCCGGGGCGGCTACGAGGCCCCGCCGGCCCTGGCCAACGGCCTGCGCCCCGTGTACAGCGGCGGCAACGATAACACCCGCCTGGGCCTGGCCGTGACGCAGGCCGGCGACAACACCATTCGCATTGGCAAGGCGGGGCGCAACGAGGGGCACTACACGGTGCGCCTGCCGCGCCAAACCGACGTGTCGTTTGCTCAGGGCGGCTGGGGCGGCTCCGACGACCTGACGATGCGCGACCTGGCCGGACGCATCGAAATCAGCCTGCAATCGGGTGATTTGCGGCTGCTGAACGTGAGCGGCCCCATCGTGGCCAACACCATCAGCGGCGACATTCAGGTGAAGTTCAGCGCCACGCCCACCCAGCCCAGCGCCATTTCGTCGGTGAGCGGCGACGTGGACGTGAGCCTACCCGCCAGCGCCAAGCTGAGCCTGTCGATGCGCTCAATTTCGGGCGAAATCTACACCGATTTCGACCTCAACCTGGGCGGCGGCAACGGCCTGCGCCACGTGGGCGGCCAAACCGTGGAAGGCCGCGCCAATGGCGGCGGCACCACCTTTTCGCTCAAGACAATTAGCGGCGACATTTTCGTGCGCAAAAGCAAGTAAGATGCCTGTCTTTCCTCCTCGCAATAACAATCCTTTAGCACTTCAGTCACTTACCTATCCTTATGAATCGCTTTCTACTCGTCGCCGGGCTGCTATTCAGCAGCTGCGCGCCCGCCCTGGCCCAGCGCCTGGTATCGCAAACCGCCACGCTGGCCGCCGGGCAGGCGGTGGTGCTGGACCTGAAATTTGCCCAAAGTATCCGGGTGCGGCCGGGTACCGGGCTGAGCGTGCAGGCCAAGGTGAGCATCAACGACAACCAGCAAAACGACGCCTACAGCCTGGTGCTGGACAAGGCCGGCGACGAGCTGCGGGTGGAAGAAAAGCTGGACGATAACCTGCTGCGCCAGAGCCACTTTACGGGCGATTGCACCGGTGGCAACTTCAACAGCAACTCGGACGGCGTGAACGTGAACCGGCCCGGCAACCGGCGCACGGAAAGCGGCGCGGGCCGCCACGCCTACAACTACTGCGCCCACATCGACTACGAGGTAACGCTGCCCGCTGGCACCGACCTGCGCATCAAGACCATCACCGGCGACCTCGACCTGAGCGCCCTACGCGGCACCATCTTCGTTAACACGGTGAGCGGCAACATCTTACTGAGCGCCCTGGCCGGCCCCGTCACGGCCCGTAGCGTGAGCGGCGATGTGAAGCTGCAACAGCCCGGCACCGCGCCGGTGCGCGCCGCCAGCGTGAGCGGCAACGTGGATGCCAGCTGGCCCGCCGGCCAAAGCGCCGACCTGAGCCTGCACACCGTGAGCGGCGAAGTGTACGCCGACCCGGCCGTAACCTTCCGCAACCTCCAGGAAAAAAGCTACGTGGGCTACGAGCTGCACGGCAGCTACGGCCCCGGCGGCGGCCCGCTGGTGAAGCTCGAATCGGTGAGCGGCGACGTGTTTTTTCGCAAGCAGCAGTAGCGCGAAGCTCCTGCTTCGTGCGCGAGCGCAACGAGCAGGCAGAGCCGGACGACCCTGGCGCGGTACCGCTCACACACGAAGCGGAAGCTTCGCGCTACTAGCGCCATTTCCAATTCAGGTTACCAGCTCCGGTCCGACGGCGGAGCCGGCCGACCGGTTGAGGGATGCGCCGTTTGGTCAGTCGTTCAACCATTGTTCTCGCGACAACCGGTCTGATGGCAGAGCCGTCCGACCGGAGCCGATAACCTGAATTGCGCTGTAAAATACTTGGGGCGCCAGACAACGGCCGGGCCAATGCCTGCGTCTATGGCCCTGCCGCACTTTTATTCACCCGCCCCTCATGTTTTTCTTACTAGCCAAGCAGTGGCCGATTGGCCTGCTGCTGTGCTGTCTTTTCCTGATTGGACTGGCCCCGGCCGCGGCCCAAAAAAGCCTGCCCGGTGCCCCCGCCGCCACAGCTACGCCGCGCCGCCAGCTGGCCGCTCAGCGCACAGCCGCGCCCATTAAGCTTGATGGCGTGCTTGACGAAGCAGCCTGGGCCAGCGCCCCGGTGGCGAGCCAGTTTACGGAGCAGCGACCCCGGCCAGGCCGCCCCGAGCGCCTGCCCACCGAAGTGCGCGTGCTCTACGACGATGCCGCCATGTACGTGGGAGCCAAGCTGATAGAGAACAATGCCGACAGCATTCGGCACGAGTTGACCCAGCGCGACAACGGCGGCAATACCGATTACTTCGCCATTTTTATCGACCCCTACCGCGACCACCTCAACGGCTACGGCTTCATTGTGCTGAGCACGGGCGTGCAGATGGACAGCCGCTACTCGCCCGCCAACGGCGAAGACTTTGCCTGGAACGCCGTGTGGGAGAGCCGTGTGGCCCCGCTGCCCGGTGGCAAGGGCTGGAGCGTGGAGCTGCGCATTCCGTACTCGGCGCTGCGCTTCGCAGCGGCCGATGTGCAGACCTGGGGCGTCAACTTTATGCGCCAGCGTAAAAAAGATAACCAGCAGCTGTTCTGGAACGAGGTGAAGCCCGCCGTGGATGGCTTTGTGAACCAGTGGGGCGAGCTCACTGAGCTGCGCGACCTGCACCCGCCGCTGCGCCTCTCGCTCACGCCCTATGTGAGCAGCTACGTCAACCACTACCCCTACAACGAGCAGGGCAAGCAGAACACCAGCACCAGCTTCAACGCCGGGGCCGACATTAAGTGGGGCATCAACGAGAGCTTCACGCTCGATGCTACCCTGATACCCGATTTTGGCCAGACTATCAGTGATAATCAGGTGCTTAACCTCTCGCCCTTTGAGGTGCAGTACCAGGAAAACCGGGCCTTTTTCACCGAGGGCACCGAGCTCTTCAACAAGGGCGGCCTGTTCTACTCGCGGCGGGTGGGGGCGCAGCCGCTGGGCTTTAACGAGGCGAGCGGGCAGCTGGGGCCGGGCGAAGTGCTATACCACAACCCCGGCGTAACGCGCCTACTCAACGCCACCAAGGTATCAGGGCGCACCAGCAAGGGGCTGGGCGTGGGTGTGTTTAATGCTGTGGCGGCGGCCAGCTACGCCACCCTGCGCGATACCGCTACCGGCCGCGAGCGCGAGCTGCTGACCCAGCCGCTCACCAACTACAACATCGTGGTGCTCGACCAAAGCCTGCCCCACAACTCGTACGTGTCGCTCATCAACACCAACGTAACGCGCGCCGGCACCACCTACGACGCCAACGTGACGGCCGGCGTTTTTCGCTTTGCCGATAAGAAAAACCAGCACGCCTTCAACGGCCAGCTCAACTACTCGCAGCGCCGCGGCCAAAATATGTTTTCCGAAACCCCGGTGAGCGACCGCAACGGCTACAAATACTACCTCAACTACGGCAAGGTTTCGGGCAACTGGACTTGGAACGTGGACCACGGCATCGAGTCGGACACCTACAACCCCAACGACCTGGGCATCCTGTTTGGCAACAACAACGTGAGCCAGTCGGCCACCGTCAACTACAATAAGTATCAGCAATTCTGGAAGGTCAATAACCTGTATACCACGCTGGGCGTGTACCAGTCGCTGCTGTTCAAGCCGCTACTTTACCAAGATGCGGGCCTTTACGGCAGCCTCAATACCACGTTCACCAAGAGCTTCTTATCTACGGGCTTTAACCTGAATATCGACCTCGCCAAGCATGACTTTTACGAGCCGCGCACCGCGCCGCTGGGCGGCTACTACGTGCGGGTGCCCACCAGCTACAACCTGGGCTACTACGCCTCCTCCGACTACCGCAAAAAGCTGGCCTACGATATAAACGCCGGCATTCGGGCCTACGAAACAGACGAGCGCTTCGAGCGCCCGCGCCGCATGGGCTACGGCCTCACCCTGAGCCCCCGCTACCGCGTGAGCGACAAGCTAAACTTTCGCTACACGTTTGACTACGGCCTGAAAGTGAATCAGATAGCCTACGTAAATGATGGCTTCGACCTTGCCCAGCCGATAGACCAGCTCTACAGCTCCATCCTGGGCCCCGACGTGCTGCTGGGCCGCCGCAACGTGTCGACGTTCACCAACACGCTCACCACCAACTACACGTTTACCAACCGCCTCTCGTTTACGATGCGCGTGCGCCACTACGTGAGCACCGTGCGCTACCTCAGCTTTGCGCGCCTGCACCCCGGCGGCCCCGAAGAAGACCTGCCCGGCTACCAGCGCAACCATAATAACAGCTACAGCGCCTTCAACGTCGATGCGTCGCTGGTGTGGTGGTTTGCGCCCGGCTCGCAGGTGAGCCTGGTGTGGAAGGATGCCACCGCCACCTCCCTGCTCGGCAACGAGGCCACCCCGCTCTACTTCGATAACCTGACCAACGTGGCCAATACACCGCACAATAACAACGTGTCGGTCAAGGTGTTATATTATCTTGATTACCTGAGTATCCGCCGCCGCAAGGCCTAGGGCCGGCCGGCCACGCAGCGGAGCTGCCGGCCGGCCGGCCCTAGCTTAGCTGGCGAACTATTACCCGACCTATACCACGGCATTTGTACATGCGTAACAAGCTACTGCCCACGCTGCTGGCGGCGCTGCTAACCCAGGCCGCCGCCGCCCAAACCACCCTCGTGCCCCTCGATTCGCTGCGGGCGCGGGCCAGCCACACGCTGCACGCCAAGCGCTACGCCGAGGCGGCGGCGCTCTTGCAGCAGCAGGCCGCCGCCGAGCCTAGCCAGTCGAGCAAGGCTAGCGTCTACTACAACCTGGCCTGCGCCCGCGCCCTGGCCGGCCAGCCTGCGCCCGCGCTGCAAGCCCTGATTCAGGCGCAGCGGCTGGGTTTCCGCAACCTGGCGCTGCTGCGCACCGATACGGACCTGGCCAGCCTGCGCGCCACCTCCGGATATGCCCAGGTGCTGCGCCGCATGACGCAGGCCGACCTTCGCCTAACCGACCCAAACCAGGCCGAACTGGTAACCAGCGACATTCCCCGGTTTTGGCACGCCTACGACCTGGCGGCCAAAGACACGGCCCGCGCCGAGGCTACTTATCAGCGCGAGTATTTTGACAAGGCCAGCGTGGGCTTGCAGGACTACTTCGCGGCGCGCATTTATTCGGCCAAGCTATTCGTGAAAAACCAGCGCGCCAAACCCGCGTTTTACCAGGCTATTCGGCCCAACACGCTGCGCATTGCCACCATGGCCCCGCAAATAAGGGCGGGCTTTGTCAAGCTGAAGGAGCTATACCCGGCGGCCCGTTTCCCCAATGTCTACTTCGTCATTGGCCGTTGGAACTCGGCCGGTACCATATCGGGCAGCGGGCTGCTGGTGGGGGCCGATATGCTATGCCGCACCCCCAGCGTACCCCTGGGCGAGTTGAGCCTATGGGAGCGCAACGGCTTCAAGAGCCTTAGCGACCTGCCCTACCTGGTGGCGCACGAGCACATTCACTACATTCAGAAGCCGAGCAATGACCGCAGCCTGCTGAAAGGGTCCATCAACGAGGGCATGGCCGATTTTCTGGCTGAGCTCACCGCCGGCCAGCAGCCCAACGCTCGCCTCCAGCCCTACGGCCTGGGCCATGAAAAGGAAATCTGGGCTGATTTTACCAAGGAAATGATGGGCCCCAACTGGAACAACTGGATTGCCAATGACGACCAGGAAACTGCCGCCAAGCCCGCCGACCTTGGCTACTTCGTGGGCTACCGCATCTGCCAGAGCTACTATCAGGAAATGACCGATAAAAAGCAGGCCGTGTATGATATCCTGAATATCAGCGACTACCCGGCTTTTTTGGCCAAAAGCCGCTACGCCGAAAAGCTCGCCGCGCGGTAGAAAGCGCAGGGTAAGCCCGCAGTTCCCTGCTTACTGCCACAGCCCATGAAAGCCCAGCGGAATATTGTGCGGCAGCCGCAGGCGGGCTAAGGTGCGCAGGTCGGCAGCGTCGGCCACGAGCAGGTCGGTGGTGCTGGTGCTGGCGTCGAAGCGCAGGTAGGCCAGGTAGCCATCGTCTTCGGCCTGGCTATTGGGGCGGGGCACCACTACGGGCTCGCTGCACAGGGTGGCGGGCGCGTGGGCGTGGCGCACCTCGCCGGTGTGCACGTCGAGCTTGAGCAGGTGGTCGAGCAGGGGCTGGGGCGAGCTGGCGGGCCGCCCGATGGTCCAGGTGTAGCGGTAGGGCTGGCCCAGGCGGCCGGGGTGAATCTCGGGTAATTCGCCCTCGCAGTCGCCCAATGATTGCCGGGCTACGGTGCCGGCCGCCAGGTCGAGCCGGAAGCGCACGAACCGCGCCTGCGCTTGGTCATCGGGCAGGTTGCCAGCCAGATACGCTTTGATGCTGGCCGAGTCGGGGTAGTTGCCGAGCAGCAGCGCATCGACTACCAGCGTGCCATCGGTGGGGTCCTGGTAGCCATTCACGAAGTGGAAGGCGAAGCCAAAATCGGTGTGCAGCCGGTGCACGGTGCCGTCGGGGGCTACCACCACAATCTGGGTCGGCTGGCTGGCATCGACCTTGATGGAGGCCGCCGGCGAGGTGAGCCCTGCGAAGGCCCGAAACACATCGAACGCCACCGGCGTGAGAAAGAAAATCTGGTGCCCGCTGGCTGTCAGCACGAAGTCGTGGGCAAAGTGGGCGTCGGCCAGTGGCAGCACGTGGGCCACCCGTGCCACGCCGGCCGGGCTCACCTCGTACAGCACCAGCCGGTGCTTGCGGCCCGCCACGGTGCCAAAATTGTGCAGCACGCCGGTGGTGGGGTGCACCTTGGGGTGGGCCGAAAACGGCATTTCGGGCGTGATGCGCCGGTCGAGCCAGCCAAACGGGTTGCGCAGCACCCCGCCGTAGTCGAAGCGCCCCAGCGTGGCCAGCGAGTGGGGGTCGAGGGCATGGGGCAGGCCGCCTTCCCACAGCGCCAGCAGGTGGCCGCCGTGCTCGATGAGGCTGGTATTGGCGGTGTTTTTGAACTGCGTTTTGCCAAAATTGGCCCGCAGCCCGCCGGGCAGGTTGGTGCCAAAGCTGCGGTACAGCATCTTATCGGCGGCTTCCTCAGCCACAAACTCGTCGGTGCGCACGTAGCGGTTGCGGTACGTTACGCGCTGGCCGTCAAAGCAAAAGCGCGCCACCATGCCATCGCCGTCGAAGAGGTGGTCGTAGAGCACGCCGTGCTGTTCGAAGTGGCCGTTGCCGTTGCGCAGCAGCGTACCCACCAGGTTGGGCGGCAGGGTGCCTTCCACCAATTCCAACGTTACATCATCAAATTCGGGCGTGCGGCGGCGGTTGCCTTCCAGGTAAGTGAGCAGGGTAGGGTAGTGGCGAACGGGCATGGGCGCGGTAAGGCAAGGTGCACGCAGCCAACGAGCGCCGGCCGCAATAAGTGCCTATCCGAATAGGGAAACAGCGTCACCCAAAAAGACAATTGTACCACGTAATTCGGGCGCAGGCAAAATGGAGCATGGCCAGGTAGTTTTCCGGCTTTTTGGCCCAGCGGATGAGCAGGT
>NZ_JASITD010000040.1 GCF_030063445.1 Hymenobacter sp. H14-R3 | reverse complement strand
GTTATATAGCAGGTGAATAGCTCCATGGCTAAAAAGTCGGTAACTTGACCTGCCTGTTATCTTTCGCGCCGGGTGGAGAGTCCCTGCGCCCGGGCCCCGCTTCTACTGTTCTGTATGCGCCAGTACTCGATTCGCGACTTAGCCCAGCTTTCCGGGGTGAAGGCCCACACTATTCGTACCTGGGAGCAGCGCTATGGCCTGTTGCAGCCCCAGCGCACGGCCACCAACTTTCGCTACTATCGCGAAGAGGACTTGCTGCGTCTCTTGCAAGTGGCCACGCTGTGCGCGAGCGGCCAACGCATTTCCGACGTCGCGCAGCTTAGCGAACAGGCCCGCAAGCAGGCAGTGCAGGCGCTGTCTACCAGCGAGTCCGCCGCCAGCAACGCCCCACTCAACGCGTTGCTCGCCGCTATGCTCAACCTAGACGAGCCCCTGCTCGCGCGCTTACTCACCCAGGCCATTGCCCAGCAGGGATTGGAAAAAGCCATGCTGGAACTGGTTTATCCGCTTTTGCAGCGCATTGGCTTGTCCTGGCAAATCGGCACGTTTACGGTGGCCCACGAGCACCTGCTGTCGAACCTAGTTCGTCAGAAGCTGCTGGCCGCCATCGATGCCCTGGGCCCCGACGTGCCGGTCAATGCTCCCCGCTGGCTGTTGTTTTTGCCCGATAGGGAGCAGCACGAGCTGGCCCTGCTGTTCCTCAACCACGCCCTGCGCATCCGCGGCCAGCACGTGCTGTACCTGGGTGCCAGCCTGCCCCTGGCCGATTTGGTAACGGCTTACGCCACCTTCCAGCCGGCCTTTATTGCTACGGTACTGACTACCAGCTTATCGCCTGATTTGGTAAATGACTTCGCTACCGAGCTGCGGCAGGGCTGCCCCGGCTCGGAGTTGTTGCTCTATGGCCCGCTGGCGCAGCATTTGCAACTGCCGCTGCTGCCGGGCACGCACCAGCCCGCCCGCATCACCGACATCCTGAGCTTTATCGAGGCGCGCGTGACTTCTTCAGTTGTTTAGCCCGCGTAGCGCGGAGACGTTCTAGTGCTCAGTCAGGGGAATTAGCTGCCCTAATTTTCTGATAGTGGCGGTCGAGTTTGACGCGCGCTTTTTCCAGGGTAAACTGCCAGCGTACGGTGGCCCGCGCCGCATTGCGCTCGGCCACGCAAGCGGCGACGTGGGCCGTGAGTTCGTCCAGGGTGGGGATGCGCTGGTGCAGGCATTGGCGGGCGATGGCCGAGAGTTCGAGTTCGACCAGGTTGAGCCAGGAAGCGTTTTTGGGCGTGTAATGCAGCTCAAAGCGGGCAGCCAGGGCGCGGGCCTCGGCGGCGGGCAGGTGTTGGTAAAAAACGGCGTCGGTAGGTGTGTTGAGGTTGTCCTGCACCAACACGATTTTTTCGGCCTGCGGATAGTGAGCGGCCAGTTGCTGCAGAAAGCGGCAGTAGTCGGCCCCGGTGCGGCGGGCCGAGACCTCGACCAGGCGCTGGCCCGTGCCCGGCTCGAAGGCCACCAACAGACAGGCCGTGCCTGGCGCACATACGTACTGCTCTCCCGCCGGGGCCGCCCGGCCTTGGCCGGCTGCGCGCCCACGGCGGGTTGGGCCGGGACCGGCGGCAGGGGCTCGGTGGGTTGGCCGTGCAGCACGCAGGGCCGCTCATCGAAGCAGACGACGGGAAAAAGCGGGTGGTAAGGCCGCTCGTAGATGGCCAGCACGTCCTCCATCCGGGCCACGAAGGCCGCGTTCACTGCCCCCAGGCACCAGTGCTGCTGGCGGTGGAGCTGTAGTTCGTTTTTTTGAGCACCTGGCTGACCGTTTCGTGCGAAATAGTGTCTACCAAGCACAGTTCCACGGCTTTGTCGGCCAGCAGGCGCAGCGTCCAGCGGCTGTGCCCGGTGGGGGCCGGGGTGCAGGCCAGCGCCGTCAGGGCCGCCCGCTGGGAGCCGTCGAAGCGCGGGGGCGTGCCGCTGCGCGGGGCCTCGGTCAGGGCGAACTGCCAGCCGCCCGCTTCGTAGCGGCGGCGCAGCTCACTGACGGTCTGCCAGCTCAGGCCGACAGCCTCACCGGCAGCCTGTTGGCCAATGCCCGTAGCCAAGGCCAGCAGAGCCTGGGCGCGGCGCACGGCCCGCACCGAGCGGCAGCCCGTGCGGGTAAAGTTTTCCAGGGCGGCCTGGTCGGCGGCCGGCAAGGCAAAAGGGGTAATTGGTCGGGCCATACTAAGCTAACCTAAATTACCCGTATTCTGTTAGTCAACTTCGCTGACTCAGCACTAGCAATAACAGTCCAATTGCAGTAGTAGCCACAATTTACGTGTTGTAAACGCTCGTCTGCAATATGTAAAAATGAGGTGGTCTAATTAGGCTGGACAGTTTATGGCAGTAGTTTGAAGTGATTGTTGGTGAGCAGTATGTGGGATTTGGTAGCCGATACTAGAGTGCAAACGCTGATGGTTATACTAGTCAAAATAGGTAGCGGCGCTGGCTTGCGCGTTGGCTAAGTCGGCAAAAACCGGCCATTCCCGGCGTTCGAGCTCTTCGGTTTTGAAGCGCGACCACAGGCTTTCTGCCTGCGCATTATCATAGCAGTCGCCGCGGCGGCTCTGCGAGCGCACGGCCTAGTGAGAGTGGAGCAGGACGCGGTAGACATTGCCGCAGTACTGGCCGCCGCGGTCGGAGTGGACGAGGAGCTCTGGGGTGGGTGGTTGAGCCAAAAAAGCCCGCTGCAAAGCCGTGGTGACTACTTCCTCCGGTATCGTGGCCATCACGTGCCAGCCCAGCACCTGCTTGCTGGCCACGTCCTAGAAGGCACACAGATAGACCCAGCTACCGTCAGCCAGGGGCAAATAGGTAATATCCGACACCCAGACCCGGTTGGCCTGGGTCGGTTTGGGCTTGTCGAGCAACCGATTGGGTGCGCAGCGCAGGCCGTGGGTGGAGTCGGTCGTGCGCGGGGTGTAGGCCTTGGGTTGCAGCGCGTGCAATGCCCGTCGCCGCATGGCCGTGCGCAGGCGCTGGCGGCCCACCTGGTGCCCCTTTTGGCGCAGGGCCACCTGTAGTCGGCGGGTGCCGTAGCGGCGTTTATGTACCCCGAATACCTGGACCAAGTCAGTTTCCCAGGCCGGCGTCTGCGGTTCTACCGCCCGCTGCTGGCCTTAGTGCCAGGCATAAAAGCCGCTGGCTGGCACGCCCAGCACCTGGCACAGCCGGCGCACCGGGTCATTACCGCGCTCGGCGGCGCCGAAGCGGTAGCGGCTCATAGGGGCAACGTCACCGAGAAGATGGCGATGACTTTTTTTAAAAATTCCAGCTCTTGCGCCTGCCGTCGGGCCAGGGCCCGCAACTGGCGCAGTTTGGTAGCCGTGGCCGGGTCTAGGTCAGCCCCCAACGCGGCTGCCACCGGTGTCTGGGCAGCTTTTTGCCACTGATAAATGCGTTTCGGGTCGATGTTGAGCGCCCGTGCGGCGGTTTGGGTCGAGCGGCTTTGCTCGGCCAGGCGCAAGGCTTCGGCTCGGAAGGCCGCATCGTACTTGCGGCGTTTATCAGGCTTTGGGACGTCTTTCATAACGAAGGAAAGATACCCCCCTGTTTTGTCCAGAATTACCCGACCACCTCAGGTGTGGTGGCGACTGTTGAAGCGCTGGGCCCGCCCGGTCGCTACCCGCAGGTCAGCAGCCTGGACCAGTTCATTCACCCGTAATCCACCGGCTGGCCAGTTGGTAACTGGTCGAGCTGGGTGCGGATGCGTTGGGTAGTGGCGGATATAGCGAGGGAACCAAACTGCCAAGAAAACAGAGAAAGCGACCCAGGGTATCAGGTTTTTACCGGTAAAACCTGATACCCTGGGTCGCTACGAGAGGTGAACTGCAGACACATCGCGTAGGACAATCTGATTCGAAGTATTATTTGGGTATGGAAACGGCTCTTGTTAAAGAGCTATGAAACGCCGCTTTTTTCAATTAGTGGCGTTTCATAGCTCTTCGTGCGCCTACTACTATCTGTACCCGGCAAGTACCGAAATTGCCTATTCTTTACTTTGGTAGCTAATCAGCAAATGGGAGAAGTTGCTGGAGTAAGCTCTCCACCTCCGGGCTCCCGGGTGCGGGTCCCCCGCCAGGAATGCCGGGAGGTAGTCGAAGGCTGCCAAGTAAGTCCCAGCGCTGGGCCTGCACCACCTGCTCAGCCAGCCGGCAGGGCCGGGCGGTGCAGCAGCGCCCCAAAACGGGGGCCGCAGCGGGTGCCTAGCGCACGGGCTAGTTCGGGGAGCGTACCCACGGTCAGCTCGCTGGTATGCAGCACGTACTGAGCTAACTCTAGCGCAGTCGGGTAATAAAAAGGCGGGTCGAGCAGCGGTAGCTCGGGCGCGTGGCCCAGATACTGCACCAGTTGGGTCACCTCAGGGTAGGGGAGCGTCACCTGCGTCCCGGTTAACAGCAGCACCGGTTCAAACTCCTGTACCAAGCGAACGAAGGCACGTTCGGGCAGGGTTAGGAAGTGCAACTGCAAACGGTCTTGCAGGTAGGGTAAGACCTGGGTCCGTTGGGTCGCCGTGGCCTGCGCATAAGGTAGGAGCAAAGCAGTGGGGGAAAACATAGGATAGCAGTAAAAGAAAGGGGAGGAGCACGTGGGGGCCGGCCGCTGGGGAGCCAGCCGCGAAAAGTTGTCGCAGGGGTGGGGGAGCGCTTAGGGCAGGGCAGATTCCGCGGCCGGGGTGGGCTGGTCGCGCAACTGCTCCTCAGCCAGCCAGATAAGCAGGAGTTGCTGGGCCTTGGCTTGCAGGGCCGGCTGGCGCTCGCGCAACGCCTCCCGGAGCGTGTCCGTGAAGGGGGTCCCCGTGGCGGCGGCGAGCGTGATGGTCACCTGCTGGCCATGCGTGTGGAGCGTGATGGCGGTGAGGCCACTCACCTCCAACTGGTCGAGTTGGTTCATCTGGCGTTTGGCCTGTTTCTGGGCACGGCGCAGGTACTTGAGGTCGCGACGATAGCTCATCGGGACTGGCGGCTAAGCAAGTCGACAAACCGGAGCGAATCCGCGGGCTGGCAGCGGGCAGCGGCCCGGCGGTCGAACGTGCCGGCCCGGCGGTCGGCCCTGTCGGGGAAGCAAGCCCCGAGTACCCAACTCGGGGCGCGGGGGGACAGGCGGGCGCAGTGGCCGCGGAAGCTAATGGAACCCAACTGACGCAACGTGGTACCCGTGGCCAGGTGGCGGCGCTGGCGGGCCGCTTCGGCTTAGCGACGGGCGATTTCGGCTAGCACGTTCGCGCCCCAGCGGGTGAGGCGGGCGATGTCCTCGCTTTCGTGGACGAAGTGGTTGGCCCGTGGCTACTCCGCTTCGCTGAAAAGAGAGTCGCCAACAAGGGGCAGTAGGACGTGCTGGTGCAGCTCGCCCAAGGAGATAGGAGGTACGCTAAGGAGCGTACTTGTCCCATTTACATGATTTTCCATGTAATTTTGAAGTGAGGTTTGTAAGAACCCAACCGTAGTGCCTGCTGCAAACACGTGCTATATCGGAGGCCACCCTTTGCCTGGGGTGGCCTCTTTTTGCTTATACTCGTCGCGAAGTGAAGTGCGAATTAAGGTTTAAAATTGTGCAATGGAAGGAGGGCTTTCGGACTCGGAACGGCAGTTGCTGCGGCAGGCACAAAGTGCTTGCCGAGGGAAGGCGGGGTACGTGCCGGTGCCGGTGCTGCTTATGCTGGACCGGGGGCGGGCCGTGGCGGCCATCGCCGAGGACTTAGCTGTATAGTCCCAGAATGTGATGGAGGGCTTTTTACTACCGAACTTCGCCAGCAATTAGGGGACAATTACTTCATGGCAGCGCCCGCACAACGCCGGCAGTACGACGCAGCATTCAGCAAAGTGAGGAAAGCGCACAAGGCTTAGCCAAGCGCCACGGGGTCAATGTGAAGACGGTGACCAAGTGGCGCAACCGGAGCACGACTACGGCCGCCCCGATGGGGCCGAAGCCTGTTTCCACCGTACTGACGGCCGAGCAGGAAGCGGGCGCAGTTGCTTTTCGCCAGCATACGCAGCTGCCCCTGGATGATTGCCTCTACGCCTTGCAGGAAATGCGCCTAAGCATTTGGGCCTATTCCACAGCTCTGCCGCTCGGCCCTGCACCGCCTGTTTCAGCGCCATGGTATCAGTCGCCTGCCGGCCCCAGAACCCGCGGAGAAGAAAATGCGCCTCTAGCATTTGGGAAGAAGTTTAAGGATTATCCCATTGGCTACCTGCATGTTGATTTCGCTGAAGTGTCTACCGAAGAAGGTAAAGTGTACCTCTTTGTGGCCATTGACCGCACCAGTAAACTAGCTTTTGCCGAATTGCAGCCCCGCGCCACGAAAATGCTGGCCGCTGACTTTTTGCGCCGGGTGCTGGCCGCCATCCCCTATCAAGTGCATAAAGTGTTGACTGACAACGGTACTCAATTCGGTAATATGCCCCACCAGGTCTATGCCTGGCGGCACATTTTTGACCGTGTTTGCGACGAGCACGGCATCGAACATCGCTTCACTAAGCCCGCCCACCCCTGGACCAACGGGCAGGTCGAGCGCTTCAACCGCACCTTGCAAGAGGCTACGGTGCGCCCGTATCACTACCAAACCACGGCCCAACTCAACGAGCACCTACAAGCCTTTTTACTGGCTTACAACCACGGCAAACGGCTCAAGCGGCTACGGGGCAAAACCCCGCACGAATTCATATGCCAGCAATGGCACTTAACCCCGACTATCTTTGTCCGAGACCCCACCCATCTCACCCTGGGACTACACAGCTAGGGGCCTGCGGCGGCGACGAGTTGGACAAGTCTTTCGAGGCGCAACTGGCGCAGAATATGCCCGGCTGGCAGGCGCACGACCTCGCCGCCATGTTTCGCGGCTGCCAGCGCGAGGGAATGCGGGGAAAGCCGGGTGCCGGTGCCCGGCTTACCAGCTTGCTCGGGCGTCCGCTACGCAGCTACCGCGCCTTCGCGGCGGAAACGTATCAGCACTGGTTGGGTTAGCCAAGACCAAAGACGGCCCGCTCGCCCTAACGTTCCGCCCCTCGAAACGAACGTTGCCAACGCCATTATCGCGTCCAAGCAGAAGAACCATCTCAGGGCCGCGCTATTTCCAGGCTTATTATTTTTTGATTACCAGCTTGATAAACAGCTCCATTGCTTCCTCCACCAGCCCGGCCCGCCGGGCTTCCGGGAAGATGGACAGGCGCTTGCCCAGGGCCAGCGCGGCCAGCCCGTGCAGCTGGCCCCACGCCACCAGGGCAATCAGCTCCGCGTCGGCATAAGGGAAAACGCCGGCCTCAATGCCGTACTGCATCACCTGCACCATGCGGTCGAAGGCCGCCCGGCCGCTGGCCCAGGTGGCGGGGCCAGCCTGCGCGCGTACCGCGTCCATTGGGCTGGTCATTAGAAACATTAACTCGAATAGCTCGGGATGCGCGGCCGCAAAGCCCAGGTAGGTGTGCCCCAGGGCTCGCAGCCGTCCCACGGGCGACTCGATTTGCTCCACCGCGTCGGCCTGCTGGGCCAGGCGTTCAAAAGCGCGGCTTTGCAGCGCATAGAGCAGGGCACTCTTATCGGCAAAGTAGTGGTAGACCGCGGTGGCGCTGTAGTTGGTGGCCTCGGCGATGTTGCGCATACTCACCTTCTCGAAGCCCTGCTCCACGAAAAGGTGCTGCGCGGCATCGAGAATAAGCTGGCGGCGCTGGTGTTTTTCCTGCTTTTTGCGCTCGGTAGTACTCATTAATTTTTACAGTGTAAACTTTTTTATCGCCGTTTCGTAAACCGGCATCCCGGTTGCCCTTGCGGGCTAATGGGCTACTAACCGCAAGTTGAGCCGGTAGAGTTGGCTACGGGCTACCTGGCACCAGCCACTATTTTATAAAGCATTGAAGATAAATAATTTACCCTCAATAATTACTCATTGCTGCTAACCGGCAATATTCGCCAAGCGCCCCCGGCCCCGCTTCATTCAGGCAATAATACGCCAGTCAACCTCCTTTCTATTCCCTATGACATCCTCCCTCCCTTCCGCCGCTGCCGCACTGCCCGGTGCTCCGCGCCGAGCCAGCGTTGATTTCGATATCGTGGTTTTCGGAGCCACGGGCCTGACCGGGCGCTTGGTAGTCGAGCAACTCCTCCGGGTTGATGCGCTGCTGCGCAGTCCGGCCGGGCTACGCCGCTGGGCGGTGGCGGGCCGCGACCCCAAGGCCCTGCGGGACGTGCTGAAGGAGTTGCAAGCCGAAGACGTGGAAATCCTGACGGCCGACTTCACCGACCAGCCCTCGCTGGAAAAAATGGCGGCCCGCACCGTGGTAGTGCTGAGTCTGGCCGGCCCCTACACTAAAGGGGCCGAGCAGGTTATCGCGGCCTGCGTGGGGGCCGGCGCTTCCTACGTGGACCTCAGCGGCGAGCTACCCCTGCTGCGCCGGGTAATCGACCGCTTTGACGAGCCCGCCCGCCAGGCTGGCGTGCAGGTGGTGCAGATGGCCGGCTGGGAGGCCATGCCCGCCGACCTCACTACGCTGCTGGCCAGCGAGCGGGCGATGGCCCAGGCCACTACCGCAGCCGTAACCGCCGACGGCCCCGGCGCGGCGGACCCCGTGGTGCACGTGAGCGTGATGGTCCGGTTCCTGCGCACCCCGGCGGGGGGAGTACCGCTCAAGCAGTCCGTTTCGGGCGGCACGCTGGCCAGCATCGTGGCGATGCTGGACGACCCGGCCGCCAGCATTATTGGGCGCACCGGCGGGCTGCTGCCGGCTCAGACCAAGGGTAGTAAAAAGCCCGCCTCGTTGCGGCTGCGGCCGAGTACTGTTACCGGCCGAGTGCTGGGGCCAGTGGTGCCGGTGGCGTTTCTCAACCCGCCCATCATCAACCGCACGGCCGCTTTACTCGCCGCCGAGCGCGGCGTACCCTACCACCCCGCCACGTACATCGAAGGCGTGGACCTGGGGGCCGCCGGCGGCCTGGGCGGGCGGTGGCGGCAGGTGAAGGCGGTATTCAAGGGCGGCTTCCAGCGGGCAATGGTACTGGTTACGCGCCTGCCCCTGGCGGTGCGCCGCCGCCTCGCGGCGGGCCTGCGCAAAGTATTGCCTAAGGCAGGCTCGGGACCGACCGACCACTACCTGCGCGACTGGGACTGGACGGTGCGGGCGCGGGCTACCACTCAGGCGGGCCTCGTGGGCGAAGCCACCCTGACGGGCAGCGGGCACCCCGGCTATACGGCCACGGCGGCCATCATCGTGGAAGTGGGCCTGAGCATCGTGCAGGCCAACACCACCCGCGCCGGCTGCCTCACGCCCGCCCTCGCCATCGGGGTAGCCGCCGCGCAGCAGCTGCGGATGCCTTCTTTGTCCATGCAATAAGTCGCAACTTGCGCCCGCGCCGTAAATCAGGAGTGAACTTGCGCGCATGAAATACTTGGAGGAAATAGCCCAACGTCTGCGCGCCGACGGGGAGTTGCCGGAAGCGGAGGTAGCCCAAATACTGGCCGCGTTCGACTGCCGGACGATACCCAAAGGAGAACTATTGCTCCGCGAAGGCAGCCAATGCGATTTCTGGGGTTTCGTGGGGGTAGGGCTCGTGCGGGCCTACACGCACACGGCGACGGGGGAGGAGTACACCAACGGGTTTGTGCGGGAGGGCGGATTTCTGACGGAAATCGTGAGTTTCTACACGCAGGCTCCCGCGCTGGAGAATCTCGTGGCTCTGGAAGATACCATATTGATTTACACCAGTTTTTCCAAGCTACAACAGTTGTTTAAGGAGTTCGCGGGCTTTGAGAAATTCGGCCGCATCCTGTACGAGCAGCTCCTGACGCAACTCAAGCAGCGCATTCTCTACCGCATTCGATTCGATGCCCAAACGCGCTATCTGCACCTGGTGGAAACGCAGCCGGACCTGTTGCGCCGGGTGCCGCTCAAATACCTGGCCTCCTACCTCAACATGACCGACAGCACCCTGAGTCGGGTTAGAAAAAAACTATTGACTAAGGCCAGTTAAGCGCATTTCTTGCCTTAGGGCAAGCCTTGGGGACTAAATAAGCAGGAATTTTGTCAAAAAAACTTACTTATGGAAACCACCCGCAAAATCGCCCTAATCACCGGAGCCAATCGGGGCCTGGGCCTGGAAATAGCCCGCCAGCTCGGCCAGCGGCACTACATGGTGCTCCTAGGCGCGCGCAATGCCGAAGCCGGCAGGGCCGCCGCCGCGCAGCTAATAGCCGAAGGTATTGAGGCCGAGTGCCTTGTGCTCGATGTCACGCAGGCCGACGACGTGGCGCAGGCCGTCGCTACCGTGGGCAGCACCTACGGCAAGCTCGACGTGCTGGTGAATAACGCGGTGTTTTTCTCGCGCGACAATCAGGCCGCTTCCCAGATACCCACGGCCCTGCTCCAGCAGTACCTCACCACCAATTTTGTGGCGCCAGTGGCCGTTACGCAGGCGTTTCTGCCCCTGCTGCACCAGAGCGCGGCGGGCCGGATTGTGAATATGTCCACCTCCATTGGCTCGCTCACCACGATGGGCGAAACGATTCATACCACGCCCCGCATGGCGGCGGCGGTGCCCCTGGGCTACTCGTCGTCCAAGGCCGCCCTGAATATGTTTACTACGCTGCTGGCCAAGGAATTACGCACCACGCCCATCAAGGTGAACAGTGCCGACCCCGGCCGGACGCAAACCGATATGGGCGGGCCGGAAGCGCCCAACACCGTCGAGTACGGGGCCAAGGTAGCCGTGTGGCTGGCCTGCCTGGACGAAGACGGGCCGACGGGCGGCTTCTTCTCCTACCAGCACGTAAGCAGCTGGTAGTCAATAGTATAAAATGGCCGGTGTGTCCTGAGTAAAGCCCAGAGTACGCCGGCCGTTTTACCAGGCAGAACGAAGATTATTGGTTAACAATTGATGGTCAATTACTTATGCGCAAAATAAAGGTCCTGGCAGCCTTTTTTACCCACGTGGGCGAGCCCCGCCCGCCACAAACCAACCTGCAACACGCCATGCCCTGCGCCGATTACTTCCCGAACGCCGCCGCGAAATCATGGGCAAAATCCTCCAGCTTCACTTTGCCGAGGGTGGCCGGCCGGTGTTGGGCATAGCCCCGCCACATACTGGCGTTGTGGATGGCCGCGTTCAATTCCAGCAGCTTCTCGATGACGAAGGCGGGCATATGCTGCTGAGCCAGGCCGGCGCGGTCCTGCGCTTCGGTGAAGGTAATCCACTGCAAATCGGGCCGGCCGATGGCCGCGCCCAGTACGCGGGCTATTTCGGTGGGGGTGCGCTCGTCGCTGGCTACGTAGCGCACGCGGGGGCCGGTGGCGCGGGTTAGTTCCTCGGCGGCGGCGTGGGCGATGTCCGGCGGGGCCACCAGCGGGAGCCGGTCGTCGCCGCCAAAAGAGGACCCCATGCTGCCCGCTTCTTTTATCATGTTCTTGAAGTGCAGCAGGTTATAATAGAAGTAGCCCGCCCGCAAATGGGTAACGGCCACGCCGGGCACTTGGTCGAGCAGGCCCTCTATATCGTGCGAACCCACGATTAAGCCGGTGCCGCTGGGCAGGTCGGCCCCCCATGAGGTGGACCACCCGGCCCACCCCGGCGGCCTCGATGGCCTGGGCGTAGGCCGTGCCCACCGCGCGGTAGTAGCCGCGGTTGTCGGCGGCCGTGAAGTTGGGCGGCACCATGCCGTAGACCGCATCGGCCCTGGCAAAGGTGCGGGTCAGAAAGTTGGCATCCGTGACGGAGCCGATGGCCGGGGTAGCGCCCAGCGCCACAATGGCCGCCTGCCTGTCGGGGGTCTGGCTAATGATGGTAACGTGGTGGCCTTGCTGAACGAGCACTTCGGCCAGCGGTTTGCTGATGTTCCCGAGGGAACCAGTGAGGGTGATTTTCATACCCCAAAATTGCGGCGCGGGGGCCGGCGCACCTAGGGCTTTTGCGCGGCAGTGTTGGGCAAAAAGTCGGAAAATGGTGGGGAGCCGGCGGCTAGCTGCTGCCGGTAGGCAGTGGGCGTCTGGTTGGTGGCGTGGCGGAAGTAGCGCGCAAAAGCCGACTGGTCGGCAAAGTGCAGCTCGTCGGCCACCTGCGCGACGGTCAGGGCGGGGTTTTGCAGCCGCAGCCGCGCTTCCAGCGTTACGGCCTCGGTAATAAACGGGGCCGCGCCCCGGCCGGTGGCCGCCCGAATGGTTTCGGTCAGGTGCTTGGGCGAGATGCACAACTGGCCGGCGTAGAAGGCCAATTGGCGCTCACCGATGCAGTGCGCTTGAACCAGTTGCTTAAACTGGTTGGTGATGAGTTGGGCGCGGGCCGGGCCGGGGGTAATGGCCGCGGCAAAGGCAGCGTAGGCCGCCGCCGCTTCGTAGAGTAGTATTCGCAATCGGTTCTGCAACAAGTCCGTGCGATGCAGATGCGGCTCGTAATAACTGCGGTGCAACTGCTCGAAAGCGACTTGCAAGCGGGCGTGCAGCCCCGGCGGCAACGGGAGCACGTGCGGGGCCAAGCCGTCGAAATAAGTGAACGGCCCAAGTTGCCCACCGGGCGTGGGGGCTAAAAAATCAGCGGTGAACGATACGTCCAGCGACGCAAAATCGGCCGACCGGTGGCCCCACTGCTTGATGCAGTGCGCGGGCAGCACCAGCAGGCCGCCCGGCTGCACCCGGTACGTTTCCAGATTCACCTGCAGCTCCGCGTGGCCGTGCAGGCAGAGCCCCAGGTTATAGTAGCTGCTGCGAAAAGGGTGGAAGCAAGGCAGTTGCAGCGCAACTGGCTCGCGCTCGGCCAGGTAGATGCCGGCGGGCTGCGCTGCGTAGGCCACCAGCGTGCTGAGCGTAAAGGTGGGAGTAGTGGTGACCATACGCAACGCGCAATCCGATAGATAGTTAGAGGGGTCTTACAGTTGACAATCCGCCTCGTAGCCTGGCCCTGAGACCGCGCGGCCTGGTGATTTGTTTAGCGACTACCCGTACCTAATACCAGCGAGTAATTCTTAATTTTTTACACTGTAAACATTTCTATCATTGTTGCGTTTATCACCCCATTATATCGCCAGCCAACTGGCACTCAGCCAGACAAGCCGGTAAAAACAGTAAATCGAATATGAAAGCCATCGCCATAACCCAGCCCGGCGGGCCGGAGGTACTGCACCTGCAAGAGCGCCCGCAGCCCATGCCAGCGGCCCACGAAGTACTGATAAAGGTGCGGGCCAGTGGCCTCAACCGCTCCGACATCGGCCTGCGCGAAGGGCAGTACGGCGGCACCGTGGCGGGCGTGGTGCCCGGCCTGGAATTGGCCGGCGAAGTAGTGGCCGTGGGCAGCGCCGCCCCGCGCTGGCGCGTGGGCGATAAGGTCTGCGCCCTGGTTAACGAGGGGGCCTACGCCGAGTACGCGGTGGTGGATGCCCGGCACTGCCTGCCGATTCCGGCGGGCTGGTCGGTGGAGGACGCGGCGAGCCTGCCCGAAACTACCTTCACCGTGTGGTTCAACGTGTTTCAAACGGCCGGCTTGCAGCCCGGCCAAACGGTGCTGGTACACGGCGGCAGCAGCGGCATTGGCCTCACGCTCATTCAGGTGGCGCACGCGCTGGGCAGCCGGGTGCTGGCCACGGCCGGGTCGGCCGACAAGTGTCGCTCCTGCGAACAGTACGGCGCAGCGCGGTGCGTAAATTACAAGGAAGAGGATTTTGAAGCGGCTTTTAAAGACGAGTCTATTCAGGTGATTCTCGACATGGTGGGCGGCGACTACACGGCTAAAAATATGCGCCTGCTAGCCCCCGGCGGCCACTTGCAGTACATCAACGCCATGCAGGGGCCGCAGGTCGAAATCAATCTGTTTGCCCTGATGATGAAGCAATTAGTGCTCAGCGGCAGTATGCTCAAACCGCAATCGGCCGACTTTAAGGCGGCTCTGGCGGCGGCCGTTGAGGAGCACGTGTGGCCGCTGGCGGCCAGCGGCCAGCTCCGGCCGGTTATCTACCAAACCTTCCCGCTGGCCGAGGCGGCGGCAGCGCAGCAGCTACTGGTTAGCAGCGCACACATCGGGAAGATTCTGCTGGTCAACGAAGCATAAGTAAGGACCTACCCCATCCTTCCATCCTTTCACCTTCAGCCCATGCAATTTCAAGATAAAGTAGCCATTATCAGCGGCGGCTCGGGCGGCATTGGCCGGGCCGTGGCCCTGCGGCTGGCCGCCGAAGGTGCCCGCCTGGTCCTAGTGGGAAGGCACGCCGACAAGCTGGCCCCCGTGGCCGACGCGGCGCGGCAGGCTGGCGCGCCCGAGGTGTGGGCCAGCGTGTGCGACGTAGCCGTGGAGGCGCAGGTGGCGGCCACCGTGGCCGGTACGCTCCAGCGCTTCGGCCGCCTCGATGTCGTCGTCAACGATGCCGGCCAGATGGATTTCAAGCCCCTGCGCGAGCTGACGACCGACGACTGGCTGCGGGCGCTGCAAGTGGATTTGTTCGGGGCGTTCTACTTCATCAAACAAGCCTTTTTGCACATGAAACCGGGTGGGAGCATCGTCAACATTTCCAGCATTCACGCCGTCGAAACCGAAGCGTTAGTGGCCCCCTACGCGGCGAGCAAGGCGGCCCTTAATTCGCTGACCCGCTCGGCGGCCATCGAGGGCAAGCCGCTGGGTATTCGGGTCAACTCCGTGCTGCCGGGGGCCATCGACACGCCCATGCTCTGGGACAACCCCAACGTGAAGTCGGGCGTGGAGAAGATTGACAAGGCCGACGTGGGCCGGCCCGAGGACATCGCCGATGCCGTAGCCTACCTGGCCTCGGACCGGGCGGCCTTCGTGCAGGGCATCGAGATGCGCGTGGATGGCGGCCGGCTGGGGCGGCTGGCATAGCGGGGGCTAAAACGGCCATATTAGCTTTTAATCAGCCATATACCACCTGCGCGAAACACGTAGGGTGCATAGTTTCCCACGCGGGCAGCGTAGTTGCCAACTCCCAGGCCGACGCACCAGGTTCTTGCCGGAACAAGCCGAGGTTGGATAGCGCGTACCAACGCCCGGCCTGGCGGGCATCGGCGGCCAGCACGGGAATCAGGCTCTGCGCTCGGGGAAAGCCGGCTGCATCTTCCACCCAAGCATTCCCCACTCGGCGGTAAATGGAGGAGGGGCCGGTTTCGTGCGCGGCCCGTACGCTGGGGGCCGCCGCCAGCCGGATATCGTCGGGGTCGCCCGCGTTCACGGCCAGGCCGTAGAGGTACGGCATGGCCTCCAGCCCCCGGCTGGCGTACTGCCACGTCGCGCCGTGGTCGTGGCTTTCGGCCCAGGCGTGCCCCGCGTGCAGGAAGCCATCGCCGGTGGCCGCGTAGAGCCGGCTGGGGGCGGCGGGGTGCGTGCGGAGCACGTGGATATCGAGGGGAGCACCCGGCCGGCGGTCCTCAAACGTGCGGCTCCCGTCGAAGCTGCGCAGCAGCGCCCCCAGCTTGATGGCCACGTACACCTCGTTGTCCAGTCCGTAGGCTATCCAGCGCACATGGTGGGTGCCGGGGCGGGGCGGGAAGGACCAGGTGCGGCGCGAGGCAAGATTGCCGAAGGCCGTAACTAGCGCGAAGGTTTCGCCGTAATCGCTCGATTGGTAGAGGCCACTAGGTTCGGTGCCCACCCAAACGGCGTGGCGACCCTGCTCGTCCGGATGAGGAGCCACGGCGACGAAAGTTGTCGCCAGCGTGGGCAGCGCGCCCTTGGTGAGGGGCCGGAAATAATCCTGGGGCGTGCCGACGGGCTGCCAGGTGTCGCCGCCGTCTTCGCTTCGCCACAGCCCCCTGTTGTAAGTGGCGCAGTACACCCGGCGCGGCGTGGCCGGGTCGGTGGCCAGCGCAAGCGGCTGCACGCCCGGTAGTATGGATTGCGGGGCGTTGGCGGGGCTGGCGGGGTCGAAGCTATACAGCCCGCCGCTTAATCCGAGCAGAAAACGAGGCATGAGCTGGCGCTGTTTTAGTGATATGTGGCTGGCTAACTGCCGTTCCCAGCGACTCAGCTGTTGGCGATGGTCACGGCTTGGTGCAGGTGCGCGTCGCTGGTCAACTGCGCAACCATGAAGGTGGCCAGGTCGGCGCGGGTCATGCGGTTGGTTTTCTCCCCCGTCGCGGTCTCAAACACCCGCACGTGGCCCTGGGCGGGGTCGTCGGTCAGGATGGCGGGCCGCAAAATCACCCAATCCAGGCCACTGGCCCGCACTGCGGTCTCCATTGCCATTTTGTCCTTGTCGGCCCCGCGCAAAAAAGTGGCGGTCAGCAGGCGCAGCAGGAGGGAGGAATTGGCCCCGCTGTCGCCCACGCCCTGCATGGACGTAACTACCAGCCGCGGCACCGCGTGCTGCTGCATGGCCGCGATGATGGCGGCGGCGGCCCGGGCTTCGAGGGTGGTGGTTTTGTAGGGCGTTTTGCCGCCAATGGTGTCCAGCACGGCATCCTGCCCGGCCACGGCGGCGGCCATTGCCGCCGGGTCGGTCGCGTCGCCTTCCACCACGCGGACGTGGGGCACAGCGTAATCGCCCGCCCGATGCACGAAGGCCGTTACCTGGTGGCCGGCCGCCTTCGCCTGCTCGACTACCGCTTGACCGGTCTTGCCGGCCGCGCCAATTACTAGAACCTTCATTTTTTAGGAGATTTGGTGGGTTTATGAAACGTAGTACGCCTTGCGGGCGGTTTTTCCGGTCGGAGCCAGCGCAGTAGGCTAGCGGCCTCCATAATCAGGGCTGGGTGCTGGTCAATGACCCTCATTCACTGGGCCTTAGCCTCGTCGTAGCGGGCATCGCCCGGCAATGATAGGTGCTGGTCAGCGCGGCGCGTAAGGCATCACGATAGGAGCAACAACAATTATGGCGTGAAGTAGGGGTAGCGGGAAGACTAGCAGCCAGTGGCGGCAACGAGGATGCGCCCCGCCCAACTCCTGGCGGAAAGCCCGCCGCTTAGCCGTTGACGGCCTGGGGCAAATACTGGTCGCTGGTCAGTTAGGCGACCAGAAACACGGCCAGGTCGGCGCGGGTCATGTTGTGGGCATTTTCGCCCGGTGATAAATTCACCGGCTTCGCTCACCAGGAAAAGCGGTTCCGGACCCGCTTCTGACGGGGGATGCCGGGCCGCCGCTCAATCGTGCTGCCAGTGCTGATACGTTTCCGCCACGAAGGCGTGGTAGCTGCGTAGCGGACGCCCGAGCAAGCTGGCAAGACGGTCAACAGCCCCTGGCTTTCCCCGCATTCCCTCGCGCTGGCAGCCGCGAAACATGGCGGCGAGGTCGTGCGCCTGCCAGCCGGGCATATTCTGCGCCAGTTGCGCCTCGAAAGACTTGCCAATCTCGTCGCCGCCGTAGGTGACCAACCGTCCCGTGACCTGCGTCCAAATCTCGGCCGCACGCTCGCCGGTGATGTTATCCGGGCCAACCAACTCAATAATGGGGTCCGAACCGATGGCATCCGGGTTCAGGATGGTTACTGCCGCGACCGCCGCGATGTCGCGCATATCCACCATGTCCGCGCCGACGCTGCCAATCGGAATGGGATAAGTGCCGCCCAGAATCGGCTGCTTCAGGCCAGTGTCGTTCTGAAAAAAATAGGCCGGCCGCAGGATGGTCGCCGGCAGGTCGTGATACCGAATCAGCGCTTCGGCACCCGCTTTGGCGACGGCGTGCGGACAGTCGGGCCAGTCCAGCTTAATCTGCGAAAAATATACAACGTGCTTAACCTTAGATTCTTGCGCGAGGTCTAGGGCGAGTAAGGCTTGCGTCAGCTCCGAAGGCGAGACGGCGTTGAGCAGGAACATAGTGTCGATTCCGTCCAGCGCGGCCCGCAGGGACGCGGGGTCCAGCAGGTCACCCTTTACCGGGGTTATGCCTTTGGGAAGGGTGCATTTATCCGGGTTGGTGGTCAGCACCCGCGCCGATGCGTGCCGGTCGGCCAGCTCCTGCACAACGAGCGAGCCAACGTGGCCGGTGCCGCCAATTACGAGAATGTTCATAATAAGCTGTGTCTTTAACCAAATTTAACAAAGGCGTCTGGCGGCCGCCCCCACGCCGTATTCCGCTCGAACGGCCGCTCAGTGAAACGCCACCCCGCCATCCACGGTCAGAATCTGCCCGGTCATGAAGTTCGCGCCCTCGCTCATCAGAAAGAGGCAGGTCCCCACTAAGTCGCCGGGCGTTTCCTCGCGCTTGATGGCGCGGGCCTGCACGGTGCCGGCGAGCATCTCCTTGGAATAAGCGGGATTGTGCCGGATGTTCTCGTTTATCGTCATGCCCGGCGCAATGGCGTTCACGTTGATACCGTCGGCCCCGAGTTCCTTGGCGAGCGAACGGGTCATGGCCGCAATAGCCCCCTTGCTGGCAATGTAGTGCAGGTTGAACGGCGTGCCCAGAAAGATGGCGGACGAGGTAAGGTTGATAATCCGCCCCCACTTCTTCTCGCGCATATGCGCCACGGCGGCCCGGCTGCACAGGAAGGGCATGAGGGTATTGACCGTCACGACGCGGGTCCATTCCTCGGGCGAGATTTGGTCAAAGGGCTGGGGCGTGAGCACCGAGGCCAGCGCCGCGTTGTTGACCAGAATATCAACGCCGCCGTGGCGTGCCTTGATGTCGGCAAAACAGCGGTCCACGCTGGCGGGGTCCGAGAGGTCGCACTGGACCTGCTCGAAACCGTCGGGCTTGTCCGTTACGGCCGTGACATCAAGGCCAATCACGTGCGCGCCCGTGGCGGCGACTGCTTTGGCAAGGGCGGCCCCGATTCCGGTTGCCGACCCGGTGACGACGGCGATTTTTGCTTCGTGGCTCATGGCGCTTTTGCTTTCGAGTGACTGTCAAACGACGGGACCTTTTCGTCGATTATATCGAAGAAGAAGCCCGCATACGGTACAATCTCCTGAATATCTGCCGTGACGAGGCCTTCCTTGATGCCCGGATAATCGGCGATAATCTCGTCCATCTTCGCCCGGGACTCGACCTCGAAGATGCCGAATACTGCCGATATTATCCGCCCGCAGCCAGCTCTTCTTGTACCATTCGCGCGAGGCCGCCCACTCGCCCTTCAGGACCTCTTGCATACTGGCGATTGGCTTGCCGGCGTATTAATCCGTAATCTTTCCTAAGACGATAAATTACATGATGTTAGGCTTTTATAGATGTGCTAATTGAGATGCGAACCAGGAATTTCCCGGTTTTTAAAGCAAGTTTTTCGATGTTATCCAAGTGCCGCCCATCCGTGGTACCGTAACCGGTAAGCGGCATTGCTTTCATAAGCGAAAGGGGAGGGGGGGCGAAACGGCCTGGCCCGGCCATCGCGGCGGGTTGGGGTGGGGTGGGGCAAAGATTGGCCCCCGGTCCCTGGCCCCACATGATGTTCGTCACGCCAAACAGTGACATTACTCATCCTGAATACTTGACTGGCCTCCTCGCGTCCGGTGTGGATAGGGCCTTTCGCGCGCATGGAGAGCCGCTCTTGAAAGCTTAGCGGGGTATGGTTTCCGTTTTCTAAGCGGCCCCGGCCGCGGCGGCGGTCATTGCCGCCGGGTCGGTCGCGTCGCCCGCCACCACGCAGACGTTGGGCACGGCATAGTTTCCCACCTGATGCACGAAGGCCGTGAGTTGGTGGCCGGCCGCCAGCGCCTGCTCGACCACTGCCCGGCCGGTTTTACCGGCGGCCCCAATAACTAGAACTTTCCTATTTCAAGAGGCTTACTAAATGGATGAAATCCGCCGTGGTTGCGGCGGCCGGTGAGCTATTTAATTGACAGTCTGCCGGAAGGCCAGGGGGAAAAACCAGTCTTGGCCTTAAATGGGCGGCTGAAAGACTGCGGATGCTCAAAGCCCAGCTCGCAAGAAATTTTACTCACCGATAAGTGGGTGGTCTATCGCACCTTCGCCGATACGCACCTGAGCGCCAGCGCCCCGGAGCTGGCCTACCTCTACGGGGCCTACGCCCACGACCGCCAGCACGGAACTGCCGAAGCGAGCAGCTTTACCGATGGGCTCCGGCTACATCGCTTGTTCGACCAGCTGGCGCAGACATCCGGCGACTTTTTTTAAGTAAGACTACTTTATCTAAATGTCTTTAGACTAGCGGTCTAATTTGCTGCACCTGCGCTTCCCACCGTACGGACCATTCGCACAGCTCGACCAGCAGGGGCGCTACGCTTTCGCCGAAGGGCGTGAGGGAATACTCGACGTGGGGCGGCACCTCGGCGAAAACCCGCCGGTGCACCAGCCCCCGCGTTTCGAGCTGGCGCAGGCTTTGGGAGAGCATCTTGGGCGATACACCCCGAATTTGCCTTTGCAGCGCGCTGTTGCGCTTGGGCCGCTGCATGAGGGCCAGTAGAATGAGCAGCAGCCACTTGCTGGCGAGCAGGCTCAGGGCCTGATGCACGACGCAGGTTTCGTCCAGGTTGGGCTTGGCTTCAAGCCACGCCTGTAATTTTTGCCGGGCCAGTAAACTTTTTTCTTCGCTTGGGTTCATTGGGTCCATTTTTTACGCAAAAGTACCTACTGTACTTTTTGGTGCCTACTTTCTTTTAGGTAGTTTATTTTGGAGGTTTGCAGGGTCAATATCCTTTCATCTTTCGACCACCAATCCATGACTGTTTCTCCCGAAAACCAGCAGCTGGAGCAGCTACTCCTGGCTGCGCTGGAAGCCCTGACCCACGGCGACGTGCGCCCGTGGCCCGCCATGTTCACCGAAAACGGCGTGCAGGAATTTCCCTACGCCCCGGCGGGCTACCCCAAAAAAGTAGCCGGCCAAAAAGCCATTGCCGCCTACCTCGCCGACTACCCCGAGAAGTTTGAACTCTACCGCATCAACCAGCCCACCTTCTACCACAGCCCCGGCGTACTGGTGGCCGAGTTCTCGGTAGAGGGCAAGGCCGTGCAAACCGGCAACCCCTACAACCAACAGTATATCAGCGTGATTGAGCACCGCGAGGGGCGCATCACCCGCTACGTGGATTACTGGAACCCGCAGGTGGCCGCCGCGGCCCTGGGGGGCGATGAAGCCTTCTACTCGTTTGGCAACAAGACCAAGTAATTGACTTGATAATCAATTGGTTACTTTAAGTAGTCGTTTTTTGGCCCTTCCGACTGCTGCGGCCGGCTTGGTACGCTAAGTAGATTACGCGCTCAATCCGCGTTACTTTGTTTTCTTTAGCTACCCCAAAGCAGACGCTCGATTAGGAGGCTATTTAGTACCCGTGATTTGGCAGGAGTTGCTATGAACCGTGTTGACCGTCTGTTTGGCATCGTTATCCTGCTCCAGGCCCGCAAATACGTGCCCGCGGAGCGCATAGCCGGGCAGTTCAACATCAGCGTCCGCACGGTGTATCGCGATATCAAAGCGCTGGCGGAGCAGGGAATCCCCGTCAGCTTCGAGGTGGGGCGGGGCTACTTCCTGGTGCCGGGGTATTTTTTACCCCCGGTGGGCTTCACCGCCGACGAAGCCAATGCCTTAATCCTGCTCGGAACCCTGGGTACGGCGCTGGCTGACCAGTCCATTCAGCCGCACGTCCTAACTGCCCTGCAAAAAGTAAAAGTCGTCCTCCGTGGCCCCGCCCAGGACCGAGTAGGGCACCTAGCGGACAGCATCCAGCTACGGGTGCCGGAATACCGAGAGGGTAATACGACGTATCTGGCGACCATTCAAGCCGCTATCGCCAGTCGCTACGTGCTGGAACTAGCGTACCAGGACAAAGCCGGTGAGCATACCCAACGCCGCATCGAACCCATCGGCCTGGTGTTCTACAACTTCGCTTGGCAACTGGTGGGCTGGTGCCAGCTACGGGGGGCCTACCGCGAGTTCCGGGTGGCCCGCATGCACCGGCTGACGGCGACCACCCAGCCGTTCACCAACCAAGCCCCGCTCTCCTTGGCCAATTACCTGGCCAGCCTGAATTTAACCGACGCAGGCTAATTTTTTCGCTGGGTTACCGAGGACTGCCATAGGGTTGTCAGTGCGCGTACCGCTCTTTGTGGTATCCACTCACTTTTTCACCCACAACCCATGAATTTTACCTCTGTTCGTCTTATCACCGCTGATTTTGAACGCCTGGTTGGCTTCTACGAAAAAATTAGCGGTCAGCCCTTTATGCGTGCTACGCCCAGCTTTGGCGAGCTGCGCACCAGCGGGGCCACGCTGGCCATTGGCGACGCCAGCACCCTGGCCCCCTTTGGCGGGGAGCACGTAGCCAGCCCCGCCGCCAACCGCACGGCCATCCTGGAGTTCCGGGTGGCCGATGTCGATGCCGAGTACCAGCGCTTCGCCCACCTGCTAGGCGAAGCGTTGGTACAAGCCCCCACGACCATGCCTTGGGGCAATCGTTCGCTGCTCTTCCGCGACCCCGATGGCAACCTCATCAACTTCTTCACGCCTGCCACCCCGGAGGCTATCGAGAAGTTCGCCAGCCAGCCGGCAAATTAATTGACCTGTACTTTCCGTTTTTTTAGGATGCAAGGTGCCTACGTGTTCGACTGGCTGGCGCAACAGCTGGGGGCCGGGTCGCTGGCTTCTGCCTGAGTATTCATTTCAACCCAGCTATATTATCCCCGAAAAAGCCCCGCAACGTGGCAAAACCGTATAGATGGCTACTGTTTCACGCCTACCCCTCGCCTCTTCCCACGTCGTGGCTACTACCTTACTCCAGGAAAATATTACCCGCTACGGCGCGTTGCCGCCCGAGCAGCTGGCGCAGTTTCTAGCGCTTTTCAACCCGCTTACCATTTCCAAGAAGGGGGTTTTTCTGCGCGAAGGGGATGTTTGTGAGCGGGAGGCGTTCGTGACCAAAGGGCTTTTTCGCGTGTACTATACTGACAATCAGGGGGTAGAGCAGGTCCTGTACTTCGCGATGGAAGACTGGTGGCTGACGGATATCGACAGCTTTGCCCACCAGCGGCCTTCACAGCTGACTATCGAGGCGCTGGAGGACAGCGAAATTCTAGTGATTTCGAGGCAGGATAAGGACCTGGCCTACGCCACCTTACCGGCGCTGGACCGGCTGTTCCGGCGCATGACCGAGCAGACCCACGTGGCGCTGCAACGGCGGCTACTCGATGCGCTGGGTAAAACGGCCGACCGGCGGTACGTCGAGTTCCGGCAGCGCTACCCGACGCTGGTGCAGCGGCTGTCCAATATTCAGGTAGCGGCCTACCTGGGCATCAGCCACGAGTTTTTGAGCAAAATCAGGCGTAAAATCACTACTAAAGTGTAGCCTGCCGGAGCGGGCAGCGGCGGGTTTATTGAACTTGTTCAATGGCAGCGCCTTAGGGAGGCGGGTACCTTTGGTGCGGTATTTCGGCGCGGGGCATCGGCTAGGCTGATGCTCCCGCTTTTCCTCCACTAACCTACTCCACATCTCAGATGGAAGCTTCTGCCCAATATTTTAAAAAGCTGGAAACCAGCCCCCTAACGCTGGAAGTTTTTAACGCCGCCGAAAGCAGCTTCGGCGTGGCATCGGTGCTCGTAGCCGGGGCCACGGAGGCCGTTTTGATTGACGCGCAATTCACGCTGGCCGAGGCCGAGCGGGTGGCGCAGCACCTAGTGAGCACTGGCAAAAAGCTCATGGCCATCTACGTGAGCTACGGCGACCCGGACTTTTATTTCGGCCTGGAAGTATTCAAAAAGCACTTCCCCGGCGTTACGGCCTACGCTTCCCCCACTACGGTGGCGCACATCAAGGCCACGGCCCAGAAAAAGCTGGAGGTGTGGGGCAGCCGCCTCGGCAGCGCCATTACTTCGAATGCAGTACTGCCCCAAGTGCTGCCGGGCACCAGCCTTACCCTGGAAGGCCAGGCGCTGGAAATTGTTGGGCTGGAGGAATTTCCGGAGCGTTCATTCGTCTGGATTCCGTCCATCAAGGCGGTCGTGGGGGGCATCAACGTGTTCGGCAACAACTTCCACCCCTGGATGGCCGATGCCCAAACGCCGGCGGCGCGGGCCAATTGGGTAGCCGTGCTGGATAAGATTAGCGCATTGCAGCCGGCCATTGTGGTGCCCGCCCACGCCGGGCCGGGCGCCGCCCTCGACCGGGCTTCCGTGGCCCACACCAAAGCCTACGTGCAGCACTACGAGCAGGCCCTGAAGGAAAACCCAACCTCGGCCTCACTCATCGCTGCCCTAAAGGAAACCTACCCCACCCTGGGGTTCGACACGGCTCTGCAAATTGGGGCGAAGGTGAACACCGGCGAAATGAAGTGGTAATCCTCCTTACCAGCCCAACACAGCCCCATGACCAACCTCGATATTATCAAGCGTACCTACGAGGGTAAGACCTCGGAGGAAAACGGCCAGCAGCTGGCCGCCTACGCCGCCCCCAACATTTCCTGGACGGAGGCGCGCGGCTTCCCCTACGCCGGCACGTATATCGGGCTGGCAGCGGTTACGCAGCACGTTTTCCAACGCCTGGGCACCGAGTGGGAAGGCTACGCCTTCTTGCCGGAAGACTACGTGGCCGCCGGGGATGCCGTGGTAGCCTACGGCACCTACCGGGGCACGTACCGGGCCACCGGCAAGTACATGGAGGCGCGGGTAGCGCACGTCTGGCACATGCAGGCCGGTAAAATTATCCGTTTCGAGCAGTTTGTGGATAGCTACCCGGTGCAGCAGGCCCTGCACTAAGGCCGGGGTAGTAAACGAGCCTGTAAGGGGTGGCACGAGCGTAGGAGCCGAAAACCCCAAACAGCATTATAGAGAATTGGGGGAATAAAGAAGCCTGGAACACAGAGTGTTCCAGGCTTCTTTATTTGCGCTGCCTATCAAGCAGCTTGCCATATAACGCGCACATTTTCAGTGGATACAGTACGGCGAGCTTGCGCAAGGTCATAATGGTCTTGCGCTACTAGCCAAAATTCCGCCGTAGTGTTCCGAAAGGCAGCCGCGAGGCGCATCGCCATTTCAGTCGTGACGCTCTGGCGTTTGTTGATAATTGCCGATAAAGTTTTGCGAGTGGTTCCTAAAGCAGCCGCAACATCCTCAACAGTCAATTTCTGCCCTGTTTCCTCCCGCAAACCTTCAATGGTTTCACGAATAAGTTCACCGGGATGGGCAGGGTCGAATAGTATCATTTTTTTACTTCTTTTTGTGTCTGTCAATGGTAATCCTCATAGTTGACGTCGATAGCGTTCTCACCGTCAAAAGAAAAAGTAATTCTGTAAGTACCTGTTACTCTTACGGAGTATGTTCCTTTTCTGTCACCACTTAATTCGTGTAAATCGTATCCCGGCTCTCTCATCATCTCCACGTTAGTTACTAAGTTTAAGCGGGAGAGTCTTAGCCTAATTTTAGAGACCTGCTCGGGTGGCAGTTTCGATGCGTCGCCTTTTTCTGCTAAAAGTTTAAGTCCTTTATGTTTAAATGCATTAATCATAATTACTTGATTTTCAATTATTTATCTGTTCATAAGAAAATTTAGTTTATGGTTAGGACCCACTTGCGTTGCATAATTATTTACAAATGCAACATGGAACGTTCCTAGTTCCAAATTTACTTTAATAAATACTGCTGAGTAATTGACATTGAGATGTAAAAATGATTATTTTATTTCTATCACAAGGCTTGATTTTTAGAGTTCTTAAAGCCTAACAGACTCTGCACAAACAGGTTGGGCCGCCGGAAGGCATGGGCCAGCCCGCTGTGAGAAAAGTTAGGGTTGCCGCAGGCTACCGCCCCCCTGCCGTGGCGCGCTGAATGCCCTCGGCGTAGGGCGTGGCGGCAAAAAACTGCCGCTCGAACTTCTGGCTGTCGAACACATAAGGCAGGTTGTGCTGGTAGAGCATCTCCACAAACTCGGGCAGCACCTCATCAGGTAAGCTGCTGCCGGGCTGCACGGGGCCGTGGAGGCGGGCGGCCGGGATGTCGGGCTGCCAGTCGGGCCAGCGGCTTATCTGGCTCAGCACCTGCCAAACCCGCTCGGGCGTAGTGTGGACGAGGATGGTTTGGTCGGTTTGGGCCGGCGCGTGCGGGTTGGGGTGCGTGGCGGGCGAATAGGTCTGTTTCTGAGCGGCTACGACGGCGGCGGCCAGCGCACCTACCCCCAGCGTTCCCCACAAGATGGCTTTCTTATTCATGATGTACAGTTAAGTGATAAGTATTTATGCAGGAGCTGCTTGGCAAACAGCCCGGTAATGGTTTGCGCAGACCAAGCGCGCTGGCTCGCCAGGAGTAAAGCTGGCGGGCCGTTCGGAAAAATCAGCCCTGAAACGCGGCGGCGTAGTCGCGGGCGAAGGCGGCGAAAGCGCGCGGGGCCTGGCCGGTCGCGTCGCGCACGCCGGGGGCTATTTCGGCGGCCTCGCCGCGGTGGTAGTGGGCGTAGTCTTCGAGCAGGCCCTCGGCCTGCCACTCCGGGAAGCCGGCTTTTTGCAGCGCCTCGTGCATAGCGGCGGGCGGCACATCTACGAACGTGATGGTTCGGCCCGTGGCCTGCGATAAGCCGGCGGCCATCTGCGCGTGGCTCAGGGCTTCGGGGCCGGTGAGGTCATAGATTTTGTTCTCGTGGCCGGGCTGGGTGAGGGCCGCCGCGGCGGCGGCGGCAATGTCGCGCACGTCCACGGCGCTGATTTTCGCCTCGCCGATGGCGGCGAAGAACTTGTTCTGGTGAATGATGGAATCTTTGAAGCCCAATAGCCCCTGCATAAACAGGTTGGGCCGCAGGAAGGTGTACGTCAGCCCGCTGGCGCGAATGGCCGCCTCCACCGCGGCGTGGTAGCGCAGAAACCGCACTGGCGAGTCGGCGCGGGCGGCCCACTGCGACTGTTTCACCAGGTGGCGCACGCCCGCCTGCCGCGCCTGGGCCACGAAATCAAGCTGCTGCTGCTCAGCTTGTTCCGACGAGTTGGTGAGCAGAAAGGCCCGCTCAATGCCAGCTAGGGCCGCCGCCACGGTAGCGGGCTGGTTGAAGTCGCCTTCCACGATTTCAACGCCTGGCTGCGCGGCCAGGGCCTGGGCCGCTTTATCGGTGCGGTCGCGCACCATTGCCCGGAACGGTACGCCCTGGGCGAGGAGGAGCTTGGTTAGCTCGGAGCCGATGTTACCGGTGGCACCCGTAAGCAGAATGGTTGGTTGGGCCGACGGAGCGGCAGTGGGGGTTGTCATGAGGAAAATGGTTAGGTGAAACGACTGAAAGTATTACGTATTTAGCTGACAATAAATAAATTACTACTGGAAGAATAGCCAGTTGGGCCGTCTATTCGTTAATCCTGGGATAAAATTACGGGGACCCTACCCCCCTGAATTGTAAGAAAACGAAACGCCCCCGACTGCCCCTGCTTTGCGCGAACAATTCCTGCTGCCGCCCGCCGAGCTGCGCCCCTGGTGCAGCACCTGCTGCTAACCACCGCCCCCAAGGCGACACCCGCCGTGCGGACGCTGCTACCCAATTTTCAGGTACTGCTGCTCATCAACCTGGGGCCGGCGGCCGACATCTGGTTCGCGCCCGAAATCCAGGAGTTGGTGGTGCCACAGCCGCTGCGCGGACTGCTATTGGTCGGCCCGCCGGGCAGCCGGTGCAGTACCGGCTGCCCGGCGGGGCGCGGGGGCTGGTCGCTACCTTCACCCTGGCTGGCTTTTACCGCCTCTTTCGAGTACCCGCCGACCTTCTGCCCCCGGCCGCGTTCACCGACCCGGATACCCTGAGGGCGGCGGGCAGTTTTGCCCGCCTGGCGGAGCAGCTGCGCCAGCCGCCGCAGCCGGCGCAGCTCGTGGCTAACCTGGCGGCGTTCTACCACCCCTACCTGCACCCGCCCGACGCGGCCCAAACGGAGCTGCTGCCGTAGGGGGTAGCCACTGGCCTGGCTTAAGAAGCTGGTTTGGTTACTAATGAATTTGAAAATAACTCTTGAAGTATTCTTGGCTAAGCTTTTATTTATTAATGAGTTAACTTCTAAAGCAACGTAATTCTGCTACAACGAACAGCGATTAAGGTTGCCTTCCCGCGTAATCAGCAAGGATTTTTTCACCTTCCACAACTGTACTATGACTGCCTACCCCCGACCCGGCCACCCCTTGCCCTACGTGCTGACCCGTGCGGAGGCCCCCGCCCTGTGGCTGGTAGGCACGCTTTGGTTGCCCCTGGCTACGGGTGCCCAAACGGACAACCAATTTATTCTGATAGAGCAGGAGTTTATGCCCGGACCGGGGCCGGTGAGCCACTCGCACCCCTACCACGAAGCGTTTTACGTGCTGGAAGGCGAGTTCACTTACCGGGCCGGCGGGCAATCGGTTACGGCTGGGCCGGGCACCTTTCTGCATATTCCAAGCGGGGTGCAGCACGGCTTCGACGTGGAGAAGTCGCCAGCGCGGGCGCTCAACTTTTACCCGGCCAGCGGCTTCGAGCTGCTACTGATGAGCATTACCCACCCCGCCGCCGAGCGGCGCTTGCCAGGCATGAAGGAAGTGCCGCTGCCGCCCCCCGAGCAGGTTGAGATTCTATCGCGGCTGTTTGGCATGAAGCGGGCGGCCGGGATGCCGTTCATCGACCCGCCAACCCCGGCCAACCTGGTCACGGCCCCCGCCGGGGGTGTCCACGTGCTACAAGCCGCCGCCGCGCCCGCTTTCGACGCGCAGGGCAGCCATTGGCAAGTGCTCCTCACGGCCGCACAAACCGACGGAGTTTACTCGGTCGTACTGCGCACGTTGCCAGCGGGTAGCGAAATGCCCGAGCAGGTGCACGACCAGGCCGAGGGATTTTACGTGTTGTCGGGCACCTTGCGGGCGCGGCTGGGCGGGCAGCAGCTGCAAGCCCCGGCCGAGTCGTTCGTGCTTATTCCCGCCGGTTGCCCGCAGCAGCTCACGGCCCCGGAGGAAGTGCAGCTGTTACTATTTCTAGTGCCGGGCGGCTATGAAGAGGTGTTGCAAAAGCAGGCGGCCGGAGCCGTGTAGCTAGAATTTGCTAACTCCCGCAGCGGCTTTCTTCGGCCCCAGACTTCTCGCCGACCCGGACCCTAGCTGCGTACCTGGCGCTTTACCTGGGTCAGCGCCCAACTGCTGGCGGGAGATGCTATCTGTATGGTCCCGGAGGATAGGGGAGTGGGTCAAGCGTCGGGTCACGTTTAAAGATAGTAGGATTTTTACGCCATTCGGCGCAAATGAATTCGTAGGGAGTCAGGCCCTTTAACCGCTTGAGCCGTT
>NZ_JASITD010000003.1 GCF_030063445.1 Hymenobacter sp. H14-R3 | reverse complement strand
ACGTACCCCGCCTTGCCCCGGCAGGCGCGTTGCGCTTGCCGCAGCAACTGCCGCTCTGACTCCGAAAGCCCCACTTCCATAGCACAATTTTAAGCCCTAATTCGCATTTCACTTCGCGACGAGTATAGTGTCTTTTTTTCTGGCAGCTCCGTAGTTGTTAGTCGCTGGCAGGACACGGGGGACTTTCTTTACGCTGAAACCAGCCAGCTTGCCTGTTACCCGCCCATTATCTTCCTGCACATCGTGCGGCCGCCCCGGCCCGTATACCCGTTTTATGAGCCGTATTTTTCTGGTTGATGACCACACCATTGTGCGCGATGGCCTGCGGGCGCTGCTGGCCGGCGAGCCAGATTTAGAGGTTGTGGGCGAGGCTAGCAATGGCCAGGAGCTACTCGACCGCCTGCCTGCCTGCCCCGCCGACCTCGTGCTGCTCGATGCCAACATGCCCGTGCTCGATGGCCTGGCCACCACCTTGCGCCTGCGCGCCGAGTACCCCCAGGTACGGGTGCTCGTGCTGAGTATGCTGGCGCACGAGCGCTACATCGGGCAGCTGTTTGACGCGGGCGCGCTGGGCTACGTGCTCAAAAGCGCCGAGAAAGGGGAGATTCTGGTGGCTATTCAGACGGTGCTTGCCGGGCGGCAGTTCCTGTGCAGTGACCTGGGCCTCAATATGCTGCGTAAAGTATTGGCCAAGGACGATGAGTCCGATGAAACCACGAAGGTCAGCCAGCTGTCGCGCCGCGAAACCGAGGTATTGCAATTACTATCCGAAGGCTTGACTACCAATGAGATAGCCGAAAAGCTGTTTACCAGCAAACGCACTATTGAAACGCACCGCCAGAACATTCTGGAAAAAACCCAGACGAAGAATACCGCCGCCCTCATTCGCCTGGCCGTTACGCAGGGCCTGCTCACGTAAGCAGGGCCCAGGCAGGTTTTCAGCGCAAGCAGGCCTGGTCTCCTTACGGGGGCCAGGCCTGCTTGCTTTTCATGTATAACTAACAGTTAATCAGGCCGTACTGGCTAGTTCTTTTTGGCTTTGGCAACCAGCGCTTTGGGGGCCGCCTCGGTAGGGCGAATGGGGCCGCGCCGGCTGGTGAGGCCACCTTTGCGGCCCGCCTCACGGGCCTCGTCGGCCGTCCACTTGTGGCCTTGGCCGCTGGCGTGCGAGGCTTTACCACCTTCACTGGCAATGCGGCGCTGCTCGGCGGGGTCCATGCTGGCAAAGCCCCGGCGACTGGTGCGGCTACCATCACCGATGCGGGCGGCCGGGCGGGCTTTGAGCGTTAGCACGCCGGCGGCAGTAGCGTTTAGAACCGATTTCATAGGAGTAGGGGAAAAGGTGAACTGGTGAACTGGAGGGCCGGGGAGTCTTGTACTGACTGCCCAACGGCAAAAGGCCCGATAACGTCCACCTTTTCGCTCCTAAAAAGCTAGTTTTCAAGCTAATTACCGATTTATACGGAGGACCTATACGAGTTTTTCGCGGCAAGCACACGCACCGAACGGCGCAACCTGCGGAAAACACGTAGCTGAACAATACGCAGGGCTTAGGCACCCCCATCGCAACCGTAAACAGGTATTTATACCTAGGTAAAATCACGCGTACTACGGAGCCAACTCTCTGACTGGCAACTGTATCTTTGCCTCATTGCTCTCTTAACCTTCCCCGCGCGCTATGACGAATACCTTCTTCCTCCTCATCCTCCCCACGCGCTCGCTCACCATTCACCTGGGCAGCCACCAGCAGCGGGTGGGGCTTAGCCTGCGCGGGGGCTGCTCGAGCGCCGCCGACGCGGCGCACTTGGGCCAGGCCATGCAGCTCCTGCTCGACCGCCATCCCACCCAGGCCTGGATTGATACGCAGCTGCTGCACTCGCTCAGCCAACTGGGCCAGCAAGCCTTGCTACGGGCCGACACTAGCGGCAAACAGGCCGGCGTGGCCGTGCACTGGTGCGGGCTGCCCGCCCCGCTCCGCCACGACCTGAGCGCCAGTGGCCTGGGCCAGCAGCTTGACTTACAGCCCGCCAGCAGCTTTGAGGGGCCCGAGTTTTTGCTCCCCGTCCGGGCCGCCGCCAGCACGCACCAACCCGGGTACCTGCCGGCGGCCTAGGCGGCGGGGCCGGCCAGCAGCCACTCTTGCAGCCGGGCCTTGAGCTCGGCGGCGGCCAGGCCGCGGTAGATTTCGCCGTGGCGCACGAGGCTCATCTGGCCGGTTTCTTCGCTCACTACCAGCACCACGGCGTCGGTGGCTTCGGTGAGGCCCAGGGCGGCGCGGTGGCGCAGGCCCAGGGCGGCGGGCACCTCGGGGTTCTGGCTCACGGGCAGGATGCAGCGGGCGGCCACCAAGCGGCCCTGGGCCACTATCACGGCCCCATCGTGCAGGGGCGAGTTTTTGTTGAAAATGGCCAGCAGCAGGCGCTTGCTGGGCTCGGCATCGAGCCGGTCGCCCGATTCGGCGTAGAAACTAAGGTCGGAGGTGAGCGTGAAGCAGATGAGCGCGCCGGTTTCTTTGCCGGCCAGGCTTTTGGCGGCCTCCACAAAGGCCACAATGCTGGGCGCGCCCGCGGGCTGGCCACTGGGCCGCCGCCACCAGCCCAGCGGGCCGCCGCCCTCCAGCGCTACTTTACCCACATTAAGCAAAAACCGCCGGATTTCCTGCTGAAACAGGATGATGCTGGCCAGCACGCCCACGCTCATAAACTGCCCCAGAATGGCCGACAGCAGCCCCAGGCCCAGCGCATTCACCACCAGGTACACCAGGTAGAGGCTCAGCAGCCCGAGCGCGACATTGAGGGCCACCGAGCCGCGCAGCAGCTTATAGAGCTGGTACAGCAGCCAGGTCACGAGCAGCACATCGGCCACATCGACCAGCCCGACGTGCAGGAAGTAAAAGGGAAAAGGGAGGGACAAGGCAGCGGCGGTTAGACTACAACAAAGAACGGCCGCTCCGCCGCCGTGGGCAAGGTGAGCAGGCATTATCCTCAGCTTTCGCTTACCAGAGCGGCAGTTCCTGGGTTAGCTGACCTTACTTTCAGGAAGCAATAGAATTTCTGGGATTTTGAAAAATATTTTATTTATTCAACTAATTGAGTATTATTGCTTACGCAAATACCAACCCCTCTTACTTACATCCCCTTTTCCACTTAGCGTATGAGAAAGCTCTTTACCCAAATTAGCTTATGTTGGGTGCTTATCGGCACTATACTAGTAGCTTGCAAAAAGGACGTTACCCCGTGGCAGCCCGTGCTCAGCACGGCTAGCAAGGCAACCGCGCCCTCGCTGGCGGAGCTAAAAGCTTGGTATGCCGGGCGGGCCAGCGCCAGTCATACCCGGCTGAAGAGTACAAGCGCCTCCCGCACGGCTTCGGCTACTCAGGCCGACTCGCTGAACTGGCTAGCCATTCAGTGGGAGCAGCTTGACACCATCGCCAATGGGGCCGAGCCGCTGGCGTTTCTGCCCATTCAGGGCGGCCCGGTCGGCTTTACCAGCCAGTACCAGGGTTACCGGCGCGTAGTGATGGGCAAAAAGGCGGGCAGCCCACCCAGCGGGGTCATCATCGAGGTCATTCACAAGGGCACTGCGCTCGGCGCGCCGGAAATAAATCACGTGTTTAGAGCGCTCTACACGGCCCAGCAGCAGGGCCAGGTAGCTCAACTAGCCGGCTTCACGGGGTTCACGGCGTTTTACTCCCGGGAAAACTACTACCTCACGGGCCGCGCCTATCAGGCCGGGGTGCCCTCGGCCGGCCCAAAGTGGCTCAGCTCCTTCCCGGTCGTGGACAAGGCTACCCGCCAGTCGGGCACCGCCCGCACGGCGGATGTAGACATTACGTGCGTGGCCTCGGTGGTGAACCCCTCTACCTCCCTAGAATCCAGGGAGGACATTGTCATCTGGAACTGCTCAGTTAGCGGCGGCGGCGGCGGTGGGCCTACGGGCGGCGGCACTACCGGCGGTACTACGGGCGGCGGCACTACCGGCGGGGGCTACCCTGGGGGCACGGGCGGGGGCAACAGTGGCGGCGGGGGCAGCAACGGCTCCATCCCGAACGAGCAGTACGACGACGGCAGTGGCAACGGCTACGGCGGCTACCCCACAAGTGGGGGCAGTAGTCCTGCTGCCACTACGACCATTATAAAAGATAACCTACCCCCTTGTATGCAGGCAATTCTTGCCTCTTTACAAAAAACGAATGGCAATGATATCGGCGGAATATTCGCGTTACTAGGCAATAGCACAACTGTTACTTGGACGATAAAAACTGGTATTATTCCTCCATCCTCTAATAGTACTCAGGCACCTAACGCGATTACAGAAACCTTGGGAAGTACTCCCTTTGAGGTTACTACAACTCTGCAAAGCAGCTATGTTTCACAGGCAACAAATGTTGCCGTAGCCAGAACATTAATCCACGAATCGCTCCATGCTTACTTGGGGCGATGGGGAAGGCTTAGTAATATGCCGCCGAATGCCACCTTGGATGAGCTATTAGAGGGGTATATGAAGGGCACTGGCTTCAGTCCAGAAGACCAACATGCGTTGATGTCAGGTATTGTAAGCCAAATGGCTGATGCGCTACAGAACTATTGCAATCAGAATGGTATCCTCTTATTTCATGAGCGAGCAGAAGACCTTTTTTGGAGTGGCCTAACAAAAACACCTGCATACAAGCTACTTTCTCCGGCGCGGCAAGATATGATTACAAGAGAAAACAATGCTGAACAACAGAATATAAATGTACCCAATCCGGCTCCGACAGGTGTTGACATTACCCCACAGGGAAAAAAGGCTTGTTAGCAAGTATAAAATTATATTTATTAAAATAAAATATGACTTTCTATAGGTTCTTTCTTATTTGCACGGCACTCGCGTTTTTTTTCACGCACCCCTACCAGGCGCTGGGCCAGCAACTGGACTGTTTGGCCGGTAGCCTACCCGGCAGCCAATACGACCAATACGTAGAAATTACCAACGTCGGCCTTTCGGCTACGCACGTGCAAACTAGGCGAATGCGGCAGGGCAAAAGCGAGTTTGTGGATATCATCAACGTGCTGGCGGACAACATTTTTTTTCTTCGACAGGAAGCCTCCTTTGCGGGTAGTGGACTAAACGACCCGTATGTCAGCGACCAATTGCTGGTCACGATGGCCGTGCTACCCGACCCGGCAACTGGGCGGGTAATGTGGGTGCCGCTGGACCCCGATAGCCTCGCCACCCAACATACCGCATCACTAACGGCCGTTTTGCACGACTGCTACGCCCGGCTCTTCGCCTACAAGGCAGCCCTGCCCTACGCCAATGCCCTGACCCGCCGCCTCGACCTGCGGCCCGTCATCTGGCGCGCAGGCCGCCGCTGGACCACCCGCAACATGGTACTCACCGAATACTTCCTGGTGCGCCGCAAGCCTCAATGGTTCATAGAGGGCAGCGACAACGTTACTCTCAACTATAAGGCCCGCGTGTTTTCGCGCGCCGACCTGACCGCCCTCCAGCGGAGGGTGGCAGTGGCCTTCCCTAAGGAGGAGGAGCGCCCGCCGGTAGATGGCGAGTTGCAAACCAAGCTGCTGCTGGAGCGGCAAGACGGGCTGACCTATTCGTTCTGGTCTACCCAGCCCCAGGTAACCGACCTGGAGCCGGAGCTAGTCTACTCTGGAGTGGTTGAGCTGCAATTCCGACCAGGCATTGGTATGGTTTCGGGTAAGTTTCCGACCTACTTTCACCTGAACGATATATCCACAGCCAATACCTTCTTTGAGGTAGTGAGCCTGACGCATCTGCCCGACAACTAATCGTATGCTGCGTACTTCCCTTTTTTCACTGCTGCTAACGCTAGTGCTATCTAGCAGCCAGGCAGCCTGGGGGCAATTCAAGCCCGCCTCCAGTACCCAGCCGCTGCCCTATGCCGAGGGCCGGCTCTACATGCTGGTGCCAACTACTGGGGTGCGGGCTACCCACGTGCGCACCCAGCGGCTGCGGGCGAAGGGGCAGGAGTTTTTGGACTTGGTGAATGTGATTCTACCCGCTGCCTTTGTTCAACAGCAGCTCATCGCCAGCGGCGACCTGGGGCCCACGGGCTTATACCCCACCGATGAACTATTAGTGACTATGACCATCCTGCCCGACCCCAATTCTGGTCGTGTGCAGTGGCTCCCCATCCGGCTCGATACCCTGGCCCAAGCTCGGCAGGTGACCTGGCCCGCCGTGGCCGGCGATTGCTACACACGCTTATTTAACTATAAGGCGGCACGCGAGGCTGAAGTGGACTGGTCGCGCCGACGCCTGGATTTGCGCCCGGTGCTCAAGCAGGGTAATCAATACTTCACGCCCAAGCAGCAGGTATTAACGGAATATTTCGTACTGCGCAATACCAGAACTTGGTATCCTACTTCGGGTGACAATGCCACTATCAATTGCCTGGCCCAGCCTTTTTTACCAGCCACTTATCTCAAAGAGCAGGATGCTGCTAGCGCTGCCAGTCCACCGGGCCAGCCTGCCCCCCGATTGCGCGAGGAGCTAGGTACCAAGCTACTTCTGCAAAAGGCAGAGGGCCAAGTATATACTTTCTGGTCGTTCCCTCCTGCTAGTACGGCTGGCGTGGATGGCTTGCTCACTGCATATGGAGTGGGCGACCTGCGCTTTCAGCCTCAAGTAGGCCTTATCAGTGGGCGCTACTCCTCCTATTTTGGGGCGATTATCAATGCGGAAGACCGGTTCTTTGACCTTATCAGTATTGAGTTGCTTTCTGCCAAATAGACACCCCTTTTATTAGGACCAAAAAGACATCGTTATCTGGACGTGTACGGTCAGCGGCGGTGGGGGCAGCCCGCCTACTGGGGGCGGCGGGGGCAGCAACGGCCCCATTCCCAACAAGCAGTACGACGGCGGCAACGGCTACGGCGGCTACCCCCCAAGTGGGGCAGTAATAGCCCTATTGCAACTAATGAGGAGGGCCGGTTTTTGACTTAACCGGTATTGAGCCACTTTACCCGCAAGAAATAGAGATGCATGGAAAATCCTAATAACCTGATTTTTTATGCTGCTTAAACTCCTCACCAGCCGGTCACCAGCTCAACCGTCTGCCGGGCCTCGGCCACGTCGTGCACGCGCAGCAGGCGCGCGCCGCCTTGCAGAGCCAGTACGTGCAGGGCGGTGGTGCCGTTGAGGGCCGTTTCGGGGCCCAGGCCCAGGGGCTTGTACACCATGGCCTTGCGCGATAGGCCCACCAGCAGGCCGTAGCCCAGCGGGGCCAGCTCGGGCAGGCGGCGCAGCAGGGCGTGGTTGTGGATGGGCGTTTTGGCAAAGCCGAAGCCGGGGTCGAGCAGCACGTCGGGCAGGGGTTGGCCGCCGTTGGCTTGGCGTAGTTTGGCGAGCTGGTCGCGGAAGAAGCGCAGCAGCGTGAGCACCAGGTCATCGTCGTACTGGGATAATGCTCTCATAGTCTGCGGGTTGCCTTTGATGTGCATGAGGCAGTAGGGCACCCGCAGGCGGGCCACGGTGGGCAGCATGTCGGCGTCGAGGGTGCCGCCGCCGATGTCGTTGATGAGGTCGGCCCCGGCGGCCACGGCCGCGGCGGCCACGCTGGCCCGGAAGGTATCGGCCGAGATAAACGCCTGCGGAAACTCGCGGCGCAGGGCTTCGAGGGCGGGCAGCAGGCGGGCCTGCTCCTCGGCGGGGCTGATGTCGTCGGCCCCCGGGCGCGAGCTGTAGCCGCCCACGTCGAGGGCGGCGGCCCCGGCGGCGAGCATAGCTTCGGCGCGGCGCAGCAGGTCGGCCGCGGGGCTGCCGCCGAGGCGCGAGCCGGGGTAAAACGAATCGGGCGTGACGTTGAGAATACCCATTACCTGGGGCCGGCGCAGGTCGAGCAGGCGGCCGTGGGGGCTCTTTAGTACGTGCGTAAATGAGTAAGTGAGTAAGGGGGAGGACGTAGCGGCAGGGAGCATTGCGGGGGTGGGAGGAAGGCGAATGGCGGTTAAATATCCGGCATTGCGGGCGAACTTGCGGGGGTTTTCGGGTGGGTGTTTTCACCGCAGAAGACGCAGAGGGGTACGCAGAAGAACCGCAGAAGTCGGCCAGCTCCTTCACTCATTCACTCCTTCACCCCTTCACTCCTTGACCACCCCTGCCCACTACGACCTGATTCTGAGCCGCTGCCGCGAGCTGTTTTTGGCCAAAACCCACGACTATGGCACGGCCTGGCGCATTTTGCGCCTGCCCTCGGTCACGGACCAGCTATTTATCAAGGCCAACCGCATTCGCACTATTCAGGAAGTAGGCACCCAGAAAATTGCCGATGGCGTGGACGAGGAGTTCGTGGCCATCATCAATTACTGCCTCATTGCCCTCATGCAGTTGCGCTTGCCGGCCACCGCGCCCCTCGACCTGCCCCCCGACGAGGTAGCCGCCGCCTACGCCCATGAAAACGCCCTCAACCGCGAGCTGCTGCTGGCCAAAAACCACGACTACGGCGAGGCCTGGCGCCAGATGCGCGTGAGTAGTATTACCGACCTTATTCTCATGAAGTTGCACCGCATCAAGCAACTCGAAAACCTGGGCGGCGCGGCCCTGGTGAGCGAGAGCGTGGAGGGCGGCTACCGCGACATGCTCAACTACGCCGTGTTTGCCCTCATTTTGCGCGAAAACGCGGCATGAGCCGGCGCTCGCGCATATTGGCGAAGCGGTTGGTGCCACGTTTCTGGCTGGCGCTCCGTTATGGCCCCGGTTACTTCCTTTGTAAGTAGCGGCTGCGCAAAAGGCAGTTGTCGTTGCGAGCATGTTGCGCCCTTGCATGATGCGCATCATGCTCGCAATGAAGGGTGTTTCTGCGTAAACCCTTACTCAACACCAAGCTTACAGCTAGTAGCTAAAACCCAACGGCTCATTCCCTATATGCCCACTTCCAGCCTCGCGCCCGCCCCTCCTGCTCAGCATCGCCTCCGCATTTTTACGCGGGTGTGCTGGCTGCTGCTGGGCGTTTTGTTCATCTTTTCGGGCCTCATCAAGCTCAACGACCCGGTGGGCACGGCCTACAAGCTGGAAGAATACTTTGAGGTATTTGCCATCGACGTGCCCTGGCTGGGCTGGCTCTTTAGTACCCTCAAGGACTCTAGCCGCTTGCTGAGCGTGGCGCTCAGCTCGCTCGAAGTTATTTTGGGGGTGGCGCTGCTGCTGCGCTGGTACCTGCGCCAGGTGCTGCACCTGCTGCTGGCGCTGCTGGTGTTTTTCACGTTTCTCACTTTCTACTCGGCGGCCCTCAACCGGGTCACGGACTGCGGCTGCTTCGGCGATTTCATCAAGCTCACGCCCTGGACGTCGTTTACGAAAGACGTGTTTTTGCTGGTGTTGTGGGCCGTTACGTTCAAAGGCCTGCGGTTTTTGCGGCACTCGTTTGTGAGCGGCATGGCCGGACTCATGACCATGACGTTTGCCAGCGCGCTGGTCATTGGCATTGGGGTGCGGGCGCTGGGGCACCTGCCGTACTTCGACTTTTTGCCCTATAAAGTGGGCAACAACATTCCGAGCCTGATGAAGCCCGCCGAGGCCCCGCGCTACCGCTACACCTTTGAGCGCAACGGCCAAACGATGGAAGCGAGCGAGTTTCCGACCGACTCGACCTGGAAATACAAAGCCATGACGGTGCTCAACCCGCTAAAATCGACGCCCATTGTTACCGATTTTGTGATTTCTGACCTGGAAGGCAATGACATAACCCAGCAGGTGCTAACGGGCAATAAGCTGATTCTCATTGTTCAAAACACCAACAAGGCCGACCGTGAGCGCTTCGAGCAGTTCAACGCCCTGTTTGCCCAGGCCGCCAAGTCGCGCAAGAAGATTGACGTGCTCACCATCACGAGCACGGCGGCCAGCAAGTTCGACTCGTTTCGGCACGATGTGAACCTGGCCACGCCCTTCGCCTTCGCCGATGCCACGGTGCTCAAGTCCATCATCCGCTCTAACCCCGGCCTGCTGGTACTGCACAACGGCACCGTGATGGCCAAGTACCACTACCACGACATTCCGGCGCTGTACCAGGTCGAGAAGGCGCTGTAGCAATTTTCGTTTTTCGTTGCTCGTTTTTCGCCCGCTGCTTCGGCGAGAACCGGCCACCCACAAAAAGCGCGCAACTAAAAGCGCGCAACTAAAAAACGAAAAGACATGCTCACTTTCCTTCTGCGTCGCCTGGGTCAGGGCCTGCTTGTGCTGGTGGGCGTGGCCTGCACGGTTTTTTTCCTGTTTAATGTGCTGCCCGGCGACCCGGCCGCCCTGCTGGCCGGCCAGCGCTCGGACGTGGCCACCAAGGCCGCCATTCGGGCCGACCTGGGCCTCGACCAGCCGCTGCCCGCCCGCCTGCTGGGCTACCTCAACGATGCCTCGCCGCTGGGCCTGCACCCGCGCGACTCGGCCGGGGTGGCGCGCTACGGCGGCGTGGCGCTGCTGCCGCTGGGCTCGCGCGCTCTGGTGCTGAAGTGGCCCTACCTGCGCCGCTCGTTCCAGAGCAACCAGGACGTGCTCAGCATCTTGCTCGACCGCTTTCCGGGTACGCTGTGGCTGGCGCTGGCGGCTATGCTGCTGGCGGCCGTGGGCGGCATTGCGCTGGGCGTGGCGGCGGCGCTGCGGCCCCAGTCGTGGCTCGACCGTATTTTGGTAACTACTTCGGTATTAGGCATTTCGGTACCGTCATTTGTGGCGGGCATTCTCATTGCCGTGAGCTTCGGCTTTTACTGGAGCCACTGGACGGGCCTGAGCCTCACGGGCCAGCTCTACGAAACCGACCCCTTCACCGCCGAGCGCCACCTGGCGCTGCGCAACCTGCTGCTGCCAGCCATCGCGCTGGGCGTGCGCCCGCTGGCCATCATCATGCAGCTCACGCGCTCCTCCATGCTCGATGTGCTGAGCCAGGACTACATCCGCACCGCCCGGGCCAAGGGCCTGAGCCCCGGCCGCACGGTGTGGCACCACGCCCTGCGCAACGCCCTCAACCCGGTGGTCACGGCCGTGTCGGGCTGGCTGGCCTCGCTCATGGCGGGCGCCTTCTTCATCGAATATATCTTCAACTGGAAAGGCCTGGGCACCACTACCTTGCGCGCCGTAGAAAACCTCGATTTCCCGGTGGTAATGGGCGCTACGCTTTTTGTGGCCGCCATTTTCGTGCTGGTGAACATCGCCGTCGACATGCTGTACGCCGTGCTCGACCCGCGGGTGCGAATCAGTTAACCTTTAACTGTTTGTCCTTGCGAGCATGTTGCGCTCCACCGCGCCCTTGCTTGATGCGCATCATGCTCGTAAGGACAAAGTGCTTGTTATAAGGCCATTAACAATGAACCAGGCTTTGACCCCATGAATCACCTCTACCTCATTGGCCTGCCGGCATCGGGCAAAACCACGCTGGGGCGGCAGCTGGCCGCGCACTACGGCCGGGGCTTTCTCGACCTCGACCAGCGCATTGTGGCCGACGCGGGGCAGTCGATACCCGAGATTTTTGCCCGTGAGGGCGAAGACGGGTTTCGGCGGCGCGAGGCGGCGGCGCTGGCGGCCGTGGCCCGGCACCCCGGCCGGCCGCTGGTGGTGGCTACCGGCGGCGGCACGCCCTGCTTTCATGATAACCTGGCGGTGCTGCACGCCTCCGGCTTTGCGCTGTGGCTCGATGTGCCGCTGGCCGAGCTAAAGCGCCGCCTGGCGCGGCGCAACCAGGCCGCTACCCGGCCGCTGCTGGCCGCCACCACGGCCGCCGCTACGCCCCAGGAGGCCCTGGCCGACTGGCTCGACCGAACCCTGGCGGCCCGTTCGCGGTTCTATGCCCAGGCGCGGCTGCGCCACCCAGGCGGCCCAGCCGCGGAAGTAGCCACCGCGCTCGAAGCCGCTGGCTTCCAGCCGTAGCCGCGTGTAACCGCACGGCGGCGCGTGGCGTAACTTTGTGAATTAGGTTGATTTTTTAGGTATTAAGCAAGTTTTAGCGTTCGTATGGCTACCCTACCCGACACCCCTACCGCTCCGGCGGCGGCCCCGGTCCGGCCCAAGCATAAGGGCTCGGCCCAGCTCTTTAAAAACCCCATGCTGGAGCGGCTTTCGCACACGCACATTGCGCTGCCGGTGAGCATTTTTATCGCTACGGCCCTCGTGAGCCTGTATTACGGCTTCACGCGCGGCTTCCTGTCGGGCTTTTCAGCGCTGGGCTTGTTCCTTGGTGGCTGGTTGCTGTTTACGTTTGCCGAGTACCTGGTGCACCGCTACTTATACCACATTCCGGCTACCTCGCCGGGCCGGGCCAAGTTTCAGTACACCATGCACGGCGTGCACCACGAGTACCCTAAGGATGAAACCCGCCTGGCCATGCCGCCCATTATCACGGTGTTTGTAGCCTCGCTGCTGTTCTTCATTTTCCGGTTTGTGTTTGGCACCTGGGCGTTCGGCATTCTGGCCGGTTTCACGTTTGGCTACGCGCTGTATCTATTTGTGCACTACGCTATTCACGTGTACGCGCCGCCGAAAAACTTTCTCAAAGTGTGGTGGACGCACCACGCCCAGCACCACTACCGGCAGGATGAAATTGCCTTCGGGGTTAGCAGTACCCTCTGGGACCACATTGTGGGCACCATGCCCACCAAGCGGGCCGAGTAGGCCTCAGCAAGTACTCATCAAAAAAGGCGCGGCCCCCGAACGGGGGCCGCGCCTTTTTTCTTGTCAAGCAGTGAGTTACGTTGTTTTAAGTTCTACGCACTCTTGCAGAATTATTAAGAATCAAGCAGTTAACTTCTTAATTAATTCCGAAGCTGCACAGCCTTATACCGAGGTGCCGTTGCCACCGCCGCCGCCCATCTTGGTAACCAGCCACCACACCAGGGCCACTACCAAAAACACGCCGATGATGCCCACCCAGGCACCTGCCTTAAAGATGTCGCCAATGGCGGAACAGCTGCTGAGCGTGGTAACCATCAGCACCAACGCAAACAGGGAGAATAAACGGGAAGTAGTCATTAGAATAAGCAGAAGATGAAGAAAATACGGCGTGGCGCTACTGAGCGGCCCCCGTAACTTGGACTTACTTAAATACCCCGAAAAAGGTTGGCGCGGCAGTGCCCCCGCGGGGCGGGGCTGCGTAAAAAGTAACTCATCCGGTCTTTTTACAGCACATTTACGCTCACTATGACTATTCCCACGCTGAAGGCCGATTTCGAGCGCCACTTTGGGGTGCCGCCCGACCTGTTGCTGCGCGCCCCCGGCCGCATTAACCTCATTGGCGAGCACACCGACTACAACGATGGCCTAGTGCTGCCGGCCGCCATCGATAAGGAAATCCGCTTTGCGATGCGCCTCAACGGCACCGACCAAATCCGGCTGGCGGCCCTCGACTTTGACGCGACCTACGAGGTGGCGGTAGCTGCTATTGCGCCCATTCCGGATGGCCACTGGGCCAACTACCAGCTGGGCGTGGTGGCTGGGCTGCTTCGGCACGGGGCCGTAGTGCCGGGTTTCGACTGCGCCTTTGGGGGTGATATTCCGACCGGGGCGGGCATGTCGTCGTCGGCCGCCCTGGAGTGCGGCGTGGCCTGGGGCCTCAACGAGCTGCTGCACCTGGGCCTCGACAACATGACGCTGGCCCACCTGGCCCAGAAGGCCGAGCACGAGTACGCCAAGGTGATGTGCGGGCTCATGGACCAGTTTGCCAGCCTCTTTGGCCGGGCCGGGCACGTGGTAGAGCTCGACTGCCGCTCGCTCGAATACGCCTACTTTCCCTTCGACACCGCCGCCTGCCGCCTGGTGCTTTGCAACTCGGGCGTGAAGCACGCGCTGGCCGACAGCGAGTACAACACCCGCCGCCAGGAGTGCGCCCGCGGCGTAGAAATACTACAAGCTAAAAACCCCAAAATCAAGGCGTTGCGCGACGCTACCCTGCCCGACATCGAAGCCGCTCAGGCCGAGCTGGGCGAGGTAGTAGCCAAGCGCTGCCGCTACGTGGTGGAGGAAAACCAGCGCGTGCGCGACCTCACGGCCCACCTCGCCAAGAACCAGTCGCTGGCCGAAGTGGGCGCGCTGCTCTACGCCAGCCACGCCGGCCTGCGCGACGACTACCAGGTGAGCTGCCCCGAGCTCGACACCCTCGTGGAGCTGAGCCGCCAGGCCCCCGGCTGCTACGGCGCCCGCATGATGGGCGGCGGCTTCGGCGGCTGCACCCTCAACCTGGTAGCCACCGACAAAGTGAAAGTTTTTCTGGCCCACATGAAGCAGGGCTACCACGACCAGCTGGGCCTCAAGCTCGATACCTACGTGACGACCTTGGCCGACGGCGTGGGCGAGTTTTTGAATGAGGAGTAGCTTATGTGGGAAGTTGGCGCTGAGGTACGCTGAGTTTTGACGTCCGCGCGCAGCGTACCCCAGCGGCAACTTCCCAAACGGCACCGCCCCGTACCGAATCGACAACAGCCACCGATTTTAACCTATCCTGATGTTTGATTTCACCGAACAGCCACACCGCCGTTTCAACCCCCTGCTCGATGAGTGGGTCCTCGTATCGCCGCACCGCTCCAAGCGCCCCTGGCAGGGCCAGCAGGAAAAGCCGCAGCCCGACGAGCGCCCCACCTACGACCCCACCTGCTACCTCTGCCCCGGCAACACCCGCACCAGCGGCGACGTGAACCCGAAGTACGCGCACCAGTTTGTGTTCGACAACGACTTTGCGGCGCTGCTGCCCGCGGGCGAAGGCGGCACCTACGAGGAGGGCGGCCTGCTGCGCGCCGAAGCCGAAACCGGCCACTGCCGCGTCATCTGCTTCTCGGCGCGCCACGACCTCACGCTGCCCGAAATGCCCAGGTCGGAAATACGCCGCGTGGTGGATGTGTGGACCGATGAATTCCGCACGCTCGGGGCCGACCCGACTATTAATTACGTGCAAATATTTGAGAATAAGGGCTTTATGATGGGCTGCTCGAACCCGCACCCGCACGGCCAAATATGGAGCGAGCGCACCGTGCCCGACCTGCCCGCCCGGGAAAGCCGCGCCCAAAAGGCGTACTTCGCGCAGCACGGCCGCACCTTGCTCAGCGACTACCTCGCCATTGAGGAGAAGACCAAAACCCGCTTCGTAGTCGAAAACGAGACGTGGGTAGTGCTGGTACCCTTCTGGGCGGTGTGGCCCTTCGAAACGCTGGTGCTGCCGCGCCGCGCCGTGCCGGACCTCACCCAACTCACGGAGCAGGAGCGCGATGGCCTGGCCGATATTATCAGCCAGCTCACCATTAAGTACGATAACCTGTTCGAAATCAGCTTCCCGTACTCGGCCGGCTTCCACCAGCGTCCCACCGATGGCGCCGACTACCCCGAGTGGCACCTGCACATGCACTTTATGCCGCCGCTACTGCGCTCGGCCACAGTGAAAAAGTTTATGGTGGGCTACGAGCTGCTGGCCAACGCCCAGCGCGACATCACCGCCGAGCAGGCCGCCGAGCGCCTGCGCGCGCTGCCGGCCGTGCACTACAAGGCCGCCACTGCGGCAGCCAAGTAGCCCCAATTTTTTTTCCTCAGCGCAGCACTGCCCCGGTCGGCCGGCGAAGCCGGCCGACCGGGGCACGCACCTTGGCCCCACAAGCAAATTAATATCTAAATATTTTGTAATCAGGTAGTTATAATAACTACTGCAGTAGTGCAGCGGGACCTTGGTAGCCCGTGGCGGGCAGCAGGCTCAGCAGCAGGTGCAGGCCGGTGGTGGTGAGCTGGGTGAGCACGGCGGGCTCCAGGCCGCACCAGTAGAGGGTGCGCCCCGCCAGCCGGGCCCGCTGGTTGGCGTTGAAAACGGCCCGCTGGCCCTGCCAGTTGAGTGAGGTGAGGTACCGGCAGTCGACCCAGATGAGCATCGAGCCCACGGCCACCATCTCGTCGATGGCCTTTTCGAGCTGCTGGGCCGGGCCGGTGCCCTGGCAACTGCCGCGCAGGCTGAGGCCAGCCGCCGCAGCATTATTGCTGCGGTGCACGGTGAAAGCAATAGTGGTTTCCATAGCAGAATGAGTGTGTGTAATCTTTTTAAGATTAAATTACACAAAACTACTACCTAAGAAAGTTTCACACGTGCGGCAATTACTGATTTTTTCCTGGAGATAAACCGCAATTTTAGGCTCCTTCGGGGCCACCCGGGGCCACTACTGGTATTTGCAGGAAGAAACCCGTGCCCCGCCCCGGCCGCGACTGCACCGTGACGGTGCCGCCCAGCAGCCCCGCCCGCGTGCGAATGCCGGCTAGCCCAATGCCCAGGGGCGGGCCCTGCACTGCCTCGGGGGCCAGGCCCACGCCATCGTCTTCCACACTGAGATAGAGCTGACCATCTTCCTGGCTCACTTGCACGAATACTTCCTGAGCCTGCGCGTGCTTCATCACATTGTTAAGCAGCTCTTGCACAATACGATATACTGCCGTAGTCAGCAACAGGGGCAGCGGCTGCCCCAGGTTGCGCAGGTTGAGGTCGACGGTGAGGCTGCCCGGAATGCGGCTCACCAGCTCTTGCAGGGCCACGGTCAGGCCAAAGTCTTCGAGGATGGTGGGCGTGAGCTCGAAGGAAATGCTGCGCGTGGCAATAATAGCTTCATTCACAAGCGATTGACTGGCCCGCACGGCCTCGGTGGGGGGCAGGGCATCGAGGTGCAGGCGGGTGCCGTAGAGCAGCTGGCCCACGCTGTTGTGCAGGGCCTCGGCAATGCGGCGGCGCTCCTCCTCCTGGGTGGTGAGGATGGCAGCCAGCAGCTCTTGCTGCTGGCGCACGGCGGCTTCCTTGAGCTGCTCGGAGTCGGTAATGTCGAGGGCAAACACGACGACCTCCTGCCGCTGGGCGTCGAAAAAGCCCGAGCAGTGCAGCACCATCGTCCGCTCCTGGTGGGTGAGGTGCAGCACGTAGCTTTCGCGGTGGCCGGCCAGCAGCCGCTGAAAGTGCGGCGCGGTGGCCGGAAACAGCCTGGCCGCTACCTGGCCCACCAGCTCGTTGTCGGCCAGGCCCAGCCGGCGCAGGGCTTGGCCCACCAGCTCGCGGTAGCAGCCATCGGGGCCCAGGCGCGCCAGCACCACGGGCATTTGCTGCACAATGGTATCGAGGAGGCGGTTTTTGGCGCTTAGCTCATCCTGGGCCTGGCGGCGGGCCGTTACGTCGAGCAGCACCAGGCGGCAGCTGCCGGGCAGCTGGCCCAGGGCATCGGCCTCGGCCTGCACCACGCCTTCGAGCTGGCCAAAGAAGGGCGTGTTGTCGGCGCGGCGCATGGCCAGCTCGCAACTCTGGCGCTGGCCGGGCTGGGCCCACAGGCGCGCCAGGAAGTGGGCCAGCTGGTCGCGGGCGGCGGGGGCCACAAACAGGGCCAGCCGCCGGCCCAGCAGCTGGCGGCGCTCCTGGCCCAGCAGCTGGCCGGTGCGCAGGTTGAGCTGGTGCAGCGTGCCGGTGGCATCGAGGGTGCAGTAGCCCACCGGCGCAAAATCGTAGAGGTCAAGGTATTGCAGGCGGCTGCGCTCGGCTTCGGCCTGGGCCAGCAGCAGCTCTTCGTACTGCATTTCGAGCTCTATCTGGTGCACTTGCAGCTCCTGCACCAGCTGCTGCACGTCGGGGGCGGTGCCGGGGGGCAGGCTGGCCGCCACCAGCCCGCGGCGCTCGGCACGGGCGCGCAGGCCTTGCAGAGCGGGGTGGGGGTCGGCGGGCGGCGGGGTGGGGGCGGGGCGTTTCATAGGCAAGGGCAGGTAGGCGCGGGCACAGCCGCGGCCGGGCGAACTGCTGGGAGCGCGCAACAACTTATTAAGTATAACTTATTTATCGTCAAGTACTTAATAAATAACCTTACGTATGCGCCGGCAGCTGGCGCTGAAAGTGCAGCTGGAGAATATGGTCGATTTTCTCCTTGGTGAGGGGCTTGCTGACGAGGCCGGCGATGGAGAGCTCATCGAGGCGGGCCAGGTCGCGGGCGTCCATGGTGGTAGTGAGCATGATGATGACCGTGGCCGCCTGCTGCGTGGTGGGCAGCTGCTGGTAGGCTTCCAAAAACTGGATGCCGCTCATGCCGGGCATGTTCACATCGAGCAGAATGAGGGCGGGCTCCGGGGCCCCGGTGGGCTGGGCCAGCAGGCCAAGGGCCTGCGCGCCGCTTTCGGCCACCAGCAGGTGGTCGGTCACGCTCAAGTTCTTGAACAACAGTTCATTCAAAAAGTTATTGGTTGAGTCGTCGTCAACCAGCAGCACACTGGATAGCTTTTCCATGGGAGAGGGCGAGGCAAAAAAACGGGCGCTAGCGGGCCAGTGGCAGCGTTACGGTAAAGGTAGAGCCCTGGCCGGGCTGGCTCTGCACGGTAATGGTGCCGCCGGCGTTTTCGACCAGCCGCTTCACCATGTACAGGCCCACGCCCGAGCCCTCGACGTGGCTGTGCAGGCGCCGAAACATGCGAAACAACTGGGCCTGCTGGCCCTCGCTCAGGCCCAGGCCATTGTCGTGCACCGCCAGCACGGCCTGGCCGGCGTGGGCGTGGCAGTGCAGCGCCACCACCGGCGGGCGGGCGGGGTCGCAGTACTTCACGGCGTTGCTGAGCAGGTTGTACACCACCGAGCGCAGGGTTTTGGGGGGGCACTGCACCGCCAGGCCCGGCGCGCTCTCCACGGTGAGCGTGGCCTGGGCGGCCAGCAGCAGCGGGGCCAGGTCGAGGCGCACGGCCTCTACCAGGGTGGCCACGGCCACGGCCTCGGCCGGCGCGGTGGCGGCTTCCTGTTGCAGCTGGCCAATGTCGGTGAGGTGCCCGATGGTTTGCTGGAAGCGGGCCACCGAGTCGCGCATCAGGTGCAGGATGCGGGGCACCAGCGGGGCGGCCAGGGCGGCGGGCGGCAGCTGCTCGTGCAGGGCCGTGAGCAGCCCCTCAATATTGGTGATGGGGGCTTTGAGGTCGTGCGAGGCCGTGTACACAAACGTGTCGAGGTCGGTGTTGGTGCGCAGCAGGCGGTTGTTGGTGTCGCCCAGCGCGGCGTTGGTGGCCTGCAGCGCCTGGTTGAGGGCCTGCACCTGCTGGCGGGCCTGCACCTGCTCGGTTACCTCGGTGCCAATGGCGATAATGCCGCTAACGTGCTGATTATCATTAATTAAAGGTTGAAACACAAAATTGACGTAGGCCTGGGTGGGCTGGCCCGTGTGGGCCCGCGCAAAGGCCACGGGGGCCTCGGTGAGGCTAAAGGGCTGGCCAGTGTGCAGCACCTGGGCCAGCCCCTGCTCAAAGCCCTGGCCCGCCGTGTCGGGCAGGGCCTCGAAGTAGGGGCGGCCCAGCACGTGGGCCGGGGCGCGGCCCCAGATGCGGCCCACCGCGGCGTTGGCCAGCTCTACCACCAGGGTGGGGCCGCGCATGATGGCGATGGCCACCGGGGCCTGCTCAAAAATGCGTTGCAGCTCGGCCTGCTGCGCCTCGCGCTGCTGGCGGGCCAGCACCTTGTCCGTCACATCAAAGGCAAAAACCGAAACGCCCACAATGCGGCCCTGCTCGCGGTAGGCCTGGTAGGTGAAGTTGAAGTAGTGCGGCTGGGGCGGCTGGCCGGGGGCCGGCGCGCTGGCCAGCAGCTCTTCGGGGCCGTGGTAGGGCGTGCCCGTTGCGTACACTGCGTTGAGGCAGGCCAGAAACTCGCGGGCGTCGGGCTGCACCTCGGCCACGGTGCGGCCCTGCAGCTGGCGGCCCGCAAACAGCGCCTGGTAGGCGGGGTTGAGGTACTCGATGCGGTGGTCGGGCTCGCGCAGCAGGCAAATGGCGGCCGGGGCCTGCTCAAACAGCTGGTAAAGGTTTTCGCGCTCCTGGCTCTGGCGCTGCACGGCGGCCAGCGCGGCGGCTTGCAGCGTATCGGCCTGGCGCTGCGCCAGCACCTTGTCGGTTACGTCCACAATGAAGGCCAGAATACCCTGGGGCTGCTGCTGCCCATCAAACAGCGGCTGGTAGATGAGGTCCATGTAGCGCTGCCGGCCGCGGCCGGTAGCTGAGTCGTGGAGCAGCACCGGCACTTCGCTACCCACGTAGGGCTGGCCAGTGGCGTACACCCGGTCGAGCAGGCCAATGAAGCCCTGCGCCACCACTTCGGGCACTACCTCGGCCACGGTGCGGCCCAGGGCCGTGCGCCCGGCTACTATGCGGTGGTACTGGTCGTTGAAGAACGTGTAGCGGTGCGCGGGGCCGGCGAGGGCGGCAATGGCGGCCGGCACCTGGCCCAGAATCTGACTGAGCAGGCCCTGCTGGGTACGCAGCTGCTCGCGCTGGGTCTGGGCGGTGTGCAGGGCGGCGCGGGTTTCGGCGGTGCGGGCGGCCACGCGGGCCTCCAGGTCCTGGTTGAGGCCCTGCAAGTCGTACTGGGTTTGGCCCAGCGCCTGGTTGGCGGCCAGCAGTTCCTCATTATTGGTTTGCAGCTCTTCGTTGGCAACGGCCAGCTCGTCGTTGAGCTCCTGCACGCGCCGGCGGGCCAGCACCTGCTCGGTTACTTCCACGGCCACATCTACCACGCCCAGCACCTGGCCCTGCGCATCGTAAATGGGCTGGTACACAAAGTTATAGTAGGTAGTTTGCAGGTGGCCGTCGCGCTGCATCTGGGCGGGGGTTTCGACGCCCGTAACGGGTACGCGGGTGGCCAGCACCTGGTGCAGCAGCGCGTCGAAGCCCTGGCCGCGCAGCTCGGGCACGGCCGCCAGCAGGGGCTGGCCCACCACTTCCTTCAGCGAGCGCCCCCAGATGGCGGCCATGTGGGCATTGGTGGCCGTAACGCGCAGCTCGGAGCCTTCAAACAAGGCGATGGCCACGGGGGCTTGCGTGAGCAGGGCGTGCAGCTTGTGGCGCTCGGCCTGGGCGGCGGCCAGGGCTTGCTGCTCGCGGGCCTGGCTTTCGCGCAGGGCCTGCTCTACGGCCGTGCGGGGCTGGTCGTTGGTGTCGGTAAAGCTCACTACCAGCAGCGGCCCGTGGCGCTGGGCAGCCAGGTGAAAGTAGCCGTCGAGCTGGTCGTGCTGGTAGTTGGTTTGGTGCTGTGCGGCCTGGCCCGAGGCCCAGGCCTGCGCATAAAAGGCAAACACGCCCGTGGCAATGGCGTGCGGATACAGCGTGAGAAACGACTCGGCGGGGCGCGCCGGCAGATGCAGCAGGCGCTGGGCGGCGGGGTTGAGGCGCTCGTAGGCCAGGTCGAGCACATCGGTACCGTTGGCGGCCAGCACCGGCCGAAACAGGATAATGCCCGTGAGCGACACGTTGAGCAGCACGTGTAGCAGCGCTTCCGAAACGGGCACATCGGCCGGTAGCAGCCGGGAATCTAAATCAGCCATTACCTAAAGCTAAACTAGCAGCAGTCAATTTATTAGGAGCCAAGCAGGAACTCCCTACCCCCGGCTTGGCCCGGCTGGTCCAGGGCCGCGGGCGGCACTTCTTCCAGGGCCCGCACGCCCAGCATAAGCTGGTGGGTGAGCTGGCCCTCTTGCAGCACCCGGCGGCCGTAGAGCAGGGCGCGCCGCCGGCCCAGGCCCGGAAAATCGGCCTCCAGCACGAAGCCCTCAAACTCGGCGCCCGGGCTGGCTTCGTCCAGCAGGCGGCGCAGCTGCTGGTGCAGGGCCGGCTGCCGCCAGGCTGCCCCGCCCAGGCTGGCCAGCGCCCGGCCCGGCAGCCCGGCCAGGGGCTCGCCAAAGGTGGTGGCAAAGGCGGGGTTGGCCCCAAGCACGCGCAGCTGGGCATCGAGGGTGAGCTGGGGCTCGCGGCCGCCGTCCTGCAGGCTGTCGGTGAAGCGGGTGTGGTCTTGCAGGCGGGTTTCGAGCACCTTCAGGGCCGTGATGTCGGTGAAGGTGAGCACGGCCCCGTTGATGTAGTTGTCGAGCGAGCGGTAGGGCAAAATGCGCAGCGTGTACCACTCGCCGCGGGTGGTCTGGATGTTGGTTTCGACCACCGTGAGGCGGTCAAGCACCTGCTGCACATCGCGCAGCAGGTGCTCGTAGCGCAGGCTGGAGGTGAAGTGGGCCAGCGGCCGGCCCACGTCGCCCGGCACCAAGCTGATGATGCGCCCCACGGGCGGCGTAAACCGCTTGATTAGCAAGTCATTATCCAGAAAAATGATGGCTATTTCGGTAGCATCGAGCAGGTTTTTCATGTCGTTGGCCGTTTGGCCCAGCTCCTCAGTTTTGGCCAGGTACTGCATGTTGAGGGTCATAAGCTCCTCGTTGAGGCTCTGCATCTCCTCCTTGTTGGTCATGGCCTCCTCGTTGGTGCTTTGCAGCTCCTCATTGGCACTTTGCAGCTCCTCGTTGGTGCTTTTGAGCTCTTCGAGGCTGCTTTCCATCTCCTCCACGGTGGTTTGGAGGCGGTGCTTGGTGTATTGCAGCTCTTTGTCGAGGGCAGCCACCATGGCTTCGCGGTGCGCGCCGTCGGGGGCGGGGGCGTCTTTGGCCACCCGCAGCCGGCGCGGGGTGGGCTGGTCCTCAAACACCACCAGCAGCAGGCCAGCCAGCACCTCGGGGCCGGCCAGGTGCTGCACCGACAGGCGCAGCACCTGCTGGCCGGCGTCGGTGCGCACGTGCACGTTGTCGACCACCACATCCTGGCGGGTTTGGGTGGCGCGGTGCACGGCCCCGCTGATTTCGAAGTTGAGCTCCTCGCGGGCCATCTCAAACAGGTTCATGCCGCTGAGGCCGGGGGCGGGCTCCAGGTACTTGCCGGTGCGCCCGTTCACGTACAGGATTTCGCCCTTGCCGTCAATTACCACGGCGGGCGGGGCGTAGGTTTGCAGCAGTTTTTTTTGCACCAGCGCCGCGAACGTGCTGGTTTGGCGGTGGTTGGCGGAGGCGGAGGCAGACAGGAGGGCCATGGTGGGGGGCGCGGGCGCCTGGCGGGCATACGCAAACGGAAACTTGAGCACGTGGGGCAGCGCGGCGGGCAGGCTGGTGCGGCGCGATATTTTCCACTTCACATCCAGGGGCTGAAACAGGTCTTGGTAGCCGGTGATGTTTTCGCTGGGCCCCAAAAACAGCAACCCACTGGCATTCAGGGCATAATGGAAAACAGGCAGCAGGCTTTTTTGCAGCTCGGCCGAGAGGTAGATGAGCAAATTGCGGCACACCAGCAGGTCGAGCTTGATGAAGGGCGCGTCCTTGTTGAGGTTGTGCAGGGCAAACACCACCACGTCGCGCACTTCCTTGCGAATCTGGTACTGGTCGTCGATTTTCTGAAAAAAGCGCGCCAGCCGCTCGGGGCTCACGTCGGCCGCAATGTTTTCGCTGTAGAGCCCGGCGCGGGCAAAGGCAATGCCGCCGGGCGAGATATCGGTGGCAAAAATCTGGAGCCGCAGGTGGTGGCCGTCGGGCTTGAGCTCGTCGAGGCACTCCAGCAGGGTCATGGCCAGCGAGTAGGCCTCCTCGCCCGTCGAGCAGCCGGGGGCCCACACCCGCACGGTGCCGTCGGTTTCCTTGGCCGCCAGCAGCGGGCGCAGCAGGCCCTGCAAGCTGGCAAAGGCCTCAGCATCGCGGAAAAACTTGGTCACGCCAATCAGCAGCTCGTGAAAGAGCTGCTCTACCTCGCCGGGGTTTTCCTGCAGGTAGCGCACGTACTGCGTGAAGTCCTTGATTTGGTGCGAGTTCATGCGGCGCTCGATGCGCCGAAACACCGTATTGCGCTTATAAAAGCTGAAGTCGTGCCCGGTTTGGGTGCGAATGAGCAAAAATATCTTCTGGAGCGCGTGGCCCGGCTGGCTCGGCGAGGCGGGCTCGCGGGGGGTGGGGCGGGCCTCCAGGGGGCGCTCGACGTAGTCGAGCAGCTGGGCGGGCAAGCGCTCGGGGGGCAGCACAAAATCGACAAACTCGGTGGCCAGCGCCGCGCGCGGCATAGCGTCGAACTGGGCCGTGGCGGGGTCCTGGGCCATCACCATCCCAAAGTTTTCCATCACCAGCTTCAGGCCCACGGTGCCATCGGCCCCCAGCCCCGAGCAGATGACGCACACCGCCCGCTCGCCCATATCCTTGGCCAGGGTTTGCAAAAAGAAGTCGATGGGCTGGCGGCGGCCCGGCGGCTGGGTGGGCTTGAGCAGGTAGAGGCAGCCGTGCAGCAGGCTCAGGTCGTGGTCGGCCGGAATCACGTACACGTGGTTGGGCCGCACGCGCAGGCCGTCGGTGGCCTCGGCCACGGGCAGGGGCGTAAAGCGCTGGAGCACTTGCGTCAGCTGCTCGCCGTGGGCGGGGGCGGCCGGCCGGTGCAGCACCACCACCAGGGCCAGCCCGCTGAGGGGCGGCAGGTGGGCAAAAAACTTTTCGAAGGCCTCCAGCGCGCCCGCCGAGCCGCACAGCGCCACTACGGCAAACTTATCGGGGCCACTGGAGCGGCCGTCGCGCGCGGCCCGCTGGTTGCGGGGCGCGCGCGGCGTTACGGAGTCGGCCGCGATGGGGGCCGCCACCGACTCATCTGGGCCCGGTGCGTTTTCGGGCACGGGAGTATTTTTCATAAAAAAAGATGCGCTGGCGGCCTGGGTCCTCGTAGCAAGGTGCCGGGTAGCCAAGCCGCCCGTTATCTAAAACTTGCCGCGGCCTTACCCTTGAGCTAGCCAAAACTACTTGCTAAGTTAACGGCCCACGCGGGTTGGTGGGGCGTAGCCCACGCGGCCCGGTATTGCGTAGTTGAATTGGTGCCGCCAACGGCCAACGCGCCTTTTCAGTTTCTTTCCCGTGCCCAGCCCTTCCCACCTCATCGTTATTGGTACTTCGGCGGGCGGCATGCCGGCCCTCACCCGCCTGGTGGCGCAGCTGCCGGCCACGCTGCCGGCCGCCGTGCTGGTGGTGCAGCACCTGGCGCCCGAGTCGACGGGTGCGCCGCTGGTGGCCCGGCTGGCCGCCCACACCGGCCTGCGCTGCCAGTTGGCCACCCACCTCATGCCCCTGGAGGCGGGCTGCCTGTACCTGGCCCCGCCCGACCGCCACCTGCTGGTGAAGGGCGACCACCTGCTGGTGACCAAGGGCCCGCGCGAAAACAGTTACCGCCCCGCCGCCGACGCCCTGTTTCGGTCGGCGGCCGTCACCTTCGACTCGTGCGTGGTGGGCGTGGTGCTCACCGGCATGCTGCACGACGGCACGGCGGGCCTCGACTTTGTGCAGCGCTGCGGCGGCACTACCGTAGTGCAGGACCCCGCCGAGGCCGAGTTTCCGAGCATGCCCGAGAGCGCGCTGCGCAGCGTAGCCATCGACCACGTGGCCACCCTGGCCGCCATGGGCCCGCTGCTAACGGCGCTGGTGAGCCCGGCCGGGCCGCCCACGCCCCCCAACCCGTTCGCCATTCCGCCCGACCTGCGCCTGGAGGCCGCCATTGCCGAGCGCGTGGTGGGCACCATTGAGCAGGCCAGCGAGCTGGGCCAGCTGGTGCCCCTCTCGTGCCCCGACTGCGGCGGCCAGCTCTGGGAGCTGAATCAGGGCCAGGTGCTGCGCTACCGCTGCCACACCGGCCACGCCTACAACGCCGAGGTGCTGGCCGAGCGCTCGCAACGCGGCCTGGAAGAAAGCCTCTGGGTGGCCCTGCGCATGATGGAGGAGCGCAAAAACCTGCTCAGCAGCCTGGCTGCCCACGGCGAGGGCCGCTGGAACGCGCAGCACACCGCTCGGGTAGAAGAAATAAAGCGCCACATCAACCGCCTGCGCGAGTTTTTGCTGGCTAGCCCCGCGGGCGGCCCCGCGGGACCCAGCTAGCGGGCCGGCTCCTCAAAAGGCACCCCAAAAGCTCGGAGCAGGGCGTGCAGGTAGGGCTCGGCCAGCTCGGGGGCCGGCAAATTTTCCTGCACCAGCAGGGCATCGAGGGCCTGGGCGGCGGCCGGGCCGGCGGTGCGCCCCAGGCCCATGCTCCAATCGGCAAAGCGGCGGCTAGGGCCGGGGCCCTCGCTCACGGTTACTACCTGGGTGTGCCGCGGGTCTTGCTGAATTTTGGCGTATAAGGCGCGCACGGCCGGCTCGGGGCCTTCGAGCAGCTGTACAAACCGGCCGTCGCTGTAGAGCAAAATACCCGTGAGCTGGTGCCGGGTGTTGAAGCCTCGGGCTTCGGCCAGCAGGCTTTGCAGCTGGGCCTCGCTCACAGTGCCAGTGGCCTGGCTGTGGTAGAGCACCTGGTAAATGCTATTATCTAACAAGCTGATAACCTGCTCGATATTAATTTCGCCGCGTTGGTAGCGGCTCAGCAACTGGCGCTCGTAGCGTTGCGGGGCCTGGGGCGTGTTGGCCGTGAGGGCCACAGCGGCGGTAATGGCGCGGCGGCGCTGGTCTTCGCTTTCGGGTGGTTGCATGTAGTAGTTTACGCCGGGCCGGGCTGCGAGATATACCGTTGTAGACCGGAAAATACGAATTCCACCCGTATTACGCCGCCCGCCCCGGCGCTGCGTGCCCCCGCCAGCGCCCGCCAAAGCCGCTTTAAACTCCGCCGCAGCGCCTCGTACTAAACTTGTGCTCTTGGGCGTTAGCGCTGCCTCCGGCCCTTCGGTTGACCCGCACTTCCTTCCCGCGCAGTATGGCTTTTTTTTCGTTCCGGCGGCCCGCCGCCTCCCCCGCCGCTCCCAGTAAAACCCGCGAGTGGGCCAACTCCTTGCTATTCGCCCTTGTGGTGGCCACGCTCATCCGCTGGTCGGCGGTGGAGGCCTACGTCATCCCGTCCGAAAGCATGGAGCACTCACTGCTGGTGGGCGACTACCTGTTTGTGAGCAAGTTGCACTACGGGCCCCGCACGCCCCAAACGCCCCTGCAAGTGCCCCTCACGCACCAAACGCTGCCGGTGCTCAACAGCCCGAGCTACTCCGACCTCGTGCAGCTGCCCACGTATCGCTTGCCCGGTTTCAGCACGGTGCAGCGCAACGACGTGGTGGTGTTTCACGTGCCCCACGAACAGCAGCGGCCCGCCGACCTGCGCACCTTCCTCATCAAGCGCTGCATTGCCGTGGCCGGCGACACGCTGGCCATTCGCAACGGCCAGGTCTTCCTCAACGGCCGGCCCGGCGCCGTGGCCGGCCAGCCCCAGGCCAGCTACTTCCTGGCCGTGGCCCAGCCCAACGACGAGGTGCGCCAGGCCCTGCACGACCAAGGCGTGGTTGACTACACCGCGCCCGATGGCCTGCCCGCGGCCAGCACCAACCCCGCCACCGGGCAGCTGGGCTACTTCATCAGCTGCCCGGCCGCCGTGGCCGCCTACTTCCGCCGGCAGCCCTACGTGCAGACGCTCACCGTAGCCGCACCAGCCGCAGCCCTGTTCCCCGACGTGGCCGACTTTGATGTTTCCGGGGCCGCCAGCGCCGTGCTTACCCACTGGCAGCTAGATAACTACGGCCCGCTGCCGGTACCCAAAAAGGGCCAGACCATCGTGCTCACGCCCGCCAACGCCGCCATCTACTACAAAATAGTGAGCCAGTACGAGCACAACCCCGGCATTACGTGGCAGGGCGGCATGATGCAGCAAAATGGCCGCCCCCTCACCCGCTACACCATCAAGCAAGACTACTACTTCATGATGGGCGACAACCGCCACAACTCGGAAGACTCGCGCTTCTGGGGCTTTGTGCCCGAAGACCACCTCGTGGGCAAGGCCGTGTTCGTCTGGCTTTCCCTCGACCCCTACGCCGACTTCTGGCACAAGGTGCGCTGGAGCCGCTTGCTTCAGCCCATCAGCTAATTCATTAGTAATCAATAAATTAACCCCAACCATAACCTTATTGCGGTTTTGGCAGTAAAATCCGCAGTTTTAGTACCTTTTTCCTTTTCCCATGAAATTCTCACATTTGTTCCTCGCCGCCAGCCTGTTCACTTTCACGGCTGCTACCGCCCAAACCACCCCTACGCCCAATGGCCCCGGCACCGCGCCCGGTGCCCCGGGCACCACCACGGCTAGCCCCAGCGCCGTGCCCAGCGGCACCGCCCCCGTGCAAGCCAACCCCGACGGGGCTGTGAGCGCCGGCGAAGTATTCACCAAGGGCGCGCCCATGACCGCCGACGAGCGCCGCATGAAGCGCCAGCAGCATAAGGCCATGAAGGCCGATGGCAAAGGCAAGATGAAAACCAAGATGTAGGTTGCCCGCGCTGCCCACTGGCCGCGCCCAGACTATAAAAAGGCCGTTCCCCACGTAGGGAACGGCCTTTTTTTGTTGATTAACTCCTGTGATTCGCAGCGTACCTGGCTGTCCGGCATAAGGCCCGGCGCAGCTGGGCCGCTGAGCTTTATAAGCAAAAGAAAAGGCCGTTCTCAGTAGAGAACGGCCTTTCTTAGGTAGCGGGGACTGGACTCGAACCAGTGACCTTTGGGTTATGAGCCCAACGAGCTACCAACTGCTCCACCCCGCACTGTTTGGTAATACAAAAGTACTGAAAAATCCTGAAATTGCAAGTCTTGCTCTGTTAAAAGGCGTGGAACGGTAGCTTGGGCGCTGATTTTCAGCCTTAAAAATTGTGCAGCCGCTGGTAGCAGCCCGGGTTAACCACCGGGCCGATGGGGTTTTGTCGCCAGCTTTGCTGTTTAATTGCCCCTTCGCTTTATGTCGCCCAAACGCCCGGCCGCGCTCGCCTTCATCTTCGTCACCATTCTCATCGACGTTATTGGGCTGGGGGTCATTATCCCGGTGCTGCCCACGCTCATCGAGCAGCTCACGGGCGAGGGCGTGAGCCGGGCCTCGCAGTACGCGGGCTGGCTCTCGTTTGCCTACGCGGCGGCGCAGTTTGCGTTTGCCCCGGTTATCGGGGGGCTGTCCGACCGCTTTGGGCGGCGGCCGGTGCTGCTGGCCTCGCTGCTGGGGCTGGGGTGCGACTATATTTTTCTGGCCCTGGCGCCCACCATTGCCTGGCTGTTTGTGGGCCGCGTTATTGCGGGCATCACGGGGGCCAGCTTCACCACGGCCACGGCCTACATTGCCGACGTGAGCACGCCCGAAAAGCGGGCCCAGAACTTTGGGCTGGTGGGGGCGGCGTTTGGGCTGGGCTTCATTATCGGACCGGTGCTGGGGGGCTTGTTTGCGCACTACGGGCCGCGGGTGCCGTTTGTGGTGGCGGCGGTGCTGAGCTTGTGCAACTTCCTCTACGGCTTTTTTCTGGTGCCCGAGTCGCTGCCCGTGGAGCGGCGGCGGCCCTTCGAGTGGGCGCGGGCCAACGCCGTAGCCTCGCTGGTGCGGCTGGGTAAGTACCCCAAAATCATTGGGTTAGTGGTAGCCCTGGTACTGCTCTACCTGGCGGGCTCGGCCACGCAGTCGGTCTGGACGTTCTACACCATCCTCAAGTTTGGCTGGACTGAGCGGCTCATTGGCTACTCGCTGGGCGCGGTGGGGCTAGGCGCGCTCATTGTGCAGGGCGGGCTGGTGCGGGTGGCCATTCCGCGGCTCGGTGCAGCCAAGGCCGTGGCCGTGGGCCTGGTATGCTATATCATTGGCTTTGTGCTCTATGCATTTGCCTCGCGGGGTTGGATGATGTTTGCTTTCACGGGCGTGTACTGCCTGGGTGGGCTGGCGGGGCCGGCCTTGCAGGGCAGTATTTCGGGCCAGGTGCCGGCCGATGAGCAGGGTGAGCTGCAAGGCGCGCTCACCTCGCTCATCAGCGCTACCGGCGTGGTGGGGCCGCTGGCCATGACGAGCCTGTTTGCCTACTTCACGCGGCCCCAGGCCCCGTTCTACTTCCCGGGCATGCCGTTTTTGGTGGGCGCGGTGCTCACGCTGCTGGCCCTGCTGGTGGCGGCCGGCCCGCTGCGCCGGCTGCCCGCCAAGGCCGCCCCGCTGCCAGCGGCCGGGGCACCCGCCGGGCACTGATTTTCGTTAGGGCAGATGTACCGTCTGACTTTGCCCGCCTATGCCCGCCCAGCCGCTCCACCCGCCCCTGCTAGAACTTACGCCGCGCCCCGACCTCGATATTTTGCTGGGCCGCTGGCGCTACCAGCCCGAGCAGCCCGCCGCCTTGCGCCCCTGCTACTACCAGCTCGCCGACCAGGCCCTGGCCACAGGCTGCCGGTCTTGGCTGCAAGACCTGCGCCGCCGGACCTCACCCGACCAGCAAACCAAGCGCTGGCTCCTGGACGAGTACTACCCCGAGGTGGCCCGCTGCCTGGGCCAACGCCTGTTTGTGGCCTACCTGTTTAGCCCCGCCATGCACCGCCAAATTGTGGCCGCCCCCGACTACGCTCCCCCCGAGGCCTACGGCAACACTCCCTACGCGCTCGATTTTTTTGGCAATGAGGGCGCGGCCATTCAGTGGCTGCAAGCGCACCAGCTGGCGGGCCGCGAGGCGGCCTGATTTGGTGTAGCCAAGTAGTATAGCCGTTCATTATGAGCTAGTAAGCTTATTTTATTTAGAGCTAAAAAAGTGCTTTTCTCCCAAGGGAAAGCACTTTTTTTTGCATTAGCAGAAATTTTTACCCGAACACTGAGTTTCTTATTACGAATCATTCGTAGTATTACGAAAAATTCGTAATAAGCACACATGGAACGCCTCACCCAACCCGAAGAAGACGCCCTGCGTGCCCTCTGGCATACCAGCCCGGCCTTTGTGAAGGATGTGCTGGAGGCGCTGCCCGCGCCGCGCCCGCCCTACACTACCCTGGCCAGCACGCTGCGCAACCTGGAGCGCAAGCTGTACATCAGCGCCGAAAAGCTGGGTAATTCCTTCCGCTACGCGGCCTTGGTGAGCGCCGAGGACTACCAGCGCCGCTCGCTGGGCGCGCTGGTGCGCGAGCACTTCCGCGACTCGTACAAGGAGCTGGTTTCGTTTTTTGCCAAAGAGGAGAAGGTCAGCGCCGCCGACTTGCAGGAGATTATCCGGCTCATCGAACAGCAAAAACCCGAGTAGCGATGGCGGCTCTTTTCGATTACCTGCTGCGGGCCAATGCGGTGCTGCTGCTGTTTGCGGCCGCCTACTACGGGCTGCTACGCCGGCTCACGTTTTTCCAGCTGAACCGGGCTTACCTACTGCTGGCCCTGCTATTTGCGGCCGTGTACCCGGCGCTGCCGGTGCCGGCGCTGCTGCCGGCGTCGGCGCGGCTGCTGCCGGCGGCTACGCTGGCTACTGGCGCAGGCCCAGCGGCCGTTGTTGCGCAAATGCATAGTGTTGATTATAAATTACTTATAATCAGTATTTATGCTGCGGGCACGGGCTTGCTGCTGCTGCGCCTGCTAGCCCAGCTGATGAGCCTGGCGTGGGTGCGGGCCCGCGCGCGGCCGGCCGTGGTGCTGGGCCAGGCGGTGCGGGTGCGGGCGGGCGCGGGCGGGCCGTTTTCGTTTGGCCGCACCATCTACCTGAGCGCGGCCACGCTGGCCGACGCGGCAAACCTGGCCCCGGCCCTGCGCCACGAGCAAGCCCATGTGCGCCAGCTTCATACCCTCGATGTGCTGCTAACCCAGCTGGCCACTGCCCTGGCCTGGGCCAACCCTGCGGCCTGGCTACTGCGCCGCGCCGTGCTCGACAACCTCGAATACCTGGCCGACCACGCCGCTCTGCAAACCGGCCTCGACCGCCGCGCCTACCAGTATAGCCTGCTGCGGCAGCAGCCGGGCGGCGTGCCCGCACCCGCCCTGGCGTTTCACTTTTCCTTTCTCACCCTCAAAAACCGCATTACCATGCTCAACCAACCCGCTTCGACCACGCGCCAGCTGGGGCGCTACCTGCTGGCCGCGCCGCTGCTGGTGGCGCTGGCGCTGGGCTACTCATCGGCCCACGCGCAGGTGGCCCCTACGCCGGTACCAGCCCCAAAGCCATCCCTTAGCAAGGCTACTTACTACGTTGATGGTAAGGTTACTACCGCTGATGCGCTCAATAATATTAGCCCCGATAATATTGCATCCGTAAGCGTAGTGAAGGATGCGAAGCGCTTGCAGGTGCTGGGCCTGGGCCAGGTTTCGGCCGAAGGCGCGGTACTGATTACGACCAAAGCCAAGGCCAACGCGCCGGATGTGCTGGCTTTTAACAAGCAATTCTCCGTGCAGCCGGCTACGGCGGCGCAGCAGGCTGCCCTGGCCGCCGCCCAGGCCTACATCACCAAAACCTACCCCAACGCCAAGATAGAAAGCGTTTTTATGGTTAAAAACCAGCCCGGCCGCTACCAAGCCATCTTTATGGAGGCCGGGCAGCGGCAGCAGCAGTTGTTTGATGCGCAAGGCCAGCCCGTAGCAAAATAAGCTTTTAGCCAGCCGAACAGTGCGGCAAGACACTGTAAACCAAAGAAGCGACTAGCATCTAGTCGCTTCTTTTATACTTGATAATCAATGCGGTACTTTCCTTTTGCGCTGGCGCTGGCCAGCTGCCTGGCGGCGCGCGCCCAGGCCCCAATCACCATTAGCGGTCAGCTGGCCGGCTGCCCCGACTCCACTACCGTGGCGGTGGCCGAGCCGATTGTGGGCGGGCGGCTCAACTACTTCTTCGCCGCCGAGCCCAACGAAACGCTCGTGCAGGGCGGCCGCTTTCGCTACCGGCTGCACCACGCGCCCACCGGCCTGGTGCTGCTCACGGGCAAATGCGCCCCCCAGGTGTGGGCGTTTGTGGAGCCCGGCGCGCAGGTGAGCTTCACCCAAACTACCACCGGCCAGGCCAGGCCAACCTACGCCTTTAACGGCACCAATGCGGCCGCCAACGACCTGCTGGCCAACGGCAAGCTGCTCAACAACGGCCCCGCCGACCAGGAGCGCGTGGGCAACCTGCTGGGCGCGGCTCCCACGGCGGCGGCGGTGCTGGCCCGGCTGCAAGGGCTGCTGCAACCCAGCCTCGACCGGCTGGCCGCACTCCGGCAGCAAGGGCGCATTTCGGCCGGTTGCCACGCCTACCTGCAAGCCGAAACTGAGCAGCGACTGGTTTTTTGGGCCGGCGGCCTGCTGCTGGCCTACGCCACCGACTCGGTGCGCGCGCGCCTGCCCCTGCGCCTCAGCCCGGCGGAGCGCGGCAAGCTGGCGGCGCAGCTTTTTGCCCGCTATAACCCCAACCTGCCCGGCTACCGCTTTACCACGCTGGGCACTGACCGCCTCAAGGCCACGTTTGTGAGCCGGGGGCTGCTGGCCGGTTCACGGCCCGCCAATCACTTATGGGCCAGCTTTCACCAGCAACTGCTCGGGGTTGATGAGGTGGTGGAGGTGTTTGATTACGCGCCGCTGGCCGGGCAGGAGCAGGGCATGGGCATGACTATTCTGAACGCCGTGGCGCTCAAAGCCATCAGCCCCCCCGACCTGGTGGCCGTGGTGGCCGCGTACCGCCAGCGCTTTCCGGCCAGCCCCTACGCGCCGCTGCTGGCCCGCGCCGCCACCCAGGCGATGGCTGCGGGGCCCGCGCTGGCAGGCCAGGGCCTGGCTTTCGGCCACTACGAATTAGGCGCTAAGGCGCTGGCCTTTAGCCCCGCGCCGGGCCTCGACACGGTGCGTACGCTCGGGGGGCTGGTGCGGGCGCAGCGGCCGGGCCGGGCGGTGTTCGTCGATTTTTGGGCTACCTGGTGCGGACCCTGCGTGGCCGAGTTTTCGCACGAGCCAGCGCTGCACAAATTCTTAGCTAACAACGACATAGATATTTTGTATATCTCCGTTGATAAGCCGGCGCTGCGCGAAAAGTGGGCTGCCATGGCCGCCAAGTACCGCCTGCAAGGCTACCACTACCTGGCCCCACCGGCGCTGCAAAAAGCCCTCGAAACTACCGTGCCGCACGTGCCCTACTACCTGCTGTTTGACAAAAGCGGCCGGCTGGTGCAGGCTGATATCTACCGCCCCAGCGACGGCGAAAAGCTGTACCAGCAAGTGCGCGAGCGGCTGGCCCTGACGCACTGAGCTTCAAAAAGTCTTCAGAAATCAATAACCTGAACCGGTCGCCACTTAGGGAAAGTGCTGCTACATTCGCGGCCTTATTTCCCTACTTACTGCATGACGACGGGCCTTCCTACCGAGCTGCTTCACCTCACCTATCGCCCCGATTTGGCCATCCTTATCGGCCGCTGGGGCTACCAGCCCACACCCGCCGAGCTGCCCGCCCAGTATGAGCGCCTGGCCGCCATCGCGCTGCAGCACGGGGCCCAGCGCTGGCTGCAAGACATCAGGCACCGCAACCTCAACGACCCCTACACCACGCAGTGGCTGCTCACCGAGTACTTCCCCGATATGGCCGAGCAGCTCGCCAAGCCACTGCGGGTGGCCTACCTGGTGGGCCCCACCCTGCGCGGCCTCATTGAGGCGGCCCCCGATTTTCAGCCGCTGGCTTCGTACCAGGGTCGGCCGTTCATCGTCGGCTTTTTCGGCGAGGAGGGCGCGGCCATTGCGTGGCTGAAGGAAGGTTGAGAGAACACCCAAACCAACACCGAGTTTAGAGAAGTTCTTCTGTTTATCGCGTAATACATTTATAACCATAATTTTACCTTTATGCGTTATTCAATGAAGTTACTGGCTGCTTTGGTGGCAGCCTGGGCATTGCGCCCGGTCGGGGCCCACGCTCAAGCGCTGGATACCGCTCGTGGCCCCCGTATTCAGAACGCCCCCAAAGGCATATCAACCACCCCCCTGATGGCCCTGGATGGCCTCCAGGCTAAAGGACTCTCATCGGTGATTTACCTGGATGGGCAGCGACTCGACTCGACGGCGCTGTTAGCCGTCAGCCCCAGTGATATTGCCACTATCAGCGTTATGAGAGCCGAGACGGCTCGCCAATTGGGGCCCGATGAGGCCCGGCTGGGCGTTTTGGTTATCACTACAAAGGCGGGCAAGCGTAAGCACTCGGTACGCGCCTTCGACAAGCGCTTGCGCAAGCTGGTGCCGCCCAGCGCGCCCGCGGCCCCGCCCGGCCGGGGCCCCAACTAGTACTCGCCAGCGGCCCGGCCGAACTACCCACCCACCCGGCGGCGTTGGCCGGGTGGGTGTAACTTGTTGCGGCGCGGGCTGCCACAAGGCCCCTTTTCTTTCCGCCTATGACGATGGTAGCGACTCCCCCGGCTGCGGCAGCCGGGGTTTCTTCGACCGATTTTCCGGCCCTGGCCCAGGTGCGGGCCGAGCTGGAAGCCTACAAGCGCAAGTTTTACCTGAGCCTGCTGGTGCGCGGCGGCCTGGTGGCGGCGGCCCTGCTGCTGAGCTTGTTCGTGGTGCTCAACACTCTCGAATACTTCCTCTACCTGCCCCCAGTAGTGCGGGCGGGGCTGCTGTTTGGCTTCCTGACGCTGGCTGTGTACGCGGTAGGGCGCTGGCTGTGGCAGCCGCTGGCCGCACTAGCCAACCTGCGCCGGCTGCTCAGCGATGAGCAGGCCGCCCGCCAGGTGGGCGAGTTGTTTCCGCAGGTGCAAGACCGCCTGCTCAACGCCTTGCAGCTGCAAGGCCAGGCCCGCGGCAATGCACTGCTGCTGGCCAGCCTGGAGCAGCGCGCCGCCCAGCTGCACGGCGTGTCGTTTGCTCAAGGCATCAACATTCAGCAGCAAAGCCGGCCGCTGTGGAAGTACGTGCTGCCGCCGCTGGCAGTGCTGCTGCTGGCACTGGCGTTTTTCCCGAGCTTCATCACGCAGCCCACCAGCCGCATCTGGCACTACCAGCGCCGCTACTCGCGGCCCGCGCCGTTTGCGTTTGTCATTAAAAACAAACAGCTGCAAGTATTTAAGGGTGAGAGCTTTACGTTGAGCGTGGCCGTGACCGGCAAGGCCCTGCCCGCCACCCTCAGCCTGCTTACCGCCGATGGCCCCGAGCGCCCGCTGGCCCCGGTGCCCGGCCACCCTAGCGAATTTCGCTACACCTTCGAGCAGCCCGCGCAGGACGTTGCGTTTCAGCTCAGCGGCGCGGGCTTCGTGTCGGATGAGTACCAGCTCACGGTACTGGAACGGCCTGACCTGCGCGACTTTACGGTGCGCGTAACCTACCCCGCCTACACCGGCCGCACCCCCCAAAACCTGCGCAACGGCGGCAACCTCACCGTGCCCGAGGGCAGCCAGCTGCGCTGGGAATTCAGCACCGCCGCCACCGAGGCCCTGGCCCTGCGCTTCGATAACCCCGCCGAGCTGGTGCAGGCCACCCGCGCCGACGACGCTTTTGTGGCCGAGCGCCGGGCCCTGCGCTCGCAGCAATATTTAGTACAATTGCGCAACGCGGCCAGCGCCAATGCCAACCCAATCAGCTACCAGCTTACGGTGGTGCCCGACGCGCCGCCCAGCCTCACGGTGGAGGCGTTTTCGGATACGACCTCAATGCGCTTTCTGGCGCTGGGCGGCTCCGCTACGGATGATTATGGCCTCACGGCGCTGCGCCTGCACTACCGCCTGCACCGGGCCGGCGCAGGCCTCAATGCGGGCGGCGGCTTTGCCAGCCGGGCGCTACCCCTACCCAGCGGCGCGGGCGGCACCTACGCCTACACCTGGAACCTGGCCCCGCTGGCCCTGCGCCCCGGCGACCGCCTCGAATACTTTGTGGAAGCCGTTGATAATGACGGTATTCACGGGCCCAAGAGCACCCGCTCGCGGCCCCTGGAGTTCCGGCTGCCCAGCCGCCGCGAGCAGGACAAGCAGCTGGCCTCGGCCGCCAATGCCGTGGCCAGCCAGCTGAGCGCGGCCGCCAAGCAGAGCAAGCAACTGGAGCGCGAGCTGGCCCAGAGCCAGGACAAGCTCAAGACCAAGCGCGACCTCAGCTTTCAGGACCGCAAGCAGCTGCAGGACATGCTGGAGCAGAAGCAGCAGATGGACCAGCAGGTGAGCCAGATGCAGAAGCAGTTTGACCAGCTGCAAAAGCAGCAAAACCAGCTCGACCCCAAAAGCGAGGAGCTGGCCCAAAAAGCCGAAGAGCTGAAAAAGCTGATGAGCGACTTGCTCGACCCCGAAACCAAGAAGCTCTACGAAAAGCTGCAAAAGCTGCTGGATGAACAGAAGAAGCCCGACGCCGAAATGCAGAAGCTGATGCAACAGCTTGAGAACAAAGAAAATACGCTGCAAAAAGAGCTGGACCGCGCCCTCGAAATGTTCAAGCAGATGCAGTTTGAGCAAAAGGCCGAGAAAACCGCCGACCGCCTCGACCAGCTGGCCAAAGACGAGCAGAAGCTGGCCGAAAAAACCGCCGAAAACGACAAGAACAACCCCGATAACAAGCAAAGCGCCGAGCAGCAAAAAACTGAAAACCAGCAGCTTCAAAAGGAACAGGCCCAGCGGCGCGAGGAGCTCGACCAGCTGAAGGAGGACCTGAAAGACCTCAAGCAGCAGGACAAGGAAATGGGCGACCAGAACGAGCTGGACGAGCAAAAGGCCGACCAGGAGCAAGCCGACCAGGAAATGCAGGACGGCGAGCAGCAGCTCGGCAAAAACCAGAACCAGAAGGCCAGCCAGAGCCAGAAAGCCGCCGCCCAGCGCCTGGAGAAAATGGCCAAGAAAATGCGCGACGAGGCCAGCGACGATGAGCAGCAAAAGAAGCAGCAGAACATCGACGACCTGCGCGATATTCTCGATAACCTGGTGACGCTCAGCTTTGACCAGGAGAAGCTGATGAAGGACTTTCGGGCCGTGGACCAGACCGACCCGCGCTTTGTGCAGCTGGGCCAGACCCAGCGCAAGCTGCGCGACGATGCCCAGATTATCCAGGACTCGCTGTATGCCCTGGCCAAGCGCGAAACCCGGATTCAGAGCTTCGTGACCCGCGAAGTGGGCGAGATGAACGGCCGCATGGACGAGAGCCTCACCCACATCAAGCAGCGCGACGTGGCCCGCGCCACCACCACCCAGCAGCAGGCCATGACCAGCGTTAACAACCTGGCCCTCATGCTCTCCGATGCCCTCAAGCAGATGCAGCAGGACATGCAGCAGATGCAGGGCAAGGGCCCCGCCAAGCCCGGCAGCGGCAAGGGCAAGAAGAAAGGCAAGGGCGGCTCGCCCGGCGCGGGCGGCCTGGGCAAGATGCAGCAGCAGCTCAACGACCAGATTCAGCAGCTGCAGCAGAGCGGCAAAACCGGCCGCGCCCTCTCGCAGGAGCTGGCCAAGCTGGCCGGCCAGCAGCAGCTACTGCGCCAGGCCATGCAGCAAATGGGCAACATGCCCGGCGGCGGCAAGCCCGGCGGCAAAGACGGCAAGGAGGGTAAAGACGGGGGCAAAAACGGCGGCAAGCCGGGCCAGGACAAAGACGGCCAGGGTGGTGGCGGCAACGCCGCCGAAATGAAGAAGATGATGGAGCAAACCGAGACGGACCTCGTCAACAAGCGCCTCACCGAGGAAACCATCCAGCGCCAGCGTCAGATACTGACGCGCCTGCTCGAAGCCGAAAAATCGGCCCGCGAGCGCGACCAGGACACCAAGCGCGAGGCCCAGGCCGCCCAAAACCACCCGCCCGTGTTCCCGCCGGCCTTTGAGAAGTATAAAACGGCCGCGCCCGACCAACAAACAGAAATTTTACGTCGTCAGCAACCCGCGTTAACTCCTTACTATCAGCAAAAAGTAAGCGAGTATTTCCAAAAAAACCGGTAGGCAAACCGTAACCTCATCGGCAGTCGTACGTAGAGGCGACTTTGCTACTTATCCAATCCAGGCAAAGCAGGGCCAAGTAGCCGAAAACCACGCTGCTACGGCGCTACCCGTTTTTTGCCCGGTGTTTTCTACTTTTGCCCTCCGTTAGCCGCGCCGCTCTTTCTATTCCTTCGCTATCCCCCGTATGAAGCAGGTTAAAATTCAGATTCCATCGCTCGTGGAAAATATCCGCGTCGTGGAGAGCTTCATTGATAACTCCAAAGACACGTTCCAGATTGAGGACGACATCTATGGCAATATTATGGTGGCAGTGACGGAAGCCGTGAATAACGCGATTCGCCACGGCAATAAGTTCGACAAAGACAAGAACGTGTACCTCTCGCTCTACGTCAACCAGAACCAGTTGAAGTTTGAGATTGAGGACGAAGGCACTGGGTTTGATTTCAACAACCTCGACGACCCCACGGCCCCCGAAAACCTCGAAAACCCCGGCGGGCGCGGCATCTTCCTCATCCGCCACCTGGCCGATGAGGTGGAATTCAGCAAAGACGGCCGCCGCCTGGAACTGACGTTTGCCCTGCACCCCGCCACCCCCGAGCAAGCCGCCGCATGAGCGTACCAGCCGCCGCCGGCGTCCGCTACTTCGAAGCCCCCGGTATTGAGTTTGTAGTGGAAGACGTGGCCGAATTCGGCCTGCGCGACGCCGAAGACCTCGTAGCCTGGATTGAGCGCATTGCCGTGGTGCACGAGTACCGCATCGCGCAGCTCACCTTCATCTTTTGCTCGGATACTTACTTGCACAAGCTGAACGTGGACTACCTCAATCACGACACGCTCACCGACGTCATCACCTTCGACAACGCCGACGATGCCGAGGTGTTGGAAGGCGATATCTTCATCAGCGTGGAGCGCGTGGCCGACAATGCTAAAGACCTGGGAATCAGCTTCCGCGACGAATTACACCGCGTCATGATTCACGGCGTGCTACACCTGCTGGGTTACCACGACAAAGACCTGCTGAGCCAGACGGCCATGCGCCGCAAGGAAGATTACTGCTTGTCGCTGCGCACCTTTTAGGGCGCGGCACGTTTTGCTGGCATGAGTGTCGCGCTTTCTCGCCTGCCCGGCGATTTTCTGGATTATTACCTCGGTCAGGGCTACTACCGCATGGGGCAAAACTTGTTTACCTGCGAGTTTTTACCCCTCGAAACCGGCCTCTGCACTACTCACTGGCTGCGCCTGGCCCTGGCCGACGTGGCCTACGGCCCCAAGCAGCGCCGCCTGTTTCGGCTCAACGAGCAGTTTGCGATAACCACCCGGCCCTTTCGGTTCTCGCCCGAGCTGATGGACCTGTATAATCTTTATTATCAGTCGATTGACTTCGACGGCAACCCCTCGCTGGCCGACCTGCTGCTGGATGGAGCCGCCCACAACGTCTTCGACACCCACGTTATTGAGGTGCGCGACGGCCCCCGGCTCATTGCGGCCGGCGTGTTCGACAACGGCACGGACAGCATTGCGGGCATTGTTAACTTTTACGACCCCAGCTATCACAAGCACAGCCTGGGTAAGTACCTGATGCTGCTTAAGTTAGAGCACGCCCGCCGCCACGGGCTAGCCTACTACTACCCCGGCTACCTGGTGCACGGCTACCCCAAGTTTGACTACAAGCTTTTCGCCTGCCCGGCCGCAACCGAGGTCTTCAACTCGCGCACCCACCACTGGCGCACCTTCCGCTGGGAGGACGTGAACCGGCAGGCCGCCTTTCTGCACGGCGAGCGGCAAGCCCAGGACCTAGCCGACGAGGCACAGTAAGCGGGATAGCCGACAACGCATGCAGGGTAAGCTTTAGCTTACCGCCGCAAGGCAGCCGGCCGTAGCGGGCTCATCAGTAGTTAGCCGATAGTACCGTAATTTTGTTGATTCCTACTGGGCTACCCGCTGCGCCGCCGAACTATTTACGGCAAGCTAAAGCTTACCCTACTATGTTTCAGCAAGAAGATTACGACCTCATAGTGGTGGGCGCGGGCCACGCGGGCTGCGAAGCCGCTGCCGCCGCCGCCAACCTCGGCTCGAAAGTGCTGCTGGCCACGATGAACCTGAACACCATCGCCCAAATGTCGTGCAACCCGGCCATGGGCGGCGTAGCTAAAGGCCAGATAGTGCGCGAGATAGATGCCCTGGGCGGCCAAAGCGGTATCATCACCGACCGCACCATGATTCAGTTTCGGATGCTGAACCGTTCGAAAGGCCCCGCCATGTGGAGCCCGCGCGCCCAAAGCGACCGCATGCGCTTTGCCGAGGCCTGGCGCCTGACGCTGGAGCAGATTCCGAACGTCGATTTTTGGCAGGAAGCCGTGACCGGCTTGCTCGTGGAGGACGGCACCTGCGTGGGCGTGCGCACGGCGCTGGGCATCGAGTTCCGCAGCAAAACGGTGGTGCTCACCAACGGCACCTTTCTTAATGGCCTCATCCACATTGGTGAAAAGAACTTCGGGGGCGGCCGGGCCGGCGAAAAAAACAGCCGCGGCCTCACCGAGCAGCTCGTAGAGCTGGGCTTGGAAGCCGGGCGCATGAAAACCGGCACCCCGCCCCGCGTGGACGGCCGCTCGCTCGACTACTCCAAAATGGAGGTGCAGGCCGGCGACGAAAACCCCGGCCGCTTCTCATACCTCGACACGCCCCGGCTCACTGAGCAGCGGCCCTGCTACATCACGTACACCAACGAGCGGGTGCACGAGATTTTGAAGGAAGGCTTCGAGAAATCGCCCATGTTTCAGGGCCGCATCAAGGGCCTGGGGCCGCGCTACTGCCCCAGCGTGGAGGACAAAATCAACCGCTTCGCTGACAAGGACCGCCACCAGATTTTTGTAGAACCAGAAGGTTGGTCTACCGTGGAGTGCTACGTGAACGGCTTCAGCAGTTCGCTGCCCGAGGACATTCAGTACCGCGCCCTGCGCGAAATCGCGGGCTTTGAAAAGGCCAAGATGTTCCGGCCCGGCTACGCCATTGAGTACGACTTCTTCCCGCCCACGCAGCTTACGAATACGCTGGAAACCAAGCCAGTGCATAACCTCTGGCTGGCTGGCCAGATTAACGGTACCACCGGCTACGAGGAGGCCGCTTGCCAGGGCCTGATGGCCGGCATCAACGCCCACCAGCGCGCCCACGACAAGCCCGCCTTCACGCTCCGGCGTGACCAGGCCTACATCGGCGTGCTCATTGATGACCTTATCAACAAGGGCACCGACGAGCCGTACCGCATGTTTACGAGCCGCGCCGAGCACCGCATCTTGCTGCGCCAGGACAACGCCGACCTGCGCCTCACGCCCCTGGGCCACGCCCTGGGCCTGGCCAGCGACGAGCGCCTGGCCCGCGTGCAGCAAAAGGAGGCCGACACAGCCGCCGTGCTGGCCGTGCTCGCCAACTTCGGCATCGAGCCGGCGGCCATCAACGGCTTTCTGGCGGCGCAGGGCTCGGCCGAGATTCACGAGAAAACGCGGGCCCTCAACCTGTTGCGCCGGCCCAATATCGAGCTGCCGCACCTCACGGCCTACCTGCCCGAACTGGCCGAGAAACTGGTGGCTTTTAGTGAAGAAGCTCAGGAACAGGCCATTATCCAGACCAAGTACGAAACCTACTTGCAGAAGGAGCAGCAGCAGGCCCAGCGTATGCGTGAGCTGGAAGACTTCCACATTCAGGGCCGCCTGAACTACGGGGCCATGCCGGCCCTCAGCCACGAGGCCCGCGAAAAGCTCCTCAAGATTCAGCCCGAAACCCTGGGCCAGGCCAGCCGCATCAGCGGCGTGAGCCCGGCCGACGTGTCGGTGCTGATGGTGTATTTGAATCGTTGAGTAATAACGACCTGAAAAAGACCGTCATGCTGAGTTCGCCGAAGCATCTCTACCACGAGCGTATTCTCCAATTATCAGGATTACGCTCGTGGTAGAGATGCTTCGGCGAGCTCAGCATGACGGTCTACTTTGATTTTCCTTTTTTCAACAAAGTGACCGAATTATTACCCGTCTGCCCGGTGTGCGGAAGTGCCGACCTGCGCGACAAGCTGCGCGTGCAGGACCGGTCGGTGAGCCAGGAAACGTTCACCATCCAGCAGTGCGCGGCCTGCGGCTTCCAGCTTACCAACCCGCGACCCTCGGCGGCAACTATTGGAAAGTATTATGAATCAGATGCTTATGTGTCACACAACTCAGCGGCGCAAGGCCTGGTAAACCGCGTGTACAAGGCGGCGCGCTACTTCACGGTGCGGCGCAAAGTGAGGCTCATTACCCAGCTTAACGGGGGGCACGTGGGCAATTTGCTCGACTACGGCTGCGGCACGGGACACTTTTTGGCCGGGGCCAAGCGCGCCGGCTGGCAGGTAACGGGCCTGGAGCCCAACGACCGCGCCCGCCACGACGCGGCCGCCCGCGTGGGCCAGCCTATACTGGAGGACACGGCCCTGGCCGCGCTGCCCGCCGCCAGCTTCGACGTGATTACGCTGTGGCACGTGCTGGAGCACGTGCACACGCTCAATGACACACTGGCTCAGCTACTGACGGCGCTCAAGCCGAGCGGCAAGCTGCTGATTGCGGTGCCCAACGCCGAGAGCCTCGATGCCCAGCACTACCGCCAGGACTGGGCTTCGTACGATGTGCCGCGCCACCTCTACCACTTTGTGCCGGCTACTATGCGCCGGCTGTTAGCGGCTCATGGCCTGCACGTTACACAAACGCTGCCGCTGCCGCTCGATGCCTACTATATCAGTATGCTGAGCGAGCGCAACCGAGCCGCCGAGCGGGCCGGTGGGCCGCTTGCGGTGCTGCGGGCGGGCTACAAATCCAACCAGTACGCGGCGCAGCACGGCGGGCAATATTCGAGCCTGGTGTACGTAGCCGAGCGGGCGGCCGCGGGCCGCTAGCCCCGGCCGTAGCCGGCGGGGTACTTTTGCACACGTTTTTCCGCCGCTGGTATTTCTGATGGGTTTTCGCGCTGCTTTTCGTTTTTTAGTGAGTAACAAGTTGATGGCCAGCCCAGAGTGGGCTGGCTCGGGGCTGGCGCTGGCGGCTTTGCTGGCACTGGGCAGCTGCGCGGCCATTAGCTCGCCGCAGGGTGGGCCGCGCGACAAAACTGCGCCGCGCCTGGTGGCTACCTCGCCCGACAGCGCCGCCCGCAACGTGAAGCAGCAGTTTATCCGCCTCACGTTTTCGGAGCCCATTCAGGTGAAGGATTTGGCTAAGAACCTGCTCATTACCCCGCAGCTACCGCCCGATAACTTGTACTCGGTGCGGCCCGACCGCGACTTCGTAACCCTGCTGTTTAAGAAGCCGCTGGAGGCCAACACCACGTACTCGTTTAACTTCCGCAGCGCCATTGTGGACGTTACCGAGAGCCTGCCGGCTAAGTACCAGGCCCTGAGCTTCAGCACCGGCGCCACCCTCGACTCGGGCCGCGTGAGCGGCTCGGTGGTGGACCTGCTCACCACCCGCCCCGCCAAAGATGTGGTGGTGGGCCTCTACCGCACCACCGACACGGTGGGCGTGCGCCGGGGCCAGCCCTACTACCTCACCCGCACCGACGACAAGGGCCAGTTCCAAATCAACTTTGTGCGCGTGGCCCCCTACAAGCTCTACGCCTGGACCGATAAGAACAATAACAACCGCTTCGACGACGGCGAGAAAATAGCATATCTGCCTAATCCAGTGCTGGTTACTGATACTACCGGGCCGCGCGTGCTGCGCCTGGTGCGGCCCGACCGCCTGCCCCCGCGCCGCACCGGCCTCGAAACCACGGCCACTCAGGCGCGGGTAAATTTCAACGAAGGCCTGCGCTCGGCCACGCTGGCGGCCCTGGCCCCAGCGGCCGGCGCTACGCCGGCCGCTATCCAAAACGCCACCGAGGTGGCCGACTTCGGCCGCTCGCTACTCATCTACAAAACCCCGGTGCTGAGCGATGGCCGCTACCTGCTCATGGCCACCGACAGCACGGGCAACGAGCGCCGCGACACCCTCAACCTGCGCTTTCCGGTGCCCACGGCGGTGGGCAAAACGCCCGCGCTGCCGCCGGGCACCACCGTGGCCGGCAACCCGCGCACCGTGTACCGGCAGGGCCAGGTAAAATTCGTGTTTCCGGTGCCCGTGGCGCTAGTGGCCGGCCGCAGCCCCGGCACCCTCACCGAAGACTCGCTCAAAACCCACGCCCTCAAGGTGCCCACCGAGGCTGTGCTGAGCCCCAGCCGCACCCAGCTGCTGGTGACCCTGGACACTAAGGCGCTCAAAAACATTGAAATCCGCCTCGATACCCTGGCTATTCTGGCCGTTACGGGGCAATCGCTGGGTCTGCGCCGCCCCCTGCGCCTAGCCGTGGTAGACCAGGACCCCAGCGGCCTCATCACCGGCACCATCCAAACGGAGGTTAAGAACTTTGACTTGCAGTTACTTAATGAGCAGCTGCAAGTGGTGGCGCAGCTGCGCTCGCCGCGTGGCACCTACCGCTTCGCCTACCTGGCCCCCGGCAAATACCGCCTGCGCGTGCTCATCGACCAGGATGGGGATGGCCGCTGGCGCGGCGGCGACCCCGACCTCTTGGTGCCCGCCGAGCCCATTTATCTCCACCCCGAGGTAATCCAGGTGCGCTCCGGCTTCGAGTTGAACAACAAGCTCAACTTTTAACTCTCCGCGTTGCCGTGGTAAAAGGTGGCCTGGCAGTAGCCTGCCCCTTACCACCACCCACCCGCCGACAACCGAAAAGACCTGTGTGACGCTTTTCGGCTACTTACCTGGTTCGGCGGGCAATTGTGCATAAGCAGCGCTGAATTCCGGGTTTAACCCGGAGCATTTCATAAAAAGTGGATAACTAAGCCGCGTTTCCAGTTACTGGGCGCGGCTTTTGGCGTTTTTCCACTAGTTATCCACCGAGTTATCCACCGCCGCTGGGGGTGGAGCAGTTTCGTGTGGATAACTGTGGGGATAAGTGCTGGCAGCCTGTGGATAAAATGGGGACAAGTTTTTTTGGTAGTCCGGCCCGGCTAGCAGCTAATCGGCGTTGTGGATAACGGTGGATAACTTCCACCGTCTACGAACACTATCCACACTCCCCGCCCCCTGTGGATTGTGAATAGTGGATAACTACTGTGAATAGTGGATAACTAGGTTAAGTTCTTCAGCCTGACCCGAATGATATACACATTGCCTGTGGATAGCCGGTGGATAAGCCCATAGTTACCCACTTGTTATCCACGCTGTGGATAACTTCTGAGAGTTATCAACTTATCCACTGCCCTGATGGAGGAGAATAAGAAGAGCTTTTTTTAAGAAGAAATTAATTCATCTTATTAGGCTGTGGAAAACTTCGGCCGGTGGAAAACTCGCGGTTGCCTCCGCCTCGCCAACCCTGGCCCGGGGCCGGCCGTTGAAAAAGCGGCCGTGCAAAAACTGCCGCGCCCCAAAAGGAAATTGCCGCCATGCCCTTCGACTACACCCTGGACTTTGCCACCGTCGACTTTCGAGCGCACCCCGAGCTCTACCGCGTGGGCCGGGGCGAGCAGGGCGTGCTGCTGGTGCAGCCCTACAAGGGCGAGATTCTGCCCCACTGGCGCTTTAAAGACGCCGCGGTGGCCCACGAGTCGGCGGCGGCCATCTGGGGCCTGCTGGAGGCTTACCTGAAGGCCGCCGACTTTGTGGGGGCCGACATGGCCCGCAAGTTTTTACAGATGGGCTACACCCGGGCCCGGCGCTATGCCAACCACGCTGGCGGCAAGAAATACGATGGCCCCGTGCCCGCCGATAAAAAAGGCCAGAGCGGCGCCCATGGCCGCGCTGAATTGCCGCGTAATCCACATCCCGATGTGGATAAAGTAGAAGCGGCCGCCATTTTCAAAACCAAGTGGGATGCCGCCGTGGCCCTGCCCGAGTACCAGCGCCAAAAAGCCGCCTTCATAGCGCAGTATGGCAAGTAACGAGTAGGGGAAGCTTCAGCTTGCCGGGCGCTGGCGCAAGTACCCGACCGGCGCGGGTGCCCGGCAAGCTAAAGCTTACCCTACACGCCGCACATTCTACCTTTGTCTCAACTTCAAAACCCCTTTCCCATGAGCACCCCGACGACCACTCCCAGCAGCATCGAGGAAAACGAAATCATTCTGGGCACCGGTATGGGCCCGCTGCGCTTTGGCACCACCATGGACGAGGTGCGCACCCTGGTGGGTGAGCCCGAGGAAATCGACGAGTCGGAAGACGAGGACGAATTCGAGCACCAGGCCTGGAACTACTACGAGGAAGACCACTTGCTCTCGCTGTACTTCGACCGCGAGGACGATTTCCGCCTGAGCTGCATCGAAACCGACAACCCCAACCTGCGCCTCTTCGGCGAGGTTATCCACGGCCGCCCGCTCGACCAGGTGAAGGAGCTGATGAAGCGCCACGGCCAGGCGGCCCCCGAAATCGAAACTATGGAGGGCGGCGAGGTGCGCTTGTCCTACGAAAAGTCGATGATTGACATGTACTTCGAGGAGGGTATGCTGCAATTCGTCAACTTCGGCGTCTTCATCAATGACGACCTGGAGGTGCAGTGGCCCAAATAGACTTATAGCAGGTGGAAAACTTGAAAGTTCCCGGCATTATCCAGTTGGGTGCCGGTCAGCCAAAAAGTTATCCACAAAAAGGCCCTTTTTTAGTGTTGATAAGTGGATAACTCAGTGAAGCTGGGATTATTCCCAGGTTACCACTAGTAAACCTAGCCAACCTGCCTAGCAAAAAAAGCCAACCCTAACCGGGTTGGCTTTTTGCATGTAGCGCGGACTTTCAGTCCGCGGGTATTGTCGTTTTGTTGGTTACCATCCGCGGACTAAAAGTCCGCGCTACTTACCCCGTAAAGGAGCGGAACAATAGGAACAGGCCGCCCGACAGCACCATGGTAACGGGCAGCGTGAGCACCCAGGCCAGGGCGATGCTGCGCACCATGTCGGGGTTGATGTTTTTGACGCCGCGGCTGGCCACCATGCTGCCCGCGATGGACGAGGTGAGCACGTGCGTGGTAGACGAGGGCAGGCCGAGTTGGGTGCTGGCCCCAATCATCATGGCGGCTACCAGCTCCGAGCTGGCGCCCTGCGCGTAGGTAAGGTGCTCTTTGCCGATGCGCTCGCCAATGGTTTTGACGATGCGCTGCCAGCCTATCATCGTGCCGCAGGCCAGCGACAGCGATACCATCAGCAGCACTTGCCAGGGCGCGTAGTCGGTGAAGCTGCTCATCTGGCCGATGGCCGCTTTGTAGGTGTCGCGGTCGGCCGTGCTCAGGCTGATGCTTTTGCTGGCGAGCAGCTTTTTGCCCCGGTTGGAGAGCAGCAAAATGGCGCGCCGAATCTCGAAGCGGGCCTGCTTGGGTAGGTCGCTCACCGCGTTTTTGCCAGTAAATACGCGGTCGAGCTCGGCCGTTTGGGCCCGTACTTCGGTTAGCAGCTGCTGGTCGGTAGTGCCCAGCTCGGCAGCGTTGACGCGGTTGATAACGTACTCGACCCGGGCAAGTGAATCGCGCAGGTCGAGAGGATTCTTGGAGTTGTCGAGGGCAAAGTGCGCGGGCACTATCCCAATGAGAATCAGCATGATAAGCCCCACGCCCTTTTGGCCGTCGTTGGAGCCGTGGAAAAAGCTCACCAGCGTGCAGGTAGCAATGAGGGTGAGGCGGATGAACAAGGGCGGCGGCTTGCGCTTGTGCGGCTCCTTAAACAGCGCCTTGCTGGGGAAGAATCGCTTGAGCAGAAACATCATGCCGATGGTGAAGGTGAAGCCCAGCAGCGGGCCCAGCAGCAGCGCCAGGCCACTCTCGCTGGCCTTGCTCCAGTTGATGGCCGCGCCCCTGCCACCGGGCAGCAGCGAAAACGCGATGCCGACCCCCAGAATGGAGCCAATGAGCGCGTGCGACGACGACGACGGAATGCCGTAGTACCAGGTGCCGATGTTCCAGATGATGGCCGCCACCAGCAGCGCCCCCACCATGGCAATGCCGTGGTACACGTTCTGGTCAACCAGGCTTTCGACGGGCAGCAGGTACACAATGCCCATGGCCACGGCAATGCCCCCGGAGAACACGCCGATGAAGTTCCAAAACGCCGACCACACCACGGCCACCCAGGGCCGCAGGGTATTGGTATAAATAACGGTAGCCACGGCATTGGCCGTGTCGTGGAAGCCGTTGACAAATTCAAAAGCGCAGGCTGCCAGCAAACAAATCGCTAGCAGCAGCAACACGTGGGGTTCAAGTCCGAACATAAAAGGAAGCCGGAGTGGGTAGCCGGCCCACAAAATTAACCCCGCGTGAAGCGAACGGCATGTTACCTAATCATTACCGCAGATTCAAACGGATTTAACGGATTTCGCAGATACGCCCGCTGCGCGGGCTTACTACGTGGGGAGTTTTGGGGTGGGGTGTTTCTTAGAGCTTGATGCGTAGGCGGGTGTCGGTGGCGCCGCCGAAGAGGCCGTAGCCGCCGGGTAGGTTGGAGCGCAGGGGGGCGGGCTCGGCAAAGGGGTTGCCGTTGGTGTCGTAGAAGCGCTGCACCGATTGGTAGAAGGTGTAGGTGGTGGCGGGCAGGCTGCTCACGGTGAGCTCCAGGTAGGCGGGCGGCGAAATGGGGTTCTGCGCGTTGTAGGACCGACCGTAGTAAAAACCCACGGGGTTGCTGAACGCGAGGCGCTGCCCGTTGCGCCCGGCATCACTGATAGGCAGTATTCTGTACACATCGTTGGCCGTCGACAGGTCGAAGCGGTTCAGGTTGACGTCGGGGCCGGTGCTGTTTTGCAGGCTGTAATCCTGGTTTACGTCGCCCCAGAACTTGCCCGCCGCATCGAGCACCTGCGCGTACACGGCGTAGTAGTCGGTGGTGGCCGCCGGGTCGAGAATGGCAAACGAAAGCTGGCCGTAGTAGTCATAAATGGCGGGGTAGGGCCCGGAGGCCACCACCTGCGGCCTGGCCACGAAGCTGGCGCTGGCCGCATCAATGGCCGCCGGTGCGGGCAGCGTAATGGTGGCTTCGAGCGGCGCCACGCCGGGCGCGCTGGCGCGCAGTGTGTAGGCCTGGCCCGGCCGGCCCACGTAGCCGCGCACGGCCGTGTAGGGGCCGTAGTTGTAAGTGGCGTATTTAGAGCCGGGGGGCCGGTAGCCGGCCGTATCGGCCTCAAACTGCTCCACTACCTGCCCGCTGGCGTCGCGCAGCTCCACGGTGGCATCGGTGCGGCCTTGCAGGGGCGTGGTAGCCAGCGTGCCCAGGCTGCTGCTCACGTAGAGGGTGCGCCCGCCGAAGCTTTGGCGGTAATCGGTTGTAAGCGGTTGGTTGCTAAGGGTATAGAGTAGCGATAGCCGCGGCGTGTGCGCCGGCACGGGCACCTCCACCACGGTGTCGCAACTGGCCAGCGCCGCCAGCGCACTCAGGAGAACAGTCTTTTTCATAAAGCTTACCGAAGGAATCGACCTAAAATTTGAACGCCTTGCTCACCGACGGGATGATGGGAAACAGCGACACCTGCTTGTAGCGGGCCTGCTTGTTTACCACGCCGTTGGGGCTGATACTACCGGCCTCGTAGTAGATGTAGTAGGGGTTGTTGCGGCTATATACATTGTAGATAGACAGGCTGTTGACTATTTCGCCCCAGCGCTTTTTCTTGGTCTTGCTCAGGTCGAGGTCGAAGCGGTGGTAGGCCGCCATGCGGTAGGAGTTGCGGTCGCCGTAGTCGTCAAAAATCTGCCCGCTTCCCAGCTGGTAGCGGCCCGACGACAGCGTGGTGGCGTTGCCGGTGCCATACACCCAGGTGCCCGACAGCGTGAGCGTAGGGCTGAAATGGTGAATAACCACCAGCGAGACATCGTGGCGTCGGTCGTACTTGTAAGGGAAAATCCGGCCCTGGTTCAGCTCCCCAAACTGGCGGTTGCTCCAGGCCAGCGTGTAGCCGAGCCAGCCGGTGGTGCGGCCGGTTTTCTTCTGTAAAAACAGCTCGGCGCCGTAGGCCCAGCCCCGGCCGCTCGTGATTTTGCTTTGCCAGTCGCCGTCGGTGGTATTGAGAAAGCTGGCGCCCTCGCGGTATTCCACCAGGTTCTGCATCGGCTTGTAGTAGGCCTCCAGGCTCAGCTCAAACTCTTCGCCCCCGCGGTGCAGCGTGCGGGCCGCGCCCAGCCCAAACTGGTGCGCCACCTGCGGCCGCACCGCCGCCGTGGCCGGCACCCACAAGTCGGTGGGCAGGCCGATGCCGCTGTTGGTGAGCAGGTGAATATACTGCGTGGTGCGGGCGTAGGCGGCCTTCAGGGCCCACTCGTCGGTGAGCATGTAGCGGGCGGCGAGGCGCGGCTCCAGGGAGGGATAGAGCTTGCTATCGACGTAAAAGCTGCTCAGGCGCAGGCCGGCGTTCACCTTCAGGCGGGGCGTGAGGTGCACGTCATCTTCCACGTAGACAGCGCTTTCGGTGCCCTGCGTGCGGCTGCCCGAGGCGGCGGCGCTGGTCACGCCGTCGGTGTTGTCGTTCTGGACCACCGCGCCCGGCCGAAACGCGTGCCGGATAAGCTGGCCCCCAAACCGCAGGTAGTGCGCCGGCGACGGCACGTAGTCGAAGTCGGTCTTCAGGCTCCAGTCCTTGATGTTCGACAGGTAGTTGAGGGCGTTAATATCGGTGGCGGGCTGGCCCTGGCCGAGGTGAGTGTATTGCCGCGACTGGTCGATGTCGAACTGGTACTGGCTGTAGGTGAGGTGGGTGTTCATAAACAGCTGGTCGTTCACCACGTGGTTCCAGCGCAGGGCCCCGGTGAGGTTGCCCCAGCCCAGGCTGTTGGCCGAGCGGCGGTAGTCGGTGGGGTCCTCGGTAGTGCTGCGCAGGTTGGCCGAAAACTTGTCGTAGCCGCGGTAGGCGCTCAGGTAGAGGCGGTCGCGGCTGCCCACCTTCCAGTTGAGCTTGGCGTTGAGGTCGTAGAAATAATAGCCCAGCGAGCCCGCCTGGCCCTCCTGGCGCAGCTGCCACTTGATGAGCGGCTGGGCCACCACATCGAGGTACGTGCGCCGCGCCGAGACGATGAACGAGGCCACGTCCTTCTTAATCGGCCCTTCCAGCGTGATGCGCGAGGCAATGAGCCCGATGGCCCCCTCGCCGTGCAGCTGCTGCGCGTTGCCCTCCTTCATCGAAATATCGAGCACCGACGACAGCCGCCCCCCGTACCGCGCCGGGAAGCCGCCCTTTATCAATTCCACATTATTGAGGGCGTCGGCATTAAACACCGAGAAGAAGCCGAACAGGTGCGCCGCGTTGTAGACCGGCGTGCCATCGAGCAGAATCAGGTTCTGGTCGGGCGAGCCGCCGCGCACGTAGAGGCCGCTGCTGCCCTCGCCGCCACTCTGCACGCCGGGCAGCAGTTGCAGCACCTTCAGCACGTCGGTTTCGCCCATGAATTTGGGCAGGCTCTTAATTTGGGCGATGGGGATGTTGATGGTACCCATGCGGGTGCTGCGCGGGCCGTGGTCGTCGGCGGCCTGGCGGTCGCCCACCACCTCCACGCCGGCCAGCTCGTTGGTAGCGGCGGGCAGCCCTAAGTCGTGCCGGGCGCTACCAGTGGCGGGCACGGCCCAGCGCTGGCGCTCGTAGCCCACGTAGCTGGCCACCAGCCGCACCGAGTCGAGCCCCGCCGCGGGCAGCGTGAGCGAGTAAAAACCGTAGGTATTGGTGGCCGTGCCCTGGCCGGTACCCACCTGCACCACGGCCACCCCAATCAGGTTTTCGCCCGTAGCCTGGTCGCGCACATAGCCGCTAACAGTAACGCGCGCCGGCGGCGGCGGGAGGCTGGGGGTAGAAGTAGGGGCCTGCGCCCGCGCAGCCAGTGCGCCCAGCAGGCAGCCGGGCAGCAAACAGCGGTAAAGCTGCTTCATAGCAGAAAATAAAAAGAGAAGAAATAGGCTATTTCTACACAAGGTAGAACCCAGCCACTCCCCAAGTGAGTGTTTGATGAGCCGCCCCCCACCAAATAGGTTGCGCCCCCCAGCCAGCCACGTAATCAGCTTGCGCAGCAAGCGTATCAGCGAAATCCGTTTGAATCTGCGGTCAAGCATGGGGTTTATCTTTGCGGCTTATGAGCAAGCCCGCGCCTACGCCTGAGAATACTCAGCTAAAAGATATTATTGCCCACGCCAAAGAATACGGTTTTGTATTTCAGTCTTCCGAAATATATGACGGCCTCGCCGCCGTGTATGACTACGGGCCCAACGGCGTGGAGCTGAAGAATAATTTGAAACGCCTGTGGTGGGAGGCCATGACCCAGCTGCACGGCAACGTAGTGGGCCTCGACGCGGCTATTTTCATGGCCCCCCAAACCTGGGAGGCCAGCGGCCACGTAGCCGGCTTCAACGACCCGCTCATTGATAACCTCGACAGCAAGAAGCGCTACCGCGCTGATGTACTGCTCGAAGAAAAAGCCGCCGAATACGAAAAAGCCGGCGACCCTGCTCGCGGTGCTGCCCTCACCGCTGAGATGGGCCGCCTGCTCACGGCCAACGACCTGGCCGGCGTGCGTCAGCTCATTCTTGACGAAGAAATCAAGTGCCCCGTCTCCGGCACCGGCAAGTGGACTGAGGTGCGCCAGTTCAACCTGATGTTCTCGACCCAGGGCTCGGCCGTGGACTCGGACGCGCCGCCCGTGTACCTGCGCCCCGAAACGGCCCAGGGTATTTTCGTCAATTTTCTGAACGTGCAGAAGTCGGCGCGGATGAAAATCCCATTCGGTATCGCGCAGATTGGCAAGGCGTTCCGCAACGAGATTGTGGCCCGGCAGTTCATTTTCCGCATGCGCGAGTTTGAGCAGATGGAGATGCAGTTCTTCGTGCGCCCCGGCACCGAAGGCGCGTGGTACGACATCTGGAAGGCCGCCCGCCGCCGCTTCCACGAAGCGCTGGGCCTGCCGGCCGCCAAGCTGCGTTTCCACGACCACGACAAGCTGGCCCACTACGCCAAGGCCGCCGTAGATATCGAGTATGAATTCCCCTTCGGCTTCAAGGAGATGGAGGGCATTCACTCGCGCGGCGACTTCGACCTGACCCAGCACCAGAACCTGAGCCGCAAAAAGCAGCAGTACTTCGACAACGATATTGACGAAGCCACCGGCAAGCCCTACGGCAACTACGTGCCCTACGTGGTCGAAACCTCGGTGGGTGCCGACCGCCTGTTTCTGGCCACGCTCTGCGAGGCCTTTCAGGAAGAAACTATTACCGAAGGCGAGGGCGAAGCCCAGACTACCAAGCAGCGCACGCTGCTGAAGCTGCACCCGGCCGTGGCGCCCATCAAGGCCGCCATTTTCCCGCTGGTGCGCAAGGACGGTATGCCCGAAAAAGCCCAGCAGATTTTCGACGACCTGCGCTTCGATTTCCGCCTGGTAATCGAGGACAAGGACGCCATCGGCAAGCGCTACACCCGCCAGGACCTCATCGGCACGCCCTTCTGCATCGTGGTGGACGGCCAGACCCTCGAAGACGATACCGTGACGGTGCGCGACCGCGACACCCGCGAGCAAATTCGCATGCCCATCAGCGCGTTGCGGGCCTACATTGGCGAGGCCGTGAGCTTCAAAACGATATTTGCGAAGCTGTAACCCACGCGGCGAAGCCTCGCCGGAACTCTGAGCGGAGGTAATTGGCTTTCGACTATGCAAGTACTGACGAAGCGGGCGTTAAGGGAATTTGGCCTGCTGCATCCCGACGTAGCGGCCGATATCCTGGACTGGTTCGACGCGGTGGAAGCCGCCGAATGGGAAAATGGCGCGGCCGTGCGGGCATTTGACCGCACGGCCGACTACGTTGGGGGCGACCGCTGGGTGTTCAACCTGCGCCGCAACCGCTATCGGCTCGTAGTGCGTATCTTTTTCCCGGCCCGCCAGGTGTATGTGCGCTTCATCGGTACCCATGCTGACTACGACCGACTTGCCGACATTACCACTATTTAGCTAGCGTTGTTATGGAACTCAGTAACGAAGCCGACTACCAGCAGGCTTTGCATCGCCTGGAGTATTTGCTTGACCATGAGCCTACTAATCTGGCTGAAATTACGATGTTGGGCAACGTAGTGAATACGTATGAAAACGAGAATGGCCACCGGCCGCTACCGCCTAATTCGCTCATTGCCCGGCTGGAGCGAGAGCGACTGGCGCGTCAGCTCAGTAATCAGCAGCTGGCTGAGCTTCTTGGAATCAGCCCTGAAAGCTTACGCGCCGTACTCAACGGCCAGCAAATTATTGACTTAGATTTTGCTAAGCGGCTGCACAGCCGCTTAGGAATTCCGGGCGATTTTATTCTGGAAGCGGCCTAAGCCAGCCCGCCACTTTATTTACGTTGCTACTCATTTTATAAGCTTATGTGGGGACATATCGCCCTCTTTATCATCAAGTACCGCGGCTGGTTGCTGGGCCTCATTGCCGCCGCGACCGTGGGCATGGCCTGGATAGCCAAGGACGTGGAAATGACCTATGACTTTGCCCAGGTTGTGAGCCCGAAAGACCCGGACATGGTCTACTTCCAGCAGTTCAAGAAAACCTTCGGCGAGGATGGCAACATCCTGGTGGTGGGCATGCAGGACAGCTCGGTGTACCGGCTCAAGCAGTTTCAGCAGTACGACGAGCTGGCCGAAAACCTGGTGAAGGTGCAGGGCGTGTCGGGCGTACTGGGTATTCCCAAACTCATTAATATTGAGAAGGATACCGTAAACAACCGCTTCGTGACGGCCCCGGTCTTCAAGAAGCCCCCCACCAGCCAGGCGCAGCTCGACTCGCTGATGGGCGTCGTGAACAGCATCGAGTTTTACAAGGGGCAGGTGATTGCGCCGCGCTCGGGGGCCACGCTGCTGGCCATCACGCTCGACCCATCGTTCCTGAACTCGAACAAGCGGGGGGCGGTGATGAATAAAATTCTGGACCTGACCACCAAGTTTGAGAAGGACACCGGTATCAAGCTGCACTACGCGGGCCTGCCCTACGTGCGCTCGACGATGACGAGCAAGGTATCGGCCGAGATGAAGATGTTTGCCGGGCTCATGGTGCTCGTGATGGCCGTCATTCTGTACGTGTTTTTCCGCACCTGGTCGGCGGTGGTAGTGCCGCTGCTGGTCGTCATTATCGTGATGATATGGTGCGTGGCCAGCATTGTGCTGCTCGGGTTTAAAATAAACCTGCTCACGGGTTTGATTCCGTCTATCCTAGTGGTTATCAGCGTGCCCAACTGCACGTACCTACTCTCGCGCTACCACTACGACTACCGCAAATCGGGTAACCAAGTACTGGCCATGACGCGGGTAGTGCGCAAAATCGGCCTCATTACGCTGGTCAATAACACGACTTCGGCCATCGGTTTTTTCGTGTTCACCTTCACCGATATTGCCATTCTCTACCAGTTTGGCCTGGTGGCGACGGTCAATATTTTCGTGGCCTTCGCCATCAGCTTCATCATGATTCCGGCGGTGTTTACCTACCTGCCCGGCCCCAGCGCCAAGCAGCTGGAGCACCTCGATTCGAAGCCGCTGGTGGGCATTGTGCACTTCCTCGACTTCATTGTGCTGCGGCGGCGGCGCACCATTTACCTCACGGCGGCGCTGCTGGTAGGGCTGGCGGCCATCGGTATTTCGCGCATCGAAGCCGTGTCGTACATGGTGGACGACCTGCCCAAGAAAAGCTCGGTGAACGAGGACTTGAGCTTCTTCGAAGCCCGCTTCGGCGGGGTGATGCCCCTGGAATTTGTGGTGGATACCAAGCAGCCCAAGGGCCTGCTGAAGCTGCCCAACTTGCAGAAAATCGACCAGTTCGATAAGTTTCTGCAAGCCCAGCCCGAGCTATCGACGCCCATCAGCATGGTGACGTTTTTGAAGGCGGCCAAGCAGGCTTTTTATAATGGCGACCCCAGCTTTTATAAGCTGCCGGATAACGACGATAAGAACTTCATTCTGAGCTACCTGGCCAACTCGCAGGGGCAAGGTAAAAACTCGACCAGTAAGCTGCTCAAGTCCTTCACCGACAGCACGCAGCAGCGCGCCCGCATCAGCGTAAAAATCGCCGATATCGGCTCGCACAAGCTCGATACGCTGGTGAATAAGCGCATTGAGCCGGCTATCAAGCGCATTTTCAGCGGCACCGATATGGTAGTGCGCCGCACCGGGACCACGGTTATTTTCACGAAGGGTAACGAGTACGTTATCGGTACTCTGGGCGAGAGCCTGCTGTGGGCCTTCGGGCTGGTGGCGCTGGTAGTGGTGCTGGTGTTCCGCTCGTTCCGTACCATCTTCTACGCGCTGGCTCCCAACGTGTTAACGCTGACCCTCACGGCCGGCGTGATGGGCTACTTCGGCATTGCTCTCAAGCCCAGTACGGCGCTCATCTACGTGATTGCCCTCGGCATCGACGGCGACAACTCGATACACCTGCTGGCCAAGTTCCGGCAGGAAATGGCCATCGCCAACCGCAGCGTGAGCGAGGCCATTACCAACACGCTGAGCGAGGCCGGCACGAGCATGTTCTACACCAGCGCCGTGCTCTTTATCGGGTTCAGTATCTACGGGTTCAGCGAGTTTGGGGGCACCAAGGCGCTGGGCGTGCTTATGGGCGCATCGCTGCTGATTACCAACTTTTCGAACCTGGTTTTCCTGCCCGCGCTGCTCGTAACCTTCGAGCGCGGCGGCGGCTGGCACACTCCCAAAGCCGCCCTCGTGCACCACTACGATGAGAACTACCACGAGGAAGACGACGACGTAGACCAGAACTTGCAGCGCCTAAGCGTGGAGCGCAACAAAGTGATTAAAACAACTTGAATCAAATCTGCCTAACGGGGTGTCTCACCCCCTGGCCCCCTCTCCGAAAAGGAGAGGGGGAACTAGCTCTAGTTTTAGTTGCCAGGCTGGTACTAGATTTAAAAGCTAATCCCCCCTCTCCTTTTCGGAGAGGGGGCTAGGGGGTGAGGCGCACGCGGAGGGCGATGCTACAAACGAAAAAAGCTAACGGCTAGCAGCTAATAGCTACTAATACAATGACTTATACCGAATACAAGCAGCCGCTCGACTACGCCAAGCTCGCCACCGACGTGCGGGCCTATTGGGAGGCCAACGGCATTTTTGAGAAGAGCGTGAGCAGCCGCGACGGCCAGCCCACGTTCGTGTTTTACGAGGGTCCGCCCTCGGCCAATGGCCAGCCCGGCATCCACCACGTGATGGCGCGGGCGGTGAAGGACATCTTCTGCCGCTACCAGACGCAGCTCGGCAAGCAGGTGCCCCGCAAGGGCGGTTGGGATACCCACGGCCTGCCCATCGAGCTGCAAGTGGAGAAGGAGCTGGGCATCACGAAGGAGGATATCGGCCACAAAATCAGCGTGGAGGAGTACAACCAGCGCTGCCGCGAAACCGTGATGCGCTTCAAGGCGCAGTGGGACGAGCTGACCCAGCAAATGGGCTACTGGGTGGACCTCGACGACCCCTACATCACCTTCGAGCCCGAGTACATCGAGAGCTGCTGGGCGCTCCTCAAGAAGCTCTACGACAAGGGTTTCCTGTACAAAGGCTACACCATTCAGCCCTACTCACCGGCCGCCGGCACTGGCCTTTCGTCGCACGAGCTGAACCAGCCGGGCACGTATAAGGACGTGAAGGATACGACGGTAGTGGCGCAGTTTAAGGTAGTGCGCGATGCGGCTTCGGAGAAGCTGTTTGAAGCGCTAGAAGCTGAAAAAGTAGATGTGCCAGTTTCTGTTTTAGCTTGGACTACTACTCCTTGGACTCTACCTGCTAATACTGCACTAGCAGTAGGTAACAACATCGACTATGTTCTAGCAGTTACTGAGAATCAGTACACACACGAAAAAATTGCTGTCGTAGCTGCTAAGAAACTCTTAGATAAATTAGTTGCCGTCCCAAACGTTACAGCTCTCACAAAGCAGTTTTCTAGTGACCCGCTTGTTATAGACCCGTTGAAGACGGCTTTGGCTATTGTCGAGGCTGCTAGGCCAAAAATCATAGCTGAATTCAAAGGAAAAGACCTAGTAGGCATCCATTACGAGCGCCTATTCGGTACCGAAGCCGGTTTCCCGCACTTCGAAGGTGAAGAAAATGCCTTCCGTGTAATCCCCGGCGACTTCGTAACCACCGAAGACGGTACCGGCATCGTGCACATTTCGCCCACGTTTGGCGCGGACGACTTTCGGGTGGCGCAGCTCAACAACATCCCCGCGCTGATGCTGCCGGATAAAGAGGGTACCCTCGGCCCCATCGTGGACCGCACGGGCCGCTACGTGGCCCAAATGGGCGAGTTTGGCGGCCGCTGGGTGAAGAATTACGACGGCCACGACCAGAGCGGGGCCGACTATAAAACGCTGGATGAGAGCATCGCCATTCGGATGCGCACCAACGGCACGGCCTTCAAAACCGAGAAGTACGAGCACACCTATCCGCACTGCTGGCGCACTGACAAGCCGGTGCTGTACTACCCCCTCGACTCGTGGTTTATCAAGACCACGGCCGTGAAAGACCGCCTCATCGAGCTCAACAAAACCATCAACTGGAAGCCCGAAAGCACCGGCACCGGCCGCTTCGGCAACTGGCTCGAAAACCTGGTGGACTGGAACCTCAGCCGCTCGCGCTACTGGGGCACGCCGCTGCCCATCTGGCGCACCCAGGACCGCACCGAGGAAATCTGCATCGGCAGCATCGCCGAGCTAAAGGCGGAGATTGATAAGGCCGTAGCGGCCGAAGTGATGACCCACAACCCCTACGCCAACGGCGAAAAAGTGGACCTGCACCGGCCCTACGTGGACGATATTTTCCTGGTTTCGCCCAGTGGCCAGCCCATGTACCGCGAGCCCGACCTCATCGACGTGTGGTTCGACTCGGGCGCGGTGCCGTATGCACAGTGGCACTATCCGTTTGAGAATCAGGAGAAATTCGCCAAGAATTTCCCCGCCGATTTCATCGCCGAAGGCGTGGACCAGACCCGCGGCTGGTTCTTCACGCTGCACGCGCTGGCCGTGATGCTGGAAGACTCGGTGGCCTTTAAAAACGTGATTGCCAACGGCTTGGTGCTCGATAAGGAGGGCAACAAGATGAGTAAGCGCCTTGGCAACGCCGTGGACCCGTTTGAGACGATTGCCAAGTACGGCCCCGACGCCACGCGTTGGTACATGATTGCCAATTCTTCGCCCTGGGACAACCTTAAGTTTGATTCGGCCGGCATTGTGGAGGCGCAGCGCAAGTTCTTCGGTACGCTCTTCAACACGTACTCCTTCTTCGCGCTCTATGCCAACCTCGACCGCTTCCAAATGGGGGAGAAGCCCAGTGTGCCCGTGGCCGAGCGCACCGAGCTGGACCGCTGGATTCTGAGCAAGTTGCAATCGCTGCTGGCCGAAGTACGCGGCCACTTCGACAGCTACGACCCCACGAAAGCCGCCCGCGCCATCCAGGATTTCGTGGCCGACCAGCTCTCCAACTGGTACGTGCGCCTCTCGCGCCGCCGCTTCTGGAAAGGTGAGCTAACTACCGACAAGCAAGCCGCTTACGAAACGCTGCACGAGTGCCTCAGCACCGTGGCGCAGCTTATGGCGCCGATTGCGCCGTTCTTCGCCGACTGGCTGTATGGTAACCTGATGCAGCCCCATCCCCCGACCCCTTCCCCTATGGGAGAAGGGGAGCCTAACGACTTCGAAACTTCTGATAACGTGCGTTCTATCTCGGCTCCCCTCCCCCGCAGGGGAGGGGCTGGGGGTGGGGCCGAGTCGGTACACTTGACCTACCTGGCCGAGGCTGATACTACGCTCATCGACAAAGCGTTGGAAGAGCGTATGGAGTTGGCCCAGCGCATCAGCTCGCTCACGCACTCGCTGCGCAAGAAATCGGTGCTGAAGGTGCGCCAGCCCTTGCAGCGCATCCTGGTGCCGGTGCTGAACGGCTCTACCAAGGAGCAAGTGAGCAAGGTCGAAGACCTGATTTGCGCCGAGGTCAACGTGAAGCATGTGGAGTTTCTGGACGACACCAGCGGCGTGCTGGTGAAGTCGGTGAAGCCCAATTTCAAGCGCCTCGGCCAGGTGTATGGCCCGCGCCTCAAGGCCGTGGGGGCCCGCATCCAAACCCTGAGTCCCGACGAGTTAAGCCAGCTCGAAAAGCAAGGCGAGCTAGCCGTGGAAGTGGAGGGCGAAACCCTCACCCTGCACCTCGACGAAGTGGAAATCCGCACCCAAGACCTGCCCGGCTGGCTCGTGGCTACCGACGGTCCGCTCACCGTGGCCCTCGACGTGACCCTCACCGATGAACTGCGCCAGGAAGGCTTAGCCCGTGAGCTGGTCAACCGCCTCCAGAACCTGCGCAAAGATTCGGGCCTGGAGGTGCAGGACCGCATTAGCGTGGCGCTGGCCGCCAGCGCGCCCGCCGAGTTGCACGCCGCCGTGGCCTCGTTTGGCAACTACATCCGCGAAGAAGTGCAGGCCCTGCGCCTGGAGTTCGTGCCCGAAGTAGCTGGCGGCGCGGTACTGGAGTTTGACGACTTCTCGGTGCCTGCCAAAGTAGACGTCGTAACTGCCTGATTGTGAGCCACCCGGCTGCGCCCCAAAGCGCGGCCGGGTTTTCTCGCGCACAACGCCTTGCCCAAGCCGTTTTTAAAGGTTATGAAACCTCGTAATCCGGTATAAAACAGTACAAAGTAACCAGAGTTTCATCCGTGCAGACCGATTTACCCGCCGCTTCTTCTTCCGCGCCTCCGCGCTACCTGGCGCGCCGGGGCAGCGTGTTGCCCTTTTTCCTGCTGGCCATCTTGATTATCGCTATCGACCAGCTTTCTAAGTATCTGGTGCACACGCATATGGCCCCTGGCCTGGCGGGCGAGATACCGCTCATTGGCAACTGGCTCAAGCTGCATTCCATCCTCAACCCTGGCATGGCCTTCGGCGTGGAGTTGCTGCCGCCGCCCTACGGCAAGGTGGTGCTCACAGCTTTCCGCATTCTAGCGGCCGGCGGCATCAGCTATTATATGGTGTACCTGTGGCGGCACCGGGCGGCGGCGGGCTTCATCGCCTGCATGGCCCTGATTTTGGGTGGGGCCGTGGGCAACGTCATCGACTCGATTTTCTACGGCGTCATCTACCACAACGCACCCTTTGGCTCGCCCACGCCGTGGTTTTTCGGCCAAGTCATTGATATGATATACGTTGACATTTTCGAGGGCTTCCTACCAGCTTCGTGGCCCCTGATAGGCGGCAAGTACCTGTCGCTATGGCCCATCTTCAACATCGCCGATTCGTCCATCTTCGTCGGCGTGGCGCTGATTCTGCTGCTGCAAGGCCGCTTCTTCAAGCAGAGCGAGCAAAACACGGCTGCCCTTACCGCCGAGCCACCCACTTCGGAGCTCACCTAGCCTAAGTTGTGGACCAGCGCGCCTCACTGGCAAGGTTCAATTTGTGGGGCCGCTTTGCCGGTCCGCCGGCTCGCGCCGGCCGACCGGGGAGCACGGCTCGCAACTTGGATTACCCAGCCCATTAAGCGTTGAATGACTAGAAAACGTCTGCCGTGCTCAGCATGGCAGACGTTTATATTTTTAGCCTGCTGTAAGTTTGTCGTCTATGCCTCTACTCTCGGTCGAAAACCTCACCGTCGATTTTCATTCGCAGCGCGGGCACACGCGGGCCGTGGCCGGCGTCTCGTTTGAGATAAACAGGGGAGAGGTGCTCGCCATTGTGGGCGAGTCGGGCTCGGGCAAGTCGGTGACCTCGCTGGCGCTGCTGGGGCTGCTGGCCAAGCCGGCCGCCCGCATCGAAAGCGGCACGGCGCTTTTCGAATCCGACAAACTGGGGTCTGTCGATTTGCTGCCCCTCACCGAGGCGCAGCTGCAACAAGTGCGGGGCAACGACATCAGCATGATTTTTCAGGAGCCCATGACTTCCCTGAACCCCGTGCTCACCTGCGGCTACCAGGTGGTCGAGGCGCTGCTGCTACACACCGCGCTCACGGCCAAAGAAGCTGAGGCCCGCACTATAGAGTTATTTACCGAAGCCCAGCTGCCGCGCCCAGCCCATATTTTCAAATCCTACCCGCACGAAATCAGCGGCGGCCAGAAGCAGCGCGTGATGATTGCCATGGCCATGGCAGCCCGCCCCGCCCTGCTCATCGCCGATGAGCCCACCACGGCGCTCGACGTAACGGTGCAGGCCAAAATATTGCAGCTCATCCGCGACTTGCGGCGCGAGTACGGCACGGCCGTGCTCTTCATCACCCACGACCTCGGCGTGGTGGCCGAAATCGCCGACCGCATCCTGGTCATGTACCGCGGCCGGGTGGTGGAGCAGGGCACGGTGCTCGATATTTTCACCAACCCCCAGCACCCCTACACTAAAGGCCTGTTAGCCTGCCGCCCCCGGCTCTCCATTGGCAAAACGCGCCTGCCCGTAGTAGCCGACTTCATGGACACCGACGCGGCCGGCAACCTCACGGCGCGCGCCGGTGGGGGAGGAGCCACCCCCACCGAAACGGCCATTTTGCAGTTACGGACTAATTCTGATACCACCAAAACGTTCCCCGTGGAACAAAATCCACGTTCCACGGCCGATTCGCCCCTGCTGCAAGTCGAAAACCTCCAGGTTTACTTTCCCATCCGCAAGGGGTTCTTCACCCGGGCCACCACCTACGTGCGAGCCGTGGATGAAGTCAGCTTCGATATCTATCGCGGCGAAACGGTGGGCCTCGTGGGCGAGTCGGGTTGCGGCAAAACCACGCTCGGCCGGGCTCTGCTCCGCCTCACGGAACCAACGGCCGGCCGCATCTTGTTTGAAGGCACTGACTTGGCGCGCCTACCGGCCGGCGAATTGCGCCACCGGCGGCGCGAGTTTCAGCTCGTGTTTCAGGACCCCTACGCGGCCCTCAACCCGATGCTCACCGTGGGCGAGGCAATTCTGGAACCGTTGCGGGTGCACGGCGTGGGTGGCAACCGCGCCGAGCAAAAGGCCCGGGTGCGCGAGTTGCTGCGCACCGTGGGCCTGAGTGAGGACGCGGAGCAGCGCTACTCGCATGAGTTCAGCGGTGGGCAGCGGCAGCGCATTTGCATTGCGCGGGCGCTGGCGCTGCGGCCCAAGCTCATCGTGTGCGATGAGTCGGTGTCGGCACTCGACGTGTCGGTGCAGGCGCAAGTGCTCAACCTGCTCAACGACCTCAAGCGCGAGTTGGGCATCACCTACCTCTTTATTACCCACGACCTGTCGGTGGCCCGCTTCATGAGCGACCGCCTGCTGGTGATGAGCCAAGGTAAGATTGTGGAGAGCGGCCCGGCGGCTGATGTGTACGCACACCCGCAGCATCCGTATACGCAGCAGCTGCTGGCAGCCATCCCCAGTGATGACCCGGCCCGCATCGCGGCGCGGGTGGCGCAGTAAGGTGGGCCAGCGCACGGCGGGCCTGTAGTACCCGGCTGCTCGGGCACTTAGCTTTGAACAAGCCGCTCCCGCTCCCGTTTTACTTTTACCCAATAATGAGCGGAATAATCCTCCGTTCCCAATTTCTTTACCACGCGTCGCCTTCGTCAATCTTACCCCAAGCTGCCCGGCGGCCGTCTTACCAACTTAATGAAAAACCCCAAAGACCCCGCCGCCCCCCGCGCCGCTCGCGCGAAGGCAGCCCCCGCCGCCAAGGCAGCTCCTACCCCTAAAGTCTCCGTTGCGGCTGCGGCCGCAGCCAGCATCGACGAAGAGCTCGTGTACCGCCAGTTTGCCGATAACCCCGGCAAGGTGCTGGCTTATCGGCAACTCTCGCGCCGCCTCGGCATCACCACCAAGGCGCAGCGCGAAGAGCTGTTTGCTCACCTGAAGGAACTGAAGCAGGCCGGCCGCTTGGAGTTGCTCCAGAACGACGAGTATCGCCTGGCTAACCCCACCGACCTGCAAGTGGCCGCCAGCGCCACCAAGGCCCGCAAAACCACTAAAAAGGCCGCCGCCACCGCCGCCGCAGAATCGGTCCTAGAAGAGGAATTCGGCCAGGACCCCATCATCCACCGCCGCCGGGCGGCGGGCTTCGACCACGTGGGCGATGGCCCCGACCGTCGGTCTCAGCGCGACGTGAACACCGTAATCGGTACGGTGTCGCTGGCCACGCCGCGCTTCGCCTTTGTAATGCGGGAGGATGGAGAGGGCGATGATATCCGCGTCTTCACCGACCAGCTACGCTACGCCCTCGATGGCGACCTGGTGCGGGTGCGCCTGCGCGGCATGCGCGACGGCCGCCTCACTGGCGACGTGGTGGAGGTACTCAAGCGCCAGCGCCCCGAAGTGGTGGGGCGCCTGCAAATCAACGGTTCCATCGGCTTTGTGAAGCCCGACAGCCGCAAGGCTTATTTTGATGTGATGGTGCCCGCCAGCGAGCTAGGCGACGCCCGCAACGGCGACAAGGTGCTGGTGCGCATCACCGAGTTTCCGGACCAGGATTCGCAGGGCCGCAGCCCGGTGGGTACCATCGCCCGCAACTTCGGCGCGGCCGGCGAGAACGAGGCCGAGATAAACGCCATCATGGCCGAGTTCGGCCTGCCCTTCGAATTCCCGGCGGGGGTGGAAGAGGAGGCCGACGCCATCCCGACGGAGGTAACCAGGGAGGAGATTGCCAAGCGCCGCGACTTCCGCGACGTGCTCACCTTCACCATCGACCCGGCCGACGCCAAGGACTTTGACGATGCCCTGAGCCTGCGCACCCTCGAAAACGGCAACCACGAAGTAGGGGTGCACATCGCCGACGTGACCCACTACGTGCGCCTCGGCACCGAGCTGGAGCGCGAGAGTAAGAACCGCGCCACCTCGGTGTACCTGGTAGACCGCGTGATTCCGATGCTGCCCGAGAACCTTTCCAACGGCCTCTGCTCGCTGCGGCCCAACGAGGACAAGCTCACCTTCTCGGCCGTGTTTGAACTCGACGATAAGGGCAAGCTGGTGGATTCCTGGTTTGGCAAAACCGTCATTCACTCCGACCGCCGCTTCAGCTATGAAGACGCGCAGGAGCGCATCGAAACCGGCGCGGGCGAATTCGCCGAAGAGGTAAACCTGCTCAACCGGCTGGCCAAGCTGCTCTCGGCTGAGCGCTTCCGCAAGGGGGCCATCAGCTTTGAAACGCAGGAGGTGAAGTTCAAGCTGGGCGAAGACGGCAAGCCGCTTGGCGTGTACGTGAAGGAGCGCAAGGACGCGCACAAGCTCATCGAGGAGTTCATGCTGCTCGCCAACAAGCGGGTGGCCGAGTTCGTGTTTGGCCTCAAAAAGACCAAGCCGCGCTTCACTATGGTGTATCGCACCCACGACGCACCCGACCCCGACCGCCTCGAAAACTTCGCCATGTTTGCCCAGAAGTTTGGCCACACCCTCAACCTGAGCAACCCCAAAAAAGTAAGCACCGAGCTCAACAAGCTGAGCACTGAGGTGGTGGGCAAGCCCGAGCAAAACGTGATTCAGGGCCTGGCCATCCGGTCCATGTCGAAGGCCATTTATACTACCGAGCCGCTGGGTCACTTCGGCCTTGCGTTTGCGCACTACTCGCACTTCACCTCACCCATCCGCCGGTACCCCGACATGATGGCCCACCGCCTGCTGGAGTACTACCTCAATGGCGGTAAGAACGCCGCCGTGGAGCCCGTAGAAGAAGCCTGCAAGCATTCCTCGGCCCGCGAGAAGCTGGCCGCCAATGCCGAGCGCGCCAGCATCAAATACAAGCAGGTCGAGTACATCGGCGCGCACATCGGCGAGCAGTTTACGGGCGTGGTATCGGGCCTCACCGAGCGCGGCATCTACATCGAAATCGAGGCCAACAAGTGCGAAGGCATGGTGCGTATCTCCGACATTCCCGGCGATACGTTTGAGCTTGACAAGGAGAACTACCGCATCGTGGGCCGCGGCTCGAAGCGCATCATCCAGTTTGGCGACGAGTTGCAAGTGGTGGTAACGTCGGCCAACCTGCTCGACCGCACCATCGACATGGAGCTGGTCGACGACCGCCCCGAAGGCGTGAAGCAACGCGAGCGCGCCGAGCGCGAAGCCGGCCGCGGGGGCCGCCCCGCCCGCAACAGCGGCGGTAATAGCAAGGGCGGCGGTGGCTACAAAGGCAGCGGCGGCAGTAGCCGCGGCGGCAAGGAAGGCGTCAAGCGCCGCCGCTAGATTCTATAATTCATCTGTCATTGCGAGCGCAACGAAGTGGAGCGCGGCAATCTTTCCTTCGCACTTGGGTTAGTAATCCAAGTGCTGAAGGAAGGATTACCGCGCTCCACTTCGTTGTGCTCGCAATGACAATTGTACCCCGACCTTTGCCCCGTGCAAACCGACCTCTCCGCCCTCCTCGCCCCGGCCCTTCAGCAGCTCGACTACGGCCAGCAGCCCGCCACACTCTACGACCCCATTCGCTACATTATGGGCCTGGGGGGCAAGCGCCTGCGACCCCTGCTCACGCTGCTCGGCGGCCAGCTTTTTACCGACGACCTGGCCCCGCTGGTAAATCCCGCGCTGGCCACTGAGGTCTTCCACAACTTCACGCTGCTCCACGACGACCTCATGGACCAGGCCCCTATTCGGCGCGGCCAGCCTACGGTACATGAGAAGTGGAACCCCAACGTGGCTATCCTCTCGGGCGATGTAATGCTGGTGCGGGCGTATGAGCTGCTCATCGAAAACGTGCCGTTGCTGCTACTGCCCCCGGTGCTGCGCCGCTTCTCCCAAACCGCCGCCGAGGTGTGCGAGGGCCAGCAGTGGGACATGAATTTCGAGACCGAAACCACCGTCACCATCCCGCAGTACCTCGACATGATTCGGCTGAAAACCGCCGTGCTCCTCGGCTTTGCCCTGGAGCTTGGCGCGGTACTGGCCGGCGCCAGCGCCGAAGATGCCGAGCACCTGCGCCAGTTTGGAACTGACATCGGCCTAGCTTTCCAACTCCGCGACGACCTGCTCGACGTTTATGGCGATGCCGCTACCTTCGGCAAGCGGGTAGGGGGCGATATCATTTCTGATAAGAAAACCTTTCTGCTGCTTACCGCCCAGGCCCAGGCCAACGCCGCCCAGCGGGCCGCCCTGGCCCAGCACATCGGCCAGCCCGTGCCCGATGCCGAGGCCAAAGTGCGGGCCGTGCGCGCCATCTACGACGAACTCGACATTCGGCCCCAAACGGAGGTGCTCATCAATACTTACTTCCAGAATGCCTTGCAGCACCTAGAGCGTGTAGCGGCTCCGGCGGCCCGCAAGCAGCCCCTTCACCACCTCGCGCTCCAGCTAATGGACCGCGAAAGCTAGCGCAGTGCGGTAAGCTTCAGCTTGCCGTTTACCCTCCATACCCGGCAAGCTGAAGCTTACCGCACTTACTCATGGCCCTCAATCCCATTCTCATCCTCATCGGCCTTACGGTCGCCGTGTCTGCCTACGCTTGGTCTAACGACGAGCTGATGCGCTCCTGGATATTAGAGCCCTACACCATGGCCCGTGCTAAGGGCCAGTGGTACCGCTTCCTCACATCGGGCTTCTTGCACGCCGATTGGATGCACCTGCTCTTCAACATGTACGCCTTCTACTCCTTCGGCCCCATCGTGCTGAGTATGCTGGCGAACGCTTACGGGCCCAATGGCGGCCTGGGCGTATTTCTGCTGCTCTACCTAGGCGGCATTATTGTGTCGGATTTGCCCACGTATTTCCGGCACCGCGACGACCGCGACTACCGCAGCCTGGGCGCGTCGGGGGGCGTGTCGTCGGTGCTGTTTGCCAGCATCCTGCTCTTTCCGGTCAGCGAAGGCGGCGGCATCCGCATCTTCCCCATCCCCGTCGATATCCAACCCTTTATTTTCGGCTTTCTCTACCTGGCTTATTCCTACTACATGGGCCGCCGCCGGGGCGACAACATCAACCACGATGCCCACTTCTATGGTGCGCTCTACGGCGTGCTCATCATCATTGCGCTGATACCCGGAGTAGTGCCTGCATTTGCCCAGCAAGTAGGCGCTTATGTCGGTAAAATACTGTAAATCAGTATTTTATCATAAATAAGTAGCCAAAGATTTAGAATCTGCGTAAAGGGCGGCAACACGCCACTCTTCTTCACTTCTTTTATGCGCACTTTCTCCACCGTAGCTACCCGCCTCAAGCCGCTGGCTTTGCTACCCCTTTTGTCTTTAATCGCAACTAGCTGTGCACCAAGTGCTTACAATAGTCGGGGCGGCCTGGGCTTTTTCGGGGTTCTGTACCTGATTATGGCCATTTACGCGGTCATCAGCTTGCTTAAGCAAGATTGGTCGCTGGGTAAAAAGCTCCTCTGGGGCGCTATTATCTGGTTCTTCCCAATTGGTGGCTCCATCATCTACCTACTTTTCTCGGGCCGCAGCAACTAGCTGCCAATCGTAGTGAGGCTTGTTTCGAGCCAACAGAAAGCCCTCAGCTACCGTGTAGCTGAGGGCTTTCTGTTGGCTGCTTTGCCTGTATCGGGTTGTTACTTCAGCAGGTGCTGCTTCTCCAACCGGGCTAAGCCCTGCACCAGTTCACCAGTATTAGTAACCTGTTTAGCCTGCCAATGGCCATCGGGTTGTCTCTGAAGCTTCACTTCTACTACCATGGTGGTGTCGTAGCGCGGCTGCGAAAACTCCAGCCCTACCAACGATACGTCGCCCTTGTCAATGGTGTATTTGATGCCCTTAAATTTGCTATCGGGCCCTACTACGTGCCCAGCCAGGCCCAAAAAGGAGAGGTTGACCAGCCGCTTGGGCGCGGCCGCCTGGGCCTCTTCCAGCGAGCCCGTCTCCACGTAGCGCTGAATTTCGCTATGGGCGGCTTTGGTCAGTTGGGGTTTCAGCAGGCCCAGCCCACCGCGCAGTAGTAGCCCGCCGCCCGGCACCAGCACCGACAGCACATTGCCCTGCTTGGCCACATCATCGACTAGGTGGCCCGTGAGGGCGTCCACATCTACGTAGCGCTTGAAGGCCGCCAAGTCGTGCGTTTGGGTCGCGGCCGCCGCTTGCAGCAGCGCATATTCCGGCCCTTTCTTAAGGGAATTGTAGTAGTAATAGCCGCCCGCCGCGAGGGCCAACAGCAGCACAAATAGTAAAAGACGCTTCATGAAAGGAGATTAAGCAACCCGCTGGGCGGAGTAAAAAAGTAGCTGCAAAGCTACTGGCCCGGCCACTGCTACCCCGCCCGCCTGCGTACAAAGGCACATGCTGTTTTTCTCTACCACACCTACTCACTCCTCCCGCCCCGAAGTGCACGGCCACCGGGGCTGCCGGGGTCTGCTACCCGAAAATACCCTGCCCGCTTTCTTGCACGCCTTGGCCTTAGGCGTTGATGTGCTGGAGCTGGATGTCGTGATTTCGCAAGACCAGCAGGTGGTGGTTTCGCACGAGCCTTGGCTGTCGGCCCGCCTGGGGCCTGGTCCCAACGGCGAGCCAATCGACCCGCGGCACGAGCGCGAATACAACCTTTATCATCTGCCTTACGCCACTATTCGCCGCTGCGTAGTGGGGGAGCAGCCCCACCCTGGATTCCCCATGCAGCAGCGCACGGCCACCTACCGGCCACTCCTGCGCGAGGTTTTGCAGGCTACGGAAGCGACGTGCCAGCGCCTGGGCCGCTCCCCAGTTGGGTACTCCATAGAATTGAAAAGCATGCCGGATGGTGATGACATTTTCCATCCGCGGCCGGCCTGGTTTGTCGAGTTGGTACTGTCCGAGCTGGTTGCCGCAGCTGTGCTGCTACGCACCACGCTACTCAGCTTCGATGCGCGCATTCTGCAAGCGGCCCGGCAGCTATCGCCCGCGTTGGCGCTCTGCTTGCTCAGCGAAGACCATACACCGGCCGAGATACTGTTTCACCAGCTCGGCTTTGTGCCCGAAACGTTCGGCCCCAATTTCCAGCTTCTTTCTCAGCGCACTGTAACGGACCTGGCCACGCGTTACCCAGCGATACGGCTGATTCCCTGGACCATAAATACGCCTAGCGACATGCAGCAGGCAATTACCTGGGGCGTAGCGGGCATCACAACCGATTACCCCGACCGCCTACTGCAATTGCTGGCGTAATACAACGAGCGGCAGCCGGCTTATCAAAAATTGTCCGTAGTGTCCGTTTCTGTCAGCTGACCAAATTCGTTACAATGTCAATCCTAAACTTGTTACAGTCATGAGTTGAAGATATTCATAAGTAACCGCAATTGTGGACTTGTCTCATTACGAAACAATTTGGATTAGCTTGATACGGTTTCCATATTTGCATCACCTAACCCGTAACACCCTCATTTTATGGCTCATCAAGGCGAAATACTGCAAGAGGCCATTAAAAACAGCGGTATTTCCATCACGCGTATCGTGGAAGAACTGGGCATTACACGGCCCACAATATACCGTAAGTTCAAGGATGATACACTAGACGCTAACCTGGTGAAAAGTGTTGGCCAAATTATTGGTCATGACTTTTCACAGGATTTTACAATAGCCCAGCAATCATCGCTGCCTTTTGTAACACCCTTATCGCGAAGTTCTGTTACACCGCGTGTAACACCGAACCAATCTCTTGATGTAGACCCCATCAGGCAGTTGCTAGTCCTCCAAACCAAGTACATTGCCCTTCTAGAGGCGTACAATGAGTTGTTGTTGAAGGTGTATGGCCCCAAGTAACAAAAATGTTTCACGTGGAACATTTTTGCTGTCTCAGTGAACTAGCCAGGCGTGTCAAATAAATAGTGATGGCTGACAGGCACTATGAAGAGTACCCGGAACTGCCAATAATTGTCAAGGGCAGCAACAGCTTTATTACAAGCTAGCTGCGCCGCACTCCTTACTCTGCAAGCGGAGCTTACAGAAAAATAACTTCCGAAACCACCTGGGTGCCTACCTCCGCGTTGAGCATTTCCAACACTCGGGTCTTGGCCATTACCAACTCGTGCTTGAGCGGAGCCGAGGTGAGGCGCACGAAGAGCTTACCCTTGCTCACGTAAACCTCCTTGGTTTTGAGCGCGACGGCTTTACCCATCACCCGTTCCCAACTTGCCACAACTGTCACCTCGTTGAGCTTACCACCTAGGCGGTAAGCGCGTACTAAGGCTTCCAATCCTTCTTTCAGCGGAATGATATCGGCCCGGCGAGCGGTAGGGGAGAGGCTAGGCTTTTTCACGGCAAAAGGAAAAATGTTGCGCGTGGCGGCCGGGAAGCCGCAGCTTATTAGCTGCACAAGGATGACTCAAAAGTACGCCTCCCGTGCCCCGAAAAGAGCGGTAGTAATCAGATAACCGCCACCAAACCGGCCTGCACCCGAAAGCGCCGGATGTCGCTTGCAATGCCGGCAAGCGCCAGGTCGGTGCGCTCCAAGTTGGTGTCGGTGAGGAACACTTGGCCAAACGTATGGTCGGCTACCAGTTGAAGCAGTCGGGCAATGCGCTTATCATCAAGGCGGTCGAAAATGTCGTCGAGTAGCAGCAGGGGTTTGGCTGCGTCGTGGCCCGCTGGTTGCGGCTTGGTAGCCAGCAGCTCAAACTGCGCCAGCTTGAGGGCGATGACGAAGGACTTCTGCTGGCCCTGGGAAGCGTAGCTTTTAACCGGTAGTCCATCCATCAGGAATACGAAGTCGTCGCGGTGCGGCCCGGTGGTGCTGCGTTGCAGGGCCACGTCGCGGCGCTCATTGGCTAGTAGCAGGTGGCGAAAGTTCTGGCCCGGGAGTTGGCTTTTGTATTCGAGTAGTACTTCCTCGCGGCCATCGGCCAGCTGCGCGTAGTGCCGCTGAAACACTGGTACGAACTGCGCCAGAAACGCGGCCCTCATGGTCGAGAGGTTTTCGCCTAGCGGGGCCAGCTGGTCATCGAGCGAGTGCAGATACAGCATGTCGAAGCCGTGGCTGCCGCCGCTTTGCTTGAGGGTGGCATTGCGCTGGCGCAGCAGCCCATTATACTGGATGAGTAGTTCTAGGAACTCGTGGTCGAGCTGTGATTGCAGGCTGTCGAAGTAGCGCCGCCGGTCCTCACTGCCTTGTCGAACGAGGTCGGTATCGTAGGGCGAAATGAGCACCGCCGGGTAGCGCCCGATGTGGTCGGCTAGTCGGTCGTAGGGCTGCTTGTTGTGGGTGATGGTTTTCTTCTGCCCCGCCCGCATACTCACCTGAATGGTTTCGGCCTGCTCCAAGAGGGGGGTATTGAACTTACCCTTAACTACAAAAAAATCAGCCCCTTGCTTGATGCTCTGGGCATCAGCGCTCGCAAAGGCGCTCTTGGTAAGGGAGAGGTAGTAGATGGCGTCCAGCAGGTTGGTCTTACCGCTGCCATTGTCGCCAATGAAGCAATTGATACCCGGGCTGAAGGCCAGGCTCGCTTCGTCGTAATTCTTGAAAAATAGCAGGTGTAGCTGGTCGAGCGTCATTCGGAGCGGTGGGGTGGGAGTACGGTCAGAATTATGTAATTTCGCCCTCCCAACGCGAAATTATATACCCCGAATTATGGCGGAGTCGAAAGTAAAGGATGCGCCGAAGGCTGGCGCAAACGGCAGCAACACCGAGAAAGCCGTCAAAGGCCAAACCCCGGCTACGGTTGATGCCGCAACGGGCGTCGAAACCGCGCCCCTGCCGGCCGTAGAAGAAATGCCCGATGCGCACCAGGGAGATGCCCCGGCCGATGCACCGCTGGCTACTTCGCCTGCCGAGCCGGAGTTTTCTAAAGAGATGTACATGGCCTGGTATGAGCAAATGCAGCTCATGCGCAAGTTTGAGGAGAAAGCCGGTCAGCTGTACGGCCAGCAGAAGATAAAGGGTTTCTGCCACCTCTACATTGGCCAGGAAGCCTGCGTAGCCGGGGCCGTGTCGGCCCTGGAAAAAGGTGACAAGTATATCACCGCCTACCGCGACCACGCCCACCCCCTGGCGCTGGGTACTTCGCCCAATGCCATCATGGCCGAGCTGTTCGCTAAGGCCACCGGTTGCTCAAAAGGCAAAGGCGGCTCCATGCACATGTTCGACAAAGAGGTTGGCTTCATGGGCGGCCACGGTATCGTGGGAGCCCAAATCCCGATGGGAGCCGGCATTGCTTTTGCTGAGAAGTACAACAAAACTGGCAAGCTCTGCATCTGCTACATGGGTGATGGCGCGGTGCGTCAGGGTGCCTTGCACGAGGCCTTCAACATGGCCATGCTGTGGAAGCTGCCCGTGATTTTCATCGTGGAGAACAACGGCTACGCCATGGGTACGGCCGTGCACCGCTCGTCGAACGTGACGGACCTGCACATCATCGCCGACGGCTACCAGATGCCCAACGAGCCCGTGAATGCGATGAACGTGGAAGATGTGCACCACGCCGTGGCCCGCGCCGCTGAGCGCGCCCGCAGCGGCGAAGGTCCCACCTTCCTCGAATTCAAAACCTACCGCTACAAAGGCCATTCGATGAGCGACCCGGCCAAGTACCGCACCAAGGAAGAGGTGGAGGAGTACCGCCACCGCGACAGCATTGAGTCGGTGCGCCACACCATCCTCACTCACAATATGGCTGCTGAGGAAGACCTTGCGGCCATCGACGAGCGCATTAAGGCGCAGGTGCTGGAGTCGGTAGAATTTGCCGAAAACTCGCCCTACCCCGACGCGCGGGAGCTGTACACGGATGTGTACGTGCAGGCCGACTACCCTTATATTCACGACTAGTTCCATTCTTAACCCGGCCCCTTGCCTTTGTGGCCAGGTGGCCTCCCGCGGCGCGGCCTGGTTCAGAGCCGTGCCGCCGAGCTACCAACCCTGATGTCTAAGATTCCTTACACCGGCAAAACGCCGGGTGCCCGCCAGCCCGTTCGCCCCGTATCGACCGACCCGTTGGCGCCGGCCGAAGAAACCTACGCGACCGAAAACCCGCTGCTCGAAGACCCCGATGCCCTGGCCGCCCGGCTAGCCGATTCGGAAGACTTTGTGCGCCGCAACCGCAACCTGCTCGTGGGCGTGTTGGTGGTGGTGGTAGCGGCGATAGCCGGCGCGTTTGGCTATAATTACTGGCGTACCGAGCAGAACACGCAGGCGCAAAACGCCATGTACAAAGCCGTGGACTACTGGCAAGCCGACTCGTTGGGCAAGGCCACCAAAGGTGACGGTAAGCACCCGGGCCTTGATAAAGTGGCCTCGGAATATAGTGGTACAAAGGCAGGCAACCTAGCTAACTTCTACGCCGGCGTAGCCTCGTTGAAGCAGGGCAAATTTCAGGAGGCCTACACTTACCTCGACAAGTTTAGCTCGGACGACTACCTCGTGCAGTCGCGCGCCTACTCGCTCATGGGTGATGCCAAGCTGGAGCTCAACCAGCCCAAAGAGGCTGCTGAGCTCTATGCCAAAGCCGCCGACCATAATGCCAACGACCAGTTCTCGCCCGGCTATGTGCTGAAGCAGGGCGTGGCCCTCGAAGCCGCCAAGGATAACGCCGGCGCTGCCAAAGCTTACGACCGCGTGCTGAACGACTATGCCACCGCGCCCGAAGCCGGCGAAGCCCGCCAGCGCAAAGCAGCTCTCGGCCAATAGTACCAAGTAACTCGTTACAGCAACGGCGCTTTCCCGCAACGGAGAGCGCCGTTGCTTTTTAGTTGAAATCTCACTTTCCCAAGCAACTTTTCACCCCGTAGCGAGCAGTATATCTGCAAAAGGCTTGGCCCTGCGCCAGCCGAATCTGCGTAATCTGCTCCATCTGCGTAATCTACGATTTATGGCAACCGCCCTGCAAAACCTGAGCACCTATGATAGTGCTGGCTTCATCGACATCAGCGAAAAGCGCTTTGGCCTAGTGGTAGCCGAGTGGAACCGCGAGCTAACCGACATGCTCAGCAACGGCGCGTACGAAACGCTACTCAAGCACGGGGCCAAGCCGGAGAACATTTTCCGCAATACGGTGCCCGGCAGCTTTGAGTTGACGTTTGGTGCGCAGCTGCTGGCCCAGCACGAGGAGATGGATGCCGTCATCTGCCTGGGGGTGGTAATCAAGGGCGACACCAAGCACGACGACTACATCTGCCACGCGGTGGCGCAGGGGTTGACCACAGTAGGGCTTAAGTATAATAAACCTGTGATATTTGGTCTGGTTACGACCAATAACCTGGAGCAAGCCTGGGACCGCGCCGGCGGGCGGCACGGCAACAAAGGCGTGGAGGCTGCCGTGGCCGCCATTCAGATGTTGGGATTCTGAAGGAAGTAGATAGCCAGCGAGGCAAACCCGCTGAAAACAATTACCTTTGCCCCGCGAAAGCCGACTTCCCGCGGAAGCCGGTTAGTAAATGCCAATAGCTTGACCAAACTTTTTAGTAGGGTGGGGCGTTGGTTTTGCCAGGCTGCCTACCGCAGCGTGCGTATTTATTATTCTTTTTACTTGCTTTTCGATGTCTGAGGAAAACCTCCGCTATTCGCGGGAAGATTTAGCTGAGTTTGAACAGATTATTCAAAGTAAGCTCACGGCTGCTCGCAAGGAATTGTCTTTCATTAAGGAAACCCTGACCCGCAACAACGAGTCGGGCACCGACACTACGGCAGCTTCGCTGAAGGTGCTGGAAGACGGCGCTGAGACCGCCGAAAAGGAAAGCTTGAACCAGTTGGCCTCGCGCCAGATGAAGTTCATTCAGCAACTGGAAAATGCGCAGACGCGCATTAAAAACGGCACCTACGGCGTGTGCATCGGCACGGGCAAGCTTATCCCGAAGGAGCGCCTGCGGGCGGTGCCCCACACCCAGCATTCGATTGAAGCCAAGCTAGCCCGGCGCGACTAAGCGCGGCCTTGGCCTACGGCCCGGACCCGTAACCGGCGCTTCGGCGGCTGGCTTACGGGTCCGGGCTTTTTTTTACTAACTACCAATAGGGTAGATATTTGCACTCACCAGCGCCGGCGGCGCGGGACTATAAGCCAGCAACCAGATAAATTATAACTCAGATGGGTAAGAAACATTTTTCAGACGATAAGCCGGGTCGGCGTGGCGCAACTGGCGGTAGCGGGCGGCCAAGCAGCGACTCGCGCGGGAGCGGTGGGTATGCACCCCGCGGCAACAGCAGCGCTGGCGGCGGCTATAAAGGCAGCCGGCCCGACGGACGCGGCGAGGGCTTTTCGCCCGCCCGGCCCACGTTTGGCCAAGGTGGCGGCAACAAGTTTGGCGGCCGGCCCAGTGGCGGTAGCGGCGGCAGCAGCTTCGGCAAATCGAACTTCGGCGGTGGCGACCGCCCCGAGCGCGGCAGCTCCAGCTTTGGCGAGAAGCGCAGCTTCGGCGGTGGCGACCGTCCCGAGCGCGGCGGCTTCGGCGAGAAGCGCAGCTTTGGCGGTGACCGCCCCGAGCGTGGCGGCTTCGGCGAGAAGCGCAGCTTTGGCGGTGACCGCCCCGAGCGTGGCGGCTCCAGCTACGGCGAAAAGCGCAGCTTCGGCGGCGACCGCGGCGGTGCTGGCGCTGGCGAGAAACGCAGCTTCGGTGGCGGCGCTGGCTACGGCGAGAAGCGCAGCTTTGGTGGCGGCGACCGCCCCGAGCGCGGTGGTTCCAGTTATGGCGAAAAGCGCAGCTTTGGTGGCGACCGCCCCGAGCGCGGCGGTTCTAGCTACAGCGAGAAGCGCAGCTTCGGCGGTGACCGCCCCGAGCGGCCTCGGCCCCAGGATGCCGAAGGTGGTGACCGCGACCGCAGCGAGCGCCCCGCTTACCCACCCAAGCCCATCTGGCAGGGCCAGCCGGTGCGCTACGAGGGCCTGCCCACGGTGCCGCGCGGTGGCAAAGGCGAGCGCAACCGCAAGTTCATCAAGACTAACCCTGATGGCTCGCCGGTAGAAGGTGGTGCCGACAATGCGCGTCCCGCCTATACGGGCCGCGATGAGCGCCGCTCGTTTGAGGAGCGTGGCACGGGCAACGAAGCCCGCCGCCCGCCGTCGGAAGGCAGCCGCGACGAGCGCCCCGCCCGCCGCGAGTTTGGCACGCGGCCGGGTGGCGACGACCGTCGCAGCAACGACCGCGAAGGCGGTGAGCGCCGCAGCAGCTACGGCGACCGCAACGCGCCCCGTGAGCAAACGCCCGGGGCCTTTGGCAAGCCGCGCAGCTTTGGCGAGCGGCCCAACAACACTACTACCGGCTCGTTCCGGGAGCGTCGCGAGGCCATGCGCGAAGCCCAGAGCAGTCCGCAACGCAGCACCGGCTATGGTAACAAAACCCGCACAACCACTACGGACGAGCCAGTAGGCTTGGCCCCTGACTACAAGAACCTCAAGCACTACGAAAACGACAAAACCCGTGGCAACAAGCGCCGGGCGAGCGAGGAAGACTTCGGTACCGAGGAGCTGCGCCTGAACCGCTACATCGCCAACGCGGGCATTTGCTCGCGCCGCGAGGCCGACTCGCTGATTGCCGCTGGCGAAATCCGCGTGAATGGCGAGGTTATCACCGAAATGGGCTACAAAGTGCAGCCCACCGACACGGTGCAGTACGGCAAAACCAACCTCAACCGCGAGAAGCTGGTGTACGTGCTGCTGAATAAGCCCAAGGACTTCATTACCACGACCGACGACCCCGAAGGCCGCAAAACGGTTATGTCGCTGGTGGCTACGGCCTCGAAGGAGCGCATTTTCCCAGTGGGTCGCCTCGACCGCAATACCACGGGCCTGCTGCTCTTCACCAACGATGGCGAAGTGGCGCAGAAGCTGTCGCACCCCTCGCACAAGAACAAGAAAATCTACCAGGCTGAGCTTGATAAGCCCCTGACTGCCGAGCACTTGGCTGAAATAGCGGCCGGTATCGAGCTGGAAGACGGCAAGGCTGAGGTGGATGATGTAGCCGTGGTAGCCGGCAACCCGCACTTCGTGGGTATCGAGCTGCACATTGGCCGCAACCGCATTGTGCGCCGCATATTTGAACACTTAGGCTACGACGTGGTGGCCCTCGACCGGGTGCAGTACGCTGGCCTCACCAAAAAGGAGGTGTCGCGCGGCAAATGGCGTTTCCTCACCGAGCAGGAAGTGATTCGCCTCAAGTACTTTATGTAAATAATTGATGGGCAGGGTCTTATGAATACTGGTTTATGCGCCGGTATTCATAAGACCCTGTTTGTTTTAGGACGTTCTGCACATGATTACGCTGGCGCTGGACCTGGGTAATACGGCGTTGAAATACGGCGTATTCGGGCCGGAAGGACTACGGGAAAGTGGTGTGCTGGCAGCCCCGGCCCACCTGGAAGAAATATGGCAGCGCACGCAGCCGGCGCAGGCCATCCTGTCGTCGGTGGCCGATAAGGTGGACACCCAGCCCTGGCTGGCGGCGCTGGCTGCCACCGATGGCCTGCAACGGATATTGCCATTTCGGCCCGGCTTTACGCCGGTACCGCTGCGCAATGCCTACGCCACGCCCCACACCCTGGGGCCCGACCGCCTGGCCGCCGCCGTAGGGGCCGCCCGCCTGCGGCCGGGCCAGGCCACGCTGGTGCTCGACGCCGGCACGGCCCTCAAGCTGGACCTGGTAACCGCCGATGGCACTTACCACGGTGGTAGCATTGCGCCCGGCCTGCGCATGCGGTTGCAGGCGCTGCACACGTTTACGGGCCGGTTGCCGTTGTTGGAGCTGCCCCCGGCCAGCGAGGCGGTGCAACTAATCGGCGACTCTACGGCGTCTTGCTTGCTGAGCGGCGTGCTGCGCGGCACGGCGGCCGAGGTGCGCGGGCTGGTGGCCGAGTACCGCCAGCAGCACCCGCAGCTGGCGCTGGTGCTCACCGGCGGCGACGCCGAGTACCTGGCCGTGGCGCTGGCCCCGCTGGCTGGCCGTATCTTTGCCGTGCCAGAATTGGTGCTGCTGGGCTTGGATAAGATTTTACGCTATAATGTTGACAACTAAAAAACTATCCGGGGCCCTGCTAACGGCCGCTGCTACCTTGTTTGCCGGCTCGGCCTGGGGGCAGGGGCTGGGCAACTCGCCCTACTCGCGCATTGGCTTGGGCGATAGCTACGGCAACTTTGGCGGCGTGCGCCAGCTGGGCATGGGCGGCTCGGGCCTGGCCGCGCCCAATACGGGCAACGTCAACGAGCTGAACCCTGCCTTGCTCACCTACACGCCGCGCACCACCTGGGAAGCCGTGTTCAACGCGCAGGTGCAAACGGTAAAAAACACCGTGGCCTCCAGCCGCGCGGGCACCGGCACGCTGGGCTACCTGGCGCTGGCCGTACCGCTAAACAAGCGTTGGGGCGCAGCCGTTGGTCTAAAGCCCTATAGTTCAGTTGATTATGAATCTAATACCATTGGCTCGGTAAATGGCGACCCGCTGGCCCAGGCTTACAAAAAGTATACGGGCTCGGGCGGGCTGTCGGAGGCGTACTTCGCCACTGGTATTCACGTGCTGCGCGACCTCAACCTGGGGGGCAGCGCCTCTTACCTGTTCGGCACCATCACGCAGAGCGAGGGTACGGCCATAAACTCGCCCAACATTGCGGCCCAGCAGCTGGTGGTGGCCAATGAGCAGCTGCGCTACGCCGACTTCCTGTTTCGGGCCTCGGCACACTACCGCCACCAGATTAACAAAAACCTGAACGTGAACCTGGGAGCCGTGCAGACCTTTCAGGCCAACCTGAAGGCCAACCGGCAGCGCACCACCGAGCAGCAGGACGCCCGCGGCGCGGTAATCGGCAACGTGGTGCAGCTCTCCGACGACAGTGGCACTACCACCACGCCCGCGATGTCGCAGCTGGGCTTTTCGCTCGACAATGGCCGCAACTGGAGCTTTAACCTCGACGGTTCGCGTCAGCAATGGTCTGATTTCAAAACGTTTAGCCTAATATCGCCCCAGGCGCTGAGCAATACATGGCGCGTGGCTTCGGGCGGCGAATTTACGCCCGACCCCGGCTCGGTAGACCACTATTTCCAGCGCGTGACCTACCGCCTGGGCCTGAGCGTGGCGCAGCTGCCCTACGCGCCCCTCGGCAACCGCCTCTACGACCGCGCCGTGCACTGGGGCTTCGCCTTCCCGCTGCCCACCGCCACCGCCCTCGAATCGACGGTTATCAGCTTGGGCTTTGCCTACGGCGTGCGCGGCAACACCGATTTCCTGGTGGGCAACAACGGCGCGAGCAACGTGCAGGAAAACTACGTGCGTATGCAAATTGGCGCCACGCTGAGCAACCGCTGGTTTATCAAGCGCCGCCTGCAATAATCGTGAGCATGAGCTACTTATGGCAGGCCGGCGCCCTGGCGGCCGGCTTGCTGCTGGCTGGTTGCGATAAGCAAGACACCGCCCCCAAGCGGGTGGTGTACACCGGCCCGCTGCTCGAAACTGACAATGTGGTGACGCTGCTCAGCGACTCGGCGCGGCTGCATATTCGCCTCACCGCCCCGCTGGAGCAGAACTTCGAGAACAGCGACCGGCTGTATCCCAAGGGCGTGACGGTGACGTTTTATGACAAGCCCGGGAAGCTGACCGTCAATACGTTGGTGGCCAAGTGGGCCAAGTTTGACAACGCCAAGCAGCTCTACATCATGCGTGGCGCGGTGAAGGTGGCCAACGTGCCGCAGAAGCAAACTCTCGATACGGAGGAGCTGTTTTACGACCGCAACAAGCAGCGGATTTACACCGATAGCGCCATGTTTGTGCGCATAAAAACGCCCACCGAGGTGCTCACCGGTAACGGCATGAGCGCCAATCAGGACTTTTCGAGCTACCGGCTGTACCACCCCATCGGCACGTTTTCTATTGACCAAGCTAATGGTTTGGGGAAGTAGAACGCTAGCCAAGATGTTGCTAAATCCGATAGAACGCCATGCTGAACGCAGCGAAGCATCTCACACGCATCGTTGCAACGACCTGGGCGTTGCGCGCGCGATGCTTCACTGCGTTCAGCATGACGTTTAGGTAGCTAGTTTGAATATAAATTATTAATAATCAATAAATTATGAAATTCGATAAATCCTTGGCGCGCACGATAATATTTGCCCTGGGTGTGGTATCGTTCGTAATTGGGGTGCATCGGACCATTTTGCAGAACGATATAATCGCTAACTACTGGATATTTATGATATCGCTGGCGTGCTGGCTACCGCTCAACTACTGGCGGCGGCAGGATGCCCGCCGGGCTAAGGAAGCCGAGGTAGCCCAGCAAGTGGCCGCGCTCAACAAGCCCGCCAAAAAAAATAAGAAGCGCCGCTAGGGCCGGCTGGCTCACATTGGGGCCGGGCACGGGGGCAGTAGCTTGATAGTTTGGGCGATTCGTGGTTATTTTGCGCCTCTTTTTGGCTTCGGGCCACCGCATTTAGTTTAGTATTTGGTAAGTAATGGCTTTAATTAACACGATTCGGGAAAAGTCGGGGGTGGCCGTAGGCGCCGTCGCCATCGGGATGCTGCTCTTCATTGTGGGCGGCGACCTGGTGGGAGGAAAAAACCGGCTTTTTGGTGGCAATGGCCAAACGGTAGGCGAAGTGAACGGCAGCAAAATTGAGCTACCCGAATTCACGGCCGCCCTGGAGCAGGCCAAGCAAAACTTTGCCAACCAGCAGGGCCGCCCCGCCGACGACCAGGCCCTGGGCTACCTGCGCGACCAAACCTGGAACCAGCTGCTGTACCGCCGCGCTTTCCAGCCCGAAATCGACAAGCTGGGCCTGACCGTGGGCGACGCCGAAATGGTGGACATGGTGCAGGGCGACAACCCCAACCCCGCCATCCGGCAGGCGTTTACCGACCCCAAAACGGGGCAGTTTGACAAGGCGCGCCTCATCGACTACCTCAAGAACCTCGACAAGCTGCCACCCGATGCCCAGGCCGCTTTCCACAACTTCGAAGCCAGCCTGCGCGATTTCGATGGGCCGGTGAACAAGTTCAACGCCCTGCTTAAGAACTCGGTGTACGTAACCACGGCCGAGGCTAAGCAGTTTGACCAGGCCCAGAACGCCAAGGCGAATTTCCGCTACCTGTTCGTGCCCTATTCCAGCGTGTCGGACTCGGCTTTCAAGCCCACCGATGCCCAGCTGAGCGACTACCTGGCGCGCCATAAGGGCCGCTACAAGGTGGAGGACGGCCGCAGTATTGAGTACATCGTGGTGCCCGAAACCGCCACCAAGCAGGACAGCGCCGCCCTGCGCACGAGCATTGCCAGCATTGCCGAGCAGTTCCGCACCGCGCCCAACGACTCGCTGTTTGTGCGCTCCAACTCGGAGCAGCCTTATAGCCCCGCCTACCTCACGGCCGCCCAGCTGCCCCAGCAGCTTACCAGCCAGCCCATGACTGTGGGCCAGGTGTATGGCCCGTATGTGATTGGTAATACGCTGGCCGTGTACAAGATAACCGGTGAGAAGGCCAAGCCTACGGTGAGCGCCAGCCATATCCTGTTTAAGACGGAGGCTAACATGAGCCCGGCCGACAAAGCCGCCGTGAAAGCGCAGGCGCAGGAAATTCTGACCAAAATCAAGGGTGGGGCTGACTTTGCCGCCATGGCCAAGCAGTACGGTACCGACGGCACCAAGGACAAGGGCGGTGACCTCGGCTACTTCGACCGCACCAGCATGGTACCCGAGTTCAGCAAGGCGGCCTTTGGGGCACCGGGCCTGGGCCTGCTGCCCACGCTGGTCGAAACCAGCTTTGGCTACCACATTGTGAAAGTGACCGGCAAAAAGACCGAGAACACCTACCAGGTGGCCTCGGTGCTGAAGTCGGTGCAGCCCAGCGACGCCACCCGCGAAGCCGCCTACGCCCGCGCCGAGCAGCTGCAATCGGAAGCTAATACCCTGGACACCTTCCGGGCCCTGGTTGCCAAAGACAAGACTCTGCAAAAGCAGGAAGCCAAGTTTATCACCCGCGATGCGCCAACGGTGGGCAACCTGCCCGGCTCGCGCGAGATGGTGCGCTGGGCCTTCGGCTTCAACCCCGACGGCGGCTCCGAAACGAAAGTGGGCGACGTGCGCAAGTTTGACATTGGTGAGCAGCACATCCTGGCCGCCGTTACCGATTCGCGCAGTAAGGGCACCGCTACCATTGAGAGTATTCGCCCCGAGCTAACAGCTGCCGTGCGTAATGAATTGAAGGCCAAGCAGTTGATGGAGAAATTGCAAGGCAAAACCGGTACGCTCGAAGAAATGGCCACCGCAGCCGGGGCCGGTGCGCAGGTGCAAACGGCCGAGGGCGTAGCCCAGGGCCAGGGCACTATCCCCAACGTGGGCTTCGAGCCCGACGCCGTGGGCCGCGCCTTTGCCTTGAAGGCGGGCCAGAAATCGGCTCCCATCCAAGGCGAGCAAGGTGTGCTGGTGGTAGAAGGCAGCAGCGTGCTGCCCGCCACGCCCGGTGACCTGAAAGTAGTGCGCCAGCAGCTCACGCAGCAGCGCCAGCAGCGCCAGGATGGCCTCATCTACGAAGCCATCAAGAGCCAGGCCAAGGTGCAGGACAACCGCTCGAAGTTCTTCTAGGCCACTGCGCCGCGAAAAGCAAAGGGGCTGTACCTTCGGGTGCAGCCCCTTTTTGCTGCCGTTAAGCTAGGTTAGCGGCACCCGCAGCAGCGGGGCGGCGTTGAACAAACCACTTACCCTCAGGCGTTGCCAGATTATGAAAATCGAGTTGCGTATGCGTGCTGCCGTGTTGGTGCCGGCTTGCTGGCTGGCGCTGACGGGCTCCTTGCACGCCCAGAATATGCCGGGCGGGCCACCCCGGCCGGGTAGCTGGGCCCCCATTGATGCGCCCACGCTGGCCCGCGACTACGCCCGCCGGGGCGAGTTCGAGAAGGCCGTCTTCCTGTTTGAAAAGCTCAAGAGCGACGAGCAAACGGCCCCCACAATGCTGCCCGACTACCTCGCCGCCCTGCAAAGCCTGAAGCGCTACAAGGACGCCGAAAAGTTGGTGAAAAAGGCCATCAAGCAGCACCCCGAGGAGGGCGGCTACGGCGTGGCGCTGGGTGGCCTCTACGCCGCCGCCGGCGACCCGGCCGCGGCCGACAAGCAGTACCAGCGCGTGGTGAGCCAGCTCACGGTGGCGCAGGTGGTGCCCGTGGCGGCCGAGTTTGGCCAGCGCAACCTGCCCGCCTGGGCCGAGCGCAGCTACCTGCGCGGCCGCGAACTGGCCAAGAATAACACCGAGTACGCCCCGCAGCTCATCCAGCTCTACACCCAAAGCCAGGAGCAGGATAAGCTGCTGGCCGAAACCCTGCGCCTGGTGGAGCGCGACGAGCAGCAGCTGCCCTTTGTGCGCAACATGCTGCAAAATGCGCTGCACGAAGACAAGGATTTCGATGCCCTGGAGAAGATACTCGTGGCCAGGGTGCAGGCCCAGCCCGACCAGAATGCCTACAGCGAGCTGCTGCTGTGGCTGCAAGTGCAGCGCCACGACTTTACGGGCGCGCTGGTGCAGGTGCGGGCCCTCGACCGGCGCACCGGCGCGCAGGGGGCGCGGGTGCTGAGCCTGGCCGGTATTGCGCAGCGCAACCGCGACTACGCCACGGCCATTGCCGCCTGCCAATACGTGGTGCGCGAGTATAAGAGCGGGCCTTACTACCAGATAGCCAGGCAGTTGCTGTTGCAGGCCCGCGAGGCGCAGGTGCGCGACACCTACCCCGTGGACCTGGCCCAGGTGCGGGCCTTGGCCGCCGACTACCAAGCCCTGCTTACCGAGCTGGGCCGCACGCCCGCCGCGGCCCCGGTGATGCGCCAGCTGGCCAACCTCTACGCGTTTCAGCTCGATGATAAGCTCAAGGCAATGAGCCTATTGCAGGAAGTGATTGACATGCCCCGCGCCGAAACCGACGTGGTAGACGAGGCCAAAACGACCCTCGGCGACCTGTTCCTGCTGAAGGGCGAGCCCTGGGAAGCCACCCTGCTCTACTCGCAGGTGGAAAAGGCCCACCCCGAAGCCCCGCTGGGCTACGAGGCCAAGCTGCGCAACGCCCGGCTGAGCTACTTCGCCGCCGACTTTAAGCTGGCCCAGAGCCACTTGGATATCCTGAAGGAGGCCACCACCCGCGAAATCGCCAACGATGCCATGCAGCTCTCGCTGCTCATTCAGGAGAGCACGGCGGAGGACACGCTGGGCCTGGCCCTCAAGGACTACGCGGCGGTGGAGGCGCTGGTGTTTCAGAACAAGATTCCGCAGGCTGAGGCGGGGCTCGATGCGCTGCTGCGCAAGTACCCCAGTCACGCCCTCACCGACGATGCGCTGTATTTGAAGGCCAAGCTGCAACGCCGCACCGGCGACTACGCCGCCGCCGTGCGCACGCTGGGGCAGATTACGGGCAACCCCAAGTATGACGTGCTCAGCGACGATGCGCTGTTCTTAACGGCTGAGATTCAGGACGAAAACCTGAAGGATAAGGCGCAGGCCCAAACCTTGTACCAAGCGCTGCTCACCAAATACCCCGGTAGCATTTACGTGGCCGAGGCCCGCAAGCGCTTCCGCCGGCTGCGCGGCGATGCCGTGCAGTAACCGGCGGGCGTTTTGAAACAGGTAGCTAGCGCAGCCCTAGTTTCTGGCCCGCGGCCAGGCGCTGGCGGCGCAGCAGGCCCTCCATAAAGTAGTAGTCGGCGTAGTTGAGGGGCACGTCTACCTCGCTGTTGGCGGGCTTGGAGCCGGTGCTGTGCAGCAGCAGGAAGCCTTGGCTGCCGCCGGGCTGGGCCACGTATCTTTTGGCTAGGTTGTCCAGCATTTTGTTGGCTTGGCGGCGGTAGAGGGGGCCGTTGGTGCTGAAGGTGCTCAGCTCAAGCAGGCCCGAGGCGATGATGGCCCCGGCCGAGGCATCGCGCGGGGCGTTGGGCAGGTCGGGAGCGTTGAAATCCCAGTATGGAATGAGGTCTTTGGGTAGGTTGGGGTGGTTGAGAATGAAGGCCGCTACGTGCTCAGCCTGAGCTAGATAGTCGGGATTTTTAGTTTCGCGGTAGCACATAGTGAAGCCGTAGAGCGCCCAGGCCTGGCCCCGCGCCCAGGCCGACTCGCTGGCGAAGCCCTGGTGGGTGGTGCGCTTCACCACGCGGCCGGTGGCCGAGTCGTAGTCTACTACGTGATACGAGCTGTAATCAGGCCGGAAGTGGTTTTTGAGCGTGGTGTTGGCGTGGCTGACGGCGATTTTATAAAACGACGAATCGCCCGAAAACCGGGTAGCCGCGAAGAGCAGTTCCAGGTTCATCATATTGTCGATGATGACCGGGAAGCCCCACTCGGCGCGGTGGTGGTCCCAGGAGCGTAGCGTGCCCACATGGGGGTTGAAGCGGGTGCTGAGCGAGCGGGCCGCCTGCACGATAACGGCCTGGTAGGCTGGGTCTTGCGTGAGGCGGTAGCCCGTGCCGAAGCTGCAATATATTTTGAAGCCCACATCGTGGCTGGTGCGGTCGTTCTTTTCGGGCTCGATGCGGGCCGTGTATTCCTGGGCGGCGGCCTTCCACTTGGCCGCGCCGCTGGCCTGGTACAGTAGCCAGAGGTAGCCGGGGAAGAAGCCGCTCGTCCAGTCGCGCGAGGGCACTACTACCAGCTCGCCGGCCGGGCTGAGGGTGCGCGGGGCCACCAGCGGCGCCTTGCCGGGCTTGGTGGCGCGCTCAATGGCCAGGGGCGTTTGTTGCAGCAGCAGCTTGGCTTGGGTTTCGGCCAGGCGCAGCGTCTTTTTGGGGAGGCCAGCCTGGGCCATTGCCGAGGTAGCGAAGAGCGCCAGGCCCAGGGTTAGGCCGATGCGGGTACGGGTGCGGGTCATGGGGTGGAATATAAAGTGTTGGTTGATAACTAAAAACGGTTATAATAGACCGTCATGCTGAGCTTGCCGAAGCATTTCTACCGCTTCATCCGCGCTGTTCAACGAAGCGGTAGAGATGCTTCACTGCGTTCAGCATAACGGCCTCCTCGTATTCAACGACCAGCTCACGGCAGCCAAATGAGCGGGTTGCGCACGGGCAGGTTGCGCACCACTTCGGGCACTTGCGGGTCGTGGTTGAGGCGCTGCCAGGTGCTGAGCCAGGCGCGGTTGTCGAACTGCACCGCGCCCAGCACCAGGCTGGGCTGGGCCACCGGCCAGTCGTTCCAAAACAGCACGTCGTGGGCGAAGGGCCAGGTGCCTTTATCGGCAATGTAGGGGTGCAGGTATGCGATGCCGCGGCGAATGCTGCGGCCGTCGGGCGTGGCAAACGCCCAGAGGTTGTGGGTGTTATCGGTCAGGATTTGGCAAATCAGCGTCATCGCATCCAGGTTGAAGAGCGAGTAGCCGTAGGGCTTGGTACGCTTCAGCTCCTGGGGAAAGGAGCCGTCGGCGGCCATTTGGGTGGGCAGCAGCACGGTTTGGTAGCGCGTGCGGCAAAAGTTGAGCAGTTCGGCGTTGCCGGTGAGGCGGGCGAAGGCGGCCACCTGCATCACCCAGCAGGTGCCGTGGTTATTGGTGGCATTCATTTCGTCCTGGCCATACTGGTGGGTGGTGAGCCAGGTGAGGTACTGCGCAAACCAATCTTTAATAGTAGTTAAGTCGTTGATTGCAAATGCGTTAGCTCCCTGCATCACCAGCACGCCCTGCGCCACTTCCAGCAGTTGAATGGTGTCGATAACGCCGATGCCGCGCCCCGTAAACCGGCCCTGAATGGCCTGCGCGTACAGCAGCGAGGGGTTCATGCGGGTGGCGGGATTCAGGAACCAGGCGCGCAGGTGCAGCAGGGCGTGGCGGGCGTATTTGTCGTCGCCCGTGAGCTTGTAGGCCGACGCCAGCGCGCCCACCACGCGGCTAAACCGAATCATGGCCAGCCGGTGGGCCGTGAAGTTGTCGGGATTGGTGAGGCCGTCGCGCTGCACGTAGGGCCCAGTAGGGTCTTTGGGGTCGGGCCACCAATAGTCGCCTTCCGAGAAGAAATCGTGCGGGCCGCCCGCGCTGCGCGGCGAGGTGCTGGCCGTAACCGTAACCGGCGCCTGCTGCAACGCCCAGGCGGCCTCGGCCAGCACGTGGGCGCGCAGGGTGCGCACGGCCGCCTGCTCAAACTTACCGGCGGGCAGCGTTGGCGGCGTGGCCAGCAGCAGGCTCAGCAGCAAAGTCAGGTAGGAGAAAAGTAGCACAGCGTGAGGGAGTTGTGGATTAAATCTAGGCTATTGATAAGAAGTTAGTACTGCCGCCGCACCTGAATCCCGTTCAGGCAGGCCTCGCCCGCCTCGGGCCGAAACTCGACCACGATGCCGCGCCCGCCCCGCGCCGCTACCGGCACCTTCACGCGCACGGCTCGCAGGGGCGGCAGGTTGGTGGCGCTGCTGAACGGGGATAGGGCTTGGCCGTTTAGCAGTACCGCAAAGGCCCGGCCGGTAGGCGCGGGCGCGCCGCTGGCCGCCGGGTTGCCGGCCAGGTTGTAGGCCAGCTGCTCGGTGGCTGGGGCGGCCTCCAACTCGGCAAAGTGCAGCGTCACCTCATATTCGCCGTCGGGCACGTCGAGCCGGAACTCGCGGAGGCCCAGGCGCTGGGTTTCGTAGAGGGCATCGTAGCTGGTGCCCAGGATGTTGCGGTCGGAGCCGTAGGGGAGGCGGTCGCCGGGCAGCCGGTACACGTGGCCGCCCACGTAGCCCCAGCCGCCGGGGGCGTAGGGCTGCTCGGGCACCCAAACCTGGTGCAGCATAGCATCGGTGAAGGTGCGCTCGTCGCCAAGGCTCACATTGAGCTCGGTAAAAGGTAATTTATTGCTGGATAAGTTGTTAGGTAGTAGCTGAAACTCAATGTCGGCCGCGTCTTCCAGGGCCAGGCCGGTAGCCTGGGCCCGCAACTGGTTGGGCCCGGGGCCGAAGGGTACGCTGAAATGCGCCACCCCCAGCGCGGCCGGCTGGGTGCCCAGGTCGCGGCCATTGAGCAGCAGCCGGGCGGTGGGCTGGTTGGTGTACACAGCCACCGGCTGGCGGCAAAACAGCGAATCGGGCCCGGCGGCCTGGCCGGCGCGTAGCGTCCAGGCGCGCGAGCCGACGCACAGAAACGGTGTTTTCAGCAGCCGCGCCTGGTAATAGAGGTAGGCGTCTTTGGGCCGGCGGTCGCCGGTGAGCAGGCTTTTGTTGTTGATGTGAGGCACGGCCTCCTGGCGGCTTTCGGAGTTGAATTCGGCCAGGTTCCAGACGGTGCTGCCCGCCACGAAGGGCCGGTCGAGGATGGCTTGCAGGTAAAACTCGTGGTAGCGGTTGGCGTACTCGGTGGTTTTGTCGAAGCGCCGGGGGCTGAACGAGTGCAGCCGCTCATCGGAGTCGGCCCCGTACTCGGTTACCAGCATCGGCTTGGTAGGCAGCTCTTTATGGTGGCGGTCGAGAAAATCGGGGAAGCCCTGCAAATTGCCCGCGTACCAGCCCTGGTACAGGTTCCAGCCAATTACCTGCGGAATACTGAGCAAGCCGGCCTGCTGGTAGAGGTTGAAATCGCCGTGGCACACGAGCATAGTGGCGCGCGCCGGGTCTTCGCGCCGGGTGAGGCTGTCGAGCTGCTGGGCCAGCGCGCGCACGCGCCGCAGGTAGGCGCGGCCGGGGTCGTTGTCGCGCTTGAGGCCGGCGGGCAGGCGCAACAGCACCTCGTTCATGTAGCCCCAGATGACGACGCTCGGGTGGTTGAAGTTTTGCCGTATCAGCTCGGTCTGCATCGTGCGGCAAGTCTCAAAAAACGCGGGTGATTCGGTGATGGCGTTCACGATTGGAATCTCGACCGAGGCCAGGATGCCCAGCCGGTCGCAGGCGGCCAGCACGGCGGGGTCCTGCGGGTAGTGCGACACGCGCAGAAAATTGCCGCCCATCTCCTTAAGTAGCTGCACGTCGCGCACGGCCAGGGCATCGGGCAGGGCGTTGCCCAGGCTGGGGTAGTCCTGGTGCCGGTTGGTGCCAATGAGCTTGAGCGGCTGCCCGTTCAGAGTTCAGAAAGAAGCCCGTGGCGGCCTCAAACCGAAACCAGCGCAGGCCCACCGGGTTGCGTACCTCATCGAGCACGGTATTTTGCCGGGCATCAACTACTTGTGAAACAGCTTGATACAGATACGGGTCGCCGGGTGCCCACAGGTGCGGCCGGCGCAGGGCGGGCAGGGCCTGCCGAAACTCCCGCCGCTCGCCGGCCCGTAGCGTGAGGCGACTTTGCTGCCGGGCCACCACGCGCCCGGCGTGGTCGAGCAGCTGCGTGCGTACCAAAAGCTGGCGCGAACTGGCCGATTCGTTGGCCAGCGCGCCGCGTACCGCCACGCTGGCCGCCTCGGCCGACACGGCGGGCGTGGTTACAAACACGCCACTCGAAGCGTAGTTGCTGAGGTCGAAATGTACCGGCTCGGCCGCTACCACGTACGCGTCGCGGTAGATGCCGCCGTAGAAGGTGAAGTCGGCCGTGAGGGGCGGAATGGCCGGGTTGTAGCGGTTGGTGAGCTTCACCACAACCTCGGCAGTGGTGGGGGCGTTATTGCTGAATACCAAAAGCTTACTTATGGGAACGCTGAACGCCGTGTAGCCGCCCGCGTGGCGGCCGGCCAGCTGACCATTCACGTACACCTCGGCCTCCTGGTTGGCTCCTTCAAAGCGTAGGTACACGGCGCGGCGCTGCCAGCCGGCGGGTACGAACAGCGTTTTGCGGTACCAGCCGCCGCCCCGGTAGTAGCCCGGCTCATCGTCGAGCACGTCGGTGGCGTTCCAGGTGTGGGGCAGCGAAATAGGCATCCAGCCCGCGGCGGCCACCACTTGGCTGGGGTTCAGCGCCAGCGAGTCTTTGCGAAACAGCCAGTTAGAATTGATGGACTGCACCACGCGCTGGGCGGCGGCGGGGGCGGCTAGCAGCAGCAAGGCCAGTAGCGGTATCAATTGGTAACAGTGTTTCGCTAATTTACTCATTAGTAGTATGTTAATATAATTCCTGAACAGGGTGCAGGCTCCGCTCCGCCGGCGCAGCCGGCCGACCAGTTGCCGCGTGCGCCGCTTGGCCAGTTGTGCAGGCATCGTTCCTACCTCGTTCACGCGACAACTGGTCGGCCGGCTGCGCCGGCGGACCGGAGCATTTGCGCTAACGCTTAGTAAGCTATCATGCTCACAAAGAGAGTGCTACCGTAGCCAGCCCCGGCGACTGCACCGCCACCACGCTCTGCCCGGGCCGAACATCGGCGAGGCTAATGCGGGCGCGGCCGTTGTAGGCCTGCACCCGGCGCGAGCCGCGGCTGGTGCCCAGGTCGTCGAGCAGGCGGCCCTCGCCGGCCAGCGAAAACTCGACCCAGTTGGCGGCGTCGAGGCAGGGCACGCCCTGGGCATCGAAGAGCTGGACCTCGACGGTGGGCAGGCCGCTGGGGTCGGTTACTTTGTTGAGGGTCAGCCGGGTGGGCTTGGTCCAGGGCTGGGTTTGGTACTGGAAGCTGATTTCGTCGGTCACGGTTTGCTGGCCCTGGTGGGCTACTACGCGCAGCTGGTTTTGGCCGGTGGCGAAGGGCACAGTCCAGTGCAGGCCGGCGGCCGGAAAGTCCTGGCTGTTGCGCTGCCGGGTGCCGTAGCTTTTACCGTTCACAAATAGCTCGGCCTGAGCGCAGTTGGAGTATACTTTCACCAGCTTTTGCTCGCCTGCGGTGCCCCAGCGCACGGGCCACGAGTGGCCGTAGATATGGGCCATGGGCGCGGTGGCCCAGTACGATTGGAACACGTAGTAGGCCTCCTTTTTGGTGAAATCACGCTCTACCACGCCCTTCTGGTTCATGTACGGGATGGGGTTGTCGGGGCGCACGGGGGTCGAAAAATCCTTGAAGGGCCAGTAGGCCGTGCCGCTGAGCCAGGGCATGGTTTCCTGCTCCTTGAGGTGCCAGTCGACGAGGTTGCAGAGGTAGGTTTCGCTCCAGTCGCCGTCTTTCGATACCCGGGCGCTGCCGCCAAACAGCGAGGCGTCGCCGGCGCGCTCGTCGGCGCCGCGGCCGGTCGTTATTTTGGCCAGCGCGTTGTCGGGGTTTTCGGAGTGGCGGCCGGCGTGGCTGTCGCCGCCCCACTCCACGTGCAGAAACCGCTTCACGCCCTTAAACTCGGCCTCGGTGGCAGCTTTATAATCGGTATAAATGCCTCGGTACCAGCCCGCCCAGATGGAAGGCGAGTACACATCGGGAATATCCTTGCAAAAATCGCAGCGCCGGATGGCCGTGTACCGGCGCGGGTCGAGCTGGTGCGAAAGCGCGTTCAACTCCTTCATAAAGGTGCGAATTTTCTCCTTGTCGAACTCGGGGAAATCGCCCGGCCAGTCGTTCTCATTGCCCAGCCCCCAGATGATGACGGCCGGGTGGTTGTAGTGCTGCGTTATCATATTGGTAAGCATGCGCTTGGCCTGCGCCTGGTACACCGGGCCGCCCAGGCCGCCGCGGCACCAGGGTATTTCCTCCCACACCAAAATGCCCAGCGAGTCGCACAGATTCAGCACGATGCGCGACTGCTGGTAGTGGCCCAGCCGGATGAAGTTGACGCCCATCTGCTTCATTAGCACCATCTCCTGCCGAATCAGGGGCTCGGTCATGGCGGCGGCCACGCCGGCGTGGTCCTCGTGGCGGTGGGTGCCGCGCAGCAGCAGGCGCTCGCCGTTGAGCTTAAACGGGCCGTGCTCCACAAACTCGATGCGCCGGAAACCCACCTTTTCGGTGTGCTGGTAGGCCTGGGGCCCGGTGCCCACCGTGAGCCGCACCGTGTAAAGCTGCGGCTGCGCGGGCGACCACAGCCGCACGTTCTTCACCCGCAATTGGGCCAACGCCAGCTCGCCGGCCTGCCCGGCCAACGTGCCCTGGTAAGTAGCCACGGCCCGGCCCTGGGGGTCGAGCACGCGCACGGCCACCGGGGTGGCGGCGCTGGGCGGGCCGGTTTCGGGCCAGGCGGCGCGCAGGGTGAGCGTGCCGGTTTTACCGCTGGCAGCTACCTCGGCCAGGGCGGCCACGCGCTCCAGGGCCACGGCCGGGCGGTACTCCAGGTTGAGGTAGCGGTAGAGGCCGCCGTAGAGGTTAAAATCTGATAAATCAGAGGGTATCATCTCCAAATCGCGCGAGTTGTCGCAGCGGATACTGAGCGGAACCTTGCCCTTAAATTGCTTTTGGAAAGCCTCGGTCTGCTGAAAATCGGCCACGGCCTGGGTGATGTCCACCGTCCATTCGTCGTAGCCGCCCACGTGGCTGCCCACCAGCGTGGTGCCGATGAACACCTGTGTTTTCTGGCCCGCGCCCTCGAAGTGCAGCCGGGTGCGGCCGCCGGGGTAGGGGTTGCGCACCGCCAGCTGGGTCCGGTACCAGCCGGGCCCCTGGTAGTAGTTGAGGGCGGGGTCCACGGCGTCGCGGGCGTTGAAGCAGTGGGGCAGGGCCACGGCCTGCCACAGCGGCACGCTTTCGGGGTTGCCGGCCACCACGGGGCGCACGGCCTCCCAGAGGCCGCCCAGGTCCTGGCGCAGGTACTCCCAGCCGGCGGTGAGGCGCTGGCTTTGCTGGGCGTGGGCAGTCAAAATACTCAGTAGCAAGAGGATGCTAAAGAGAATGGGCGGGCGGTTTGTCATCAAAGGAGGGTATGAGGGCGCTGCTAGGAGGTGAGGTGCCCCGCGCGCCGAATGCCCAGCTCCAGCCCGCGCAGCTCGGCCAGGCCGCGCAGCCGGCCGATGCCGGAGTAGCCGGGGTTGGTTTTTTTGGTGAGGTCGTCGAGCAGCTGGTGGCCGTGGTCGGGGCGCATGGCGATGGCGGCGCGGCGGTGCTGGGTCAGCTCCACCAGCTCGCGCATCACGGCGTACATGTCCACGTCGCCTTCGAGGTGGTTGTCCTCGAAGAAGTCGCCGGCCGCGTTGCGGCGCGTGCTGCGCAGGTGCACGAAGTGGATGCGGTGGGCAAACTGGCGCACCATGGCCGGCAGGTCGTTGTCGGGCCGCACCCCAAACGAGCCGGTGCAAAAGCACAGGCTGTTGGCGGGCGAGGGCACGGCATCGAACAGCGCCTGCACATCGGCGGCGGTGCTCACCACCCGCGGCAGCCCCAGAATAGGGTAGGGCGGGTCGTCGGGGTGAATGACCAAGTTGACGCCCGCGCTTTCCGCCACCGGCACCACGGCCCGCAAAAAGGCAATCAGATTGGCCCGCAGCCGCGCCGCGTCGATGCCCTGGTAGGCATCGAGCGCCGCCTGAAACTGCGCCAGCGTGAAGCTCTCCTCGCTGCCCGGCAGCCCGGCAATGATGTTGCGTTGCAACAGCTGCTTATCGGCCGCGCTCATGCCCCCGAAGCGGGCGCGGGCGGCGGCCAGCTCCTCGGCCGAGTACGCGGCCGCCGCCCCAGGGCGTTGCAGCAGCAGCACATCGAAGGCCACAAAGGCGGCCCGCTCGAAGCGCAGCGCCCGCGCGCCGTCGGGCAGCTCGTAGCTCAGGTCGGTGCGCGTCCAGTCGAGCACCGGCATAAAATTGTAGGTGACCGTGCGGATGCCGCAGGCCGCCAGGTTGCGCAGCGATTGCTGATAATTTTCGATAAAGTGCTCGTAGCCGGCGCTTTGCGTTTTAATGGCTTCGTGCACGGGCACGCTCTCCACTACGCTCCAGCGCAGGCCGGCCTGCTCGATTTCGACCCGCCGCGCCTCAATTTCGGCCACCGGCCACACCTCGCCGTTGGCGAGGTGGTGCAGGGCCGTGACCACCCCCGTGCAGCCCGCCTGCCGCAGGTCGGCGAGGCGCACGGGGTCGGGGGGGCCAAACCAGCGCATGGTGTGCTCTAAGGAAAACGATTCGGTAATTAATTGATTATCAGTCATAACTTACACGCCGCCAAAGATGGAGAAGCCGCCATCCACGCAAATCATGGAGCCGGTGACAAACTGCGCGGCGTCGCTGAGCAGCCACACCAGGGCACCCTTCAGCTCGTCGGGGTGGCCGAAGCGCCTGAAGGGCGTTTGGCGGATTACCAGCTCGCCGCGGGCCGTGAAGCTGCCGTCGGGGTTGGTGAGCAGGGCGCGGTTTTGCTCGGTGAGGAAGAAGCCGGGGGCCAGCGCGTTCATGCGGATTTTGTCGCCGTAGCGGTTTGCCATCTCCACCGCAAACCACTGGTTGTAGCAGTCGAGTGCGGCCTTGCCCATGTTGTAGCCCAGCACTTTGGTGATGGCCCGCTTCGAGTTCATGGACGAGATATTGACGATGCTGGCCTTGCCCGGCGCACTAGCCAAGGCCGCGCCAAAGGCCTGGGTGGGCAGCACGGCCCCCCACACGTTGAGCTCCATCACGCGCTTCATGCCGGCCAGGTTCATCTCAAACACGCCCTCGGCGGGGTCGAGCACGCCGTCGGGCGCATTGCCGCCGGCGGCGTTCACCAAGCCATCGAGGTGGCCGAAGGCGGCCACCGCCTGCTGGCAGGCGGCTTGCAACTGGGCTTCGTCGAGCACGTCGGCTACCAGGGCCAGGGCGTGGCCGCCGGCTGCGTTAATGGCGTCGGCGCGGGCGTGGGCCACCTCGGCGTTGCGCCCCAAAATGCCGACGCTGCCGCCCGCCTCCACAATGCCCTCAATAAAGGACTGGCCCAGAATGCCGGTGCCCCCGGTAACGATAATCGCCTTGCCCCGCAGGGAAAACTGCTTACTCATAACTACTTGTTGATTAATAAGATGCCTGCTACTAACTCTCAAAACGCCCACGGTACCGGCCGAAAATCGGGATGCTTGGTAAAAACGGCGGCGGCGTTGAGGTCGGGGTAGGCGCGGCTGGCTTGCTCGTACGCGGCCAGGGCCAGGGTGTTGGAGGTGGGGGCGGCGTCGGCCTTGGCCATCGTTTGCTGGCCCAGCAGGTAGGGCCGAAACCACGCCACGGCGGCGCGCAGGCCGCGGCCGTCGGGCGTGGTGTAGTGCCACAGGTCGAGGCCCACGTGCGGGGCCAGTAGGGCCAGGCGCACCCAGCCTTGGAGGTTCATACTCACGTAGTTCCAGGGGCGGGTGCGGGCCAGCTCCAGGGGCTGCGCGCCGTCGGGGGCCAGCTGCTCGGCCACGCGGGGCCAGGTTTGCTGCTGCAAGGTGCGCCGGGCCAGGGCCTCATCGCCGGTGAAGAGGGCAAAGTCTACTACCTGGGCATCGTAGAAGGTACCGTGGTTGTTCCTGGCCTGGCCCTCGGGCAAGGCGATGGGGCTGGTAAGGAGCCAGTTGTTGAAGTCCTTGAACCAGGTTTTCAGGCCTGTTACTAAGCTGGCATCGAGGCTGGGGCTGCCGCTGAGCAGGGCCAGCGCCTCGGGAACAACCACCAGATGGCGCGTCTCAATAATGCCAAAATTGCGTCCCGTATTAATGCCCGGAATGCCCTGCCCGAAGTTCAGGTTGGGGTTCATGCGGGTGGCGGGGGCCAAGAAAAAGCCGCGTAGCTGGCGGGCGGCCTGGCGGGCGTAGCGCTCCTCGGCGCTGAAATAGTAGGCCAGACTGAGCGCCTGTACGTCGGCGCAGAGCTTGCTCAGCTGCTCGCTGTCGTGCATGGCCTCGGCCTCGGGGTTGTGCAGGCCGTCTTTCTGAATGTAGGGTAGGCCGCTGGGCTTGCTGGGGTCGGGCCACCAGTAGGGGGCCTGCGAAAGGTAGTCGTGCTTGTCGCCGCTGGGCGGCACCTGGGGCTTGGTGGCAATGGTGTAGGGCGCGTGGGCCAAGGCGCGGTCGGCCTGCCTCAGCACGTCACTCACGATGCTCTTCTGCAAGGAGTTACCGGCGCGGTAGGCCGCTTTGTAGGCCGCCATGGCGGTGGGGTCGAGCAGCAAAAAGGCGGGCGGCGCACTGGGCGCTGCCCGCGCCAGTAGCGGGGCGGCCAGTAGCCACCCCGCTAGCAATAGCAGTATATTACGCATTAATAACCAGGGTTTTGCGTCAGGTTGGGGTTCAGCACCGTTTCGGGCTGCGGAATGGGAAAGAGCAGGTACTTATCATCTACTACGCGGTTGAACACGGCCAGCTCGCGCTGCTTGAGGCGGTTGAGGCGAATGAGGTCGAACCAGCGGTGGCCCTCCTGCACCAGCTCCCAGGCGCGCTCCTGCACCAGCAGGTCCACGAAGGCGTCTTTGGTGGTGGCCGTGGTGGGCAGCGGGGCCAGCTTGGCCCGCACGCGCACCTGGTTGATGTCGGTGTACTTGTTTACATCGTTGGGGTTCAGGTTGTTGAGTGCCTCGGAGCGCAGCAGTAGCACGTCGGCGTAGCGCGTGATGAGGTAGTTAGTGCGGGCATCGTTGATGATGCGCAGCGGGTCGCGAAACTTGTTGAAGTAGTAGCGCGGCAGCACCGTGGTGCCGGCCAGGTTGCTGATGTTCCAGGCACGGCGGGCGTCGGTAGCGGCGTAGGAGGCTACCAGGTTGTCCTCCACCGTAAAGGTGCCCAGGCCAGCAAGCTGCGAGGGCAAAAACTGCCGCACAATGATGCTGCCCGTGTTGGGCGGCAGGTCAAACTGGATGGAGAAAATGTGCTCGGGGCCGTTTTCCTTGTCCGGGTCAAACACGTCGCCGTACACGGGCAGCAGGCGATACAAGCCGCTGGTAATAACGCGGTTGCAGGCGTCGAGGCCGCTCTGGTTATCGGTGGGCTGGGCGGCCGCGCTGGCGGCGCGGGTCACGTACACCTTGGCCAGCACGGCGGCGGCGGCCCCGCTCGACACGCGGCCCTTTTCATTGTTGGCCAGCTTGTTTTCGGGAAAGCAATTCTTCTCCGCAAATTGCAGGTCCTCAATAATTTGCTTGTACACGTCGGCCAGGGGCGTGCGGCTGGGGCGCAGGTCGTCGGTGGGGCCTTTCACGGTGGCCAGCACCAGGGGCACATCGCCAAAGCAGCGCGCCAGGTCGAAGTAGCCCTGCGCCCGCAAAAAGCGCGCATTGCCCACCAGGTTGTTGCGCCGGGCCTCGTCCATGCTAATGCCAGGCACCTTCTCAATCACGTCGTTGGCCCGGTTTATCATCCGGTAGGTATTTAGCCACCAGCTGTTTATCTCCGTGTTGGTAGGCGTGTAGGTGAAGCGCGAGAGCTGGGCCCGCTCGTCGGTGCTGGAGCCCACGCGAATGAGCTCGCCGGGCAGCTCCGTGATTTGCCAGCCCGTGCGGCCGTAGTAGGTTTGGGGCAGCAGGGCGTTGAACACGCCGTTGAGGGCGGCCACGGCGTCGCCCTCGGTTTGGTAAAAATTGGTGGCGGCAATAAAGTCGTAGGGCTTCTCTTCCAAAAAGCTTTTGCAGGAAGGGAAGGAGCTCAACGCCAGCAAGCCCAGCAGAATAAATGACTTTTTCATCGGGGTGGGAAGTTTAGAGTAGAGAAAAAGGCGGTTCTGGCGTCCGCCTCAAAAGCCCAGGCGCACGCCGGCAATGAAGGTGCGGGTGCTGGGAAAGGCGTTGTAATCTGTGTTGAGGCTCAGGTTGTTACCGCCAAAGGAGTTTACCTCGGGGTCGTAGCCGGTGTACTTGGTAAGGGTCACCAGGTTCTGGGCGGTGAGGTACACGCTGGCCAGCTTGATGGCGCTGAGGTAGGCGGGTACCGGAATGGTGTAGCCCAGCGTGAGGGTTTTAAGGCGTACGAAGCTGCCATCTTCCACCACGTCGCTCACGATGCCGGTGCTGCGGCGCAGCACGCTGCCAGCCCGCGGAATGGTGGTGCTGGTGCCGGGGCCGGCCCAGCGGTTTACCACGCTGGCGAGCTTGTTGGTGGTGGTCACGCCCGATTCCAGCTCGTAGCGGTTCAGGTTCAGCACATCGTCGCCCTGCACGCCCTGAATGAACACGCTGAGGTTGAAATTGCCCAGCTTGAAATTGTTGGTCACGCCGTAGATGAAGCTGGGCTGGGCCTTGCCGATAATCACGCGGTCGGTGGCCGTAATGGCGCCGTCGCCGTTCTGGTCCACGTAGCGTGGGTCGCCGGGCACTGCGGGCGTTTTGGTGCCGCTGGCCTTAATCTCGTCGGCCGTTTGCCACAGGCCGTCAAACTGATAGCCGAAAAACGAGCCGATGGGCGCGCCCACCCGCAGCACGCTGGTGTTGCCCAGGCCCGAGCCCACAAACAGGCTGCTGCTCGACGAGCCCACGTAGCGCTCATACTCGCCGTTGAGGTCCAGCACCTTGTTGCGGTTCAGCGAAAGGTTGAGGTTGGTGGACCACGAAAAGCGCTTGCTGTCGATGTTGGTCGTGTTCAGGGCAAACTCCAGGCCCTTGTTTTCCACGCTGCCCGCGTTCAGGTACACGCTGTTGAAGCCCGAGGTGGTGGGGATGGATACTTGCAGCAGTAGGTCGCTGGTTTTCTTATAGTAAGCATCAAACGTGAAGCCAATCCGGTTCTTGAGCAGCGACAAATCGAGGCCCACGTTGCTCGATGCCGTCGATTCCCAGCTCAGGTTGGGGTTCGGAATGTTGGTCGAAACCAGGCCCACCAGCCGGGTGTTGCCCGCCGCGTAGGCGCCCACGCTGTAGCGCGAAAGCGACTGATAGTTAGCTATTTCCTGGTTGCCGGTGACGCCGTAGCTGGCGCGCAGCTTCAAGTCGCTCACCACCGGAAAATTTTGCATAAACTTCTCATCGACAAGCCGATAGGCAAAGGCCGCCGACGGGAAGTAGCCCCACTTATTATTATCGCCGAAGCGCGACGAGCCGTCGGCCCGCATCGTAAGCGTGAACAAAAAGCGCTGCAACAGCTGGTAGTTGACCCGCCCGAAGTACGAGGCCAGCGTGTTGGCGTAGCGCCCCGAGCCGGGCGTGAGCGTTACCGCGCCCAGCGATAAGTTGTCAGTGCCCAGCGTGTTAGTAAAAAAATTGGTGGCCGTGGCGTTGAAGTTATCGCCCCCAAACTGCTGAAAGCTGAGGCCGCCCACCACGTTCAGCGAGTTGTTCTCGTTGAACTGCCGGTCGTAGGTCAGCGTGTTCTCGTTCACCCAGCTATACACGTTCGAGTTGATGCGGGTGGCCGAGCCGTTGGTGGTGCGGCCCAAAAACACGTCGGAGGGCCGGTACTGCTCCACCTGCTGGTTGTTGTAGTCGATGCCGCCCGTGGCCCGAAAAGTTAACCCCTTTATAATCTGGTAGTTGCCAGCCACGTTCAGCAAGCCCCGAACGGTGTTGCGGTTGTCCGTGGCCTTCTCGGCGTAGGCCACGGGGTTGCCCACGTCCTCCACGTAGGGCAGCGGCGTGTTGGAATACGTGTAGTTGCCGTTGGCGTCGCGAATCGGGTTGATGGGGCTAAAGCGCAGGGCATCAAGCAGAACGCCGCCAAAGCTGCCGCCCTGCGAGTTCACCAGCGCCCGCTTTTCGCCAGTGGCCGCCACCTGGCTCGAAAAGTTGAACGTTAGCTTCTCGCTCACCTTCTTGTCGAGATTAAAACGCACCGTGCCCCGCTTAAAGCCCGAGTTGAGGATAATGCCCGTTTGGTCGAAGTAGTTGAAGCTCAGGTTATAGCGCGTTTGCTCGGTGCCCCCGTTAAAGCCTAGCTGGTAGTTGTTAATCTTGCCCGTTTGCAAAATGGCGCTCTGCCAGTCGGTGCCTTCGCCCAGCGCCGCCACTTGCTCGGGGGTGTAGGGGAGGGGCAGCGCCGTGGTGGGCGAGGCCAGGTTGCCCTGGGCGCGCACGTCGTTGAGGTAGCTCGCAAACTGGCTGGCGTTCATCAGGTCGTACTTGCGGCGCACTTTCTGAATACCGCTGTAGGCCTCGAAGTTGATGGTGTTGCGGCCCACCTTGCCCTTTTTGGTGGTGATGAGCACCACGCCATTGGCCCCGCGCGAGCCGTAGATGGCCGTGGCCGAGGCATCTTTCAGCACCTCAATGCTCTCGATGTCATTGGGGTTGATGGAGTTAAGGTCGCCCGCCCCCGGAAAGCCATCTACTACAAACAGCGGCTCGTTGCCCGAGTTAATCGAGTTGGTGCCCCGAATGCGGATGGACGTGCCGCCGCCCGGCTCCGAGTTGGTCTGGGTCACCTGCACGCCCGCCGCCCGGCCCTGCAAAATCTGGTCGGCCCGCACAATGGGCGTTTCGGCCACCTGCTCGGCCGAAATAGACGATACCGAGCCCGTGATATCGCGTTTTTTCTGGGTGCCGTAGCCCACCACCACCACCTCGTCGAGGCCAGTGGCGGCGTCCTTCAGCTGCACAATGTTGAGCGTCGAGCGGTCGCCCACCCGCACCGTAGTGGCCTCGTAGCCCACAAACGAGAAGATGAGCACCGCGTCGCCGCCCACGGGCACGTTCAGGCTAAACTTGCCCGTGGCGTCGGTCGAAGCGCCCAGCGTAGTGCCCTTCACCACCACCGACACGCCGGGCAGGGGCGTTTGGTCGGCCGCGCTCACCACCGTGCCGGCAACCGGGCGGGTCTGCGGAGCCTGGGCCAGGGCCGGCAGGCTCGCGGCCACGGCAATGGGCACCAGAAGAGAACGAAAAGTAGAGGTGTGCATGAGGCAGCGCGTTGGGTGGAAATTGGATGAAGTGCCACAAACATAGGCCGCTGCCCAGCCCGAAACTACAATTAGTTACGGAAACGTTTTCGGAAAATTGAGTACTCACTCACCCAATTGAAGGGAAGCCTCTTTCTCGCTCGTTAATTGCGACAGGCAGAAGATTTATTATGTAAATTACTGATAACAAATAATTTACTGGTTGCCCTTTTCACCAGTAGTCGCAGGGGTTTTTGGCCCCGCGCCAGCGCAACTGTTGCGGGCCGCCCGCGCATCCCCGAAACGTTGCGTTACATTTGGCCCATCGAAGCGGGGCCGGTGGTGCCGCTTTCCGCTCTGCTTTCCCCACCCCATGAAGTCCGTAAACCTGAAGCAGCTGGCCCAGGAGCTAAGCCTGTCCGTGTCCACGGTGTCGCGGGCGCTCAACGACCGCTACGACATCTCGCAGGCCACCAAAGACCGGGTGCGGGCGCTGGCCAACCAGCTCGACTACGAGCCCAACCCCTACGCCAGCAGCCTGCGCCAAAACAAAAGCAAGACAATCGGCGTCATCATTCCCGAGGTGGCCAACCACTTTTTCTCGCTGGCTATCAATGGTATAGAGGAGGTAGCGCGCAGCAACGGCTACCACGTTCTCATCTACCTCACCCACGAGGAATACCAGCGCGAGGTGTCGATGGTGCGGCTGCTGGCCAGCGGCCGCGTCGATGGCGTGCTGGTGTCGGTGGCTAACAATGCGGACAGCGACTTTTCGCACCTCGACCTGCTGGGCGAGCGCAATATTCCGGTCGTGTTTTTCGACCGGGTGTGCGAAGGCGTGGCCGCCCCCAAGGTCACCACCGACGACTACGACAGCGGCTACCGGGCCACCCGCCACCTGCTCGACCAGGGCAGCCGCGTCATCGCCCACCTCACCATCGCCGAAAGCCTGTCCATCAGCCAGCGCCGCATGCAGGGCTACCTGGCCGCGCTGGCCGCCAGCGGCATCGCCTTCGACCCCGAGCTGCTGCTACGCTCACAAAATGATAAAGTGCAGGACGTCAAAGCTATCCAGGATTTGCTGGCCCAGCGGCCCGACATCGACGGCATCTTTGCCACCGTCGAGAGCATGGCCATGAGCAGCTACGAAGCCTGCCGCAACCTGGGCCGCGACATTCCGGCGGATGTGAAAATCATCAGCTTTTCCAACCTCGAAATTGCCGCCCTGCTGGCCCCGGCACTCACCACCATCACCCAGCCCGCCTACAACATTGGCCGTGAGGCCGCCCGCATCTTGTTTCAGTCCATTATTAAGAACCGGCCCCTGTCGGTGGCCCAAAGCCAGGAGCTGAAATCGGAGCTGGTTATCCGGGCCTCTACGGCCAGCCGCAGCGCCCCCGGCTAGCGGAAAAAAATGAACATGATGGCCAAAGCCAGCAGGAACACCACGTACATCAGGCCATCGGTGAGAATGTACTGGCGGTAGCGCTGGTAAAATTCGCGGAGGCGGCTCATAAGCGGAGGGGGAAGCCGGGCGAAGGTACGGCGGCTAAATTTTGTGTACTTTTGAGGCTATCCCTATCTACTAAATTAATGGCTGTTATACCGCTTAAGCGCTGGATTTTTGCGCCCTTGCCCAACTCCACAACGGTGGCAGGGCTGGAGCAGGCGCTGGGCATCAGCCCGTTACTGGCCCGCCTGCTGGTGCAGCGCGGCATCGAAACGCCCGCCGCCGCCGAGGCCTTTTTTACGCCCGACCTCGCCAACCTGGTGTCGCCCTGGCTCATGTGCGACATGGACCTGGCCGTGGCCCGCCTGCGCCGGGCTCTCGACAGCGGCGAGCGGATACTGGTGCTGGGCGACTACGACGTGGACGGCATTACGTCGGTAGCGTTGGTAGTGAGCTTCTTGCGTGATTTAATAGAAGGCCCCGACCTCGACGAGGCGGCCAGCCGCTTCCAGCCCTACATCCCCGACCGCCACCGCGAAGGCTATGGTATTTCGGTGCAGGCCGTGGATTTTGCCAAAGCCAGTGGCATAAGCCTTATTATCGCCCTCGATTGCGGCGTGAAAGCCGTGGAGCAGGTGGCCTACGCCAACACGCTGGGCGTAGACTTCGTAATCTGCGACCACCACCTGCCCGGCGAGGTGCTGCCGCCCGCCGTGGCCGTGCTCGACCCCAAGCGCCTCGATTGCAGCTACCCGTACCCCGACCTTTCGGGTTGCGGCGTGGGCTTCAAGCTGCTACAAGCTTACACCGAAAAATACAATTTACCCTTAGCTCCGCTTTATGCGCAGCTCGACCTTGTGACGGTAAGTATCGCGGCCGACGTGGTGCCGATTACCGGCGAAAACCGCATTCTGGCTCACCACGGCCTGCGCCGCTTCAACGTGACGCAGGCGGCCGCCTTTGCCGCGCCGCAGCCCTCCGCCCTAGCCTCGGCCGACACCCTGGACGGCCCCGGCCCGCTGGCCCCGCCACCCACCGAGGCTGCGCACGACGGCCTGCGCCCCGGCCTGGCCGCGCTGCACGAGCTGGCTACCCCGCGCCAGGGGCCGCTGAGCCTCAGCTCGTTGGTGTTTGGCTTTGCGCCGCGCATCAACGCCGCCGGCCGCATGGGCGACGCCCACCGCGCCGTGAATATGCTATTGGCCGCCACTCAGCAAGAGGCCCGCTACACCGCCGAAGTGGTGGACCACATGAACCAGGAGCGCCGCCTCTCCGACGCCCGCACCACCCAGGAGGCGCTTGCCCTCATTGTGGCCGACCCCGACGGTGCCACCTCGCCCGCCACCGTGCTCTACCAGGCCCACTGGCCGCAGGGCGTGCTGGGCATTGTGGCCTCGCGCTGCCTCGACCAGTACTACCGCCCCACCGTCATCCTCACCGAGCGCGACGGCCTGGCTACCGGCTCGGCGCGCTCGGTATCGGGCTTCGACGTGCACGAAGTGCTGGAGGCGTGCGCCCCGCTGCTGCGCCAGTTTGGCGGCCACAAGGCCGCCGCCGGCCTGGCCCTGCCCATCGAAAACGTGCCCGCTTTTCGCGAGCAGTTTATGCGCGAGGTGGCGGCCCGCCTGCCCGCCGGCCAGCTGCCCGTGCGCCCGGTCGAGATTGACGCGGAGTTGGATTTTACGCAGCTCACCGAGGAGTTTCTGAACCAGCTGGGCCGCCTGGAGCCGTTTGGGCCGGGCAACCCGGCCCCCATTTTTGCCACCCACCATGTGCGGGCGGTGCCCGGTTCGGTGCGCCCCGTGGGCCAGGCCGGCCACCTCAAAATCAGGCTCATGCAGCCCGGCCAGTCGCCAGGCCTCGTGCTGGAGGCCATCGGCTTCGGCCTGGGTCACTATCTGCCCCGCCTACTCGAAAGCCCCGAAGCCTCCTTCAGTGTGTGCTACGCCCTGGAAATGAACGAGTTTCGCGGCCACCGCACCTTGCAGCTCCGCCTCAACGACTTGCGTTGGGAAGATGGTAAATGAGTGAGTTGTGAATGAGTGAATTGGTGAATGAGCGAGTTGTAAATTAATGAGTTGGTGAACATCAGTTATGTAACTCATTAATTTACAACTCGCTCATTCACCAACTCACTCATTCACAACTCACCGCATGCGCTACGTCTCGCTCGACCTTGAAACCAGCGGCTCCGACCCGATCCGGCACCAGGTGCTGGAGCTGGCCGCCGTGGTGGAAGACACCCGCCGCACCGCCACCACGCCCCTGGCCGAACTGCCGGCTTTCCGGCGAGCCCTGCGCTACCGCGAGCTCACTGGCACGCCCGGCGCGCTGGCCCTCAACGCCCGCCTGCTGGTAGAGCTGGCCGATAAAACCAAGGCCGACGCCCCCGACATCTGCGCGCCCGCCGAGGTGCTGCCGCAGCTGCGTGAGTTCCTGCTGGCCAACGGCTTCAAACCCGATAAAAAGGACTGCGTGAGCTTCACGATAGCTGGCAAAAACGTGGGCACATTCGACGTGCTGTTTTTGCGCCAGCTGCCCGGCTGGGGCACCTTAGTCAGGTCGGAGCCCGCCGTGCTCGACCCGGCCGCGTTCTACCTCAACTGGCACAAAGATTCGCGCCTGCCCTCCATGCTCATCTGCCAGGCCCGCCTCGGCGACCCCGAGCCGCACGTGGCCCACGAAGCCCTCGCTGATGCCCTAGAAGTAGTGCGCCTGCTACGCCCGTTCTACGACCGGCCAGCTTATAAGTCAATTGTGAAGGAGTGAATTGGTGAAGGAGTGAGGCACGTAACATGGCCCTCACTCCTTCACAACTCACTCCTTCACAACTCACTGAGAGCTACCAGCTACCAGCTACCGCTGGCGCCCCCACCGCCGCTGTCGCCGCCGCCCCACGAGTCGCTGCTAGAGCTGTCCGACGAAGAGTCGGAAGACGACCAGGAGTTGCTGGACGAGTCGCTGCTACTGCTGCCTGAGTGGCTGTCGCTTTCATACGTTGCGCCTGCCCCAATGCCTATCGCCCAGGCCCAAAGGCCCCGCGTGCCGCGCTCCATGAGCAGCCACGTCAGCAGCCCTGCCATCAGCATTGACACGCAGAGGAGCAGGCTCGGGCCCCGTTCATCGGCCGCCGGGGGCTCGAAAGATGCCGTTTCGCCCTGCGCCAGGCGAATGAGCTGGTCGGCCAGCGCGTCGAGGCCCGCGTAATACTGCTCTTGCTTAAAGGCTGGAGTCAATACTCCCGTAATCAGTCGCTTAGCAATAGCGTCCGGGACGGCGCCTTCGAGGCCATAGCCAGTCTGGATGCGCATTTCGTGCTCTTGCGCGGCCACCAACACCAGCAGGCCATTGTGGTTTTTGCGCTGGCCAATGCCCCAGTTGCCGTACAGCTTTTGCGCGTAGTCGGCAATGTCGCTGCCGTCGAGCGTGGGCACCGTTACCACCACGAGCTGGGTAGTGCTGCTGTGCTCAAATGCCTGAAGCTTAGCGCCGAGCGCGGCCGCATCCTGCGTACTCAGCAGGCCCGCGCCGTCGCTCACCGGCGTGTACACGGCCGGGCGTGGCGGCATGCCGTGGCTGGCCACGGGCGCCCGCAGGTGGCCCAGCCACTGGCTAGCGCCCTGCCATAGGCTCAGTCCCAACGCGCTCAGCATCAGGCATCCTATAAACAACCCACCCAGGCAGCCCATGCTACTAAAAAACTTGCCCGCCAGCGACATAGAGTCACTGGCGGGCTTGGTAGTTTCTTTTTCGGGAGTCGAATTTCGTTTGGCAGCCAATGCGCGAGGGGAGGACCTTTTCATACGCAGTTGGCTGAGAGGTTTAGGTTTGGTAGCTGTCAGTAAAAGGCTTCGGCTAAATATCTCTTTGATTGACAGTATGTTGTGAGGAAAGCAAAGCCGGTTTTATTCTGCCCATTCACTCATTCACCACTCACCAAGACCCGCTGGCGCCGCCACCACCGCTACTGCCGCCGCCAAAGCCGCCGAAGCCACCTCCACCGCCGCCGCCAAAGCCGCCGCCCCCGCCGCCAAATACGCCCCGGCCACCCGAGAAGTCGCCGAAGATGATGGGGGGGATGAAGCCGCCGCCGCCGCGCCCGCCCCGGCCGCCGCCCCCGCCCCGCGAGCGCAGGATGAAGAACAGCACCAACGCCCCGATAATCAGCCACATGCCAATGCCCGAGCCCGGGCGGTCGCGCGGGCCGCGCCGCGCCGCGTTGGGGTCGCCTTTGTAGCCCTCGCCCCTGGCCAGCGAAATGAGCGCATCGGTGGCCCGGTCGAGGCCCGCGTAGTACTGGTTCTGCTTAAAGGCGGGCACTAACACATTGCTAATAATGCGCTTAGCCAGGGCATCGGGCACGGCCCCTTCCAGGCCGTAGCCGGTCTGAATGCGCGCCGTGTGCTCCTTGGCCGCCACTAGCACCAAAATGCCGTTGTCCTTGCCCTTCTGGCCGATGCCCCAGCCTTCGTACAGCTTTTGGGCGTAGTCGGCAATGTCGTTGCCATCGAGCGAGGGCACGGTTACTACCGCAATCTGCGACGACGTGCTGTCGTTGTAGGCCACCAGCTTTTGCTCCAGCGCGGCCACTTCCTGGGGTTGCAGCAGCCCCGCCAGGTCGTTGACGAGGCGCGGCGGGCTGGGGCGCGGGGGCACGGTTTGGGCGCGGGCCGCCAGGCCCAGGCCCAGCAGCAGCACCAGTAGCCACGCCCAGGCCGCCGGGTGCCGGGCGGGGCGCAGCGGGGTGAGAGTTATCGTTTTCATCGGCGGGGAGTGGGCGCGTTGTCGCCGTAAGAAATGTCGTCGTCAAGCTCATTCACATCGGTAGCCTCGTCGTAGGGGAAAAGCTGCCGCAGCTGCTCGCCCACCAGCCGAATGCCGCGCTCCAGCCCCGGCACGTACTTCTCCTGCCGAAAGTGGTCCATCACGGTTTCCTTCACGGCCTCCCAAAACTCGTCGGGCACCACCGAGTTGATGCCCGAATCGCCCACCACGGCAAACTGCCGCGTTTGCCAGGCCAGGTAAAACAGCACCCCGTTGCGCAGCTTGGTGTGGTGCATGTTCAGTTCGGCAAACACCTGGGCGGCGCGGTCAAGCGGCTCCGGCGTGGGGCATTTATCTTCCAGATGCAGCCGGATTTCGCCCGACGTGCGCAGCTCGGCAGCCTTGATGGCGGCCACCAGCGTGGCTTCCTGGGCGGGGGTAAGGGGGTGGGTCATGGCGTACAGGGATGAAATAAAACCGTCTGTCATGGCGAGGAGGAATGACGAAGCCATCTCTCCTTCCGTTTGGCCAACGAATAGGAAGGATTGCTTCGTCGTTCCTCCTCGCAATGACAGACGATTGTGTAAGCAGCAGCTGAACAGTTATTTGCTGCCGGCGGGCGCGCCGCCCATGTCGCCGAAGTCCACTTTGGGCGCGTCCTTGGCCCCGGCATCGGCCTCGAAGTAACCCTTGGGCTGGAAGCCGAACATGCCGGCAAACAGGTTGTTGGGGAACGAGCGCGTGAAGGTGTTGTAGTCGTTTACGTTGCCGTTAAACTTGTTGCGCTCCACGTTGATGCGGTTTTCGGTGCCCTCAATCTGGGCCTGCAGCTCCTGAAAGTTGGCGTTGGCCTTCAGTTCGGGGTAGTTTTCGCTCACGGCCAGCAGGCGGCCCAGGCCCTGGCTCAGCTGGCTTTGGGCAGCCTGAAACTTCTCGATGTTTTCGGGCGTCAGGTTGTCAGCGCTGATGTTGACGCTCGTGGCCCTAGCGCGGGCCGCGATAACGCCTTCGAGGGTCGATTTCTCGAAGTTGGCGGCGCCCTTCACAGTACTCACCAGGTTGGGGATAAGGTCGGAGCGGCGCTGATAGGCACTCTGCACGTTGGCCCATTGGCCTTTCACGGCCTGGTCGCGCTGCACCATGCCGTTGTAGCCGCACGACGATTGCGAGAGCAGCGTCACCATCGCGGCGAAGTAGAGGAGAAGGCGTTTCATAGAACAAGGGTTTCTAAATGCTGGGCTTAGCTTTGGGGCCCAGCGGTGAGAAAGAAAAGAATCGACCGGCCGTAACCACCACCCAATGGTAGCGGTTATGGTGCCCGACCGGCCCAAAGTACGCAGCCGCCCGCTAACGGTTGTACGGTTCCGCTTTTTCTGCCTTTGCCCTCTTCGTACATGAAAGCCATTATTCCCGTTGCCGGCATCGGCTCGCGCCTGCGCCCCCACACCCACACCCAGCCCAAAAGCCTGGTGCCGGTAGCCGGCAATACCATCCTGGGCCATATCATCGACCGCCTGCGCGGGGCCGGCCTCACCGAGTTTGTGTTCATCATCGGCTACCTGGGCGAAAAGATTGAGCAGTACGTGCGCCGCCACTACCCCGATCTTAACGCCACTTTCGTGGTGCAGGAGCCGCGCGAGGGCCTCGGCCACGCCCTGTGGGTGGCCCGCGACACCTTCCGCCACGAGCCCGACGGCGTGCTCATCATGCTCGGCGATACCATCGTGGACATCGACCTGCCCGCCCTACTGCGCCAGCCCGGCACGGTGCTGGCCGTGAAGGAGGTGAAAACCCCCAGCCTCTTTGGCCTGGTTGAAACCAATGCCGCCGGCCAGGTCAGCCGCGTGGTGGAGAAGCCCCGCATCCCGAAGTCGAATTATGCGCTGGTGGGCCTCTACAAAATGGCCAACGCCGAAAAGCTGGCCCAGTCGCTGGAGTGGCTCATCGAAACCGGCCGCCGCACCCACGAGGAGTACCAGCTCACCGATGCGCTCATGCACCTCATCGAGGAAGGCGAGCCCATGCAGACGGTAGCCGTGGACAACTGGTTTGACTGCGGCCGCAAGGAAACCCTGCTCGAAGCCAATGCCCGCCTGCTCGACCAGCCCGAGTTTCGGCAGGAGCGCGCCTACCCCGAGTTTCCCAACACCGTCATTATTCCGCCCGTCAGCATCGGCGCGGGCTGCCGCATCGAGCACGCCATCATCGGTCCCAACGTGGCCATCGGCGACCGCACCATCATCCGCCACACCATCGTCAGCGACAGCATTATCGGCTCTTATTCCGAGCTCAGCTCGGCCGTGATGAGCGACTGCATCGTGGGTTCCGACGCCTCCTTTAAAGGCCTGAACCACAGCCTCAACCTGGGCGACAATACCGAAATCGACTACGGCCAGGCGCGTGGGTAGCACAGTAGCGCGAATCTTCCGCTTCGTGCGCAGCGCAGCGAGCATCTGGCGGCCGGGTCATCCGGTGCCGCCTGCTCGCTGCGCTGCGCACGAATGCGGAAGATTCGCGCTACACCACCACGTTATCAATCAGCCGCACGCCGCTTAGATGGGCGGCTACGCACAGCACTACGCCGCAGCCGGCCACATACTGCGCCAGCGGTTGCAAGGTCTGCGCATCGGCCACTTCAAAATACTCGGGGGTAAACTGCGGCTCGGTCGCCAGCGCCGCTTGCGCCAGCGCCTGCACCTCGGCCGGGGCCACGCCCTGGCGCACCTGCTCGGCCGCCTGGGTCAGCACGCGGTAGAGTAGGGGGGCCGCCGCCCGCGCCTCGGCCGAGAGGCGGCGGTTGCGCGACGACATGGCCAGGCCATCGACCTCGCGCACCGTGGGATATACAATTAGCTCCAAGTCAAATGACAGGTCTTCAATAAGTTGGCGCACTAAGGCTACTTGTTGAAAATCCTTCTGGCCAAAGTACGCCGCGTGCGGCCGGGCCAGGTGAAATAGCTTGCTCACCACCGTAGCCACGCCGTTGAAGTGGCCGGGTCGGTGCGCACCCTCCATTACCCGCTCCAGCGGGCCGAAGTCGAAGTGCAGCACCGTGGGCTGCGGGTACATCTCGGCCACGGTGGGCATAAATAGCGCCGTGCAGCCCGCCCCGGCCAGCAGGGCCGTGTCTTGCTCGGGCAGGCGCGGGTAGAGGCGCAGGTCGTCGGAGTTATTAAACTGGGTAGGGTTGACGAAGATGCTGGCGATAACGTCGTAGCCAGCGGCGGCCCCGGCCTGCACTAGTTGCAGGTGGCCGTTGTGCAGGGCGCCCATGGTAGGCACCAAGGCTAGGCGGCGGCCGGCGCTACGGGCGGCTTCCGAGTAGGCCCGCAGCTCGGCGGCGGTAGTAAAAACGTGCATTAAGCTGAGCGATAGAACGATAGGGTTAAGCAAATTTTATTGAAAATTCGCGAAAAAATGCGTATTTTTGTGGAGCCAATCTGTGGCCCGTTCTCAAATCCTTTAGTTCACTAGCTATGTCGAAGTTGCGCATCCTGTACGCGGCCACCGAAATTGACCCTTTTCTCCAGACTACGAAAGTAGCGGAGCTGTTGCGCCGCTTGCCGGCCGGCATGCAGGAGGCGGGCGCCGAAATCCGGATTTTTGTGCCTCGCTTCGGCATCATTAATGAGCGTAAGAACCGCCTGCACGAAGTGGTACGCCTCTCGGGCATCAACATTGCGGTGGGCGACGATGAGAAGCCCCTGGTCATCAAGGTAGCTTCCATTCCGACCGCGAAGCTACAGGTTTATTTCATCGACAACGAGGATTACTTCCACCGCAAGTCGGCGCTAGTTGATAAAAACGACAAGTTCTACGCCGACAACGACGAGCGCGCCATCTTCTTCTGCAAGGGCGTACTCGAAACGGTGAAAAAGCTCGGCTGGTCGCCCGATATCGTGCATTGCAACGACTGGATGACCTCGCTCATCCCGCTGTACTTGAAAACGACCTACAAAAAAGACCCCGTTTTCAAGGATGCCAAGTCGGTATTCACGGTCTACAACAACGAGTTCCTGGATAAATTTGAAGGAAACTTAGTAGACAAAGCCAAGATGCTCGACATCGACGACCAGATGCTGAAGTCGCTGAAGACGGCCGACTTCTCGGGCTTCGTGAAGCTGGGTATGGAGTACGCCGATACGGTAGTGCGCCAAGATGAGGACTTTTCCGACAATATGAATGGCTTATTCAAAGAATACGCGTTGAACAACCGCCTCAGCCAGGTGGCTACCGACGAAAACCTGCTCTCCTCCTACCAAGCCCTCTACGACGAACTGGCCAACTAGTTCCTCTGGGCTCCGGCGAGGTTGAGAAGATACTTCTTAACTTTGCGAGTCCCGTACCGGCCGCTGGTCTCGCTTTGGGCGAAGCTAGCGGCCGGTGCTGTTTTACAAGCGCTTAGCGGTGAGCGCGACGGTTTGGCTATAAAATTGCTAGAGCCCCACGCCCCGCTTCTACGGGTTTACTAGTTATCTTAAAATTTACTTTTACTCTTTCTGCACATGTGCGGTATCGTTGCATATCTCGGCCATCGTGAGGCCTGCCCCATTATCCTTAAAGGACTGCATCGCCTCGAATACCGGGGCTACGACTCGGCCGGCGTAGCCCTGCTCAACGGTGAGCTGAGCGTCTATAAGAAAAAGGGCAAAGTAGCCGAGCTGGAGAAATTCCTGACCGATAAGGATACTCACGCCACCGTGGGCATGGGCCACACCCGCTGGGCTACCCACGGTGAGCCCAACGACGTGAATGCTCACCCGCATTACTCAACCTCCGAGCGGATTGCCATCATTCATAACGGCATCATCGAGAACTACGCGGCGCTGAAAACCCACCTCGAACAGCAGGGCCACACGTTCCACTCCGATACCGATACGGAGGTGTTCGTCAACCTCATCGAGGATATCCAGACAAATAATAACTGCACGCTGGAAGAAGCCGTGCGCCTGGCGCTGCACGAAGTAGTTGGTGCTTACGCCATTGTGGTGCTGAGCAAGGATGCCCCCAACCAGCTCATCGCGGCCCGCAAGGGCTCGCCGCTGGTTATCGGCATTGGTGAAGGCGAGTTTTTTGTGGCTTCCGATGCCACGCCCATCATTGAGTACACCAATGAGGTAGTCTATGTAAACGACTACGAACTGGTCGTTATCAAGGACGGGCAGATGGCCATCCGCTCGCGCGAAGACGTGGTGCAGACGCCCTACATTCAGCGCCTGGAGCTGGAGCTTGATAGTATCGAAAAGGGTGGCTACGAGCACTTTATGCTCAAGGAGATTTTTGAGCAGCCGCGCTCTATCCTCGATTCCATGCGCGGGCGCCTGGAGCTGGGTGGTAGCCACCTCAACATGGCGGGCTTCCGGGCCTACGAGCAGAAGTTTGTGAATGCCCAGCGCATTATCATCGTGGCCTGCGGCACGTCGTGGCACGCCGGCCTGGTAGCCGAGTATCTCATTGAGGACCTGGCGCGCATTCCGGTGGAGGTGGAGTACGCTTCGGAGTTCCGCTACCGTAACCCGGTTATCTCGGAACGCGATATCGTAATCGCCATCTCGCAGAGCGGTGAAACGGCCGACACGCTGGCTGCCCTGGAGTTGGCTAAGAGCAAGGGTGCCACCATTTTCGGCATCTGCAACGTGGTGGGTAGCAGCATTGCCCGCGCCACCGACGCCGGCGCCTACACCCACGCCGGCCCCGAAATTGGCGTAGCTTCTACCAAGGCCTTCACGGCCCAGGTAACGGTGCTCACGCTGCTGGCCATGTGCATCGGCCAGCGCAAGGGCACGCTCTCAGACACCCGCCTGCGCGAGCTGACGACTGAACTGCACAACATTCCCGCCAAGGTGGAGAAAGCGTTGAAGCTAGACGCCGAAATCCAGCTGATTGCCGAAACGTTTAAGGATGTGCCTAACTTCCTATACCTGGGCCGCGGCTACAACTTTCCGGTAGCCCTGGAAGGCGCGCTTAAGCTCAAGGAAATCAGCTATATCCACGCTGAGGGGTACCCCGCCGCCGAGATGAAGCACGGCCCCATCGCCCTCATCGACGAGAATATGCCGGTGGTAGTTATCGCTACCAAAGACAGTTCGTATGAGAAGGTGGTAAGCAACATTCAGGAGGTGAAAGCCCGCAAAGGCCGCATCATCGCCGTGGTAACGGAAGGCGACACTACCATCCCGGCCATGGCCGAGTTCGTGATTGAAGTGCCCGCCACCTCGGAGGTCCTGATGCCGCTGGTGTCGGTGATTCCGCTGCAGCTCCTGAGCTACCACATTGCCGTGCTGCGCGGCTGCAACGTAGACCAGCCCCGCAACCTCGCCAAGTCGGTGACGGTGGAGTAAGTATAAGTCGACTTGCTTCTGTTTATCAGATAGTTGCGCTAAGTGATAGAAAGTCATGCCGAGGCTGTTTAGACAGCCTCGGCATGACTTTTGTTTTTGTAATATATTGATTAGTACGTTATACCAGCGTTGCTAAGTGCTTTTATCGTTGCGTTATTGCGCTATGCCACGACCAGCTGCCCTGTTTTCATTTTTGGCTGCTTTAGGCTGCGTATTGCCTTTTCTGGGGCTGGCTTTCTACAGCCATGCCGCGCTGGACGACTACGCTATCGGCACTGCTTTGCGCGCCACCGATATCTTCAGCTATACTTGGGGTACTTATGTGAATTGGTCGGGTCGATACTCGGCTTCCTTGTTCAGTGCCATTCATCAGTTGTTCGATGCGCATCCAGCTTGGTACCCTTACCTAATTTTTGGCTTTATAAGCCTCTTTGTCAGTAGCTTATTTGCGGCGGTTGTAGTACTGGTGCCGGGCCTGCCAACCGGCCGGCTGTTGGCGGGAAGCGTGGTTCTCGTTACGGGGCTAAGTGCCTTTCCATGGCCCGCCGAAGGCATTTTCTGGTTGACAGGCGCAGTAGCTTACTTAACCCCACTCATTATGAGCTGCTGGTTATTGATTCTATTAGCTACTTTTTATGCAGCCCCAGCCGGGCCGCAGTGGGGTGGCTGGTGGTTGCTTGGTGGGCTAATAGGGTTTTTCATTGCTGGTTTTTCCGAGGTGATGGCTTTGCTTTTGCTATTGGTGGGCAGTGCGGTATGGGCAATGCCTACGCTACGGCCATTCCGCCGAGAGGCGCATTGGGCAGGGGCCGCCATTGCGGTTGGCTGCCTGCTCACGCTCGCCGCACCCGGAAATTTTCATCGTCTGGGTATCCGGCCGAGTATCATTCAGGTGGGAAATGCCGCGGTATTGGCCGCGTTAAGCACGGGCTACCTGCTCCTCAATTGGGTTGGCAATGCGCTGCTGCTTGCCCTCACCTTACTACTACTACCCATAATCCAGGCTACGGCCCGCTACCCTGGCCGCAGCTTACTCAACCGGCTGGTTGCTGGGCCTAGCTGGCTGTGGCCGCTCCTGCTAGGGGCGGGGCTATTCGGCACTACGTGGTTTTGCTATGCTGCGCAAGGTATTGGCCCGGCTTTGCGGGTTAAAAACCTTCTTTATTTTTACTTTTTGCTCTGCTGGTTTTTGAGCGTATGCGCAGCCATAAAGCATCATGGCCCAAGTGCGCAACTGCGGTATCCGGCAGGCCCAGGGCTTTATGTGGGTGGAGCACTGTTGCTCAGTTGCCTTTTCTTCACTGACCACAACCAGAACCTGGTGCATGCTGGCATCGGCCGGGCACCCAATACCGTGGTGCAGGCTTACCGTGACTGGCTCGGGGGCGATGCCGCCCGCTACCATGCGGCGCAGTTGACTCGCTATCGTATAATGCGTACTACTCAGCAAGACAGCGTGCGTTTGCCCGACCTACCCGTGCATCCGGTTACCATATTTTACTCGGATATTTCCTGTAATCCGGCCCTGTGGGGAAACAGGGCATACGCCCAGTTCTTTCACCGCAAAGCTGCTTATGCCTATCTGTTGCCATAAGCAAATTGTTGACAAACAGCATTCTATTCACAATTAGAGCCTTCTTTTCTCATGCCCCACCAAGTTATCCTCACCGACCAGGCGCCCGCGCCCATCGGCCCCTACTCACAGGCCATCAAGGCCGGTAATACGCTTTACGTTTCGGGCCAAATCCCGCTGAGCGCCGCCGGGCAGCTCGTGGGCGAAGGCGACGTAGCCGCCCAAACGCACCAAGTACTCCAAAACCTGACGGCCGTGTTGAAGGCTGGCGGCTTGCAGCTAACGGACGTGGTGAAGTGCTCCATCTTCGTAAAAGACTTAGGTAACTTTGCCATTATCAATCAGATATACGGTACTTACTTTGACGAGGCCACCGCCCCGGCTCGCGAAACGGTGGAGGTAGCCCGCCTGCCGCGCGATGTGGAGGTGGAAATTTCCTGTATCGCGGTAGGGTAGGTAGTGCGGTAAGCTTTGGCTTGCCGTCGAACGGCTTTTCCCGTGGGCCGGAAGTTACCTTTGCATATTCTTTACGGCAAGCTAAAGCTTACCGCACCTACTATGACTGACCGACCTGTTCGGGTGCGCTTTGCACCTTCGCCCACGGGGCCGCTGCACATTGGCGGCGTTCGTACGGCGCTTTATAACTACTTGCTGGCCCGTAAGTTGGGCGGCACCATGATACTGCGCATCGAGGACACCGACCAAAATCGGTTTGTGCCCGGTGCTGAGGATTACATCCGCGAAAGCCTCGAATGGGTGGGTATTGAGTTGGACGAAAGCCCCTGGAAGGGCGGCCCCCACGCGCCCTACCGCCAGAGCGAGCGCAAGCCCATGTACCGCGCCTACGCCGACCAGCTCATCCGCGACGGCTACGCCTACTATGCCTTCGACACGCCCGAGGAGCTGGATGTGATGCGCGAGCGCCTGCAAGCCGCCAAGGTGCCCAACCCACAGTACAACAGCATTACCCGTGCCCAAATGCGCAACTCGCTCACCCTACCAGAGGACGAGGTGAAGGCGCTGCTCGAAAACAACACGCCCTACGTGATTCGCCTCAAGGTGCCGCGCAAGGAGGAAGTGCGCTTTCAGGACATGATTCGGGGCTGGGTAGTGGTGCATTCGAGCGCCATCGACGACAAGGTGCTGATGAAATCGGACGGCATGCCGACCTACCACCTGGCCAATATCGTGGATGACCATTTGATGGATATCTCCCACGTTATCAGGGGGGAAGAGTGGCTGCCGAGCGCGCCGCTGCACGTGCTGCTCTACCGCTACCTGGGCTGGGAAAAGACCATGCCGCAGTTTGCCCACTTGCCGCTGCTGCTCAAGCCTGATGGCACGGGCAAGCTCAGCAAGCGCGATGGCGACCGCCTGGGCTTCCCGGTTTTTGCCACCGAGTGGCGCGGCACCGACGCCGAAACCGGCGAGCCCACCCTCAGCAAAGGCTACCGCGAGGAAGGCTACCTGCCCGAGGCGCTAATCAATTTTCTGGCCTTTTTGGGCTGGAACCCCGGCACGTTGCAGGAAATCTTCTCGATGGACGAGCTGATTCAGGCCTTTTCGATTGACCGCGTGAGCAAGTCGCCCGCCAAATTTGACCAGGCCAAGGTGAAGTGGTTTAATGAGCACTACCTGCGCGCCAAGTCCGATGCCGAGCTGGCGCCCTACCTGCTCACGGCCGTGGCCGCGCACGGCATTGCCTGCGACCAAGCCAAGGCCGAACAGATTGTGGGCGTGATGAAGGAGCGCGTGAGCTTCCCGCAGGATTTCTGGCAGGAAGCCCGGTATTTTTTCGAAGCCCCCACCGAGTACGACCCGGCGGTTATCAGCAAGAAGTGGAACCCGCAGGTGAGCGCCGCCCTGGCTGCCTACGCCGAAGCCCTGCCCGCCACCTCGGAGCCCAGCAGCAATGCGGAGGTGCTGAAGGCGATTTTTACCCAAACGGTAGAAGATCAGGGCCTGAAGCCGGGCCAGGTATTGCAGGCCTTGCGCGTAGCCGTGACTGGCGCAGCCGCCGGCCCCGACCTGTTCGAAACGCTGGCCATCTTGGGTACTGGCGAGGTAGCCAAGCGCCTGCGCATGGCCATCGAGCGCCTGAGCTAGCGCCCGGCCCACCAAACCCCAACCCGAGGCCGCGCCGTATGCACTACGACGCGGCCTCTTGCGTTGGCCCGTAGTTGCTCATCGTTACTGACTTCTTGAAAGAGAAATGGCTAAGAAACCCACCAAACCCAAGCAGAAGCCCGCCGAGCCTGAGAAGAAAGCCCGCGTGCATAAAGAATTGGATGGCTTCGAAATCGGCGTGAACCCGCTGGGCGAAATCACCTCCAACTATTCCATCGAGCAGATAAACCAGTTTTTGGGCCGCCACGTGCGCGACAAGAAAATAGTGCACCGCGAGGGGCAGTTCGGCGAAGAAGCGCAGGCCCGCACCGCTGCCGAAGAAGCCCGCCTGGCCCGCGAAGATGAAGAAAACTTCCCCGCCACCGATGGCCCGCCCGAAGAGCCAGAAGAAACCGACGAGGACTTTATGAAGCGCACCAGCCGCGAGGCCAAGCGCAAAAAGCCCGCCGCTACCGACGACGACGAGGCCGCCGAGACCCGCCAAGAGCTACCCGAATAGTAAGAATTTGGTAATCAACACGTTGGCTACATGGCTACTGCGCTAGGTGGCCCAGCCAAGCTGGGAGCGGCCCGGGGCCGACTGGGGCCGGTAATTTGGGGCGGACGCTACATTTGTGCTCCACCCAAATTTCCCTGGCCATGCGCTCGCACGATGTTGATTACCGAATTATTGGCGCCGACATCCAGGTGCTCGAAATAGAACTGGACCCCCAGGAAACCGTGATTGCCGAGGCCGGTGCCATGGTATACATGGAGGAAGACATTGCCTTCGAAACCAAGATGGGCGATGGCTCTTCCCCCGACCAGGGCCTGTTGGGTAAGCTGTTTTCGGCGGGCACGCGGCTCATCACCGGCGAGAGCTTGTTTCTGACGCACTTTACGCACCGGGGTAACTCAGGCAAGAGCCGGGTGGCTTTTTCGGCCCCTTATCCGGGCACTATTATTCCTGTTGACTTGGGCACCATGCCCCAAGGCCTCATTGTGCAGAAAGATGGCTTTTTGGCCGCCGCCCGGGGCACCCAAATCAGCGTGCATTTCAATCAGAAATTCGGGGCCGGCTTATTTGGCGGCGAGGGCTTTATTCTGCAAAAGCTGACCGGCGACGGCAAGGCCTTTGTGCACGCCGGCGGCACCATCATCGAAAAGCGCCTGAATAACGAGCTGCTGCGCGTGGATACGGGCTGCGTGGTAGCGTTTGAGCCGGGTATTGACTTTAGCGTGGCGCGCGCGGGCGGCCTCAAGTCGATGATATTTGGGGGCGAGGGCCTGATGCTGGCCACCCTGCGCGGCACCGGCCGCGTCTGGATTCAGTCGATGCCCGTGAAGAAGCTTATTCAGGCCCTGGCCCCGTGGGGCGGCAATGCCAAGAAAGAAAGCGGCACCGTGCTGGGCGGCCTTTTTGGCGGCCTGCTCGATGAATAGTAGCCGTTAGTCTTCCGGCTTGCTACTGCGGGCTAGTGGCCAGGTGGTAGGCTACCACCCCCAGCGTTACGACCAGCGCCGCCACCAGCAACCCCACTACCACCAGCGTACGCCGCGTAGAAGCACCGGCAGCCTGCAGCTGCCTGGCCCCGTTGAAGGAGGAGCGGCGATAGGGGTGGGACGATGACGAGCGGTGGGAAGCGCTGAGATGCGGAGAAGCCATGCTGAGCAACAGAAATTAAGAGGCGGGAAAATTACAACTTACTGACGAATCATAGCAAAGCTACGACAGTGCCTGCAAGTTGGATTGCCCGTAGCAAGCTAATAAGCTAAGCACTCGTTCAATACCCGTTTAAAGTCGCCGAATTGTCCTGCGCGGCTCGTTGCTAACTGCGCTTTCTGCCGGTGCCTAGGTTCCCCGTTTAGTTTCATTTCGGCTCCCGCGTGGGCCTCCTCTATGAATATTGCGTTTGCCCCCAACTACCTGCTGCCCCTGCCGCCCGGCCACCGCTTTCCCATGCTCAAGTACGAGTTGCTGCCCGAGCAGCTACTGCACGAAGGCACCGCCACGGCCAGCGATTTCTTCGTGCCTACCCCGCCGCCGCTGGCCGATGTGCTGCTTACCCACGAAGCCAACTACGTGCACCGCCTGCTGCACGGCCAGCTCACGCGCCAGGAGGAGCGGGCCAGCGGCTTCCCATGGAGCCCTGCGCTGGCCGACCGCGAAATGACCCTGCTCGGCGGCACCATCGGCTGCGCGCAGCGGGTGCTGGCGGGTGGCGGCGTGGCCCTCAACATTGCTGGGGGCACGCACCACGCATTTGCGGGCCGCCCCGAGGGCTTTTGCCTGCTCAACGACCAAGCCGTGGCGGCCAACTGGCTGCTGGCCCATGAGCCGGCGCGGGTGCGCCAGATTCTCATCATCGACCTCGATGTGCATCAGGGCAACGGCACGGCGGCCCTCTTTCAGCACGAGCCGCGGGTGTTTACGTTTTCGATGCACGGGGCGCGCAACTTCCCGGGCCGAAAGGAGGTATCGGACCTCGACCTGGCGCTGCCCGACGGCCTCGGCGATGCCGAGTATCTGGCCCAGCTGGCCGACGTGCTGCCCCGCCTGCTCGACGAGCAGGTGCGCCCCGACTTTGTGTTCTACCTCAGCGGCGTCGATGTGCTGGCTACCGACAAGCTTGGCCACCTGGCCCTGAGCCGCGCCGGCTGCCGCCGCCGCGATGAGCTGGTGCTCACCGCCTGCCATCGCCGCGGCCTGCCCGTGGTCGTGTGCATGGGCGGCGGCTACTCCGAGCGCATAGCCGACATCGTAGAGGCCCACGCCAACACCTACCGCGTAGCCGCCAGCCTCTGGGACTGAAATAATTGTGAAGGGGTGAGTTGGTGAAGGAGTGAAGGAGTGAGTTGGCGAATGGCAGAATTAACCAAACAGCTACTTCTTCACAACTCACTCCTTCACAATTCACTCATTAAATAAAAAAAGCCTCGCTCCAAGATAGGAACGAGGCTTTTTCAAAAAGCGATTAGGCTGAATTAATGCTGGTTCGACGGACGGTTGGGGTCGTTGCTGGTGCCGCTGAAGGTCTGCGAGAACCAGTCTTTAATTTCGTCGATGGCGTGGCCGGTTTTTTTCTGGATGTTACCGAAGAACTCGTCCTGCTTGCCCTCGTCGTAGGTCATGTCGTCGTCGGTGAGCTGGCCCCACTTCTGTTTGGCAGCACCTTTTACTTCGTTCCAGTTGCCACGGGTATTCAGCTCGGTGCTGTCGTCGATGTTGTTGTTATTAGCGTCCATGATTGAGAAAAGAAAGTGGTGGGTTGCGAAGCTTGTACGGCAGAAATAAGCCGCAGGTTGGGGGCCGCTACGGTTTCAGGTGCAGCCCGCTTACTTTCGGCTTTCCAACCGACCTGCCCTCTATGGACGACCTGCGCCTGACCCTGCAAACCCTGGCCCCCGACGACCGCCGCGACCTGGCCCAGTACATGCAGTGGCAGCGCCGCCGCCCCGCTGGCCGCCAGGATGTGCGCCTGCTGGCCCTGCTGCTGCACCCCAAGGAATACGACTCGGAAGTGCTCATCAAAAAGCTCTACCCCGACGAGCCTAACCCCGTGGCTTACTACGCGTTGCGTAAGCGGCTGCTGCGCCAGCTCACCGATTTTTTGTTGCTGCGCCAGCGCCAGCACGATGCCACGGCCGCCACCCCCGTGCGCGGCCACCTCACGCTGGCCCAGTACCTGTTTGGGGCCGGCGTGCCGCGCCTGGCCTGGACGATGCTGCGCAAGGCCGAAAAGCTGGCCCTCGACAACGAGCAGTACGAGCCCCTGAACGCCGTGTACAACGTGCAGATTCAGTACGCCCACTCGCCCCACGCCGAGCCGCTGGAGGCGATAATTGAGCGCCGCCACCGCAACAAAAAAGCCGCCGACGAGGAGGAGCGCGCCGGCATTGCCGATGCCCTGCTGCGGCAGCGCCTGCGCCAGGCTCGCGTGCACGGCCGCGGCACCGTGCCCGTCGATGAGCTGCTGCGCAACATCCTGGTTGAGTACGACTTGCAGGAGGCCTTTGCCCGCTCGCCCTCGCTGCTGTGCCGTCTGCTGAGCATTGCGCGCCACGCCATGCTGGCCCGCGGCGACTTTGCCACGTTTGCGCCCTTTGTGGAGCGCTGCTACGGGCTCATGGCGCGCCGCCACGGCTTTGCGCCCGCCCAGCGCGGCTACCAGCTGCGGCTGCTCTACATGCTGGCCCACGCGCTGTACCGCGCCCGGCGCTTTGCCGAGTCGGTGGCGTACCTGGAGCAGGCGCGGGCCGTGCTGGCCGCCGCGCCGGGCCGGCAGTTTGCCGAAATGGGGCCGCGCCTTACGTTTTTGCTGGCCGCCAACTACGCGTTCCTGAATCGTAACCGCGATAGTATCAGTCTGTTGGAGGAAGTACTGAAAGCCCGGCCCGCGCTGCCGCCCGCCGACCAGCTCACGGCGCGCCTACAAATCAGCTTCCATTATTTCGCCCAAGGCAAGTTTGCCCAGGCCAACCAAACCCTCATCAGCCTCGACCGCACCGACCACTGGCTGGAGCAGCACCAAGGCCTCGAATGGCTGCTGAACCACAACATTGGCGAGCTACTCATTCAAATAGAGCTGGGCAACCCCGAGCTGGCCCTAGGCCGGCTGCGGGTTATTGAGCGGCGGCTGCACGAGCAGTTTCCGGCCGCCGAGGCCACGCCCGATACCCCCGCCGCCCACGCCGGCGGCCCCTACCGCGCGGTGCTGCACTACCTGGCCCTGGTGCACGAAATCATCGACGACCCCGCCGTGGCCACCACCTCGGCCTTTGCTAATCGGGTGGCCACGATGCCGGCTTTCCTGTCAACCCAACAAGAAGATTTACAAGTACTTAGCTTTTTTGCCTGGCTGCGGGCGCGGGTGCTGGGCCGGCCCTATTACGAGGTGCTGCTGCGGCTGGCCGAGGGCTAGGAAGCAGGTAACTGCCTGGCCAGCTGCACAATGTCTTTCACCTCCAGCACCGGCTTGCCGGTCCCGCCCTGGGCCGCGTGCAGCATGGCCAGGCCCAGCTCACGTAGGGTGGAGCCGAAGCCCAGCCGCCGCGCCAGCGGAAGCAGCCAGCCAACCCAGCGATACATCGGCAGCACGTGCTGCTGGCCCGCCACGGGCTTTAGAAAGCCCGGCCGCAGCATAAACGCCGCCCCGAAGGGTAGGGCCAGCAGGTCGGTTTCGGTGCGGCGCTTCACCCGCGCCCACATGGCCCGCCCGCCAGTGCCCGCCCCCGAAATGTAGCAGAACGTGGCCGCTGGCGACTGCCGCACCAGCGCGCGGGCAAAGTGGAGCGCCAGGTCGTACGTGAGGTGCGTGTACTCGGACTCCTTCTTGCCCACCGACGACACGCCCGCGCAAAAAAAGCACGCCGTGTAGCCCGCCAGCTCGCCTTCAACGGCGCCCAACTCAAAAAAATCGGGCACCAGCAGCTCGCGCAGCTTGGGGTGCGCGTGCCCGCTGGGGCTACGGCTGATGCTGAGTACCTGCTCCACCCCAGGCTGTTGCAGCAGGGTGAGCAGCACACCTTCGCCCACCATGCCGGTGGCGCCGGTGATAATGATTCGTTGACTCATAAGTAATTAAGCGAAAAACCCGCCCTCCAGCCAGACGGTGAAGAGCGGGTTCTGTTTTAAGGAATAAATTTGATTTACAGCTCCTTGCGCAGCCGGGCCACCGGAATATTAAGCTGCTCGCGGTACTTGGCCACCGTGCGGCGGGCAATGTTGTAACCGCGGGCATTCAGCATTTTCTCCAGCTTATCGTCGCTGAGGGGGTGGTCTTTTTTCTCGCTGCCGATGAGGTCGCGCAGGATGCTTTTGACCTCGCGGCTGCTGGCGTCCTCGCCCGAATCGGTGGCGATGCCCTCCGAAAAGAAGAACTTGAGGGGGTAGATGCCGTGCTCGGTTTGCACCGATTTGGAGTTGGCCACGCGGCTCACGGTCGAGATATCCATGCTGATTTGCTGGGCGATGTCCTTGAGAATCATGGGCCGCAGCTTCGAATCGTCGCCGGTCATGAAGAACTCGCGTTGCAGCTCCACAATGGACGACATGGTGCGCAGCAGCGTGTTCTGGCGCTGCCGGATGGCGTCGATAAACCATTTGGCCGAGTCGAGCTTTTGCTTCACGAAGCTCACGGCCTCCTTCATTTTCTGGTCCTTTTTGGCGGCCTTGTCATAGGTCTGGAGCATTTCGCGGTAGTCGCGGCTCACGCGCAGCTCGGGGGCGTTGCGGGCGTTCAGGGTCAGGTTCAGCTCGCCGTTGTCGTTGGTGAGGATGAAGTCGGGCATGAGGTACTGGGCCCCGCCGCCGCTGCCGCGGCCCGCGTTTACGGGGCCGTTGCCGCCTGGCTTGGGGTTCAGGCGCAGAATAACGGCCACCGCGTCTTTCAGCTCATCGTCTTCTAAATCAAGCTTTTGCTGAATGCGCTGGTAGTGCTTCTTGGTAAACTCGTCAAACGTTTCGGTGAGAATGCGCTCGGCGTTGAGGGTGTCCTCGTCCTGGTGGCGGCGCTCCAGCTGCAAGAGCAGGCACTCGGGCAGGTCGCGGGCGGCAATGCCGGGCGGGTCAAACTGCTGCACCACGCGCAGCACGGCCTCAATCTCGTCCTCGCTCACCTCCAGGTTCTGGCTGAAGGCCAGGTCGTTGGCAATGGCGGCCAGGTCGCGGCGGATGTAGCCGTCGCCGTCAATGGAGCCCACCAGCTGCTCACCAATGGCCTGCTGGCGCTCGTCGAGCTGGGCAAAGTGCAGCTGGTCGAGCAGCGAGTCTTGCAGCGAACCGCTGTTGTCGGCCAGGGGCATTTCGCGCTCCTCCTCGTCGCCGGGGCCGTCGCCCTGCATTTTGTAACCCGCTATCTCATCGTCGTTTACGTAATCGCTGATGTCGATTTCGTGGTTGTCGTTGTCGATGCCCAGGGCCTCGGGCTCGGCGGCGGGCTCGGGGCGCTCGTCGGCGTAGTCGTCGGTGTTGAAGCTCTCCTCGGCGGGCTCGGGGGCGTCCTGCCCGGCGGGGGCAAAATCCTCGTCCAGGGTGTTCTCGTCGTTGTCGAGCGAGTCGTTGGGGTCATCGGCCTCGGGGGCCTCCTCCGAGTTGTCGTCGCGGTCGTCGGCGTCCTCGCTGTCGCCTTCTTCGAGGGCGGGGTTCACCTCCATTTCCTCCTTGATGCGGGTCTCCAACTCGGCCGTAGGAATTTGCAGCAGCTTGATAAACTGAATCTGCTGGGGCGAGAGGCGCTGCGAGAGCATCTGCTTGAGGTCGAGGCGTTGCATAAGGGAGCTAGAATAGAAGACAGTAGGGTGGGGCAGCAGCCCGTAGGAACCCGGCGCGCCGCGAACCGGCGCGGGCGGCGGCGGCTCCGGCCCGGCAAGCTACGGCGCGGCTGGCCCTGGCTACCGTAGTCTCATACTCCCAATGCACGGGTGAGGTTAACTCTCGGCCCCGGCGCAGCTTCCTGGCGGGGCCGCTGGGTGGCGGACTACGGCCGGTTTGCCGCCAGTGCCACTGGCTGGGGGCCAGGCGCGCCGGCGCGGCTTATTTTGCGCCTCCGCCTTTGGGCAGCACGATGAAATTCAGCAAGTACCGCGACTTTCCTACTCCGAGACCCTACGGCTTCACCCGCCAGTGCCTGGCCCTGCACGAAGGCCAGGCCGCCGTAGCCCTCACCCACGACCGGCAGCTGTGGCGGCTCTCGCTCGACGGCCCCACTGGGCCGGGGCAGGACCTGCGCCCGCTTTCGGCCCGTTACCAGCAGTGGCAGCAGGCGGGCGACACCTTTGAGGAGCGCACCTACGGCGGCGGCGCATTATTCGCTTACGAGCAGGGCTTTGGCGTAGTGTTTCTTGACCAGGTGCTGCTGTTCGATACCCTGAGCCAGCCCGTGCCGCGGGTGCTCGACGTGCTGGGCCCCGACCAGCAGCCCCAGGTGCTGCCCGCCCGCTTCACCGGCCGCGCCGGCTGCCCAGGCGCGGCCTGCTGGCTACCCGATACCAACGAGCTGGCCGTGGCCTACGAGCACGGCCAGTTCTGGGGCCGGAAGTTGTTTTTAGGGCTGCTGCGCCTGCGGCCGACCGCCGGGCCGCTGCCACCCGCTTTTTTCCGAACTCTGCGGCACGCGCTGAAGGCCGATAGCCACCCCCAACCACCGCCCGCCGCCTTCTACCAGGTAGCGCCGGCCCAGCCGCTTACCCTAAGCGCCGCGCTGCGCGCCGAGCAACAACTGCCAGCCAGCCTGGGCGACCTGATAGACGCGCCGCAGCTACTGGCGCTGCGCTACGCGGCGGGGCAGCTACAGGTAGCCACGTTTGGCGGCTACTACTCGGCCCGCATGGGCGGGGCTGGTACGGGGCGGGGGCTGGCCCTGCTGGCCGTGGAGCCGCGCTCGGCCACGGCCACCGCCCTGCTGCAACACGTGCCCACGCACTGGGCCAGCGTGCGGCTAACGGCCGATGGCACGCTGGCGGGCTGGAACCAGTACTTGCCCGCCGCGCAGGGCGGGCTCTACTTCTACTGCTTTGCTACGGGCGAGGTAGCCCGGCTGGGCTTCCGGCAAAAAGCCTTTACCACCGGCCTGCCGCAAGACAAAGGGGAGATGCTGAAGTGGCTGAGCTTTGACCGGGCCGGGCGCTTCATCTGGGTGTTTTCGGGGGGCGGGGCCAGCGTGTTTGAGGTACACTGACCTTGGAACCTACCTTTGCCCCACTCCTTAATCCCTCTTTATGCCTGCCGACCAGCTCCGCCGCACCCGCATCCAAGACCTGCTCAAAAGTACCGACCTCAACCGCGAAGTGCTGGTGAAGGCCTGGGTACGCACCCGCCGCGGCAACAAGTACGTGCAGTTTATTGCCCTCAACGACGGCTCGTGCCTCGCTACGCTGCAAGTAGTGGCTGCTGCCGAGGGTTTCCCGGAGGAGAGCCTGAAGGAAATTACTACGGGCTCGTGCATCGCCGTGCGCGGCCAGCTGGTAGCCAGCCAGGGCAAAGGGCAAGCCGTTGAGATTCAGGCTACTGAGATAACGGTGCTCGGCACGGCCGACGAAACCTACCCGCTGCAAAAGAAAGGCAACGACCAGAAAGGAATCTCGCTGGAGCACCTGCGCGAAATTGCCCACCTGCGCCCCCGCACCAACACGTTTGGGGCGGTGCTGCGCATCCGGCACGCGCTGGCGTTTGCCATTCACCAGTATTTCAACGACCACGGCTTTTACTACGTGCACACGCCCATCATCACGGGCTCCGATGCCGAGGGTGCGGGCCAGATGTTTCGCGTCACTACCCTGCCGCCCGAGCACCCGCCCCGCACCGCCGACGGCGCGGTAGACTACGCGGAGGATTTCTTCGGCAAGCAAACCAACCTCACCGTGAGCGGGCAGCTCGAAGGCGAGCTGGCGGCCATGGCGCTGGGTAGCGTGTACACCTTCGGGCCCACCTTCCGGGCCGAAAACTCGAACACCGCCCGCCACCTGGCCGAGTTCTGGATGATTGAGCCCGAAGTGGCCTTCAACGACCTCACCGACAACATGGACCTGGCCGAGGATTTCCTCCAAAGCCTGGTGCGCTACGCCCTGGCGCACTGCGCCGAGGACCTGCAATTTCTCAACGACACCTACGATAAGGAGCTGCTGGAGCGCCTCAACTTTGTGACCACCAACGAGTTTCAGCGCCTCACCTACACCGAGGCGGTGGAGATTTTGAAGTCGGCCAAGAAGAAATTCGAGTTTCCCGTGGACTGGGGCACCGATTTGCAGAGCGAGCACGAGCGCTACCTCGTGGAGAAGCACTTCAAGAAGCCGGTTATCCTCACCAACTACCCCAAGGAAATCAAGGCTTTCTACATGAAGCTGGACGATGACGGGCGTACCGTGCGGGCCATGGACGTGCTCTTTCCCGGCATCGGCGAAATCATCGGCGGCTCGCAGCGCGAGGAAGACCTGGTGAAGCTGCAAACCCGCATGGCCGAGATGCACGTGCCCGAAGACGAGCTGTGGTGGTACCTCGATACGCGCCGCTTCGGCACCGCGCCGCACGCGGGCTTTGGCCTGGGTTTCGAGCGCCTGGTGCTGTTTGTGACGGGCATGACCAACATCCGCGACGTGATTCCTTTCCCGCGCTTCCCCAAGAACGCCGAGTTTTAGGCCGCGCCGCGGCCCGGCCAACGCCGGGCGGCGCGCTAGCCCCACTGAAATATGCTGCTGATACTGCTGTTTTGGGGCTGGGCGCTGGGCGTGTCGCTCGGCCTCGGGCTGGGGCTGGCGGCAGCCCTGCGCCGGCTGGCGGGCCCGCTACCCACCGTATTGACCACCAGCCCCGAGCTACTGGGCCTGACCGGGCTGGCCGCGCTGGCCTGGCTCGTGGCCGGGCTCAGTTTTAGCCTGCCCGTAGCCCTGGGCCTACAGGTGGGCCTGAGTGTGCTGGCGGTTGGCTGCCTGGTGGCGGGCCGCGGGCAGCTGCACCAATTGCTGCGGAGCTATGCCCACGCGTGGCGGCAGGCCGGGGTAGGGGCGGGCGCGCTGGCGGCCGTGCTGGTAGCGCTGGTGCTGGTGCACGCGGCCCAGCCGCCCGTTTTCCCCGATGCGGCGCTGTATCACGCGCAGTTTGTGCAATGGCTGCACCACTACCCGGTGGTGCCGGGGCTGGGCAACTTGCAGGGGCGGTTGGCTTTTAATTCGCACGCGCACTTGCTCACGGCGTTTTTTAGCCCGGCGGCCGGGCGCGGGCCGGCTTTTCAGCAGGTATTCAACAGCTTGGGTTGCCTGCTGCTGGTGCTGCACCACGTGCGGCGGGCGGCGGGCCACGCCCGGCCGGGTGGGCAGCCCTGGCTGAGCTGGTTTTACCTGGGCACGCTGCTGCTGCTGCTCATGGCCCTGCGGCCCTGGATTTCGTCGCCGCTGCCCGATAGCACGGTGGCCGTGTGGGGCCTGCTGCTGCTGGGCGCGCTGCTCGAAACGCCTCGCTTCGCCCTTGGCGGCTTGGCCTGGCTGGCACTGCTCACGGCTACGGCCCTCACGTTTAAGCCCTCGGCGGGGCTGCTGCTGCTGTGGCCCGCCGCGGCCCTGCTGCGGCTGCCGCGCCGGGCCTGGGGGCGCGGGCTGGCCGTGGTGGGGGGCGTAGTGACGGTAGTGCTGCTGCCCTGGCTGGGGCGCAACGTGCTGCTGTCGGGTTACTTAGCTTATCCCCTGGTGGGGTGGTCGCCGGGGCCTGATTGGCTGGTGCCCGAAGCCCAGCGCTTGGCCGACCTGGCCGAAATCCGGCTCTTTGCCCGGCGGCCCCTGGCTGATTGGTCGCTGGCCGCCGGGCAGCCGCTGCGCCAATGGCTGCCGCCGTGGTGGGCCCAGCAGGAGCCCGCCGATAAACGGCTGCTGGTGCTTGGGCTGGCGGGGGCGGCGCTGGTGCTGGGCTGGTTGCTGTGGCTGGCCCTGCGCCGGCCCGCGGCCCTGCGCCACCAGCTGCGCCGGGCTGAGGTGCAGCTCTACGGCCTGTTGCTGCTGGGCGGCGGCGGCTGGTTTGTAGCGGCTCCGGCGCTGCGCTTTGCCTATGCCTACCTTATTGGGGCGGCCGTGCTAGGGCCATTGCTGGTGCTGCGCGCGCCGCTGGCGCGCTGGGGTCGGCTTAGCGGGTGGGTGCTACTTGGCCTGGGCCTGGTGTACGGGGGTAATGGCCTGCGCCACGAGCTGGCCCGGCCGGGTGCGCTGAGCGCAACGCTCATTTGGCCAGCCGATTACCCGCCCGTGGCGGTGCAGGTAGTGGCCCGGCTGGGGCCTTACCCGTTGCGCGTTGCGCCCGCCACCACCGGGCGTTGCGGCAACTGCCCGCTGCCGTGCGCCGAGGCGTGGCAGCCCGGCCTGCGGCTGCGCGGCGCTACGCTTGGGGAGGGTTTTCGCACGTTGTCAGCAGCGGCCGGGAGATAAAAGCGTCATCAGGAAAAAAGGCTGGTACTTCCAGCCGTGATAGCTGGCGCACCAGTGGGGGTTATGACCGTAGCGAGCTATAGGCGGCTACCGCGCACTGGTGCGTGTGCTGCTCTTCGGGTAAGCCAGCTTCAACCTTTTTTTTCCACCAGTAGCTTCAAAACTATGGCCAGGAACCCGGCGGCCGGGCCAGCGCCCTGGGCAAGCTATGCCAACCCGGCGGGCCGGCTGTGCGTTGCACGAGGTAGCCCCTCACTTACCCAGCCCATGCGCCCCGAAATCAACCTCACCGACTCTGCCAGCCTGCCCGAAGGCGGCCTGAAAACCTTTTCCACGCCCGACGGTGGCCCTGCGGTACTGCTGGCCCGCCACCAGGGGCAGGTGCACGCGTTTGCGCCCAACTGCCCGCACTACGGCGCGCCTCTGGAAAAAGGTAAGCTGCTGAATGGCAAAATTATCTGCCCCTGGCACCACGCCTGTTTTCGGGTGGCCGATGGCACCTTGTGTGAGCCGCCCGCCCTCGACGACCTGCCCACCTACCCCGTGCGCGAGGCCGAGGGCCGCATTTGGGTGCAGGTGCCTGCCAACCCACCCGCCAGCACCGACAAGCCCGAGGCCACGCCCACGGCCGAGCTGGGGGGCACGCCGCCCCCCGCCCCCGCCCCGGCCGCCGATACCCGCACCTTCGTGCTGGTGGGCGGCGGCGCAGCCGGCGAGTTTGCGGCCCAGGCGCTGCGCCGCGAGGGTTTTGCGGGCCGCGTAGTGCTGGTATCGGCCGAGGCCGACGTGCCCTACGACCGCACCAAGCTCAGCAAAGCCTACCTGGCGGGCAAGGCCGCGCCAGCCACGCTGCCACTGCGCAAAAGAGATTTTTATGAAGCGCAGCAGATAGAATGGCGGCCCAACAGCCGCGCTACGGGCCTCGACCTCGCCAAGCAGGAGCTGCAGCTGGCGGGCGGCCAGCCGCCGTTGCACTACGACCAGCTGCTGCTGGCCCCCGGCAGCACGCCCAACCTGCTGCCCAAGCTGCCCGGCCACAACCTGGCCGGCGTGCTGCCCTTGCGCACCAAGGCCGACGCCGACGCGCTGCTGGCCGCCACCAAAAACGCGCAGCAGGTGGTCATCATTGGCAGTAGCTTCATTGGCATGGAGGCGGCCAGCAGCCTCATTGCCGAGGGCCGGGCCGTGACGGTAATTGCCCAGGAAAAAGTGCCCTTTGTGCGGGTGCTGGGGCCCGAAATCGGGGCGATGTTCCAAAAGCTGCACGAGGAAAAAGGCGTGCAGTTCGAAACGGAGGCCGAGGCAACCTCCATACTTGGCGAGCGCGGCCATGCGGTGGGCGTGGAGCTTAAATCGGGCAAGCTGGTGCCGGCCGACGTGGTGATACTCGGCGTGGGCGTGCGCCCAGCTACTGATTTCCTGAAAGAAGCCTTCACCCTGGAGAAAGACGGTGGCCTGGCCGTAGATGAGTACCTGCAAGCCGCGGCCAATGTGTACGCGGCTGGCGACATTGCCCGCTTCCCACTGGCGGCCACCGGGCAGCCTACGCGCATCGAGCACTGGCGCGTGGCTCAGCAGCACGGCCAGGCGGCGGCCCGCAATATGCTGGGCCAGCAGCAGAAATTCACGGCTGCGCCCTTCTTCTGGACGCAGCAGTATGGCAAAAGCCTGCGCTACGCCGGCCACGCCGAAAAGTGGGACGAAATCACCTGCCACGGCGACGTAGCCCAGCAGGATTTCCTGGCGCTCTACGTGCTGGACGGCCGCATAGTGGCCGCCGCCGGCATGGGCCGCGATACCGACATGATTTACATTACCGAGCTGCTGGGCCTGGGCAAGCTACCCGCCCCCGCCGACGTGCACGACAAAACGGACTGGGCCGCCCTGCGCTAACTCAGCCTGCGTTTGCGCTCGGGCAAGCAAAAAAGGGGGACGATACCTATTCGGTGTCGCCCCCCTTTTTTGCTTGATTATCAAGGCTCTAGCGTCTGCCTCGGCCACCGCCGCCAGGGTTGTCTCCGCCGGGCTGGCCGCCGCCGCGTTGGTCGCCCCCGCCAGGTTGCCCGCCGCTGGGCTGCCCACCAAAAGTGCTGCGGTTGGGCTGGCCGCCGCCACCCGGCTGGCCACCAAAGCCGCCGCGGCTCGGCGCGGGCTGCATGCCGCCCCCAGGGCTACCCCCGCCGCCGGGCTGGCCGCCGCCAAAGCCACCGCGCCCAGGGTTGCCCCCGCCGGGGTTGCTGCCCCCGGTGCCCCCGCGGTTGGGCTGGCCCCCGCCAGGGTTACCCCCGCCAAAGCCGCCGCGGCCATCGTGGTCGCCGCCGCGGCTATCACGGTCTCCGCCGCGGCCATCACGGTCGCCGCCACGGCCATCGTGGTCGCCGCCAAAGCCACCGCCGCGGTTGGGCTGGCCGCCGTAGATGCCACCCCGGCCGCCGTAGCCATCGCGGTTGTAGGGCCGGTTGCCCACGTTGCCGCGGTTGCCATAGCCGCCGCGGTCGTAGCCATACACTCGGCCCGCGCCGTACTCGTGGCCGTTGTAGCGGCCGCCGCCGCCGTAGCCCCCGCCGCCGCCGTAGCCCCCGCCGCGGTACACGGTTACGTACTGCGGGTAGCGCTGGCGGTAGGTGCCAATGTAGAGCCAAGGCTGCGCCCCAATGTAGCTAACCGGTTGCGGGTGAAAATAGTAAGGGTCGTAGCCGTCGAGGTAAGGCACCGAAATCCACTGGACGCCATCGAACACGATGTACGTGCCGTTGTAGATGTCGTAGTACCCGTCAATCTCCGGAATGTAGTAGTACTGCGTGCCCTGCTGCACGGGCGGGCCCCACGGCGGTGTGCCAATGTTAATGCCTACGCTCACTTGCGCCTGCGCAGCAATGGGGGCGGCAAAAGCCAGGCCAGTGCCCAGCGCGAAAGCAAGATAACGAAGGCGGAAGTTCATGATAAGGAGGGAAAAAGAAGGAAGACTACGCGGCTGACTAACTGCAAGTAAGGTGCCGGGTTTTGGGCCGTGCCGCCACCAGGCGCGTTGCTTCGGTAGACAGGGCAACTACGCCGGCCACTACCCGCCCGGCCGGAACTACCCCAAAAAAGCCTCGCCCACCGGGCGAGGCTCCAGGGTCCCGCGGCGGTTACCTAGCGCACGGTGCGCGTAACGAGCTGGCCGCGGCGATTCACTTTTTGCACGATAACCGGGCGGCGGCCGGGTTGCTGCATCGCCACCGGGCGGCGCACCGGCATCGCTACCGGGCGGCGGTAGTAGCGGGCGTGGTGGTCATTGTACTGCGCCCAGGGCTGGCGGCCGCGGTAGGCTACCACTACCGGGTGAAAGCTGCTGGGGTTGTAGCCCTGCATGCTGGCTATGGGCGTCCAGCGGCCGTTGCGCTGCACGAGGTAATTGCGGGCGGCCAGGTCGTAGTAGCCATCAATTTCGGGTACGTAGTAATACTGTGCGCCGGCTGGAGCGGCCGGGCCCCAGGTGGGGTGGCCAAACTGCGCGTTGAGGCTTACCTGGGCGTGGGCGGCCGGGGCGGCCAGCGCCGCGAAAGCACCGCAAACAAAGGCGAGAACGTGGGTGCGAAATTTCATGGCAGTGCGTTGAAAAAGGGTTGGGAAAAGGTGTTGAACAGGATACCCTAACCATGCAAAGCAGGTGCCCCAAATACCCGCCCTCGTTGAACAACCCGCTTATGCAGACCAAAAGACGTACTTCATCGACCAGCCCGGACGCCTGGCTTTTGGGCCAAAAAAAAGCGCTCTGGAGAGCGCTTTTTATGCAAGTGGCTTGCAGTAAATTGGTTAGTGCTTGTCCTTGCCGTGGCCTTTGTCCTTATGGCCCTTTTCTTTGTGGCCCTTGCCGTGGTCATCATGGTCATGGTCATGGTCATAGTCACCACGATACAGCTTCTTGGCCTGGCCGGGGGGCAGGCCGTGGGGGTGGCCCTTGCGGTCGTAGGTCCAGGGCTCGGCGCCGCGGTACTCGATGTACTGCGGGTGAAAATTGCGCACGTCGTAGCCTTCCAGGCGCTCGTAGCGGTTCCAGCGGCCATCGCGCTTCACCAGGTAGCGGCGGGCGGGCACGTCGTAGTAGGCATTGGCCTCCGGAATGTAGTAGTACTGGGCGTTGGCGGGCGCGCCCACTACCACGGGCGGGCCCGTGTTGATGTTGATATTAACCTGGGCCTGGGCGGGCGCGGCGGCCAGGTCCAGGGCGCTCAGCAGGCCGAGGACGGCGGTTTTTTGGAGGAAATTCATGAAAGGAGAGAGTTAGGTAGGTGTGTGCTCTTGTTGCAAGGACGGTGCCAGGTACCAGGGAGCGGGAGCGCCCATGCGCGGCGGCTCAGCTTTTGGCTTTGCGCAGCAGGTAGCGCGTGACAACGGGCGCGGGGGATACGCCTTCCAGGACGGCGTGGGTTTCGACCAGCTCCCAGCCGGCCGCGGACAATTCGCTTAGCGCCTGGTTGAGCAGCAAGGTGTTGTGGTGCAGGTTTTCGCGGTAGCGGTCGCTGGTTATGGTATATTCTTCTTCCAGCTTTACTTCGCTCACGCCCTGGAAGGCCGGCGTCACCAACATGCGGCAATCCGTTTTGTAGGGCGATTTGATAATCGTAATAGTTAGAAAATCGTAGCCGCCGCGGGGGCGCGCCGCGCTGGCCTGGGCAAAGGCCGCCTGGGTGCCCAGCACCAGCCCGGCGCTCAGCACCAGCCGGCGCAAAAAGGGGCGTAAAAGCAAACGCATGGCAAGGAGGGTTTAGAGAGAGTGCCGCCGAGGTGCACGGCCCGGCAAAGAAAGAGAAATTGCGCCACCGCGCACCAATCGGGGGCTCAGCTTGTTGCTGTCGGTCGGCCCACCGCCACTGGTAGCCAGAAATCTTCGATTTTTCGCCACCCCTGGCCGGCCATTCCCGTACCTTTGCTCGTTCTTCCTCTTTGCCCGCATGGCTAAAAAAACGGCTACCGCTCCCGTGGCTCCCGCTCCGAAAAAATCCCAAGCTGCTCCTAAAAAAGCCGCGAAGCCCGCCGCCCCCGCGGCCACAATCCTGACCGCCGCTACCGAAGCCGAGCTACTTGAAATGGCTGAGCAGCAGGGGCCCGACCTGCGCCACAACCTACCCGTGGGCAGCCAGCCTGCGCCCGCCGGCCTGGCTGTGGCCGCCGCGCACGACACGCCCGAAACGCTGCCGCCCCGCGTCCCAGCCCCCGGCCCCGCGCACCAGGCCCCACTCCTGGGCGCGGCTGCCGAAGCGCCCTACATTGAGGTATACGGTGCCCGCGAGCACAATCTCAAAAACGTGAGCGTGCGCATTCCGCGTGGTAAATTGGTGGTTTTCACCGGGATATCGGGCTCGGGTAAGTCGAGCCTGGCCTTTGATACCATTTACGCCGAGGGGCAGCGGCGCTACATGGAGACGTTTTCGGCCTACGCGCGCTCCTTCATGGGCGGGCTGGAGCGGCCGAATGTCGATAAAATCGAGGGCTTGTCGCCGGTAATTTCCATTGAGCAGAAAACGACCTCGCGCAACCCGCGCTCCACGGTAGGCACCATTACCGAGATATACGACTTCCTACGCCTGCTGTATGCGCGTACTGCCGAGGCGTTTAGCTACGCCACGGGCAAGAAGATGATTCGGCAGTCGGACGACCAGATTATCAACTACATCCTTCGGCAGTACGATGGCAAAAAGCTCATCGTGCTGGCGCCCGTGGTGAAGGGCCGCAAGGGCCACTACCGCGAAGATTTTCAGAAGATTGCGAAGCTGGGTTTCACCAAGGTGCGCGTCGATGGCGAGCTGCTCGACATCACGCCCAAGATGCAGGTGGACCGCTACAAAATCCACGACATTGAAATCGTGATTGACCGGCTCGTGGTGAAGGAGGAGGACCGGTTCCGCCTGTCGGGCTCGGTGCAGAACGCCATGACCCACGGCAAGGGCACCATGCTGGTGCTCGACCCCGACGCCAAGAAGGCCGCGCCGCAGTTCTTCTCGCGCTTCCTCATGGACCCCGAAACCGGCATCGCCTACGACGACCCGGCGCCTAACACGTTCAGTTTCAACTCGCCCTACGGCGCGTGCCCGCACTGCGCCGGCATGGGCGAGGTGCAGCAGATTACGGAGGAAACCGTGATTCCCGACCCCAAGCTGAGCATCAGCCGCGGGGCCATTGCGCCGCTGGGTGAGTACCGCGACATCTGGATTTTTCAGCAGCTCCAGCTCATCCTCAAAAAGCACAAGGCCAGCCTCAATACCAGCATTGAGAAGATGGACCCCGACCTGCTCAAGCGCCTGCTCCACGGCATTACCCAGGACGAGGCCGACGACGCGAAAGCCGTCTATACGGAGCCGTTTGAGGGCATTATTCCCTTCCTGCGCCGGCAGATGGAGTCGGAGTCCGACAACATCCGCGAGTGGATTCAGCAGTACACCCAGGCCCAGACCTGCCCCGTGTGCGATGGCTACCGCCTCAAGAAAGAGAGCCTGCACTTCAAGTTGGCCGACAAGCACATTGGCGAGCTATCGGTGATGGATATCAACGAGTTATCGACGTGGTTTGTGGACGTGGAGGAGCGCCTGAGCGACCGCCAGAACCTCATTGCCCGCGAGCTGCTCAAGGAAATTCGCAAGCGCATCGGCTTCCTGCTCGAAGTAGGCCTCGACTACCTCAGCCTGCACCGCTCGGTGCGCACGCTGAGCGGCGGCGAAAGCCAGCGCATCCGCCTCGCCACCCAGATTGGCACCCAGCTCGTGGGCGTGCTCTACATCATGGACGAGCCGAGCATTGGCCTGCACCAACGCGATAACGAGCGGCTAATCAAGGCTTTGCAGCACCTGCGCGACATCGGTAACTCGGTGATTGTGGTGGAGCACGACAAGGACATGATTATGCACGCCGACCACGTGCTCGACATTGGCCCCGGCGCGGGCATCCACGGCGGCCACATCGTGGCCGAGGGCACGCCCGAAGCTATTTTCAACTCGGGCTCGCTCACCTCCGATTACCTCAGCGGCAAGCGCAACATTGAGCTGCGCAAAAAGAAGCGGGTAGGCGAGGGCGCCGAGCTGGTGCTGAAAGGCGCCAAGGGCCACAACCTTAAGAACGTAACGGCTAAGTTTCCGCTGGGCAAGCTCATCGCCGTCACGGGCGTGTCGGGCTCGGGCAAGTCGTCGCTCATCCACGACACGCTGTACCCGATTCTGAACCAGCACTTTTTCAACGCTCACCGCGAGCCGCTGGCCTACGGCAGCCTCGACGGCCTGGAGCTGATTGACAAAGTGATTGAGGTGGACCAGTCGCCCATTGGCCGCACACCGCGCTCTAACCCAGCTACTTACACGGGCGTGTTCACCGAAATCCGGCAGCTGTTTGCCGAGATGGCGGAGGCCAAAATCCGCGGTTACGGCCCCGGCCGCTTCTCGTTCAACGTGAAGGGTGGGCGCTGCGAAACCTGCGAAGGCGCGGGCATCCGCACCATCGAAATGAATTTCCTGCCCGATGTGCACGTGCCCTGCGAAACCTGCAAAGGCCGCCGCTACAACCGCGAAACCCTGGAAGTGCGTTTCAAGGGCAAGTCCATCACCGACATCCTCGACATGACGGTGGAAAAGGCTACGGAGTTCTTCGAGTTTCAGCCCCGTATCCTGCGCAAAATCAAGACGTTGGCCGATGTGGGCTTAGGGTACCTCACGCTGGGCCAGCAGGCCACCACGCTCTCGGGCGGCGAAGCCCAGCGCGTGAAACTCGCCACCGAGTTGAGCAAAAAGGACACCGGCAAGACCTTCTACATTCTCGATGAGCCCACCACCGGTCTGCACTTCGAGGACATTCGCCACCTCGCCGACGTGCTCCACAAGCTCGCCGACAAGGGCAACACCGTCCTCATCATCGAGCACAACCTCGACCTAATCAAGGTGGCCGACCACGTCATCGACATTGGCCCAGAAGGTGGCGCGGGCGGCGGCGCCATTGTGGCTCAGGGCACGCCCGAGCAGGTGGCCAAGAGCGGCAAGGGCCACACCTCACGCTTTTTGGCTGAGGAGTTGAAGACGAGCGTATATGCCTAGCGCACAGTTCTTTTTGTCGTAAATTCACTTCTCTAGCCCCTTGCACGATGACCACCGCCCAGGTTTTGTTTGAGCAGTACAAAGTGCTGCCCCAGCGTATTCAGCAGCAACTCAAGCAGCTCATTGTGCAGGCCGAGCCGCCCGCCGCCCGCCCGCCGGTAACTCCTGTAGTTAATGAGGATGACGATGAGGATACGGATACCCACATTAGTATCTCGATGGAGGCGCTGCACGCTAGTATTGAGCAAGTTAAGCTATTGCGGGCTGGTAAGATTACCGGCCGGCCGATAGAAGAATTATTTGCGGAATTGGAAAGCGAAAAAGATGAGGCGGACGATTAGGACGTTACCAGAATTTGACCGCCGGTCTAAAAGGCTACGTAAAAAATTCATTTCGCTCACCAATGAGCTTCGCACACTTGTACAAAGTATCATTACTGACCCGCGCCAGGGCGAAAGCCTGGGCGCGGGCCTTTACAAAATCCGCCTGGCCAGCGCCAGTAAGGGCGGCGGTAAAAGCGGCGGCTTCCGCGTTATCACGTACTACGTGGAGCAAACTGCCGAAAGTGAAACGGTCTATCTGGTAACGATTTATGACAAATCGGAAGCCGGCAGCATCGCTAAAGAAGAGTTGCTGAAACTGCTACAACAAGAGTTGCCACCGGCTTAAAAAAGAGCGCCCGCCTCCCCGCTGTAAGGGAGGCGGGCGCTCTTTTTTGCGTTGTTCAGGCTTACCCGCCCGTGGGGCCAAAGCGCTCGGTCAGAATACTTTCGGTAGCTACGCCAACGGCTTGCAAGCCGTTCGCTACGCTTTCGACTAAGCCCGTGGGCCCGCACACGAAGCACTGCGGCGGCGTAGCAAACCGCGCCACTACCTCGGCCAGCAGCGCCGCGTCGATGCGGCGCTGGTAGCCGGCCCAGCCGGTGGGGGCCTGGCGGGTGTAGTCGAGCAGCAGCGTGAAGGTGGGGTCTTCCTTGGTTAAAGCCTCTAATTCAGCCTGATAGATAACCTCCTCGGGCGTGCGAATGCTGAACAGCAGCACGGCCGGCGTGCGCAGCCCCAGGTGCTGCCGGTGGCGCAGCATGGCCATGAGCGGCACTACGCCCGAGCCGCCGCCTACCAGCAGCAGCGGCGGGGCCGCCGGCTCGCCGCGCCACACGAAGTAGCCGCCGATGGGGCCGCGCACTTCCAGCGGGTCGCCCACGGCCACGCCCTCGAAGAGGTAACCCGACACCTCGCCTTCCGCCACCAACTCAACGGTCAGCTCGATTTCGCCGGTTTGCTCGGGCGGGGAGGCCACGGAGTAGCTACGCTCGGCCTGGTAGCCGCCCTCGGCGGTGAGGCGCAGGTCGTAGTGCTGGCCGGCGAGGTGGGGCGTAAAGCCGGGCAGGCTGAGGGTGAAGGACTTGACGCGCGGCGTTTCCGGCCGAATGCTGGTAACGGTGGCCAACTGCCAGGTTATCTTGCTCATAGCCGGATGCTGGTGGCGCTGGCCGCGGGCTCGTCGTCGTCGTCGCGGTAGCGCTGCTCCTTCCACGGGTCGCCGTACATGCTGTAGCCGGCGCGCTCCCAGAAGCCAGGCTCGTCGGTGGCCGTGAAGCGCAGGCCCTGCGCCCACTTGGCGCTTTTCCAGAAGTAGAGGTGCGGCACCACCAGCCGGGCCGGGCCGCCGTGCTCGGGCGCCAAAGGCTGGCCGTTGTACACGAGGCCCACAAAGGCTTTACCGCCCCGCAGGTCGGCCAGCGGCAGGTTGGTGGTGTAGCCGCCGTAGCTGAACTGCGTAACAAACTGAGCCTCGGGCTTGAGCTTGACGTGCTCCAGCAAGGTGTCCACGCTCACGCCGCGCCAGTGGGTGTCGAATTTCGACCACTTTGTCACGCAGTGGATGTCGGGGTTGAAGTCCTGCATGGGCAGCTTATTGAACTCCTCCCAGCTCCATTTTACGGGTTCTTCGACCAGGCCTTCGAGGCGAAACTCCCAGTTGGGGAGTGCGATGCGGGGCGTGGGACCGGCGGTGAGCACCGGAAAATCGGTGGTTTCGTATTGGCCGGGCGGCAGCTTAGGGTTGGCGGGGCGCTTGGGCTGGAAGCCGCGGTTGGTGAAAAGTCCCATGATGGTGAAGGGGAAAGTGGCTGTTAAGTAAGCGTTTGCGAGTAGAAAGGTTGGCATCTGCTGCCCGCTGGCTAAGCTTTAAAAAAATAAGTGCGGCCCCAACCAACCTTTGCGCGCCGGGCTGGCACTTTACGCCAAATTACTGCTAATGCCAGCACCGCTACCCCTTGCGCCCTCCGCCGACGACCAGCTGCTGGCCGGCTGCCTGGCCCACGACCGGCAGGCGCAGCACCAGCTGTACCTGCGCTACAAAACGGCCATGTTCTCGGCGGCGCTCCGCATTCTGGGCAGCCGCGACCTGGCCCAGGACGCGTTGCAGGAGGGCTTTATCGAAGTCTTCCAATCGCTGAGCAGTTTCCGGCACCAGTCCACGCTGGGAGCTTGGATTAAAATTATTGTGGTGCGGCGCGCGCTGCGCACGCTGCGGTGCGAGCAGCGCATGGAAGTGTACGACCCCGAGCAGCACCCCGAGCCGCTGGTGGCCTGGCACGACAACCTCACCGGCGAGGCCCTCGACCGGGCCATTGCCGAGCTGCCGGCCGGCTACCGGGCCGTGTTCTGCCTGGTCGAAGTGGAGGGCTACGCCCACCGCGAGGTGGCCGAGCTGCTCCGCATCAGCGAGGGCACCAGCAAGTCGCAGCTTTTTCACGCCAAGCGCCTGCTCCAACGCAAGCTTCAACACCTCTACTCATGAACCCCACAACCCCCGACATGCCCGAAAGCGGCATTCCAAATCTGCGGCGGGCGGTGGCTACCCTACCCCTCCACGAGCCCGACGCGGCCACTTGGCCCCGCCTCGCGGCCCAGTTGGCCGCCGCCGAAGCCCTGGCGCGCGCCATTCCGACCCTGCCCGCCCACGAGCCCGCCGATGACCTGTGGGCCAGCATCAGCGCCCGCCTCGATGCTGGCGAAACCGCCGCCGCGCCCGAAGCCGCCCCCGCTGAAGTGGTTCCGGCAGTGCTGCGCACCCTGCCGCTGCCCGGCCGCCCCGCCTGGCTGAGCCGCCCGGCGCGGCGCGCTCTGGCCCTGGCAGCCAGCGTGTTGCTGCTGCTGGGCGGGTGGTGGGGGCTGCGCCCAACCACTACGCCGGCGGCCACGGCCTTGCACGAAACGGTGGCCTACAGCGAGGAAGTAGCGCCGGTGACCAGCGAGCCGCGGGCGCTGGCGGCCGTGCCCTTCGCCGCCCCCGACCCGCTGGAGCAGCAGGGGCAGGCCTTCATTGATGCGCACTGCTCGTCGCTGCCCACGGTGTGCCAGTCGGGCGAGTTTCGCTCGCTGCGCACCCAGCTCACCGAGCTGGAGGGCGAGGAAGCCCGCCTGCGCCTCGATGCCCGGCGCTTCGGCACTTCGCCCGAGCTGCTGCGCGAGCAAACCCAGCTTATCAACCTGAAAGCCGCGGTTACCCGCGAGTTGGTTCAATTGCTAATATCATGATTATCTATAAGTTACATCGGGTAAGCCAGGCGGTCCTGCTGGCCGGGCTGCTAAGCCTGCTGGCCCTGCCGCCCGCCTGGGCGCAGCAAAAGGTGCAGGTGGTGACCCGCACCCTGGCCCAGAACTGGCCCTGCCCGCCGGGCCTGGCCGTGCGCATCCGGGCCGAGAAAGCCACCGTGCTGGTGCGGGCCTGGGACAAGCCCACCGTGCAGGTGACGCTGCGCCTGAGTGCCCGCCACCCCGACCGCGCCGTGGCCGAGCAGGACCTGCCCGTGGCGCAGTACCGCTTGCAGCAAAACGGCAAAGGGCTGGATTTGCTCAATTTCTTTGAGCTGCCGGCCGGTGCGCCGGCCGTGCGCAGCGACCTGCGCGCCGAGTTCACGGTGTTTATGCCCGCCGGCAACCCGCTGCAAGTGGTGAACGCCTACGGCCAAACCGAGCTGGCCGACCTCACCGGCCGCCAATCAGTGGAACAAAGCTTCGGCAAAATTATCCTGCGCGACCTGCGCGGCACCCTCCGCGTGACGGCCCGCTACGCCGACCTCACGGCCACCAACGTGCAGGCCGATTTTACCTGCGAGGCCAATAAGTCGGCGGTGCTGCTGACCGAGCTGGGCGGCAGCTGCGTGGTGCACGACTTCTACGGCAGCGTGCGGGTGCAGCCGGCCGCCACGCTGCGCAAGCTCAGCATCGAAACCGACCGTACGGAGGTGATTATCAGCGTGCCGCAGCCCGAGCAGTTTACCTATCAGCTCAGCACCCAGCAAGGCACCCTCACGGTGCCCGCCGCCTACGCCGCCGCCCGCAAGGGCAGCGCCACCCACGGCACGCTGGCGGTGGCTGGCCCGCGCCCGCTGGTGCGCGCCACTACCACCTACGCCCCGCTGACCCTGCAAACCCAGCCGCTGCCGCCCGCCCCGCTCAGCGTTTCGTCGGTGCTTAAACCCTGATTTTTTGTGAACAGATTCTACGCTTACCTGGCCGGCCTGCTGCTTGGGGCTGGCCTGCTGCCGGGCCTGGCCCACCCCGCCGCCGCCCAAACCACGCCCGCCGATACCACCCGCCTGCGCTACGGCGAGGAGGTGGCGGCCCCGGCTGCCGCCGCGCCGCGCCCTATCGCCCGTCAAGAACGCGGCGTTTGGAAACTGGGGCTGAATAACTTTTTAGTGGGCTCCCTGGCCTATGCTTCTTCTTGGCGAGCGGGCTTGCATGTGGCCTACGAGCACCAGTTGGGCAGCCCGGCCTGGTCAGTGCTGGGCGAGGTGAGCCCGGCCATCACGCGCAGGCGCACCGGCTACTACACGGAGAACCAAACCAACTTCGCGTTGCGCGCCCAGGTGGCAAGCCGCTACTACTACAACCTGGAACGGCGGCGGCGGCAGGGCCTGCGCACGGCGGGCTTTTCGGCCAATTACGTAGCGGTCGCCATCGGGGCCAGCTTGTTTGGGCCGGGCGGGTCCAACCGGGAGGCCCCTTTTTTGCCGCTGGCGGGCGGGGTAACGAGCGGCAGCAGCGGCACTGCCCCCGTTGATGTGGCGGTGCTCTACGGCGTGCAGCGCCGCTTTGGTCGCCGGGGCTTTATGGATGCCAGCCTCGGCCTGGGTAATTTTTTTACTTCCGGGTTTCAAACCGGCGTAGTGGGCAGCCTGCGGCTGGGCGTGGTGCTGGGCAGCCCGCCTAGCTACCCGGCCCCGCCCGTGCCAGCTACTGCCGAGGCCAGCCTGCACCCGCGGGTCTACCTGGGCGTGCAGGCGGGCCGCATCGGCTACCGGCTGCAATACCCAGCGCAAAGCCCTTACCCGGAGAGCAGGAAGGAAGTGATAGGGGGCGAAACGCGGGAAACGAATTATGGTGGGCCATACAGGGGCTATGACTATTACGAAGAGTTCGCTTTCCCCGCCCCGACCTTCTACGCCGGCTACTACCTGCTGCCCCGCCTGGCCGTGCAGGCGGGCGCGACTTACTGGGCCAGCACGGCCCTCAACTACACCACCTTTACCAGCCCCGGCGGCCGGCTTGCGGTGGGCAACGGCCGCTACCGGGCCACCGGGCTGGCCCTGCCGGTAGTGGCGCGTTACAGCCTCACGCCGGTCTTTCTGCGGCGCTGGCAGTTTGAGGCGCTGGGTGGGCTTACGCTGGTGCGGAGCACGGCCGAGTATCGGGAATATGCCATTGAGCAGCACCAGGTTACCGACCAGCAGACCGCCGGTTTCCGGCGCACCTCGTGGGGGCTGCACGCCACCCTGGGCCTGGCGGCCAACTACAGTTTTGGCCGCCGCCGCCAGGTGCAGGCCACCGCCGAGCTAACGGCCGCCAAAGACCTGCGCACCGGCTTGCAGATTACGAGTATCAATGACCTGACGCCGAGCGGTAGCCTGGGCCTGCGCTACCGCTTCGGCTACCGATAAGATGTAAGTAGCTGATTATTAGAATTTTGACTTGAAATTATCTCGCCCATTACGATAGTATGAAATACTTCTCCTCTTTTCTGCGGGGGCAATTGGCGTTTGTAGCCGGCTTGCTGCTGCCTTTGGCCGCCGCCGCCCAAACCACGCCCACCGACACTACCCACCTCAAGTACGAGGAGGAGCTGCTGCCGGCCGCCGAGCTGCCGGCCGTGCCGCGCCAGGCGCGCGACCAGTGGAAGCTGGGTCTCAACAACTTCATTCTCAATGGCTACCCCTTCAGCCAGACCAAGGACGTGCCGGGCTACTACACCCGCTACGGCCTGCACCTGGCCTACGAGCGCCGCCTGGGCCGCGCCTGGTCGGGGCAGGTCGAAGCCAGCCCGGCCATCATTCACTACCGGGCCGAGGGGACGGCCGGGGCCCCGGTGGCCAGCGCGCAGCTGCGGGCCCAACTAGCTGGCCGCTACTACTATAACCTGGAGCACCGCCTGCGCCGGGGCCACCGCACGGCGGGCTTCTCGGCCAATTACTTCGCCCTGGCCCTGGGGCTGGGCCTGAGCAAGGGACCCAGCGAAACGCCGTTTCACCTGCTGGCCGACGGCACCGGCCCCGCCACCGATGCGGCCCTGCTCTACGGGGTGCAGCGCCGGCTGGGCCGCTTCGGCTTCGTGGACCTGAACGCGGGCCTGAGCGGCGTGCTGCGGGCGGGGCGTGCGCAGAATTTTGGGCCCGTGGCCAGCCTGCGCATCGGGGTGGCGCTGCCCACCATTGCCCGCACGGCCCCGCAGGAGGCGCAGCCCGACGAGGTGCAGGCCCTGCTGCCGCGCTTTTTCGTGGGCGCCCAGTTTGGCGACGCCCGCTATCACACGCACTACACCCGCGCCAACCCGTACCCGGCTTCTTACCAGGAAACTGCCAACGGGTACGAGAAATACGTCATCTACCTGCCCTATGGCCCAGGGTATAACAACGAAGCAATCGGTACGCGTGAGTACGACAACGATAAAACGTACTACCTGTACGGCGGCTACTACCTCAAGCCGCGCCTGGCGCTGCAAGTGGGGGTGCAGTACGGCGCTTCCCAGAGCGACTTTGGCGGCGGCGCGGTGGGCATTCGCCGGGCTGGGGGCGATTACTACTACCCGCGCAGCAGATTCTATGACGAGTCTATTCTGGCCGTGCCCGTGCAGGTGCGCTACGCCGTCACGCGCTCCTTTCAGCGGCGGCTGCAGGTAGAAGTGGTGGGGGGCCTCACGCCGGTGTGGTCGGGGGTGCGTTTTCGGGAATACGAGACGGCCGGCTACGCCGTCACCGACCAGGTGCGGTTTGAGTTTGAGCGCCGGGCCCTGGGTCTCACCGCCAACCTGGGCGGCGCCCTCAGCTACGGGCTGGGCCACCGCCGCCGCGTGCAGGCCACCGTGGACTACGGCTTGCAGGAAGACCTGCACCACCTGTTCAGCAACCCCGAGCGCCCGGCCACCTACGCCAAAGTGGGCCTGCGCTACCGCTTTGGCTACCGCTAGGCCGGCCGGGGCCCTACGCGCCCTCCACCCGCCAAAAAGCCCCGCTGGCGCTGCCTGCGTTGGGGGCGGGCACCCCAAGCATTTTTTCCCCCACCTAAGCTTTTTCTCATGCGTCTTGTCCATCTGTTCTCGTTGCTGCTAGGCCTGGTGCTGGGTGGCTCCTTCGGCCAGCCCTACCGGGCCGCTGCCCAAACTGCCGCCGACTCTGCCCGCCTCAGCTACGGCGAAGAGGTATTGAACGGGCCCGATACCACGGCCCTGCGCCTGCAAACGCTGGAGCGCGGCCAGTGGAAGCTGGGGCTCAACAACTTCACGCTCGGCCAGGCTTCGGCCACCGATTTTTACACGCGCTACGGCGTGCACCTGGCCTACGAGCGCAAGCTGGGCCCGGCCTGGGCCGTGCAGGGCGAGGTGAGCCCGGCCGTGGTGCGCTACCGCGGCCCCGATGGCCAGTTGCAACGCGCCGCCAGCGCCCGGGTGCAGCTGATGGGCCGCTACTACTACGACCTGGAGCGCCGCCGCCGCCGGGGAAAAGACGCGGGCAGCTTCTCGGGCAACTACTTCGCCGTGGCCCTGGGGGCGGGCCTGGGCCGCCACACCCGCGACACGCCCTTCTACTATTACTTCCCGAGTAATGCCTTGTCCAACAAAGGCTTGGCTGACTTTGCCATGCTTTATGGCCTCCAGCGCCGGCTGGGTCGGCTGGGCTTTATTGATGCCAACCTGGGCCTTACGCAGCTGATTGCCCCCAAATTCTCGGACTTCCAGCTGAACGCCAGCTTGCGGGTGGGGCTGCTGCTGGGCGCGGCCCCGCCGCTGGCGCGCCTGCCCCTGCGCCTGAGCGCCGCCGAAGACGCTACCCTGCGCCCGCGCTACTACGTGGGGGTGCAGGGCGGCAGCTACAACTACCAGGTGCGCTTCGATAATTTTGACCCCTATGCGGCGCGGCCGGGTGGGTTCCCATCGTTTTTCCAGCGGGCCGGCGTGGGCAGCTACGGCGTAGAGGTGAAGAACCCCTACGTGTACGTGGGCTACCAGCTGCGGCCCCGGCTGGCGGTGCAGCTGGGCTACCAGGGGCAGGCCGGCACGGGCCGTAGCGAGAGCTACGTATTGGTTGGGGCCCAGCAAATTTTACTCAACGCCTCCGAAAACTACCAGCAAACCCTGACCTTTCCGCTACTGCTGCGCTACGCCATCACGCGCCAGTACTTGCAGCGCGTGCAGTTTGAGGTGGTGGGGGGCGTGGCCCTGTCGTATGCGCGAGTGCGGTTCAGCGAAACAAAATACGACAATGGCCAGGTAAAGGACCAGTTTGCCTTTGCCCGCCAAACAACGAGTGGGCACGCCATTGGGGGCCTGAATGTGGGCTACGGCTTCGGCCGGCGGCGCAAGCTGCAAGCCACGGCCGAATACGTATTCATTCAAAACCTGCAAACCTCTTTTAGCGGTTTCGAGGTCTTGCAGGCCGGGGGTAGCCTGGGCCTGCGCTACCGCTTTGCGTATCGCTAGGGGGTGGTGGGGCTTGCCCACACGGGTGTTTTCACCGCAAAAAACGCGGAAGGCTTCGCAGAAGAGCCGTAGAAGAACAACCTCTGCGACTTTTCTGCGAAATCCTCCGCGTCTTCTGCGGTGAAAATACCCGTCGGGTGATTGCGGCGTTACGTAGCTGCCGGCGTGGGCTCGTCAAACTCAGTTTGCTCGTCCAATTCATCGGGTTCCTCGGCCGGTGGCGCGCCCGCCCCGGCAAACCGGGTTTTGAAGCGGGCGTACAGCGCATGCAAGCCCAGCAGCAGTAAGCCCACGAATATGAACACGATAGCCCGCGTTACGGTGCCGCTGCGGCTGAGGTCGACCACGGCCAGCCGCACCAGGGTGGCGGCCATGCCGGCCAGGGCTACGTAGCGCATATCCTGGCGGCGCAGCAGCAGGCTGGTGCTGAAAATGGCCACCACTTCCAGCATCAGTAGCACGGTGAGCACTGCGCGGTCGAAGGACTCGATGAACAGCAGCGCCAGCACCGCAAAAGCGGGGTAGAGTAGCGCCGCCTCCAGCTGGTGGCGTGTGGGCCGGGCCAGCGCCGCCCACCGGGGCGAGAGCCCCGCCAGGGGCGCGTTGCCGAGGCGCAGCGCCAGGCCCGCGTACCCAAACAGCAGCGCCACGGTGCTGCCCACCGCCCAGCGCTCCATGCCCATGAGCTGCTCGGCACCCAGGTAGCGCAGGCAAAACGCGCCGGCCGACAGCGCTGCCAGCCCGAAATACAGACGCCCGTACACGCCCAGCCGCCGGAAACGTAGCGGGAGCTCAATAAGCAATGCGCAGATAACCAGTGCGAAAGCCACCCATACCAACCCCAGCCAGGCCGTCCGCACGTGGTGCGCCAGCGTGCCCGTGCCAAACAGCAGCGCTACCTCCAGCAGCGCCGGGTGCAGCACGCGCCACGAGGTGTAGACCGGGCCAGCTGCCGGCCGCCGGGCCCAGGCCAGCGCCACCAGCCCCCCCAACAGGGCCGCCGCCGTGAGGTACTCGGCCGGCTGGTGCAGTAGGGTTTCGGTGGTCATTAGCAGCCGCAGGTGCGTGGCCAGGCTGGCCAGCAGCAGCCCGTAGCTGAGGTGCAGCAGGTAGCGGTCGGGCTGGCCGGCGCGGGCCACGGCGGCGGCATCGGGCAGGGTGCGCCGCCAGGCTTGCGCCGCCGCGAAGGCCGCCCCGGCCAGGGCCAGCAGCCCCAGCACCAGGTAGGCCAAGTGGGCCGGCGGCACGCTACCCAGCAGCCCCACCACCAGGTGCAGCCCCAGGCAATACAGCCACGGCCAGCGCACAAAGCGCTCGCCGGCCGGCCACCACGCGGTGCGCATGCCCGCCAGCAGCACGGCCACGGTGGGCAGCAGGTACAGCAGCACATGGCCGGCTCCCAGCCCGGGCGCATTGCCAACGTGCTGTGCCATAGCCGCGTGCAGCACGTGGGCCCATTGCAGCCCCACGTAGCCGGTGGCCGCCAGCACCAGCCCGGCCCACAGGCCCGGCACCGTGAGGCGCTGGCGCAGGTAGAGGAGCGCCCCGAGCAGCCCGGCCACGGCGTAGCCGGCCCACAACTGCCTGTATTCCAGGGCGCCCGTGCCCAGCAGCAGCCAGCCGATGGCGATGCTTAGCGCCGGCAGCCGGTAAGTGCCGATGGCGGGCAGCAGCGCATAATCATCCCCCGCCTGGGCAAATACCAGCCGGCGCAGCTGGTAGCCCAGCGTGAGCAAGGCCGCGCCCAGCAGCAGGCCCGCCTGCCCCAGCGGCGGCAGCGCGCCGGGCGCGGCATAGCGCACCAGCACGGGCAGCAGGCCCGCTTGCAGCACCAGCAGGTAGGTTTGGAGGTGCAGCAGGCCTTCCTCCTCGCGCCCGGCCAGCAGCAGGGCGGCCAGCAGGCCTTCGGCATACAGCAGCCCGAATACCACGGGCCAGCTCAGGCCCGTTTCGTGCAGCCCCACCAGCGCTAGTATGGCAAAGACTTGGGTAAGAAGAAGTTGCTGCCGGCGCACCCAGCGCGGAGCCCAGCCACTGCGGTGCACCCAGGCAGCCAAGGCCAGCGCCACCCCGGCCAGCACCGGCAGCCCGGCCAGCGCCCGCGTATCGGCGTGCGCAAACACCACCTGCGCCAATAGCAAGCCTGCGCTCGCTTGCAGGAAGCCCGCCAGTCCGGCGAAGCCCGCCAGCCAGTTGGCAAGCCCGTCGGCCGCGGCGGAGCCAGCGGCATCAAGACTTAGTTTATTAGATAATTGCTTGTAAGTGAGCTGTATAAAGGCTAGGCCTGCCCAGCCGGCCAGCGCCAGCAGCGTGGCATCGCGGTAGAGGGCCGGCGGTAGCGTGGCCGCCGGGTGGCCGCCGGCCAGCAGTAGCAGGCCCGCGCCCGTAAACAGGGCCTCGGCCAGCGCGGCGCGGTGCAGCAGGGCATCGCGCTTGGCCAGCCACAGGGCGGCCAGCAGGGTTTCGGCAAACAGCAGGGCCAGGATAACCGACCAGCCCAGGTGCGCTTCGTGCAAACCCACCACCGCCAGCACCACAAAAAACTGCGTGAGTACCAGCTGTTGGCGGCGCACCCAGCCGGGTAGCCGGCCACTGGCCCGCACCCAGTAGGCCAGGCCCAGGGCCGCCGCTGCCAGCCCCAGCAAGGCCAGCAGCAGCCCCGCCACTGGCACGCCCGGCCAGGCAAACAGCGCCCGCGCCAGCAGCGCCCCCGTGCCCACTTGCAGCAGGCCCGCCAGCCCCGCAAAGCCGCTGAGCAGGTTGGCGAGCAGGCCGGAGGTCGGCGTCGCGTCGGTGCCGAATTTTGTGGCCAATTGCTTAGCGGTAAGTTGGATGAACGCAATGCTCAACCAGCCGGTCAGCGCCAGTAGCGCGGCATCGCGGTAGAGCTGGAAAGGCGGGCTGTCGGGCAGGTGCGTGGCCGCCAGCAGCAGCAGGCTGCTGCCCGCCAGCAGCGCCCCGGCCATGGCGGCGCGGTGCAGCAGGCCATCGCGCCGGGCCAGCAGTAGCACGGCCACCAGGGTTTCGAGGTAGAGGATGCTGAGTACGCCGGGCCAGCTCAGGCCCAGCTCGTGCAGCCCAAAAATGGCCAGCACTACGAATAATTGCCCGAGCACCACCTGCTGCCGCCGCACCCAACTAGGCGCGCGACCCGCCGCCTGCACCCAGGCGGCTAGGCCCAACGCGCTGCCCGCCAGCGCCGCCAGCGCCAGCAGCAGCCCACCCACCGGGGCCGGGTGCCAGCCAAACAGCATCCGCCCCATCAACAGGCCCGCGCCCGCTTGCAGCAACCCCGCCAGGCCGGCAAAGCTGCCCAGCCACGCCGGGTGCGCCGCGGGGTTCGATACCACTTGAAGCGGCGCAGCCGGCCCCAGCCGTCGGCCGGGTTGCACGCCTTGCAGTAGCGGAAACCGGTAAGCCAGCTGCACAAACGCCAAGCCGACCCAGCCGGCCAGCGCCAGCAATAGCGCCTCGCGGTAAAGCGTAGTGGGTGAGGTGGTTATCGAATGATTGCTAGCCGTGAGCAGCAGGCCCGCGCCGGTGAGCAGCGCCTCGCCCATCGCCGCCCGGTACGCCACTTGGTGCAGTTGGTCGGTGGCGTCGCGGCCGGCCAGCAGGAGCACTACCAGCAGGTTTTCGGCAAAGAGGACCAGCAGCAGCGCCGACCAAGCCAGCCCCAGCTCGTGCAGCCCGAATATGGCCAGCACCACCACTAGCTGCCCCAGCGCCAGCTGCTGCCACCGCACCCAGCCGGGCGCCCGCCCGCCGCGGCGCACCCAGGTAGCCAGCGCCCCGGCCGTGCCCGCCAGCGCCAGCAGCGCCCCCAGCAGCAGCGCCACCGGCGGCTGCTCCCAGCCAAACAACGCGTGCGCCACCAGCCCGGCGGCGCCCAGCTGCAGCAGCCCGCCCAGCCCCGCAAAGGCACTCTGCCAGCGCCGGTATTCCCCGGCCGTGGCGTGGTTGGCTGACTCCTTATTAGCTTCAAAACCAATAAATTGCGTTAAGAAAGACTTAAACGCCAGCTGCGCAAAGGTCAGGCTGCCCCAGCCAGCCAGCGCCAGCAGCAGGGCATCACGATAAAGCGTGGCGCGGGGGCCGCCGAAGTGGCTGCCCGCCACCGCCAGCAAGCCCAGGCCGCTGAGCTGGGCGCTGGTCAAGACCACGCGGTGCAGCAGGGCATCGCGCCGGGCCAGCAGCAGGCCCGCCCCCAGGTTTTCGGCAAACAGTAGCAGCAGAATAACCGGCCAACTCAGGTGCACCTCGTGCAAGCCAACGATGGCCAGCACCGCAAACAGCTGACCCAGTGCCAGTTGTTGCCGCCGCACCCAGTCGGGCGCGCGGCCCGCCGCCTGCACCCAGGCAGCCAGGGCTACTGCGCAGCCGGCCAGCGCCACCAGCGCCAGCAGCAGCCCCGCCACCGGCACGCCCGACCAGGCAAACAGCGCCCGCGCCAGCATCAGCCCCGCGCCGGCTTGCAGCGCGCCCACCAGGCCCGCAAAGCTGCTCAGCAGCGTGCGGTGAGCCTGGTGAGCTTCGTTCTTTGAAATAAGTTCTTTATTGACAAGGAGTTGTAAAAGCGGCTGCTTATAAATGAACTGCGCAAACGCCAGCCCCGCCCCGCCGGCCAGGGCCAGCACCAGGGCATCGCGGTAGAGCACGGCGGGCAGTGCCCCAGCCGCCCGGCCGCCCACGAAAAGCAGCAGGCCGCTGCCCGCCAGCAGCGCGCCGGCCAGCGCCACGCGGTACACCAGAGCCTCGCGCTGCCGGGCCATTATCAGGGTCACCAGCAGGGTTTCGAGCAGCATGAAGAGCCCGATAACCGGCGGCGTGGCGTGCCAGCCTTGCAGCGACAGCGCCGCAGCCAGCCCCAGAATGAGCGAGAGGATGGTATCGGTCTGAAACAGCCAGCCGATGCCCAGCCGCTTGGCCTGCCGCCCGGCCCAGAACGTAAGCAAGGCCCCAGCAGCCAGCGGAATAGTCTTCCAAACCGAGCCCGTGCTGTAGAAGTACAGGTTGAGGCCCAGGCTGGTCCAGTTGAGCAGGTGCGAGGCAAACAGCAGCGGCTCAAACCGGCGCTCGGCGTACACGCGGCGGTACTGCACCACGGCCGCGGCCGCGCCCACCAGCGTCACCAGTGCCATGGCCACCAGGCGCGCACTGCCTTCCACAGCTCCCAACTGCTGATGCCAATACACGTGAAATGCGAAGAAACTGCCGATGCTCAGCAGCAGCTGGTATTTCCACTGCTGCCGGTAGGTAATGGCGATGCTGAAGGCCGTGACGCCGGCCGCCGCGGCCAGCGTGAGGGGCGTGGGCGGCAGCACCGCCAGCGCCACTAGGCTCAGCACGCCGTGCAGGGTGGCCACATCTTGGCGGCTGGTGCGCCAGGCCAGGTACAGGTTGGCCAGCACGCCGGCCAGCAGCAGCAGGTAGTCAAACGGCGGCGTGGCCCAGCGCAGGCCCGGAATACTCACCGCCCCCACGCAGGCAAACAGGAAAATGGCCGCCGCGCTGCTCAATAGCCAGGCATTCAGCTGCTTGGCAAAGTCCTTGTGGCGCAGCCCAAACCGCGCCCCCAGCAGCCCCGCCGCAAAGGCGCAAATCAGCAAAAAGCGCAGCGGTGGCGACACCCGCAGCGCCGCATAAATGCCCAAAAAGCCCACGCCCGTCACCAGCACCACGGCCCCCAAAATGCCGGTCCAGTTTTCGAGCACTACCGTGGAGGTGCGCTCCCAGAAGGTAGGACCCGTGGGTATTTTCTTGGGCCGCAGCGCCGGCTTGGCCGCCGGTAGGGGCGGCATAGCGCGGGGCCGGGGCGTGGGGGCTGGTGCCGGCTCTGGCAGCGCAACGGGCGCTTGCTCTTGAGTTGGCTCTTCGCTCAATTCCTCCTCGCCCGGCTCCTCCGGCGTTGGCTCAACCTCCTCAACCGGCGATTTCGCCAACTCAGATGCAGCCACCAGCTCGCTCTCCGCTACTTGCGCCGGTTCCGATTCTGGCTCGCCGGCTACTTCCGGTTCTGCTACCTGAGCTAGCTCGTTTGCAATAAGTACTTCTAAATCTGATATTTGTACTAATTCGGATTCCTCAACTACCTCAGGTTCTGCAGCCTGTGCCTCTTCAATAATCTCTTCAACTAGCTCGGACGCTACAACCGGCGCTTGCGCTGCAACTTGTGCCGCTTCAGGCTCAGCAAGTAGCTTTGATTCAGTTTCTTGGGTGGGTTGAGCTCCTGCGGTTTCCGCCTGGGCTGGCTGAACTGCCTCAACTGCCTCAGCTTCTTGGGCTGCTTCCGTAGCTGGTGCGGCAGGCGCTGCGGCCAGCGGTTCGGCTGCTGGCGCGGGCGCGGGCTCAGCGGGTAGGGGAGAAGCGGTGGGTTGGGGTGCCGCTGCTGGCTCCGCCGTGGGCGCGGGCCACGTGTTAGGGTAATCGGCCCATGCCGCAGGGGCCGGCGCGGGCGGCGCGGCTACCACGGGTAGCGCCGCCAAAAACTCTTCCCGTAGCAATACCAGCTGCACGCGCAGCTGCTGAATTTGGCCTTGCATTTTGTGTTGCTCGACCTGGCGGCGGCCCAGGTCGGCTCGTAACTCCTTGACCTGAAGGGGCAAGCCCCAACTTCGCGCGATGACTAGTAGGGCCACGAGGAGCCCTGCAATGAGTAGAACCATTGTGATGGGGGTAAAGGGGAAAAAATCGGCCAAAACGGCCACAAAATCAGCCCGGTACCACCCAGGTTCGGATAGCAAATGTATACTAAATGCCGAAATTATGTACACTTAAGGAAAAATTATGTACAATCGGGCATAAAAAAGCCGCCCCGATAGTTTCGGGGCGGCGAGAATAGGGGCGCAGGGTGCGCTAGGCGTACACGAACCGAACCTCTTGTTTGAGTTCGGGGTTCAGGCTCAGAGCCACGGGGCAGGTGTGCGCGGTGCGTTCCATCAGGGCGCGGTCGGCGGGGCTGAGGGCGGCGGGCAGGTGCAGCTCAATGGTGAGCTGCGCAATGCGGCGCGGTGGCTCCTGGCTCATTATTTTTTCCATCGTGAAGGAGCTGCCTACCAAGTCTACTTGGTGGCGCTCGGCCACGATGGCCATGGTAGTGAGAATGCAGGTGCCCAGGGCGGTGCCCACGAGGTCGGTAGGCGAAAACGCTTCGCCGCGGCCGTGGTTATCCACTGGGGCATCGGTTTGAATAACAGTGCCCGAAGCCGTGTGCGTAGCTTCGGTGCGCAGGTGGCCCTCGTAGCGGGCGGTAGCGGTGGTGTGGGGCGTGCTCATACTACAAAGCTACCCCGGCCGCGTTAGGAAGAAGCTGCGTGGTAAAAGCCACGCCAGCAGGTATTTTTGACTTCTCTATGAACAAGACGCACGTCATTGCCGCCGGTTGCCTGGTGCTGGGCCTGGCCACGGCCGGCCGCTCGGCCCGCGCCCAAGCTCCTAGCCCCACGCCCGCCCCGGTGGGCCCCACCTTTCAGGCCGCGCCGCTGGCCATGCCCTCCGACGAGCAGTCGTACCGCCGCGAAACCGTGTTTGGCATCAACTTCAACACCCAGGGCGGCCTCATCGGGGGCGTCAATGTGCGGGTGGCGCGGGTGCTCGACGAGCGCTGGCTGCGCTTCTGGAGTCTGGAGGGCGTGTCGTTCAAAAACCCTAAGGAGCAGGATGTTACCAATCCTTACACCGGCGGCTCGTTCAAGCGCTACAAGTCCAACTACGCCTTTGCGCTGCGGCCCTCCATTGGTATTCAGCGCATTCTGTTTCGCAAGGCGGCCGATGCGGGCGTGCAGGTCAACGGCCTGCTCAGCGCCGGCCCGTCGCTGGGCCTGCTCATGCCCTACCACATCAGCTTCGACTACACGGCGCAGCAAAACGGGGCCTTCGGGCCGTCCGACATCATCACCGACGAGGCCTACGACCCGGCGAAGCACGCCAACCAGAACTTTATCTACGACCGCGCACCCCTGTTCAGCGGCATCGGCCAAACCCAGGTGGTGCCCGGCGCGCACCTGCGCGGGGCGCTCAGCTTCGAGTATGGCCGCTACCGCGATGCCGTGGCTGGGGCCGAGGTAGGCTTTTTGCTCGAAGCCTACACCAAGCGCCTGCTCATGCTGAACCCGCCCGCCCCCGCCGACCCCAATAGCCTGAACCGCCAGTTCTTCCCGTCGGTTTACCTCACGTTGTACATCGGCCACCGAAGCTAATTTTGAGGGCTGCTTTTAGGTGTCATTGCGCTCGCCATGACAACTGATTTTTATTACTAGAAAAGATGGATACGATGCTGCTCACCCTGCCCATTATTCAGGCCGAACCGCTGGCGCCCGCCGCGCCGGCCCGCCCGCGCAAGCCCGACTGGCTGCGCGTGAAGCTGCCCATTGGCCCCGACTACGCCGCCGTGCGCAAGCTGGTGGATGAGCACAAGCTGCATACCATCTGTGAGTCAGGCAATTGCCCCAATATGGGTGAGTGCTGGGGCGCAGGCACGGCCACGTTCATGATACTCGGCAACATCTGCACGCGCTCGTGCTCGTTTTGCGCCGTGGCCACCGGCCGCCCCACCGAGCTTGACCTCGACGAGCCCCGCCGCGTGGCCCAGGCCATCTCGCTCATGAAGGTGAAGCACGCCGTGCTCACCAGCGTGAACCGCGATGAGCTCAAGGACCGCGGCGCCAGCGTGTGGCGCGATACCGTGGTGTTTACTAAGGAGCTAAGCCCCGAAACCACCATCGAAACCCTGATACCCGACGTGAAAGCCAACTGGGCGGCGCTCGACGTGATGATTTCGGGCGGCCAGGAGGTGATTTCGCACAACATGGAAACCGTGGGCAGCCTCTACCGCCTCGTGCGCCCCCAGGGCAAGTACGACCGCAGCCTGGAGCAAATCCGGCGCACCAAGCTCCAGGGCCACCGCACCAAGTCGGGCATTATGCTGGGCCTGGGCGAAACCGCCGACGAGCTGCACCAGGCCATGGACGACCTCGTGGCCAACGGCCTCGATATCCTGACCTTAGGCCAGTACCTCCAGCCCACCAAGCGCCACCTCGAAGTGGCCGAGTTCATCCACCCCGACACCTTCGCCCGCTACAAGGAAGAAGGCCTGGCCCGCGGCCTCAAGTACGTAGAAAGCGGCCCGCTGGTGCGCAGCAGCTACCACGCCGAGCGCCACGTAAACGTGCCGATTTAATTCGTTTTCAACAGCTTACTCCTGCGCATTATGTCAATCCGCGAGCAAGTACACGCTTTGGCCGAGCAGCTTTCCGGAGAAGCTACTTGGAAAGATGTTGCCTACGAAATTTACGTGCGGCAGGCAATTGAACGGGGCATTGAGGCGAGTAAAGAAGGGCGTCTTATCCCAGCTGAGCAAGCAAAGGCTTATTTGACTAAACTACGCGCCGCGAATGCAAGTCCACTGGACGACCGACGCGCTTGAGATGCTAGCGGACACTTGTGGCCAACTAGGGCAAACGTCACCACAATAGGCTGAAACAGTTGCTGATACGCTAATTACCCGCGGCAACTCGTTAGCCGATTCGCCTTTCCTGGGGCGGGCATTACCGGAGGTTAAGCTCAAGCCAGTGCGTGAACTGTTTATCCTCAGCTATCGATTGGTATATTATGTTGGTAGTACGCAAATTGAGATTTTTACAGTAGTGCACCAAGCGCAAAATCAGTAAGAACGCAAAAAGCCTCGCCAAATTGGCGAGGCTTTTTGCGTAATATACTTGTCGTCAGTCGCTTAGCGCACGGCCTGGCGGCGCTGGTCGGTGGGCGGGTAGTTGCCCAGCACGCTGTTTACGATGCGGTAGGTCTCTTCCTCCGAAATGCTGTTCTGGTTGAGCTGGGCCTGGCCCGTGCCACGCCAGGCGAGCTCCTTGCGGCGGGCATCCACGATGTCGATGATAACGGTGCCGGCTTTGTAGTTGTAGCCGCCGCCGCCCCCGTAGGGGAAGCCGCCGTAGCCGCCGTAGCCCCCATATCCGCCGTAGCCGTAGGGGTAGCCGTAGCCACCGTAGCCGCCCTGCTGCTGCTTGTTTTCGACGCGCACGCTATAGGCTACGTACACATCGGGCGCGGTAGTGGTTTCGGTCAGGCCCTTGGCAGTAAGGTCTTTAGCTACGGCATCGCGGATGCGCTGGTCCGTGAACGACTCGTAGCCCTTGGCCGGGCCGCCCTCAGTGTCGTTGGCCTGCTTGGGGTACCAGGCCCAGGTTTTGTAGGCGCGGAAATTGACCGCGTGGTCAAAGTCGCTCGACACGCCGACGTTGGCCGACGTAGCGCAGGAGACGAGCCCGAAGGACAGCGCCAGGCTCGTGACAACCATAGCGGTTGGGCGGGCCAGAAGATGCGTGATACGGTTCATATAAGTTGAAAGCTAGCGGAATAAAACCCGTACTCGGGAGTAGGTAGCTAACGCTACCTGCCTGGCCAATGTTCCAAAAATAGTAGGCAAGCCGACTAAATGCGCTAGCCAACCGCCCACCACGCCAAACGCCCGGCTGCGCCGCTTTCGCGTGCGCAACCGGGCGTTTCTTTTAAAGTAGCGCGGACTTTCAGTCCGCCTGTGCGTTGGTACTACTCGCGGACTAAAAGTCCGCGCTACACCCTAGTACGACGGGCCTTTATCGGCCGGTACCATGTGCTCTACCTCGTCTACGTACTCCTCCATCGGCGTGCAGCTGCAAATGAGGTTGCGGTCGCCGTAGGCCGAGTCGATGCGGCTCACGCTGGGCCAGAACTTAGCCTGGCGCACGTAGGGCAGCGGATACACGGCTTGCTCACGCGAGTAGGGACGCGTCCAGTCGTGCACGAGTACGGTGGCGGCGGTGTGGGGCGCGTGCTTCAGCACGTTATCCTTCTGGTCGGCGCGGCCTTCCTCAATCTCCGTAATCTCCTTGCGAATGGCAATCATGGCCTCGCAAAAGCGGTCAAGCTCCAGCTTGCTCTCGCTCTCCGTGGGCTCAATCATGAGCGTGCCCGCTACCGGGAAGCTCACCGTGGGCGCGTGGAAACCGTAGTCCATCAGGCGCTTCGCAATATCCTCTACCTCGACGCCCGCCGTTTTCTTGAAGTGGCGGCAATCGAGAATCATCTCGTGGGCGGCCCGGCCCTGGCTGCCGGTGTAGAGCACGGGGTAGTGCTCTTCGAGGCGGGCCTTGATGTAGTTGGCGTTCAAAATAGCCAGCTCGGTAGCGCGGGTAATGCCGTCGCCGCCCATCATGGCAATGTAAGCGTAGCTAATGGGCAAAATGCTGGCCGAGCCCCACGGCGCGCCCGAAACTGCGCCGCTGGTGCGGCCCTCTACCGGCACTACTACGTGGCCGGGCAGGTAGGGCTCCAGGTCGGCCACCACGCCGATGGGGCCCACGCCGGGGCCGCCGCCGCCGTGCGGAATGCAGAACGTTTTGTGCAGATTCAGGTGGCACACGTCGGCCCCGATGGCGGCCGGCGAGGTGAGGCCCACCTGGGCGTTCATATTAGCGCCGTCCATGTACACCCGGCCGCCGGCCTGGTGAATGAGCTCGCAGATGTCGATAATCGTTTCCTCATACACGCCGTGCGTGCTGGGGTAGGTCACCATGAGGCACGAGAGGCGGTCGGCGTGCTGCGCAATTTTGGCGCGCAGGTCGTCCATATCCACGTTGCCGTCGTCGGTGCTTTTCACCACCACTACCTGCATGCCGGCCATTACGGCCGAGGCGGGGTTGGTACCGTGGGCCGAGGCCGGAATAAGCGCCACCGTGCGGTGCGTGTCGCCGCGGCCCGCGTGGTAGCCCCGAATGGCCAGCAGGCCCGCGTATTCGCCCTGCGCGCCCGAGTTGGGCTGCAAGCTCACGGCCGCGAAGCCGGTTACCTCACAGAGCCAGGCTTGCAGGTCTTTAATAATCTGCTGGTAGCCAACGGTTTGGTCAGCCGGGGCGAAGGGGTGCAACTGGCCTATTTCGGGCCAGGTTACCGGTATCATCTCGGCCGTGGCATTCAGCTTCATGGTGCACGAGCCCAGCGGAATCATGCTGTGGGCGAGGCTCAGGTCCTTGTTTTCGAGCTGCTTCATGTAGCGCAGCAACTCGTGCTCGGCGTGGTGCGAATGAAACACTGGGTGCGTGAGGTATTCGCTGGTACGTTGCAGGTGCTCGGGCCAGGTGAGCGTCAGTTCGGCTTCGGCCTCGGGGGCGGCCGGGGTGGCTACCTCCTTGCCCAGCACCTTGGCGAAGATGTCCACGATGTCGCGCACGTCTTCAATCTCCACGTTCTGGTGCAGGCTAATGCCCACCAGCGTATCCTCGTAGTAGCGGAAGTTGATGCCCGCGGCTTCAGCTTCGGTCTTGAGGGCCTGCTGCATCTCGTGGCTTTCGAGGCGCAGGCTCAGGGTGTCGAAGTAGTGGCTGTTGAGCTGCTCCACGCCCAGGGCCTTCAATTCCGCTTCCAGCGTTTGGGCAAATAAGTGCGTGTTTACGGCAAACTGCCGGATGCCCGCCGGGCCGTGGTACACGGCGTACATGCCGGCCAGCACGCTCAGCAGCACCTGCGCCGTGCAGATGTTGGAGGTAGCTTTTTCGCGCCGAATGTGCTGCTCGCGGGTTTGCAGCGCCATGCGATAGGCCTTGTTGCCGGCCGCGTCGATGCTTTGGCCAATAATGCGGCCCGGAATGACGCGCTTAAACTGGTCCTTGCACGAGAAGAAGCCCGCGTGCGGCCCGCCAAAGCCCATCGGCACGCCAAAGCGCTGCGACGAACCCACGCAGATATCGGCGCCCAGCTCGCCCGGCGACGTTAGCAGCGTGAGGGCCAGCAGGTCGGCGGCCATCACCACGAACAGGTTATTAGTCTGCGCGTTAGCGATAAAGTCCTGAAAGTCAAAAATCGTCCCGTTGGCGCCGGGGTACTGCACCATCACGCCGAAGAAGGCGTCATCGCTGAGGTCGGCCGTGCGGTGGTCGCCGATTACCAACTCGATGCCGAGCGGCGTGGCGCGGGTGCGCAGCACGTCAATCGTCTGGGGCAATACCTGCTCCGAAACGAAGAACTTGGTGGCGTTTTTCTTTTTGGTTTGCGAGTGCAGCAGGTGCAGGGCCTCGGCGGCGGCGGTGGCCTCGTCGAGCAGGCTGGCGTTGGCGATGGGCAGGCCCGTGAGGTCAATTATCAGGGTCTGGTAATTGATGAGCGCCTCCAGGCGGCCCTGGGCAATCTCGGCCTGGTAGGGCGTGTAGGCGGTGTACCAGCCCGGGTTCTCCAAGATATTGCGCTGGATAACCGGGGGCAGCGTGGTGTCGTGATACCCCAGGCCGATGTAGCTCTTATACACCTTGTTCTGGCCGGCAATCTGCTTGAAGCGCTTCAAAAACTGGCGCTCACTGAGGGCCGGCGGCAGGGCCAGCGCCTCGGGTAGCCGAATGGCGGCGGGCACGGTTTCGGCAATGAGCTGCTCCACAGAAGCTACCCCAATGGCGCGCAGCATGGCCTGCTGGTCGGCACTGGTGGGGGCGTTGTGGCGGGTTTCAAACACGTCGGCGGGCTTGAATTTAAACGACATAAACGGGGGCTGGGGTAGGGGAGAAGACTGGCAACTTGTTCCTTAACAAAGGTAAGCCCCGTTTGGTCGGGGCGGGGGTGTAGTTTTGGGGCCTAACCCGTCCGTTAACGTCGCCCGCTCCGTTAATGCCGTCTGTCCCGTTAACACCGTCTGTCATTGCGAGCGCAACGCAGTGGAGCGCGGCAATCTTTCCTTGGTCGTTCGCGGCGTTAGAATTGCTAACCCTGACGTGAAGGAAAAATTGCCGCGCTCCACTTCATTGCGCTCGCAATGACGGGCGCTCTACCATGCTCCCCATTTCCATGCCCCACCCCACCCTCATTGGCCTGCTGCGCGAAGGCCGTACCCCACCCGACCGCCGCGTGGCCCTCACCCCCAAAAAATGCGTCGAGCTGCAAGATGCCTACCCCGGCCTGCGCGTGCGGGTGCAGCCCAGCCCCCACCGCGCCTTCACCGACCAGGAGTACCTGGACCTGGGCCTGGAAGTGGAAGAGGATATGACCGCTTGCGACGTGCTGCTCGGCGTGAAGGAAGTGCCCGTGGCCGCGCTGCTGCCCGGCAAAACGTACCTGTTTTTCTCGCACACCATCAAGAAGCAGCCCGCCAACCGCCCGCTGCTGCAAACCATTCTGAAAGAGAACATTACGCTGATTGACTACGAGCTGCTGACCAACGCGGCCGGCCAGCGCGTGGTGGCGTTTGGGCACTGGGCGGGCATTGTGGGGGCCTACAACGGCCTGCTCACCTACGGCCGCAAGCACGGCCTGTTTCGGCTTAAGCCAGCCTGGCAGTGCGTGGATATGGAGGACATGGAGGAGGAGTTTTTCAAGGTTAAGCGTCTGCCACCCATCAAGATAGCCGTGACGGGCTCGGGCCGGGTGGCGCAGGGTGCGCTGGAAGTGCTGGGCCGCATGGGCATCCGGCAGGTGAGCGTGTACGACTACCTCTACCTCGATTTCAACGAGCCCGTGTTTGCCCAATTGCGCAGCTCCGACTACAACCGCCGCCGCGACGGCCGGGTGTGGGACACGGCCAATTTTCACCACGAGCCGGCCGCTTACGAGTCCACGTTCGGCAAGTTCCTGCCCGTAACCGACCTGCTCATCGCCTGCGCCTACTGGGACCCTGCCGCGCCGCGCCTCTTCACCGCAGTTGATACGCAACAAGCTGATTTTAAGATAAATACTGTGGCCGACGTTACCTGCGACGTGAACGGCTCCATTCCGCTCACCCAGCGCAGCACCACCATCGAGCAGCCCGCCTTCGACTACGTGCCCGCCACCGGTGAGCTCACGGAGGCATACGCGCCGGCCGGCACCATCACCGTGATGGCCGTGGACAACCTGCCCTGCGAGCTGCCCCGCAACGCCAGCCGCGACTTCAGCCGGCAGCTGCTTGACCAGGTTTTTCCGGCTCTCGTGGGCGGCGACGCCACCGGGGTGCTGGCCCGCGCCACCATTACTAAAGGCGGGCAGCTGCAGCCCCGCTACGCGTATCTGGCTGATTACGTGGCTTGAACAGCAAAGTAAAAGAACGCCATGCTGAGCCTGCCGAAGCCGCTCTACCACGCCGCACAGGTTACCAACCCAACGGCGTGGTAGAGCGGCTTCGGCAAGCTCAGCATGGCGTTCTTTTTTTGTTGTAAAAAACTGTTAATCAATAGCCTACTGCTTGGTAGTGGAGGTGCTGTCGGCGGTGCTGGCGGCCGGCACGGGCGGCGAGCCACCGGCCAGCGTCGACACCAGCCCGGCAGGGCTGATTTTGCGCAGCGAGCCGCTGCCCGTGTCGCTCACGTACACGGCCCCGGCCCGGTCGGTGGCCACGCCCGCCGGAAACCGGAAGCCATCGGCCAGTGGCGTTACCTGGCCCGTGGTGGGGCTCACGCGCCGGATGCTGTTGCCGTAGGTATCAGCCACTACCAGCGTGCCACTGGCCTCCAGGGCCAAGCCGCGCGGGTGGTTGAGGCCGGTGGCCAGCACCGTTACCTGCCCGGTGGCCGTCACCTGCTTTATCGTATTATTTTCGGTATCAGCTACGTAGAGGAGGCCGCCGGGGGCAAGGGCGATGCCGGTGGGCTTGTTGAAGCCCGCGGCCAGCGTGGTGAGGGCCCCGCGCAGACTTACTTTTTGCACGGTGCCGCTGTGGGGCGCGGCCCCGGCATCGGCTAGGTAGAGGTTGCCCACCGAGTCGAGGCAGAGGGCCGTGGGATACACCAGGCTGCGGCTATGGGCCAGGGTAGTTACCTGCCCCTCGGGGCTGATGCGCACGATGCGGTGGGTGCCGGCATCGGCCACGTACACGAGGCCCGCGGCGCTCACGGCAATGCCCGTAGGGTAGGTTAGGGCGCTGTCGGTGAGGAGCTTGACTTCGCCCGTGGGGCTGACCTTCTGCACGGCGTGGTTGTCGGTATCCACCACGTACACGTTGCCGGCTGCATCCACGGCCACCCCGTCGGGATAGCCGAACGGCACGGCGGGCGGGGCGGGGGGCCGGCTGGCCGTGAACCCCGCAGCTAGTAGAATAGTGAGTAGTAAAGTTGTTTTCACCAAGCAGGGAAGTGCGCGCGTAAGTGTTTCAAAGATAGTCGGCGTTCCTGATAATCTGCTAATCTTTATCTCTTTAGTGATAATAAGTCCGCTACGGTTTCCGTTCGCACCTTTGCCCACATGAATTTTGCGACCCGCGCCACCACCCCCGAGCTGATGGACGACCTCACTCTGGCCACCGACGAGCTGCGGCAAAACCTGGACGAGCTGGAAACCATCAACACCTGGCTGGGTGGCTACCAGCCGGTGCTGCACGCGCTGGCCTGCCTGCGGCCCCGCTTCCCGCCGGGCCGCCCCCTGCGCCTGGCCGACCTGGGCAGCGGCGGCGGCGACACCCTGCGCCACATTGCCGGCTGGGCCCGCCGCCAGCGCCAGCCCGTAGCGCTCACGGGCATCGACGCCAACGAATTCATGCTCAGCTATGCCGCCGCCAAAAGCGCGGCCTACCCTGAAATCAGCTACCGCCAGGTCGATATTTTCTCGCCCGAATTTGCTGCCCAGCCCTACGACGTGCTCACGGCCAGCCTCTTCTGCCACCACTTCACCGACGCTGAGCTGGTAGAATTGCTACGCCGCTGGCACCAACAGGCGCAAGTGGCCGTGGTTATCAATGACCTGCACCGCCACCCGCTGGCCTACTATAGTATCAAGCTGCTAACCAGGCTATTCGGGGGCTCGCGCCTGGTGCAAAACGACGCGCCGCTCTCGGTAGCCCGCGCCTTTTCGCGGGCCGACTGGCAGCGCCTGCTAACCCAGGCGGGCATCACGAACTATGAGCTGCGCTGGCGCTGGGCGTTTCGCTGGCAGGTGATTGTTTTCAGGGAAAAGGCTGGGTGAGGTGGCGGGTAATTTCCCCGTCATTTGCAGCTGGTAGTTGGAGGCGCGGTTTCTACAACTGCGCAGGTCTGCTAACATAATCCTGCTTGCAGGACGAGTCTTGAAATAAGGGCGACTTTTGGCTTACCTAAAGCACATTTATACTTGATATAATGAATTAAAAATGAAGAATTAAAAATTTGACATTCAGATTTTTAATTCAGTTAAAAAATGTACACTAACCTGAAACCCGCGCTAAGTGAGCTGCCTGGCGTGGCATTTTTCTTATAAGAAATGCTCGCGTTACCGAAGCGTTATTGGACCAACTGATTCGGCTTTGCCCTTTAAATTGCAACCAGCTACCGCAAACTACCACCCTGCCTCGTCCCGCCTGATACTCTCAGCTTTCTCACGCGCTAGTCCCCGTTTCACAACGCCCAGTTTGTCAATCCTTTTCTAGCCCTCCGCTGCGCATGTTTACTACTCGTTTGCGCTATCCCTCGCTCTTGGCGCTAGCAATCAGCACCTGGGCCTGCTCGCACAAAGACATTCCTGCGCCTGCTCCAGCACCCAACACCTGCTCTTACACGTTGGACGGGCGCCCCGCCACGGGCACGGCCAAAGCCATTCGCAACCCCGCTTACCACCTACTCGACGCCACTGGCGACCACCCGGCGGAACTGCTGACCATTACGTGCACCAGCACGACGGCTTCAACCGCCAGCCCACTCCTGTTCAGCCTCTCTTTCATCAAGTTCCTCCCCGAATCCGACGCTGCCTTTCGGCCGCTGCCCAGCCCCGGTATCGACGTGCTCCGGCACAACCCCGCCACCGGCTCGGCTTATACCAATTACACTCTCGGGGTCAACCTCACCCTGAAAACGACCAGCACCGGCGGCTTTTCCGGCACGTTTGGCGGCGAATACCCTGCTACCGCTACTTCCCCCAGGAGTGCGTTTGTTGCCGGCGTGTTTACAGATGTGCACCCCTGATTGCTTCCCACGGGCAACCTCGCGCGTGGCCAGGCAGGGTATCCCGCTGATAAAGTTCTGCCGGAGAGCTTAGCGTGTAAATCCGCCCGTTGTAGAAGACGAACCTTTGTAACGTACTGCAAATGGCTCTTTCCCGTACCTGAAAAGCTAGCCTTAGGCGGGCAGCACGAGCTGCGGTGGGCGTTTTGGTGGCAGGCAGCAACTGCGCTTACGCAGCAGCGGGCAGCGCGAACTCGCAAAGTCTGCGCTGCTCTCCCGGCGGCGCTTACCCGAAGGCGCTGCCTAACAGCAGGTGGTAATGGAGCCGGCCGCAGCTAGCGCCTGGCGCAATTTGCTGGGGTAGATGGCTGGCGCAGCCTGGCAACCCTACCGCCAACCAGGCGCTAAAAAGCCTTAATAAGCTGGTATACAGCGCAAAATCTTGTTCTAGAAAGCGTAGCCCAGCTTGCCCCCTGCCACGGGCAGCGGCAGCCACAAGCCACTACCCCCATAGTTCACCTTTGGGTTGGGGATGGGCTCGCCCAGGTCTTGGCGCTGCCGCTCATTGTTGAGACCCACGCCCAAAAACAGGTCCAGGGCCAAGCGGTTGAAAATGTGCTGGTAGCCAACTTTGAGGTTGAGGCCCGCCTCCTGGTCCCTGATGTGGTAGTTGGTTTCCGGGCCGCGGCGGTCGGCCTGCCAGAAGCTACCCAGCGGCACAAGGCCGATGCTGCTTTGGTACCGATGCCAGTCGTAGCCGGGCGCGGTATTGCTGTTAAAGTAGACCTGCTTGTAGTAAAGCTGCGCGGCCCCGTAAAACCCGTTCAGGCCCTTGTCGCGCCCCCAGTAGCGGCGCAGTTCGGTTTTAATGCCCACGTTGAGCCGGCTCCGGTCCGTGGTTCGAAAAGCCAGGTCGGGAAATTCGCTGGATAAATCAAACAGCGCATCGCTACGAAAGATGTAGCCCAGGTCCGTTTGCCAGCTCAGGCGGGGAGCCAGCTTCACTTCGGCCCCGAGCCACAGCTTGGCGTTGTGCGGAATGAGCAGGTCAATGGGCGAAAGCTTGAGCACCACCGTGCGCGTGTGGCCCGGTGCCACGGCCTGCGCGCCCGCCGGCACCCGCACCCCGGCCAAAGCTAAAACCGTAACCCCAAGGCGGAGAAGTATCTTCATAGTCTAAGCATGAAATCAGCAGTGCGTGTCGCGCTAATTACCGGCAAGATAAGCAATTGCCCTAAGCCCAGTGCCACTTCCAGCAGCCGGGCCGCCATCGTGCGGCGCGGCCCGGCGGCGCAGCTCAGCACAGGCGCGCCGGCCTGGGCGAGGGTGGCGGCGGGCGCCACTCGTGCGCTCGGTGAGCCAGCAGCCTGCCCCAATAGAAGTTGTGCCTTGGCCTGAGAACCATCTCAATGCGCACTGGCCGCTTTGCCTGTGGGCTGGTGCAGCAGCTGCGTTTCTGCGGAGCTATCGAAGGGCAGCTCCTCGTTTAGCCAGATGGGCAGCACCTGGTTTTCGAGCAACAGCCGCACTACCTCACTGCGGTGAATGCCGCACGTCATCTTGTGGTACAGGGCCAGCAGGGGGGGCGCGCACTCGGGCGTTTTGGTAGCCTCATAAATAGCCACGTAGCTACAAGCCAGTTGTTCGAGCGTGTGCTCGTGGTGGGAGCGCTGCACAATGGCCGTGAGCAAGCCAGCATCACCAGTCTGGTAGTTACTGATTAACAAGTCGGTATACTGGCTGGGCCGGGTGGTAGTGGCTAGCTTTTGCAACGCAAAAGCCCTTATCTCGGGGGCGCTAAGGTGCTGGAGGGCAGCGGTGGCAAACTCGGCCAGCCGGTAGCGGCTGCGCGCTTGCTGCCGGGCCAGCTCCAAGATGAGCCGGTAGTCAAGCGGGTACTTGAACTCGCCGAAAACGAACAGGATATTCTCTATAACTGCCTTGCTTTTCTCGGTCAGCAGCCGTTTTGCAAAATACTCGAGGTCAGTGGGTTGTAATTTTTTCCTGAATAAAAAAGGCAGCGCCCGTTGCCGGGGCACCTCAATCATCTCTTGCCTGCCGGGGAGCTCGCGGGCCGGCCGCTGGTAGGCTTCTTGCCGGGCCCGCGTGGCCTCTACGTTGTGCAGGTAGCGGCGCACGTTGTCGTCGTGCTGCGCCGCGTGGCGCAGGTCGGCCCAGGCATCGAGGGTCGGGTTATCCTCTTGAAAAGACTTAATGAGGTGGTCATCCTGCCAGTCATCGGGGTTTTTGGCCAGGGCGCGGCCAAATTTCTGCGCCACGTACCGCAGCCCCGCCAGGCCATCGAGGGCCATCAGCTCACGCGCGCCTACCCAGTCGGAACCGTGAATTGGCTTGCGCAAAAAGCGGTGGTACATGGCCTGGCGGGCCGGGGCATCGCCGTGCTGGGCAAACAGCAGCGCCAGCTCAAACAGCTGCTGCAGCGTCCAGGTATCGTCGTGCTCGGTGGCCAGGCCCGCGAGTACGGCGCGGCGAATGCGGGCCTGGTGCTTCGACAGGCCGTAGAGGGCAAACACGTACTGCGCCCGGCTGCCCTCGGCCTGCCCGTCGTAGGCAAAGTTTTTGAGCGCGACTTCGATGATAGCCGCCGAGAAATCGACGTCGGGATTATCCCGCGCCAGGAGGTAGGCCCGCCCCGTACCAAGCCTGGCCGACTGGCGAAAGTATCTTCTCAACGTATTGATAGGCTGCATAATATAGCGTAAGTAGATGGTTGAGAAGAAATTACCCGCCTCCCTTCCGGCCCTCCCTTCTTGAAATACGCGCCCACCTCGGCCTTGTAGGACAGGCCCAACGGGATGGCCGTGTTGTCGGCCAGCACCAGCTGCTCGGGCTGGAGCAGCTTGATGTGGGCCGCCCCCACGATGAACGAGCGGTGCACCCGCACGAAGGGCGCGCCCAGCAGCTCGGCCATTTCCTTTAGGGTGGCGTGGTGCAGGTAGGTTTTGGCGGTCGTTACCACCTTCACGTAGTCTTTGCAGCCCTCCACGTAGCTGATGGCGCGGTGCGGCACCTTCAGCAGGCCGCGCATGGGGGTAGATAGAGGGAAGCGGGGAGCCGCGCTGGCGCGGCTAGTGCGGCAGGAGGTGCAAAGTAAGCTCGGCGCGGTAGCGGCCGCCGTGCTCCGAGAGCCGCAGCGCGTGCCGGCCGGGGTAGTAGAGGTGCAGCCACCGGCGGATATTGTGGAGGCCGATGCCGCTGCTGCGGGCGGCGGCGTGGCGGGCGGCGGTACGGGCAGCATGTCGTTTTCGATAGTGAAGTGCAGCGTGCCCGGCCCGGCCGTGAGGGTAGCCACCACGCTGGCCGCTTCGCTGAAATGGTGGCGGCCGTGCTTGAAGCTGTTCTCGACCAGTGGCAGCGGCGGCGGCACGTGCAGCCCGGCCAGCTCGGCGCCCCCGGCCACGAAGGTGCTGCTGGCCCCGGCGTGCTTACGCTGCTTCATCTCAAAGTAGTTTTCGAGAAACGTCAACGAGCTCAACCCCACCCTGACCCTAATGAAGCCGTTGCTGAATGATAAGTGGCAGACCATGAACATCTTAGGCGTAACCTATGCCACAGTGAACACGGGCACCGTGAACGCCGGCCTCAGCGCCGCCCGGCCCGCCGCCTTCCCCTCCAGCAACCACACGCTGGTGCTGCCCCAGGGCTTCCGGGCCGAGGTGTCGGCCATGTATATGTCGCCCATGACCTTCGGCGGGCGGGCCATCCGCTCCAGCTTCAGCAGCAGCGTGGGGGTGTCGAAATCGGTGCTGCACAACCAGGGCACGCTCACGCTCAACGTTTCCGACCTCCTCAACACCCAGCAGCGCCGCGCCGATGTGCTGGCCGCCGGCCTCAACTCCTACACCGTGAACAAGGCCGAAAGCCGCTTCGTGCGCCTGAACTTCAGCTACAAGTTTGGCAATAGAAATGTGAAAGCCAGCCCGCGCCGCGACACCGGCATCGAAGCCGAAAAGGCCCGCATGGACAACTAGCCCGCCGGGCCAGCACAGAGTAGCCAGGGAGCACCGGTGGCCACTAACTGGCCCCGCGCTCGCCGATTCTTTATTTTAACTAACTGATAGTCAAATTTTTATGAATAAACTAGCCTGGTGTACTGGATGCGTACGGGGCGGGCTGCCGGGGTTGGGCCGGCTGTCCGCTCTTTGAAGGAGCAAGCGACGTGAACGAAGAGCGGACAGCTGGCGAAAAACCAGCAGCCCGCCTCGTACGCCAACCTAAAGACTACTATAAGTTTTCTATACTAGTAAGCTGCCAGTGAATTGAGGACGGTTTTGGCCTCCCAGCGCGGGCTATGGCCGGCGTCACACTTCTCCATTTCAACTCCTGTTTTTTGAGGTAGCTTTTATTGGTGGCATATTTGAAGCCTATCGCTGGCTGCACCAACTAGACTACGTACTGATGTCTTTCTTTCGTAAAAAGTCCTCTTCCTCAGCTGCCCATGCAGCCAATTCAGGCCGGCACTTATTCAGTAAAGAAGCTATCGTGGGCGGACTATTAGTTGGGCTGCTGTTAGCGTTGGCGGCTTGTAAAGCAACTCAAACGAGCATTTCTTCTACTCAACAACTACCCGGCAGCAGTGCCCAACACCCGTTTGACCCGGCGGCGGCCAAGCAAAAACTAGCCATTGCGCCAACCAAAGTGATGGTTTTTGGCCTCGGCCACCTCGACACTGCGCCGGCTACTTTTCAGCTTGCTTGGCTCGAACCGGTTCTGTGTCGCCTGCGTGCCTATCAGCCGGATATTATTTTGACGGAGGCCATGTCGGGGGAGCAAGTTATGGGCCTTGATGCGTACGCGGCCTACCATGGCACGGCGAGCCAGTACGCGGGCCCGACCCTGGAGATGGCAAAAACCGCCCAAGCCGCCCTGCACCTGACGGCGGCCCAGGCACTCGTGCAGGCCAACGAGCTTTTCAAAAAAGGCGCCTTGACCCCAGCGGAACGACGGCACCTGGCGGGCCTGTTCGTGGCGGCGGCCGAACCGTTGTCCGCAACCGTTCAATGGCTGCGTTTGCCGGTGGCCGAACGCGTGGGGGCCGATGGTGTTTCCCCCGCACTGGCCAAACAGCTCCACCTTTGGGCCAGTCTGCGCAATGAAATGTCCTCGATGGCCGCTCGTCTGGCGGCAGACCTGGGCCTGGAGCGGGTGTATGGAGCCGGGGACCATCTGAGCGACGTAACCCAGCCGGACTTTGCTGCGCTGAAGGCCGCGGTTGCCGCGGAGCCCAGCCAGGTGGACTTATTCAACCACAACACGCCCACTTTTCACGCGGTGCCGGAGGAAGCTATGAAGATGGCCACCGCCGCCGAAGTCATGCCCGTGCTGAAGTGGAAAAATTCGCCGCGCTTTGCGGAGCTAGACGCTGATGCCCAGTGGTTTTCAATGCTTCGGAGTGAGAAAATGGGCCGCGTTGGCCGGCAGCAGGTTGCTGCCTGGGAAGCCCAGAACCTGCGCATGGCCGTGGCCATGCGGGAGGCCACAGCCCCGGTGCCGGGCGGCCGGGCCCTGCTAATCGTTGGGGCGGCTCACAAACCCTTTTTGGAAGCCTACCTGCGCACGTTCACCGATGTAGAGCTGGTTTCGGTGCCGGACCTGCTAAACGCGAAGCCGGTTGGCTGCCCCGAATAAGGGTACTGATGTTATTAAAATTACGTGCTGGCAGCGGTCGTTCCCAACGCGTAAAAACTTACTCCGCCACTACCTCCAGCAGCATCGCCTCCATGGTCAGCCCCGGCCCGAAGGCGCAGCTGAGCACCGGTGCGCCCGCGTCGGCGGGGGTGGTGTCGGCCAGCAGTTCGCGCAGCACAAAGAGTACCGTGGTCGACGACATATTGCCGTAGTCGCGCAGCACCTGGTAGGCGTAGCGGTTGTCGTCTTTGCTCAGCTGTAAGGCTTTCTCAATGGCTTCCAGTATTTTGCGCCCGCCGGGGTGCAGCGCAAAGTGCCGGATGTCTTCGCGGCGCACCGGCAAGTCTTGCAGCAGCTCGTTCAGCAACTGCCCGATGCCGCCCTGAATAAGCGCCGGCACGTAGCCCGAGAGCGTCATCTCGAAGCCAAAGTCGCCGATGTGCCAGGCCATGTCTTTGGTGCCCTCGGGCGCGAGGCCGCAGTGGAAGGCGCGCAGCGCCAGGCTGCGGCCGGGCAGCGGCTGCCCCAACACCAGGCAGGCCGCCGCGCCATCGCCAAAAAGCGCGTTGCTCACCAGGTGGTCGGGCTCGTGGCTTTTTTGGAAGTGCAGGGTGCACAGTTCCACGCTCACCACCAGCACCCGGGCGGCGGGGTCGGCCCGCACCAGGCTGTCGGCCAGGCGCAGGGCATTCACGGCCGCGTAGCAGCCCATAAAATTGACGCAGGTGCGGCGTATGGAAGTATTTAATCCTAAAGTAGTTACCAGTTCAATATCCAGCCCCGGCGCGTACATGCCCGTGCAGCTCACCGTGATGAGGTGCGTGAGACTGCCCGGCGCCACATCGGGCGCCTGGCGCAGCGAGTCTTGCACGGCGGCCAGGGCCAGGGGCAGGGCTTCGCGCCGGTAGGCGGCCATGCGCTGGCTCACGCTCGGGAACGGCTCCAGGCCCGGCGTATTCGGAAAGAACTCGTAGTCACCGTGTTCGCGGCCATAATCGGCCAGCACCGAGTGCCGGTGCGCAATGCCCGATACCCGGTACAGTGCCCCCAGCTTGCGCGTGCCGGCCGCGTCCAGTTCCAGCGCCCCGGCCATGAAACCGGCAATGGTGGGCTGGGCTAAGCGGTGGGCAGGAGTAGCGGTGCCGATGGCACCCAGGTAGCTGGGCATTGCGTCTGGTAGTTATGAGGTAGAAATCGGGAGGTGGGCCAGTGGGCCGCGGGCTGCTAGTTACGTAATGGCGGCTGGTTTGGCGGCGGGGAGCAAGTTTCTGGCCGATTTTCCGGAGCTTTTATTCCGGGTAGTGGAATGCTGTCCAGATAATTCATTGATTCATACTAAATTGACGCACTAAGAAGCCTCCTTATAATCAGCTTAAAATTCGGTGCCGTGGGTTTGGCGCATCAGGGCGCGCACGGCGGCGGGCCAGTAGCGCAGGCCGCCCACCACCAGCTCGCTCAGCACTGGCCCGCCAAACAGGCCCTGCACCGCCCGCCCCACCCGCAGCCGCGTGCCAAACTGCTGCTGCCAGGCCCGGGCATAGGCCGCTTCCAGGGCCGGGCGGGGCAGCTCGCCGCGCAAGAAGCGGCTGGCCAGCGGCGCGGCCAGCGCGGCCCCGTGCAGGGCCATGGCCATGCCGTTGCCACACAGCGGCGTGATGAGGCCGGCCGCGTCGCCCACCATCAGCAGGTGCTGCTCCACGGGCTGCTTGGGGGCGAAGGAAATCTCGTTGATAACCTCGGGCTGGGCATACAGGCGCTCGGCGTGGCCCAGAATGTCGGCCAGGCGCGGGTTGCGGGCCAGCACCTCGCCCTCCAGGGCCGCAATGGTGCCGCCGCCCGCCTTGAGATTGGCGCGGGTGGTGAGATAGCAAAAGCACAGCTTGTCGCCTTCAATGGCCGAAATACCCGCGTAGCCGTCCTTAAAGTTGTGCAGCTCAATGATATCGCGCGCAAAGCCGGGCAGGCGCAGGTGGTGTTTCACGCCGAGGTAGGGCGAGCGCTGGTTGAAAAACGGCCGGCCCAGTTGCCGGTCCAGGGCCGCGCGCTTGCCATAGGTGCCCAGTACCAGGCGCGCCCCCAGCTGGCGGCCATCGGCCAGGGTTACCTGGTGCTGGTCGGCGGCGATATCGAACCCCACGTCGGCCACGGTGGCAAAAATAAATTCAACTCCCTGGGCAACAGATTTTTGGTATAAATAATCGTCGAGCTGGTAACGGCTCACGCCGAAGCCGCCCAGGTCGAGCGCGCTACTTAGCACGCGCCCGCCCGGCGACGACAGCCCAAACCGCCCAATGGCCGCCGGGGCCAGCGCCGCCGGGTCGGCCCCCAGCCGGCGCAGGTAGGGCAGCACCTCGTTGCTTACGTACTCGCCGCACACGCGGTGAAACGGGTAGCGGCGGCGCTCCACCACCACCACGCGGTGGCCGCGCCCGGCCAGGTCAAGGGCGGCCGCCAGGCCCGCCAGGCCGCCGCCCAGCACCAGGGCCGCGGGGCTGTGAATAAGAGAGTTATCGGGTAAAGCCACGGGTTGACCGGTAAAAAAACCGCCTTCGAATAATTACACGTATATTAACAAGCTGGTAGCCGTACTTTTGTGAAACCAAAATGCTGGCTCTTCGTTTACTTTCATCACATCCGGCTATTGTGTTCTGGTTGACTATATTATGAAAAAACCCCTACTTTTTGTCTTACTGTGTGTTACGAGTCTGGGCCTGTGCCTAGGGCAGGCCACCCAGGCCCAGGCCGCACCGCCAATTGGCGCGCACCAAACCGTTACCCGCCCTACCCTCGATGATAAAACGCTGGTGGTGTACCCCAACCCCAGCACCGGAATTGTACATTTTACCATCAGTGGCCTCGAAGGCCGGAAGGTAGATGTGAGCATTATCAACGTCATCGGCACGGTGATGTACCGCGAAACCCTCACGGAACTCAACGAGCGCTACACCAAAACGCTGGACCTCAGCCGCTTTGCCAATGGCCTCTACTACGTAAAGCTGGAGGCCGACAACGCCAGCCAGCTGTGCAAGCTCGTTATTCGCTAGATTGATAAATTATTATTAACGAGACTGTTACCAACAGAAAAAGCAGCCCGCTAGGCTGCTTTTTCTGTTTTCAGGCACCAGCGCAAGCTAGTTGGCACCCACAGTGGCAGGGCTCACCATGTTGCGAACGCGGCGGGCAGTGTCGAGGGCGAGCAGGGCAGTCGCCAGGGCGAGGGCCAAAAACAGGTAAAACATAACGGAGAAAAATCAAGTGAAATGAAAAAGTATGCGTCCCGGCCAGTAGCCGGTCCGCACGCTTTTAACCGTTCCTTTTGCGGCAAGGTTACAGCAAGATTCGGGCATTTTGCCCGCCGCCCGCTACGGCAACTGCAAATGCCCGCTCTGAATGAGTCGGTACAGCGTAGAGCGGCCCACGCGCAGGCGGTTGGCGGCGGCTACTACGTCGCCGTTCAGCGCCGAGAGGCTGTCCTGCATAATGGCAATGGTTTGCTCGCGCAGCGACGGAAACGTGAGCGTGGAGCGGCCGCCCGCCGCCGGGTCGGCCGCGCGCGCAGCCGGAGCCGTGCGGAAGGGAATATCGCAGGCTTCAATGTGCTCGCCGTCGGCCAGCACGGTGGCCAGTTCTACCACGGCCTTGAGCTCGCGCACGTTGCCGGGGTAGGCATAGCCCAGCAGGCGCTGGCGCGCCTCGGTGCTAAAGGCCCGCGCGGGCAGCTTGTTGAACTGGCTGAAGGTGCAGGCAAACTCCTGGGCCAGCAGCAGAATGTCGCAGCCTCGGTTGCGCAGCGGGGGCAATTCAATGGGCAGGCCCAGCAGGCGGTAGTACAGGTCCTCGCGGAAACGGCCGGCCTCTACCTCGGCGGCCAGGTTGCGGTGCGTGGCTACCACCAGGCGCACGTCGAAGGGCACCGGCTGGCTGCCGCCCACCCGCGTCACGGCGCGCTCTTGCAGCACGCGCAGCAGCTTGGCTTGCAGCACCAGTTCGAGGTCGGCAATCTCATCCAGAAACAGCGTGCCGCCGTTGGCTTCCTCAAAGCGGCCAATGCGCCGGGCCGAGGCCCCGGTAAAAGCCCCTTTCTCGTGGCCAAATAGCTCGCTCTCCAGCAGCTCGCGCGGAATAGCCGCCATGTTGAGCGCCACAAAGGGCTGCCCGGCCCGGCCCGACTGCGCATGAATGGCCTGCGCCACCAGTTCTTTGCCGGTGCCCGTTTCGCCGCTCACCGATACCGTGATGGTGGTGCGGGCGGCCTTGGCAATAAGCTCGCGCACCTGGTGCATGCTGGCGTGCTGGCCCAGCAGCATGCCGGCCGGGGCCTCCTGCGCATGGGGCGCGGGCGAGGCCCCGGCCGTGGGCTGCCGGGCGGCGGCCAGCGCCTCCCAAATACGCTCGGGGCTGCCCAGGTCCTTTAATAAGTAGTGGTCGATGCCCTGGCTAAGCAGCTCTTCCTCCATCTCGGCGTCGGGCTCACTGGCTAGCACAAAGCAATGGGCCGTGGGCAGGCGCTCGCTCAGCTTGCGCACGAGGCGGCGCGGCAGGCCCTCCGGACCGTCGCCGTCCAGAATGAGCGCGTTGGGCATAGCCGTGGCCGCCGAGCGGTAGGCCAGCGCCAGCGCCACCGTAGTAAAGCGCCGCACCAAGTGGTCGGGGTTCATACTAAGCCGGTGACACAGCCGCGTGACGTAGTGACTGTCGGGTCCAATAAGCCAGATGTGGTAATAGCCGGATGTTTTCATGAATAAAGAAGGCTAGAGCTGGCAATAGCAATTGCTGGCGGAAGAAAGAGCAAAAAATTAGTGGTAAAATTATAAAGTAGCAAATTCTGTCCGTTCAATAAAATTTGTGTAAAATTCCGAGGTAAATATCATACTTGTACTAATTACGGTGAAAAAAGAAGGTTGGATTCTTGTTTTTATGAGAAACCAATTCTTTTTTGGGAGAAACACGTAAAATATAAATTAATATATTTTACTAATAATCAGCAATTTATAAAATTGGCCGACTAATTGGGAGAATAGGGTCATGTCCAACCTTTACTCCTCGGCATCATGCTTCTTCTTGAAATAATCAAAAATGCCCGCGCAACGGGAACGGAGTTGCGGCGGACGGCTTTCCTGGTATTCACGTTGGTATTGCTGCTGCTGGTAGCCCGGGTGCAGGCCCAGACTTCGACAGAAACCGTATTGTATTCGAAAGGAACTCCAGTATTAGCTCAAACGTGTGTTCCCATTTTCGGCTGCTCGAATACAGTAGGGTTACAACTGGGCACTACGAGTAGTATCGCCAACCTGTCACTAGCAGTACGTGTGCCAGTGCCGCTAGTAGGTGTAACCAAGGTGCGGCTGCAACTAAGCGACATCGCCACGGGTGGTTATCGCGCAGGCATGTTGCTTGCCAATGGCAGCACAATTTTAGGCCTGCAGGCATTAGGTGCAGTTACGATACGAACGTACTTAAGTACTTCCAAAACACCAAATGATGCACTGAATAGCGGAACAGTATCAGCAAGCGCAGCACAACTCAAGTTACTAGCCGATACTGGTCAGCCAATGCAGTTGGAGCTTATTACAACTATTGGCAAGGATTTCGACCAGGTTGAGATGGAGTTCGGTTCAGTCTTGAACTTAGGCTCATCTATAGATATCAAGTACGCCTACGGTATTGCGGCTAATCAGTCGCGGACGGTAGCCGGCTACATTTCGCGGGTTGGAGCGGGTACCCAAACCGTAACCGGATGCGCAGCAGCTATTCAAAATGCCGAACGGACGGTAGATGCAGACCTTAACAACTTTGCTACTATGGCTAGCCTTGCTACGGTCAATTGCTCAGCGCAACTTAAAGTAAAGTTGGATGGCACTGCCCCTGGCACATACAAGGCCGGCTTTGTGGTAGGCAATGCTAACAATCTGCTCGACGTAGGCCTGCTGAATAGTGGTATGGTACTGAAAACGTATGATGCGGATGGCATCGAGTTGGAGTCTTCGTCTTTGTCGGCGCTGCTGGGTCTGAACTTGTTGCCGGATGGCCGCTCCTTGGTAAGCTTTCAAGCTACAAAGCCTTTCTCATTCGTGTCGATAGAGCGGACTGGTACCGTTACAGTACTGGATAATATGCAGTTATACTACGGCTTAGGTGTGGCTTCTACTACGGTGATACCTAGAGTATTATCTAATTTTGATGATGGTACCGGTAGATATAAAACTAGCCAGAATGGTATATTGTGTGCCCTCTCGTGTGGCGTGACGAAACCGGAAAATGCTGCTGGTTCAGATAATAACTCGGCTGCTACCATTAACACTCTCGTTGGAGTAGGTAGCTCTACCACGTTGCGCCTCGATTTGAACGGGGCTGGGGCCAACGTAGCCGACCCACCTGGCCGCGCTGGCAACCGTGCTGGGGTAGTAATTGGTAACAGCAGCCTACTGGACGTTAACCTGCTTAATAATGCAACCATAACTACCTATAAGGTAGATGGTACGGTTCTAGAAACGGCAAGGGGTTCTTCGCTACTCTCGCTCAACTTGCTGCCCGATGGCCGCCGTACGGTAAGCTTTAACACGACGCAGGACTTTTACAAAGTAGGTATCACGTTGACCAACTTATTGTCAGTTGCCTCTAACACGGACGTGTATTATGCTTTCGCCGACGACTCCAACGGCCAGATTAACATCATCAACCCCGCCGGCCCGCTGCCCGTATCGCTCACCAGCTTTGCCGTGCGCCGCGTGGCTAGCACCGGGGCCGCCCTGGTTACCTGGGCTACGGCCAGCGAAGTGAACAGCGCCAGCTTTGTAGTAGAGCGCTCAGCCAACCCGATTGATGGCTTTGTAGCCGTGGGCCAGGTGGCCGCCGCTGGTAGCAGCACCACCCCCCGCAGCTACTCGCTGCCCGATAATGGCGCGGCCCTGCAAACGGCAACCCTGTACTACCGCCTGCGCCAGCTCGACGCCGATGGCACGGCCCACCTCTCACCCGTGGCCGTGCTGGCCGCTGGCCTCGTAAAAACCAGCTTCAGCATCTACCCCAACCCCGCTACAGCGGGCACCCAGCAAGTAACCATCAGCGCCACGGCCGACCTGAGCGCCGGCTACTCGGTGAGCGTGTACTCGACCATGGGCCAACTGCTGAGCACCCGCGTGGTGAGCAGCGAAGGCGCCGCCGCCCCGCTCACGGTTTCGACCACCGGGCTGGCTACCGGCGTCTACCACGTGGTGCTGCGCGATGCCACGGGGCAGTCGCTCTCGACCCAGCGCCTGCAAGTAGCTAATTAACAAGAAATTGGACTAAAGCCATACTGAATATAACACCCACTTTCGCCGAGTGAGTTTCTGCAAAAGGTAAAGAAGAAGGCCCCGCTGCTACCAGAGCAACGGGGCCTTTTTCTTTACCTTTTGAGCGTTGTTGCAGCGGGCGCTGGTAGGCCGAACCGGCTAGTCGGCCAGCTCGACCCAGGCGGGGCAGTGGTCCGAGTGCACGGCATCGGGCCAGAGGCCGGCCCCGCGCAGGCGGGGCAGCAGCGCCTGGTCGAGTAGCAGGTGGTCGAGGCGCCAGCCCACGTTGCGGGCCCGCGAGCCGGCCCGGTAGCTCCACCACGAGTAGTGGCCCGGGGCCTCGGGGTGCAGCTGCCGAAACGAGTCGGCGTAGCCATCGGCCAGCATATCCCGAAACCACTGGCGCTCCTCGGGCGTGTAGCCGGGGCTGTTTTGGTTGGCCTTGGGGTTGTGCAGGTCGAGGGGCGTTTGGCAGCAGTTGAAGTCGCCGCCAATCACGAGCGGCGGCACGGCCGCATCGTGCCGCAGCCCGGCCACGTAATCCCGAAACCAGTGCAGCCACGCCACCTTAAACGCCTGGCGCACCTCGCCGCTGGTGCCCGAGGGCATGTAGGTATTCAGCACCGACACGCCCGCAAAATCGAGGCGCAGCACGCGCCCTTCGGCATCATAAAGCGCATTGCCGCAGCCCGTTACCACGGCCAGCGGCTTGACGCGGCTGAAGGTGGCCACGCCGCTGTAGCCGGGCTTTTGGGCGGGGTGCAGGTAGGCGTGGTAGCCCAGCGCGGCTAGGCCACTCACGTCGAGCGCGGCGGTGCCGGCCTTTATTTCCTGCACGCACAGCACATCGGGCTGGGTAGTGGCCACCCAATCGAGCAGCCCCTTGCCCAGCGCCGAGCGCAGGCCATTCAGGTTATACGAAACGATTTTCAAAACCAGATAAGCGTAAAATGCTTAATGACAATTACTTACTGCTCGTCATCCAGCGCGTCGAAATACTCCAGCATGTGCCATTTCAGCATGCGCTCCTGCTCCTTGAGGTTGGCAAAGGGCACGGGGTTCACCAGCTTATAATGCGGCCAGCCTTCCTCGTCTACGTGCGCCAGCTCGTAGTGGCCGCTGAGGCTGAACAACTTGCAGGTGGCAATGTGCATAAGGTCCTGCTTCTGCTCTTTGGTAAAAGCGGCCACGCCCTGGCCCAGCTCCTGCACCCCAATGAGCAGTAGCAGCGCATTGAGGTCGGGCCGCCGCTCGAAGCGCTCGGCCATTGAGGCCAGCAGCTCGTCCCAGCGGCGGTTGAAGTCGGCTTCGCTCTCGTGGGGGGCGGGGGTATCGTTAGTGTTCATGGGGCGGGTTGGGGGCCGATTTGTGGCCGGTGGGGCCGGCGAGGGCTGCTTCGGCGCGCAGCACTTCCCAGTACTCCACGGCGCGGCGAAAGTGCGGAATCACGATGCTGCCCCCAATGAGGTTGGCAATCGAGAACACTTCGAATACTTCCTCGTCGCTGAGGCCTTCTTCCTGGCACTTGCCGAGGTGGTACTTCACGCAGTCGTCGCAGCGCAGCACCAGCGAGCAGGCCAGGCCCAGCATCTCCTTGGTTTTGACGTCGATAGCCCCGGCGGCGTACGTGTTGGTATCGAGGTTGAAGAAGCGCTTGATAACCTTGTTATCGTACGAGAGCACGCGCTCGTTCATGCGCTCGCGGTAGTCGTTGAAGTCGGTGGTTAGAGACACGGGAAGAATTAGGAATTAAGAATTCAAAATTAAAAATTAGCAATCGTTGCTTTGGGGCGAACTTACGGATCACAACCGCTTCGCTCCCGAAATGATACTGCGCCCGCTTCTGGCCGACCTGGCGGCCCTGTTTTTCCCGCGCCCCTGCCTGGCCTGCCGCGCGCCGCTGGTGGCCGGCGAGGCCAACCTCTGCACTACTTGCCGCGCCGAACTGCCCTATACCGACTACCACCTGCTGCCGCCCGAGGCCAACCCGCTGGCCCGGCGCTTCTGGGGCAAGCTGCCCGTGCAGCAAGTGCTTAGCTACCTGCATTTTGTGCGCCACGGCCGGGTGCAGCAGTTGCTGCACCAGCTTAAGTACCAAGGCCAGAGCCAGGTGGGTAGCGCGCTGGGCCAGCTCTACGGGGCCGAGCTACTGGCCGCCGGCCCGGACCTAGACCTGAACTTTGACCTAATCGTGCCGGTGCCGCTGCACCGCCGCAAGCTGGCCCGCCGCGGCTACAACCAAGCCGAAGCCTTCGCCACGGGCCTGGCGGCCGCCTTGCCCTGCCCCAGCGCCGCCCATGCCCTGCGCCGCACCGAGCACACCGCCTCCCAAACCCGCAAAGGCCGCGCCGAGCGTTGGCAAAACGTAGCCACTGTGTTCGAGGTGCCCGACCCCACCGCCGTGGCCGGCCGCCACATCCTGCTGGTCGATGACGTGCTCACCACCGGCGCCACCCTGGAAGCCTGCGGCGCCGCCCTGCTGGCCGCCGGCGCCCGCGCCATCAGCATCGCCACTATCGCCAGCGCATAATCGCAGATTTAGACAGATTACGTTGATTTTGCTCATTCAAAATGCGCTTGCTACATAATAGTAGTAAATAATTGATTAACTGAAGAATAGCCTAAAAAATACGCGCTGCTGATACGATGCCAGCCACAAAAAAGGGCCATTCCGAAGAATGGCCCTTTGCTCACAAAGAAGACGTCTGAATCAGCGAAATCAGCGCAATCTGTCTAAATCTGCGATTATTATTTGTTCGTGCCGGCGTTAATCATCGCGCAGCGGAAGCCGATGGTAGACGTAGCGGAATCCTCGGCCATAAAGCGGCGGGTGCCGGGCGAGAGGTAGTAGGCTACATCGCGCCACGAGCCGCCTTTGTACACGCGCACGTGGTCGTCAATCAGGCTCTGGTAGCCTTTTTTGTCGTATTTGCTGGCATCGTCACCCACGCCGTTGCGGCGGAAGGGGTTCAGGTCTTCCACGTCCTGGTACGAGAGGGGCCGGTACACGTCCTGCACCCACTCGTTTACGTTGCCGGCCATGTTGTAGAGGCCGTAATCGTTGGGAGCGTAGTCGTATACGCCCGAGGTAATCATGGCGCCATCGTTCAGGCTACCCGCGATGCCGGCGTAGTCGCCGCGGCCGCGCTTGAAGTTAGCCAGGAATTTGCCCTGCTCTTTGCCGTAGGGGTTCCGGGTCGAGCGGCCATCCCACGGGTAAATGCGCTTTTCTTCCTGGTTCTCGTTGCCCACTTCCTGGGTGCCAACGAGGGCCTGGGCGGCGTATTCCCACTCAGCCTCGGTGGGGAGGCGGTAGTTGGGCAGCGAGTTGCCGTTTTCGATGGACGCGCCACCCTTGCCATCAGCCAGGGCGCCCGCGTTGGCGGCAGCAGCACCACCTTCGGCGGTGCCAGTGTCACCCTTCTTCTTTTTCTTCTTGAACAAGCCACCGCCGCTGCTTTTGCTGCTGCCGCCTTTGGCCAGGTTCTCGTTTACCTTGGCCGTGCGCCAGGCGCAGAAGCCATCGGCCTGCAGCCAGTTTACGCCCACTACCGGGAAGTAGCGGAAACCAGGGTAGCGTAGGTAGTAAGTCACGTAAGGGTCGTTGAACGACAGGTCGCGTGACCACACCGTGGTGTCGGGCAGGGCCGCCTTGTACTTTTCCTCCGACGAGTCTTTGCGCATGTAGTGCAGGTACTCCAGCCAGTGAATGTTGGCCACCTCGGCCTCATCCATGTAAAACGAGGCGATGGTAACGGTGCGCTCGATGTTGTCGTGCGTGTTAGTCACGTCTTCCTCCTGCGAGCCCAGCACCGTGCGGCCACCCTCGATGTACACGAGGCCCGGGCCAGTGGGGATTTTCTTGAAATCCGACACCTTCATGCCCTCGTCGGTATTGTACTCGATACCAGTCGTTGACGACGCCTTGCCGGGGCTGGTAGCCGTGGGGGTGCCGCCTTTGTTGCAGCTGGCCAGCGCCAGGCTGCCCGCCGCGAGCAGGCCCAAATAGTTAGGGAATTTCATAACAGAGGAATTTGCCGATGGCGCTAATAGATTATGACGAGCAATTTGGTTGCAATATTACAAACAATCAGAAGCTGGGACAAGGAGAAATTGGATAATCGCGGCGTTTGAGGCGACGAAAGGCGCTTTCCAGCTTGTCAAACGCACGCAGGGTGAAAGTTATTTCGTGCGCCCCGCCCAAGTCGCTGGCTAATTGGCTCACGCCCACATCGTAGCTGTAGCCCAGGCGCAAGTCGCCCACCGCAATGCCGGCTACCACGGCCACCACGTGTTGAGTTCCTAAATCGGGGCTGGCGAGGTTGCGGTAAAGCACGCCCAGCGTCACGGGGTCGGCCAGCAGATACGCGCCGGCCTCCGAGCGCTGCGAGCCGCCCTGCCGCGTGTAGCCCACGGTGGGCGTGAGGCTGATTTCGCGCTGCTCGCCCGCGCCGTAGCCCGCCGGCTTCTGAATAAAGAGCTTGTAGCCGGCATTGGCGCTCAGGCGCAGGGGCAGGCTGGTTTGGGTGGTAAAGCCCAAATCGGGGCGGTTGAGATGCTGGCCCGAGGCGCTGAGCCAGAACTGCTCGGCGTAGAGCACGCCGCCCACGCCCACCGTGAGGTAGTTCACGGGCGGGAAGCCGGCCAGGCTCTCGGCCGAGGTACCGGTGTAGGTGCCATCGGCCCCGTACTGGTCGCCGAAGGTGTAGTTATCGTAGCCCACGCGCTGGCGGCCGTAGCCCAGCTGCGCCCCGCCACTCAGGGCCAGCGTGCGGGTGAGGCGGGTGTGGTAGGCATACTGCGCCGTGGCCCCCAGGCGGGTGTAACCCACGGCCCCGGTGCGGTCCTGGTTTATCACTATTCCAAGAGCGTGATGCAATCCGGGCTTCGGAATGCGCCAGTCGGCGGCCAGCTGCACGGTTTGGAAAGTGCCCGCGAGTTGCGGAAACTGGTTGCGGTAGCTGAGCGTGGCGCTGTAGTCGTCCATAATGCCGGCCCAGGCGGGGTTGTCGGCCTGGCGGTTGGCAAAGGCCTGCGAGTAGTACACGTCCTGCGCGCGCGCGGCCATGGCGGCCAGCAGCGCCAGGCCAAGTAAGCTGCTTCTCAGCCAGATAGTGGGCGAAGTGAGCGGCACAGAAACGTCTGTCATGCTGAGTTTGCGAAGCATTCTGACAGGGTTGACGAAGCGTGAGATGAAAAATGCTAGCGATGCGAACCTAACAAGATACTTCGTGAACTCAGTATGACAGACGGGAATTACTTCTTCGTAATCGTGAATTCCACCCGGCGGTTGAAGCGGCGGGTTTCTTCCTGCTCGTTGCTGGCGATGGGCTCGGCGCCGCCCAGGCCCTTTGTACTGAGGCGCTTGGCATCTATCCCCTTGCTAACCAGGTACTTCTTCACGGCCTCTACCCGGTCTTCGCTCAGCTTCACGTTGAGGGCGGGGTCGCCCTGGTTGTCGGTGTGGCCGCCAATGAGGATTTCCACGGTGGGGTAGTCGCGCAGTATTTTCACCAGGCGCAGCAGCTCGGGAAACGAGCTGGGCTGCAGGTAGAACTTGCTCTGGGGGAAGAAGATGTTGTTGAGCTTCACCTTCTGGCCCACCTTAAAGGGCACCATAAACAGGTCCTGGTTTTTCTCCGAGTACTTGTCGGCGGTGGTGGCGTCGAGGCTGGCGTTTTCGGCGATGTAGTCCGGCGACTCGGCGCGGTAGCCGTACTGCACGCCCGCGGGCAGCACAATGGTGTAGGAGCCATCGACGGGCGACGATTCGGTAACGCCGATTTCCTCGCCCGTAATCAGGTTTTCGTAGTGAATGATGGCCCGAACGGGCTTCTTGGTCACGGCGTCTAGCACCTTGCCCTGCACCAGCGTCACCACCTCGGGCTTGAAGGCCGGGGCCAGCGCGATGCGGAAGATGTCCTTCGAGCCGTCGGTGCCATTGCGCGACGACACCAGGTAGGCGTTGTCGCCGGCCGCCGACACCGTGTAGTAGGCATCAAAATCGGGCGAGTTCACCACCGGGCCCAGGTTGCGCGGGGCGCTCCACTTGGTCCAGGTGCTATCGAGGCGCTTCGCGTAAAAAATATCGCTCTTGCCGTAGCCGCCGTGCCCGTCGGAGGCAAAGTACAGCGTCTTGTTATCGGAAGCCAGGAAGGGCGCAAAGTCGGCGCCCGGCGTGTTGATGTTCGGCCCCAGGCTAATGGGCTTGCCCCACTCGGTGACGCGCTTGGGGTCGGGCTGCTCGCCCACCGGAATGGGCTTCGGGAAGCTCACAAAAATATCCTGGCCGCCCTGGCCCTCGGGGCGCTCCACGGCCATGAGCAGGGCCTTGCCCGAGGTAGCCAGGTAGCCATCGACGTGCTCGGGGTCTTTGTTTATAAAGTTGTCAATCTGCACTTTAAGCGGTACGCTCCAGCCGCCCGGCGAGTGCCGACTCGTGCTAAAGCCCTTAGGCTCCATAAAGCCATCGACGTATATGCCGGTGAGCAGCGCCACCTGCCCGTTGGCCGATACCGAGGCCAGGCCGTTGGGGTCTTCGGGGCCGTTGGGCGGGGTACCCAGGTTTTTGGCCAGGCTCCAGGTCTGGTTTTTGCCGCTCGTCAGCTTCGAGTACCAGATGTCCTGCGGGTCGCGGCCGCCGCCCCGGTTGCCGGGGTGAAACTGCCGGGCGAAGAACATGGTGCGGCCGTCGGGCGAAATCACGGGGTGCGTGTCCACGTAGCGGCTGTTGATGTTAGGGCCCAGGTTTTTGAGGGTCGAGTCCATCTGCACCGTTTCCACGCCCGTGGAGGTCGGGTTCTTAAAATCCTGCTTCACAATCTGCACGTCCACGTTGGCTACGCCAATGGCATCCAGCTGGTTAACGCCGTCTACCTTGGCCGCGTTCAGGGTCACGCGCACGCCCACGGTGCGGTACTTTTCGGGCTTAAACTTGACTTGCAGCGTGCGGTAGGGGTCCGGAATGGGCCCCGGGTTGGGGTTGCTGTACACCTGGTGGCGCTCGCCTTTGATGTCAATCAGCTCAATCTTGGTAATTGCCCCGGGGTTAAAGTTCTCAATAACCGTAACTTGCTGTGCCAGAATGCTTTTGATAAAGCGCACCTCAATAAACTCGTTCGAGCCGTCTTTGCCCGGGCTCCAGGCCTCGTTGCTGAGTTGGCCCAGGGGCTGGGCGTTGGGCTCGCCCAGCGCTTTATCGGGGGCGTAGGGCTCCTTGAGCTTGGCTTTTTGGGAAGAAACCTCCTCTATCTTGCTGCCCCACAGCACTGATTGGCCGTGGGCGGCGGAAGCAACCAACAAACCAGCCGCGAGGGCCGGCATAAAAAACAGCGCCGAATTCAGGTTCATAGCGTAAACGAAAGCCAGTCGCAGAAAAGCACCGGAAAATACTAAAAAAATGCCACCCCAGCCTAGGGCATGGGCTTGCTACTACGAACCTAATACCAAATTGCCAAAGCGGCCGGCCGCCGCATCTTTGCCCTATGTCTCAGCTCCTCCCTGCCGCGCCCGCCTACGACTACGTGCTGGTGGGGGGCGGTGCCGCCGGCCTCAGCCTAGCCTACCACCTGGCCCAGGAACCCCGCCTGGCGGCCCGGCGGGTGCTGCTCATCGAGCCCGAGGCCAAAGACCAGAACGACCGCACCTGGTCGTTCTGGGCCGACGAGCCCACGCTATTCGACGCGCTGGCGGTGGGCGAATGGTCGAAAATCGCCTTCCGCAGCCCCGGTTTCGAGCACGTTTTCGACCTCGGGGACTACCGCTATCGTACCATTCGGGGCCTCGATTTTTACCAATTTGTGCACCAGGCGCTGGCGGCGCGGCCGGCGCAATTTACCGTGGTGCGCGGCCGGGTGGCGGCGCTCGAAAACACGCCCGCCGGGGTGCGGGTGCGCACCGAGGCGGGGGAGGAGTTTACGGCGCGCTACGCCTTCGATAGCCGCCCGCCCGCCATCGAGCCCCGGCCCGCCAAGCACCGCTACCAGCTCCAGCACTTTGTGGGCTGGGAAATCGAAACCGACCACGACGTATTCGACCCCGCGGTGGTGGAGTTCATGGATTTTCGGGGGCCGCAGTACCACGAGGCGCGCTTCATGTACGTGCTGCCCTTCGGCCCGCGCCGGGCGCTGGTCGAGTACACGCTGTTTTCGGGCCAGCCGCTGGCCAAGGCCGAGTACGAAGCACATATACTTGATTACCTGCAAGATAACCTCAAGCTGACGGCCGCGCAGTACCGCGTTACGGCCGAGGAAGTTGGGGCCATCCCGATGACGGACCACCCGCTGCCCACCCGCGCCGGGGCGCACATCGTTAATCTGGGCACCCGCGCCGGGCGGGCCAAGCCTAGCACGGGCTACGCGTTTCGGCGCATTCAGGCGCAGTCGGCGCGGCTGGTGGCGGCGCTGGCTGCCACGGGCCAGCCGCCCGCCAACGCCACCGGCGACCGCTGGCAGTTCCGGCTCTTCGACACGCTGCTGCTCGATATTATGCAGCGCCGGGGCGAAACGACCCGCGACATCTTCGCGCAGCTGTTCGAGCGCAACCCGGTAGGGCGCATCTTCCGGTTTCTGGATGAGAAAACCAGCTGGGCCGACAACCTGCGGGTGATGAACTCGGTAGCACCCGGGCCTTTTATGCGCTCCATTGGGCAGGTGCTGCGCGGCCGGCCGGGCCGGCGCGCGTAGCGGCCTTTGGGGTACCAGTAGCTAGTCGCCGCCCCCGCAGCCCCCGCAGCCCGAGCCGCCCCCGTCGCCTCCGCCATCACCGCCGCTGCTGTCGCCGCCGCTAGTAGTAGCGGGCGGGGCCAGGTGCGTAGCCAGGCTGGCTAAGCCCAGGTTATTCAGCTCGTTAAGACCAAAAAAGGCCACTGCAAACGCAACGGATTGGGTGGTAAGCGCCCCGTCGGCCGGGCCTTGCTTGGTGCGCCGGGCCAGCTCCCGCAGCACATACTTGCCCCGGCCGGTAGCCCAGGCGCCATGCAGGTACGCAACGCCGCCTATAAGGGAAATAGCTAGTAAAGAGAGAATTAAAAAACCAACTGGCCGGCCACGCACCAAGCCCACCACCAGCTTTATCAACCCAAAAAGCACAACGGCGAGGGTAGCCGCCGGCGGGTAGTAATCGAGCCGGCGGCGGGCGGCAGCCCCAAGCAACAGGCCCTTGGCCTGGAGCGACTGGTCGAGGTCGCGCACGGCCACCTTAATCTGGCGGTTGGCTTGGTCGCGCACCGTTTCCACCTTCGAGCTACCCGGCTGCACAATCAGGTTCCACACGGCCCGCTCGTAGGGCACGGTGGGCGGGGTGTCAGTAGCGCGCCTGATTTTTTGGTCGGGCAGCAGCTCTATTTGCTGCGAGTGGGCCAGGGCAGCCAATGCGCTGTCGGCCAGGCGGCTGCCTCGGTTTGCCAGGCGCACCACCTCATACGTGCTAAGCAGGGGCCCTTCATAAGATTGCTGCGGGCCGGCACCCCGGGCGCGCAGCCACAGCGCCAGCGCCAGGGAAAGCGCATACACTCCCCAGAATAGCCTCAAAAACTCGGTCCCGTACCAGTCAAATGGGTTGAGCGGGGTGCGCGCCGTGCAGCCTACCAGCACCAGGGCCGCCGCCAGCGCCAGCCCCCAGCGCCGGTTGGGCAGCGCCAGCCGCCCGCGCAGCCTGGGCATAGCCGGGCGCGGCAGCAGCCAGTGCCGCCGCAGGTTGACGCGCCGAAAGTGGGGCGCCTCACCAAAGCGCACGGCCGCCGCCGGCCAAATATCGGCCGGGGGCATCTCGCCAAAAGCTGCCTGGTAGGCCTGCTTGGTGGCGGTGTACCACTCCCGAAACTTGTGGCCCTCGGCCGCGCCGCCCTTGGTGGGGCCGTGGTGCAGGGCAAAGCCCAGCACCTGCCCGCACAGCTCCTCCCAATACGAGCGCGTGTACACGAGGTGCAGGTGCCAGGCCTGGTCTACCTCATCGGAGGGCGTAACGGGGTGCCCGCAGGTAGCGGCCAGGTACACAAACTTCTTGTATTCGAGCACCACGCGCCGGGCAAAAGCCAGGGGCCAGCCATTGTCGCGGGCCAGCCGGTGCGAAAACGAAAGGGACGCCTGCCCATCGAGGTCGAGGGCAACGAGCCGCGCCCAAAGCTCCGACTGCGGGGCGGGCGGCAAAGCAATAGGCATACGCATAACTGAGGCGCCCCTTGGTGGGCCACCCCAACGCCCTAAAGATAAAGCCACTACTGCCCTTGCGCCCGCCGGCCGGCCCGCGTTTAAGGCCGCCGCTGCAACTGGGTTGCCGATGGGGGTTGTAAAAAAAATCGCGGGGCAACACCCGGCTGGGGTGCCCCGCGATTAGCTCACTGGTGAGCAAGTAGGAGTTTCAGGAAAAGGGTTTGAAGTAGTTGTCTACTGCAAGTACCTGAAGAACACTTGTTAAGTAATCACTCCTAGCTGCTAGTCAACTTTAGTACTCGTCCTCGTTGAACATGAAGTCCTCCTTGGTCGGGTAGTCGGGCCACACCTCTTCGATGCTTTCGTAGGGCTGGCCATCGTCTTCCAGGCCCTGTAGGTTTTCAACTACTTCCATCGGGGCACCCGAGCGGATGGAGAAGTCAATGAGTTCGTCTTTGGTGGCGGGCCAGGGCGCATCTTCCAAATAGGAAGCAAGTTCGAGAGTCCAGTACATGGTCAGAAAGAAAAAAAGATGCTTGAAAAAGGTTGCTAAATGTAAGCTTCACGGGCGCAACGTAAACCCCGAAGCAAAGGTTAGCCTGAAGTAGGCAGCTGGAAAAGCGCGATGAGCTCCGTTTTGGTTTGGATTTTCCGCTCGAAGGTGCGAATTTTTCCCTGCAACAGCTGCCGCATCTGGTCGTTGGCGGCCGAAGAGTTGAGCGTACCCAGGTTGTCTTGCAGCCCGGCCAGCTCCTGGCGGTCGCTCTCGATAAATTTGCGTAGGGCCACCGTGGCGGTTTGGGCACGCTCGGCGGGGGGCAGGGGCGGGGCGCCCTCGGCTTGGCGCTTGCGCAGGTAGTAGTCTAAAGCGCTCATTTCGAACACTTTATCGCAGGCCAGCATAAAGCGCTGCCACAGCTGGTCGCTTTCGGGGCCGCGCACCGCACCGCTTTGCTTCCATTCGGCTTGCAGGTTTTTGGCCTGGGTCACGCCTTGGTTGGGCGGCAGGGCAATGAGGGCTTCGGCGCGCTTGGCCAGCTCGCGCTTGCGCAACAGGCTCTCCTCGGGCGAGCCGGGGGTGGCGCCGGGGCGCACCTCGGCAGGGCGCTGGGTTTCGATATGCTTTTTGAGGCGCTCGAAAAAATGGTTGTTGGCGGCCCGAAACTTGGTCCACAACTCGGCGGCCTGCTTCTTGGGCAAGGTACCGTTGATTTCGCGCCACGCATTTTGCAGCTGCTTGAGCTGGCGCGAAGTGGTTTCGAACTGGTCGGAGTTTTTGAGTACCTCGGCCTGGTTCACCAGCTCGCGGTAGCGCTCCACGGTGCGGCGGGCCAGGGCCTTGCGGTCGGTCTGGAAAGCTTTGCGGCGGTCGAAAAACTCCTGCACCGCGCCGTGAAAGCGGCCTTCCAGCTCCTCGGTTATGCCTTTGTCCACGGGCCCGGTTTTGAGCCAGGCCTGACGCAGCTCCTTCACGGTTTCGCTGGCAGCAATCCACTCCTCGGTATCGCGCAGGGCTTGAGCCTGGCCAATGAGGCTGGCTTTGGTGGCCAGGTTTTTTTCGCGGTTGCGGGCCACCGACACGTTGAGCTGCTCCTCGGCCTCCTTGAGGCGGCGGTGCAGCGTTTCGTAGTCGCCGAGGCCGTCGTGCTGCTTGCACTGTTCCTGCAAGTGCAGGAGCTTCATCAGAAAAGACCCTTGGTTATCAGCGGCTTGCAGGCGGTCCAGAAGTTCTTCGATTTTAACCCGGAACGCCTCGTAGCGCTGGCCAAAGTAGCGCAGGGCGTCGTCGTCGGTGTCTTTTACCTGGCCGATGCGGCGGGCCGGCTGGCCCAGCGTTGGGCGTAGCCACACGCCCCCGTCTTCCACGTAGCCATAGCGGCGGGCTTCCGTGAGCGGGTGGTCGGGGAGTTCCATTGGGGAATGGGAAAGATAGAGTGAGGCAAAAACGCCGGTAAGCCCGGCAGTTGGCTCCCAACATAGTCGGGGGAAGGAATTACAAGTTTACGCGGAAAATTGGTTGTGGCCGCACAGTAGGCAGGTGGGTGCCAGGTGGAGATTTTGCTCAACTACGAAGCTGCCAACAGATTTGGCTTATAATTGGCGCTTTTTTATGCGAAGGCCCGCATTTTTTCTGGCAGCCGGGCGGCCCGCAAACCTAGCGGCGCAAGGTAGCTTTGCAGTGTTCCGCTTTTTCACCTATTCCCGAGCCCCATGTCCGACCAGCCCACTATTATCTTCAGTATGGCCGGGGTAAGCAAGATTTACCCGCCCCAGAAGCAAGTTCTCAAAAATATCTACCTCTCCTTTTTCTACGGGGCCAAAATCGGCGTGCTCGGCCTCAACGGCTCGGGCAAGTCGAGCCTGCTAAAAATCATTGCCGGCGTCGACAAGCAGTTTCAGGGTGAAGTAGTGTCGTCGGCCGCTTACTCGGTGGGCTACCTGGAGCAGGAGCCCCAGCTCGACCCCGCCAAAACGGTGCTGGAAGTAGTGCAGGAAGGCGCCGCCGAAACGGTAGCCCTGCTCAAAGAATACGACGACATCAACGAAGCCTTTGGGGCCGAAGATGCCGATTTCGACAAGCTGCTGGAGCGCCAGGGCAAGGTGCAGGAGCGCCTCGACCAGCTCGACGCCTGGAACCTCGACAGCAAGCTGGAGCGCGCCATGGACGCCCTGCGCACCCCCGACGCCGATGCCATCATCGGCAACCTCAGCGGCGGCGAAAAGCGCCGGGTGGCCCTGTGCCGCCTGCTGCTGCAAGAGCCTGATGTACTGCTGCTTGACGAGCCCACCAACCACCTCGACGCCGAGAGCGTGCTGTGGCTGGAGCAGCATTTGCAGCAATACAAGGGCACGGTAATCGCCGTGACCCACGACCGCTACTTCCTCGACAACGTGGCCGGCTGGATTCTGGAGCTCGACCGCGGCAGCGGCATTCCGTGGAAGGGCAACTACAGCAGCTGGCTGGAGCAGAAAACCGACCGCATGGCCAAGGAGGAAAACACCGAAAGCAAGCGCGCCAAAACCCTGCAGCGCGAGCTGGACTGGGTGCGGATGTCGCCCAAGGCCCGCCAGAGTAAGGGCAAAGCCCGCTTGGCCAACTACGAAAAGCTGGCCGGCGAAGAAGCCAAGGACAAGGAGCAGAAGCTCGAACTGTTCATCCCCGATGGCCCGCGCCTGGGCTCGCAAGTAATTGAGGCCGAAGGGCTTCGTAAAGCATTTGGCGACAAGCTGCTGTTTGAGAACCTGAGCTTCTCGCTGCCGCAGGGCGGCATTGTGGGCATCATCGGGCCCAACGGCGCGGGCAAAACCACGCTCTTCCGCATGATAACCGACCAGATGCAGCCCGACGCGGGTACCTTCGAGGTGGGTCCCACGGTGCAAACGGCCTATATCGACCAGCAGCACGACTCGCTCGATGGCAGCAAGTCGGTGTTTGATACCATCACGGGCGGCACCGAAACCATGCTGCTGGCCGGCCGCCCGGTGAACTCGCGGGCCTACGTAAGCAAGTTCAACTTTGGGGGCGGCGACCAGGAGAAGAAGGTGGGCACGCTCTCGGGCGGCGAGAAAAACCGGGTGCACCTGGCCATGACCCTCAAGCAGGGCGCCAACCTATTGCTGCTCGATGAGCCCACCAACGACCTGGACGTGAACGCCATCCGGGCGCTGGAAGACGCGCTGGAGAACTTTGCCGGCTGCGCCGTCATCATCAGCCACGACCGCTGGTTCTTGGACCGCCTGGCCACCCACATCCTGGCTTTTGAGGGTGACTCGGAGGTGGTGTGGTTCGAGGGTAATTTCTCGGACTACGAGGAAGCCAAGCGCAAGCGCCTCGGCGACGTGGAGCCCAAGCGCGTGCGCTACCGCAAGCTGAGCTAGGCGGTACGCTGCATAAACAAGTATCCCCGGCGGTGCCAGCTTTGTAGCTGGCACCGCCGGGGATACTTGTTTTATAGTGTTGACAATCAGCTTGTTTTAAAAGATAGCGGGTAGGTATTTACCCCGGCCCAGTGGCTGGCAGTGTGCCAAAGCGCCGGTGCAGCTCCTGGAACGCAGCGGGTGAGATGGCGAGGTGCTGCACCACGGTGGCGGTGCTTTGGGTGGCTTTGCCCTTTTTGTCGAGCGTGGTGGTCACGTTGTGCAGCGTGAGGTAGCGGCAGTTGGGGTCGTTGGGGGCGCTGTGGAGGCTGAGGCGGGCAAACGGGCCTTCGGCCACCGCGCTCGTGTGGGGCGTGAGGTGGTGAAACTGGCCGCTTTCGAGGGCTGCGCGGGTGGCAGCGGCATCTGGTGCGTAGCTAATGGGGTGGGCCAGGGCTTCTTCGGTAGCCCATTCGTTGCTGGTTTCGGAGAAGGGCTCGGTGGCTTGGGCGCGGGCCATTAAGTACGCGCCGCCCAAAATCATAAGGGCCTCCATAACCCAGATGGCTCCTAAAAACAGGCCGGAAGGCGTGCTGCTTTTCAGCGACCAGGTGCCGGTTTCATTTACCTGGCGCATGGTCGTCCACATCGCCGCCGGGTGGGTAAGAACGGCCGTGAAAATGCTGGGGCTGAACGAGGTACTCGTATCGGCTGCCTTGCCCGTGCCCGTGGTTTCGGAGTTGAGGAGCAGCGTTAGGTACACCGCCCATTCCAGATACACGGCCACGAGGCCCACGGCCAGCGCCAGCCCACCCACCGCCCCGGGGCTGCGCAGCTTACCCAGCCGGGCCAGCATAGCCAGGGCCGCGCCCAGCAGCAGCCCAAATCCCAGGCAAAGAATAAAATTGATGTAAACGAACGGGATGTACCACACGGCATAGATGTACACCAGGGCCAGCATCAGGGCCACCGCCACCCCGCCGGCTAGCAGGGTCAGGATGCCGGTGGGGGGCATTTTATTGGAAGGCTGGTAGTAAGGGCTCATGCAGCGAACTGGTAAGGGGAAAGGAAAGGGAAAAACCGGCCGCAATAAACGCAAAAGCCTGCCAATAACATTGCCTGGATACCTAATGGGTTAATAGTTTGGGGAGTGGTTTAGAAATGTATTTTTTCGGATTGCTTTTCCTGAGAAGCTTTATCGGCCAGTGGGTAGTTGTTGTGGTTGCGTCGCGGCGCACTGGTGGCGGTTGCGCACTAGGTCCCGCTGCCAGTTTGGTGACTTTGGGGAAAGGCTGACTTTGGCTTGCAAAAAAGGCCACTGCCACTGCTACGGCTTGGCTTACCCAAACTAAGGTTCCTGCCTACGCGGGCCGCACCGGCGCCTATTTTTGGTCGCCTACTTCGCCATTTGCCCCCGCCATGACTGCTACCATCCTCTCCGAAAATGTGCTGCCGCAGTTGCCCTCCGCCTCGGGGGTCGAAATTATCGGCCCCACTGCCTACCTCGTGAGCGACGATGCGCCGCTGCTCTACCTGCTCGATGCGGCCACCCTGGCCCCCGTGGGCCAAGTGCAGCTTTTCGAAACCAGCGACTTTGGCAGCGGCCGCATTCCCAAGGCGGCCAAGCCCGACCTCGAAAGCATGGCCGCCGTGGTGAGCCCCACCGGCGCGGCCGGGCTGCTGCTGTGCGGCTCGGGCTCGCAGCCCAACCGCGAAACGGGCTACTTCGTGGGCCTGCCGGCGGCCGATGCCCCGGCCGGCCCGCGCTTTGTGCAGCGCCTCGACCTGAGCCGCCTCTACGCCCAGCTGCGGGCCCGGCTGCCGGCTGGCGCCACCCTCAACCTCGAAGCCGCCGCCACTACCGCCACCGAGCTGCTGCTGTTGCAGCGCACCGTGGGCGGCGGGCCCGCGCTGCTGTTTGCGCTGCCGCTCGATGCCACGCTGGCGCATTTGTTTGAGCCGCGCTGGCCGGCCCCGGCCCCCACGCGGGTGCTGTCGTTTGCGCTGCCCGCGCTGGGCGGCTACGTGGCAGGGTTTTCGGGCGCTACCCACGTGGCGGGGCAGCTACTCGTAACGGCCTCGGTGGAGGCCACCACCAGTGCCGTGGCCGACGGCGCGGTGCTGGGCTCCTTCGTGGGGGTGGTGAACCTGGCTACCCAAACGGCCACCTTCGCCCGCCTGGCTTGGGCCGATGGCCGCGCCTACCTGGGCAAGGTCGAGGGCCTGGCCGTGCGCCGCACCCTCGGGCCCGGCTGGCTGGAGCTGCTACTGGTAACCGATGATGACCTGGGCGGCAGCACGGCGCTGGTGGCCGAGCTGCGGCTATGAGCGCGGGCGAATACCGGGTAAGCTTTAGCGTGCCAGTAGCTAATTCTTTGTCAGCCAGCTACTGGCACGCTAAAGCTTACCCGGCATTTCGAAAATCAGGCTTCTACCCAGCCTTCCCGCAGGGCCCGCATTACGAGGCCCACGGGGGTGCGCACGCCGGCCTTATGCAGCAGGGCCCGCCGGTGGCTTTCGACGGTGCGCACGCTGAGGCACAGCTGGTCGGCAATCTGCTCGTTGCAGAGGTCGGCGGCTACCAGGGCCAGCACTTCCAGCTCGCGGGGGCTGAAGCCGGCGTGGTAGGGGCGGTGGGGGGAGCACGGGGCCTGCGGCAGCGCCAGCGTGGGCGCGGTAGCGAGCAGCTCCGTGACCGCGCCGGCTACTTCGGCGGGCGTGGCATGGTGCGAAAGCAGGCGATGGGCCGCGGCCGGAAGCAGGGCCACGGGCAGCACCGGCGGCCGGCGGCCCGTAAGCACCAGCGTAGGGAGCCAGGGCCGCAAGCTGCGCACCTGGCTCAGAATGGTAGGCAATACCTTGGCAGCCAGAGCAGTACCATCCATAATGAGCAGGGCGTAGGCCTGGCTGTGCAGTAGCCGGGGCAGCTGCGCCAGGTCGGCCACAAAATGAATAGGGCAGGTGGGCCAGGCTTCGCGCAGGGTGAGCAGCAAGCCGTGGCGGAGGAGAGTGGGCGGGGCGGCCACCAGCAGCCCCGCATCCAGAAGGAGCGTTGCCATGGATTAATTACTGAGGTGGGACTATCAGTACTTAACCCAAGTAACTAGCCAGCAATGGGTTGCAGTATGGGCTGGACGCGCGCCCACGGTAACATTGAGCCGGGGCAAAAGAGCTATTCCAACTAAAGCCGGGCCAGAACGGCGCGCAGAAGGCAGGCTTCCGCGCAGAGAGTAGGGAAATCATAGCAGGTAAGGAAAGTAGAGTGGCAATACTCAACCTTAGACCGCGTAATCGCTTGAGGTATAGGGAGGAGTTGATACCAAAGTACAGCGCTCTCCTAGCTAAAGCAAGCCATTTTGCTCAGTGTCCGTTATTTGCAGCCAGGTGCCCGCGGGGAGTATCCCGCCGGGGTCGGCATCGAGCAGCAGGGCTCGGGTGGGCGGCTCATCGGCGCGGGCTAGCTCCTCAATGGTGGCGGGCAGGGCCAGGGGCGGCTGGCCGGGGCGGTGCAGGCGTAGCAGCAGGGTTGTGTGCAGCGGGTGGGCACCCAGCCAGGCGGGCGCGGGTGGTGCGGGCAGCACCAGCAGGCCTAGCCCCGGTACCCGAAAGCTGCTGGTCACTACGAAGGCGGGCGCGGGTATCATGCGGTAAAAAAGCGAAGCTTGGGCGGGTGCCCTATTCGCCCGTCTTCGTGATTTGGCCCTTGCGCTTGCCGTGCTTTTTGATGCGCGTGCCGGGCAATATTTGCAGCTCCACCGTAGCGGGCGCGCACGAGGCGAGCGTAACTACCTGGGGCGCGTAGCCGGCGGCACTCACCGTGAGCGTGGGGAACCCGGTGCCAGTAGCAGGCAGTGTAAAAAAACCTTCCTCATTGGTAATGAGAATCATCATGGCTCCCTTCACCGACAGGCTAACGCCGGCCAGTGGCTTGCCACCGGCCATAACACGGCCGCTGAACGCGTTGCACGCCCGGCTGGCCGCGTCGTACCCGGCGGCCGGCGGGGTAGTCTGGCTGAATGCAGGTAACGTGCTGGCAGTGAATAATATGCAGAAGAAAGAGTGTGAATAATTCATAAGTAGAGTAGGGTAAGCGATGGGCGGGACAGGGGAAACGTAAGGTGGTAGTACGCAAACAGCGACTAATGGCTGAAAGTCTTGTTTCAGAAAGCGTGCCGGATGCGACGGTAGTAGGCCGAGTGGCCGGCTGCGGCTGGGGGCCGGGCCAGGATTACTTTCGTAGCATGCGCTTTTTTATTCGTTTCCGGGGGTGGTTGCTGGGGTTGTGTTTGGTGCTGGCCGGTGGCCGGCTGGCCGCGCAGCCCACGCCGCTGCCGTGCCTACTGCTACCCCTGGGCCCCGCCGAGCGGGTGCAGGCCGCCAACCTTATCGTGGAGGCCGAAGTGCTTGATGCACAAGGTGAATGGGATGCCGCGCACCAACGCATTTTTACGCGGCAGCGGTTGCGCGTGTTTCGGGTGCTCAAGGGCGTGCTGCCCGACACCGCCGCCCTGCCGCTGCTGGTAGAGGGCGGCCAGGTGGGCCTGGCCCGCCAGGAGCTCACCAACACCCTGCGCCCGCTGCCAGTGGGCCAGCAGGGGATTTTCTTTTTGCAGCCCGCGCCGTGGCCGGGCGTGGCCCCGGCCTACGCCGCCTACGCATCCAGCCAGGGCGTTATCACCTATAGCCTGGCCCTGGGCACCGCCGCCGAGCCAGCCCGTGCCTACGCCACCTGGGCCGCGGCCGCCCAGCAAACCACGCAGCTCAGTGGCCAGCCCGCGCAGCTGCTGCGGGCCAACCCACGCCTGCAAGCGGCCGCCCAGCGGCTGGCCAGCCCTTTCGCCCAGCGCACGGCGGCCCCCACCATCAGCGGGTTTAGCCCGGCCCAAACTACGGCGGGCACCGGGGCGGTGCTCACCATTCGGGGCAGTGGGTTTGGCAGCAGCCAAGGCAGCGGGGGCGTCGATTTTCGCAACGCCGACGATGGTGGGGCCACCACCACCCGCGCCCTGGCTCGCGACTACCTCAGCTGGACCGACACCCAGATACTGGTGCGGGTGCCCTCGCTGGCCAGCGGCGGCCACCCCGCCGGCACCGGCCCCGTTACCGTAACCGCCGCCGATGGCACGGCCGCCACCACGGCCACAGCGCTCGTCATCGTCTACGCCCTCGCCAATATCGACAACACCACCGGCACCTTCACCGACCGCCCCAACCACGTGGCTACCAATGCCACGGGCGGCCTCACGTTTCGGCTGGCCCCCAATTTTCGGAGCAACGCCCCCGCCGTGGCGGCCTGGCAGCGGGCGCTGGCGCAGTGGCGCTGCACCTCGGGCATCAACTGGGAGCTGGGCCCCGATGCCCCGGCCAATACCATGGCCCTCGACCAGGTGAATACCGTTGCCTTCGACGATGGCACGCTGCCGGCTCGGGTGCTGGGGCGCACAACCTCTTATTATTCGGGTTGTTACAATGCCCAGGGCGAGGTGATATTCTACGTGTCCGAAATCGACCAGCAGTTTACTACCAGCTTGCCGTTTCAGCTGGGGCCGGCGCGGCCCGGGGCGGGGCAGTACGATTTGGAGTCGGTGGCCGTGCACGAGCTGGGCCACGCGCAGCAGCTGTCGCACCTCATTCGGCCGGGGGCCATCATGCACTTTGGGGTGGCGGCGGGGGCCACCCTGCGCGTGCTCGACCCGGCCTCCGATGTGGCGGGCGGGCGGCTGGTGCTGCGCACCCGCAGCTTCCGCAACCGGGGCTGCGGCGGCCCGGCCATGCTGCCGGCCCCGCTCACAGCGCTGGCTATCAATGCGGTAGGCACCGCGCCGGCGGCCACCTTCAGCACCCGCGACGAGTGCTTTGTAAACGGCTTTGTGCTGGAGCGCAGCGCGGGCCTCGACACCACCACCGCCGGTGCGGGCTGGCAAGCCGTGGCCACCACCAATGCCGGGGCCGCCAACAGCAGTCAGTACACCCTCACCGACCCGCGCCCGGCCCTGGGCCTGCGCTACTACCGCCTGGGCCTGCGCCGCCCCGATGGCAGCCTCGACTACGCCGCCCCCATGCCCGTGGCAACCGGCGAGGCTGTTGCCGACGCGCAGGTATTCCCTAACCCACTGGAAGGCAATAAGTTGCAGCTAGCCTATCCTGCCGCCGCAACCGGCGACTTGGTGCTGCGCTTCTACGACGAGCTGGGCCGCTACCACCGGGGCCAGCGCACCAGCGTGCAGGCCGGCCTCAACCTGCTCACCCTCGACGTAACCGGCTTGCGGCCCGGCTTCTACATCCTGCGCCTCACCACCGACCAGGGCAGCCGTAGCGTGCGGGTGATAAAACTCTGATTGAATGGTAGTTGCTAAGCAAGGGTTCGTGCGCCGGTCCGCCGGCGAAGCCGGCCGACCGGTTGACGGGCGCGCCGCCTGGCCAGTCGCGCAGGTACTTGTTCACGCACCAACCAGTTGAAGAGCCCGCGGCTGGTCGTGCAGGAATCATTCACATGATAACTGGTCGGCCAGCTCGCGCCGGCGGACCGGGGGCCGGGCTGGCTTTTAACTCTTCACCGGCTGGTAGTTGGCCAGGTCCTCGGCAGTAAGGTTGCCGTTGAGCCACTCGCTTTCAATGTTGGCTCCCAGTTTCTTATAGAACGCGATGGCCGGCTCGTTCCAGTCGAGCACCTGCCACTTCATGCGCTGCGCGCCGGTGCGCTGGGCCTCGCCCACCACGGCATCGAAGAGCAGGCGGCCGTAGCCGCCGCGCCGGGCGGCCTCGGTCACCACTAGGTCTTCGAGAAAAAGCATGCGGCCCTTCCAGGTCGAGTAGGCGGTGTAAAACAGGGCCAGGCCGATAATATCAGCCCCGCTTTCGAGCACGAAAAAACCGAAAATTGGCGCCGGCCCGAAGCCATCGCGCTGCATCATTTCGAGCGTATTAGTCACGGCATCGGGGGCGCGCTCATACACGGCCAACTCCTGAATGAGGGCCAGCACGCGGGGCAAATCGGTTTCCTGGCCGCGCCGCAGGATAGGGGAGAGCGTCATAAAATCAACCAAAAAATAGGTATGCAAAAGCCTGGGTTAATAAGCTGTACCACAACTCATTAACTCAGGCCATAAAAACCAGAAAGCGCATTCAAAAATCCGAAAAGAAGTCGTCCGAATCAGCGCAATTTGTCTAAATCTGCGATTTACATCTGCGGCTGCATCTTCTTGATGTCTTCCACGGCGTTGGGGGCCGTTAGCTCGCGGTTGACGCTGTTGGCGGCGGGAGTGGGGGCTTTTTTACCGCCACTCGTGTCCACGGCCGCCGGAATGGGGGGCAGGGGCACGGTGGCTACGTCGTCTTCGGTCGAAGTGGGGTTGCCGTCGGGCGAACTGCACGCGGCCATCGTCAGCGTGAGGGCGGCGGCGGCTAGCAACGTGGGCAGGAAGCGTTTCATCATCATACAGGTAAGCCGGATTTTAGGCCGCAAGTTACGGCGCGAAAGTGTAGGGTAAGCTTTCGCTGGCCGGGCGTTAAGCGGCTTTCTACGCAATTGGCGGCCTACCTGGCCAGCGAAAGTTTGCCCTACCCCCGCCACAACAGCCAGCCGAGCCAGGCGGCCCGCGCCGTCCAGGCCAAGGTGCGCAGCCAGTTGGTGCGCGTGAGGCCGTCGATAGCAATGTAGTTATAGCCGCTCGCCCCCAGCCGGTTGTGAAACGGCACCGAAATAAGAAACGTGACGGCCCACACTGCCAGCACCAGCGCCAATTGGCCCAGCGCCGGGCCCGCGCCCCAAGTGGCGTAGGCGGCCCAGGCTAGCCAACCGGCCAGCGCCAGCTCCAGCACCATGGGGGCGCCCACCACCCAGCCCATGCCCTGCGTGTGGGCCGCGTGGTAGCGCCCAAACTCGGGCTTGCCCACCAGCGCCAGTGCCGGGTACACCACCAGCTGCACCACCCAGACAACGCCCGTGAGGTAGGCGGCCAGCGCGAAGTTGAGTAGCAGGAGGCGGGCGAGGGGCATGGGGCGGTAAAGTGGTGCAACCGTCTTACGCAAAGGGCCGCCTGTTGGTGGGTTGGCCCGGTTGGGTTTAGCTTGCGCGTGCTGGCTGATTGCTGCGCGTGCGGTACCCAAGCTGAAGCTTATGCTACATCTTTCTTATGAATAAAAACCTGTTGGCGCTGCCGCTGCTGGCCGCCCTGGCCACGGCCTGCAACTCGTCCCCCAGCTCATCGGCCGCGGGCGACAAGCCCGATTTGCTGCGCGCCGCCCTCGACACGACCGTGGCCCCCGGCGACGATTTTTTCAGCTACGCCAACGGCACCTGGATTAAAAACCATCCCATTCCGGCCTCCGAAAGCAACTCGGGCATCGGCATTGAGGTGCAGAAGGAGATTTATAACCGCCTGCGCGAAACCAGCGTGGAGGCCGCCAAGGCCAGCGCCGCGCCCGGCAGCAACCAGCAGAAAATCGGCGACTTCTGGGCCGTGGGTATCGACTCGGTGAAGGCCAACCAGCTGGGCTACACGCCCATTAAGGCCGAGCTAGCCCGCATCGCGGGCATCAAAACGGCGGCCGATGTGCCGGGCGTCATCGCCCAGGAAATCAAGCTGGGCGTGCGCGCCCTCATCGGCCCGCGCGTGAGCCAGGACGACAAGAACAGCGACAAGATGGCGCTGTACCTCTACCAAAGCGGCCTGGGCCTGCCCAACCGCGACTACTACTTCAACACCGACACCCGCACCAAAAACATCCGCCGCGCCTACGCGCGCCACGTGGCCAACACGTTTAAGCTGCTGGGCCAGGACTCGACCACGGCCAACGCCAACGCGGCCCGCGTAGTGGCCCTCGAAACCAGCCTGGCCAAGTCGTCGCGCAAGCTCGAAGCCCTGCGCGACCCCTACAAAAACTACAACAAGATGACCCTGGCCCAGCTCGACAAGCTGACGCCCGGCGTGGATTGGAAGTCGTGGTTTGGCCAAATGGGCGTGCCCAGCGTGGACACCGTGATTGTGGGCCAGCCCGAGTTTTACCAAACCGTGGGCCAGCTCCTCAAAACCAAGCCCGTTGCTGACTGGAAAGCCTACCTCACTTGGCAGCTGACCCGCGAGTACGCCACCACGCTCAGCCAACCATTTGTGGATGAGAGTTTTAAGTTCTACGGCACCACGCTGCGCGGGGCCAAAGCCATGCGCCCCCGCTGGAAGCGCGTGCTCGACATGCAGGAGGATGCGCTGGGCGATGCCCTGGGTCAACTATTTGTTAAAGAGTACTTTAAGCCCGAAGCCAAAGCCCGCTACGATACCTTGGTGAAGAACGTGGTATCGTCGTTCGCCGAGCACATCAAAAACGTGGACTGGATGAGCGCGCCCACCAAAGTAGTGGCCCTCGACAAGCTCCATAAAATTGCGCCCAAGGTGGGCTACCCCAATAAGTGGAAGGATTATTCGGCGCTCACCATTGACCGCAGCTCGCTGACCGCCAACGTGATGCGCGCCAACCAGTGGCAGTACAACTACCAGCTCAACAAGCTGGGCAAGCCCGTGGACCGCACCGAATGGGGCATGACGCCCCAGACCTACAACGCCTACTACAACGGCTCGAACAACGAGATTGTGCTGCCCGCCGCCGCCTTCGCCATCCCCACGCTGCTCGATGCCAACGCCGACGACGCGCTGGTGTACGGCTACGCCGGGGCCAGCACCATCGGCCACGAGCTCACCCACGGCTTCGACGACGAGGGCAGCCAGTACGACGCCCACGGCAACCTGCACGAGTGGTGGAGCAAGGACGACCGCAAGCGCTTCAACCAGCGCGTGGCCGTGATTGTCAAGCAGTTCAATAGCTACACACTGCTCGATTCGCTGCACATCAACGGCAAGGCCACGGCCGGCGAAAACATCGCCGACCTCGGCGGCATCGTTATCGGCCTCGACGCCTTCAAGAAAACCAAGGAGTATAAGGAGGGCAAAAAAGTGGCCGGCCTCACGCCCGTGCAGCGCTATTTCCTGGGCTATGCGCTGGGCTGGCAAATGCACGTGCGCGACGAGGCGCTGGCCTCGCAGTTGCTCACCGATGTGCACTCGCCGGCCCAGTACCGCGTGAACGGCCCCATGGCCGACGTGCCCGCCTTCTACGAAGCCTTTGGCGTGAAACCGGGCCAGAAGCTGTTTATTCCGGATTCGGCGAGGGTGAAAATCTGGTAGATGAAGGTCTGACTGTCAGGCATGAACGTTGCGTGAAGCTGGTTAGGGAAGGGCGGCGGAGGTTTACCTTTGCCGCCCTTCTTATTTAGTATAGAGAACCTTACCGTTTGATGCCACGCTACTTTTTTCGCCCGTTGGGCTTATCGCTGGCGGCGCTGCTGCTGGCGGGCCGCGCCCTGGCCCAGGGCGGCGTTACTTCGCCCGTGGGCACCCAGCCCGCGCAGCAGCCGGCCGCTGCCTCGGCCCAGGAGCCCACGCACCACGAGCACGACGCGGCCAGCAACTGGAGCGTCCACTTCCAGCAAACCATTATTCAGCAGTGGCACAATGACTTGAGCCCGCGCTACGCCGGCCCGTTTAGCTTGCAGGCCCGCGAGCAGGCCAAGCTCTCGCTTACCACCACGGCCTTTATCGGGCGCAAGCTGTGGCGTGGGGCCGCCGTGTACTTCAACCCCGAAGTAGCTGGGGGCAGCGGCTTGAGCGGGGCCACTGGCATCGGCGGCGCGCCCAACGGCGAAACCTTCCGCATCGGCGACCCCGCCCCGCAAGTGTATTTGGCGCGCCTCTACCTGCGCCAATTGTGGGCGCTTGGTTCAGAAACTACTAATTTTGAGGACGATATCAACCAGGTATCCGGCGCGCGCCCGACCCGCTACCTGGCCCTGAACGTGGGCAAGTTCAGCATGGCCGACTACTTCGACCAGAACAGTTACTCGCACGACCCGCGCACCCAGTTTTTCAACTGGAGCCTGATGAGCGCCGGCTCCTGGGATTATCCGGCCAACGTGCGCGGCTACACCGCGGGCGCGGTGCTCGAATACGTGACGCCGACCTACGCCCTGCGCGCCGGCCTCGGCGCCATGCCCACCGATGCCAACGGCCCCACCCTCGACCTGCACTACGGCAAGGCCCAGGCCCTCACCGTGGAGCTGACCAAACCCTACACCCTGGGCGGCCACCCCGGCACGGTGCGCCTGCTGGGCTTTCGCAACCAGGCGGCCATGGGCAGCTACACGCTGGCCGTGCGCAACGCCGGCCCCGCTGGCCCCGACGTCACGGCCGTGCGCGCCGACCGCCGCACCAAATATGGCTTCGTGGTGAATGCCGAGCAGGAAATTTCGCCCAATGTGGGCCTTTTCGGCCGCTTCAGCTACAACGATGGCCACAACGAAACCTGGGCCTTCACTGAAATCGACCGCAGCCTGAGCGTGGGCCTCACCAGCACCGGTGCCCGCTGGAAGCGCCCCACCGACCGCCTCGGCGTGGCCGCCGTGGCCAACGGCCTCTCCAAAGACCACCAGAACTACCTGGCGGCCGGCGGCTCGGGCTTCATCCTCGGCGACGGTCGCCTCGACTACGGCCTCGAATACATCGGCGAGGTGTACTATAGCATCGACTTCCCGCGCTACCACGCCGCGCTAAGCCCTGATTATCAAATCATTTTCAACCCCGGCTATAATACCAGCCGCCTGCCGGGGCCGGTGCATGTGGTGGCGCTGCGGGTGCACGTCGAGTTTTAGGGGGCTGGGCTACCTTTATACGTGGTATCAAAAACGCCCCGCTTATGGAACCCATCACGCAGTTTTCGCAGCTCGACCTGAGCAAAACGTACACCTACGCTGATTATCTGACGTGGAAATTCGACGAGTTTGTCGAGCTTATCAAAGGCAAAGTGCTGCGCCCGATGGCGGGGCTCAGCCGGCGACACCAAGCTTTGTCGATAAATATCCTGCGTCAGGTATTGCCGATGGTGCAGGGTAAGTCCTGCCAGGTTTATCACGCGCCCTTTGACGTGCGCCTGGCAAGCGGGGGCGCCAATGGCAACCAGCAGATTCAGACGGTTGTGCAGCCCGATATCTGCGTGATATGCGACCGAAGCAAGCTCGATGACTGGGGCTGCCTGGGCGCGCCCGACTGGATTATCGAAATTGTGTCGCCCGGTAACACCGCCCGCGATACCAAAACCAAGTTTGACCTCTACGAGGAAAGTGGCGTGCGCGAGTACTGGATAGTCTACCCCGGCCAAAAAACAATAACGGCCTACGTGCTTGAAGGTGAGCAGTATAAACTAATGGGCGAATACATCGAGCCCGGCGCGCTGCCCGTAACCACCCTGCCCGGCCTGGCCCTGGAGTGGGCCGACATCTTCGCCGAAGACTGAGGCGGCGCACCCGCTTATATTTGCAGCCCCCTGACCGGCAAGGTGTCCTTGCCGGTCTTTTATTTTCTGCATTAATGAAGAAGTTTTTGTTTGCGCTGGCCGTGTGGGCCGCGCTGCCGCTGCACGGCTGGGCGTGGGGCGTAGAGGGCCACCGCGCCATCGGCATTATCGCCGAAAACCACCTCACCGACAAGGCCCGCCGCATGGTAATGGACCTGCTGGGCTCGCAGTCGCTGGCTATGGTCAGCACCATCCCCGACGAGATGCGCTACCTGCCCGAGTTCAAGGAAACCGGCCCCTGGCACTACGTAAACACGGCCCTGGGCCTGGCCCACGACCCCTACCTGGCCGCCGTGAAGGCCCAGGTAGAGCCCAACGCCTACAACGTATTATTGCTGAAAATCAAGGAGATGAAAGACCCCGCCAAAACCCGCGAGCAGCGGGCCGAAGCCCTCACTTTCGTGGTGCACATTGTGGGCGACATTCACCAGCCCATGCACACCGGCCGCGCCGAAGACAAGGGCGGCAACGACATCAAGCTCACCTACCGCGGCAAAGACACCAACCTGCACAGCCTCTGGGACAGTGGCCTGCTCGACTACCAGGGCCTCACCTACACCGAGCTGGGTACCCAGTATAGCCCCGTGCCCGCCACCCTGCTCAAAACCTGGCAGGCCACGACCAGCCCCGCCGAGTGGCTGTTTGAGTCGTACACCATCGCGGGCCAACTCTACACCGAGGCCGCCCAAAACGCGAACCTCGACTACCGCTACTACCCGGCCCACGCCAGCGTGGTGAAGCAGCGCATTCAGCAGGCCGGCGTGCGGCTGGCTGCCGTGCTCAACGAGGCGTTTAAGTAGGCCGCCGCGCCGCAAAAAAGCCCGCCGCATCAGGTAGATGCGGCGGGCTTTTTTGCGGCTAATCACGTAGCTGCCAGTAGCTAGATTACCGGCACATTAGCGGAATAAAGAGCCAAAGTTACGGTAGCTACTGCCTGATGCGCAAGCAGTTAAAAATTCGTCAAAATAATTTGGACTGGAGAAAGCCCCGAAAAACGTGTTCCTGACCACGTTAGCGCCGAAAAAAATGGGCTGAAAAAAATCGCCCAAAAGCTTTTTGTGAATGATAACATTGCCCCCAAAAAGAAACTGGTAATTTTGCACTGTGAACGCACTCAACCACCAGTGGATGATGCGCGGAACGGCCCCAACCGCCGTTCTGCGAGAAGACCGGAAGGCCGTTGGCCCCGTTTTTTATTCGTTCTGTGATTCGTTTTTCGTTTCGTTTTTTTGATTCACCGCTTCATTCGTTTGAAGCGGTTTTTTTGTGCCCGGCCGGCGCGTAAGGTTTTTCAAGTTTTCAGGTTTTTCAAGTTTTCACTAACTGTAAATTCCCCCTTAACTCTAGTATGGATACCAACACGCTTTCCCCGAAAGTAGCCGCCGCTACGTTGTCTTCGACCGCTAAATCTGCCCACGCTGGCAACCGCAACCTGAGCACCGACCCCAAGCGGATGGCCGTTATCAAGGTGTGGGATTCGATGATGCGCGGTGCCCGCAAGTACTGCGAGGAGCAGGGCTTCGTAACTATCCACAACATGCCTCATATTGTGGGTGTTACGGGTGCTTGCGAAAACACGGATACCCTGTTTACCCTCGACTGGTACGATGGCAAGAAGATGTTTCTGCCCCAGAGCAACCAGCTCTACATCGAGATGCTGACCCAGGCCGTGGAAGGCGGCCGCGTGTGCGGCGAAATCCAGAGCTTCCGCAAGGAGCTGAACGCCGACAACCGCCGCCTGGCGCAGTTCACGCTGTTTGAAATCGAGCACGTAGGTGACCTCGACGAGCTGCTGGGCCACCTGGCTGGCATCGTGCACACGGCTTGCCGCGAAGTGGCTACCAAGTGCGCCAAGGAGCTGGCCCTGTTTGGCCGCGATGCGCAGGACATCATCGACCTGACCTTCAAGCGCATGACCTACGCCGACGCCGTTGAGCTGCTGAAGCCGAACGGTTTCCCCGACCTGCAGTGGGGCGATGACCTGGGCGCTGAAGAAGAGAACCGCCTCACCGAGCTGGAGGGCCCCATCTTCATCACCCACTACCCGGCCGACATCAAGTTCTTCAACATGCGCAACAACGACGACGACCCCCGCGTGGTAAACTCGTCTGACCTGTTGCTGCCGCTGGCCGGCGAGTCGGCTGGTTCGGCCGAGCGCGAGTTTGACGGGGCCAAGCTGCGCCATAAGCTGGAAACCAGTTCGATGCTGGCCGGCCTCATCCGCCAGGGCATGAAGCTCGAAGATTTCGAGTGGTACCTGAGCTTCCACGAGGAGCACGACGTGCAGCTGCACTCGGGTGCCGGCGTCGGGATGGCCCGCGTAGCCCAGTTCATCTTGGGTCAGACGGACATCCGCGAGTGCGTGCCCTTCCTGATTAACCGCGAGAACGTTATCTAAGCTGCTGACTGCGAAGCGCCCGGCCCACGCCGGGCGCTTTTGTTTTTACCCGGTTCGTAGCGCGATGTAGCGCGGACTTTTAGTCCGCGAGTAACCCAGCCCAATCTAGTCCAACCCATCGCGGACTGAAAGTCCGCGCTACGCCATGCAAAAGCTCCTTAATCGCGTTGCCCAGGCTAATACGCTGCTCTGCGTGGGCCTCGACCCCACCGGCTCCGACGAAGAAGTGACGCGCCGCCTGCCGCAGCTCATTGCCGAAACCGCGCCCTACGCCGCCGCCTTCAAGCCCAACCTGGCCTTTTTTCTGAGCCGGGGCAACGGCACGCAGCTGCTGCGCCAGGTGGTGGCCGCCGTGCCCGAGGGCATTCCGGTTATTCTGGATGGCAAGTTTGGCGACATCGCCAACACGGCCATGCACTACGCGCAGTTTGCCTACGACATAGTGGGGGCCGATGCCGTGACTGTGAACCCCTACATGGGGGCCGATGCGGTGGTGCCCTTCGCCCGCCCCGGCAAGTTCGTGTTCGCCCTGGCGAAGACCTCCAACCGGTCGGTAGTGCAGGATGCCGTGCTGCAAAACGGCGAGTCCGTGAGCGATTTTACCGCTAAAATGCTGGCCGACCTCGACGCCACCCACGGCAATATTGGCCTCGTGGCCGGCGCTACCGATTCGGCAGCGCTGGGCCGTCTGCGGCGGCTGTGCCCCACGCAGTGGTTTCTGGTGCCCGGCATCGGCGCGCAGGGCGGCGACCTGGCGGCCGTGCTGGCCGCCGGGCTATTTGCCGATGGGACGGGGCTGCTGATTAACGCCTCGCGCAGCATCTGGCAGGCGGAGGATGCGGCGGACGCGGCGCGGGAATTGATGAATGAAATAAACGAACACCGGCCGGTAACTACCTGATAAATAGAGATTTATGAATTAAAAACTAATGAAGCGCTGTCTCCCAACCAGCAAATGGAGGCTCTACCTGGTAGGACCTATCCAGAAAATGGCGGATGTACTGCGTAGCGCGTAGCGTGGCATGGTCTTCATTTGTGACTTCCCCTTGGGCATCAAACTCCAGCACATTGGCAAAAATGGCGTAGGCCATTTCAACTTCACTCGGATTCTCCCCATATAAGCTCAAGTAATCAATGTCCTCCAAATAGTAGTGTGTGCCACTGGCCATAAAGTAGGAAAATGTGCGAAGGGCACCGCTGACGGAATGACTGAGTTTCATAGATGATGATTAACGAGTGTGCAAAGTACTTGCTCGCAAAGGACAGATTAACAGCTTTACAGAATGACCCCAACCACCCTCACCCCCGGCCTGCCCCCCGCCGAAGTCGCCAGCATCATCGAAGCGCAGCTGCGCGCCGAAGGCGCGCTCCTGAGCGGCCACTTCAAATTGTCGTCGGGCCTGCACTCCGATACCTACGTGCAGTGCGCCCGCTTTTTGCGCAAGCCCGAGCTGGCCGCGCCCGCGATGGCCGAGCTGGCTCAGCGCCTGCGTGACGCGGGCATTAACCCTGATGTAGTGGTTGGCCCCGCGATGGGCGGCGTGGTGGTGAGCTACGAATTGGCCCGCCAGCTCGGTGTGCCGTCGCTTTTTACGGAGCGCGACGCAACTGGCGAAATGGTTTTGCGGCGCGGCTTCACGTTGGCCCCTGGCGAAAGGGTAGTTATTGCTGAAGACGTAGTTACGACCGGCAAAAGCACCCTCGAAGTAGCCCGGGTTTTGGGTAAAATGGGGGTCGAAGTGCTGGCAGTGGTGTCCTTAATTGACCGCACCAATGGGAAAGCTGAGCTTCCGTTCCCGAACTTTGCCCTGTTGCCGGTGCAGGCGGCCGTGTTTGCGGCCGATGCGGTGCCGCAACACCTGGCCGGGATTCCGGCCGTGAAGCCCGGCAGTCGGCCGGACTCGAAGTAATCCATTACCACCTGTCAACCTTATCTGGCGTACGCTTGCGAAGGACCTTATCACACTCGCAACGTGGTGATTAGCAAACCTGGTGAAGGAAGCAGTGATAAGATGCTCCCTTCGCCAGCCTGACAAAAGTTAATTTGGAAACCACCCAGCATTCCATCCTCCTTTCGCTGCAACCCGGCCGCCACGACGGCGACGGCCAGCGCGTGGCCGCCGACGCGGCCCGCCACCTGGGCCTGCGCACCGGCCAGGTGCGCAGCGCGGCCCTCTACGCCGTGCGCTACCCCGGCCTCACGGCCTCGCAAGTGGCCGACTTCGCCGCCGCCTGCCTGCAAGACCCCGTGCTGCACGCGGTGGCCATCAACGAGCTGGCCGCGCCCGCCGGCTTCCAGAGCTACATTCTGGTGGCCAAAGGCCCCGGCGTGACGGACGACGAAGGCACCTCGGCCCAAAACGCGCTCAGCGACTTCCGCAACGAGGCCATCGACACGCGCACGCAGCACATTTTCTCGAAGCGCCTCTACTGGGTCGAGCAGGCGCTGCCCGCCGCCGACCTGCGCCGGATAGCTGAAGAACTACTTGGTAACAAGCTCATTAACCGCTTCGAGGTAGGCGCGGTAGCCGACGGCCTGCGCGACTACACCCCGCGCCCCGGCGGCGGCGCCGACGCCCGTACCGAAACCATCGTGCTCAGCGGCCTCAGCGACGAGCAGCTTTTGCAGCTCAGCAAGGACAACGTGTACGCCCTCAACCTGCCCGAAATGCAGGCCATCCGCGACCACTACGCCCAGGCGGCGCTGCGCGAGGAGCGGGTAGGGCAGGGCCTGCCGGCCGACCCCACCGACTGCGAGTTGGAAATACTGGCCCAAACCTGGTCGGAGCACTGCAAGCACAAGGAATTCAGCGCCCTCATCAAGTATAAAAACCTGGAAACGGGTGCCGAGGAAGAGATTGACGGGTTGTTTAAAACCTTCATCAAAGGCGCTACCAGTGAGGTAGATAGGCAGCTGCGGGCCAACGGCAACGACTGGCTCATCAAGGTGTTTTCGGACAATGCCGGCGCGGTGCGCATCAACCCCGAGTCGCTGTTCGTGTGGAAGGTCGAAACCCACAACTCGCCCTCGGCCATCGACCCCTACGGCGGGGCCATCACCGGCATTTTGGGCAACAACCGCGACCCGCTGGCCACTGGCATTGGTGGCGCGCGCTTGTTGTTCAATACCAACGTGTTGTGCTTCGGCAACCCCAACTACGACGGGCCTTTGCTGACCGGCCAACTGCACCCGCGCCGCATATTTGAAGGCGTGCGCAAGGGCATAGAGGACGGCGGCAATAAGTCGGGCGTGCCCACGGTGAACGGCGCCATCATTTTCGACGACCGCTACCGTGGCAAGCCACTCGTGTACTGCGGCACCGGCGCGGTAATGCCCATGCAGCTGGACGGCCAGGACAGCTGGGAAAAGGTCATTTTGCCCGGCGACCGCATCATCATGGCCGGCGGCCGGGTGGGCAAGGACGGCATCCACGGCGCGACGTTCAGCAGCATCGAGCTGGACGAAGCCGCGCCCGCCACGGCCGTGCAAATCGGCTCGCCCATCACCCAAAAGCTGGCGATGGACTTCCTCATTATTGCTACCCGGCGCGGCCTCATCCGGTGCAGCACCGACAACGGCGCGGGCGGCCTCTCGTCGAGCGTGGGCGAGTTGGCGCTCATCCCCGGCGGCGCGGTGGTGGAGCTCGAAAAAGTGCCCCTCAAATACCCCGGCCTCAAGCCCTGGGAGATTTTCCTGAGTGAGTCGCAGGAGCGTTTCACGCTCGCTGTAGCGCCTGCCAAGCTCGACGAGCTGCTGGCGCTGGGTCGCGAAATGGAGGTCGAATTGACCGATATCGGCTTCTTCAACGCCGAGGGTTCGCTCGATGTGCTGTATGATGGCAAGCCCATTGCCGGCCTTTCGCTGGAGTTTCTGCACGAGGGCGTGCCGCGCAAAACCCTGCTGGCCGAGTACGTGAAGCCCGCTGCCCAGGAGCCTGAACTACCCGCTACCCTGGATTATAACGACGTGTTGCTGAAGCTGTTGGGTTCGCTCAATATCTGCTCGCGCGAGTCGGTTATCCGGCAGTACGACCACGAGGTGAAGGGCCGCACCATTGTGAAGCCCCTCATGGGCGCCACCGGCCAGGCCCCGCAGGACGCGGCCGTGGTGCGCTTCAATTTCGAGAGCTGGGAGGGCGTGGCCGTGAGCAACGGCATTCTGCCCCGCATGGGCGATTTGGACGCTTACCAGATGTCGGCCGGCTCGTTTGACGAGGCCGTGCGGCAGATTATTTCGGTGGGCGGCAAGCTGCCCAACCTCACGCCGGGCGACAATATCTTCTGGTCGGTGAACGACAATTTCTGCGTGCCCGACTCGGTTTACGACCCCCTCATTAACCCCGATGGCAAGCAGAAACTCGCCAAGCTGGTGCAGATGTGCCAGGCCCTGCGCGACGCCTGCGCCGCCTACTGCATCCCGCTCACCAGCGGCAAGGATTCGATGAAGAACGACTTCAAGGCCGACGGGGTAAAAATCTCGGTGCCGCCCACGGTCCTCTACTCCATGACGGCTAAGGTAGCCGATGTACGTCAGGTAGTTACCTCCGATTTCAAGCAGGCCGACGACGTGATTTACCTGCTCGGCGAAACTTACGATGAACTGGGTGGCTCGGAGTTCTACCAGCTTTACAACGAGCTGGGGGCCAACGTGCCCAAGGTTGATTTTGCCAAGGCCAAGGCCCTCTACACCCTCGTGGGCGAGGCCAACGACCAGGAGCTCATCCAAAGCAGCCACGACCTCAGCGACGGCGGCCTCGCCGTGACGCTGGCCGAATGCACCTTCGGCCGCGACGGCCTCGGGGCCGAACTCGACCTGAGCGCTCTACCCGCCGAGCTATCAGTGAACGCGCTGTTATTCAGCGAGTCGCACTCGCGCTTTGTGGTAAGCGTAGCGCCTGAAGACGTGGTCGCCTTCGAGAGCATTCTGGAGGACCGCGCCACCCGCCTGGGCCGCGTCACGGCCGATGGCCAGCTGCGCGTGCGCCACCAGGCCACCGAGCTACTGCGCCTGAATACCACCGACTTGCGCGCCGCCTGGACCAACGGCCCCGTTAACCAAACGATTGGCCTGGAGCCGGCAACTGCACTACATTCATAAGTACCAAATAGCTAGTACGTTAGTAAGGTAAATGGCAATGGCAGAACACGAGCAAGCAGCGCCCAAGGCGTTGATTTTAACCGGCTTCGGCATCAATTGCGAAGAGGAAATGGCCGCCGCCTACCGCCTGGCGGGCGGCGTGCCCACCATCGTGCACCTCAACGAGGTGCTGCACGGCCGGGTGAGCATCCACGACTTTGATATTCTGAATTTTCCGGGCGGCTTTTCGTTCGGCGACGACCTGGGTTCGGGCGTGGTGCTGGCCAACAAGCTGCGCTACCGCCAGACCGGCCCCGAGGGCCGCACGCTGCTCAGTGATATCCGCGAGTTTGTGGCCGCCGGCAAGTTTGTGCTGGGCATCTGCAACGGCTTCCAGGTGCTGGTGAAGCTGGGCCTGCTGCCCAACCTGGGCGGCAACTTCGAGCCCGAAGTGACGCTGACGCACAACGCATCGGGCCGCTACGAAGACCGCTGGGTGCGACTCGCGGTGAACCCGCTGGCTAAAACGCCCTTCCTGAAAGGTCTGACGTCGTTTGAGGTGCCCGTGCGCCACGGCGAAGGCCGCCTGGTAGTGCCCGACGCGGCTACTCGTGAACGCATTGTGGCTCAGGGGTTAAACTGCCTGACTTATGCCGGGCATGATGATTTGGAAACCGGCACCTACCCCCTTAATCCGAATGGCGCGGACCTTAATTGCGCCGGGTTGTGTGACCCTACGGGGCATATTTTTGGGCTGATGCCGCACCCGGAGGCGTATCTGGCGGGGTGTAATCATCCCGATTGGGGGGTGAGGAAGCGGCGTGGGGAGTTGACAGACGAGGGGGAGGGGCTGGCGATTTTTAGGAATATTGTGCGGCATTTGCAGCCCCACCCCCCGGCCCCCTCCCCTGCGGGGGAGGGGGAGCCTGACGACTCTTTTTTGGTGGAGGAGGGGCGGCCTCATTACGAGCGGCGTGCGCGGCGTGAGGAAGGCTTGGTTACGTCTATTGCGGATGATGTTTTCACTGCTGATGGCAGCAAATGGGATGCACTTAAGCAGTATAGCCGCCAGATGCGCAAAGAGCCAACGCCGGCTGACAATGAACTGTGGCAGGCTGTGCGCGGGCAAAAGCTCGGGGTGGCCATTCGCCGCCAGCACGCTATCGGGGGCTACATCGCTGATTTTGTGAGCTTAGCTGATAAGCTTATTATTGAGTTGGATGGTGGTATCCACCAAGACCCTGAGCAAGCAGATTATGACCAGGGCCGCACCCAGGCGCTCGCCGAGCTTGGCTACCGGGTAATCCGCTTCAGTAATGAGCAAGTAGTGAATAGTTTACCTGCGGTATTGCAAGAAATAAGCGCCAACCTGCACCCAACTAAATAATCTCAACCATAACCTAAAAAATACCCCACCACAAGCCCCCCAAAGAGTCGTCAGGCTCCCCCTCCCCCGCAGGGGAGGGGACCGGGGGGTGGGGCTACACATATGAACACACTCCCGCACTTCGCTACCCCCCAGCTCCAGCTCCTGCACCGCGGCAAAGTCCGCGACAGCTACCGCATCGACGACGAAACCCGTCTGATTGTAGTGTCCGACCGCCTCTCGGCCTTCGATAGCGTTTTGGAAACCGCCATTCCCCACAAAGGCGCGGTGCTCAACGGGTTGGCCAACTTTTGGTTTGAGAAAACGGCGCACATCATCCCCAACCACGTGAAGGAGCTGATTGATGCCAACGCCATGCTGGTGAAGGAAGCGCAACCCATTAAGGTCGAGATGATTGTGCGCAACTACATCACCGGCTCGATGCTACGCGGCTACCAGAAAGGCCAGCGCACGTTCTCAGGCGTGACCGTGCCCGATGGCCTTACCAAGCACCAGCAGTTCCCCGCGCCCATCGTGACGCCGACCACCAAGGAGGAATCGGACCGCGAAATCACCCCCGCAAACCTCGTGAGCGAGGGCTGGGTGAGCCAGGAGCTGTACGACAAGATGGCCGAGAAGGCGCTGGAGCTGTTCAAAGTAGGCTCCGACTTGCTGACCTCGCAGGGCATCATCCTGGTTGATACCAAGTACGAGTTTGGCCTGCTGAACGGCGAGCTGATTTTGATTGACGAAATCCATACGCCCGATTCGTCGCGCTTCTGGAGCGCCGCCGACTATGCCCAGAACCCCGAGGGTGCCGAGCAGATGGACAAGGAATACGTGCGCCAGTGGCTGATTGCCAATAAGGTAGACGGGGCCTACCCCCGCGCCCTCACCCCCGAAGTAGCCCAGGAAGCTACCAACCGCTACCTCGACATCTACCAGCGCATTGTGGGCCAGCCCCTGGCCACGGCCGACGAAACCGCCACCGGCGGCAACGTCGCCAACCGCTTGGTTAGCAATCTGGTAAAGGCTGGTATCATGAAAGATGCCTGGGTGAATATCGTGATGGGCTCGCCCGCCGATAAGGAGCACTGCCAGAAAATCCGTTCGTTTTTCGAGGGCTACGGAGTATTCACGCAGCTGCGCGTGTGCTCGGCCCACAAAAACGGCGAAGAAATCGGCCCGATGGCCGAAGTCTGGAACCGCTCGATTGAGCCCGGCGTGATTATCGCCGTGGCCGGCCTCAGCAACGGCCTCGGCGGGGCCCTGGCCGCCAACGTGAACGTGCCCGTCATCTCGTGCCCACCCTGGAAGGACTACGCTGAGCTGGCCATGAACCTGAACTCGTCGGTTATCATGCCCAGCGGCACGCCCAACCTCACGGTGGTGCGCCCCGACAACGCGGCCCAGGCGGCGTTGCGCGCCCTCAACACGCCACGCCTGCGCGAGCGCCTGCGCCACGATATTCTGGCCACGAAAGCCAAGTTGAAAGCGGCTGATGCTGAGTTGAAAGCGTTGTAATTCTTTAGCGCGAAGTTTCGCGAAGTGAAAGGCGAAGGCTGGTAAAGCCGCGCTAACGGCTTAGCCGGCTTTACAAAACTTCGCTTTTCACTTCGCGAAACTTCGCGCTCTATGAACACTCAATCTCTCGTTCTCCTCGGTTCCGGTGCCCGCGAGCACGCCTTGGCCATCAAGCTCCGCCAGGATGGCGCGACTGTGCACGTGCTGCCCGGCAACGCCGGCATCCCCGGCAGCGTACCCGGCATTAGCGCTCTCGACTTTCCGGCCATCCAAGATTTCTGCAATGCGCAGCAAGTCAAGCTGCTAGTGGTGGGGCCGGAAGCGCCGCTCGCCGCCGGCGTGGCCGACTTCTTCCTTGATACCGATATCCGCGTTTTTGGCCCACGCCGGCAGGCGGCCACGCTCGAAAGCTCGAAGGTGTGGAGCAAGGACTTCATGCGCCGCCACGGCATTGCCACGGCCCGCGCCTGGAGCTACCGCAGCGACCATCTGGCGGAGGCGCAGGCTAAAGTGGAGGAGCTGCAAGGCCAGGTAGTGGTAAAGTACGACGGCCTGGCCGCCGGCAAAGGCGTGTACGTGTGTAGCTCGGTAGCCGAGGGCATAGCTGCCCTCACCGAGCTGCGTGCCCTGCACGAAGGCTGGTTTTCGGTGCTGCTCGAAGAGAAGCTGACCGGCCCCGAGGTGAGCCTCATCGGCGTTACCGACGGCAACCGCATCCGAATGCTGGCCCCCGCCCAAGACCATAAGCAGCTGCTAGCCAACGATGAAGGCCCCAACACGGGCGGCATGGGTGCCTACTGCCCCGTGCCGTTTCTGGATGATAACTGGCTGGCCGCCATCCGCCGCGACATCATCGACCCCACGCTGGGCGGCCTGCAAGCCGAGCCGTTCGACTTCGTGGGTTTCCTCTACTTCGGCGTAATGCTAACGCCCGATGGCCCCAAGCTGCTCGAATACAACGTGCGCCTCGGCGACCCCGAAGCCGAGGTGATTCTGCCCGCCCTGGAAAGCAGCCTGCTGGGGCTGATAGTAGCCACGCTCGATGGCAACCTGGCCCGGACCGTGACGCGGCAGCGCGCCGGCGCGTTTGTGGGCCTGGTGCTGGCCTCGGGCGGCTACCCGGCGGCCGAGTTTCCGACTGGTTTCCCCATCCACGGCATTGGCAACCAAGGGGCTGATACGCAGGTATTTGTAGGCGGGGTGAAGCCCGGTGAAAAGCCCGGCGAGCTGCTTACTAATGGCGGCCGGGTGGCGGTGCTCGTCTCGCACGGCCCCGACCTGCCCACGGCCATCCAGTTAGCTTATGCGGAGGCCGAGAAGGTCTATTTTCAAGATAAATACGTGCGTTCCGATATTGGCCAGCGCCCCGCGCCCTTGCTCGAAACCGGCGCTTACTAAATGACTGTTCACCGTCCTGCTCGCCTTGCTATCCTGCTCTCCGGCCGCGGCTCCAACATGCTGGCGCTGGCGGAGGCGGTGCGGGCGGGCGTGCTGCAAAGCGTGGCTGAAATAGCCGTGGTATTCAGTAACGACCCCGGCGCCTACGGCCTGGAGGCGGCCGCCGCGCTGGGCCTGCCCACCGCCAGCCTCGCCTCGAAAGGCCGCAAGCGCGAAAGCTTTGACCAGGAAGTGGTGGCGATGCTGCAAGCGTATCAGCCTGATTACGTGGTGCTGGCGGGCTACATGCGGGTGCTTTCGCCTGCCTTTGTGCGGGCCTTCGCGGGCCGCATCGTCAACATTCACCCCGCCGATACGCACCAGCACCAAGGCTTGCACGCCTACGAATGGGCCTTTGATAACCACTTGGCAGAAACCAAGATAACAGTGCATCTCGTGGATGAAGGCCTCGACACCGGCCCCATCCTGGCCCAGCGCGTTGTAAATTTGGTAGGGGCCGATACCCTGGCCGAAGTGCAGCGCCGCGGCCTGGCCGTGGAGCACGTGTTGTACGCGGAAACGCTGGCGGATTTGCTAAAGAGCGCTCTTTTAGTAGGTTAAAAAATCACTGGAATTACTCATTGTTCATTGCTACTTACTCCTTAATATATGTGCGGCATCGTAGGTTTTCACGGCCCTGAGCGCGTGGTGGGCGATATGATTATCGGCCTCACCGCCCTGCAACACCGGGGGCAGGACGCCGCCGGCATTGCCACGTTCGACGGCGATGCTTTTCACCTGCACAAGGGGCAAGGGCTGGTCAATGACGTATTTAAACCCAAGCATACCAAGAAGTTGACCGGCAACACCGGCATCGGGCACGTGCGCTACACCACGCAGGGCGCCAACGATTCGGACCTGGCGCAGCCCTTCACCACCAGCTACCCCTTCGGGCTGGCGATGGTGCACAACGGCAACGTCATCAACTTCCGCGACGTGGCCAAGCTGCTGCACGAGAAGTACCACGTGCTGCCCAAAACGACCAACGACCTGGAGCTCATCATGTACACCTTCGCCTCAGAGCTGCGCGTGAAGAACCTGGACAGCCTCTCGGTGGTCGATATTTTCGACGCCGTGGAAACGACCCAGGAGCTGGTGAAGGGCGCTTACGCCACCATCACCATCATTGCCGGGCACGGTATGCTGGCCTTCACCGACCCGCTGGGTATTCGGCCACTGGTGCTGGGTCGCCGCGACACGCCCGACGGCCCGGTGTACGCTTTCGCCTCGGAGAGCACCTGCTTTGATTACCTCGATTTTGAGTTTGTGAAGGATGTTGGCCCCGGCCAGGCCGTGTTTATTGACAATAACTTTCAGGTCCACTACAAAAATCCCTACTCCCGGCCCAAAGCATTCTGCGTATTCGAGCAGATTTACTTTGCCCGCGAAGATTCCACCATCCACGGCCGCCTGGTGGCCCGCGAGCGCGTACGATTGGGTAAAGTGCTGGCCCGCAAGGTGGCAGATGCCGGCCTGAAGCCCGATATGGTGATTGACGTACCCAGCAGCGGCTACTTTGCCGCCTCGGGCCTGGCCGAAGCCATTGGCGTGCCCTACCGCCGGGCCATGGTCAAGAACAACCACATGGGCCGCTCGTTCATCGTGCCCACCCAGGCCGGCCGCGAAGACGTGGTGAAGAAGAAGCTCAACCCCATCAAGGCGTTTGTGGAGGGTAAAAAAGTAGCCGTGGTGGACGACAGCATCGTGCGCGGCACCACGTCGCGTCGCATTGTGCGCCTGCTGCGCGAGGCCGGCGCCAGCGAGGTCTACTTCATTTCGAGCGCGCCGCCCATCGTGTCGCCCTGCATCTATGGCATCGACATGGCCATGAGCACCGAGCTGATTGCGGCCAACTACACGGAGGACGAAATCTGCCGCTACATCGAGGCCGATAGGGTTATCTACCAGGATTTGAGCGACTTAGAAGACCTGTTTGCCGAGGAGCGCGGCCACGGCGGCTCGTGCTTCGCGTGTTTCACCGGCAAGTACCCCACCGGCGATGTGACGCGCTACCTGCGCCACATTCAGGAGGAGCGCCAGAGCCACCGCCCGGTAGATAAGGAGGCGGTGTCGGTGAGCGCCAAGGCGCCCGCGCCGACGGAGCACTAATTGGCGGCCCCACCCCCCGGCCCCTTTCCCTGCCGGGGAGGGGGAGCCAGACGATTCAGATTTGATTCGGACTACTGTTGACTAACTATCAATTCTACTTGCAATTACGCCCACGCTGCCTAGGCTCCCCCTCCCCCACAGGGGAGGGGGGCCGGGGGGTGGGGCTGCACGATATGAACAACGCCCAAACCCCCGACGCCGGCTACTCCATCGACCTCGGCAACGCCGCCTCGAAAAACGCCTACGACTGGTCGAAAAAGACCTTCGCCACCCGCGCCGGCCTGCCCGGCGAGCCCGCCCGTGGCCTCGACGGCGGCTTTAGCAACGAAATCCGCTTCGGCCAAGAGCGCCTGGGCATCAGCTCGGATGGCATCGGGACCAAAATCGAGCTGGCCGAGCGCCTCGACAAGTACGACACCCTGGGCTACGACCTGGTAGCCATGACCGCCGACGACCTCATCGCCGCCGGCTTCGTGCCCACCAACCTGTCGAATATCATCGACGTCAATACCCTTGACTATGATGTAGTTGACGAGATGATGCGCGGCCTGCACGATGCCTGTATGTTCTCGAAAATCGCCATCACCGGCGGCGAAATTGCCGAGCTGGGCAACCGCATCGGCGGCCACCCCGGCGCGCGGATGAACTTCAACTGGTGCTCCACGGCCATCGGCGTGCTGCACCCCAGCTTGGAGCAGCCCCTGAGCGGCGCGCACGCCCAGGCCGGCGATGCCGTGGTGGCCCTGCGCTCGCCCTCGTTCCGCTCCAACGGCTACTCGCTGGCCCGCAAAACGTTGCAGCGCCTCTTCGGCGACAACTGGCACACAGCACCCTACGACGGCCCCGATGCCGACCAGTACGCCAACTGGGGCGAGGCGCTGCTCGCGCCCTCGCTCATCTACGCGCCCGCCCTCACGGCGGTGCTCGACGCGGGCCTGCCCCTGCGCGGCGCGGCCCACATCACGGGCGGCGGCGTGGCCGACAACTTCAAGCGGGTGCTCAAAAACGGCCTCGGCGCGGTGCTCGACAACCTCTTCGCGCCGCTGCCCGCCATGCAGCGCCTCTGCGAAATCGGCGGCATCAGCCCCGAAACTGCCTACCTCTACTGGAACATGGGCAACGGCATGTTGCTCGTAACCGCCCCCGAAGCCGCTGAGGCCCTGGTGCAGCAGCTCACCCAAAGCGGCTATGCGGCACAGTTGGCGGGGTATCTTACCGCCGAGCCCGGCGTGACGCTGCGCGTCGCGGCTGGGGAGTTGAAGTATGCGTAGCAAGTTGATTTAGAGAAACAAAAAGAACGTCATGCTGAGTTTGCCGAAGCATCTCTACTGCGCCGCTAGGGTGTCGTTTGGTAGAGATGCTTCGGCAAGCTCAGCGTGACGTTCTCTTTGTCTAACCTTACTCTTTTGGAATACTGTGAGGTATTACTATCAAGAAAACTTTGAAAACCTTCCCAGTAGGAGTTGGGCACTTCTGCTAGAGAAGGTTTTAATGGAGGCGACACATTTGGGGGTATGCACGGGTTTCTCAAAAGGCACTTTCTCAGAAGCCTTTATAAATGCGATAACTTCTCTGCCTGAGAATATTTACAGGGTTTATGCTGCCACTCAGCGTTTTCGATTGACGAACGCAGTCATCAGTGAAGTGCGAAGTAAAGAATATCAAAGTTGGGATAGCACTGATTCAGAAGACCCTGCCTTTTACCAAAATGATGTTTTGCTCTTGGGAACAATCAGCCACGAAGACTTGGTGATAATGCTCCTAGATGAACCTGATAGAAATGCGTTAAATAGCAGTGGTTTCAGCTTTTACAAAGAGTATAAGTTTTGAATTAACTCGTAATTACGCCGGCCGCACCGGCCGCTTCGCCAGCATGAGTTGGGTTCGGAACTCGTTCAGCGACTGCTCCAAGCCCACGGGGTAGGTGTGGGGGTTGAGGTAGCGGCGGATGCTGAGGTCCAGGCTGTTGACTTGCTGGCGGGCCAACTCGCGGCTTTCGGCCAGGGTGGGCCGGGGCTGCACCAGCTTGCCGCTGCGCAGTACCGGGGCCAGTAGGTCCACATAGGGTGCGTCGGGGTGCACGGGGCGGCGGCGGGTGGCGTCGGCGGGGTCGATGAGGGTGGGTGCAGCGGGCAGCGGCTCGGGCGCGGCGATGTTGTAAATCATATCGGCGCGGGGCTGGCCGGTTTCGCCCAGGTAGCGGCGCACTTGCAGGATGCCGGGGATGCTGGTTTTGGCCTGCTGCTCGGAGAGCTTGATGGTGAAGTCCCAGCCCTGGCCGTCTTCGGTGCGCAGGGCGGCCAGCTTGTACACGCCGCCGAGGGCCGCCTGGTTGTAGGCCGTTACGAGCTGCGTGCCCACGCCCCAGGTGTCGATGCGCGCGCCCTGCTGCTTGAGGCTGGTGATGAGGTTTTCCTCCAAGTCGTTGCTGGCCACGATGCGCACTTTATCGAAGCCGGCCGCGTCGAGCAGCTTGCGCGCCTCTTTGGAGAGGTAGGCGAGGTCGCCCGAGTCGAGGCGGATGCCGCCCAGCTCGTGGCCGTTCTGGCGCATTTCGAGGGCTACCGTGATGGCGTGGCGCACGCCGTCGAGGGTGTCGTAGGTATCGACCAGAAACACCGAGTCGTCGGGGAAGGCGTCGGCGTAGGCGCGGAAGGCCTCCTTCTCATCGGCAAAGGTCATGACCCAGCTGTGGGCGTGGGTGCCGCGCACCGGAATGCCGTAGCGCTGGCCGGCCAGTACGTTGCTGGTGGCATCGGCCCCGCCGAGGTAGGCGGCGCGGCTGGCTCCGAGGCCGCCATCGGGCCCCTGGGCGCGGCGCAGGCCAAATTCCAGCACCGAGTCGTCGGGGCCGGCGGCGTCGCGCACGCGGGCCGCCTTAGTGGCGATGAGGGTCTGGAAATTGACCAGCGTGAGCAACGCGGTTTCGACTAGCTGGGCTTGCAGCAGCGGGCCCTGCACGCGCACAAGGGGCTCATTGCCAAATACTACCGTGCCCTCGGCCACGGCATCCACATCGCAGGTAAATTTGAGGTCCTTCAAATAAGCCAGAAACTCATCGGGGAACAGCCGGCTGCCTTTGCTGCCCGAGAGGCTAGTTAGGTAGGCGATATCATCATCCGAAAAGCGCAGCGTTTCGAGGTAATCGACGGCCAGCGCCAGGCCCGCCGCCACGGCGTAGCCGCCATTGAAGGGAGCCTTGCGGAAGTAGAGGTGAAACACTGCCTCGCGCTCGTGCAGGCCCTGCTTCCAGTAGCCGTAGGCCATGGTGAGCTGGTAGAGGTCGGTGAGCAGGGCGAGGGAGGGCCGGTAGAGGCCGGAGAGGGGCGCGTCGTTCATGGGGCAAAGCAAGGCAGAAAAAATGGAACTGGGAGCGGCTCCATCCTACGCCGTTAGGGCGGGTGGGTTGGCGGCCGGGGTGCGGGTTCATGGCCGGCCCACGACTCAGATGGTAATTTGGGGCGTGAAAAAAACTGATACTTCGGCCTCGTTGTGGCACCGCCTGGGTCACTTGCCGGCCACGCTGCGCCTGGCGGCGGGCAGCGTGGTGGGTGCGGCGGCCTGGGCCTTTAGCCCGGCGCATTATTCCGGCCTCATTCGCCTTATTATCAGCTGGGATGCCTTTGCGATTACGGCGCTCGCCCTCATCTGGCTCGGCATGAACATGGCCGATGCCGCCCGCATCCGGGCCATTGCGGCTAAGGAAGATTTGAGCCGGCTGCTCAGCTTCGTGTTTGTGCTGGTGGCAGCGGCGGCCAGCCTACTGGCCGTGGTGCTGCTGCTTAGCACTACCCACAGCCTGCCGCCCGGCCAGTTGGCCAGCCACATTGCCCTGAGCGGCGTGGCAGTGGCTACGTCGTGGCTGCTGGTGCACACGGTGTTTACGCTGCGCTACGCCCACATATACTACGACGCCGGCCCCGATGGCAACGACGTGGGCGGCCTCGACTTCCCCGGTGACGAGAAAGAGCCCGACTACCTCGATATTGCCTACTTTGCCTTCGTGGTAGGCATGACGGCCCAAACCGCCGACGTGGCCATCAGCAGCCGGGGCCTGCGCCGCCTGGCCCTGCTGCACGGCCTCATCTCGTTCGTCTTCAACACGGCCCTGGTAGCCCTGGTTATCAACGGAGTAGCGGGTATATTATAAGCCAGCTGTCCTTGCGGGCGCAGCGCGGCAAGCGCCCCAAAACGATACCCAAACGGCTCGTTCTGGTGCGCTTGCCGCGCTACGCTCGCAAGGGCAAACGGCGCTAAAACAGGCTACCCTGCACCTGCTGCGGCAGCAGGCGCGGCGGTGGCACCGCAATGCCCGTTAGCTCCTGCATGCGGGCCAGGAAGTGCTGGGCCCAGAGGGGCGCGTGGCGCACATCTTTCTGATGGATAAAGATATACGCCGTGTGCAGGCCCTGGGCGTACCACTCGGCCAGGCGGGTGGCCCAGGCGTCGGCGCGCTCGTAGTCGCTGGGAATGAGGCCGTGGCCGTTGAGGCGCAAAAAGGCCACGGGCGTGGTGAGGCGCTGGGGCAGCACGTCGCGCCGGCCGGCCACATCGGTGATTACCAGGGTTTTATCGAGCGCCTCCAGGGTGGCGAACACCGTGTCGGCCAGGGCTTTATCGGAGAACCAACGCGGGTGGCGCAGCTCCACGGCCAGCGGTACCTCGGCGGGCCAGTCGAGCAGGAAGCGTTCGAGGCGAGGTAGGTTTTCGGGGCCGAAATGTGGGGGCAGCTGCAAGAAGCAGGTACCCAGGTTATCGCCCAGCTCCCGCACGGCGCGGGTAAAGCTCAGGGTAAGCTCGTCGGTATTATAAAGCTCGCGCTCGTGGCTGATGCTACGCGGCAGCTTGGGGCAAAACTTGAAACCCGGCCCCACGGCCTCGCGCCAGCGCCGCCCAGTGGGCGCGTCGGGAATGCGGTAGTGGGTGGTATTCAGCTCGATAGAGTTGAACTGCTGGGCGTAGTATTTCAGAAAGTCGGGCTCCTTGGCCCCCTGCGGAAAGTAGGAACCCAGCCACTCCTTGTTCGTCCAGATGGGGCAGCCTACGTAGAGCCGGGGCGCGGCCGGCGGCGGGGTGCGCGCCAGCACGCGGGCGGTATCGGGGTGGGCGGGGGGCAGGCGAAAATCAACGTAGCGCAGGTCGGGCAGGCGGCCAAAATCCATAGCTACGAAGGTACGGCCAGCATCCCGTTTCTCACGGGCGCGATATACAACCGCGTGCGCACTGCCGCAAACAGGCCCCGCCTGGCCTCCCCAGCCCCAGCCCCGAATCTTGTACCCGTCGGATAATCTAATTCGGGATACTGCCTCGGAAAAATACAAAAACGACCCATAAAGTGCCTTTAGGAAACACAATTGTGGGTTAAGCCCCGGGTAGCTGGGTAAGGTAAATGCAAGCTTTCTATAAAAAGTGCAATTAAAAATAAATCTTCATCCTGCTGGTCAGAACCCATAATTGTTTTTGCCGGAGGCCGGGTTACATTCGGTTAGTTCACCATCGACTAAACTGGATGACGTTTTCGCAACCACCCTTTCTTTTTTCTGCTGTTTTACTGCGCTGCCTTTGCTGGCTGGCGCTGGGAGCAGGGCTGGCGCTGCCGGCCTCAGCTCGTGCCACCCGCACCCACAAGCTGCACCACACTACTCGTACGCATAAGCTACAACGTACCAGCCACTTACACCGGCGCACCCACATTCCGCGGATGCTGCCTACCGTTATTCCGGCGGCCCAGGAGGGCTACTCCACCATTTTGCGGGGCCGGGCCTCGTGGTATGGTAAGTACTTCCAGGGCATGAAAACGACCAGCGGCGAGCGCTTCAACCGCTTCAAGTACACTTGCGCGCACAAAACCTTGCCCTTCGGCACCCGCCTGCGGGTTACCAACCTCAGCACTGGCGCTACGGTGGTGGTGCGCGTGAGCGACCGCGGGCCGTTTCGCCACGAGCGCATCATCGACCTGGCCGAAGTGGCCGCCCGCCCGCTGGGCCTCATCGAGGCCGGCGCCGCCACCGTAGTGGCCGAAGTAGTGCCCGCCACCACGCCGCTGGGCCTCGCCGAAACCCCCGACAACCTCGCTGACCTGAAGGAAGCCGACCCCAACCCCCAGGCCCCCTTCACGGCCTACCTGCTGCCCGCCATCCCGGCCGAAGCAGCGACCGATGCCGTAGCGGCTACCGCTACCCCGGCCAGCGCCCTAGCCCCCATGGCGCTGGCCGGGCCGCTCGATACCGCTGCCACGTCGCACTTTGTGGTGCAGGCCGGCACCTTTGCCGACGTGCTGACGGCCCAGGCCCAGCTCGCCCGCATCCTGACCCTCGACCAGGCCCTGCCGGCCGAGGTGGTAAACGTGACCGTAGCGGGCCGCCCGCTCAACCGCGTGGTGGTGGGCCAGCTCGATAGCTGGCTGGCCGCCGAAACCGTGCGCCGCAACCTCCAGCTGTGGGGCATTGCCGGCCTGGTGTGCCAGCTGCCCACCGAGCAGGGGGCCCTGGGGGCGCACAAAATGGCCGCCCCGCCCGTGGGCAGCGTCCCCCTGGCCCTGGCTGCTGCCCAGGAGTAGCGCGCAAGCTGGGTAGCACAAGCGAAAGCAGCCCCTCGCTGGCAGGGTACTGCGAAAGCAACTTTTCTCCCTACTTCCTACGAATTTACGATAAGATACTGATAGGCAAGTAGTTGTCTGTAAACATAAAAGCGGCTCTCCCGAATGGGAGAGCCGCTTTTGCGTGTGGCGTCAGGTCGTCTATTCTTCCTCCATAGCGCGGTTTATCACCACGATAGCTACTACGGCCACGGCGGCCACGGTCAAAATAAGCTGGGTAGAGGTGAATCTCTTGGCGGCTTTGCGCAGCAGGGTGCCGCCGTTTTTGAGCAGGTCGTCCATGTGCTCGGTTTTACCCTGAAACACGTTCACGGCGCTCTCTACGGTGCGAATAACGTCTTGAAAATCAATTTTATCGAGTTGTTGAAGCTGGTCAGCCATGAGAAAGGCAAGTTGGGGTGAGTTGGCAAAAGAAGTGGGCAGCTGCCCGTTGCAAGGCTTCTACGCAAAAAGCCCGTGGGTGTTCCTGCGCAGCTTATTTTGCTTACTCACCCGCTACCACCAACACGAGCGCGCTGCTGCGGCTGGCCTCGCGCACCACGCAGTGGTAGGTGCTGGGAGCCAGCCCGCGCACATCGAGCGGCACGCGCTGCGGGCCGGTGCCCAGCGCGCGGCCGGCCACGTAGCGGCGCACCTCGCGCCCCAGCCCGTCAAACAAGCTGAGCTGCACGGCCTCGCCCTGGCTCTCAAACAGGGCCGTGGCCTGGCCCGCCGCCGGGTTGGGGTACACGCTGAAGCCCACCACCGGGGCCGCGCCCGGCGTGGTAGCCAGCACCGCCTGCCTGATAACCGGTACGTAGGGGAAGCTCTGGCCAAAGAGCTGATTGAGCGTGGCTTGCGGCACCTGAAACCAGTCTTTGAGAATGCTCGTGTACACGCTGCGGAAATCCACCTGCATGGCCACGTTGTCATTCACGCCGGCGTTGGCGGGCAGCTGGGGGTTGGGGCCGTGCACCAGCGGGTTGGCCTGCGCCCCAAACACGATGAGCGGGGCTGCCGCGCCGTGGTCGGTGCCGTAGCCCGAATTGGCTTTGATGCGCCGGCCAAACTCCGAAAACGTCATCCCGATAACCCGGTCCTGCACGCCGAGGCGGCGCAGGTCGTCCTGAAAGGCGTTGATGCCGTCGGCGATTTTGCCCAGCAGCGTGGCGTGCGCGCCCGTGGTGGTGGTGCCCGTGGTGGGCACCTGCTGCGAGTGCAGGTCGAAGCCCCCCAGCTGGCACACGTAGATGCGGGTGCTGAGGCCGCCGGCCACCAGTTGGGCCACTATCTTGAACTGGTCGGCCAGCGCGTTTTGGCCGGCGGCGGGGTAGAGGGGCGACAGGTTTTTGGCCTTGCCCGCCGCCGCCTGAATGGCCGTGGTGTACACCTGCGTCTGGCTCACCACCTGCCGGATAAACGTGAGCTCGTGCCCCGCCGGGGTGGCGGGCGCGGCATCCACGCCGCCGCTCAGTAGCTGGTAAAAGCTTGACGTACTGGCAATGGCCATGCCCATGTTCACCACCGGCCCCTGCACGCAGTTGCTCACCACCGAGCCGATGCTCACGGCCAGCGGGTCGGGGTTTTGGGGGCTGGGGTAGCCGGTGGGGAAGCCCGGAAACTCGCCGTCGAGGTAGCGCCCGCCCCAGCCGGTGGTCAGCACCACGTCGGAGCTGGAGCCCGACGTCCAGATATCGGTGGCCCGGAAGTGCGAGAAGTTGGGGTTGGGGTAGCCCACGCTCTGCACCACGCCCAGCTGGCCGTTTTTGAACAGCTGCTGGGCCGTGGCCATGGCCGGGTGCAGGCCGGTGGCCGCCGTGAGGGGCAGCACCTGGCCCGGGGGCAGCATGATGCTGGGCCGCGCCGCCGCCAGGGCCGCGTACTGGTCCACGGGAATAATCATGTTCAGGCCGTCGTTTCCGCCCTGCAACTGCACGATTACCAGCACCTTATCGGTAGCAGTGGCAGCGTTGGTGAGCGCCGCCAGCTCGGCCGTGTAGCCGTAGGCCCCAATGGGGAAGCCGCTGAGCAAAGCCACGCCCGTAGTGGCCGCGGCGGAAGTTTGGAGAAAGTCGCGGCGTTTCATAGGGGTACGTGTTGTCATTGCGAGGAGGCACAACGAAGCAATCCTTCCTTGCCGTTGGTGCCGCCCGAAGCAATGTCTAAAAAATTGATACCAAACAACTAGCGCGCCCAGCAAGGAAAGATTGCTTCGTCGTGCCTCCTCGCAATGACCGGGTTTTTCAACTCAGCTGGTACTCGGCCAGGCCGGCCAGTGCCCGCGCCATGGCCGAAAGCTTGCTGGCCACCGCCGCGCGCTTGGCCATATTGGTAGGCGTGGCCAAAAACTGGTTCCATTCGCTGGTCCACTCAAAGTCGGGCAGGCCGGGGATGAGGGCGTTTTTCAGAAAAGCCAACTGGTTCGCCGTGAGGTCGATGGCCACCATCAACTGCGCAAATTCGGCAATGACGAGGTTGGCATCCTGGGCGGTGGCGGCGGGCAGGGCCTGCACCCAGGCCACGAGGTCGGCCCGCAGGGTGGCCCCGTTGCGGGTGTAGCCGGTGGTGCCCAGCAGCAGGTCGGTGGTTTGGTTGCGGCGGGGCAGCGTCACGGCGTTTATCCACAGCTCGTGGTACTGCGGCGTTTGGTAGTAGGCGGCCCAGCCGGCCACGTTGGGCGGGTCGCCGAGGGTTTGCTGCTGCACATTGGCCAGTGCGTAGAGGTAGTCCCAGAGGCCATACTGCGCCACCGGGCTGCTGGCCGGCGGCAGCGCCAGCTCAAACTGCCGCGCCACGCCCACGGTAAAGGCCAGCGGGCTCTTAATGAGGCAGCCCACGTTGGCCGCGTCAAAAAAATGCTGGGAGCCAAACAGCGCCCGCAGCACCGGCACCACCTCGTAGTTGCTGGCAATGAGCAAGGTAGCCAGCGGCTGAATAATATCGCTTTCTACTTGGTCATCAATCACATAGTACACAAACCAGCGGTAGAGCTTGCGCACCAGAAACGCGGCCGTGGCCGGCTGCCGGAAAATGAGGTTCAGCAAATCCTGGTACTCGCTGGCGCCGTTGGGTGCAATGCGCGCATTGCCAAAGGCGGCCGAAAACTGCTTGGTGCTGGCATCGTGGCGGCTGGCCGTGAAGTAGCCGGCCACGGTGGCGGCCTGGTCGCGCCAGCCGGTGAGCACCCGGGCGGCGGCCTGCACGTCGGCCTCGGTGTAGGTGGTGTAGTTGCCGGCTCCGATGAGCGGCCCCTTACCTAGCGTAAACAGCTCCAGCAGCTCGCGGCCGTAGTTCTCGTTGGGGGCGGTGGCGGTGCTGGCGTTGCCGTTGAGGTAGCGCAGCATGGCCGGGGTAATAGTCACGTCCTTAGCGAGTTGGCGCACGTTTCCGAGGGCGTGCTGGCGCAGCAGCCGCACGTACTCGTAGCCGTACTGCGCACTGTCGATGTTGCCAAACTCCATCACAAAGTGGTTGTGCCAGAACAGCGTCATCTGCTCGCTCAGCGAGGGGCCCTGCGTGAGCTGCTGGCCCAGCCACCAGTCGCGCAGCGAGGTGCGGCGCGCGCCCTCCAGCGTTTGGTCGAAGGCCTGGCCCACCCACGTTTGGCCCAGGGGCACGGTGGTGTCGGTGGCACTCACGCTCACGGGTGGGGCCGGGGCGGCGGGCGCGGCCAGCAGCCCGGTGAGCACCGCCGTCAGCGAGGAGCCCGCGGCGGCCTGCATTTCGCCGCGCGTGGGCCCCGGCAGGCAGCGCCGCAGCAGGTGCGACGCCTGGGGCAGGCCCCACGGCCCGGCATACGGGGCCAGCGTAGCGGCCGTGGTGCGCAGGCCGGCCGGCAGCGCCCGGTTGGCGTAGGGGCTCAGGGTTTCGGGCAGGTCGGCGGCCGGAACGGGGCCAGACCACGCGGCGGCGGCAAAAGCGGGCGCGGGCTGCGCAACCGGCTTGGGTTGGAGGAAAGCTCGGCGGTTCATAGGCAGCGGCGAAAGGAGTGCTGCTTAAAGATAGGCGAAGCCCGCGAAAGTTTAGTGGCTGATAAACAAAATTTTACCTAAAAAATTACTCACCACTTCTTCACTCATTGGCGGGGGCTGGCTGGGGCGAGCAACCGGGGTGGCTCACCGCCAAAACTCCTGCTGCTGATTGGGGAACAGCCGCTCGGCCAGGCCTTCGAGGCGGCCGCGGGTGGCCTTCACGCGCTGCTTCACCGGCTGCGCGCCGAAGTCGAAACCGGCCAGCGCGGCCACTTCGTCCTCCACCGGGCGGGTTTGTAGAAAAGAGGCGAGCAGGAAGGCGGCGATGGGCTGGTTCCACTCGGGCTTGGCGCTCCAGTAGTGGCCAATGCTGGCGCTGGCCGCCGCCAGTGGCCCGGTTTCGGCCAGCGCCACCGACAGGGCCAGTTGCTCGATGAGCCGCCGCGTAACGCCCGCTGCGCACCAGGCATCGCAGAGTCGCAGCGCCAGCGCGATGGCCGCCGTGGTGCGCCCAGCGGGAATGCCCACCGCGCCGGCATTCCACATCAACGTGTTGCCAGCCAGGCTAATGCCTTCCCAAGGACGGCCTCGCAGCTGCTGCCACATCAGGCGCTCGGTTTTGCTGGGCAGGGCCGCCAGCTCCCCCTCGGACTCGTGCATGAGGGCAGTGTTGGCGGCCAGCGCCTGGGTCAGGTCGGTGGCCTGGCCCCCCAAAAAGGTATCGGAGTCGAGGTAGAGCAGGGCCTGGCCGGGGCAGGCGGCGGCCACGGCTTCCAGGGCTTTTATCTTGACGCGCCAAAAGAACTGGTGCGGGCCTTCCCACTCGCGCAGCAGGGCGGCACTCACGGGCAGCCGCCGCACGCGCGCGCCCAGCCGAGCATAAAAATCGGGCCGGTCGGTAACCACCGTAATGCCGCTCAGCGCCGCCGGCTGCCGCAAAAACGTGAGAATGGAAAAATACGCCTGCGTGTGGTTGGCGGCGTTGGGGCCAAAAACGAGGTAAACTACGTGCATAGGCTACGGCGCAAGGGGCCGGTGGGCAAGCTACCAAAAAAGCCCCGCCGGGCGGCAGGGCTTTCAAGCTCACACAGAAAAAGGGATAAAAAAGAAGCGTAGCTTATTCGTACACCCGCACCACAAACACGAAGTCTTGCAGGCGCTTCAGCTGCTGCGGGCGGCCAGCGCCGGCCAGCTGGTTGGTGTGGGGCAGGCGGTAGGTCGCCTCGGGCTGCCGGTTTTTGAGTGAATCGACGAGCCGCACCAGGTACGACGACTTGGTGGCGAAGGCCGCGCCCAGCACGTCATCTTGGCGGCTGCTTACCACGCCAATCAGGTTGCCCTGCGCATCGAGCAGCGGGCCGCCCGAGTTGCCGGGGTTCAGCGGAATGCTCACCTGGTAAAAGGCCGTGTCGCCGTCGTAGCCCGAGCGGGCGCTCAGCGCGCCCTCGCCGTACACGGCGTCTTCGCGCGGATAGCCCAGCGTGTACACGCGCTCACCCAAGTCGGCCTGCCCGGCCTTGAAGGTGTAGGGAAGCCGGCCAAAGGTTTTGAAATCGCGGTCCTTGATGCGCAAAATGGCCAGGTCGTGCTTCCTGTCGGCGTACACCGTTTCGGCGTGGTAGCGCTGGTGGTCGCGGCCTTCTACTAGTAAGGAGTCGGCCCCTTTAATAACGTGGGCGCTGGTTACGATGTAGCCATCGGCCGTGAGGGCGAAGCCCGTGCCGCTAAACTTATTGACGCGCACTGGCGGCGCGCTCACGTCGCCCATGCGGTTATCTACCTTACGACTCAGGGCCTTCTGGCTGCGCACTATCTGGGCTACTTCTAGCCGTAGCTCGCGCAGGCCCGTGGTCGGCAGGTTGGCCGAGCGCCACACATCCAGGCCCAGCAGGGTACTGAACACGGCCAGCACCGCCACCGAAGCGGCCACGCCCACCGTGGCACGGTGCCCGCTCCAGAACTCGCGCAGCTTGCGCTCGGTGCGCGAAATGCGCAGCAGCGGGTTCACCGAGTGCGTGAGGGTGGTTTCGACTACCGGGGTGGCTTCGGCGGCCAGCATGGCCTCGTGCAACGCGCTGATAGTGTGGCGGGTGCGGCGGCGCTCGCCGTAGGCGTTCAGCGTACCCGTGAGGTCGAGGTACTCGGCGTAGAGCTGGCCCAGCCGCTGCTCGGCCCCGAGCCGGGCTTCGAGGCTGGCCCGCGCGCCGGCCGCCAACTCACCGCGCTGGTAAGCTTCAAAAAGGGCGTAGTAATCGGCTTCGGTTTGCATGTTGGCTTTTAGCTGTTGGCCGATAGCTAGTAGCTGATAGCTTTTTGCAGTGAGCCCTATGAACGAGAGCTAACGGCTAGCAGCTAGTGGCTAACAGCTAAAGATTAAGCTTCTTTATAACTGGCAAAAAACAACTTCTTCAAGCGCGTTAAGCACTTGTACTTCTGGGTTTTGGCGGTGTCGGCGTTGGTGTAGCCGTGCTCCGCCGTGAGGTCGAGCATCGATTTTTCGAGCAGGTAAAAGCCTTCGAGCAGCGAGCGGCAGGGCTCGCCCAGGTGGGTGAGCGCCTCGCTCATGGTGGCAAAGCGCCGGTCGCGCTCCTCGGCTTCCTGCACGTCGTCCTCGGCCCCGGTATTGAGGTAGGGGCCATGCTCTTCCTCATCGAGCAGGCGCACACCGTGCAGCCGGCTCTTGGTAGTTAAGCGCTTGAGCCACAGGCGGCGGCAGACGGCGTATAGGTAGGTTTTAATCTGGCAGCTCAGCTCCAGCGAGCCTTCGCGCACCTTCTCATAAAATACCATTACCCCCTCCTGGTACACGTCGCGGGCATCGTCCTCCGAGCCGCTATTTTGCAGTACGAAGTGCGACACCATCGGCCAGTGCAGGCGGTATAGCTGGCTGAGGGCCCGTTCGTCGCCACTGTGGATGGCTCGGATAAGTTGGGCGTCGGCGGCCAGCGCCGTTGTGCTATCCATGTTCATTCGCTTCGGGGCTTAATGCCGGCTGAGGGGCATTAGTAACCCATGAAAAACTTTTTAAAAAAAACTTTGTAACCGCCGGGTTACCTATCCGTAGCGCCGGCATTAAGGGCAGATTTTAAGACAATCCCTTTTCAAATTTACCCCAAGATGAACAACCTACTGAAAGTTGCCGCCCTGTTCCTGACCGTTGGCATGGTTTCGTGCGAGTCGAAGACTGCTACTACCGAAACCACCACCACTACGCCCGCTACCGAGTCGACCATGACCACGACTACGGATTCGACTTCGACCATGGCTGCTCCTGCTGCCGATGGTGCAATGGCTCCCGCTGCTGACGGCGCAATGGCTCCTGCTACCGATGGCAAAATGGCTCCTGCTGCTGATGGCGCAATGGCTCCTGCTGCTAGCAGCACCACCACTACGACCGAAGAGGTTAAGAAGTAATTACGGCTGGGCCTAGCCCAGCGTAGTTTCTAGCTGAAAGGGCCCGCGCAGCAATGCGCGGGCCCTTTTTCGGGTCTGGGGCGTGGGCTATATTTTATCGATAAGTAATTGGTTTTCACCCCGCAGCAGCGTAATGGCTCGCTGATAAGGGTGCATTTTGCGGATGCCGGTCGGCGCGGCTTTGCGCCAGTCTTGGCCATCGTTTCGGGTTTCGAGCAGCTCGCCGGCCTCGGTGAGCAGGTAGCCGGCGTGGGTGCCTGGCACAAAGGCCACCTGCTCGAAGCTGCGCGCCTCAGGCAAGGCCACTGCCTGCCACTGGCCCCGGCCAAAGCGCAGCAGCCGCTTGGTGGGCAGCGGCACGTAAAAGAGCTTGCCGTGCGCCACGTGCGGCTTGCGGCCAGCGAGCGTGGCCCACAGCTCGCCGGTGGCGGAGGTGGCCAGCGAGCGCACGTCCACCGTGTCGGGCACATCGATGAGCCTGGCGTGGGGGCCCAGCGCCAGGGGCAGCGTGTAGATGTTGCCCGGCGTGGCGCTCAGCTCATTGGCTGGGAGCGTGGGCATGCGGTCGCTGCCAAAAACCAGGAGCAGCGAATCGGCCTGGGTAAAGCCGACGATGCCCCGGCTCACGCGCAGGTGAAAGGGGTGCTGCGGCGTATTACCGGCCAGCTGCCTGGCATAGGTCGCATCGGTACCGTAGAGCCAGATGTCGCCGTCGCCGTGCAGGGGCAGCGGGCCTTCCTGCTCGTTGGCGTAGGTGCCCACCAAAAAGTTATCGCCAATTGCGGTTAACGCAGTAGTAAAGAAGCTGGTAGGAATCCGGTGCGTATCCCAGGCCTGGCCCTGGCTGCGCGTGATGGCGATAAAGGCCTGCTGCTTTTTATTAGGCAAATAATAATGATAGGCCCCCGGCTCCAGCTGGGTGCGCGTGAGTAGGGTAGTGGCCGCGGAACTGGCATCGGCCCGGCGATACGCGTGCCAGGCGGGGCTGCACGCCACAAGGGTAGCCGCCCCGGCCAGGCCGGCCAGCAGCCCGGCCACTACCCGCGCCGCCGGCCGTCGCCGCCGGCGAAGGGCCAGCGCCAGCAGTACTAGCAGTGTGGCCAGCAGCCCCGCGCCCCCAAGGCCACCTTGCTGAGGCGCGGGCTCGCCGGGAGTAGCATTGCCCACAATAGCCCCGTAGCGGGGCGTGATAAAATGAAAATGGGCAACCCTGAAGCCCGGCGGCGTTGCCACCAGCTCGGTCGTATTGCCCACAAACCGGTGCAGGTGCCCCGCGCCGTCGAGCACGAAGCCGGACGAATCCGTGAGAAATTGAAAATCCTGAATGTGCGGGATGTGACTGAGGGTGAAGGTTTTCACGGGAATGGGGCTGCTTTTAGACTGGGGCTCCCGCACCAAATTTTGGGCGGCTGGTTTTTAGCTCGTAGGGCGGTGTATCTCCAAACCCTTCGCTAACTCAAGAGGCAAGCGTAGCGCCGGAAGCTGCACGCAGGGCTGCCTAAATCTGGTGCGGAAGCTTACCCTTTGACTAGCGCTGAGCAGGCCGATAAGGCCGCCCACCCCTACGAGCCTGGAGGCCAGCTTAACCAGCCACCAAGCCCAATAAAGCAGCCGCGATACCCGGCCAGGGCTGGTGTAAATCGAGGGTAACGATGCGCACCGGGTGGCCGCCGAGCGTGTAGCGCACATCCACGGCGGCCGTGGCGGCGGGGTAGAGCAAAATGCCCTCCAGGGCCTGGCCGGGGGCGGGCCGCAGGTTTTGGAGGTACGCGTAGAGTTGGTAGAGGTGCGGCGCAATGAGGCGCGGCTGGTCGTAGCGCGGGCGCAGGGCGGCGGCGTAGTACTTGGTATCGAGGATGATTTTGCGGGCCGGGCTCTCCAGGGTGGTATCGGTGAGCATGGTAGGCAAGAGGCTCATGTCTTGCGCATTAGCCGCTTCAGCTTGCCAGGTAATCGTTTCGGTAAATACGCGGTACTGGCGCTGCTCGTGGCGGTAGAAGTTGCGCACGGCCTGCTCGAAGAGCCGGGCCATCAGCCGCTCATCACGCCGGAAATCGGCGAAGCGGCCACGGCCGTCCTCGGCCGGCGCGGGCAGCGCGGTTTCGTAAATCAGCTCGCAGATGTGCAGCAAAAACGCCCCGCTCGCCGCCAGCCGCTGGCGGCGCAGCGCGGCAAACACCGGCGCGGCGGGGGCCAGTGGCTGCACCGCGGCCGGCAGGCGGCGGCGCAGCTGGCTCACCTGCCTGCGCAGGGCCAGCGGCAGGCCGGGGTGCGGGGCCAGGGCCGCCAGCGTGCCGGCCAGCAGCTGGTGCAGCGGCTGGTTGGGGCTCAGCTCGTCGAAGGTGCACACGGCGCGGCCCTGCGGCAGCAGGCCCCGGCCCAGCGTAAGCGCCAGCTCAATGCGCCCGCGCAACTCGCTCACTTCTTGCTGGTTGCTGATAAAAGCCAGCGGCAGGCCGGTGCGCAGCAGCTGGCCGGCGGCGTGCAATAGCATTTGCGTAAGCAGCTCCAGCGGGCGGTGAAAGGGCGCGGCCTCGGTGGCTTGCAGCACGGCCGGCTCGGGCAGGCGCTGCCAGGCGTAGCACAGCAGATAGTAGAGCGTGGCGAGCGGAATCAAGCGATAATGGGTGACGAGTAAATAAGTAGGGTAAGCTTTAGCTTGCCGGTCGTTGCGCGGCACTGGCGGCAAGGCGCGACGGCCGGCAAGCTAAAGCTTACCCTACAACACCAGCTTGCGCAGCTGCGCGGCGGCGCGGTCGGGCTGCTCGCGCCAATAATCGGCCAGCAACGGGCCGATTTCCTGTTCTAAAATCAGGCGCAGCCACGTCTCGGCCGGCGCGGTGGGCGGCGCGCAGAAGTAGCTGTGGCCCACTTCAAAATCGGGCCCCAGCTCGGGGTCGGCGGCGATGACGTGGTTGAGGGCCGCCAGGCGCTCGGTTATCAAGTCAATGAGCGATTTAGGTAACTCATTAGTTGATAATAATTTACGCAAGTGCTCGCCAAACTGCGGCCGCATGGCCACGAACGCAAAGCGTCGGCGCAGGGCGTAGTCGAGCGGAGCCAGCGAGCGGTCGGCCAGGTTGAGGGTGCCGATAACGTAGAGGTTTTCGGGCACGAAAAACCGGGGCGCGCCGGGCGGCGCGTAGGGCAGGCGCAGGGCGTGGGCGGGGCCGCGCTTATCGGGCTCCAGTAGCAGCAACAGCTCGCCAAAAATGCGGGCCACGTTGCCCCGGTTCAGCTCATCAATCAGCAGGAAATAAGGGCGTTCGGGGTCTTGGGCGGCGCGCTGGCACAGCAGCGGCAGCACGCCCGGCACCAGCTGAAACTGCCCATCGGCCCCCGGCCGGAAGCCCAGCATAAAGTCTTCGTAGCCGTAGCTGGGGTGAAACTGCACCAGCTCGATGCGGCTTTCGTCGCGCGCGCCCAGCAGCAGCCAGGCCAGGCGGCGCGCCAGGTAGGTTTTGCCGGTGCCGGGCGGGCCCTGCAACAGCAGCGCCCGGCGGCGGCGCAGGCCGGCCAGCGCGGCATCTAGCTCAGCCTCAGTGGTAAACAGCTCGGCCAGGGCGTCGGCTTTGGTGTAGGCGGCGGGCGGGGCGGCGTAGGCGGCGGTGGGCTCGGCGGCCAGTAGCTCCGAGCTTTTGAGCGATGTTTCGGAGCCGGTGTACAGGTCTTCGGCCTGCTGCTCGGCGGCCAGGCCCTGGTCCTGGGCCGAGCCGGCGGCGGCCAGCATGGGCCGCTTAGCCACGATGGTGAAGTCGAGGGCTTCGAGCAGGGCGTTGGTGGGCTGGCCGGCGGCGTGCGGCCAGCGCGCCTGGGGGTCGGCCAGGGCCAGGCGGTGGGCCAGCTCGGCCACGGCGCGGGGCGGGTAGCGGCGGCCCCGGTACAGCAGCTCGTACACGGTGCTGGGCGGCAGGCGGCGGCCTTCGCGCGCTACCAGGCGCAGAGCGCGCAGCACGTGCTCGCGGGTGAGGGGGGTGGGCGGTAGGAGCGGGGAAACGGTAGTCACGGTGCAAATGAACGCGTACTTGCGGCCGATGGTGCGGTGGGCGGTGGGTTTCCGGGCCTGGCCGCGCGCGGACCCGGCTGCCAACTTCACCGCTACCAATTGGTTAGTGTATTTATGGCCCAGCAACTTCCCCTCGACCCCGCCGTGCTTGGCGGTCTCACTGCTTTCCAAAACCTGCCCGCCGAGGTGCTAAGCTGGCTGAGCGCGCACGGTGAGCTGTGCCGTTACGCCGACGGCGAAACCGTGGTGCAGGCCGGCGACCCGGCCACCCGCATGATGGGCGTGCTCGGCGGCACCATGCAGTACTACCGCACCGACAACGGCCGCCACGAGCCCGTGTTTCGGGTGGAGGCCGGCCAGCTCACGGGCGTGCTGCCCTACTCGCGCTTGCAAGTAATTCGGGGCCAGGGTGTTGCCGTGGGCGAAACGACCCTGTACCTGCTGCCGCGCACCGAGTTTCCGGCCCTGGAGCAGGTGAGCCCCGAACTGGTGCAGCGGCTGGTGGGCGTGATGAGCGACCGCGCCCGCGACGAGGTGCGTGGCCAAGAGCGCGACGATAAAATGCGGGCCCTGGGCAAGCTCTCGGCCGGCCTGGCCCACGAGCTCAACAACCCCGCCGCCGCCATTGCCCGCGCCGCCGACACGCTCAACAATATGCTGAAGAGCAAGCCGGTACTGCTCCAAAACCTGCTGCTGGCCTGCCCGCCCGCCGCGGCTATGGCGGCGCTGCTGGCCTCGGGCGACGCGCTCGCCGCGGCCCCGGCCTCCCCGCCCCGCTCGGCCCTGGCCCGCGCCGACTGCGAAGACGAACTGGCCGACTGGCTCGAAACCCAGGGCTGCTCCGACGGCTACGCCCTGGCCCCCAGCCTGCTCGATGCCGGCCACACCGCCGCCACGCTCACCCCGCTCATGGCCCCGCTGCCCGCCCCGGCCCGCCCGCCCGCGCTGGCCTGGCTCGAAGGCCACCTCGCGGCCCTGCGCCTGGCCCGCGATATTCACGAGGCCAGCCAGCGCATCAGCACGCTCGTGGGCAACGTGAAAACCTACTCGCACATGGACCGCGCCAGTGGCCGCGAGCGCCTCAACCTCACCACGGGCCTCGACAGCACGCTCAACTTATTTGAGCACGCCCTGCGCCACAAAAACGCCAAGCTCACCCGCACCTACGCCCCCGATGCCCCCGCCGTGCTCGCCGAGGCTGGCCAGCTCAACCAGGTGTGGACCAACCTGATAGATAACGCCATTGATGCTCTGCCCGACTCCGGCGGCACCCTCATGGTGCAGCTCGCCAGGCAAGTGAGCGGCGTGTGCGTCAGCATTACTGACAATGGCAGCGGCATCTCGCCCGAGGTGCTGGCCCATATGTTTGAGCCGTTTTACACCACCAAGCCAGCCGGCGAAGGCAGCGGCCTGGGCCTCGACATCGCCCGCCGCATTGTGCAGGAGCACGGCGGGCGTTTGGAAGGCCGCTCGGTGCCGGGACAAACCGAGTTTTCGGTCTGGCTACCAAGCGTGTGAGGTGCTGTAGGGTAAGTGTATGGTCCCGGAAAGTCATGGTGTAGTTTTGGATTCTGCCTTTCGTACAAATTTATGGACCAAGTACTTCATGGCAGCGCCCGCACAACACCGGCCGTGCGCCGCGCCATCCAAGCCAGTTCGGACAGCCTCGCCAAACTAGCTGCCCGCTACGGGCTAGACCCCAAAACGGTGGCTAAATGGCGCGGGCGCACCAGCGCGGAAGATGCCCCGATGGGCCCTAAAAACCCGGTTTCCACAGTGCTAAGCCCCCTGGAAGAGGCCGCCGCCGTGGCCTTCCGCCAACGGACCCTGCTCCCGCTCGATGATTGCCTCTACGCCTTGCAGGAAAGTATCCCCCACCTGTCCCGGTCTGCCCTGCACCGGCTGTTTCAGCGCCATGGCATCAGCCAGTTACCCGTCGAAGAACCCCCTGAAGGCCGAGCTAAAAAGACGTTTAAGCACTACCCCCTCGGCTACTTTCACGTCGATTTTGCTGAAGTGCGCACCGAAGAAGGGAAGTTGTATCTCTTTGTCGCTATTGACCGCACCAGCAAGCTGGCCTTTGCCGAACTGCACCCGGAGGCGACAGCGGTCCGGGCCGCAGACTTTTGGCAACGCGTCGTGGCTGCGGTGCCCTACATCATTACTAAAGTACTGACCGACAACGGCGTGCAGTTCACTCAACTGCCTCACCGCCAGCGGGCCGAACCCCACCTGTTCGATGCCGTCTGCGCGGCGCACGGCATCGAACACCGCTGCACCAAAGTGGCTCACCCCTGGACCAACGGGCAGGTCGAGCGGATGAATCGCACGCTCAAAGAAGCCACTATTCGCCGCTATCACTACCGGGATGAGGCCGAACTTAACACCCACCTGCAGACCTTTTTACGGGCCTACAACGGCGGTAAACGCCTCAAAAAGCTACGCGGCAAAACCCCATATGAATTCGTGTGCGCTGAGTACGTTCAAAATCCTGGTATCTTTATACGAGACCCGGCCCATGACTTTCCGGGACTATACAGGTAAGCTTTAGCTTGCCGACGTCCGGGCCGCTTGTTGCAATACAAGGTGCTTGTTGCCCAGGCGGCGGCAAGCTAAAGCTTACCCTACATTATTCCACTGGCGCACGAATAAGAATAAGGCCATTCTGTCCAATCTGATACCAAGCCAGCTTTTACCGGGTTGTTCAGCACATAGGCTATCACGCGCTCTTCCTCCTTGCCATGGCGCACCACATGGTCGTAGCTTTCATGCTGCCAAAACTGCTGCCCTTGGCAGTGTAGTAATTTGTTGGCTGCCAGCGCTGTGCGGCCTTTGAGGCGCTGCATCATCCGGCTTGCCGAAAAATCAGCTTCGTCGGGTAGCTGTACTACCAAGTGTACGTGGTTGGGCATCAGGCAATAGGCAAGCACCACAACGCGCAGCTCAGCCAAGGCTAGTATTTCTTCCGTTACCAAGCGGGCAATGCCTGGATTGCTGACCCAGGTGGGGCCGTAGTTGGCTTGGCCCAGCAAGGTATCAAACCTGGCAAATTGCAGCTTTTTGATTTTTGCAATTATTTCCAATTGATGTTCAACTGGCTCGTTTGCAGCTTTTTGTAACTCAATATTTCGTGATTCAGCTAGTTGTTGAATCATTGCCACTGGCAGGGAGCCGGCCAGGCGAAACGTAAAAAAAATGACAGCGCCCGGTGGTAGCACATGCGGTAGCCGGCGCTGGTAATGCGTCTTCATAGAAGTGGGGGTAAGCTTTAGCTTGCCGCCGCTTGCCGGCTATCTGCGCTAAGCGGCGGCAAGCTAAAGCTTACCCTACATGTTACAATTCTCTTATGAAAAAGCCTATTATTCTCACGGTTGATGACGACGCGCAGGTGTTGGCGGCCATCACCCGCGACCTGCGCCAGGAATTTCGGCAGGACTACCGCATCTTGAGCGTGAACTCGGGGCCCGAGGCCCTGGCTACCCTCACCGAGCTGCGCGCCCGCGCCGAGCCGCTGGCCCTGGTGCTGGCCGACCAGCGCATGCCCGAGGTGGAGGGCGTGGAGGTGCTCACCCGCGCCCGCGAGCTGTTTCCGGAGGCCAAGCGCGTGCTGCTCACGGCGTATGCCGATACTACGGCCGCAATTAAAGCCATCAATTCGGCGCAGCTCGACTACTATTTGCTGAAGCCCTGGGACCCGCCCGAGCAGCTGCTCTACCCGACGCTGCACGACCTGCTGGCCAGCTGGCAGGCCACTTATCGGCCGGCGTTTGCGGGCCTGCGGCTGGTGGGCTTTCAGTGGTCGCCGCTCTCGCACGAACTCAAGGACTTTCTCAGTGGCTACATGGTGGGCTACCAATGGCTTGATTTTGAGAAAGATGCCGAGGCCAAAGTGCTGATGGAAGCCAACGGCTTCACCCCCGACGACCTGCCGTTCGTCATTTGCCCCGATGGCCAGGCCGTGGCCCGGCCCAACAAGCCCGACCTGGCCCGGCACCTGGGCCTGCTGGTGGAGGCCCAACAGGCACTGTATGATGTAGTAGTGATTGGGGCCGGCCCGGCCGGGCTGGCGGCGGCCGTGTACGGGGCTTCGGAAGGCCTGAAAACCCTCATTATCGAGCGCCAAACGTTGGGTGGGCAGGCTGGCTCGTCGTCGCGCATCGAAAACTACCTGGGCTTTCCCACCGGCGTAAGCGGGAGTGAGCTCACCCACCGCGCCTGGAGCCAGGCCACCCGCCTCGGGGCCGAGTTCATGGCCCCGCAGGAAGTGACGGAACTCTGCGTTCAGGATGGCTACAAAGTGCTGACGCTGAGTGATAAAACTCAGATAAAGGCCCGCGCCGTGGTGCTGACTACCGGCGTGAGCTACCGCACGCTCGACGCGCCGGGCCTGGCGCGCCTGAGCGGGGCCGGCGTGTACTACGGGGCCGCCCGCACCGAGGCGCGCAGCTGCAGCGACCAGCCAGTGTACATCATCGGCGGGGGCAATTCGGCGGGGCAGTCGGCCATGTATTTGGCGGCGTTTGCCTCGCGGGTGTTCCTCGTGATTCGGGGCGCGGGCCTGGCGGCCAGCATGTCGTCGTACCTCATCGAGCAGATTGCCCAGACGCCTAACATCGAGATACTTCCCTTCACCCAGGTGCGCGAAGCCTGCGGCCAGCAGGCCCTCGAAGCCGTGGTGATTCAGCGCGAAGGCCAGGAGCCCGAGCAGCACCCCGCCCGTGCCCTGTTCATCTTCATCGGGGCCAAGCCGAGCACCGAGTGGGTGTGCCACCTGGCCCTGTGCGACCCCAAGGGCTACCTGCTCACCGGCCGCGACCTGGTGGCCGACCCGCGCTACGCGGCCGCCTGGAAAAAAGACCGGGAGCCCTATCTATTAGAGACTTGCGTGCCCGGCCTCTTCGCCGCCGGCGACGGCCGCGCCGGGGCCATGGCCCGCGTAGCCTCGGCCGTGGGCGAGGGCAGCATGGCCATCAAGTTCGTGCACCAGTACCTGGATGAGTAGCAAGTAGCGCGAAGCCTCCGCTTCGTGCGCGGGCGCAGCGAGCCGGCGGAACCGAGCGGCTGGGCTCTTGCAGGTGCTACCGAACGGCCCGGTTGCCAGCTGCTCGCTGCGCTCGCGCACGAAGCGGCAGCTTCGCGCTACTTGCTACTTGCTTAGGTAGGCCGCCTGGGCCTCATCGAGCAGGCGCAGGATGGCGGTGCGCTGGCCTTGCAGGTGCGCCAGCGCGGCGGCGGGCAACCGGCGCACGCGCAGGCGCTTGAGGCGGGCGCTCAGGGTTTGCCAGTAGCCCAGGGCGTAGAAGCCCGCCAGGGGTAAGCTAATGACGAAGAGCGCGGCAAGGCGCCAGTCGTGGGTCCAGTGCTGCACGGCGGCGTCCTCCACGGCGTAGGCCAGCGGAAATGTGACGATGCCCACGCCCAGCATAATGGCGGCGATAAACTCGGTTTCCTTGGTGGCGCGGTCGGCTACTGCCGACGGAATTTTGTAGGGTACGTAGTTGGTAATCAGCCCGTAGAGCCACACCGGGAAGCCGAGCACCAGGTTGAGGTAGTCGGCCAGGCGGGTGCCGGGGCGCTGGCTCTGGTCGAGGGCGTCGTCGTCGAGCTTATATTTCTCTAAATCAGCTAGATATGTGGTGAGCGTGCTGCGCAGGTCAGCCAGGCGGTTGGGGTCGTGCTGCTCAAACCAGGCCACGGCATCGAGCAGGGTGCGGCTGAGCTGGAAGTTGTCGTAGAGCGTGGTGGGGTCGTCATCGGGGTTGAGGTGGTCGCCGAAGGTGCGCTCGACCTGCTGGGCCAGCTGGTCGTCGGCGGCGTCGCGGCTGATGACGAGGCGGCGCGTGAGGCGCAGCCGGATTTCCTCGGTCAGCTCATCGGCGGCGGCGTCGGGGTCTTCGCGGTAGCGGGCGGCGTAGCTGGCTACCTCAATGGGGGCGGCCACGTTGAGCAGCACGTCGGAGCGGAAGTGGCTGGGGTCGAAGTAGTTGGTGCCCACGCATACCAGTTTCAGGCCCAGCTTGAAATCGTGGCGGGCCTCGGTACCCAGCGCAATGCGGGCGGCCCCGGTTTTGAGGGGCCGCAGCCGGCGCTCGCTCACACTGGTGCCTTCCGGAAAAATCATGACCGTGCCGCCGCGCTCCAGGTAGTCGTAGCAGCGCCCGAAGCTGGCCTCGTTGCTGGCCGTTAGTTGCGCGGGGCTCAGCGCGTTGGCGCTACCCTCCGAATCCTGCCGCCGGTAAATGGGAATGCAGTTGCCCGAGCGCATGATGGCCCCCAGGATGGGGTTTTTGAAAAAACTGCTCTTGGCCAAAAACGCAATGGGCTCGTGGCGCTGAATGGCCGTCACGAGCGGGTCCATGAGGGTATTGGGGTGGTTGCTGCACAGCATGAGCGGGCCGGGCAGGCGCAGCCGCTCGGGGTGGCGCACTTCGAGGCGGCGAAAAAAAACGCGCAGCCCCAGGCGCACCACGGGCTTCATAACGGTGTAGAAGAGCATAGGCGGCAAGATTACGCACAAAGGGCCGGCTGCGCTGGCAGCCGGCCCTTTGGGGATAAGTGTGAAGTGTGAAGTATGGGGTGTGAGTTGAAAAACGGTGCGGTTAGCTTAATTTTCAACTCACCCTTCCCGCTTCACGACTCATCCTTAAAAAGCGCTGTTGAGCTGGTTGGCGTTGTTGGGGTTTTGGCTGCCCCCCTTTGTGGCGTCGTAGCGGCTACCCGAAGCCGGGCCCTGGTCGCGGCGCTGGTCGGCGGCGGGCGCTGCGGAGCGTTGGCCGTGGTCGCGCTGGTGGTCGGGCTTGGGGCTGCTGCCCGCATTTACGCGGCCGCGGCCGGCGCTGGCGGGGGCGGCGGCGGTGCCGTAGCGGCTGCTGCCCCAAGGGCGCTGCTGGGCGCGGGGGCTGCCTTTGTCCTCAGCTTCGCGGTTCGATTTTTTGGAGAAGGGCGAGCGGCGGTCCTTCAGGCGGTACTCACCTTTGTCTTTGTTCTTGCTGCCCCGGATAATCAGGAAGGCAACGCCAGCGGCTACCAGGCCCACGCTCACGTACTTCTGGGTATTAGTCAGGCCGTTCACTCTATTGAGCGCCTGGCTGCCCAGCTCCTTGGCTTTTTGGGGCAACTCCTTGGCTTTTTCGGCCAGGTCGCTGTCCTTCAGCCAGCTTTTGCCTTCGTCAATGGTTTGCTTGCCACTGTCGAGAATGGCCTGAATGCCCTCGTTGGCTTTCTGCTTGTAGTCTTCCACGGTCGAGCCTTCAGTGCTCGAAGCAGGCTGCGTTTTAGGAAGCGGCGCGTCGAACCGGGGGTTGGGGGTGCCAGGCGTGTTATTTGGGGTAGGGTTCATGGGAAAAGAAGCTAGAGTGAGTGCGGGGCCGCCAGTACGTAAGCAGGCTGCCTGATAGTATTCGTAAGGAGGGGCCGGCGGGTTGCGCTCCTACGCCACGCGCGGGGTATTGCAGGCGGGCAGCCAGCCGCGGGTGGGGCCGCACCGGCCGCACGCGGCGGGGGCTGGGCCGGTGGGCAGTTCGCGCACCGCGGCGCAACTGTGGCAGGCATACAGCCCGGCGTGGGGCAATTGTTGCAGCGGGTGCTGGTAGAGCTCGGGCCAGATGGGCAGGCCGGGGCGCTCGGCGTGGGGCTCAAAAAAGAATACGCTAATCTCGCCGGTGGCCTCCAGGTAGAGGCGGCGCACCTGGCCCAGGTGCTCTACTTGCAGCTGCCGCAGCTGCCCGCACAGCTCCTGCCCGGTGAGGCTCGACTTGGCAAAGGCGGGCAGGTCGATTTCGCCCTCCACGATGATAAGCTCGGCCGCGCCCTCCAGCATTCGCTCGATGCGCGGGTACTTGTCAGTTAAGTAGTTGAACAGCACGTACATGGCGATAATCGCTACGAATACCGTGGCCGCGTGCAGCAGCGGCGTATCGTGGTAGATGGTGGCATCGCCGGCGGCCGAGCCCAGCACCAGTATCAGGGCAAACTCGAAGAGCGAGAGCTGCCGCACCCCGCGCTTGCCCGACACCCGCAGCGCCGCCACGGTGAGCAGAAACATAACCACGCTCCGAAACGCGATTTCGAGCAAAAAGCCGAGCGGAGCCTCGTCCGACAGCCACAGCCGCTGCCAGTCGAAGGGCGCGTAGGGCGCGAGTAGGAGGGTGGCCAGGAGCGTCATAGAACTAACCTGTACGGTAACGAATGCCGCAAGGTGGGCCGCTACCGGGCGGCCAGCCCCTTTTTTAGCCCAACGCTGGCCCGTAGCAAACAACCGGCTTTCGAGCGCGTTTGCTAATCTGGTTATAAGCGTTAGCACATTCTCTTTTCATGTTTCGTTTTCAGAATAAAATTTGCCTGGTTACGGGCGCTACTTCGGGTATTGGCCGGGCCACTGCCGTGCGGCTGGGCCGCGAAGGGGCCACCGTTATTTGCATAGGCCGCGATGTGCAAGCCGGCCACGCCGTGGAGGCCGAAATCAAGGCCCTGGGCAGCGACGCCCTCTTTATTAAAACCGACGTGGGCCACGACGCCGACCTCGTGCACGCCGTCGAAACCACCCTGGCCCGGTACCACCGCATCGACATCCTGATAAGTGATGCGGCCATGATGACGTTTACGCCCATTCTGGAGCTGGACCCCGCCGACTGGGACCGCGTGATGAACGTGAACCTACGGGCCCTATTCCGGCTCTGCCAGCTGTGCGTGCCGCACATGAAGGGCGGGGCTGTGGTGGCCATCAGCTCGGTGCACGCCTTCCAAAGCACCCCCAACGTGGCCCCCTACGCCACCAGCAAGGGTGGCCTCGAAGCCTTCGTGCGCGGCCTCAGCCTGGAGGTGCCCTACACCCAGGCCCGCATCAACGCGGTGGCCCCCGGCGCGGTCGAAACCCCCATGCTGCGCAGCAACCCCAACGTGATGGACGGCACCGAAGTCATTACGGGTCAGGTTGGTACGCCCGAGGAGCTGGCCGCCACCATCTGCTTCCTGGCCTCCGACGAAGCCAACTTCATCAACGGCAGCACCATGACAGTGGACGGCGGCCGGCTGGCGCAGTTGTAAAGTAAGAGCACCCCGGCACAAGGGGCCGGGGTGCTCTTACTTTACAACTGCTAATAATCAATGGAGGCGTTTAAATGGTAAAATAGGTAATTGGTCTGGGTCTGGAATCACTGGCTTCCCATTGAAAAGTACTGCTACAACATCGTACTTATTCAATGGGTCGTTGGGTTTGGTTTTTTGCACATCCCAAACGAGTGTATCAGTTTTACCTCCAAGCTCTAGGTAAAATGTTTTAACACCGTCGGCACTTACTAATGACATGTCTAAGGAAGAATACTTGTACGAGTATTTAGGATTTCCTGTCGAAGTATACGTTTCCCTTACCATTGTGCACCCCCCTCCAGCACATTCGCTACCCAAATAAACTGGTTGAGTACCCTTGAGGAAATATACTTTAATAGGAGTTGAAGTGCTGGTAAGCAATTGATTACCCTGCTTATCGAGTAACGCGAAATTAATTGGTGGTGGCATAGTGTTGCCGGTCGGGTTAGCGGGTTTCTTGCAACCACACAGGCTTAAAAAAGCTAAAAATATCAAAAGTATTTTCATCTTACTTACGGATGAATATTGATAATGTACTGTTTGGCATAATTGTAGTTGTGCGTGTCACCGTTGACATCCGTTACCTGCCAATTATTGTAGCCAAACCAGCCATTGCTTGCACCGTCCCAACCCCAATTCATCGCAAAATAGAGGTATCCGTACCCATCGCTGTAAGACTGGATGTATCCATCACAGACCCAGCAATGCCCACTTGCATTTGGATACCCAAACCAATTGACGCTAGGGAATCCACCTAAAATAACGGGTTGGCCTGCATTCAGATTGTCGACAACAGTTTGAAACAGCCCTGGGTCTTGATTGTTTTTATACTCGGCAGACTTATAGCCATACCTGTCTTTTAGCGCATCGTCGATGTAACCAGCATCTGTACCAGAGCCAGTTGGTGCATAGTCCATTTGCAATTTTCCTCCCAGGTCATCCATAAGATGAGCTGTAGCCGGAGTGCCGTGATTGAGCGGCATAGCTGCCCAATTGAAGGAAGCCGGATAGTGCCAGTAATACATTACTTGCGCTTGTGCAGTGGCTACGCAGCCTGTCGGGCAATGGTAACAATAGTACCAGTCTCCGCTAGCAGTTACATTATCATTGTAGCCACAGCCCTGCCCCCAAGTCGTATGCATCAATGGTCCAACTTGTACCGTCGGCGGGTCCGCGGGTGGGTCAGCAGGCGGGAGGGGCCGATAAGTAGGGCTAGGTGGACCAGATATAGTGAAAAATGTTTTCGATAGGTCCCCCGGTTTATCAACCAGCGTTGCCCAAGCTACAGGTGCGCCCAGCTGCGTATTCTTTTCACTGGGATTTTGACGAAGGGCAACTGCCAGCTGCCGGGTAGTTTCTAGCCAAGAAGCTAACCCTTCCGATACTGCACGGGTACCCTGTAAATTAGTAGTGGGGAGGGCACCGTATTCGGAGAGCGCCAGGATTGGTTGCATATGCCGGTCGGCCGCAATTATAGCAAAGCCCCCTTTCGCATAGTTGCAGAGATACAAAGCTGGCTTACCATCTGAAGCTAACAAAGGCGTTAAGTTCAACACCCGCTGAGGCCCCTGAAAAACCCGCTGCGTATCGTTTTTCGCTTGGTTATTTTTGCGTTGAGCAACAACGCCACTACTGAGCGCAATATTCTCAGCGGCTAAAGCAGCCTGCGTAGCTGTCACTTCATAGCTTATTACGTTAACTGGTGGTATAAGCGTTTCAGCTTCCTTCTTACACGAGAAAGTAACCAGGCAGCCTACGCCAACCAGCAGCAGCTGGCGAAGCCGTTGGGTGGGGGGGGTAAATGGTTGAGCATAAAGGGAAAAGGAATTAAAGGGTACGCCTCAAATTTACAAGACTGCCTCGCTATTTTGCGCTCTTCCGCAAAAATATAACTCGCAAGTGCCTCAGGTGCTTTAATACGGCAGCTTTTCAGTTCCTAAGCTTGCTTTCCGCCTCACCGGCGCGCACCTAGCCGCGCCGCGCGCCGGCCTGCTGGCCTCGCTGCCGGGCCGCCACTACCAGCCGCGCCCCCTCGCGGAAGAGCCGGGGGTGGCGGGGCGCTAGGGCGCGGCGGCCGCCACTACCAGCCGCGCCCCCTCGCGGGCCTCCACCTCAAACTTGTTGGCGTAGTAGCCCACCCGCGCCGACTCCAGCAGGTACTCGTACAGGAAGCGCAGGCGGCCCAGGTCGCGCACCTGGCGCAGGTGCACTTCTTCGTGCGCCACCCACTCGGCATCGGCCAAAAATTCTTCGCGGGTGGCCCCGCTCAGGTGCACGGTGTGGCCCAGCACCATGGCCACGCGGGGGGCGCGGCCCAGCACCAGCCGCGCAATGCGGGCCAGGGGCGAATTGACGAAAGTAGGGGGCTGGCTCATTGTATATAATTCGGGCTATGCTACGAGGAAAAATTGAGCAGGGTTGCAAGCTGCCATGCTAAAAATCACCTTTTATTTGGTATTTTAATAAGTTATGTTGACTTTTTCGAAGAATCTGATAGGTTGGTTACCAGCTTAGTGCTTAGCTTTGGCTGATTACTACCCCCTAAAGTTGCTTTAAAAAGGTAGTAAGCACGCATTTATTCAACCTTAATTCTGGCCGTTTTCACGGCACTGCCTAGCGCAACAGTCTACGAAATTTTCCCTTTACCCGGCCAGCAGCTTTAGAGCGCCGGCCGGTGCCCACCCCACCGACGGACAATGAAGAATACCCTGCTGTGTTGCCTCGCCGCTGCCTCCCTGGCGCTCTCCTTCTGCTTTGAAAAAATGCCCGATGCTTCGGCTTCGGCTGGTGTTTCGGCTCCGGCTGTCGCCGAGGCTTCTTTGTTATCGGGCCTGCTGGAGGCCGGCACCCCGCCGGCCGCTGTGGAGCCGCCCGCTACCACCGCCTCGCGCGATTCGCTGGCCTACGGCTACTACAACCAGACGCTGGGCCTCAAGCTGGCCCAGACCGAGAATAAGAGCCTGCTCCAGACCGTGACCGACTGGCTGGGCACGCCCTACAGCTACGGGGCCGCGTCGCGCCGGGGCACCGATTGCTCGGGCTTCGTATCGCAGGTGTTTAAGAAGGTGTACGGCATCACGCTCAAGCGCAGCTCGCGCTCCATGTTTACTACGGTGCAGCGGGTGGCTAAGACTGATATGAAGGCCGGCGACCTGGTGTTCTTCAGCCACGGCAAAGGCAATATCTACCACGTGGGTATCTATCTGAAAGACAATAAGTTTGCTCATTCGGCTTGCAACGGCGGCGTCATGGTAAGCTCGCTCAACCAGGCGTACTACCACCGCAATTTCTACGCCGCGGGCCGCGTGGCCGGCACCGAAGCCCTCTCGGCTGATGCCACCGCCGCCGAAACGGCCGAGTTGCTCACCGCCGCGGCCAGCGCCCGCCCCGAGTAAGCTGCTGATAAGGGCAATGGGTTTTCAGGCTTATAAAAAGGGCTCCCGGCACTTGCGCTGGGAGCCCTTTTTTGGGCCCTGCATAACTTGGAGGCGGCGAATGCAGTACACGGACCTGAACGTACTGCTGCGGCGCAACTGCCGCGCTTTCTACTTTTTTTTGCATGGCTACTACTGGTTCTACCCCGCCCAACGGCAAAGACATTGCTGCTTCGGCCATCTTCAAGAAATTCCTGGCCGCCGCCGAGGGCTACATCACGCAGCCCACCCGCCTCAAAAAGCTGCTGATGGATGCCTTTAATAAGGCGCGTGAGAAAAAAGAAATCGGCACCATCGCCCACGAGGTGTGGGACACGCTGCAAAGCCTGTTCCGTCTCATCAAGCTGAGCGTTTCGGGCGAATACACGGGGGTGCCCCGCACCACGGTAATTGCCGCCGTGGCCGTGCTCGTCTACTTTATCTCGCCCATCGACCTCATCCCCGACTTCATTCCGGTGGTGGGCCTGCTCGACGATATGGCGCTGATTGCCTGGTTCTCCACCTCTATTAAGCACGAGCTTGATAGGTTTCACGAGTGGGAAAACACCAAGGGCTCGGCCGTGGTGATGGAGAATGAGCCCTGGGAAATCCGCACGGCCGGCACCACCAACCAGTCGGCCAAAAGCACCGGCACCATTGACCTTCCCCTGGCCCCCAGCGGCACGGGCCAGTCGGCCACCGACGCGGGCCTGGGCTCGCCCAGTAGCACCACCACCCGCCCCGTGCATGAGGCTGGCCCCGATGCTGGGCATGATACCGCCTACCGCGGCGATGCCCCCGGCAACACTACCGAAGGCTCGCGCGCCGATAACGACGGCCGCACTGCTACCGGCGGCAACGTGCGGTAGTCTGAACCGCGGATTAATCGGGTTTGTCGGATTTTGGTGGCGAGCTACTTTTACCTTTGTCTGAAGACAGTTAACGCAAAAAAGGCTGCCCAAATGGGCAGCCTTTTTTGCGTTTGAGTACGTGGATAATCGCCACCAAAATCCGATTAATCCGACAAATCCGCGGTTCAGACTACGCAGCGTGGGCCGTTACGTAGCGCACAAAGTCGCCGACGGTGTAGAAGGGCACTTCGTCGGGCACCGTGATGTGGAAGCTGCGCTCCAGCTCCAGGATAATATCCACTAAATCAACGGTATCGAAGCGTAGGTCGCGGCTGAGGCTGGCCGTGCGGCGCAGGCGAACGGCCTTGATATCCTTACGCTTGCTGATAATGCGCAGCACCTGCTGCTCGATAGTCTTGGGGGCGGGGGTAGATGTGATAGTGAGCATAAAACTTTTTGCAATAACAGAAAAATAAGGAAGTGAGGTATACCGGGAATGCGGGGTATCGCCGGTTGCTGCTGTGCACTCGCTGAGTGGTGGGTAGCAACCGGCGGACCGTCGCAAACTTTAGGCCAGTACCGCGGGCGTGGCCGCCTCTACTTCCTCTTCATCTACCTCCTGGGAGGGGGGCGGGGAGTTGTAGTCGCGGCCCGAGATTTTGGCCTTCAGTTTCTCGCTGAGCAGATACATCACCGGGACTACCAGGAGCGTGATAAGGGTTGCAAACGTTAACCCAAAAATGATTGTCCAGGCCAGCGGGCCCCAGAACACCACCGACTCGCCACCCAGAAAAAAGTGCGGGTGGCCCGAGTTGAAGAGCTCGTAGAAGTCGATGTTGAGGCCGATGGCCAGCGGAATGAGGCCCAGCGTGGCGGCCGTGGCCGTGAGGATAACCGGGTTGAGGCGGGTGCGGCCGGCCAGCACAATGGCGTCGTGCAGGCCCATGCCCTGGCTGCGCAGCATGTCGGTGAACTCGACCAGCAGGATGCCGTTCTTCACCACGATGCCGGCCAGCGCGATTACGCCCACGCCCGTCATCACAATGGAGATGTTCATGCCCGAGATGGCTAGGCCGAGCATTACGCCGATAATCGAGAAAATGATTTCGGAGAGGATGATGAGCGGCTTGCTCACCGAGTTGAACTGGGTAACCAATACCAAGAAGATGAGGCCGATAGCCCCCACGGCGGCTATGCCGAGGAAGTCGCTGGTTTCCTTCTGGTCTTCCTGGGCACCGCCCATTTTCACGGTGTAGCCGGGCGGCGTGGGGAAGCTCTTGAGGGCGCGCTCCACGTTGGCCACCACGTCGGGGCCGGTGAAACCGTTGAGCACGTTGGACGAGATAGTGATGAGGCGGTGCGTGTCCTTGCGCTTGATGCCGCCGTAGGTGGTGCCGTAGGTAACGTCGGCAATGGCCGAGATGGGTACCTGGCGCACCGCGCCGGTAGCGTCGCGGAAGGTGAGCGGCGCGTTCACAATGGCGTTCACGTTGTTGCGGTAGGGCTTGGCGTAGCGCACCTGGATGGGGTATTCATCATCGGGGGTTTTGAATTTGCTGGCCTCGAAGCCGTAGATGGCTGTGCGCACCTCCGAGCCAATCTGGGCCGTACTGATGCCCTCACGGTTGGCGCGGGTGCGGTTGATGCTCACCCCGATTTCGGGGTTGCGGTCCTGCAAGTCGGAGCGCAGGTCTTCGATGCCGCCAATCTTGAGCGAGTCGATGTAGCGTTCCACTTTCTTCGACAGCGAAGCCAGCTTAGGGTAGTCGTCGCCGCTTATCTCAATGGCCACGGCCTTGCCCTGGGGTGGCCCGCTGCTCTCCTGGTCTACCGACACCTCGGCCCCCGGAATGCCTTTTACCGCCTCCCGAATCTCATCCATGTAGATGTGGGTGGCCTTGCCTTTTTGTTCGCTCAGTTCCTTGAAGGCCACGCCTACCTTGCCCATGTGCGACTGCGACGTGCCGGCGGCCGTGGCCTCGGTGGGGTCGCCGGCCCCAATGGCCACGTTGGTAATCACCGACTCCACGTCGGGGTTGTTGCGGCCAATCACCTTGTACACCCGGCTTTCGAGGATGCGGGTGATGGAGTCGGTTACCTCCACGCGGGTGCCCACCGGCATGCGCAGGTAAGTATAAATGAACTTGGGGTCGCCCTTGGGGAAGAAGTCCACCTTGGGCTTGCGCGCGCCCACGGCCACAATGCTGATGACGCCCAGCACCAGCAGGCCGGCCAGAATGGCCCCCTGCCGCCACACCGTGCCGCCCACGGCCAGCTCCACGAGCCGGGCGTAGCCGTTTTGGAGGCGGGGCAGCAAGCTGCGCTGGAAGCCGGCTATCAGGTACACAAACACGTACTTATCGAGGAAGCAGAGGGTGATGACGGCGAGCATGAGGTTGCCCAGGAAGGGTGAGCCCGACAGGTAGCCGCCGATGGCCACCAGCAGCATCCCGCCCATGCCCAGCAGGAAATTGCGGGTCAGCTGGGGCTTCTCCACCTTATCCAGGTGCTCCTCGCGCTGCATGAAGCTCACGGCAAACACCGGGTTCATTACGAAGGCCACGATGAGCGAAGCGCCCAGCGTGAGAATGAGCGTAACCGGCAGGTAGAACATGAACGAGCCCACGATGCCGGGCCAGAACATAAGCGGCACAAACGGTGCTACCGTGGTGAGCGTGCCCGCCAGCACCGGAATAAACACCTCGCCGGCCGCAAACTTGGCCGCCTTGGCGGTGCTCAGGTTGGGGTGCTCGTGCAGCAGGCGGTGGGTGTTTTCAATCACCACAATGGCATCGTCCACCACAATGCCCAGCGCCAGTAGAAAGGCGAAGAGCACAATCATGTTCAGCGAGAAGCCAAACAGCGGCAACATAATGAACGCCAGGAACATCGACAGCGGCACCGACAAGCCCACGAAGAGCGCGTTGGTGGTGCCCATGAAAAACATCAGAATCAGGGTCACCAGCAAAAAGCCGATGATAATGGTGTTAATCAGGTCGGTAAGCGTGGTGCGGGTTTCGTTCGACGAGTCGCCGGTAATCGTGATTTTCAGGCCCTTGGGCATGCTGGCCTGCGACTCCTTCACCAGCGCGTGAATCTTGTCGGAGGCGTCGAGCAGGTTCTCGCCCTGGCGCTTCACCACGTTGAGGGCCACGGCCGACTGGCCATCGAGGCGGGCAAAGCTTTCGCGGTCCTTGAAGCCGTCCTGCACGGTGGCAATGTCGCCGAGGCGCACTGGCGAGCCGCGCAGGTTCTTAATCTGGATGTTGGCAATGTCGGCGGCGTTCACGTACTGGCCAGCCACGCGCACGGCGCGCTTCTGCGCCCCCACGTCGATGGAACCCCCTGATATCGTGATGTTTTCGCGGGCAATGGCCGCCTCAATATCCGTAAAGCTGAGCTGCGAGGCTTGCAGCTTGTACAGGTCCACATCCACGTTCACCTGCTGCTCCAGAGCCCCCACAATATCGACGCGGGTGATTTCGGGCAGCGCCTCAATCTTGTCCTGGAAGTCGTCGGCGAGCTTTTTGAGCTGAGCGGCGGGCAGGTTGCCGCTCAGGTTGACGTACATGATGGGCTGCTCCGAGATGTTGACTTCCTTCACCAGCGGGGCGCTGGGCAGGTCGTTGGGCAGCTCGGTGCTGGCCTTGTCCACGGCATCCTTGATGAGCTGCTTGGCGGCCTGCACATCGACGCCGGAGTTAAACTCCACGTCCACAATGCAATAGTCCTGGTTGGAAGTCGAGCTTATCTTCTTCACCCCGTTCACGCTCTTAATCTCTTTTTCGAGCTGGCGGGTCACCAGGTTCTCGATGTCGGTGGGCGAAGTACCGGGGTACACCGTGGCCACGATAATGCGCGGAATCACGATGTCCGGGAATTTCTCCTTGCCCAGCTTCACGTAGGCAAACAAGCCGGCAATCGTCAGCATCAGGGTGATGATGTAGATGCTCGTCTTGTTATTGATGGACCAGCTGGTGGGTCCAAATTCCTTCTCAATATCCTGCATAGTCTGTAAGCTTTTAGCTGCTAGGTGAAGGGTATATAGTTTACTTATTAATACTGTGCTGGTACTGCCCTAGCTGCGCCTCACCCCCCGGCCCCCTCTCCGGAAAGGAGAGGGGGAGCCAACCGCAAGCGGACGGTAGTAGTCGTCAGGCTCCCCCTCTCCTTTTCGGAGAGGGGGCCGGGGGGTGAGGCGCACGCTAGGGCAGGCAACTAATGCTTAGCTGATTTTCACCAACTGGCCTTCATTCAGGTTCTGGTAGCCGGCCGAGATAACCTCGTCGCCGGGCTTGAGGCCGCTCGTGATTTCCTGCTTGCCGTTGTAGGTCTGGCCGGTTTTGATGATGCGCTTGGCGGCCACTGCCTTGCCACCCTCGCGGTTGACTACCAGCACGTAGGCGTTTTCCTCGTCGTGCTGCACCAGGTCCACGGGCAGCACGGTGGTGTTGTTGCTGCCGTAGTTCTGAATGCGCACGGTGGCCACCATGTTGGGGCGCAGCTTGCCGGCCTGGTTGCCGGGCAGGCGCAGCTCCACGGTAAACGTGCGGCTGGTGGCCGAAATGGTGCGGCTCACGGTACGTACGGTACTCGCAATCTGCTCGTTACCCAGGTCGGGCAACGATACGAAGGCCTTGTCGCCGGCCTTGATGCTGCCCGCGTAGGCTTCGCTCACATCGGCCAGAATCTTGCCGCCCTTGCCGCTGTTGAGCTGCACCACGGGCGCGCCGGGGGCCACGGTTTCGCCCAGCTTGGGCAGCACGTTGTCGACCACGCCGGCGTAGGGGGCCACCACATTGTAGAGAGCCCGCTGCTGGTTGAGGGTCGAGAGGTTGCGCTGCAAGCCCTCGTAGGTGTTCTTGGCTTGCAGGTACTGAATTTCGGTGCCAATCTGCTGCTTCCACAGGCCGGCCTGCTTCTGGTAGATGATGCGGGCCAGGTCCAGGCGGGTGCGCAGCTCGGCCATGTTGGCGTCCAGGATGCTGGCATCCACGGTGGCCAGCACCTGGCCTTTGCTCACGCGGTCGCCGCGCTGCACGCGCACGCTGGTGAGCGTGCCGGCGGCGCGGGCGCCCACGGTGGCGTTCTGGTCGAAATCGACGCGGCCCTGTACTTCAAGGTAGCCGGCAAAGTTCTGGGGTGTCACTTTCAGCACCGATACCGGCACCGCGCCGGCGGCCTCGGCCGCCTTACCCGCGCCGGTTTTGGCTTCGAGGTCGGCAATTTTGGCCTGGGTGGCGGCCTGGTTGGCTTTCAGCGTGGCTAGCTCCGCTTTGGGGTCTTTGGCACCGCCGCACGAAGCGAGGGCAACGGCCAGGGTGGCGGAAAAAAGTAAGGAAGTGGGGCGCATTGGGGTAGTGGTCATGCTGAGCTTGCCGAAGCATCTCGCGGGGTTACTAATTCAACTACTCAACGGTTCAGGCGAGATGCTTCGGCACACTCAGCAGGACGTTCTTTTTCAAGGGGTTACTTGGCTTGGCTGTACAGCTCGCCGGTGGCTTTGTCGCGGTCTACCTTGGCCACCAGCACATCGTAAATGGCGGCGTAGTAGTTGGTTTGCGACTCGCGCAGGGAGGTTTCGGCCGTAATCACTTCGATGTTGGAGCCCACGCCGGCGTTGAACTTGATGCGCGTGACGCGGGCCACGTCGGCGGCCAGGTCGAGGTTAGCCTTCTGGTTGTCAAGCACATCGAGGGCGTTGATGAGCGTGGTGCGGCTCTGCGTGTCCTGCAAGTCGATGCTCTGGCGCAGGGTTTCCATGCCCTTCTCAATGGTTTGCTGCGCAATGCGCGCCTGCTGCACCTGGTAGCGGCGGCGGAAGCCATCAAACACCGGCACGTTGAGGGCCAGGCCCACGTTGCCGAAGCCAAACCAGTTCTGGTTGGGAAAATTGTTGGCGTTGCGCGAATCGGGCCCGCGGAAGGCAAACAGGTCGCTCACCGTTTTGGCCGAGCCAGAAAAGCCGTAGGCCGCCGTGAAGGCGAGGCGCGGGTAGGCGCCCGCCGTGCGGTTGCGCAGGTCGAGGCCCGCCAGCGCCTGCTGGGTTTGCAGGGTCGAGAACTCGATGCGGTTGTTGTAGTTGAAGGCCGCCTGGGCCTGCACCGGCTGGCCGTTGTTGTTATTGAGGCCAGGCGCGCTGGTGGGGGCACCAGTAGGCGCATTGAGGGGCGCGCTGGGCACGCCGCCGAGGCCATCGACCCCACCGCCGTTGTTGAAATCGGCCGTGCCCAGGTTGCGGCGCAGGGTGCCGGCATCCACCACGGCCGCGCCGAGCGAGTCGGTGAGTTGCACGGGCTGCGCCTGGGGCAAGCCCATCTGAAACTTGAGCAGGGCCACGCTTAAGGTGGTGAGGCGCAGGGCTTTCTGCTGCTCCACCACCAGGTTGTTGCGCTGTACGCGCAGGCGGTCCACGTCGAGCTTTTCGGCAAAGCCCGCCTTAAAGGTTTGGTTGGTTTGGTACAGCACCGTGTCGAGGCGCTGCACGTTGCGGGCCAGCAGCGTGAGGCGCGAGCGGGCCACCAGCGTGCTGTAATAGGCCTTGCTCACCTGCTCCACCACGTCGATTTCGGCCTGCTGGGTTTGCTTGTGGCTCAGCTCCTCATACACCTTAGAAGCCTTGAGGCCAATGAGATACGAGCCGTCGAAAAGCTGCTGCGAGAGCGATAGCGACGAGTTGCCCGCGTATTGCAGGCCGAAGGCAATGGCCTGGGGCGGCAGCGCCACGGGCGCGGCGTAGGCGGGCGACAGGGTCACGGCCTGGCCCGCCTGGGCGGCCGCAATATCGCGTTGCGTGAGCGTGGTGCCGTTTAGCGCACCCGCGCCGCCGCCAAAGGCGCTCGGGTCAATCAGGCTCTTTTGCAGCTTGAAGTTGTCGGCCAGGTTGGCCCCCAGGTTGAGCTGCGGCAGGCCCTGGGCCTTCACCTCACCTACCTTGGCGTGGGCGGTTTGCTCGGCCAGGCGGGTGCTGAGCAGGCTGGGCTTGTTGGCCACGGCGTAGCGCACGGCCTGTTGCAGGCTCAGGGCCATGGGGCCGGCGAGGGGCGGGGTGGGCAGGGCAGCCGGCGTTTGGGCCAGGGCCGGGGCCCACGGGCCCAGCGCCAGCGCCGAGGCCGCCAGCAAGACCCCCAGAGTACTTTTTTTCATGGATTGGTAAACGAAAGAACTTGTCGAAACCAGCTGGCAAGCAGCTTATTCCTCCTCCGTAATGTGTTGGTACTTATTGAATAGCCGGTGACCTTTGAGCGTAGCCACGCCCAGCAAAAAATGCTCGTCGAATACCTTATTCACCCGCACGGGTGCAAACTGGGTGGGAGGGTAGAGGTCGGGGTCGAAGGCCAGCTCAATCTGGGCCAGGTTGAGGCGGGCCAGCACCTCCACGTCGAGGCCAGTCCGAAACAGCCCCTCGGCAATGCCCCGGCGTAGGTTCTGGGTTATCTGGTCGAGGATAAACGTGCCCTTGTGCTCCGAAAACAGCGCCCAGGCCGTGGGGTAATACTTGCGCAGGTCGTGGAAAATGCTGGGGTGAATATTGGTGAACTGCTGGTCGGCCCAGGCCGAGATGGTGAGCATCTCTTCCACCGCATCGGCGGCGTGGCTAGCCACGCGCGAGCACTCGCCCTGCGCCTGGCACAAGTGGCCCGATATCACGGCCAGCACAATGTCATCCTTGTTGGTGAAGGTTTTATAAAGCGTTTTCTTCGACATGCCGAGGTCGGCGGCCACGTCGTCCATGCTCACGCTCTTGATGCCGTTGCGCATGAAGAGCGCAGCGGCGCGGGTGATAATGCGGTCTTTGATTTCCATGTTTAACACGGCAAAGATACGCCGGAAACTTTAGGTGAGTTCAAAGTTTCCAAAGTTTCTTTCGTCGAGCCAGCCGCCCCGGTTGGGCCGCGCTTGGCATGACGAGCGGCCCGCCGTTTTACTTTCGTGGCGGGGTAGTTTTTCCCATTTTCTTTTTGCGCTTATGAAAATCCGCGTTGGCTTCGGCTACGACGTTCACCAACTGCAGCCCGGCCTGCCCTTCTGGCTCGGCGGCATCGAGGTGCCGCACACCCACGGCGCGCTCGGCCACTCCGATGCCGACGTGCTCATCCACGTTATTTGCGACGCGCTGCTGGGCGCGGCCAACCTGCGCGACATCGGCTTCCACTTCCCCGATACCGACCCCCAGTACAAGGGCATCGACTCGAAGCGCCTGCTGGCCGAGGTGATGCGCATTTTGCGCGCCAAGGGCTACGAAATCAGCAACATAGATTCCACCATCTGCCTGGAGCAGCCCAAGGTGAACCCCCACATTCCGGCTATGCAGCGCGTGCTGGCCGAGGTAATGGGCCTGGAGGAAGACCTGATTTCCATTAAAGCCACTACTACCGAAAAGCTGGGTTTCGTGGGCCGCCGCGAGGGCGTGGCCGCCTACGCCACCGTGTTGATTACCAAAGAATAACGATGGCCCGCGCCATGGCGCGCTATCGTTGCCGTCGTCTGAACTGTCGTTACCAGCAATTGCCAACTCTACCGCCTGAGCGCGCCGTAGCGCGTTTCTACTTTATGAAATATACTGCTCTGCTACTGGCCGCTCTGGCCCTGCCCGCGCCGCTGCTAGCCCAAACGCCCACCAAGGTCAAAACTAAATTTAAGCCCGGCACCCTGGCCAAAAAAGACGCGCCGCCCGCGCCGGCCGCCGACTACGCTGCCCTTTATGCCACCCGCTACATCACGCAGGAGCACCTGCGGCGCGACCTCGGCGTGCTGGCTTCCGACGAGTATGAGGGCCGCGAAACCGGCACTAAGGGTCAGAAAATGGCCGCCGCCTACATCAGCCAGCAGTTTGCCGCCGACAGCCTGGTGGCCCCGGTGGTCAGCAATGCCGCCAACCCGTATTTGCAAACCTTCAACCTGGAGCGCAGCTCCTGGCTGCCGGGCGGCACGCTCACGGTGGGCGGCAAGGCCTACGAGTGGCTGAAAGATTTTTACGCTTTCGGGCGCTCGCCGTTCCAGCAGGCCACGGCGGTGCAGCCGGTGTTTGTGGGCTACGGCATCGAGCAGGGCCCGTACTTCGACTACGCCGGCCGCGACGTGAAAGGCCAGGATATCATTGTGTTGCTGGGCGAGCCCCACACGGCCGACGGCAAGTCGGTGCTCAGCCCCGACGGTAGTGCCACCAAGTGGGCCGTCGATTTTCGGGCCAAGGCCGCGCTAGCCGCCCAGAAGGGGGCGCGCAGCGTGTTCTTCGTCGATTTTTCGGGCAAAAGCGATTTCGCCAAGGTGGCGGCCCGGCTGGCCCCGCGCGTGATGCAGCCCACCATTGCAGCCGCCGACGCGGCGGGTGGGCGGGCCCCGTCGTTTTTCGTGTCGCCGGCCCTGGCCCTGAAGCTGCTGGGCACCAACGAGGCTACTATTCGCAGCTACGAGGCCGCCACGGCTACCGCCAGGCAGCCGGTGGCCAATAAGCTGAAGCCCGTGAAATTCAGCCTTAGCGCGCCGCAGCAGCGCAGCGAGGTGGGCACCGAAAATGTGCTGGGCTTCTTGCCGGGCACCGATAAGCAGGACGAGGTATTGGTGGTGTCGGCGCACTACGACCACCTGGGCATCATTGGGGGCGAGGTGTACAACGGGGCCGACGACGATGGCTCGGGTACGGTGGGCATGCTGGCTATTGCGCAGGCCTTTACCAAGGCCGCCCGCGCCGGGCACGGGCCGCGCCGCAGCATCTTGTTTTTGGCTAACACGGGCGAGGAGAAAGGCCTGCTGGGCTCGGAGTACTACACCAGCCACCCGGTGTTTCCGCTGGCTAACACCATCGCCGACCTCAACATCGACATGATTGGCCGCAGTGATGAGGCGCACCTGAATAAGCCTGATTACGTGTACGTTATCGGCAGCGACAAGCTGTCGTCGCAGCTGCACAGCGTATTGCAGGAGGCCAACCGCACCCACGGTAATATCGACCTCGATTTCCGCTTCAACGACCCCAACGACCCGAACCGCTTCTACTACCGCTCGGACCATTACAACTTCGCGGTGCATAAAATCCCGGTGGCGTTCTTCTTCAATGGCGTGCATCCCGATTACCACGAGGCGAGCGACGAGATTGCCAAAATCGAGTTTGAGAAGCTGGAGGCGCGGGCGCGGCTGGTGTTTTACACCGCATGGGAGCTGGCCAACCGGGAGGAGCGGCCGGTAGTGGATTCTAATAAGCAGTAGTTTTTAGCGCGAAGTTTCGCGAAGTTGGACGCGAAGTTTTGTAAAGCCGCTGCTCATATGCACGAAAATGATATTGATGGCCACATTCGCACTGCGGCGTTTAAGGTGAGCACCGTGCTGGGGCCGGGCTTGCTGGAGAACGTGTACAAGCTGGCTTTGGCCCACGAACTGCGTAAAGCCGGACTGGTGGTGGCTACCGAAGTAGGGGTGCCCGTAGTATATGACGGCTTGCAGCTAGATATTGGCTACCGGCTCGATATTTTGGTTGGCCAGAAAGTTATCATTGAATTGAAATCGGTGGAAGCATTGGCCCCGGTCCATTTCAAGCAGCTTCAAAATTACCTGGGTCTCACTGGCTGCAAGTTGGGCTTATTGATTAACTTCAACGTGGTTTCGCTCCGTGAGCACATTCACCGCGTAGTCAACAAGCTCTAAAAGGAGCGGCTTTACAAAACTTCGCGCCCAACTTCGCGAAACTTCGCGCTAAAAAATGAAAGCTGACCAATTCCTGATAGACGCGGACAAAAAGGCATTCGACCTCGAGCACCGTCGCAAAATCCGCTTCAACATCGGCAAGTACGATGCGGCCGTCACGCTGGGCATGCAGCACTACGCCAACCATGACCTGGCCCGCGCCCGCGGTGCCTACCTCAAGGCCCAGGTGCTCGAAAAGCTCGACGAATACCTGCTCCAGTTTGAAGCCGCGTTCACCGCCCGCGGCGGCCGCGTGGTGTGGGCCAACACCACAGAAGAAGCCCTGGCCGAAATCGGCCGCCTCACCGAGGCGCGCCACACCCGCACCGTGGTGAAGGCCAAGAGCATGACCACCGAGGAAATCCACGTCAACCAGTACCTCAAAAGCCGGGGCGTGGAATCGGTCGAAACCGACCTGGGCGAGTACATCGTGCAGCTCAACGGCGAGCGGCCCTACCACATCGTGACGCCCGCCATGCACCTGAGCAAGGCTGACATCAACAATATATTCGTCAAGCACTTAGGTACCGAAAGCACCGACGATGCCCAGGCGCTCGTGCTCACGGCCCGCCACTTGCTGCGCGACAAGTACACCGCTGCCGAGGTGGGCATTACGGGCGGCAACTTCCTGCTGGCCAAGGAAGGCGCCGTGGCCGTGACCGAAAACGAGGGCAATGCCCGCCTTTCGGCTACGTTTCCAGGCCTGCACATTGCGGTGGTGGGCATCGAGAAAATTATTCCGCAACTCACTGACCTTGACCTGTTTTGGCCGCTGCTGAGCACCAGCGGCACCGGCCAGCAAGTCACCGTGTACAACACCGTGTACTTCGGCCCGCGCCAGCCCGGCGAAACCGACGGCCCCACCGAAATGGTCGTCATCCTGCTCGATAACGGCCGCACCAACCTGCTGGCCCGGCCCGACCGCCGCGAGGCGCTGCGCTGCATCCGGTGCGGGGCCTGCCTCAACGTGTGCCCGGTGTACAAAAATATCGGCGGCCACACCTACGAAACCACCTATTCGGGCCCCATCGGCTCGGTTATCAGCCCACACCTGAGTGGCCTGAAGGAGCACCAGCACCTGAGCTTTGCCAGCAGCCTGTGCGGGGCCTGCACCAGCGTGTGCCCGGTGCGCATCAACCTGCATAACCTCTTGCTGCTCAATCGGCAAGAGAGCGTGAGCGAAGGCCACAACAATGCCACTGAAAAGGTAGCCATCGGCCTCTGGCGCTGGAGCATGCGCCACCGCTGGGCCCTCGATGTGCTGCCCGGCCGCCTCAAAGACTTCAGCCTCGGCTACCTGCTCGACCAGGCCGGCTGGCGCAAGCGCCGCGAAAGCCTGAAAGTGGCCGATAAGTCGTTTCGGGAGTTATGGCAGGCCAGCCATTGAGAAACTAATCAACTCTTATTAGAAACAGGCAGGATAATGCCTAATCTGTGAATTAATTTGTAGATTAGCATAGTAAAACACAATTAAAGGCAACATAATGCCGGTTATTCACCAGCAACTACGTGCGCAACGCCTCCGGCTTGAACTCACGCAGCAGGACCTAGCCGAACTGAGTGGCTTGTCGGTACGCTTGCTGCGGGAACTGGAGGCTGGCCGGGCCAACCCGGGGCTGCGGCAACTGGAAAAGCTGGCGGCGGTACTCAACCTAACCCTGACTCTGGTGCCCAAAAATGATGAAGCCGCAAGCCGCTGAGTTACTGTACAATGGCGCGGTGGCGGGCGTGTTGCGGCGGTCGGGGCTCCAGTATTCCTTCCGCTACGAGGCGGCTTATTTGCAGGGTGCGCAGGCCGCCATCAGCCTCACGCTGCCCAAGTGGCCCGAGGCGTTTGTGTCGCCGGTGCTGTTTAGCTTTTTTTACGGCTTGCTGGCTGAAGGTGTGGCGAAGCAGATTCAGTGTCGGGAGTTGAAAATTGATGAGCGGGACCACTTTACCCGGTTGCTGCGCACGGCGCACACCGAAACGATAGGGGCCGTGACGGTACGCGAAATTTCCCCTGCTGTATGACCGTCTGCGCCGCCTGCCTACGCCGCTTAAAGAAGGCGGAAACTGATTTTTGCGCCGCTTGCCGCCAGGAGCTTTTCGATGGCACCGCAGTACCCGCCGTGTTGCCCTTTGCCCCGCCGGCCACGGCAACCGAGGAGCAGTTGCAGCAGTTGCAGCAGTTGCGCGAGCTAACGCGCCAGATTTCGGTATCGGGCGTGCAGGAGAAATTTTCGCTTCGGCTGGCGCGGGAAGCGGAGGAGCCGCACCTGGCCCTAACGGCGCGGGGCGGCCAGTATATCCTAAAGCCGGTGCCGCCGACCCGCTTTCGTGATGTAAACGAACTACCAGCTAATGAGCACTTTACCATGCAGCTGGCCCGGCAGGTATTCAAGCTGCCCACCGCTGCCTGCGCGGTACTACGCTTTGCCGATGGCAGCCCGGCCTACCTGACGCGCCGCTTCGATGTGCAGCCCAATGGCCTGCGCCTGGCGCAGGAAGACTTTGCGCAGCTGGGCGGGCGCACCGAGCAGGAGCACGGCGATAACTACAAATACGACTTTAGCCATGAGGAAATGGCGCGGCTCATTCGGCAGCACTTAGCGGATAGCTACGTGGCCGAACTAACGTATTTCTTCCGCCTCACGCTCTTCAACTACCTGGTGAGCAACGGCGACGCGCACCTCAAGAACTTCTCGCTCTATCGCCAGCCCGGCGGCGAGTATGGCCTCACGCCCGGCTACGACCTGCTCAATACCAGCCTGCACGTGCAGGGCGGTAACGGCCTGGCCCTCGACCTGTTTGCCGACGACTACGAAACGCCCAGCTTCGTGGCCAATGCCTACCTGGCCTACGACGACTTTCTGGAGTTTGGCATTCGTATTGGCCTGCCAATCAGCCGGGTGCGCCGGGTGCTGGCCGATATGGCGGGCCACGAAGCCGCCACCGAAAAGCTGCTAGCCCGCAGCTTTTTGCCGCCCGCCCGGCAGGCGGCCTACGCGGCCAGCCTGGCCAGCCGCCGCCAGCGCCTGCGCTGTTCGCTGGCCGGCCGGGTCAGCTAAGCCGCTGCCCGGCCCGTACACGGCCCATGTCATCATCAGTTGAATATGGATTGCGCCTGTTGGCGGGGTTGGCCGGCGGTTGGCTGGTCATTACCACCGTATCGGGGGCCATTCGCTCGTTTGTGCTGCCACGCAACGAGTCGGTGCGGCTCAATGCCTTCGTGTTTGGGGGGCTGCGCGCCGTGTTCGACTTTGCGGCGCGGCGCGCCAACAACTACGCCCGCCGCGACCGCATTCTGGCGCACTACGCGCCGGTGGGGCTCGTGGCGCTGCCCATTGGCTGGCTGGCGCTGGTGGGGCTGGGCTACGCGGGCATTTATTGGGCGCTCGGCGTCGATGGCTTCACCAAAAGTTATGAGCTGAGCGGCAGCTCCTTGCTCACGCTGGGCACTGCCAAGAATAACGACTTCGTAATCAACGTGTTCAGCTATTCGGAAGCTACGCTGGGGCTGCTACTGCTTACGCTGCTCATCTCCTATATTCCGACCATCTACCAGGCGTTTTCGCGGCGCGAGCTGGTGGTGGCGCAGCTGGAGCTGCGGGCCGGGGTGCCGGCCACCCCGCACGGCCTGGTGCAGTGGCTGGGCCAGGATAAAGATTTTACCAATGACGATGCCCAGTGGCTGGCCTGGGAACAGTGGCTGGTGGAACTCGACGAAAGCCATACCTCGCTGCCGGTGCTGGCCTTTTTCCGGTCGCCGCAGGGGGGGCGCTCGTGGGTGCTGGCGACCGGCCTCATCTTGGATGCCGCCAACCTACTGTTTTCGGCGCTCGACGTGCCGCGCTCGCGGCAGGTAGAAATCACCTTCACGGCCGGCGTGCTGGCCCTGAATCGCATTCACCGCTTTTTTGATAAAAAGTCCGAAACCACGCCCGTTGAGCTGCGCACCCCCGAAGAAATGGCGGCCACCACGCCCGGCCGCGCCGAATTTGCCCAAGCCTGGCAGGCCCTGCGTGCCGCCGGCCTGGCCCTGCGCCCCGACGAGGAGCTGGCCTGGCAGCACTACACGGAGCGCCGCGTGCGCTACGAGCCCTCTCTTAAGTTTTTGGGTGCGCTGCTGATGACACCGCCAAGTATTTAGTAAATAACTGATCAACAAATAGTTGAAATGTGCGCGGGTGGCGCGGGACTTTGCGCCGTGCCACCCGCGCAGTACCGGTTACTCATCGGGCAGAATGTTGACGTCCTGCACCAGCACCATTTTCTCAATTTCGCGGCCGCGCCGGGTGTTGGCCAGGCCGCCGAGGGCGGTTTCCTTGTAGCGGGTTTCCATGCTCTGGCCCACCTCGCCGAGGGCCGCCACGCACTGGTCGACCGGAATAACGGGGTCGACGCCCGCAATGGCAATCTGGGCCGAGGAAAACGCGATGGCCGCCGCCGAGGCGTTGCGCACCACGCAGGGCACTTCCACGAGGCCCGCCACGGGGTCGCACACCAGGCCCAGCATGCACTGAATGGTGATGGCCACGGCCGCAAACGTTTCCTCCACCGAGCCGCCCAGGCAGTACACAATGGCGCCCGCGCCCATGGCGGCGGCCGAGCCGGTTTCGGCCTGGCAGCCGCCCACGGCCCCGGCCAGCGAGGCGTTTTGCTCGATGATGAGCGCCACGCCCGCTGCTACCAGCAAGCCCTCCAAAATCTTGCGGTCGCTGAGCTTGTGAATGCGCTGAATGGTGGTGAGCACGCCCGGCAAAATGCCCGACGCCCCGGCCGTGGGCGCGGCCACCACGCGGCCCATGCACGAGTTGACCTCCTTGGCACCTAATGCGCTAATTACTAATTCTTTAAACTCGGGCGAAAGCACCGTAATGGGCGAGGCGGCAATCTTCTTGGCCCCGTTATTAATCATGCCCGAGCGCGAGGTCATGTTGCCGGTCTGGCCCTCGTGCACGGCGTCGCGCATCACGTCGTAGGCCCGCTGCAAAGTGGGCCAGATGGCCTCCTCCGTGGCACCCTTTTGCTCAATCTCGTAGGCTAGCACGGGTTGGTAGAGCGGCTCGCCGGTAGCGGCGCAATGCGCCTGCCAGGAGGCGAAATCAGTGAATAAGAGCGACATGGGTGGGGTGGGAGCTGGTAGGGGAGGGGAGAAAGATGTTAAAGGTAAAAAAGAACGTCAGGCTGAGCTCATCGAAGCAGCCCTACCACGCCGCCAGGATAAGTAAACCCAACGGCGCAGGAGAGCTGCTTTAATAAGCTCAGCCTGACGTTCTTTTTCATCAGGCAAATTCGGCTATCTACGCGGCCGGCTCCTTGGTAGTCACCAGCTTCACGCTGGCCGAGTTGATGCACAGGCGCAGGCCGCTGGGGGCCGGGCCGTCGGGGAAGGCGTGGCCCTGGTGGGCATCGCACACGTTGCAGAGCACCTCAATGCGGGTCATGCCGTAGCTCGTGTCTTTCTTATACTTAATGGCATCTTCCTCCACGGGCTGCGTAAAGCTGGGCCAGCCGGTGCCGCTCTCAAACTTGGTGCGCGAGTCGTAGAGCGGGGTGCCGCAGCACACGCAGGCGTAGAGGCCGGCTTCGTGGGCCTCGCAGTATTCGCCGGTGAAGGCGCGCTCGGTGCCGTGCTCGCGGGTTACGTGGTATTGCTCGGGGGTGAGCTGGGCTTTCCACTCGGCGGCGGTTTTCTCCACGCGGCGGGGCGGGGTGGGGGCGTGGTTGGCCAGGCGGATAACGTCGTTCCAGGTTTGCATCTTGGTTGGGGGATTGCTAGTGGCAGTTTGGTGAGGGTAAAACGCACGGCGGGCCGTGGGGGTTCACCCGTTTGGGAATGGGCCCGGGGGCTACCGCCACGCTTGCAGCAGCGCCAGGCCCGCCGGCCAGTCGCCGTGGCCGCTGGCGGTATTGAGGTGCCCCGCCGGGCCCACGTCGACCAGCCCGCTGCCCCAGGCGGCGGCAAACTGCCGGGCGCGGGCCAGGGTTACCCATTCGTCGGTGGTGCTGGCTACCACGGTGCTCGGGAAGGGTAGCTGCCGCATGGGCATCGGCCCAAAGCCAGTGGTTGGAAAAGCCGCGAAGTGCGCCGTTTCCACGTCGACTGGTGCCACCAGCAAGGCCCCTTTCAGGCGGTGGCCGTGAGCGGCGGCCCAGTGCGCTACCGCCGCGCAGCCCAGGCTGTGGGCGATGAGCACCACGTGGGCCAGGTCTTCGCCGGCCAGCGCCCGCTCGATGGTGGCCACCCACTCGTCCTTGTCGGGGGTGTCCCATTCGCGCTGCTCGATGCGGGTAAAGTCGGGGTTCAGGCGCTCGAAATACGTCTGCCAATGGCCGGGGCCCGAGCTGCCCAGGCCGGGCACGACGAAGAAGCGGGTTGTTCTTTGCATGGCCAAAAGTAGCTTTTTTGTCCTTTGCCGCGTTATATTCTTTCTATGAAGCTCCTTTCCGCCGCCCAAACCCGCGAGCTTGACCAGGCCACCACCGCCGAGCAGCGCACCACCTCCACCGCCCTCATGGAGCGCGCCGCCACTGCCCTGGCCGGCTGGCTGCACCGCCGCTACACGCCCGCTGAGGCCGGCGAAATACTACTACTGTGCGGCCCCGGCAACAACGGCGGTGATGGCCTGGCCCTGGCCCGCCTGCTTTACCTCGGCGGCTACGCCGTGCGCCTGGGCCTGCTGCCCGCCGCCAAGTACGCCGACGACTACGAGTACAACCACCACGTGCTGCCCAAAGTCATTCCGATAACGGAGCTGAGCGAGGAGAAGCTACCTGATATTCAGCCCGGTACGCTAGTAGTTGATGCCCTGTTTGGCACCGGCCTCAGCCGCCCGCTGGCTGGGCTGGCCGCCGCCGTGGTGCAGCACCTCAACGCCAGCCAGGCCCGCGTAGTGGCCGTGGACCTGCCCAGCGGCCTGCTCGCCGATGCGCCCCAGCCCGATGCCGCCGCGCCCGTGGTGCAGGCCCGGCACACCATTAGCTTCGGCCTGCCCAAGCTGGCGTTTTTGCTGCCGCAAAATGCGGCGTACGTGGGCGAGTGGCACGTGGTAGACATTCACCTGAGCCAGGATTTTGTGGCGCAGGCCGCCACGCCCTGGCACCTCACCCGCCTGCCGGGTACCAGCGGCTTCGACGCCGCGCTGGCCGCCCGCCAGCCCGACGTGACGCTGCCCCGCCGCAGTAGGTTTGCCTACAAAAATACCTTCGGGCACGCCCTGCTGCTGGCCGGTAGCCGGGGCAAAATAGGGGCCGCCGTGCTGGCCGCCGGGGCCTGCCTGCGCGGCGGCGTGGGTTTGCTCACGGTGGCGGTGCCGGGCGAGGGCTACGGCATCCTCCAAACCACCCGCCCCGAGGCCATGTGCCTACCCGACCCGCAGCCTGACTTCATCAGTGAATTACCCGAACTAGCTGCTTACCAGGCCATTGGCATCGGCCCCGGCCTGGGGCAGGCAGCGGCCAGCCGCGCCGTGCTGGAGAAGCTGCTGCGCGAGGCCAAGGTGCCGCTCGTGCTCGATGCCGACGCGCTCAACCTGCTGGGCGCGCACCGCGACTTGCTTGACCTGCTGCCCGAAAACACGGTGCTTACGCCCCACCTCGGCGAGTTTGCGCGCCTCACCGAAAAGGTAGCCGACGACTACCAGCGCCTCGCCCTGCTGCGCGCCTTTGCCCAAAAGCACAAGTGCGTGGTTGTGCTCAAAGGCGCCTACACCGCCGTGGCCGCGCCCGATGGCCAGGTGTATTTCAACAGCACCGGCAACCCCGGCATGGGCACCGGCGGCAGCGGCGACGTGCTCACCGGCCTCGTGCTGGCCCTGCGCGCCCATGCCCAGCTCGATGCCCTCACGGCCGCCCGCCTCGCCGTGCTAGCCCACGGCCACGCCGGCGACCTCGCCGCCCAGCAAACCGGCGAAGCCGGGCTGGTAGCCGGCGATTTGGTGGACCACATTGGGCCAGCGCTGCGGGCGCTTACGGCGTGAGCGGGTAGTTGCCAAAGCGGAAGGGCGCTGTTAAGTAACGCTCCCTTAGCTAAATTACAAACTACTGCCTGCAGAGACTTTCCGTGCTAGTGTTTTCACCGCAGAAGACGTAGAGGAGTCGCAGAGGTCGTTCTTCTGCGAAGCCCCCTGCGTCTTCTGCGGTGAAAATACGTTAACCCATCAAAGTAGGGGTAAACGGCCATTAGCGGCGGATTTTTGCTGATGGCCAGCTACTTACCTATACCCCTCACTAAAAAACGAAATACGCTGCTGCCACCACCAGCAACGTGCCATCGGCCACGAGGGCGAAGAAGTAGTCGCCCCGCGTGTCGCGGGCCACGGCAATAACCCAGGCGGCCAGCCCGGCCGGCAGCAGTACGGCCAGCGGCGCGGCCCCGCGCGCTAGCCCTAGCGCCACCGAAGCGGCCAGCAGGCTGAGCGAGACCGCCTTGGCCCCAGCCAGGCCCAGCACCACTGGCATGGTGCGCAGGTTGGTAAGCTGGTCGCGGCTCAAGTCTCTGATATCGAACACAATGGCTAGCGCCGACACCAGGCAAAACCGTTGCGCCAGCAGCCCCGCCGCTGCCGCTAGCGGCCGGTGCAGCGCCAGCACGGGCAGCCCCACCGTCACGGCTGCCCACACGCCCCCAATGAGAAACACCTTGAGCAGCGGCACCTCGCGCACGGCCCGCCAGCGCCCGCGCCAGGGCAGCAGCGGCAGCGAGTAGCCCAGGGCCAGCGCCGCCAGCGGCAGTAGCAGCGGCAGGTAGTGCAGCCAGCCGCCCAGCAGTAGCAGCACGCCCCCGGCCCCGGCCGCCGCGCCCGCCAGCGCCGCCAGCGCCCAGCGGTGGCGGTGCTGCCAGGCCTTGCGCCCCGAGGCACCGGCCGGCTGCTGGTGTTTGAAGGGCAGCGCCGCGTCGAGGTTGTAGGTGAGCAGCGTAACGGCAAATACCAGTGCCACCGCCTGCCAGCCGGCCGGCCCAAAGCCGCCCGGCAGCTCGCGCAGCACAGCCGCCGTTTGGGCCGCCGCCGCCAGGGCCAGCCACGCGCTGCTATACAGCAGGGCATCGAGCAGGCACAGGGGCAGGGCGCGGCGGGTGGCAGGCATGTAAAGAGCTGGTTACTTGGTAAATATGCAAAAGAACGTCATGCTGAGGCTACCGAAGCATCTCGCCGGAGGGCGGTAACCCAATCGTTTAACGGATTTGGTTACTACCCCACGCGAGATGCTTCGGCAGGCTCAGCATGACGTTCTGTTTAGGCTATGCGAAGCGGTGAAGCTTATTTTACGCGGTCGCCGAAAGTCTTCTCGTAGAGCGAGATGCTTTCGTTGATGATGCGGTAGGCATCCTCGCGGCCCAGGAACTGCTTTACTTCTACGTGCTTCTTTTCCAGGGCTTTGTAGTCCTCAAAAAAGCGCTGCATTTCCAGAATCATGTAGGGCGGCAGGTCGCCCAGCTCGTTGTAGTGGTTCACGCTCACGTCGTGAGCGGCTACGGCAATGATTTTATCGTCCTCCTCGTCCTGGTCCAGCATCTGCATCACGCCGATGACTTTGGCCTCGACCAGGCACATGTGGGGGATATCGACCGAGCACAGCACCAGGATGTCGAGCGGGTCCTTATCGTCGCAATACGTTTGCGGAATGAAGCCGTAGGCGGCTGGGTAATGCACGGCGGAGAACAGCACACGGTCGAGCTTTAGCAGGCCGCTTTCCTTGTCAAGCTCGTATTTGCCTTTGCTGCCTTTGGGAATTTCGATGACGCCGGTTACGCTTTCGGGAAGGTTATCGCCGCGCGACACGTCGTGCCAGGGGTTAAATTGAGCCACTTTGGGAAGATGAGAGAGATAAATAAGAAACTAACGTAAAAATGCGCTTAAAGGCTGAACCGGCCTACTCCAGCACCCGCAGCAGCGGTGTGCCGCTGCACCCGCTGGGCTCTTGTATGTGCAGCCACCGGGCCACGGTGGGGGCAATGTCCACGATTTTGACGGCCTCGGCCGACTCGCCGTGGGGCACGTGCCAGCCCCAGAACAGCAGCGGCACGTGGGTGTCGTAGGCCCACGAGGCGCCGTGGGTGGTGCCCTTCACCACGGGGTAGCTGTAGGCTTCGAGCCAGCCCGGCGACATCACAAACAGCACGTCGCCCGAGCGCGGGGCGTAAAAGCCATTGGCCTGGTACATGCTCAGGCCCACCGGCCAGGCGTTGCGCTGCAAGTCGGTGGCCGAAATGGCCTGCGCAATGTGCGGCTGCTGGCGCAATATTTCGGCTACTTCGTTCTGCACCTTGGCCAGCTCCAGCTTTTTTTCCAGCAGCAGCTCGCGGTTGAGGTACAGCTGCTGGTTTTCGAAGTCGAGTATCCACTTGCCCGGCCCGTGCAGGCGCACCAGGGCGCGCTGCACCGAGTCGCGCATGAGGCTGGTGCCCAGGCCGCCGCCCGGCAGGCGGTGGGCCTCCAGGAAGCCGGCCGCCTGGTCGGCGGCGTGGTCGGCGGTCAAAAATACAAGGGCCTGGCCCTTACCCACTTGCTTATCAATGGCGTCGAGCAGGCGCGCCAGGTCGCGGTCGAGGCGCAGGTAGGTGTCCTCGGTTTCGATGGCGGTGGTGCCAAACTGGTGGCCTACGTAGTCGGTGCTGCTAAAGCTGAGGGCCAGAAAATCGGTTTGGCCGCGTTGGCCCATTTGCTCCTGGCGCAGGGTTTCGAGGGCAAAATCGGCGGTGAGCGAGTTGCCGAAGGGCGTGGAGCGGATTAGGTCGAGGTTGCGGGTGGGGGCGGCGGGCGGCTTCTCGCCCGAGGCGCGCTCGTTGGCCTTCACGGCGGCGGGCACCGTGGCGCTCAGCGTGGGCAGGTCGTGCGGAAACACGGGCTTTTCTTCGCCCTTGAAGGCGGCCTCCCAGGGCACATCGTCGGGGGTGCTTTCGGTGTACTGCCCGATGGGCAGCAGCGGGTGCCAGGGCTTGCTCAGGTACTCGGCGGCGTGGCCGGCGGCGTTGAACTTGGCCACCCACTCGGGTAGGGCCGCGGTGTAAAAAGTGCTCGTAATAAAGGCCCCATTGGAGCCGTCGTACCAGTAGGCGGCGTTGGCGGCGTGCCCGGCCGGCAAAATGCTGCCCCGGTCCTTGATGCACACGCCGATAACCTTGCTCTGAAAATTGGTGGCCAGCCGCAGCTCGTCGGTGATGGTGGTGGCCAGGTTGTGGCGCGGCGACATTTGGCCCGCCGCCGCCGTGCCGCCCACGGCCTGCACGGTTTTATCGTCGGTGACGTAGGTGGTTTTGCCCGTTTCGCGCTCAAACCAGTTGTTGCCCACTATGCCGTGGGTGGCCGGCGTGGTGCCGGTATAAATGCTGGTGTGGCCCGGCCCGGTATAAGTAGGCACGTAGTTGTAGTTGCAGCTTTCGTAGCTAAAGCCCTCCCCCATAAGCCGCCGGAAGCCGCCCTTGCCAAATTTATCCCAGTAGCGATAGAGGTAGTCGTAGCGCATCTGGTCGACCACAATGCCCACCACCAGCTTGGGCCGCGCCAGGGCGGGGGCCTTTTTCTGGGCCAGCGCCGGCAGGGCCAGCAGCGACAGCAACAATATCTTTTTCATGCAAAAACCGGTAAAGGAGGCTGGCAAAGATACCGTGCGGTTCATTCTGGCTGCGTGTGAAATTACCGTTAGCCCATGCCCGACCTCCAGGCCCTCATTTTCGATATGGACGGCGTCCTCATCGACAACACGGCCGTGCAGGCCCGCGCCTTTCAGTTGCTTTTCCGCGACCTGGACCTGACCACCAACGCCCGCCGCCTGCTGGCCCGCCTCAACGGCATGCCCGCCACGGAAATATTGCAGTCCGTTTTCCGGCACCAAGTGCCTGAGAAACAGCTGAAAGAGTACGCCGCCCAGCGCGAGTTTCTGTACCGTACCCTGTACTGGGCCCAGCGCAAGCCCCTGGCCGGCCTGGTCGACTTCCTGACGGCCGCCCGCGCCGCGGGCCTCAAAATCGGCCTCGGCACGGGCTCGGGCGGGGCCACGCTCGGCTACATCCTCGACCACCTCGACCTGCGCCGCTTCTTCGACGTGGTGGTGGGCGAAGACGACGTGCGCCAAGGCAAGCCCCACGCCGACACCTACGCCGTAGTAGCCCAAAAGCTGGGCCTGAAGCCCGAAAGCTGCCTGGTGTTCGAAGATGCGCTGCTGGGCGAGCAAGCCGCCTACCGCGCCAAGATGCGCTGCGTAGCCGTAGCTACTACTTTGAAGGCCAAAGACTTTCAGGCCCCGCTCTTGGTAATCAACGACTTCACCGAGCTTACGCCGGCCCGGCTGCACGCGGCGTTTGGGCAGGCCGGGGCCGTGCCCAAGCCGGCCAAGGAAGTTGCCAAAAAGCAGTACGCGCAGCAGTAAGCGGGCCGCCCCCGCGCCGGGCTACGCCCCCGGCAGCAGCTCCAGCGCAGCAGTTAGCGCCCGCGCTACCGCTATCTGCCCGATGTCAGGGTCTTTAGCCGGTGGGCTGAAGTCGCCCTGCGCGAAGCGGGCCTCCTGGCTGGGCGGAAACAGGCAGCGGCAGGCGGCGTGCAGCAGCCAGGGCGGATAGGGAAAAAACTTGCCGTAGTTTTCGCCCATCAGCAGTACCAGGCAGGGCGTGCCGGCCTGGGCCGCCAGGTGAGCGGCTACCGTGTCGTTGCTGATGAGCAGGCGGGCCCCGGCCACCAGCGCCGCCAGGCCGGGCAGGTCGGTTTGGCCGCAGCGGCTGGCGAGGGGCACGCCTGGCCCGGCCTGCTGCATCATGCGCCGGGCGTGCGCCGCATCGGCCGGGCTGCCAGCAATGAGCAGGCGGTAGGGCGGGCCGTAGTGCTGGTGCAGCGCCCGCGCCAGCTGGGCAAAGTGCGCCACCGGCCACCGCTTCTGCTGGGCGCTGGCCCCCGGAAACAGCACGATATACGGCCCGGCGGCGGCCTCCGCAGCGGCGGCGGCCGGCACGCTGGTGGGCAGCCGCAAGGGCGCGTTGGGTAGGGGAGTAGTAGGGGTAGCGTTAGGTATTAAGCTTGCAGACAGCCAATTAACAAAAAATTCCTGATTGCGGTCGTACTCAAACAACACCTCGCGGGCGCTGGGCAGCAGCTGCGTATAGCCAGTATTGAGGATGCCAAACCACGGGCTCACTTGGTGCGCGCCCTGGCTAGCCACCCGCACTGGCGCACGCATAAACCGGATAAAATTCTCCACGGCCGGCTCGCGCACGTGCAGCGGGTTGATGACTTCGCCAAAGCCAGCCTGGCCGATAACGCCCAGCAAATCAGCTCGGTAAGTCGGGTCCTTTATAAAGCGCCCCGTTTCCAGGGGCAGCAGCTCGTCGAAGCAATCGGCGTCCCAGGCCAGGGCCAGTGGGGCCCACAGGGCATTGGCCAGCAGCGTGAGGTGCTGGCCCCGGCCGCGCACCACGGCCGCCAGCTGCCGCAGCCACGGCCGAAACAACAGGTAATCGCCGATGGAGTCGTGGCGCACTACCAGCACCCGCGTAGCCTGGGGCGCGGCCTGGGTGGCCAGCGCCGCCGCGTCGGCCTGGTTGAGGGCGGCCAGTTGGCGCGGCTGGCGGCCCCGCCGGCTTAGCTGGCGCAGGCGCAGAATAAGGGAGCTGAGCATGGGCTGCAAGGCGGGCCGCCCGGCTACTTTTTCTTGAAAATACGCTTCATTTTTTTCCAGCCGGTGAGCAGCTCGGCCTGCTTGGTTTCCAGCTCATCGGCCAGGCCCACCGCAAAAAGGCCCTGCTTAATGAACACGCTGTCGCTGCCATCCTTGTACCACAGCTCGTAGCTATTAGCTGTCAGCCAGGTGTTTATCTCCGTAAGAAAGGGGTTGGTGTAGTACTTGCCGTGGGTTTCGATGCTGAGCACCCGGGGGCGGCTGCGCAGGTGCTTGAGCACGTACCACTCGCCGCCCTCAATGTCGATGCTCAACAGGTCGATGGTGCCGTCGTCGATGGTCGAAAACTGCACGCACGGCACCTCAAACGTGGTATCCTCGCTGATGCGGTAGCGGTCGTTTTCGAGGGCCGGGCTGGTGGGCAGCTCGGTGGCAAACGTGGACGATGCGGCCCGCGATAGCTTAAGCGTGCCGTTGGTGTCCCACACGGCCACGGCGTGCACCTGGGCATTGTAGGGCGCAAAGGTGGCCTTGACCTTGGCCGCCACGTCGGGGTCGGCCTCCACCAGCGTGGCCCGCGTGCCCTGCTGCACAAAGTCGATGATGTTCGACGTTTCGGGAATGTACACGCCCACCTCGCACACGTGGTTGAAGGTGAGGTTTTTAGAGGAAAGCTTCTCGAAAAGGCGGGTCATGGCTGGGTGGTAGAAATAGGTAGTTGCTTGAAAGAGAACGTTATACTGGGCGTTCTTTAGTAGCTCCTCAGGAAGCTGCGGGCGCAGCCGGCGCGGCCATGTAGGTGCCGCACACCTTGCAGGTGCGCAGGTCGTCGTTGGCCCAGAAGCGGTTCATAATGGGCGGCAGCTGGGCCACGATGTCCGTAATCTCGGCGTACTCTTCGTAGAGCTGGTGGCCGCAGTTTTCGCAGTACCACTGGAAGCCATCGAGCTCGCCGGGCTGGCGGTAGCGCTCCAGCACGAGGCCCACGGTGCCGGCCGGGCGGCGCGGCGAGTGCGGCACGCCGGGCGGCAGCAAAAACATTTCGCCGGCCTTTATTTCGATATCTACGGGCTGGCCGTCCTCGATAATCTTGACCGTCATGGTGCCTTCCTGCTGGAAGAACAGCTCCTCGCCCTCGTCCACGTGGTAGTCTTTGCGGGCGTTGGGGCCGCCCACCACCATCACAATAAAGTCTTTGTTATCCTTGAAAATCTGCTGGTTACCAACCGGCGGCTTCAGCAGGTGGCGGTGCTCGGCAATCCACTGCTGAAAATTGAAGGGGCGGGCGATGGGCATGGCGGCGCGTGGAAAAAGACGTGGAGAAAAGCCAGCCGGGGCGCTCAAAAGCAGCCCGCTTGGCCCAGCAAAAGTAATCGCCGCCGCCGCCTGGGGCCCGGTGGTGCCATTGCGGCGGCCCGGCGGCGGTGCCGGGGCTAGTTTTGGGGCCTCAACCCGCGCGGCCTGGCCGCCGCCTCCGTTTTTTGCCTTGGTCAAGTTCGATACGCTCTCCATTGTCATGCCCGTGTATAACGAGGCGCGCACGGTGCACCAGATTCTGGACCTGCTGCGCGAGCTAACGCTGGTAAGCGGCATCGGCAAGGAGCTGCTGGTGGTAGACGATTGCTCGACCGATAGCTCGGTGGCCGTGATTGAGGCCTACGCCGCCCGCTACCCCGCCTTTCGGCTGCGCCTGCTGCGCCACGCCACCAACCAGGGCAAGGGCGCGGCCCTGCACACCGGTATTCGGGAGGCCACCGGCGACTACATCATCGTGCAGGATGCCGACCTGGAGTACGACCCCGAGGAGTACAACCTGCTGCTCAAGCCGGTGCTCAAGGGCTTTGCCGACGTGGTGTACGGCTCGCGCTTCATGGGCGGGCAGCCGCACCGCATCCTGTTCTTTTGGCACAGCATCGGCAACGCCCTGCTCACGTTTTTATCGAATATGGTGACCGACCTCAACCTCACCGACATGGAAACGTGCTACAAGCTCTTCCGGCGCGACCTGCTGCAAGGCCTGCACCTGGAGGAAAAGCGCTTCGGCTTCGAGCCCGAAGTCACAGCCAAAATAGCCCGCCTGCCGGGCGTGCGCCTCTACGAAGTGGGCATCAGCTACTACGGCCGCACCTACGCCGAGGGTAAAAAGATAGGCTGGCGCGATGGGTTCCGGGCCCTCTACTGCATTGCCAAGTATGGGTTGCTGGGCCAGTAGTGGCCCGCCTACTTGTTGTAATAGAGCTTTTTAACTGGCGTAATGCCCCAGTAGTACAGCATTTGAGCGTTGTATTCCGATTGCGAAGCCTCGCCGATGGGCGACCACGCCAGCACGTTACAGAAGCTCGACAATTGCACCACCGGCTCGGGAGCGCGGCTCAGCTGGTCGAGGCTCCAGCGCTCGCAGCCATTGTCGTTGGGCAGGTGCACCTTGCGGTCAGCATACATAAAGAAGCCGGCCACCACCAGTACCGCCCCCAGGTAACCCGCCCGCAGGCGGCCCGTGAGTTGAAATAGCAGAAAGTAAGTAGTTAAGCCATAGGTAAATAGTAGCGTTAGCAGTACCGGCAGCGCCGAGTCGTTGCGCAGCAGGTAGGGCCGGTAGCTGCGGTAGCCTCCAAACGGCAGCAGCAGCATGTAGACCACCGCAAAAAACGCCACCCAGCGCAGCAGTAGCAGCACCCGCTGCCGCGCGGCCGAAGGCGCAGCTAATTTAATGACCAATAGGTAGTTAATTAAAATAAGCCCAACCAATATCGGTAGCCCCGCTTGCCAGGTCATCATCTTGGCTACTCCCACGGGCAGCAGCCGATACAGCTCGCCCAGCGAGTGGTCGTGCGAGTTCTCCGAGTTGTTGCGCCCAATGTAGAGTGAGTAGAGGCACAGCGCCCCCAGCGCCCCCAGCAGGCCCACCGCCTGCCACGACAGCCAGCTGCTTACCCCGCCAACTACCGCGCCCGTGCCGCGCCGCCGGGCCTGCACCTGCTCCCAGGCCCATGCTAACGCTATGCCCAGCAGCACAATAGCCACCGAGGCCGTGGCCACCGGCCCATTAAAGGCCACCACCACCATCAGCCCCAGTAGCAGCAGGGCTTGCAGCGGCCCCACCCGCAGCGGCTGCTGCTGGCAGGCGGCCCGGTAAAAGGGCCACAGCACTAGCAGCAGCAGGCCCATGGGCAGGGCATAAAAGAACGTGTACGTCACGGCCCGGTTGGTAATGCCCATCTGCTCATTGTAGCCGTTGACCTGAAAAAGGGGTACGAGCAGCGCTGCTGCTACCCAAAAGCTGCCACGCCCGGCCGCTGGCCCCGCCACTGCCTGGCGCACATAGGCTGCCAGTAGCAGCAGCAGCAGCGCCTGCACCGCCGTGGTAAACAGCGCACTAGCCGCATAAAGGCTGCTGATGGGGTTGGTGAGAAGGTGTAGCAGGCGCGGCACCGCTTTCCAGTACAGCCCCATGGAGGCGTGGGCAAAAAAGCGGTTGGGGGCACCGTATACCTCGTGCTTGGCCAGCACGGCCCAGCCAAAGGGGTCATGCAGCACCTGCGTGTACCACGGGGCCGGCAGCACAATGGCCACCAGGTCGCCATCCATTGGCAGCTGGTAGCTCTGCCAGTAGGTAAAGGCCAGGTCGAGGGCCACAAATGCAACCAGCAGTAGGGTTAAGTACCTTTTATTCATGTTGATAGCCTGCCGGTGGGATAAGCATGGGCCGGCGCGCCCTCGTGCGGGCCCTTAGTCCTTAATGCTTAGCTTAACGTCGTCCAGAAACACCTCGTCGCTCGCGCCGGCCCGCCACATAAACAACCGTAGGCGATTGGCCGCCGTGATATTATCAGGCATGGTGAAGTCTTTGCTAACCTTTACCCACTCGCCGTACGTCTTCACCACGTCGCTAAACTTGAGGTCACCGCCGCCTATCGACTCGTTGCCCTGGGGCTGTATTATTTGCAGGCCGATGGTGCCCGTAGCCTGCGCGCTGGGCATATACACCCAGGCATCCAGGTGCACGGTTTTGAACTTGCTATTGCTGATTTGGCCCAGCGGCATCTCAAACGTCAGGCTGAAAGCGTGGTCTTTGTCCACCTTCAGCGCATACTGGCCCGAGTGCGCCCGGCTTTTAGTCACCAGGGCGACATCGTTGCGATTGGGGTCGTTGCTCCAGCCGGGGCCCGCCTCAAAGTTGTTGAAGGTGATGGTTTTATCATCGATGGTGGTGTCCGTTGTATCGTGCGCATCATCTTTTGAAGAGCACGCGCCGAGCGAGGCAAGGCCTACCAAAGCGGCAAGGTATTTCATACCAAGAAAGAAAGAAGGAGGGGAGTGAAATGGCAAAAATAGCTGCACCTGGGTAGTAAACGCCTGGGCCTGGTTCCGAATGGCCCGGCGCAGTACCCGGAAGAGTTGGCCTGCGGCCCGCTTTTGGGCAAAGTCGCCAGCGAGTCTATTGGGGAAAGGTTGCCAACGCGGCTACCTTTGTGACCGCCACCCGTCAGGCAAACCGACTTTTTATTTGGTTTGCACGCGTGATAACCCTCATTCGGAGGCCGTTACCCGCACCTGGCCACTGCTATGAAACAGCTCCTGATTTTTCAACTTCTTCAATGAGTATTATTTCACGCCGCCAGCAAGTAATTTGTACGCTGCTGCTTTTTCTGTTTATGCTGCTGCTGGTGCCTCGGTCAGGCAACACCTATGACATGGGCTTTTGGGTGCGCTGGGCCACCCACATTTTTGAGCACGGCCTGGGAAATGTTTACCAACTACAAGACGATACTTACAACCCGTTCTACCAGTACATTTTGTGGGTGTATGCCCACATGATGGGTAGTGTGGAGAAAATACAGTATTACTTTCACTGGCTCAAGGCCTTCCCGCTATTATTTGATTTTGTGGGGGCCTTTTGGGCGGCCTCGTTGGTGCAGGAGCGCAACCGGCGCTTTGGGCTAGCCCTAATGCTGCTGCTAAACATTGCCTATGTGTACAACAGCATTGTGTGGGGGCAGATTGATGGTATCTATTCCTTCTTCGCCTTTGGCGCAATTGTTTTGGCAGTGAAGCAGCGCACAGCAGGTAGTGTTATGCTATATGTATTGGCGTTGGCAACCAAAACGCAGGCTATTATATTTTTGCCGCCACTGCTGCTGCTGTGGCTGCCGCCGTGGTGGCATCGGCCCCGGCAGGCGGTGCAGGCTGTGCTGGCGGGAACCACCCTGACGGTATTGCTGCTGGCCCCGTTCATCTGGTGGTCGTGGGAAAGCTACTTGCCGCGCATTATTGAAAACAATTTGGGGGTTATTGATATATTCCCCAGGTTGTCTATGAACTGCTATAACTTATGGTACCTCCTTGTTCCGGAAGACGTGATGTATACTATTTATGATACGCATGCCTTCGCCGGATTAACATATCATAAATGGGGACTACTCTTGTTTTTCGTGTCTTCGGGCCTGGTACTATTGCCCCTGATAGTGGCAACGTGGCAGTCGCTACGCCATGCTGCGGCCCGCCCTACTAGTGCCTTAGTGCTGCTCACCTGCGGGGCCATCCCACTGCTGTTTGGGTTTTTTAATACGCAGATGCACGAGCGCTATTGGCACGGTGCCATCATATTTTTGGCTGCCTATGCTTTTGTGAGCAACAACTACTGGCCCTACGTAGTAGGCTCAATAGCCTACTTTCTCAACTTGGAGGCCGTGCTGCGTCACCTGGAACTCCTGAAGTATGGCGGAACGCTCTTATTTGACCCCCGGTTTGTAGCGGGAACTTTTGGCCTTGCCATACTTTTAGCCGTACTAAAAATTTATCAGCTGGCACCCTGGCGTATTGGCCAGCCTAGTAGCAAGCCAACTTCTCCGATTCTGGCCTCCCCACTGCCCCTTGCGTAAGCTCGGCCTGCGTTTTCAGGGCTACTGCGCTGCCCTTAAGTGTTGGGGGCGAGGCACCGAAAGCTGCTGGGCCAGGTAATTATCTGGCAAGCAACTATGATGGGCAATCCGAGCGCCGGGCCAGTGGCTTCGTCCCGTGCGAGCAAGCAAGCCGCCCTTGAAGTAGCGCTTCTGGCGCTGGTGCTGCTACTGGGTGCAGTAGTAGGCGGCCAGAAATTCATCGGGCGGCGGGGCCGGGTATTTTGTTCGCCAGCTGCTATTATACTGGCCATTTTTGGGGTGTGGGGCGGGGCGCTATCAGGGCTTTTTTGCTCAATAGAGCTGAATGTCAAGCGGCTCAATTATTTTTATCTGCCTTGTGTGGTGCTGGCGGTGTGGGTTACTACCCTTATTGCCAACAGCTTTTTACCCAGCGTACTCCGGCCGTCCTTGCGCCTGGTGGTGGTAGGCTGGCTGCTGCTGGAAGGCGACCTAGCCGTTGTCCATTATTTCATCGAATACCGGACGGGGCCCATCAAGTTGCAGTTCAACAACGGCCTGGGGGAGGCCTTTGCGATGGGTGAAGGCATGCGGGGCATCAACCAGTTGCGCATCATCGGCCTGCTGCCCTTGCCCTGCGTCTCCACCCTGTTTTACCTGCGCTACCCACCCGTTTGGTTTCAGCGCGAGGTCAGGGAGCAGCTACAAGAGGGCTCTTACCGAGTATATCGCTTCGGCCAATGAAATGCCGGGGGCTGCACCTACGGCTACCTATTGCGCAAAAACGAGTACGGGAAGTTGCCTTGGCAAGTACTTTTCACCAACGGTGACTGGGAAGTTGGCATGGTGAGGCCCGTAGGGGGCAGCCGCTAAGCCTGCTCTGCCCAAAACCTTTTCCCTCTCGCCCTTTCGATTACTTATCTCGCATGGACTTATCGGTAGTTATTCCCATCTATAACGAGGAAGCCAATATTGGTGAGCTGCACCGCCGCCTCACGGCCCTTCTGGCTCCCATGGCGCTGCCCGGGGGCTACGAGTTGATTTTTGTGAATGATGGTTCGCGTGATGCTTCCCTGCCGCAACTTATACAGCTGGCCGAGCTCGATGCCGCTCACGTGCGCTACCTGAGCTTCAGCCGCAATTTTGGCCATCAGATTGCCGTGACGGCGGGCCTCGACCGGGCCGAGGGCGAGGCCGTGGTCATCATTGATGCCGACTTGCAGGACCCGCCCGAGCTGATTCCAGGCCTCTACGCCAAGCTGCGTGAGGGCTACGAAGTAGTATATGCCAAGCGGCGCTCGCGCCAGGGCGAAAGCGTGGCTAAAAAAATGACTGCCAAGCTGTTCTATCGCATCCTGCGGGCCATGACGCACGTTGAGATTCCGGTCGATACCGGCGATTTTCGCATCATCTCGCGCAAGGTGGTGCTGGCTCTGCGCCAGATGCCGGAGCAAAACAAGTTCTTGCGCGGCCAGATTTCCTGGATTGGCTACCGTCAGACTTTCCTTGAGTATGACCGCGCCGAACGGGCCGGCGGTGTCACGGGCTACACCTATTCTAAGATGCTGCGCTTTGCCCTAGACGGCATTACGGCCTTCTCCGATGTGCCGCTTAAGGCGGCTACCGTAAGCGGCTTTTTTGTGTCGGCCCTAGCCTTTATCGTCATTCTCTACACGCTTTACGAACGCTTTGTGACGCGGCACTACCAACCAGGCTGGGCCTCCCTGATGGTCAGTATCTTGTTTTTGGGTGGCGTGCAGCTTATCGCCATTGGTGTTATCGGTGAGTACTTGGCGCGCCTCGGGGCCAACGTGCGCCAGCGGCCCCTCTACATCGTGTCGGAGGGCAACCTGCCGGCCCCGGCCAACACCCCTTTGGCGTAGGATACGGCCCCGCGCCGTTTTAACGTTGAGGGCTTAAACCAACCAGCATATGAGTTGCCAACTAGTGAAGGCCCACCCCGTGGGGCGGCCGGTGCGGTGGATGCGCGTGTTGCGTTTGTGCGTAGCATTCTGTTTATTGTCTTTCAGCGTGTTAGCTCCGGTAGCAGCGCAGCCCCGCGGTACCTTGGCGTTGCCCGCCGATACGCTGCCCCCCGTGTCGGAGGCGCTGGTGCGGCACTACCTGGCGCGCTCGCTTTCGGTGCAGGCCCTCAACTACTGGAATGCCAGCGTGGCCCAGCGGCGCACGCTCATCAACTGGGCCGCCGACGCCGGTATGCGGATGGCCGGCCGCACCGGCGGCTGGTGGAGCACGCCCAACTCCGACCAGGCCCTGCACGCCTTCATCGACACCTTGCAGCGCAATGTGCAGCTTATGCACGCCCGGCAGCCCGATATCGTGGTGCAGGGCTGCATTTTTGAGCTTGTGGAGCCCCATGTGGGTAATCTCACCGTGCCCAACCGCCTGCGCGCGGCCTTCGGCGAAGACACCCTGGCGCTGCGTCAACGCCGCTTCAGTTTTGCCAACATCGTGTACCCGGAGTACCACGACCTCAGCAACAGCAGCTACCGCTGGGGCGATAGCCCACCGGGCCAGGCCCCGGGCGTGCCTGATATGAGTCGGTCCGAAGCCCAGCTCTGGTTCTACTACTGTGCTGTATTGCAACTGGATGCGGGTTGCGAAGCGCTGCACTTTGGGCAAATTCGCCTCATCGACGACGCGGCCCACGACCCCGGCCACCGCGCTTTCTGGGGGCTGTTGCAGCGTATTCGCCGCTATGCCCGCACCCGCAACCGGGGCTTTGTACTCTGTGATGCCCACACCCATGGCGAGCACTACGACCCAATACCCGCCGCGCCTCTACCCGATTCGGTACGGCAGCTGCTCTTCGACTTTCACTCATTCCCGCTACGGCCCGTTGAGGCCGATACTGTGCGGGCCGGCACCCACGCCGCTTACCTGGATATAGACCCCTGGGGTAACCCGGGGGGCGGTATTTATGTCCGCAGCCAGGGAGGGCGGGCACCGGGCGGCTGGTTGTGCCGCCACCTGCCCGCCCAGGCCGAATTTGATAACGGTATCAGTGGCACGCCCGGTAAGCCGGGGCAATGGCCCCTGGTATGGGGCCTCGACGAGATATCGTGGTTTGCCAACCAGCCATCGGCCTACCGCAACCGCTGGCTCATTTATGCCCAGGCCCGAGTGCGGCAGCTCGACCCCGCCACCTACTTTCAGCCCGCTGGCGGGCGCGGCGTGTCCCTCCAATCATACGCTAGGTACCACTACTGGGCCACCGAGGCCGGCCAGGCCGAAACCATTCGGGCTATTTGGGCAGGCGAAACCACGGCCGAAGGTGCCCGCCTGTTGCTTATTGGCCCGTCCGCGCCCTGAGTGGCCCGATACTGGCTAGGCGGCCTAACCTCGCTTAGCCTGTTACCTTTGCGAGCGCAAAACCCTACTCCGCCCCGTGGCCGAACCCGCAGCTAACTTTTACGCCCATCCCACCGCTGTGCTCGACGCGGGCTGCCGCGTAGGGGCCGGCAGCCGCATCTGGCACTTTTGCCACCTGGCGGGCGGCGCGGTGCTGGGCGAAGGCTGCTCGCTGGGCCAAAACGTGTTTGTGGCCGATGGCGTGACGCTGGGCCGCAATGTGAAGGTGCAAAACAACGTGAGCCTCTACGGCGGCGTGGTGTGCGAAGACGACGTTTTTCTGGGCCCCTCGGTGGTGTTTACCAACGTGAAGAACCCGCGCAGTGCCGTGCCGCGCCGGGGTGAGGGCCACTACCAAACTACTCATTTAGAGCGCGGTGTCAGCGTCGGGGCCAATGCTACACTGGTGTGCGGCATTCGGCTGGGGCGCTACGCTTTTGTGGGCGCGGGCAGTGTAGTCACGCGCAACGTGCCGGCCTATGCCCTCGTGTATGGCACGCCCGCCCGCCCGCAGGGCTGGATGAGCGCCGCCGGCCACCGGCTCACGTTTGATGAGCAGGGCCGCGCCACTTGCCCCGAAAGCGGGGAAGCCTATCAGTTAAGTCCTGACAAAAAAGCCATAACCGAAGCTAATTAAAAATTGAGAATTAAGAATTAAAAATTGGTAGCAACTAAGCACAATTAATTAATTTTTAATTTTTAATTCATAATTTATAATTCTAAAAAAAAGTGTACGATAAACTCCTCCGCAAAGAAGCCAAGCTAGCCGTGATTGGCCTCGGCTACGTGGGCCTGCCCATCGCCCTCGAATTTGCCAAGCAACTCTCGGTTATTGGCTTCGACATCAACGCCGGCCGCGTCGAGATGATGCGCAACCACCAAGACCCCAGTGGCGAGCTCGACAGCGCGGCGTTTGAGGGCTGCGACATCACCTTCACCGACTCGCTCGACGTGTTGCGCGAGGCGCAGTTCTTCATTGTGGCCGTGCCCACGCCCATTGATGAGCACGCCCAGCCCGACCTGCGGCCGTTGCTCGGGGCTTCGGGCTCGGTGGGCAAGGTGCTGAAAAAGGGTGATTACGTGGTGTTTGAGAGCACCGTGTACCCCGGCTGCACCGAGGAAGACTGCATTCCGGTGATGGAAAAGTTCTCGGGCCTGCAATTTCCCGGTGATTTCAAGGTGGGCTACTCGCCCGAGCGCATCAACCCCGGCGACAAGGAGCACACCCTCACGCGCATCATAAAAGTGGTAAGCGGCTGCGATGCCGAGAGCCTCGACGTGGTGGCCAAAGTGTACGAGCTGGTGGTGAAGGCCGGCGTGCACCGCGCCAGCAGCATTCGGGTGGCTGAAGCCGCCAAGATTATTGAAAATACCCAGCGCGACGTCAATATTGCGCTCATGAACGAGCTGTCGATGATTTTCGACCGCATGAACATCAACACCTACGAGGTGCTCGAAGCCGCCGGCACCAAGTGGAACTTCCTCAAGTTCAGCCCCGGCCTGGTGGGTGGGCACTGCATCGGCGTAGACCCGTACTACCTGACTTACAAGGCGAAAGAGCTGGGCTACGACGCCAAGGTTATTCTGAGCGGCCGCACCACCAACGACAACATGGGGGCCTACATCGCCCGCAAAACGGTGCAGATGATGATTAAGCGCGGCAAGGACGTGGCCAAAAGCCGCGTGCTCGTGATGGGCGCTACGTTCAAGGAAAACGTGGAGGATATCCGCAATTCCAAAGTGGCCGACGTTATTCAGGAGTTGAAAAACTTCTCCGTGAACGTGGATATCGTGGACCCCCACGCCAGCTCCGACGAGCTGCACCACGAGTACGGCTTCCGCCTCACACCGGCCGACAAAATTCGCCAGGATTACGACGCCGTTATCGTGGCCGTCAGCCACTTACCTTACGTCGACAAGGACGAGGCGTACTTCCAGTCCATCACGGCCGACAACGCCGTACTGGTCGATATCAAAGGCCTCTACCGCACCAAGCCCATGCAGGAGCTCCACTACTGGAGCCTTTAACAGTAAATGAGTAGATGCGTAACTGAGTAAATTGGCTCAGGCGCTTATTTAACTCATTTACGCAGCTACTCATTTACTTATTTACAGCATGAAGATTCTGGTTACTGGCGGGGCCGGCTACATCGGCTCCCACACCGTGGTTGAGTTGGCCCAGGCGGGCTACGAGCCGATTATTATTGACAATTTCAGCAACTCGAAGGAGTCGGTGCTGGGGGGCTTGCGCGCCATTCTGGGCCGCGACGTACCGTGCCACCGCATCGACTGCGGCGACGCCGAGGCGTTGCGCGGGGTACTCAAACAGGAGGATAACGTGCAGGGAGTCATTCACTTCGCTGCTTTTAAGGCGGTGGGTGAGTCGGTGGCCGAGCCGCTCAAGTACTTCCAGAACAACGTGGGCTCGCTGCTGACGCTGCTGGAAGTGCTGCCCGAGTTTGGCATCGAAAGCCTCGTGTTTTCATCGTCCTGCACGGTGTATGGCGTGCCCGATGCGCTGCCCGTGACGGAGGCCACGCCCACCAAGCCTGCGTCGTCGCCCTACGGCCGCACCAAGCAAATGTGCGAAGACATCGTGCACGACCTGGCGGCTGCCCCTGGCAACAAGCTGTATACCATCTTGTTGCGTTATTTCAACCCCATCGGGGCGCACGAGTCGGCCAAAATCGGTGAGTTGCCTCTGGGTACGCCCAACAACCTAGTGCCCTTTATCACGCAAACGGCAGTCGGCATCCGCGAGAAGCTGACCATTTTCGGCAACGACTACGACACCGTGGACGGTACCAACGTGCGCGACTACATCCACGTCGTGGACCTGGCCCAGGCGCACATCGCCGCCGTGCAGCGCTTGCTCGACCGCAAGGCCACCGATACCGTCGAAACTTTCAACGTGGGCACCGGCCACGGCAACTCGGTGCTCGAAGTAGTGCAAACCTTCGAGCAGGCCAGCGGCCAGAAGCTCAACTACGTCATTGGCCCCCGCCGCCCCGGCGACGTGCCCGCCATCTACGCCGATGCTACCAAAGCGGCTGAGGTACTGGGCTTTAAAACCAGCACCTCCCTCTTTGACTCGCTCGCCAGCTCCTGGAAGTGGCAGCTTACGCTCGGTAAATGAGTAGGTGAGTAAATGAGTAAGTGCAGTTGTACTCAACTTCCCTTACTCGTTTACTCTCTTACTCATTTACTCCCTTACTCATTTATCGCATGAAAATTCTCATCACCGGCGGCGCCGGCTTTATCGGCTCGCACGTTGTGCGCTTGTTCGTCAACAAGTACCCCGAGTACCAGATTCTCAACCTCGATGCCCTCACCTACGCGGGCAACCTGGAGAACCTGCGCGACATCGAAAACGCGGCTAACTACCAGTTTATCAAGGGCGACATTGCCGACCAGTCGTTCATCGACCAACTGTTTGCCAACGAGGAGCCCGACGCTGTGATTCACCTCGCCGCCGAAAGTCACGTCGACCGCAGCATCACCGACCCCATGGCGTTTGTGAAAACCAACGTCATTGGCACGGTAAACCTGCTGAACGCGGCCAAGAACCTGTGGAAGCCCAAAGGCTTTGAGGGCCACACGTTTTACCACGTCTCTACCGACGAGGTATACGGCTCGCTGGACTTCGGCCCCGAGATGTTTACCGAGGAAACGGCGTACGACCCGCGCTCGCCCTACTCGGCGTCCAAGGCCAGTTCCGACCACTTTGTGCGCGCCTGGCACCACACCTATGGCCTGCCCATCAAGCTCAGCAACTGCTCGAACAACTACGGCCCCAACCACTTCCCCGAGAAGCTGATTCCGTTGGCCATTCACCGCCTGCGCACCGGCCAGAAAGTGCCCGTGTACGGCAAAGGCGAAAACGTACGCGACTGGCTCTTCGTGAAGGACCACGCCACGGCCATCGACGCGGTTTTCCACAACGGCAAGCTAGGCGATACCTACAACATCGGCGGCGTAAACGAGTGGCAGAACCTCAAACTCATTGAGTTGCTGTGCGATGTGGTGGATGAGAAAACCGGTCAGCCCGCCGGCACCTCGCGTCAGCTCATCACGTTCGTGACCGACCGCGCCGGCCACGACATGCGCTACGCCATCGACTCTAGCAAAATCATGAACGAGCTGGGCTGGAAGCCGAGCGTCACTTTCGAGCAAGGCCTCAACCAGACGGTTGACTGGTACCTCGCCAACCAGGAATGGCTGGATAACGTTACCAGCGGCACGTACCAGGACTATAACGCCAAGCAATACGCTGGCCGGTAATACGTTAATAACAATGCCGCCTGTCATTGTGCTCGCAATGACAATATAAAGATTTATGTACGAAACTCCTTTCACCGACCAGCCGCTCGGCGAGCTCAGCTTTCTGGTAACCGGCGGCGCCGGCTTCATCGGCTCCAACCTGGTAGAATACCTGCTCAAGCACGGCGCCAAAAAAGTGCGCGTGCTGGACAACTTCTCCAACGGCTTCCGCAAAAACCTGCGTTTGTTTGCGGGCAACCCGGCGCTGGAAGTGCAGGAGGGCGACATCCGCGACCGCGAGGCGTGCGCGCGCGCCGTGCAGGGCATGGACGTGGTGCTGCACCAAGCGGCGCTGGGCTCGGTGCCGCGTTCCATCAACGATCCCGTTACGACGGATGAGGTGAACGTGGGCGGCTTCGTAAAGGTGCTGTTTGCGGCCAAAGAGGCTGGCGTAAAGCGCTTTGTATACGCCGCTTCGTCCTCGACCTACGGCGACCACCCCGGCTTGCCCAAGGTAGAGGACCGCATCGGCAAGCCGCTCTCGCCCTACGCCGTCACCAAGTACGCCAACGAGCTGTACGCCGACGTATTTGCCCGCACCTACGGCATGGAGATTATCGGCCTGCGCTACTTCAATATCTTCGGCCCGCGCCAGGACCCCGGCGGAGCGTATGCCGCGGTGATTCCGCTATTTATCGACGCCATCTTGGAAGAGAACGCGCCCACGCTGAACGGCGATGGCGGCCAGACCCGCGACTTCACCTTCGTGGCCAACTGCGTGCAGGCCAACGTGCGGGCCGCGCTCACTACCAACCTCGAGGCGCTGGGCCAGGTCTATAACATCGCCGTGGGCGACCGCACCTCGCTGGTGCAGATGTACGACATCCTGCGCGAAGAAGCGCACTCGACCCTGGAACCCAAGTTTGGCCCCAACCGCGCCGGCGACATTCGCGACTCGCTGGCCGACATCACTAAGGCCGAAACCCGGCTCGGCTACGCGCCGCAGGTGCGCATTCGCGAAGGCTTGCAGCAAACCCTGAGCTGGTTCAAAGCTAACCAGGACTTTATTGCCGAGCGCAATTAATTGAGTAGTAGCTGCTTAACGTAGACTAGTATGGGAACCTGGGGAAGTGATAATTTCGGCAACGACCATGCCCTGGATTACCTGGCCACTATCTGCCAGCCACTGGTCGAAAAGCTGTCAGCTATCGTCGAAAACCCTTCGCTGGCCGAAGCTGACGAAGATGGGTGGGTAGAGTGCATGGTAGCGGTGGAAGTATTGACCTTATTAGGAAAGTACTATTCCAGCAAAACGCTTACACCCCAATTAGTTACTACTTGTCGGGATATTATCCTAGCCGAGTGGCTGGCTACCATTGATGACTTAGACCCTGACCCAGACTACAAAGCCGAACGGCCGGTAGTTATAAAGCACTCATTTGATAAGCTGCTGGCCGTGCTAATCAGCCGGCATTAGGCCCTGCCAAAGTCAACCACAAAACGCTACGCTAAACACTACTTCACATGAAAGGTATCATTCTCGCCGGCGGCTCGGGCACCCGGCTGCACCCCCTCACCCTGGCCGTCTCCAAGCAGATGATGCCCGTCTACGACAAGCCGATGATTTACTATCCGCTGTCGATTTTGATGATGGCGGGTATTCGTGAAATTCTCATTATCACCACGCCCCACGACCAGGAGCAGTTCAAGAAGCTGCTGGGTGATGGCCAGAACCTGGGCTGCAACTTCCAATACGTAGTGCAGGAAGTGCCCAACGGCTTGGCCCAAGCCTTCGTGCTCGGTGCCGACTTCATTGGCCAGGATAAGGTGGCGCTGGTGCTGGGCGACAACATTTTCCACGGCGAAGGCATGGAAGAGCTGCTAAAAGCCAACAGCAACCCCGACGGCGGCGTAGTTTACGCCTACCACGTACACGACCCCGAGCGCTACGGCGTAGTCGAGTTCGATGAGAACAAAGTAGCCCTCAGCATCGAAGAAAAGCCTGCCCAGCCTAAGAGCAACTACGCCGTGCCCGGCCTGTACTTCTATGATAACGAAGTAGTTGAGATTGCCAAAAACCTGGAAATGAGCCCGCGTGGCGAGTACGAAATCACGGACGTGAACCGCGAGTACCTGCGCCGCGGCAAGCTGAAAGTAGGCATCCTGGGCCGCGGCACGGCCTGGCTCGACACCGGCACCTTCGAGAGCCTGATGCAGGCCGGCGAGTTTGTGCGGGTGCTGGAGCAGCGCCAAGGCCTGAAGGTGGGCTCTATTGAGGAAGCTGCTTACCGCCAGGGCTTTATCGACGCCGACCAGCTTCGCAAAATTGCTGCCCCGCTGCGCAAAAGCGGCTACGGCGACTACCTCATGAACCTGCCTGACCAGCTCATTCTTAATCAATGAGTGAATGAGTGAGGGCTAAATAGCCCTTTTGCATTCACTCATTCACCCCTCACTCATTGATTAAGAATGAGCCGGAACGTGGTGCCTTTGCCCACCTCGCTCCACTTCACGAACAGCCGCCCTTCGTGGTAGTTGTCGATGATGCGGCGAGCCAGGGCCAGGCCCAGGCCCCAGCCGCGCTTTTTGGTGGTGTAGCCGGGGGTGAACACGTTTTCGAGCTTGTTTTTCGGAATGCCCTTGCCCGTATCGGTGATGTCAATGGCCACCTGGGGGCGCGGGGCGCGGCGGCGCCACCACTGCCGGCGGGTTTTCACGGCGCGCAGGCGCAACGTAATGGAGCCGCGGCCGTCCATGGCGTCCACCGCGTTTTTGCAGATATTCTCCACTACCCAGTCGAAAAGCGGCACGTTGATGCAGGCGGGCGTGTCGAGCGGCAGGTCGGTTTCGATGGTGAACTTCACCTTGCGCGACACCCGGCTTTCGAGGTAGGCAATAGCGTTGCGGGTGGTCAGGTAGAGGTTTTCGGCCTTGAGCACCGGCACTGAGCCGATGTTACTAAAGCGCTCGGTAATGATTTCCAGGCGTTTGATATCCTTGCCCAATTCCTCCACAATGGGCTCATCATGAAAGCGTTCTGATTGCCGCAGGTATTCCTGCCAGCCCACGAGCGAGCTTAGGGGCGTGCCCAGCTGGTGGGCCGTTTCCTTGGCCAGGCCTACCCACACGCGGTTTTGCTCGGCCCGCCGCGAGTAGCTGAACGCGATGTAGGCCATCATGGCCAGCGAGGCGATAACGGCCAGCGCCGCCAGCGGGTAGGTGCGCAGCTGCCGCAGCAGCTGCGAATCTTGGTAAAACAGGTAGTTGCGCGTGTTGCCGGGCAGCTCAATCACAATGGGCGGGTGGCGGCGCTGCATCTCCAGTAGTACCGCCTGCAACCGCCGCAGCGAGTCGGCCGGCTCCAGGTGCGGGGGCAGGCCCAGGTTTTTGGTATCCACGATATATTCCCCATTGGTCAGGATAACGGGAATCGTGGTGTTGGCCTCAATAATCTGCTCCTGCAAAAAGGGTAGGTTCTTCGTATCCTCCGTGTTGATAATGTAGCGCTGCGTTTTGGCGTACAGGTCAATCTGGCGCTGCTCGCGCTCTGAAAGGCGCTGCACCAGCACGTTGGTGTACAGTACCGTAGCCCCGGCAATAAGCAGGGCCATCAGCAAGACCAAGAGCTTGATGCGCGATTTTTGGTCGGAAAAGGGAAGAAGCATAAGAAAGCAAAGGTCGGGCGGGCGGCCCGGAGCGCAAGTTGCCGCATTTAACGAGTAAAAGACCGGGTTGGGGCATTTATTAGGCCAGCCGAACCCAATAGCTTGTCAGTCTGTTTCTATAGCAGCTATTTACACCGTAATTTTGCAGGCCGGCCGTGGGTCGGCCCGTGCTATGTCCCATTCGTTTAAGGCTGTTAGTTTATCCTTCCGCAAGGCGCCCCTCGCTATCCGCGAGTTGCTGGCGCTAGACGAAGCCGCCTGTCGTCGTTTTGTGCAGCAATTGCGCACTGAGTTGCACTTGGCCGATGTGCTGGTGCTAAGTACCTGCAACCGCACCGAAATCTACTACGCGCACGACGACGACTTCTCGGCCGCCATCATCCGGGCGCTGGGGGAGCTCAAAAACCGGCCCGATGCCCTGAGCTTCGCCCCGTACTTTGACCTCTACACCGAGGCCGAAGCGGCTACTCGCCACCTGTTTGAAGTAGCCTTAGGGCTTGATGCCCAGGTAGTTGGCGACATGCAGATTATTAGCCAGGTGAAGCAGGCCTATCAGTGGACGGCCGACGCCGACGCGGCCGGGCCCTTCCTGCACCGCCTGCTGCACACCATCTTCTTCGCCAACAAGCGCGTGCAGCAGGAAACCAGTTTCCGCGACGGCGCGGCTTCCATGAGCTACGCGGCCCTGGAGCTGGTTGAGGAGCTCACGGCCGACGTAGCCAGCCCCCGCGTGCTGGTGGTGGGCCTGGGCGAAATTGGCAGCGACGTGTGCCGCCACTTGGCTGATAGCAAGAGTTTTGCCAGCGTAACGCTGTGTAACCGCACCCGCGCCCGCGCCGAGGAGCTGGCCGCCGAGTTTGCGCCCGGCCGCCTGCGCATCGCCGACTTCGAAAACCTGGCCGTGGCCCTGCGCGAGGCCGATGTGGTTATCTCCTCCATTAGCCGCGATACGCCCTTTTTTACCCGCGATTTGGTGGCCAATCTTGATGTGCTGAGCTACAAGTTCTTTATCGACTTGGCCGTGCCGCGCTCGGTGGCCGCCGATGTAGAGCAGGTGCCCGGCGTGCTGGTCTACAACGTGGATGCCATTCAGAGCAAAGCCTCGGCCGCGCTGGAGATGCGCCTGGCCGCCGTGCCCCAGGTGCAGGCCCTCATTACCGAAAGCCTGCTCGACTTTGCTGACTGGAGCCGCGAGATGCTCGTGTCGCCCCTCATTCAGCGCATGAAGGCTGGCTTGGAGCAAATGCGCCAGCAAGAGCTTGACCGCTTCCAGAAAAAAGCCACCCCTGCCGAGGTAAAGCTGCTGGATGAGGCCACGCGCGCCTTTATGCAAAAGGTGCTGAAGCAGCATGTGCTGCACCTCAAGGCCGCTTGCCGCCGCGACGAAGCCGACCAGCTGCTGCCGCTGCTCACCGACCTGTTTGATTTAGAGCGGCTGCCGCAAACGGCTTAGGCAAAACCTGACCGCTTAAGCTAAAATATCAAATCCCCTGCAACTTACTGATAATCAGTAAGTTGCAGGGGATTTTTTATAATAAACCAACTTGGCTAACTCGTTTTAAAACTACCTGATTTGAAGCCCGAAGGATTGGCTACCAAATAAGGCGTAAAAACGCTTTAGTTGCTTTCTGGTGCTCGTGCAGGGATGGGTGGCTAGGGCGCAACCCACACTTGCGTAGAGCACCTGCTTAGATACGGCCGGAATAGTCTTCCAGGGTATCAATGATTTTCAGCAACTGGGGTACGGCCAGTGAGTAGTAAATCTTGGTGCCCACTTTGCTCGACTTCAGCACGCCCCGGTCTTTGAGGGTGATGAGGTGCTGCGAAGCGATGGCCTGCGGGATATCCAGGGCCTGGTAGATTTCGGTAACCGACATCTGGTGGTCCTTGGTTTTGCTCTTGCCAAGCAGGTCAACAATGGCGAGGCGCTTGGGGTGCGAAAGTACTTTGAGCATGGCCGCAGCGCGGTCCAGCTGCTCAGCATCTACGCGAGTGTGCAAAGGTTTCATGGCGTTTATAACTTAAAAATGGTAGAAGGAAAAATAGAAGAATGAAGCCGCTACCCTATTACTAGGGTGTTGGTAATGCAAAGTAAGCGCAAGAATACTATTGTACACTATTTTGGATGCATATAAAATTCGGGCATGCTACTTGGCTGAGTGCAATTTATTGGCCTGCAAGCCTGTTTTCGCACTTTTTTATAATTTACATTATTCAAAGTTTTTTTATAATGACTACTTCCTATTTGCTTCATCAATGAACCCTTCATGAAAAACTGCGGGTTGCCGGCAACGCCTGCCCCTGCCAACCTGCCGGCCCCGGCTGGCCAGCTAAAAGCCAAGCCGCACCAACAGCCAGCCAGTGCCTTGCGTACTTATGTGGGGGGGCGGAAATTTCCCGGCCCATTTGCTGTCAATGGAGGTTCCTGCTTTTTTGCGCCGGGAGGTGCTAGGTAACGAATTAGTTGAGTACGTAATCGCGGCGGTGATTATGTTATTGGGCAGTGTGCTCAACCGGGTGCTGTCGCGGTTGCTGAGCAAGGCGCTGTTTCGGCTCACCAAGCGCTATACGGCCGGCGTAACGGAAGAAGAACTGCACGAGCTGCTAATTCAGCCGGTAGGAGCGCTGTTGTTTTTAATTTCCTTTTACTTGGCATTCAGTGTGTTGCGCTATCCGCTGCCACCGCTGGCGGTGAAGGGTGTGGAGCCCTGGCCGAAAGTGCTGCTGCTGGGCCTGTTTCACCTGGGCGTGATTGCCACCATTGTGTGGGTAATTACGCGGCTGGTCGATTTTGCGCTGCTGGTGGTGCAGCGTCGCGCCGCACTCACAACCACACCCGGCGCGCGGCGGCTCGACAACCAGTTTTTGCCCTTTGCCAAAGACCTGCTCAAGGTTTTTATTGTGGTTATTGGGTTGCTGGTGGCGTTGGGGCAAGTGTTTGGGGTGAATGTGACGGCCCTGATAGGCGGCCTGGGCATTGGCGGGCTGGCCGTGGCCTTCGCGGCCAAGGAGAGCCTGGAAAACCTGCTGGCGTCGTTCACCATCTTTCTCGACCAGCCCTTTGGGGTGGGCGACCTCGTAACGGCCGGTACGGTGAGCGGCACGGTAGAAAAAATCGGCTTTCGCAGCACGCGCCTGCGCACGGCCGAGAAAAGCTACCTCACGGTGCCCAATAAGAGCATGATTGACAAGCCGTTGGATAACCTGAGCCTGCGTACGGCGCGGCGGGTGGGTTTTACGCTCATCTTCGACCAGAAGACGACCAGCGAGCAGCTGCAAGCCATTATCAAGGAGGCCGTGGCGGCTATGCAGGCGCATCCGCTCGTGACCAAAGATGTGCAGATGAAGTTCAATAGCATTTCGCCAGCCGGCAAGGAGGTGACGGTGCAGTACTTCGTCGAAACTACGAGCTACGACGAATACCTGGACGTGAAGGAGTCGTTGAACTACTGCTTGATAGAAGCCACTGAGCACCAAGGGGGTAGCTTTGCTGTTGCTATTCCGGCAGCGCCGGGGCCGGCGTAGGCCGCCGGTTACGGGTACTTTTGCGCCTCCGGCCAAACCCCTGGGCCGCCTTGGTACTTATATCCTGCCGGCCCTGGTGGTGACCGGCCGCTGCTTGCCAGCGAAATTTCCAGTTAGTTGCCCTCATGTCCGAAACCCTTTTCCTGACGCCCGGCGTGCCCAAGGCCGCCCGCTACGCCGAGCTGCACCCGCAGGTGGCCGCCCTTACTGCTGGTGAGCCCGACCGCACCGCCAACCTGGCCAATGTGGCCGCCGCGCTGCGGCAGGCATTCGGCTTTTTTTGGGTGGGCTTTTATATAGTGCAGGGCGAGGAACTGGTGCTGGGGCCGTTTCAGGGGCCCATTGCCTGCACCCGCATCCGGCGGGGGCGCGGCGTGTGCGGCACCAGCTGGGCCGAGGCGCGCACCGTGCTGGTGCCCGACGTGGAGGCCTTTCCGGGCCACATTGCGTGCAGCGCCGCCTCGCAATCGGAAATTGTGGTGCCCATTCTGAAAGCCGGCGCAGTAGTGGCCGTGCTCGATGTGGATAGCGACCAGCTGAATGATTTTGACGAGGCCGACCAGGCCGGTCTGGAGCAGCTGATGCAGCTGGCAAGCAACTGGTTTTAAGGTCAATGAAAGCGCTGAAAATAGGGTGGCTATGCCTGCTAAGCGGGGTAGTGGCGGGCTGCGGCCAGCAAGTGAAAATGCCCCCGATGATGCAGGTAACTCATCGGTATGACAAAGCCTTTCAGCAGCAGGAAAGCCTGCTGAATGCCGAAAAGGTAGAGTGGTCGGTGCACCGCACCCAAATAGCGGCCGACTCTGCTATTAGTCGAATTGATTTGGTGGTGCTTAACCCCAAGGGGTTGCCCGCTACGCCCGATAGCGTGGTGAAGCAGACCCATAAGCTTGCGCACTTGTTAGTAGCCAACCTAAGTAGCCCGCAGGACTACCAGGTAATGACCGTGACAATAGCCACGCAGCAACGGGGTATTATCGTGCAAAACACCAATGCCCGAACCATCACGTATTCCATTGCCAGCTTGAAGTAAGCACGAGCTCAGGCTGCTAAACCTCCTTTTTATTTCGTATGGAATCGTCTTTAAACGCAGCCCTACCCAGCGCCGCCGAGCCGCTCATCGTAATGGGCGCGGGCCTGGTGGGCACGCTGCTAGCCCTCTACCTCACGCGGCGGGGCCACCCGGTGCACCTCTACGAGCGCCTGCCCGACCCCCGCAAGGCGGGCCTGCGCGAGGCGCGCTCCATCAACTTGGCCCTCTCCGATAGGGGGTGGCGCGGGCTGGCGGGCGTGGGCATCACCGACGATATTCGCAAGGTGGGCATCCCCATGTACCGCCGCGTAATGCACGACCAGCGCGGGCAGCTCACCCACCAGCCGTATGGGCAGGAGGGGCAGGCTATTTTTTCGGTGAGCCGCGACAGCCTCAACCGCACTTTGCTTGACCTGGTAGAAGCCAAGCCGAACGTGGAAATCACCTTCGGCCAGAAGCTGACGCAGCTCGACCTGCCCGGCCGCCGCCTGCACCTGCGCGACGTGGCCAGCGCCCGCGAGTACGACGTGCCCTACCAGCGCCTATTTGGGGTCGATGGGGCGTGGTCGGCGGTGCGCGGCGCTATGCAGCGCCTCGACCGGGCCGACTACTCGCAGCAGTACCTGGAGTACGGCTATAAGGAGCTGACCATTGCGGCGGGGCCGGGCGGCACCTGGCAGCTGGAAAAAAACGCCCTGCACATCTGGCCGCGCGGCAATTACCTGATGATTGCCCTGCCCAACCTCGACGGCTCATTCAATGCCACGCTGTTTTTCCCCTACGAGGGCGCGCCCTCGTTCGACAGCCTGCGCACGCCCGAGGAAGTGGAGCAGTTTTTTGGCGAAGTATTTCCCGACGTGGTGCCGCTGATGCCGGAGCTGGATACCGAGTTTTTCGACCATCCCACGGGCTCGCTCGTCACCATTCGGTGCTGGCCCTGGAGCTACCAGGATTCGGTGCTGCTGCTCGGCGACGCGGCGCACGCCATTGTGCCCTTCTACGGCCAGGGCATGAACGCGGGTTTTGAAGACTGCACCGTGCTCGACCGCCTGCTCGACGAGCTGGGCGAGGCCAACTGGGGCGAGGTGCTCGACCAGTTTGAGCGCCTGCGCAAGCCCAACACCGATGCCATGGCCGAGCTGGCTCTCTACAACTTTGTGGAGATGCGCGACCACGTGGCCGACCCGCGCTTCCTGCTGCAAAAGCGCATCGAAAGCAAAATCGCGGCCCAGTTTCCGGGCCAGTGGCTGCCGCTCTACTCGCGCGTCACGTTCTCGCCCGATACGTCGTATGCCGAGGCCTGGGCCGCCGGCCAGCGCCAGGAGGCCATTATGCAGCGGCTCATGCCCCTCATTCAGACGGAAGAAGATTATGAGCTGCCGAATGTTAAAGAGCTGATTGAGAAGGAGTTGTCGTTAGTTAAGTAAAAAACGTCATGCTGAACGCAGTGAAGCATCTCTATCGCCTCCTTGAAGGGTGCGGTAGAGATGCTTCACTGCGTTCAGCATGACGTTCTTGTAGAACGGCTGCTCGGCGGCTAACCTTTAACAGGTTACGGGGCTACCGTAATCGTGCGGGTTACCGAGTTATACGGGCCGGGGATGAGCGTGCCGCTGCTATCGAGCAGCTCCAGCTTGATGGTAGCCTGGCCGGCGGGCAGGCCTTCCATCATGTAGGGCAGCCACTTGTCGAGCATAAACTCGGTGCCGTTGATGGTGGCGCGCACCTTGTTGCCGTCGGGGGCTAGAGTGGTGTTCACTAGGTAGAAGTCCAGCATGATTTTCTGGGCATCCTTGCCGGCGTAGGTATCCTTGGGGCGGCTGTAGAACAGGGCCGGGGCCTTCACGTCGAAGGTCATGGGCGCGGTGCCGGCGGCCGGCGTGCCCACCGTGATGGTGCGCAAGTCGTAGGCCCCCAGGTGCTTGAGGCTCTCGTGGTAGGAGCGCGAAATGAACGAGAGAACAACGTGCTCACCATCAGCCACGGGCTCGGCAAACTTGGTGTCGTAGTGCGCCGTGTAGGGCTGGTCGTCCACGATGAGGTGGATATGCTGGCCCTTCATCGAATTCGACATTTGCATGCCGTGCTCGCTGTCTGTCATCTTGGTGAGCTGAAAATTGGTCAGGTCATACGAAAACGTAACGGGGCCGCTGGGCACAGTAGAGCCCGTAGGCGGCGAGTTGAGGCGCAGGGCGGCCGTCGGGAACTTGGGCGAGTCGTTAAAGGGCGTGAGCGTGAGGCCGCCTTTCGACTGCGCATCGCCCGCCATGGTAGCGCCGCTATTTTGGGCCCCGAGGGCTTCGGTGCGGTCGGCGGGGCTGGTGGTGGCGGTTTCGGCTTGCTGGCTGGTGCTGCAGCTGCCGAGAAAGGCCAGCGCGGCCAGGGCCAGCGAGCCAGTAAGCGGGGCGGTGAATCGATTCATGTGAAAGAGACAGAAGGAGGTGAGTTATCAGGCCCTGTACGCGAACTAGCGGGCAGAAGGTTTTGTACTAACTTCGCATTAGCAACTTCCTGGTTGCTGCTGGTGGGCCGGGCGCCCGGCTGGTTAAGCCTCAATAACCCGCCGCCGCCCGGCCTGCCACCAGGAAGTTGCTATCCATAATCAGCAAGTAACCCACCCCTACTTTTTTATGGCTGATAACCTGCCTGACCACATCCCCTCGCTCGACTTGGCCGACTTTCGCTCGGGCGACCCCGCCCGCAAAGCCAAGTTTGTGCAGGAGCTGGGCGCTGCTTACCAGAGTATTGGCTTCATCGCCCTCAAAAACCACGGCCTCAACGAGCTGCAAACCAAAGAGCTGTACGCCGACGTGCAGGCGTTTTTTCAGCTCCCCGACGGCGACAAGCAGTCGTACGAAGTGCCCGAGCTGGCGGGCCAGCGCGGCTACATCAGCAAGGGCAAGGAGCACGCCAAGGGCCGCAACACCGGCGACCTGAAAGAATTTTATCACGTGGGCCAGGAAGTGCTGGACGAAACCGACCCCGTGCGCCACGACTACCCGGCCAACATCTGGCCCACCCAGGTGCCCCGCTTTGCCCAAAGCACCATGAAGGCCTACCGCACCCTGGAGGCGGCCGGCCAGGACGTGCTGCGCGCCATTGCGCTGTACCTGGAGCTGCCCGAAAACTACTTCGATGATAAGGTGCGCAACGGCAACAGCATCTTGCGGCCCATTCACTACTTCCCCATCGAAGACCCCGACGCGGTGCCCGCCGACGCCGTGCGCGCCGCCGAGCACGGCGACATCAACCTGATTACCTTGCTGATGGGCGCCAGCGCCGATGGCCTGCAGGTGAAGCGCCGCGATGGCCAGTGGATTGCCATTACGGCCCTGCCCGACCAGATTGTGGTGAACGTGGGCGACATGCTCCAGCGCCTCACCAACGGCGTGCTCAGGAGCACCATTCACCGCGTGGTAAACCCCGCCCGCGAGAAAATGAACAGCTCGCGCTACAGCATCCCGTTCTTCATGCACCCGCGTTCGGAGATGAGCCTCGCCGCCCTGCCGCACCTCGTCACGGCCGACAACCCCAAGAAAGAGGTTGACATCACGGCCGGCGAATTTCTGAACGAGCGCCTTATTGAGTTGGGCCTGAAGAAGAAGTAAGCGGTTAGTTGAGCCCGAAAAGAACGTCCTGCTGAGCTTGTCGAAGCATCTCTACCGCGCCGTTAGAATAGTAATACTAACGGCGCGGTAGAGATGCTTCGACAAGCTCAGCAGGACGTTCTTCTTTTGGTGGGTAGCTGCCCTGACTGGCTGGCTGGTTCTATCTTCGGCATGGCTACCTCTCCGTTCTGTGTCCGACCAATTACCCGCTCATGCTGATTTGTCCGTGCCCCTGGCGCCGTTGCGCCGGGCGGGCCGGCGGCTGCGCCACACGCGCAACTTCGTTTTTCTGAAAGACGTGGCCGGCCTGGCCTGCACCGCGTTTGGCGGGCCGCAGGCGCACCTGGCCATGATGTTCCGGCTGCTGGTAGATAAGCGCAAGTACCTCACGGCGGGCGAGTTGCTGGAGATGCAGGCGCTGTGCGCGCTGTTGCCGGGGCCTACGTCCACGCAAACCATTACGGCCATCGGCTTTCGGCTGGGCGGCCCCAACCTGGCGTACCTCACGCTCCTTATCTGGTGCCTGCCCTCGGTCACGATTATGACGGTGGCGGGGCTGCTGCTCACGCACTTCGATACCGCGTTTACGGCGCGGCTGGTGCAGTTTGTGCAGCCGGTGGCGGTGGGCTTCGTGGCGTTTTCGGCCTACCGCATTGCCGAAAAAGTGGTGCACACCAAAACGTCGGTGGCGCTGCTGGTGGCCGCCGCCATGGTGGCCTACTTTTTTCAGCTGCCCGGGGTGCTGCCGCTGCTGCTGCTGGCCGGCGGCGTGATAACGGCGCTGCGCTACCGCAAGCACGCCATTGTGCCCGATAAAAAGCCCATTCGGGTGGAGTGGGCCAACGGGGCGCTGTGGCTGGGTATTTTCCTGATGGCGGCGCTGCTGGGGCACTACACGCGCCTGCTGCCGGTGCGCCTGTTCGAGAATTTTTACCGCAACGGCTCGCTGGTGTTTGGCGGCGGGCAGGTGCTGGCCCCGCTGCTCTTCGCCGAGTTTGTGGAGTACAAGCGCTACCTCACGGGGCCCGAGTTTTTGTCGGGCTTAGGGCTGGTGCAGGCGCTGCCGGGGCCCAATTTCTCGTTTGCTTCCTACATCGGGGCCTTGGCCATGCGGCCGGCTGGCGGCGCGGGCCCGCAGCTGCTGGGGGCGCTGGTAGGCGCGGTGGGTATCTTTTTGCCCGGCGTGCTGCTGATATTCTTTGTTATCCGCTTTTGGGACGGCCTGCGGCAATACCGCGTGGTAAAGGCCTCCCTAGAAGGCGTTAACGCCGTGAGCGCCGGCCTGGTGTGTGCGGCGGCGCTGCTGCTCTACCACCCGCTGCCCGACCGCCTGCTGGCCTTGCCCGGCCCGCTGGCCGGCTGGCACCTGCCCCTCAACCCGCTGCTGGTGGGAGCTACGTTTCTGCTGCTGCTTTGGGAAAAAATACCGAGCGTGGCGATAATCATTATTGCGCTATTGGCTGGGGCGTTGGTTCGGCAGGTGGGGGGCTGAATGATTGGATAAAGACGTATTTCGTATCTATTAAGCCCTTCACACTAGCTAATTCATGCTCAAAGTAATCAGCGTCACACTGTTGGCATTGGGGGCCGTTTCCTGTGGGCCGCGGCCGAATAAGGTGGATATGGTAACCTTGCTGGCTCATAAGTTGTTAGACAACAAATAGTTAGCTAGCTTCAGCTTTTGCGATGGCGGCCCGGCAGCCTGGGATAGTATCTTGGTTGTGAAGCCTTATTGCCCACCCGAAAAAATACAAGGGTTCGGAGTAAGTAACTATCAGAAAACCAAATATTTAGTCGATAATCAAAGCCTTGATGAGGCCAGCTGCACGCTGCTTTTTCTGAAAAACCAGACGTGCGTAGCTTACAGCGTAATCCCAAGGTCTACTGTTGACCTGACGGACCTGACTAATGAGAAGGACTCGGGCATTAGCCTGATAACCAAGGCTAACTGCGTAAAAAAGCTGCGCTTTGGTAAGAGTAGTACGTTTGTCAAAATGATTGACTGACAACCCCAGCTGGGCCCATCAATGAATGAAGTAGTTGGGGCGGACTGCCGGCCAAAAAGCTGGCAGCCCACCCCAACTGGTACTCACCGATTGGTAATCTCCACGTACGCCTTGCCCGTTACGGGCTGGCCGTTGTGGGTGCCGGTGACTTTGCACATGCCTTCCCAGTAGTACATGGTGAAGGCGTGGAAGAAGCGCAGCGCTAGCTCCTGCTGGGGCACGAGGGGCTCCACCACGAGGTCGTAGCCCTGGGCGGGCAGTTGCACGCGCCACTTGGCGGGGTACTTTTTCTTCGATTTGGGGCTGGTCCAGTACGTGAGGGGCGTGAGCGTGAAGTCCTTGCCAGTGAGGTCGATATTCTGGTTGGTGGCGCTGTTGAACGTGCCGTTGTGCAGGGTTTGGCCGGTTTCACTGTTGCGTAGCGTGTTGAGCATCAGCTCCTCGCGGGGCTGGTCGAGCTGAATGCTGAGCCAGTCCCAGCCCACGCCCTTGCTCACTACGCTGCCGCAGTTCCACTGGCGGTCGTACCAGAGCTCGCCGGTTACCTGGTGGGTTTTGCCGCCTACCGTGAGGGTGCCCGTGGTAGCCAGGCGGGGGTACGAGTAGTAGCCCGCCACAATGCCCGCACCGTAGTCTTCGTAGCCGGTGCCACTGTGCAGCAGCACCGGCTTGGTGGGCGTGGTACTAAGGTTGAGGGCGTAGCCGGCGTTCTTTTTGCCGGTGAGGGCGGCGGCAAACTGATACTTGCCCTCCTGGCCGTCAAACTTCCACACCTGGCCGTCTTTACGCTCGCGCAGGCGCAGGGGCAGCGAGTCGGTGAGCAGGCGCGGCAGCTTGGCCAGCTTGTAGTCGTAGTTGAATTTCTGGCCCTTTGGGTCGGTGATGGCCACATTCACCATCTGGTAATCGCTCTTGCCATCCTTCAGGTTGAAGTGAAAAAAGACGTACTCGATGCCGAATTCCTCGCCGCTGGCCTGGTCGCGCAGGTGGCCGGTGAGATACCACCACTCCAGCGAGTTTTTGGGGTGCACGGCCTCCTCGTGGGGCAGCTCGGCGCGGGTGGCGGTGGGGTTGAAGCGGGTGGTGGTCACCGGCTTGAAAGTGGAGCAAGCAGCAAGCAGCAGCGTTAGCAGCAGGGCAAAGGGTAGTCGCGTCATACCCTGGCACAAGGCTTTTTGGGGCCGAAAAGTTTGGCTGATTTGCTACTTTAGCTACGCCGGAAAGGCCGGGTGAGCCAGTAGAAAAAGCCGTGGCCGGGCCGGGCGGCGGGTTGGGGCGGTGGCTGCTCGTTGGCGATGCTAATTGTTGCGACGGCTCCACTTGATATCCGGCATTCCCTTTCTTGCTGCATCGCCACCACCTCCACGCCGCTGGCGGCCGGGTCGGCACGCAGGCCCACTTGCACGGCGCCCGGCGCTGGGGCCAGTGGCAGCTGGCGCGAGAGGTAGCCCGCGCGGTGCAGCACCAGGCGCCGCCGCCGGCCCGCGGGCGGGCCGGCCGGCAGCCGCAAGCTGAACCGGCCCGCCGAATCGGTAGTCGCCGCCCGGTTTTCGCCTTTCAAAAAGACAGCTACACCCGCCAGCGGCTCGTGGGTGGCCGCATCGCGCGCCGTGCCGTGTAGCAGCTTAGTCGTTGGTTTTGAGTAAGATGCCTTGCGCAATTTGGTGGGCGAGTGGTGGGCGTTGGGGGCGGGCTCGGTGCGGGCCTCCGCCGCCAGGCTACTGCCTTCGCGCGCGCCCCATAGGGCTAGGGTAGCAGCCAGCCAGGCGCGCCACCGCTGGGCGGAGCCCGCCGCTACCGCCGCTACCAGGGGGCGGTTTAGCTGGTCGGCGCGCAAGCGGCCACAGGTTTCGCCGGCCGCCTGGCGCAGGATAGCCAGGATTTCGGCATCGGTTCTCCAGGTGAAATCGACTACCGTTTTGGCGCAGGCGGCGCAGTGGCGGCCGGCGGCGGTGGGCGTCATGGCGGCCCAGCTTTTGGGGCAGGGGGCCGGGATGGTGAGGCGGGTGGCGGGCATCGCAGGGCTGAGGTAAGAGGGGGGCGCTTACTTTTTTGGTGGGGCCTGGGGCGGTTGCGGGGTGGCAATGGGCGCGCCTCCTAGTACTGCTTCGTGGAGCATAGGCATGGGGCGAACGGGCTGAATGGGCCATACGGGCCGCACGGCCGGGCGCGTGCGCAACCGTGGGGGCGCCGGCCGTTCCAACGGCTGGCTAGTTTCCGCCTGCACTGGGTGGCTGGGAACCGGGCGGTGCTGGGCCTGGGCCGGGATAGTCAGGCTGCCGACCCCCAGCAGTGCGGCAACGGCGCCTAGCCAGCGCCGCCAGCCCGCCACGGGCACGGCCGCCGGCAGCAGCACGCGCCCCAGCTGGCTGGCGCGGAAGCGCCCGCACGGCAGCTGCCCGTGCTGGCCCAAGTAGGCAGCCAGCCCCGCATCGGTATAGCCGGTAAAATCGACCACCGTTTTTTGGCAGGCGGTGCAGTGGCGGCCATCAGCGTTGGGCGTCATGGCGTCCCAGCTGGCGGCGCAGGGCTGGGGCAGGGTAATGGTGATGGGTTGCATGGGCGGAAAATGTGGAAGAGGAGGTTTTAAAGAGTAATAATGGTAGGCGGGCTTAGCCCGAAAGTATCTGCCCATTCCGGCTCTGCTTAATTAACTATTTAATAATAAGTTAGTTAGTTTCTAAAGGGTTTTCAGCTGGTGCTTGCCCCAGCTGAAAAACCGGCGCGGGTGCCAGGGCCAGGGGCGCTGATATATGCCGCCGGTTATCACTACCTCACCCATCAGGCTTTGCTCACTGGCGGCCAGTAGTACCGCGAGCGGCTGGTTGGCGGTGGCCGTTCGCTCCTGCATAACAAAACCTATAAAGCTGAAGGCGAGCCGCACCGGCGCTACGCCGGCCGGCATCGGCAGCGAAAAAGCCCCGTTTATATCGGTTGAGGTACCGGTAGTGGTGCCCATTAGCAGCACCGTTACGCCCGGTAAGCCTTCGTGGGTGGCTGAGTCTCGCACCACGCCGCTTAGCGTGAGTGGCCCGCCAGTAGTAGTGGCTTCGCAACTAGTGGGCGTGGGGGCTACCGCACGCGTGAGTAGCGCGGGGGCGGGGCTGGCGGCGGGCACAGGGCCCCCATTGCAGTAGGCAGGCATGGCTTGCGCGGTAGCCCGGCCGGCGCCCAGCACGCCGCCGGCCGCCAGGGCGGCTCCTAGCCAGGCGCGCCAGCGCGGGGCCGCAGTGGGGGCCACGAGCGAGCGGTTGAGTTGATCGGGGCGCAGGCGGCCGCAGGTGTTGCCCGGGGCGCTGGCCAGGTAAGCTAGAATTTCGGCATCGGTTTTCCGGGTAAAATCGACCACTGTTTTTTGGCAGGCGGCGCAGTGGCGGCCGGCGGTAGCGGGTACCATAGGCCCCCAGCCTTCGGGGCAGGGCTGGGCAATGTGGACGGAGTGTGAGCGAGGGGTCATAACTCAGAAAGGGAGAATAGCTTTCCCTCCCGATGCCGCGCCGCGCCCGATTGCACACGGCCCGGCCGTATCTTGGCCGTTTACTAGTTTGCGCGCCCAATCTTTCCCTGGCCGAATGCCTCCCACCAATAACTCGCTCTTTCGCCGCAAAACCATCGCGGCTATTCTTGCCAACCCACCCGCCGACGCTGAGGGCCACGGCGGCTCCGGCGGCGGCCTGGCCCGCCACCTCACCGTGCGCGACCTTACCGGGCTCGGCATTGCAGCCATTATCGGGGCCGGTATTTTCAGCACCATCGGCCAAGCCAGCCTCAATGGCGGGCCGGCGGTGTCGCTGCTGTTTGTGTTTACGGCGATTGCCTGCGCGTTTTCGGCGCTGTGCTACGCGCAGTTTGCGGCTACTATTCCGGTGAGCGGCTCGGCGTATACCTACGCCTACACCTCATTTGGCGAGCTCGCGGCCTGGATTATTGGCTGGGCGCTCATCATGGAGTACGCGGTGGGCAACATCGTGGTAGCCATCTCCTGGAGCGACTATTTCACCGGGCTGCTCGACAGCGTGGGGCTGCACATGCCGCGCTGGCTCACCATGGGCACCCAAAGCGCCCACACCGGCTACGAGGCCGTGATGGCTCTTATGCAGGCCGGCCAGCCGTTGGCCGCCGCCTCGCCCGCCCAGCTCGAAGCCTACACCGCCTGGGCCAACGCCCCCGAGCTGTTCGACGGCCTGCGGCTGGTAATCGATTTGCCGGCCTTCCTCATCACGGTGGCCATTACGGCGCTGGTGTACGTGGGCATCAAGGAAAGCAAAAATGCCAGTAACCTACTGGTGGTGTTGAAGTTGATAATTGTGGCCGTGGTTATTGTGGTGGGCGCGTTCTACGTGAAGCCCGAAAACTGGTCGCCCTTCGCGCCGCACGGCATTGGTGGGGTGCTCAAAGGGGTGTCGGCGGTTTTCTTCGCCTACATCGGCTTCGACGCCATCTCGACCACCGCCGAGGAGTGCAAAAACCCGCAGCGCGACCTGCCCAAGGCCATGATGTACGCGCTCATCATTTGCACGGTGCTTTATGTCATTATCACGCTGGTACTCACCGGTATGGTGTCGTATAAGGAGCTGGGCGTGGGCGACCCGCTTTCCTTCGTGTTTGCCAAGGTGGGCCTGCCCAAGCTCTCGGCCCTGGTGGCGGTGAGCGCGGTGTTTGCCATGGCCTCGGTGCTACTGGTGTTTCAGCTGGGTCAGCCGCGCATCTGGCTGACAATGAGCCGCGATGGCCTGCTGCCGCCCGTGTTTGCCAGGGTGCACCCCAAGTACCACACGCCCTCGTTCAGCACCATCGTCACGGGTATTTTCGTGGGCGTGCCGGCCCTGTTTCTGAACATGGATTTGGTGGTGGACCTCACCAGCATCGGCACGCTGTTCGCGTTTGCGCTGGTCTGCGGCGGCATCCTCATCATCGACCCCTATGGTAAGTCCGACGCCCGCTTCACGGTGCCCTACATCAGCGGGCGCTGGCTGGTGCCGGTGCTGCTGCTAGCCAGCATCTACCTGCTAAAAACCTATAATGCAGCCGGCAACCACGAGTTTTGGCTCGATGCCAGCGGGCAGCACGGCTGGCTGGTGAAAGAACCCATCACGGAAAAAGTAATCGGCGGCTTTGCCCACCAGATTCCGACCATGGTATTCATCCTGGCCTCGCTGGCGCTGGTGGTGGTCACGTTCCGGAAAAAGCTCTCGCTGCTACCGGTGCTGGGCCTGCTCACCAACATGTATTTGATGACCCAGCTCGGCATCAACAACTGGACGATGTTCGCGATTTGGCTGCTCATTGGGCTGGCCATTTACTTCACGTACGGGTACAAGCACTCGAAGCTGAATAAGGTGGCGGTGGCCTAACTGGAAACTGGTTGCTAGTGGTTGAAAAACATTAGATAGTCGGGTATAATTTAGCAAGTTTGATGCGAGCATCGGCCGTTTTGAATTGCCAGTTGCGGGGCTTGGGCCGCGCATTCTGGCGGTCTTGCCACTGTTCTACC
>NZ_JASITD010000039.1 GCF_030063445.1 Hymenobacter sp. H14-R3 | reverse complement strand
CGCCACGGCGGCACCCGGCGTTACGGTGGTGAGCCGGGCCGCTGGCGCTATACCTGGTGCTGGCGCTCGCCCTGCTGCGGCCCGGCAGCGCCGTTTTGCTGGGCGCGCAAAACGGCGCGCAGCAGGCTGCGGGGGCCTACGCAGGCGAGATTTCGGCGGCCATGCTGCACTCCGTGGGGCGGCCTATGTGGTACTCGGGCACAGCGAGCGGCAGCACTACTTCGGCGAAACCAATGCGCTGGTGGCCGAAAAATACGCATCGCACTTGCCAACAAGCTACTACCCATTTGCGGCGGCGGCGAGGCGCGCCCACGGCGACTACCTCGGCTTCGTTAAAACCCAGCTTCGCGACCGCCTTTTCCACTTGTCGGCCGCCGCGTTTGGGGCCGTCATGGTTGCCGCCGAGCCGCTGCGAGCCATCGGCACGGTGGCGGCGGCGCAGGCAATGCGCACCGCGCTGCGCGGTTTCCAGACTAGAAATCCAGTCTAGGGTATAGCCCCCTCTCTGAAGGAAGGGGGACTATGCCCATAGGGGTCCCGTGAGGTGCCCGCCAGAACATCCCTCCCCATGAATACCACCAACCCAACTTTCAGCCGGAGCCACGGCTTCCTGCCCACCGAGCTACCCGGCCTCGACGCCCTGACCGAGCTAGCCCTCGACCTGCGCTGGTCGTGGAACCACGCGGCCGATACGCTCTGGCAGCAGCTCGACGCCGAGCTGTGGGACCGCACCCACAACCCCTGGGTAGTGCTGCAAACCGCCTCGCGCGAGGTGCTGGAACAGCGCCTCGCCGACCCGGCCTTCCGGGCGCAGATGGCGGCCCTGCTGACGCAAAAGCAGCAGGCCACCGACCGCCCCAAGTGGTTTCAGGAGGAGCACCCGGCGGCGGCGCTCACCTGCGTGGCGTATTTCAGCATGGAGTTTATGCTGAGCGAGGCGCTGCCCATTTACGTGGGCGGGCTGGGCAACGTGGCCGGCGACCAGCTAAAGTCGGCCAGCGACCTGGGGGTGCCCGTGGTGGCGGTGGGGCTGCTGTACCAGCAGGGCTATTTTCGTCAGGAGATTGACCGCCAGGGTGTTCAGCAGGCGCTGTTTCCGTACAACGACCCCGGCCAGCTGCCCATTACCCCGCTGCGGCTGCCCAACGGCGAGTGGCTGCGGCTGCAAATCAGCCTGTCGGGCTTTCCGGTGTGGCTGCGCATCTGGCAGGCGCAGGTGGGCGACGTGCTGCTGTATTTGCTCGACAGCAACGACCCGGCCAACCTGCCGGTGCACCGGGGCGTCACGACTGAGCTCTACGGCGGGGGCATGGAGCAGCGCATTCAGCAGGAAATTATCCTCGGCATCGGGGGCTGGAAAGTGCTGCGGGCGATGAGTATCCGGCCCGAAGTGTGCCACCTCAACGAGGGCCACGCCGCCTTTGTGGTGCTGGAGCGGGCCCGCACGCTGATGCTGGAAACCGGCCTCTCGTTTGAGGCCGCCCTGGCCGCCACGCGGCCCGGCAACCTCTTCACCACTCACACGGCCGTGGCAGCGGGCTTCGACCATTTCAGCCCGGCCCTGATGAACCAGTTTTTGGGCGACTATGCCCGGCAAGAGCTCGGCATCGACCTCGATACCCTGCTGGCGCTGGGTCGCCAGCGCCCCACCGACCCCACCGAGAGCTTCAACATGGCCTTTTTGGCCATTCGGGGCTGCGGGGCCGTGAATGCGGTGAGCCAGCTGCACGGCCAGGTGAGCCGGCAGTTGTTCAGCGGGCTGTTTCCGCGCTGGCCCGTTGAGGAGGTGCCGATTGGCCACGTCACCAACGGCGTGCACATCCCCAGCTGGGATTCCGAGGCCGCCGACGAGGTCTGGACCACCGCCTGCGGCAAAGAGCGATGGCGCGGCGACCTCACCGCCCTGGCCCAGCACATTGGCCAGGTGCCCGACGCGCCCCTGTGGCAGCTGCGCACCAGCTGCCGCCAGGCGCTGGTGGCCTACACCCGCGCGCGGCTGGCCCGGCAGTTCACCGTAGCCGGCCAGCCGCCCGAGCTGCTTGCCATCGCCGCCAAAGTGCTCGATGCGAATGTATTAACCCTGGGCTTCGCCCGCCGTTTCGTGCCCTATAAGCGGCCCGACCTGCTGCTGCACGACCCCGCGCGGTTCATCCGGCTGCTCACCAACCACAAGCAGCCGGTGCAGCTGGTGCTGGCCGGCAAGGCCCCGCCCTTCGACGAATCGGGCAAGGCCCTCATTCAGCAGTGGATGCAGTTTATTAGCCAACATAATCTGTATCAGTATGTTGTCTTTCTCAGTGATTACGACATGCTGATGGCCGAGCACCTGGTGCAGGGCGTCGATGTGTGGCTGAACACGCCGCGCCGGCCCTGGGAGGCCTGCGGCACCAGCGGCATGAAGGTGCTGGCCAACGGCGGCCTCAACCTCTCGGAGCTCGATGGCTGGTGGGCCGAAGCCTACACCCCCGAAGTGGGCTGGGCCCTGGGCGACGGCCAGGAGCACGGCGACGACCCCGCCTGGGACGCCGCCGAGGCCGACGCGCTCTACACTCTGCTCGAAACCCAGGTGGTGCCCGAGTTCTACGCCCGCGACGCCCACGGCATCCCCACCCGCTGGGTCGAGCGCATGCGCCGCAGCATGGCCACCCTCACGCCCCCCTTCTCGGCCAACCGCACCGTGCGCGAGTACACGGAGAGCTACTACCTGCCCGCCGCCACCCGCTACGCCCAGCGCGTGGCCGCCAAAGGCGCGGCCGGCGCAGCCATCAGCACGCGGCACCAGGCCGTGGGCCGCGAGTGGGCGGCGCTGGGCTTTGGGGAGGTGCAAACGCAGGCCGTGGCCGGCGGCTACCTGTTTCAGGTGCCCATCCGGCTCGGCGCGCTCACCCCCGCCCAGGTCATGGTCGAGCTGTACGCCACGGGCCTGCCCGGCGAAAACACCCTGCGCATCCTGCTGCAACCACCCGCCGACCGCAGCGCCGATGGCCACTACCACTACCAGGCGCTCGTCACCACCACCCGCCCCGCCGGTGATTTCACGGCCCGCATCCTGCCCGCTTACGAGGGTATCGCCGTGCCGCTGGAGGACCAGCACATTTGCTGGCAGCACTGAGGCGGAGGCAGCAGAGCAGCGAATAGCGTCACACTCTTTTCGTGGTTTTGTCCTTTAACATGAGAAGTGTTGTCGGACAAACCTTAGAAAAGTGCCGAGTTTCCGTCTGCCCAACTACCACGCCTGTTTTAGTATTTTTAGATTGGTCAACTTCTGAGGAATAAGTACCCGTTGCTCATTAGTTTGCTATACAAAAGCGTCATACTGAACGCAGTAAAGCATCTTAATCAGAAGAGCAATCTTCACGTTTAGAGCTGGTTACGCGACTAAGATGCTTCACTGCGTTCAGCATGACATTCTTTTTTAACATAAACTATTTGCCAACGGGTACTTACTTTTGGTTAATTATGGGAAGCTGCCATATGCAAAAGCCACTTACTAAGCATCTGCTAACTATGCGTTACGCCCTGTTTCTTTTGCTAGCTTCCTTACTGCTAGGCAGCTTGCCTACTCGTGCACAAACCCTCCCTACGCCATTAGTTATAGACAACTCGGTTTGGCTGGACAGTGTGCAACACCTCGCGCTGTCCCAACAAGTAGCAGCCGTGCAGCTGCGCGCTTGGCACGACACGCTTCTAGCTCCCTATCAAATGCCACTGTGCCGGATGGGCGTGTCTGTTGCCACATTCAGTGCAGCACCCACTCGGCTGTTGCCAAGCCCCACCAAGCCCCGAGGCTTCCCCTTAGTATATGTGGTTAATGGACAGGCTTTCTACAATAACGATGCGGCCACTATTAGGCAGTTACAACAGGCATTGCGCAGCCAACCCATTCGGCAGGTGACGCTCCTGCGCGATGTGAAAGCAGCCGCCATCTATGGCTCGCGGGGAGCTAATGGGGTCGTAGTGCTAGCTAGTGCGAAGGCCAAACACCGTGAATAGCTCACGCAACATACTCGCTTAAAGTTTTTTACGTGTTGCAAATGGTCCTTTGCAACACGTAAAATAGTAGACTCAAAAGCTACTCCCCTACTACTGCAGCACTACACTTTGTTAGCATAGCATAGGCTTAAATTACTTAAAGCCAGAATCTTAATCATAAGTAACACAACAAAAAGGTTAATCGGGGCTCTGGCTATCAGCGGGGGGGTAGGGAAAACAGGGTGCGGGCAAGCCAGCGAAAAGCCCGCCGCCTCACAGCAAGTAGAACCCTTCGGGCGCGAGCGGCGCGGGTACGGCGCTTTCGTGCAGCAGCTGGCGCAGGTTGATTTCCACGGTGCGGGCCAGGGCCGTGACCGGCGTATCGGTGGGCTGGTTGCTGAAGGGGTCTTGCAGGTAGCGGGCGGTGCGCTCGAGCAGGAAGAAGGTGGAGGCGGTGGTCAGCAGCACCGGAATTTCCCAGAGCCCGATGGCCTGCACCAGCCCCAGCGAGAGCGTGAGCAGAAACAGGTAGATGAAAAAATGCACCAGCCGCCGGTAGCTGGCCGGAAACACCGTGCTCTTGAGGCGCTCGGCCTGGCCCAGCGCGTCGCAGAGGCGCAGCAGCGTGGCATCGAGCTGCACCTGCTGGTAGGCATTGAGGGCCCCTTGCTCGAACAGCTTTTTGAGCTGCGCCGTGTGCAGGGCCAGCAGCGCCAGGGGCTTGTTATCCTGGCTGTGCGTGTACGCCAGCTCGGCGGGGGGTAGCAACCTGGTGAGGGTGGCGGTGGTATCGAGGCCGCGCAGGGTTTCGCCAAGGCAGTAGCACCAGGCTATCTGGCGGTGGGCCAGCGCGCGTAGCGGCCACGGGGCGGCGGCCAGCACGGCATCGGGCACGAAGCCGCTGGCTTGCAGCACCAGCGCGCGCGAGTCGTTGACGATGGCGCCCCACACCTTGCGGGCCTCCCACCAGCGCTCGTACGACTGGTTGGTTTTGAAAGCCAGCAGCAGCGAAATCAGGCTGCCCAGAATGGTGGGCAGCTGCAGCGGCACGGGCGGCAGGAAGGCCCCAATGGCGAGCTTGAGCAGGTGGAAGAAGCTGGAAATCAGCAGCACCCGCACCAGGTCGGGGCGAATGCCCCGGAAAAGATAGGCGGCCGGGAGCCTGGTATCGAGCAGCATAGCGAGGGCGGGAGGGAAAGGGCGCGGGGCCTACGCGGCCAGCAGCATCTGGCGGGCCGCCGCTTCGGAGCCGAAGCCCGCGAGCTGGCCATCGCCATCTACCCGCGCCAGCACCAGCGCGGTGGCGAGGTGCCCAAAAAAATCATCGGCAAACACCACAGCGTGGCGCAGCAGGCCCGCCGCGTAGGCGCGCGGGTACCAGTCGGTGGCCATCCAGGTGGCCAGCTCGTCCCACATCAGGTGCGAGGCACGGCGGTCGTCGAGCAGGCGGTGGCAGTGCTGGGTGGGCAGCACGGCCAATATCTGCTCGTAGCCGTCCTGGGTCGAGGCCAGCGTTTGGGCGGGGCCCCAGCGGGCGTGCAGCAGGTCGTCTACGGCGTCGTAGTCGAGCACGAGGGTAGGAGATTCAAATAAGAGGCGGTGGCGCATAGGGAAATCGGCCGGCGCCCGGCGCAGGGCGGGCATACTGGCTAGCTCAAAGCTAGCGCCCCCTACCCCCCTACTACCTGATATAAATCACCAAAAAGCCTGATTCTCATCAGCCCCGGCGCGGCCGGGCGGGCGGTACTTGCGGCAGCTTCCGGTGGCGCGCGGCCGGCGTATTTGGCTTTACAATTTTTCTCATGCAGCGTTTAGCGGTGCCCCTTCTGGCCGGGCTGCTGGGGCTGGGGCCAGCCCCGGCCGCCCTGGCCCAGCAGGCGCCCTCGCCCTACCAGACCCGGTTTGCCGTGGAGGCACCCCTCACGCTGGGGCTGGCCGGCCTCAGCGCCGCCGGCCTCTACCTGGTGCAGCACAAGCGCGTAGCCCCGGCCGCCGAGCTGGCGGCGCTGGACCGCACCCAAATACCTGGTATCGACCGGTTTGCGGCCGGCACGTACAGCGCGCGCGCCCAGGCCCAGAGCGACGCGCTCTGCTACGGCACGCTGGCGCTGGTGCCCGCCCTGCTGGCCTTCGACGCGCCCGTGCACGGCCGCTACGGCCAGGTGGCGGGCCTCTACCTGGAAACGATGGCCACCACGGCCGCCATTTTTACGCTCACCGTGGGCACCGTGTACCGCTACCGGCCCTACCTCTACGGGGCCGAGGGCGGCGGCCGGCGCAGCGGGGCGGTGGCGGCCAACTCGTTTTTTGGCGGGCACGTGGCCCACACGGCCACGGCCACGTTTTTTGCGGCCCAGGTTTTTCACGATTTCAACCCCGGCTCGCGGGCCCAGCCCTACGTGTGGGGCGCGGCGGCGGCCGTGCCGGTGGTGGTGGCCTACTTCCGCCTTAAGGCTGGCAAGCACTTCCTCAGCGACAACCTGGTGGGCTACGCCGTGGGGGCCAGCGTGGGCGTGCTGGTACCCCGGCTGCACCGCGCGGCCGCCGGGTACGACGGCGCGGCCCTGCCCCCACAGCACTTTACCGATGCGCTCATCGGCTGCGCGGTGGGTGCCACGGCGGGGGTGGCCGTGCTGCACTTTTATAAGAAGCTGCACGGCAAAGACTTATCCCTCACGCCCATGCAGGGCCTGAACGTGAACGGCTACGCCTACGGCGGCGTGCGCCTGACCCAGCCGCTGTAGGCCACCCGGCTTGCCGCGCAGTTTGCTCCTTGGGGAGGTCGTACACGTCGCCGCCCTCGGCGCGGTGGTCGGGGGCTAGGGGCGCAGCCAGGGCGGCAGGCTGGTGGCCGTAGTCGCCGTATTTTGGGTAGCTGACCGCCCTTTCAGGTTAGGATATCCGCTCCGGTCCGACGCGTTCGGCGTCGGACCGGAGCGGATGGCTTGACTTAGGAGCTGTTCTCAGTAGGCTGGGCTGAGGCCCTGGAGCACGCTGGTGGCAGACTGGATTATAGTGGCCGAAGCCTCGGGTACGGGGGCGGGCCCGGCGGCCAGGGTGGTGGGCAGCACCAGTATCGGCACGGGGCAATCGGTTAATAGCCGGGCCGTTACGCTGCGGTGAAACACGTCGCCCAGGTAGCTGCGCTGGCGGGCAAACACCACTACCAGGTCGGCCTGCGTGTTGCGCACGGCATTCAGCACGCCTTCGGCATAATCATCTTGATTATAGCCTCTTAGCGCGGGAATGGGCAGCCCGGCCAGGAGGCCGCTGGCCTGCACGGCGCGCAGGGCAGCGGCGCAGCCCGAGTCATCCTCAACCCCGCCCGACACGTGGGCCACGAGCAGCTCGGTGCCGGGCAGCGCGAGCAGCGCGCGGAGGGCCAGCGCCGCCGGGGCCAGGGCAAAGGCCTCGCGGTCGGTGGCAATCAGGATGCGGCGGGGGGGCCGGGTGGCCGGGGTAGCGAGGGGCACTGCCAGCAGCGCATGCTGGCCGGCTCGCAGCAGGTCGGCACAGTCGGCCACCACGCTGGCGGCGGGGTGCCCGGCGTCGGGCTGGCTGAGCACAAACAGGGCCGGCGCGTAGCGGGTGGCCAGGTCGTGGGCGATGGTGGGCAGCAGGTCGGTGGTAACGACCACGGTAGCCGGCGTGCGCAGCGCCGCCGCCTGCCGGTGCAGGGCGGCCGTGGTGTCGGTTTCGGTAGCTAGCTCGGCCTGGCGGTAGCGCTCACCCACTATCAGGTAGGGGTCAAACAGCGAAGCGCGGTTGACGTGCAGCAGCACCAGCCGGCCGGTCAGGGCCTGGCCCAGGGTATCGGCATACTGCTCGGCGTGGCGGGCAGCTTCGTAAAAACCGGCAAAAACAACGAGCGTCAGGGGCATGGCGAGGGAAGAATAAAACGTGGAACAGCGGCGGGGCTAACCAGCGCCGGGCGCTAGTCCGTTGCCACGGGCAGCAGCAGCACGGGCACCTGGGAGTAGCGCAGCACATCGGCGATAACGCTGCCACTGAAGAGCTTATGCACCCAGCCGTGGCCCTGGTCGAGCAGCACTACCAGGTCGGCCGCCAGCTCGTCAGCCGCCTCCCAAATGCCCGTGGCGGGGCGCACGCCCACCACGCGGTGCAGCTTGGCACCCGGCAGCGCGGCGGCCAGGCCGCAGGCTTGGGCGGCCAGCAGGCCGGCCTCGCCGGCAGCCAGGGGGTGGTACAGGGGCAGCACCGTCAGGGGCGTAACGGTGCAGGCCAGCGCGTCGAGCAGCGGGGCCAGCGCCCGCACCGGCGGCGTGAGCCGGAAGGGCTGGTCCTCCACGGCCAGCAGCAGGTGGCGCGGAGGGCGCTGGGCGGCGGCGGGCAGGCGCTCGGGCACCAGCAGCAGGGGGTAGCCGGTTTGGTGCGGCAAGGGCAAGGCGCGGTTGCTGAGCAGCTCATCGAGCGGGCCGTTGGTGGCCGTGAGGCCCGCCACCAGCAGTGCCGGCTGGTGGCGGGCCAGCACCTGCTGGCACGCACTGAGCCAGTCGCCCTCCAGCACCTCCACCGTGGTGGGCACCGGCAGCCGGGTGGCCGCCTTCGTCAGGGCCGCCCGCACAGCGGGCACGTAGTCCAGATCAACCAGCAGCTGGCCATACTGTAGGGTGGCAACGGGTGGCATCGGCACTACGTGCACCAAGTGCAGGGTGGCCCCCACGGCGGCGGCCAGCGCCGCGGCATAGGCCAGCGTGGGCTCGCCGGCGGGTGAGGCATTGGTGAGTACAACAAAGCTTGGGTTCATAGCACTAAGAAAAAGGGCGCGCCCGGGAGGGCGGGCGCCGCCCGGCTGCAATAAGGAGGGGCGGCGTGAAGGCCGCCGCGGCCCGGCAAAGCGGACAGGCACCGCAGCAAAAGTATCGGCTCCCGCCCGCGGGCGACATGACGCAATGCCGGCAATAACTTGATTTAAATCAGGCTATTGGCAAGCAAGAAAAATAGTACGTGCTGTTGCGCAGTCCATAACGTGGGAGCGATGCTGGCGCGGCGGCTGGCGCTGGTCAGCGCCGGGCCGGTGGGCGGGCCGGGCTACCTGGGCGGGCAAATCCGCCACCCCGCATGGGCCGGGGAGACTCCCCGGTAAGGCAGCACGCTCCTATACGGTCAACTACTTGATTACGTGGTCTTTATGCTCATCCCCTGCCCCGCAGCACGGCCTTGTACCCCTCCACCCACCCCACCCCCAGCAGCGCGGCCAGCGCGCACCAGCCCAGGGCCGCCAGCGGCACGGGCGCGAAGCCAAACAGTCGCTGCGCCGGCGGCACCAGCAGCGTCACCAGCAGCAGGGCCAGCGTGAGGGCCAGCATCAGCCAGAGCAGGCGGTTGGGCACGCGCAGGGTCTGGAGCACCGACTGCGTGAACGAGCGGTTGACGAGCGTGAGGCCGATGTTGCTGAGTACCAGCGTGGCAAAGGTGAGCGTGCGCACCACCGGCAGGGCCGCGCCCTGCTGCATAAAGTAGTAGTACACGCCCAGCACGGCCGCCGCAATGCCCAGGCCCTGCGCCAGGCTGCGGCCCAGCTCGGCCCCGGCCAGGAAGGTGCTGGTGAGCGGGCGCGGCGGCTGGCGCATCTGGCCGGCCTCGGCGGGCTCGTTTTCGAAGGCGATGGAGCAGGTGGGGCCCATTACCAGCTCCAGAAAAATGATGTGGACGGGCGTAAACAGGTTTTCCCAGCGCCAGCCCGCCAGCAGCGGCACGGCCACGGTGAGCACAATGGGAATGTGGATGGAGACGACGTAGAACACCGCTTTTTTGAAGTTCTGGTAGATGCGCCGGCCCTGGGCAATGGCCGTGACCATGCCGCCCAGGTCGTCGTTGACGAGCACCAGGGAGGCGGCCTGGCGGGCCACTTCGGTGCCGCGCCGGCCCATGGCCACCCCAATGTGCGCGGCCTTGAGGGCGGGGCCGTCGTTCACGCCGTCGCCGGTCATAGCCACTACCTCGCCGGTGGCTTTGAGGGCCTCCACCACTCTCAGCTTGGCCTCCGGAAACATGCGGGCAAACACCGCCGTGCGGGCCGCCAGCGGCGGCAGCTCGGCGGCCGGCAAGTCCATAACCTGCTGGCCGGTGAGCAGCGTATCGGCCCCCGGCAGGCCCACCTGGCGGGCAATGGCCTGGGCCGTTTCGGGGAAGTCGCCGGTTATCATCTTCACTTTAATACCCGCTTCGGTAAAGGCTTTGATAACGGCCGCCGCGTTGGCCTTGGGCGGGTTTTCGAGGGCAATCAACCCTCGGAATTCCCAGGTAAAATCGTCCTGCGCAGCCGGAAAATCGGGGCCGGGCTGGGTGCCCCGCGCCACGCCCAGCACCCGGTAGCCCTGCGCCGACAGCTCCTGCGCCACGCGGCGGATTTCGGCGGCCACGGCCGGGGCGGGGCGGCACACGGCCAGCACGTGCTCAACCGCCCCTTTGGCGGCAATTAGCGGCTGGCCACTCACTTGGCGCACGTGCGTCATCATGGGCGGGGTGCCGGCCAGCGGGTACTCGTGCAGCATGGGGGCGGGCGCGGCGGCGGCGGCCGGGTCGGCGGCTACGAAGGCGGCCACGATGGCCTTTTCCATGGGGTCGAAGGGCTCGGTTTCGCTGGCCCAGCGGGCATAGGCCAGCACCGGGGCGGCGGTGGCCGTGAGCGGGCCGGGCAGGGCCACAAGCGTGGCCGTGGCCCCGTCGTAGAGCTGCTTAACCCGCATGCCTTCTTCGGTAAGAGTGCCGGTTTTGTCGGTGCAGATGACGGTGGCCGAGCCCAGGCTTTCCACGGTTTGGGGCTGCTTGGTGAGCACGCCCAGCCGGCTCAGGCGGGCCGCGCCCAGCGCCATAAAGCTGCTGAAGGCCACCGGAATTTCCTCGGGCAAAATGGACATGGCCAGCGTGAGGCCGAAGAGCAGGGCCGTGACCCAATCACCCGACTTGGCATAATTGACGCCCCACACCAGCGCAAACGCCCCGAGCCCCACCCAGGCCATGCGGGCCACAAACTGCTGCACCTGTAGCTGCAAGGGCGTTTTTTCGGTGGCGATAGCCGCCATGCTTTGCCCAATCAGGCCTAGCTTCGTTTGCCCGCCCACGGCCGTGAGCGTGAGCCAGGCGCTGCCCGAGGCCGTGCTGGTGCCGCCAAATACGGCATCGCCCACGGCCTTAGCCACCGGCACGGCCTCGCCGGTAAGGGTGGCCTCGTCGGCCGAAAAGTCGTTGAGCTCCGTGATGGTGCCGTCGGCGGGCAGGCGGCTGCCTTCGGCCACGCGCACGGCGTCGCCCACCACCAGGTCTTCGACCGGCACGGTGGCCAGCGCGCCGTTGCGCCGCACCTGCGCCTGGGGCTGGGTCAGCTCGCGCAGGGCCCCCAGGGCCGCGTCGCTGCGCAGCGCCTGGTACACCGAAATGCTGGCCACCACCAGCAGCGCCGCGCCCAGCGTGAGGGCTTCCGCCACTTCGCCCAGCGCCACATACACCCCGCAGGCCACCAGCAGCAACAGAAACATGGGCTCGGTCACCACGTCTTTCAGCGTGGCCAGCAGGCCGGTGGGGGCGTTGTCGGGCAGCACGTTGCGGCCGTGCGCGGCACGGGCCGCAGCCACGGCGGCGGTGGTGAGGCCAGGGGGCTGAAGCTGAACATTGGGTACCATAAATACTTTTTAGTTACTATGTTAAAGGCATTAGCCCGGTCCGCCGGCGCTAGCCAGCCGGCCGGTTGTCGTTGGTGCGTCCTGCGCCTCGTGCTGCTTCTCTTGCTACCCCCTTGCGCCGCCCACCGGCAACCAGGTAAGCCAACTCAGGATGGCCAGCCGGCTCCCAAACAGCAACCAGGCAACTGCCTTGCCGGCGCCAGCCGGCGCCGGCAAACCGGAGCGACTAGGTCGCCGCCAGCACTGCCGTTCTTAGCGGTGGTGTCTCAGGCACTGTTGCCCCCGCGCGCCGCCGCCCCACAAACTTTTGCAGCTCCACGGCCCAGAACACCACGCTCGATACAGCTACCGTCAGCCCCAGCTCGCCCCACGACAACGGACTGGTGGTGAATATCTTATTCAAAAATGGCAGGTAAATAATCAGCAGCTGCAGCGCCACCGCCACCACCACCGCCCCCAGCATGGGCTTGTTGGAAAACAGGCCCAGCGTGAACAGCGACTCGCGCGAGGAGCGGATGGCCAGCGCGCTGCCCAGCTGCGTGAAACAGAGCACCGTGAACGTCATCGTTTGCCAGTGCGCGTCGCCGTCGCGGATGGCCCAGGCCTGGGTGCCCAGCGTGAGGGTCCCCACCAGCAGGCCCACCCAGCCCACAAACCAGCCCAGGCCCCCCGCCAAAATGGACTGGCCCGGTGGGCGGGGCGGGCGCTGCATGGCGTTGGCCTCGGCGGGCTCGTAGGCCAGGGCCAGGCCGGGCAGGCCGTCGGTGAGCAGGTTAATCCACAGAATTTGAATGGCCAGCAGCGGAATGGGCAGCCCGAAGAACGGGGCCAGGAAAATCGCCCAGACCTCGCCCACATTGCCCGACAAAATGTAGCGGATAAACTTGAGAATATTGTCGTAGATGCGCCGGCCGTGCTTCACGGCCACCACGATGGTGGCAAAGTCATCATCGAGCAAAATCAGGTGCGCGGCCTCCTTCGCCACCTCCGTGCCGCCAATGCCCATGGCAATGCCGATGTCGGCGTGCTTGAGGGCGGGGGCGTCGTTCACGCCGTCGCCGGTCATGGCCACAAACTGCTTTTTAGCCTGCAACGCACTGATAATGCGCAGCTTCTGGGCCGGGTCGACGCGGGCGTACACCCGCACTTTTTCCACAACGGCGGCGAAGGCGGGCTCGTCGAGGGCCGCCAGCTCGGGGCCGGTGAGCACCAGCTCGCCGGGCTTCGAGAGAATGCCCAGCTTGCGGGCAATGGCCTCGGCGGTGAGCTGATGGTCGCCGGTAATCATCACCGGGATAATGCCGGCGGCCTGGCACGCGGCCACGGCCGGGGCGGCCTCCTCCCGGGCCGGGTCGATGAGGCTGGCGAAGCCGATGAAGGCCAGGTCGGTTTCGAGGGTGGCCGCCGCCAGCTGCGCGGGCAGAGCGGGCAGCAGCCGGGCGGCGTAGGCCAGCACCCGGAAGCCCTGCGCGGCTTGGTCGTTGGCGCGCTTTTCGAGGTCGGGCAGCTGGGCTTTCTGGTCGGCGGCGAGCTGGGCGAAGAGCACGCCGGGCGCGCCTTTGGTGAGCACGAGCACGCCCTGCTCGGTCTGGTGCAGGGTAGTCATGCACTTGCGCTCGGCGTCGAAGGGCAGCTCGGCGAGGCGCGGAAACCAGGCTTCGAGCCTGGGGCGAGGGTAGTCTTTTTCGGCGGCGTAGCGGGCCAGGGCCACTTCGGTCGAGTCGCCGAGCCACTGGCCGTCGGGGCCCTGGGTGGCATCGGTGTTGAGGGCCAGGGCGGTGAGCAGGGCGTCGCGGCCGCCCAGCGCGGGCAGGCTAAACGCCGGGTTGGCGTACACGGCCTGCGTAGTCATCTTATTGATAGTCAGCGTACCCGTTTTGTCGGTGCAGATGTAGGTAACCGAGCCCAGCGTTTCCACGGCCGGCAGCTTGCGCACCAGGGCGTGGTCTTTGGCCAGCCGCTGCGCGCCCAGCGCCAGCGCAATGGTAACCACCGCCGGCAGCGCCTCCGGAATGGCCGCCACGGCCAGCGAGATGGCGACCAGCAGCAGGTCGCCCAGCGGCTCGCCGCGCCACCAGCCGGCCGCAAAAAACACCGCGCAAATGCCTACCGCCCCCGCCGCCAGCCACTTCCCAAACGTGCCCAGCCGCTGTTGCAGCGGCGTCTGGGTTTCGGCGGTTTGCAGCAGGGCGGCAATTTTGCCCAGCTCGGTGCCCATGCCGGTAGCCACCACGTAGGCCGTGGCGCGGCCGCTGGTTACGCTGGTGCCCTTGTAGCCCAGGTTCAGGCGGTCGCCGAGGGGGTAGGTGCCGGCGGGCAGCGGGTCCGGGGTTTTCTCCACGTTGGCCGACTCGCCGGTGAGCGACGACTCATCGACCTTCAGGGCGTGGGTTTCGAGAAAGCGCACGTCGGCCGGAATGACGTTGCCAGCTTCGAGCAGCACCGCATCGCCGGGTACCAGGCTGGCCGCTGGCACGGCCACGGGCTGGCCGCCGCGCAGCACCTGCGCCTGCGGGGGGGCCAGCTGTTGCAGGGCCGCCAGGGCCTTGTCGGCCCGGTATTCCTGCCCGAAGCCGAGGGCCGCATTCAGAATGATGATGGCCAGAATAACATAGGCCGACTGCGCCTCCCCTACCACTACCGAGATGCCGGCCGCCGCCAGCAGCACCAGTATCATCACATCGGTGAACTGGCTTAGCAGCAGCTGCCACCAGGCTTTTTGCCTGGTGTCGGCCAGCTGGTTGGGGCCGTGCTCGGCCAGGCGCTGCCGGGCCGTGGCGGCGTCGAGGCCAGCCGGCGAGGTACGCAGCGCGGCGGCCACCTCGGCCACGGGGGTTAGGTAATACTCCATCAAAAGGGGTTGTGGGTAGCCGGGAAGGGCGGGATGACTGGGGAATCAGCAGGCGGGGAGGAAGAATTAAAAACTTGATTAACAGATTTTTAATTCTTCCTCCCCGCCTGCTGATTCCTTGCCCACAAGGTTCCGGCAAGTGCCCCGGCCGGGCCCTGACAAACGTCAGGCGCTGGCCTGACGTTTGTCAGGGCCGCGCGGCCCCGGGCGGCGGCACCTTTGCTAAACCCTCGCCGCCCAGCACTGCTGCTGGCCAGCAACGGCCTCCCCCACTTTTCAGCCTGCTCCCCATGACGTGCGAAACCCCCAAAAACAAAACCGGTAAAGTCCTACTCACCATGCTGGCTGGCGCCGGCGTAGGTGCCCTCGCCGGGGTCCTGCTCTACTCGCAGAAAGGCATTGAGCGCCGCCGCAAATTTCGCAACCTGCGCGTAGACCACCGCCTGAACCTGCGCGGCGACTGGAATCAGCTCAAAGGCAAGCTCCAACAAACCTACAGCCAGCTCACGGACGAAGACCTGACCTACGTGGAAGGCAAGGGCCACGAGCTGGTGGGCCGCCTGCAAGCCAAGCTTGGCAAGCGCAAGCGCCAAATCGTTAAGATGCTGAACGCCCTGTAAGGCGCTCATTAGCTGATGCGTAGCGCGCCCCCCGCCGGGCGGCAGTACCGGACCATGCTGGTCTGGCTGCCGCCCGGCGGGGGGCGCGTGGCGTAGCGGGCAAGCGGTTTCGGGCTGGGGCCGGCCGGTTGTCGTTGAAGGCAGCTGGCTTAACAGCGTAAACCGGCCGGCCGGGCCCCAACCTGAAACCGCGCTAATAAGGGCGGGACGAGGTTTCGGGCAGCAGGCCCCACTGCTGAAGATGACCCAGGCCATTGTTTACCAGGTTTTTACAAGCAACCCCGAGCCGGGTAGCCCGCTCGGCGAGGTGATGGGTAGCCTCTTGCTGCTGCTCGCTGGCCAGGCCGGCGTATTTCTGCGCCATTCCTTTCAGGTTTTGGCGGGTAGCTGCCCCGGTGGTGGGGGCCAGCAGCACCCCGCCGAGCACGCCGGCCCCGGCCCCCGCCAAGGCGGCGAGCACTACGTGGCCGGCCTGGGTATTCTTTTTGAAGGTTTCCATGATTGAAAAGAATTTATAGTTAAAGTGTTGATTGGTAATTAGTTACTTAAAAGCACCTATGCAGAGGCGGCCGCCACGCTACCCACCTCAACCGCCAACTGGTTGCCGCGCACGCGCACTAGCAGGGCCTGCTGGGCGGCGGCCACGTTGGCCGCCTGCCCGGCCCAGATTGCCAGGGCCGGCTGCTGCAAGGCGCGGCCAAACGAAAACGTGAGCGCCCACGGCAGCCGGCCGGCAAACCGCTCGTGCATGGCCGCCAGGTGGCGCGTGGCATCCTCGGGCGACTGCCCGCCCGACAAAAACGCCACGCCCGGCACGGCCGCCGGCACCGTGCGCAGCAGGCAGGCCACGGTGGCGTCGGCGACCTGCGCGGTGGTGGGCTGCTTGGGGCAGTCGGTGCCGGCCAGCACCATGCTGGGCTTCAGCAACATGCCTTCCAGGGCCACGCCCTGCATGCGCAGCTGGGCAAATACCTCGTGCAGCACTTCCTCGGTTACGGCGGCGCACCGGGCCAGCGAGTGGGGGCCGGTCAGCAGCACTTCGGGCTCCACGATGGGCACCAGGCCGGCCGCCTGGCACAGGGCGGCGTAGCGGGCCAGGGCGTGGGCATTGGCCGCGATGCCGGCCCGGCTGGGCCGGTCGGGGCCGATGGTGAGCACCGCCCGCCACTTGGCAAAGCGCGCCCCCAGCGCCGCGTATTCGGCCAGGCGGGGGCGCAGGCCGTCGAGGCCGTCGGTCACCTGCTCGCCGGGGAAGCCGGCCAGCTCGTGCGCGCCCAGGTCCACCTTAATGCCAGGAATAATGCCCGCCTGCTGCAAGGTTTCCACGAACGAAACGCCCGCCCCGGTGCGCTGCCGGATGGTTTCATCAAACAGGATGGCCCCGCTGATGCCCTCGCCCAGGCCCGGCGTAGTTACCAGCAGCTCGCGGTAAGCGCGGCGGACTTCCACGGTTTTGGGCAGGCCCTGGGCGGCGAAGCGGGCGTTGCAGGTGCCGGTGCTTTCGTCCATCGCCAGCAGGCCTTTGCCGGGGGCCACCAGCGCCTGGGCGGTGGTGGCTAATACGTTTATGCTCATAGGATTACTAGTATAAAAACGAGGCTGTTTAGCGAATCGAAAAAAGCCCGCCAGGCAGACCATTCTGCCTGGCGGGCTTTTGGCCGGCCGCGCGGGCCTATTTCAGCGCGCGGCGCAGCAGCTGCGCGTTCAGGGCTACGATAACGGTGCTCACGCTCATGAGCACCGCGCCCATGGCCGGGCTGAGCACGAAATGCGGGTAGAGCACCCCCGCGGCCAGCGGCACGGCCACCACGTTGTAGCCCGTGGCCCAGAACAGGTTTTGGCGCATCTTCGCGTAGGTGGCCTTGCCAAATTCGACCAGGTTGGTGATGTCGGTGGGCTTGCTGTTGACCAGGATGATGTCGGCGGTTTCGGCCGCAATGTCGGTGCCCGAGCCCACGGCAATGCCCACGTTGGCCTGGGCCAGGGCGGGGGCGTCGTTCACGCCGTCACCAGTCATGGCCACAAACTGGCCTTGGGCCTGCAAGTCCTTGACAATCTTTACCTTCTGGTCGGGTAGCACTTCGGCATACACGCCATCCAGGCCCAGGGTTTTGGCCACGGCATCGGCCACCTGCTGGTTGTCGCCGGTGGCCATGTACACTTTTATACCCTGCTGCTGCAGACGCTGCACGGCCTCTTTGGAGTCGGGGCGGATGCGGTCGGCCAGGGCCACGTAGCCGGCCAGCTGCCCATCAAGCAGCACAAACACCACCGTTTCGGCCCCGTTGCTGACGGCATCCGGGGGCAGGGCGATGTTCTTTTCCTGGAGGTAGCCGGGGCTAGCTACTACCACCGCCTGGCCATTCACGGTGGCCGCTACCCCTTTGCCAGTCAGCGACTTAAAATCCTGAATGGCGGGCAGCGGCAGGCTGCGCTTTTTGGCTTCGGCCACCATGCCCTGGGCAATGGGGTGCTGCGACTGCTGCTCCAGGGCGGCGGCGGTGCCCAGCAGGGTGGCCTCGTCGAGGCCGGCGGCCAGCACCTGCACGCGGGTTACGCCGAAGCTACCTTCGGTGAGGGTGCCGGTTTTGTCGAACACCATCGCCGTAATCCTGCGGGCTTCCTCGAAGGCGGTGCGGTTGCGGATGAGCAGGCCCTTGCGGGCCGAAATGGAGGTAGAAATGGCCACCACCAGCGGAATGGCCATGCCCAGCGCGTGCGGGCAGGCCGTGACCATCACCGTCACCATGCGCTCGATGGCGAAGGCCGCACCCTTGCCCAGCCACAGCCACGCGGCCAGCGTGCCCAGGCCGGCCACCAGCGAAAGGCCCGTGAGCCAGCCGGCGGCGCGGTCGGCCAGGGTCTGGGTTTGCGACTTGGTTTGCTGGGCCTCGGCCACCAGTTGAACCACCTTGCTCAAGTAGCTGTCGGCCCCCTGGTGCGTGACGCGCACCGTGAGCGCGCCCGTGCCGTTGAGCGAGCCGGCAATGACTTTGGCCCCCGTTTGCTTGGGGGCCGGCGTGCTCTCGCCGGTGAGCATGCTCTCGTTCACGGCGCTGCTGCCGGCCGTTACCTCGCCATCGGCGGGCATGCGCTCGCCGGGCTTCACCAGCACCACGTCGCCCACCACCAAGGCGCTCACTTGCACGTCGTTGAGGGCGTCGCCCTGCTTTTGGTGGGCCTCGGCGGGCAGCAGCTGCACCAGCAGCTCCAGCGCCCGCGAGGCCCCAGCCACCGACCGCATTTCGAAGTAGTGGCCCAGCAGCATAATGTCAATCAGCGTAGCTAATTCCAGCAGCAGGTCGGTGCCCCGCAGCCAGCCCAGCAGCACCACCACGCTGTAGCCATAGGCCACCGTGATGGCCACCGCCACCAGCGACATCATGCCCGGCTGCCGGCTGCGCAGCTCCCGCACCGTGCCGCTGAAGAAAGGCCAGCCGCCATAAACGTAAATGACCGTGGCCAGCACCAGCACCACCGGTGTGCCGTAGGGCAGCACCAGGTGGTAGCCCACCAGCTGCTGAAACATGCTCGACAAGCCGATGACGGGCACCGACAGCGCTACGCATATCCAGAAGCGGCGCAGAAAGTCGGCCAGCATGGCCCCGTGGTCGTGCCCGCCCATGGGGCCGTGGCCCAGCTGGCGGTGGCTCTTGGCCTTAGCCGGATGGGCCACCGCCGGGGCGGGCTTGGCCGGGGCCGCCGGAGTAGGCTTGGCCGAGGTGTCCGAAACGGGCTTCGGTGGGGCAGTCGTCGGTTCGGGGGAGGGCGTCATGGGGCCGGAGGCAGCGAAAAAAGGGGGGGGGGGGGGACAGCGGGCCACAACGGGCCCGCTGCCAAGGGTAATGCCCGGCCAAGCGGGCCGGCTACGCGCGTGGCCCTACATTTTCATGTTGCCCATTTTCATCATGCCGGGGTGCATGGTCATCTTGCCGCTCCTCATCATGCACTCGCCCTCTTTCATTCGGCGTGCTAGGCTTTCCACTGCCAGTTGCGGATTTCGGGCATGTCCTCGCCGTGGTGCTCGATGTAGCGCTTGTGCTCCACCAGCTTATCCTTGAGATACTGCTTGAGGTAAGCGCCCTTGTTGCCGAGCTGGGGCACGCGGTCGAGCACATCCATCACCAGGTGAAAGCGGTCCATATCGTTGAGCACCGTCATGTCGAAGGCCGTGGTGATGGTGCCTTCCTCTTTGTAGCCGCGCACGTGCATTTGCTGGTTGTTGGCGCGGTTATACGTGAGGCGGTGCACCAGCCAGGGGTAGCCGTGAAAGGCAAAGATGACGGGCTTGTCGCGGGTAAACAGGGCATCGTAATCGGCCTCGTCCAGGCCGTGGGGGTGCTCGGTGCTGCGCTCCAGCTTCAGCAAATCAACCACGTTCACGACCCGGATTTTGAGCTCCGGCAGGTGCTCGCGCAGGATGCTGGCGGCGGCCAATATTTCGAGGGTGGGCACGTCGCCGCAGCAGGCCAGCACGGCATCGGGCTCCTGGCCGGCGTCGGTGCTGGCCCAGGGCCAGAGGCCGATGCCCTCGGCGCAGTGGGTGCGGGCGGCGTCCATGCTCAGCCACTGCGGGGCGGGGTGCTTGCCGGCCACTATCACGTTCACGTAGTGGCGGCTGCGCAGGCAATGGTCCATCACCGAGAGCAGGCAGTTGGCATCGGGCGGCAGGTACACGCGCACAATGCTGGCTTTCTTGTTGATAACGTGGTCGATAAACCCGGGGTCCTGGTGCGTAAAGCCGTTGTGGTCCTGCCGCCACACGGTGGAAGTCAGCAGGTAGTTGAGGGAGGCGATATTGCGCCGCCACGGAATTTCGAGGCTCATTTTCAGCCACTTGGCGTGCTGGTTGAACATCGAGTCTACGATGTGCACAAACGCCTCGTAGCTGTTGAACAGGCCGTGGCGGCCAGTCAATAGATAGCCTTCCAGCCAGCCCTCGCACTGGTGCTCGCTCAGCATTTCCATCACGCCCCCCTCGGGCGCCAGAAATTCGTCGTTGACTTCTACCGCGGCCTCCCACTGCCGGTTGGTGGCCTCAAACACGGCATCGAGCTTGTTGGACAGCGTTTCGTCGGGGCCGAAGATGCGGAAGTTGCGCGGGGCAGCGTTCAGCTTCAGCACATCGCGCAGAAACTGGCCCACCGTGCCCGTGTCGCTGGCCTCCACGCTGCCCGGCGATGGCACGGCCACGGCGTAGTCGCCGTAGTTGGGCAGGTGGAGGTCGCGCAGCAGCAGGCCACCGTTGGCGTGGGGGTTGGCGCCCATGCGGCGCTCGCCGCGCGGGGCCAGCTCGGCCAGCTCGGGGCGCAGGCGGCCGGCCTCGTCAAACAGCTCTTCGGGCTTGTAGCTTTTCAGCCAGGCTTCCAGCTGGGCCAGGTGCTCGGGCGGGGCACTGGCCGACACGGCCAGCGGCACCTGGTGCGAGTGAAAGGTGCCCTCGTTGGGCACGCCATCGACCTCCTTCGGGCCGGTCCAGCCCTTGGGCGAGCGCAGCACAATCAGGGGCCAGCGGGGCCGGGTGAGGTCGCCGTGCTCGCGGGCGCGCTGCTGAATCTGGTGGATGTCGCAGACCACCTCTTCCAGCGCGGCGGCCATGGCCTGGTGCATCAGCGCGGGCTCGTGGCCCTCCACGTAGTAGGGCACCCAGCCGTAGCCGCGCAGCAGCTGGTCGAGTTCTTCGGGCGTGATGCGGGCCAGCACCGTGGGGTTGGAAATCTTGTAGCCGTTGAGGTGCAGAATGGGCAGCACCGCGCCATCGCGGGCCGGGTTGAGAAACTTATTGGAGTGCCAGGCGGTGGCCAGGGGCCCGGTTTCGGCCTCGCCGTCGCCAATCACGCAGGCCACCAGCAGCTCGGGGTTGTCAAACACGGCCCCAAAAGCGTGGCTGAGGGAGTAGCCCAGCTCGCCGCCCTCGTGGATGGAGCCCGGCGTTTGGGGCGAGGCGTGGCTGGAAATTCCGCCGGGGTAGGAAAATTGCGTAAACAGCCGTTTCAGCCCGATTTCGTCCTGGCTGATATTCGGATAAACCTCGCTGTAGGTACCCTCCAGGTAGGTGCCCGCCACCACCGCCGGCCCGCCGTGCCCCGGCCCGCAGATGTAAATCATGTTCAAGTCGCGCCGCTTGATAATGCGGTTGAGGTGGGTGTAGATGAAGTTCTGGCCCGGCGTGGTGCCCCAGTGGCCCAGCAGCATCTTCTTGATATGCGCCAGTTGCAGGGGCTCGCGCAGCAAGGGGTTGTCGCACAGGTATATCTGACCCACCGAGAGGTAGTTGGCCGCCCGCCAGTAGGCATCGAGGCGCTGGAGCACTTCGGGGGAAAGCGGCGTGAGGGCGGGGCGGGCGATGGGGGATGCAAGCAGGGTAGCGGACATGGATTATTTTGGTTAATCAATTAATTTTTAATTACTTACGCGCAAACAGGGCCCCTCCCGGAGCCCCGCTACCCGCCGCTCTTCGCCGGCCGGAGTCACGCGCACTACTACCCTGCTACTGTCACTAGCGCCATCGCCGCGCGTGCCGCCCCGCGCCCGATTCCCAAAAGCGCCGGCCCGGCCCACTTGCGGGCCGGGTAGCAAACCAGCTCGCCGGCCCCCGCTGCCTGGGTGCGCCAGCACAACCCGGCCTCGCGCCGCCGGGCTGGCTCTTCGAGCAGGTAAGCGCAAGAAATTCCGTAGCAGCCGGGGCCGGCGCGGCGGCGGGCGGCCTCACGCGGCCAGAGTGCCGGCCCGCCGCAGTGGGGCCGGCGCGGCGGCGGCGGGCTGGCCCAGCAGCTCGTGCAGCTTCAGCACCAGGTTTTCGACCGAGGCTTTGGTGGCGCGGCGCTGCTGCTTGTCGCGGGCACGCTGCTCTTTGGCCAGCAGGCGGGCAAAGCTTTTGGCTAGCTTCTGCACCGAGCCGGCCACCTTTTTATGCATTTGGCGGGTGTGCTTGGGGGTGAGGCCGCTGAGGTTAGCTTCCAGGCTGCCAGCGAGTTCGTGCTCCAGGGTGTGTTCGGCAATTTTCATGGGGTGGTAGAGTTTTGAGGGGTTAGAAGGAAAGTAGCGCGAAGCTTTCGCTTCGTGCGCGAGCACCGCAAGCACGGGCGTTCAGGGTCGTCCGGTTGGGGGTGGGCCCGCCTGCTCGCGGCGCTTGCGCAAGCGCCGCGTCATTAGCGGGCCAGGTACCCGCCATCGACGGGGTAGTAGCTGCCAGTCACGAATGAGGCCTTGTTTGAGCTGAGCCAGATGACCAGCTCGGCCACTTCCTCGGCGCGGCCCAGGCGGCCAATGGGGTGCAGCGCCACCAGCGCCTGCTTGGTTTCGGCGCTGAAATCCTTGAGCAGCGGCGTGTCGATGTAGCCGGGGCCCACGGCGTTGATGCGGATGCCCTCGGCGGCGTACTCCTGGGCGGCCGTTTGGGTGAGGCCGATAACGCCGTGCTTGGCCGTGACGTAGCCCGCCAGCGTGGGCGTGCCCACCTGCCCCAGAATGGACGACATGTTGATGATGGACCCCGCGCCCTGCTTCAGCATCACTTCCAGCTCGTACTTGAGGCAGAAGAACACGCTGTTAAGATTCACGTTGATAATGCGTTGCCAGCCATCCAGCGAGTAGTCGGCCGTGCGGCTCAGCTCGCCCGTGATGCCGGCGTTGTTGCAGGCCATGTCCAGGGTGCCGAAGGCGGCCACGGTTTCCTGCACCAGCCGGTAGCACTGGGCGGGGTCGCCCACGTCGGCCTTAAAAAAGCGGGCCTCGGCCCCGGCGGCTTTCAGTTTGGCTACTACCTGCCGGCCTTGTTCTTCGTCGATATCCGACACCATCACCTTGGCCCCGTGCTGCCCATAGAGCAGCGCCACGGCCCGGCCGATGCCCGAAGCGGCCCCCGTAACGAGGGCGGTTTTTCCTTGCAAATCCTTGTCCATAAAGCGGGTGTTTTATGCTGCGAATGCCCCGCCCGGCCCCCTCAGGGGCAGGTAGCGGGCTACGCATAAAGGTCCGGGGCAGGGCGTGGCAAGGCCCTGACAACAATTGCCCCATTACCTGATTTTTGTCAGGTAGCGCACCTCTCCCGGCAGGGCCGCCCGCCCGCTAGCCTAGCCCACCACCTTGGGCCGGTACAGGATTTTGTCGATGCGGCTGCGGTCCATGTCCACCGCCTCAAAGTAGTGGCCCTGCCAGGTGATGTGCTGGCCCACCTGGGGCACGGCATTGAGCAGCTGGAGCAGGAAGCCGCCCAGCGTGTTAAAGCCCGTGAGGCCCTGGCGCTCGGCGGCCGTGAGCTGGAAGCGCTCGGCAAACTCGGCGAAGGGCAGCTGCGCGTCAATCAAAAAGGAGCCATCGTCGCGCGGCACCACTTCCTGCGAGTCGGGCTCCTGGGCAATGTCGCCCACCAGCGCGTCAAACAGGTCATTGATGGTGAGCAGGCCCAGCACGCTGCCGTACTCGTTCACTACCAGCGCGTGGTGGCGGCGCGAGCGCCGAAACAGCTCCAGCGCGTGGTAGGCCTTGGTGGCGGCGGGCAGGTACACGGGCGCCTGGCACAGCTCGCGCAGGCGCCCGAGCTGCTGGCTGAGGTCGTCGCTGAGCAGGTCTTTGGAGGATATGGTACCCAGCACCTGGTCGAGGCTACCCTCGCCGAGCGGGTACACCGAGGCTTTGTGGGCGAGCACGGTTTGGCGCAGCGCGGCCACGTCGGCGCGCACGTCGAGCCAGATGAGGTCGGCCCGGGTGGTCATCAGCGAGCCCACGCGGCGGTCGCCCAGCCGAAAGACGTTGTCCACCAAATCGTGCTCAATTTCCTGAATCGCACCCTCCGACGCGCCTTCCCGCACCAGGGCTTTTATCTCTTCTTCCGTCACTTTGCCATCGGCGTTCGTCTCGATGTGCAAGAGCTTAATCAGCCCATCGCTCGACACGCTCAGCAGCCAGATAAAGGGCGTGGCCAGCCGCGAGAGCCAGCCCATGGGCCCGGCCACCAGCTTGGCAATGCCCTCGGGGTTGGCCAGGCCGATGCGCTTGGGCAGCAGCTCGCCCACCACTACCGAGAGGTAGGTGATGCTCACCACCACCAGGGTGGCGGCCACCGGCTGCGCATACGGCCCCAGCCCCGGCACCCGGCCCACCAGCCCTTCCAGGCCCCGCGTGAGGCCCGAGCCGCTGAGCACCCCCGTAACAATGCCGATGAGGGTGATGCCAATCTGCACCGTCGACAGAAAGCGGTTGGGGGCCTGGGCCAGCGTGAGGGCCGCCGCGGCCCGCGCATCGCCCACCGCCGCCTCGGCGGCCAGCCGCGCCTTGCGGGCCGACACCAGGGCAATTTCCGACATGGAGAACACGCCGTTGAGCACGATAAGGGCAAGAATAAGAAGGATTTCCATAGGGTGGCTGCCAAGCGGTAAAAAACAGATTTACTGCTTTCTACGCAGGAAGCGGCTTATGCTCTGGTTTTCCTCAGCCCTGGCCCGCCCCTACCCCGCCGCCGGCCGCCGCACCGGGGTGTAGCGCCGCCGCCGGCCGCCGCCGTGCAATAACGCCCCCAATAGCGCAGCGCAGCCGGGCAAGGAGCACCCATACAGCAGCCGGGGTTCAACCGAGCAGTACGCCCCTCCCGGCGCGCTGCCTGGTGGGGCGTGGCTTTCTTAAGGGGCCATCGCCCCCGACTGGTTGGCGTGGCGGTTGAGCAATTGCTTAAGCTGGTCGAGATAAGCCATCGCCAACAGCAGCGTCCGGCGGCGCTCCTCCACCTCTTCTTCGGAGAGCACCTTGTCTTCGATGATGGACAAGCCGGACCAACGCTCCTCGGCCTGGGTCAGGGTGGCGCTCAGTTGCTGATTGTAATTGCCCAACACGGCTAGCAGTAACTTACTCATGAGTGGAGAAAAAAGAATTAGCCATAACCAACAACAAACCTACTGGGCCCCCACGGGCGCGGGCATGATGTCCGTCAAGGGGCGGGCTGACATCTGTCAGGCGCGCATCGAGCTGAGCGAGGGTAATGGGGGCCGGCAGCAGCACTTTCTGGCCCGACTGCCAGTTCAGGGGCCGCAACACGTGGTGCTCGTCCGCGTGTTGCAGGGCCTGCTTCGCAACTTGCTGTTTACCAAGGTAAAATGCAAGGGCCGCTCACAGGCACCCGCCAGTAGCTCATCACTTATCCCCTACCCCGCCGCTGGCAGCAGCAGCACCGGCACCCAGGTGTGGCGCAGCACGGCGGCCGTAACACTGCGGTGAAACAGGTCGCTCCAGAAGCTGCGCGGCCGGGCAACGAGCACCAGCAGGTCGGCCTGCGTATCGGCCAGGGCCTGCAGGATGCCGGTGACCGGGGCCGCGTCGGTCACCTCATACAAGCTCAGCGGCGTGGCGGGTGGCAGCAGCTTGCTGGCCTGCACATCGGCCAGGGCCAGGTGGCTCGACCGGGCCGCCGCGCCGGGGCCGGGCAGCACATGGGTTACCGTGTAAGTAGCTGCCCACGAGCCCAGTAGCCCGCTCAGGTTGCGGGAAGCTGCCGCCAGGGCAAAGGGCTCACCATCGACGGCCACCAGCACCCGGCGCGGCACCCCCGGGGCCGGCGTAGCGGCGGGCACCAGCAGCACCGGCCGGCCGGTGGCCCGCAGCACGGGCAGCACCTGGCTGCGCAGCAGCTCATCGAGCAGCCCCTGCTCGGGGCCCAGGCCCATGGCCAGCAGCAGCGGGCGGTAGCGGCGCACGGCGGTGGCCACGTCGTCGTCCAGCAGCCCGGTGGCTTCCAGCACCTCGGTGGGCACGGGCAGGCGGCGGGCCAGGGCGCGCAGGGCGGCCAGGGTTTCGGCCTCGTTGCGGTCGAGCTGCGCCACTACTTCGCCCACCAGCGCTGGTTCGAGCAGCGTGGGGTAGAGGTAGCAGTGCAGCAGCGCCAGGCGCAGGCCCAGCGGGCGGCCCAGGGTGGCGGCGTAGCGCGCCGTGTGGGCGGCGGCCTCCGGCAAATTGGCCAGCACGAGGATGGAGGGAGTCATAGCTCAGAAGGAACTGAAGATTTGAATCTATTCTGCTGAATAGCAATTACTTGCCCAGAGGAATGCCGCAAGACTTCGCCCTGGCTGGGGCTGGCCGCCGGCGCTTCGGCCAGCAAACCCGGCCCGGCGTAGTCGGCCCCCCAGCCGTCGGGGGTCATGGTGGCATCGGCTTCCTGGGCAATGCGCAGGGCGGCCGGGCTCACCTGGGCCGCAGCGGGGCGACTAGCCGTGGCCCGGCCGGTGTGGATGGAGGAACGCATGGCCTTGGGTTAACGGAGTTGGGAGCTGGCCAGCAGCAAGTCGTTGGTGACGTGCTGCGCGCCGGCCTCGTAGGCATCGAAGGCGGCCTGCTCGCGGTCGAGCCAGGTATCGACGGTGCCGGCGAGGCGGGCGCGGCCGTTTTCGACCAGCACCGCCACGTCCTGGTTGTGCAGGCTGGCCGACCAGAAGTACAGCATGCGGATGCGCTCGGCCAGCGCAAAGTCCGAATTGGGGTGCGCAGCCGGGCGCAGCGCACCGGGGTACCAGGCGGCGGGTGGCCCGGCAAAGCCGGTGCTGCCCAGCACGCGCACGCTGTTTTCGACTTCGGCCACGCCGTTGACCCCGCTGGCCACCTCGGCGGCCTGGGCCTGCTCGAAGTGGCTATTGACCCGCCCATCGAGGTGGGCGCGGCCATTCAGCACGCGCACCTCAAACCCGAAAACGCCCACGTAGGGGTCGCGGGCCAGCGCGTCGAGAATGGACTGCTGCACCACCACATCGGGCGTGAACCAGCGGGTGCGCACCTTCAGCAGGTTGTGCACGTTCCACACGCCCACCACGTGGCGGGCGTCGCGCTCGGCGCTTTGCTTGGCGCGCAGGCTGCTTACCTCGCCGGTTAGCGTAACTACCCCATTATGCACCACTACCACGGGCTGGTACGCGCGCACGCGCGGGTCAAAGCAGAAGGTATCGAGCACGGCTTGGGCAATGTCTTCGTCGCTGCGCTGGGCAAATTTTTCGCGCCGCAAATCGCTGCTGATGGCCCAGTAGGCCACAAACAGGTCGCGGGCATCTACGCGGGTAGCGCCGGCCTGGTAGGCCACGGCCACCACCTGCGCCCGCTCGGCGGCGGTGCCCACCGTGCCGCTCAGGTGCACCACCCGGTTGGTGGTGCGCACTACTACCTCGTTGCTGAACACGCGGATATCCCACGCCAGCAGCTCGCGGATTTGGGTGCTGATTTCCTCGTCCGAGTTCTGAATTTCGCCCCAGCGGATGGTTAGCTCGTCGGCCACCAGGCGGCGCACGCCGCGCACGCCCCGCAGCACGCGCAGCACCAGCTGCTGCTCGGCCCACGACTGCACCACGCCGGTGGGCGTCACTACGCCGCCGGCCACGGTGCAGGCCACGTTGTAGTCGGTGGTAGCGGGGTCGGCGGCCAGGGCCTGGGTCACGGCGTGGTGCAGCTCGTCATTGGGCACGTCGGGCGTGCTGATGACCAGCTCGTTGACGACCCCACGCACGCCGCGCACGGCCAGGGCGATTTCCTCGGCCCGCTCGGCGGCCAGCAGGTTGTCGGTGATGCCGGTCAGCTTCACAATGCCGCCGTGGGTGGCCACGTCAACCAAGTGCGCGGGCACGCCATTTTTAGTCAGAAAAAACAGCTCGATGGCGGCCGTAATCTCGGGGTCCGACAGGTAGTCAGCCGTGGCCGGCGGGGCAAAGGTTTCCAGGGTTTGCATGGGAAAAGGGGGCTAAGGAACTGGCCGCTGCCCGGCCGAAAGGAGGAGGTTGGCAGACCACAAATTTCCGCCCTATCGCTTCGCAATGCCCTGACGATTATTGGCTTACTACCTGACTTTTATCAGGCTACCCCCTGCCTGTCTCCCTGCCCATGGCTGCCCCTGGCCAGCCGGCGGCGAGCCCACCTACGCCAAAACGCTGCGCACCACGTGCGTGCCCCCGGCTAGTCGGGGCGGGGTATTTTCCGGCCGTCGGCCGTCAGCGTAATAGTGCGGCTGAGGGCCGTTTCGCAGGTGGCAATCTCGTAGGTGAGGCCCCCGGTGCGGGCATTGGTCACCTCCATGGCGCGGCAAAAAGTGCGGGTGGGGTAGTACTTGGTCAGGGTGTACTTTATGGGGAGTGAGAGCGCACTGAGCGCCATATCCTGGCCCGTGGCCTCCACGTCGCCGCTGCTGCTAAACCTGACCAGCCGGCGGCGCTGGCCCTGGGTGTAGCTGGCCTGAAACCAGTTCTGAAACCGGCGCCAGGTCACCTGCCGGGCCTGCGGATACTGCCGAAACATGGCCCCAAAGGCGAGCGGCGGCACGGTTTCCACTGCCATGGCCTGCGCGTGCACATTGGGGCCCGGCACCAGGGTGGCCCACAGCACCCAGAGGATTTTCAGGGCGGCGCCAAGCGGCGCTTTTGGGGCGCTACGGGCTTGCGGCGGGCGCGGCAGCCCCGCTTGCGGCAGCGCTACCACGGCCGGGCTAGCGGCGCGGGGGTGGCCCACAAAAATGGCCTGGGGGCGGCCAGCCGCCGCCCAACAGCCAACGCCGCAGCAACCATATCAGGGAAATAAACCATCGGGTGAGGAAAAAACAGGTCACCCAAAAGTAGGCGCGCCCACCCCCGCTTTTAGCTGACAAACCTCATCCGTGCGGGATGACCTTTGTCAGGTGCCACCGCAGTAATCCAGGTTGCCAACCAGCTGGGCCTTGGCCAGCGCGGCCCGCCTGGCGGGGGCTCACCGGCATACAGCTGCCTGCGCAAGCTATTTTATAATTATCTGACAATCAATTAGTTATTTACTCAACGACACTAGTCAGGCGCACGAGCAGGGGGCCCAGCTGGGCCAGCGGCACGAGGTAGTCGGGCGTTGTCAGGGCCAGGGCGTGGGTGGGCATATCCGGCTGCTCGGCATCGCGCGGGTCCTGCACAATAGTCAGGCCGCCGTGCTGCTGCACCAGCCGCAGCCCCTGGGCCCCGTCGCTCAGGTAGCCCGTGAGCACCACCCCAATCACGCGGGGGCCATACGCACCGGCCGCCGAGCGAAATAGGGCGTCGATGGCCGGCCGGAACCCGTTTTCCTGCGGGCCTTGCGTTACCAGCACCCGGTTGCCGGCCAGCAGCAAGTGGTGGGCGGGCGGGGCCACGTACAGCACTCCTGGCGCAATAAGCTCCCCGTTTTGCGGGTGCCGGGCCGGCAGCTTCGCAACGGCGCTCAGCAGCTGCGGCAACATGCAGGGCAAATCGGCCCCCACGTGCAGCACAATAAAAATGGGGGCCGGAAAATCAGCCGGCAGCGTTTTGGCCAGGGCCAACAAGGCCGTAACGCCCCCCGCCGACGCCCCCATGACGACCACGTGCCGGTAGTTGTGGGCGGGGTTTTGAGCTGAGCGCACGGCCATAGTAATTGCTTGCCGGCCCATTTGCCGGGTCAGGGGTAGGCGTAGCAAAAGTGCGCTGTTTTCTGGTAGAAGGCCCCTGGCCCCCAAGCTCCGGCGGGCGGGCCCGGCCAGCAATGCACGGGCGTTGCTGGCCGG
>NZ_JASITD010000038.1 GCF_030063445.1 Hymenobacter sp. H14-R3 | reverse complement strand
GTTTTTTTAGGGACTTGGGCCGGCCGCTCATGGGCGCGCGAGGGAGCAAGGTCAGCCCGTGACTTCGGCCGCCAACTGGTTCAAATCCAGGCCATCAAACGTGCCCGAGGTCATGAGCAGCAGGTTGGTGCTAGCCCACTGCTGCGCGTGCAGGAAGTCGGCCAGCGCCCGGCTGTCGGTAAATACTTTCAGGTCGGGCCGGGCAAACGCGGCGGCCACGGCCTCGGGGGCCAGCGGGGGCAAGCGCTTGTGCGCCAGCACGTGGGGGTTGAAATATACCACCGCTACGTCGGGCGCATCGAAGCAGTGCGCGTACTGCGGCAAAAAATCCGGGTTGAGCGAGCTGAACGTGTGCAGCTCTAGGCAAGCCACCAGCCGGCGCTGCGGAAACTGCCGCTTGAAGGCCGTGGCCGTGGCGCGCAGCTTGCTGGGCGCGTGGGCAAAGTCCTTGTACACCACCGAGGTAGCGCCTTCCTGCACCAGCTCCAACCGGCGCGCTGCGCCCTTGAAGGTGGCCACAGCTTTGTAAAAGTCCTTGCCCTTGATACCCAGCTGCTTGCACACTTCCTTAGCCGCCGAAATATTGCGCAGGTTGTGCTCGCCAAACACCTGAATGGGCACCTCCTCGTCCTTCTTAGTAATCAAAAACGTGCGGCCGTCGCGGATTACGTTTTCGTGCGGGCCGTAGCCCACGTAGGTTACGTCGGGGTTGCTGGGCACGGCCACGAGCTGGGTCTGCTCGTCGTCGCGGTCGTAGATGAGCACGCCGGCCTTGGGCGTTTGGCGGGCAAAAATCTCGAACTGCTCGCGGTAGATTTCCTCCGTCGGAAACACGTTGATGTGGTCCCAGCTGATGCCCGAAATCACGCCGATGTGGTGCTGGTAGAGGTGAAACTTGGGCCGCCGGTCGATGGGAGACGACAGGTACTCATCACCCTCAATAATGATAATCGGCGCATCGTCCGTGAGCTGCACCATCAGGTCGAAGCCCGCCAGCTGCGCGCCCACCGCGTAGTCAAACTTGCGCCCGTGAAACCGCAGCACGTGCAAAATGAGCGCCGTAATGCTCGTTTTGCCATGCGAGCCGCCAATCACGACCCGCTGCTTGTCCTTGCTGGCCTCGTAGATATACTCCGGAAACGAATACACCTTCAGGCCCAGCTCCTGGGCGCGCAGCAGCTCGGGGTTATCGGGGCGGGCGTGCATGCCCACAATCACGGCCGAAAGCCCGGCGTGCACCTTGTCGGCAAACCAGCCTTCGGCAGCGGGCAAAATGCCGGCGGCGGCCAGCCGGGTGCGGGCCGGCTCAAAAATCTCGTCGTCGGAGCCCGTAACCCGGGCCCCGCGCTGGTGCAGGGCCAGCGCCAGGTTGTGCATGATACTGCCGCCAACGGCGATGAGGTGAATAGCTTCCAAGGTCCTAACTATTAATTATTTATTGTCTAAAATTGGCCGGTCCAGCGCGTGGGCTATCCGCCGTGCCCCACCCAAAAACCGGTGGCTAAGCCACGTGCTGCCAGCCGGTTGCAGGGCGCGAAAGTACGGCCCCGCCCCCGGTCGGGCCTGGCTTGCGGGCCCAGGGTGCTGGTCGCCGCCGGCTTTCTTTTCGGGCACTTTTAAGTTAGCTTTGTTAGTTCAGGCCCTTCCTGGCCCGGCCGCTTTGCGGCTGGCCAGCTTTCGCACTATTACCCGTCTTTTGCCCTTGCTTACCCCTTCCCTCATGAACGACCGCTCGGACGACCGCGTCAAGCAATCAGCCGCCCGCGCTGCGGCCACTTTTCAGGGGGGGCGCGGCGCCCGGCAGTTGCCCATGTCGCCCACTGGCAAGCTGCCCCCCCAACGCCTCGAAATGGAAGCCGCCGTGCTGGGCGCCCTCATGCTGGAGAAGGATGCGCTCACCACGGTAGTGGATATCCTGAAGGTACACAGCTTTTACGCCGATAAGCACCAGCGCATCTACAAGGCCATCAGCACGTTGTTTGACAAGCAGGAGCCCATCGACCAGCTCACCGTGGTGCAGCAGCTGCGCGAGTTGGGCGAGCTGGAGCTGGCCGGCGGCGTGGGCTACGTGGCCGGCCTCACCATGCACATCAACTCGGCGGCCCACATCGAGTCGCACGCCCGCAAAATTCTGGAAGCGGCCGTGAAGCGCGAGCTCATCAGCACGGCCCACGACATTTTGCGCGACGCCTACGAAGACACCACCGACGCGTTTGAGCTGCTCGACGCAACGGAGAAGAACGTGTTCCAGGTGTCGGAAGACAACATGCGCAAGGGCGTCGATTCGATGCAGGACCTGATGGTGAAGGCCATTAAGGAGCTTGAAGAGAAGAAGCACCAGAAGGACGGCCTCACCGGCGTGCCCACCGGCTTCTCGGCCCTCGACCGCGTTACCAGCGGCTGGCAACCCTCTGACCTGGTGATTATTGCGGCGCGCCCCGGCATGGGCAAATGTCTGGCTTTGGGCACGCGCATCGTCATGTTCGATGGCACGCTGCGCCGCGTGGAAGACGTGCGCGAAGGCGACCTGCTGATGGGCGACGACTCGACGCCGCGCCGGGTGCTGAGCTTGGCTCGCGGCCGCGAAAACATGTACTGGGTGCGCCAGAATAAAGGCGATGACTACCGCGTGAACGAGAGCCATATCCTCTCGCTCAAGCGCAGCCGCAACGAGGGGCCGCACCGCCACGGCGATGTGCTCAACATTGAAGTGCGCGACTGGCTGACGAAAGGCCCCAAGTTTCAGTCGAACTACAAAGGCTACAAAGTGGCCGTGGAGCTGGCCGAAAAAGCCGTGCCGCTCGACCCCTACTTCCTGGGCGTGTGGCTAGGTGATGGCGCCAGTGGCAACTGCCGTATCACGGGCCAGGACGCCGAAAGCATTGACTACCTGCATGAATATGCCGACGAGTTGGGCATGCAGGTAACCACCGGCGTGGTGGCCGACCGCTGCAATAGCTACGGTATCACGCGCGGCTGGCAGGGCGGCAACATAGCCGAGTATTCGGTGCAGGATGAGCTGCGCCAGCTGGGCGTGCTCCATAACAAGCACATTCCGCAGGCTTATCTCCTCAACTCAACCGAGAACCGGTTGCGCCTGCTGGCCGGCCTTATTGACTCAGATGGCCACCTCGACCCGGTGAGCAACGGCTACGAGATAACTCAGAAAAACAAGGAGTTAGCCCACCAGATTAAGTTTTTGTGCGACTCGCTGGGCTTCCGCACCTCGCTCATCAAAAAGCGGGCGGCCATCAGCAGCATCGGCTACGAAAGCGAGGTGTGGCGCGTGCGCATTTACGGCGACATCAACCGGGTGCCGGTGCGCGTGGCGCGCAAAAAAGCCAAGGCCTGGGCCTCGCCCGTGGATTGGCGCATGACCGGCATTTTGGTGGAATTCGACAAGGAGGACGACTACTACGGCTTCGAGATTGACGGCAACCACCTCTTCCTGCTGGCCGACTGCACCGTGACGCACAACACGGCCTTCGTGGTGTCGGCCATGCGCAACGCGGCCGTCGATTTCAAGAAGGCAGTCGCCATTTTCTCGCTCGAAATGTCGTCGCTTCAGCTCGTCAATCGCCTGATTTCGGCCGAGGCGGAGCTGGATTCGGAAAAAATTAAGAAGGGCAACCTCGCCGACTACGAGTGGGCGCAGCTCAACCACAAGATTGCGGCGCTCTCGTCGGCCCCCATTTTTATTGATGACACGCCCGCGCTCAGTATTCGGGAGCTGCGGGCTAAGTGCCGCCGCCTCAAGGCGCAGCATGATATTCAGCTGGTTATCGTCGATTACTTGCAGCTGATGAGTGGGGGCGAGGCCGGGCGGCCGGGCGGCAACCGCGAGCAGGAAATTGCCAGCATCTCGCGGGCGCTCAAGGGCATTGCCAAGGAGCTCAACATCCCGGTTATTGCCCTCTCGCAGCTCTCGCGCTCGGTTGAAACCCGCGGCGGCGACAAGAAGCCACAACTCAGTGACCTGCGCGAATCGGGCTCCATTGAGCAGGATGCCGACATGGTTATTTTCCTGTATCGGCCTGAGTACTACAAGATTACCGAAGACGAAATGGGCAACCCGACTCAGGGCATGGGCGAGGTCATCATTGCCAAGCACCGGAACGGCTCGCTCGAAACGGTGCAGCTCAAGTTTATCGGCCGCTTCACCAAGTTTGCCGACCTCGACGGCTTCGACGGGGCGAACGATGGTGGCTTCGGCGACGCGGCAGCCTCTTACTCGCCCAACTCGTTTCCGACCAGCAACTTCGACGCGGAGCCCTCCGGCGGGCCCGCGCCAGGCGGCGGCTTTGCGCCGAATACCATTCGCCTAGGCAGCCGCATGAACGACGCGCCGCCCGCGGCGGTGCCCTTCCCCAAGGGCAACAGCTTTGGCGAGGAGCCGCCGTTTTAGGTCGCGCTGGTGGGCTGCCTCATTATCCCTTGCTAACGTGCTTCACCTACTAGAAAAGCCTCCCCCTGCCACCCGGCGGCGGGAGGCTTTTTTGATGACCACGGGGGTTTGTAGACAGCTGAATACAGCGCAATAATCAGAAAAATATTTTATAAACAATTGAAAATTAATTAGTTGAATTGTGCGCCAGGCCGATATTATCAACTCAGTAACTTTGCGCCTGCATCACTTCCTCAACTACTATGCGCCTGCTGGATGATTTGCTGGAAAACGTACAAAAAATAGTGCCCGCCTACGCCGATGGCCTGGAAGAAGGCTACGACCCCACGCAGCTAGCCGAGTACCTCCAGCCCTTTGAGGCGCGCATCGGCACCAAGCTGCCTCCGGAGTATTATGCGCTATATGAGCGGTTTGCTGGCGATAGCCTGGGCCTGGCTATGGGCTGGTTTTTCATGCCGCTGGGCCGGGCCGAATCGCGCTTGCAGGCCGACGCTGATGGCTGGCACGCCAGCCCCGACAACCCCGACCAGGTGCGGCCCCAGTCCCATTCCAGCCGCCGCATTCCGCTGGCGGATGACTACGGGGGCACCACTATGTACCTCGACTATGACCCGGCGCCGGGTGGCACGCCGGGGCAGCTCATCCTCATTTTTCGGGATGACCCCACCACTATCTACAGCGTGGCCCCCAGCCTGAAGGTTTTTCTGGAGCTGATTCTGGCGGAGCTGGTTGCCGGCCGGGTAACCCAGCAGGAGGAGGAAAATTACCTGGAATTTGCGTGCACCGCCGGGCAGTACGAGACTTTTTGGAAAGACCTCAGCCACCGCTGGCGCTCGCCGGCCCCGCTGACCACTACCGAGGACCAGCTGGCGACCCTCTCGCCCCTGTGGCGGGAGAAAATTGCGCAGGACAACGATAGCTTCACCAACGCCCAGCTGCACCGGGTGCGCACGCTGCTCGTGAACGACAACGACATGCTGCCCGACCTGGCCAACATCCTGCTTTTTCCGGCGGTGCGTACGCTCGACCTGTACGCCCATCCGCTCACGCCGGCGCACCTGGCGCTGGTAGCCCAAACCAAAGTGGCTTTCCTGACGCTGGCCGGCGTGCTGCCCGACCTCACTCCCCTGGCCCGCCTCACCACCCTGCGCACGCTGAGCCTGGTCGATGCCGCTGTGGAAAGCCTGGCGTTTCTGGCTGCCCTGCCCAAGCTCAAAAAGCTGGAGCTGGAGCTGATAGTTGTGCCCGACCTGCGGCCCCTGGCTTCCCTGCATCAGCTGCAAGAGCTGAAGCTGGAAAATAGCCGCCAGCAGCCTGGCCTGATTCCGGTGCCAGTAGAGCTGCCCTACGGTGTCCTGACGGATGCCGTACTGGAGGATTTTTTTAGCCGTAACCCACCGTGGCAGCCGCGCCCCGCCGAGTGGCCGCCCCTGGCGGTACTGGGCCCGTTGCCCCGCCTGGAAGTCCTCGATGTCAGCGGCACCAGCTTCTCCGACCTGCGGGCACTGCTGGCCTTTCCCAAGTTGATGTCCGTCTGGCTGGAAGGCTGCCCCATCACCGATTTTTCGGCCGCGCCCGAGCTGCCCAACGGCCTGAGCTTTAGCGGGAACGGTGATTTTCTGGAAGGCATCCTGGCCGTAGCGCCCGATAAAGGCTTCCGCTTCGGCAGCATCTCCGGCGGGCTAACCGATTCGCAGAGAGAATTGTGGATGTCATACACGAAAAAGCAACGCGCCGAGCAGTAGCTAGTAGCGTTGGGTCTGCCCTTTGAGAAAGATGCCTTTGCGGGCAGGGGCCGGTTCGCTGAATAACTGAATCGTTGTCATGCTGAGCTGGCCGAAGCATCTCTACCACGCCGCTAGGTTGCTAATCCTCACGGCGTGGTAGAGATGCTTCGGCCAGCTCAGCATGACGTTCTTAATAGGACAAGAAGGAGCGCGTACCTACTGCACCACCAGCCGCGTGCGGCTGGGCGGCGCGGCCGGCGCGGCCAGCTCCACCACGTACACGCCGCTGGCTAAGCCGCTGATTGACAGCTCCAATTCGGCCTGGCCGGCGCTGAAGGCGGCCTGGCGCACCGGGCGGCCCAGGGCGTCGAGCACGCGCACGGCGGCGGCGGGGCCGGGGGCGGCGCGGCGCAGGGTGGCGTGGGTGGTGGCCGGGTTGGGGGCGACGGTGAAGGCCGGGGCGGCGCTGGGGCGGGCGGCGGCCAGCACGTAGGCGCGGTTTTCGAGCACGATAATGCGGTCGTCGGTGGCGGCGGGCGCGCCGCGGCCGTCCTGGTTGCTGGTGCCGATGTACACGCGGCCCTGGGGCGACACGCACACGCTGCGCAGGCGGCCGTAGGTACCGGCCCACAGGTCGGTCTGGCTGGTTACCTGGTTGCCGTCGGCGCTGAGCTGCAACTGCCGGAAGGTGCCGGCCCGCAGGCTAGTGAGCAGCAGCGAGTTAGCCCAGCCGGGCACGGCGGGGTGGTTGTAGTAGGTGAGGCCGGCCACGGCCAGCGGGGGCGTGTAGGCCGCCAGCGGCTCGCGCACGTTGTTGGCGGTGCAAAAGGCCTGCTCGGCGGGCAGGTTGCAGAAGCCCTCCACGGCGGGCCAGCCGTAGTTGCGGCCGGGCTCAATGAGGTTGATTTCGTCGTCGTTGCTGGGGCCATGCTCGGAGCTGTAGATTTTGCCCGAGGGGGGGCGCACCAGGCCCTGCGGGTTGCGGTGGCCAAAGGTGTAGAGGCGGCTGCCGGCCGTGGGGTTGTCGGCGGCGGCGGTGCCATCGGCCAGGTTGAGGCGCAGAATCTTGCCGTTGAGCGAGGTGGTGCGCTGGGCTTCGGGCTGGTTTTGGGCGTCGCCGGTGGTCATCAGCAGGGTGCGGTCGGGCAGGATGAGCAGCCGCGAGCCGTTGTGCGTGGGTACCGCCGTAATGTTATCGAGCAGCACGAGCGGGCTGCCCAGCGTGCCCGCGCTGGCCGAATACGTGAGGCGCACCAGCTTCTCCTGGAGCGCGCCGCCGCTGGTGTAGTTATACACCACGTACACGTAGGGCGCGGTGGTGAGCAGGTCGGGGTGCAGGGCCAGGCCAAGCAGGCCGCTCTCGCCGGTTTCGGTTACCTCGCTGATAGTCAGCAGTGGGAGCACCTGCCCGGTAGTGGGGTTCACGCGGCTGAGGCGGCCGTTGCGCTCGCTCATCCAGATGAAATTATCGGGCCCCCACACCAGCTCCCACGGCACGTGCAGGCCCGTGGCGAGGGCCGAGGCCGTGACGGTAGTAGTGCCCACCTGGTAGGTGCCCAGCACCGGGGCCACTTGGGCCCGGGCCGCGCCCGCCGCCAGGCAAGCCAGCCCGGCCAGTACGAAAGTAGCGCAGTGCTTCATGCTAAAAGGAAATTGAATAGGGGAAGGGTGCTATCGGCGGGGTGCCTGATTATCAAGATACTACCCAACACGTCAAGCATACGATGGATTTTTAGTGAAGGCCGTGGCTCCGGGGGGCAACGGCGTATTTTTGCCCGTACTATGCCACCTATTGCCGTGTTGCCGCTACTGTGTTTTTTTGCTTTTTTGGCGGGGTTCATTGATGGCATGGTGGGCGGCGGCGGCCTCATTCAATTACCCGCCCTGCTGCTACTGCTGCCCGAGGTGCCGGTGCCCACGGCGCTGGGCACCGGCAAAATAGCCAGCCTGGCCGGCACGCTGGCCAGCGCCCAGCGCTACCTGAAAGGGCTCAATGGCGTGCCTATTCGCTGGCGCACGGTGGCCGTGGCGGCGGTAGTGGCGGGCTGCTTCGCGCTGCTGGGCGCCCGCGCCGTAAGCGGTCTCAACAAGGAGCTGGTGAAGCCGCTGGTGCTGGCCCTGCTGGTACTGATGGCCGCCTACACCGCGTGGCGCAAGGACTTCGGCAGCCTGCACGCCCCGCGCCTGGCCGGTAGCCGCGAGCTGTGGACGGGCGTGGCGCTGGGGGTCAGTATCGGGTTTTACGACGGTTTTTTTGGGCCGGGCACGGGCAGCTTGCTGCTATTTGCGTTCGTGGGGCTGTTTGGCTACGACTTCCTGGCGGCCTCGGCCTCGGCCAAAGTCGTCAATATTGCCACCAATATTGCCGGGCTGGCCTACTTCATCTCGACCGGGCAGGTGCTGTATAAAATTGCCCTGCCCATGGCGGTGTGCAACGTGCTGGGCTCGTCGCTGGGGGCGCGGCTGGCGCTGCGCCGCGGCACGGGCTTCGTGCGGGTGTTGTTTCTGGGGGTGGTGAGCGCGTTTATTCTGAAGCTCGGGTGGGAGGTGTTGGGCAAGTAATTTGTAATGAAGTACTTACGGCGCAGGCGGCGCGCCTGAACGACTACCAAAAAAGCCTCCCGCTGTGCACTGGCAGCGGGAGGCTTTTTGCTTATTCAACGCGCCCTAAAACCGGTAGGCAACCGTGGTCATAAACTGGCGCGGGGCGATGGGGTTGATGCTGTACCGGTCGTGCACCAGGTAGCTGAGCGTGTTGCCGAGGTTGGAAACCTTGGCCAGAACGGAGAAGTGGCCGTAGGCGTAGCCCACCGACAGGTCGACGGTGGTGTAGCCGCCGAGCGCGATGGTGCGGCTGAAATAAGGTACGTACCGGGGGTTGGCCGCGCCGCTGGCCAGGGTGGGCTGCAAGGTGATGGGGTCGAGTACGGCGTTGTTGTTGCCGCCCAGGCGCTGGCCGGTGTAGAAGGCCGACGCCCCCACCTTGATGCCCCGCAGGCCGGGCTGGCTGAAGGTGTAAAAAATGGAGCCGTTGGCCGTGTGGGCCGGGTTGTTGGTGAGGCGCTCGCCCTCAAGCTGGGTGCCGACTACGCCCGTAGTGTGGGTGAAGCGGGCGAAGTTATGGGCGTAGCCCACGTTGAAGTAGAAGTCCTTCGAGAGGCTGCCGCTCACGTCGAGGTCCACGCCGTCGCTGGTGGTTTCGCCGCTCAGCTCGCGCACATTGGTTTGGGTGGTGGCGGTGCCGTTGGCCAGGGTGAAAATAGCCTGGGCCAGGTTGCTGTTGCGGTAGCGGTACACGGCGGCGTTGGCAAACAGGCGGCTGCCAAACAGCTCCGTTTTCACGCCCGCCTCGTACTGGTTCACGTACGAAGGCCGCAGCGGCTGCAAGCGGGCATCGACCAGGCCGGCGTTGGTAATGAAGTTGTTGGCGTAGCTGGTGTAGAACGAAACCGTGGGCAGGGGCTGGAAAATCAGCGCGCCCTTGGGCGACCACGCCCGGTCCGACTTATCGGCCGCGGGGCCGGCGGTTTGCACGCCGGTGAGGGTATTGTTGAGCGTGGTTTGCAGCACGTTCTGGTACGAGTAGCGCACGCCACCCAGCACCTTCAGCATGGGCAGCACGGTAACCAGGTCCTGCACGTAGCCGCCGAAGCGGTACGAGGGCGCCATGGTGTAGCCGGTCACGTTGTAAGTGGCCGCATCGGTGCGCTCCGCGTACTTGGCGCGGTCGGTAATGTTGATTTTATCGTACACCGTGAGCGCTCGGCCATCCAAATCCTTATAAGCATAGCCCGAGGCGTTGTTAGTAACGATGCGCAGGGCATCGACGCCCACCAGCAGCTGGTGGGTGAGGGGGCCGGTTGCAAACTTACCGTTCAGGTTCAGCTGGCCATTGTAGTCACGCTCCGCGGTTTGCACGCCGCTCAGCGCGCGCGTCCAGTCGCCGGTGGGGGCAATGTTGCCGTTGGGTAAGGCCACCCCGAGGCCGTGCACCCGGGTATCCGTGATGCCGGCAACGGCATTCACGCGCCACTGGTCCGAGAAGCGGTGGTTGAGCACGGCTGAGGCGCTGGCCTGGTCGGTCACGTTATACGCCCACTTCGCGTTGATGAAGTTGCCGCGCGAAATGCCGTCCGGCAGGCGCGCATCCACGTTCTGGTTGAGGATGCCCACCCCGGCATCGGGCGTAATGTCGGAGCGCAGGTAGTCGCCCTGCACCAGCAGGTCGGTGTTTTCACCAAACTTGTATAGCAGCGAAGGGTTCACGTAAAAGCGCTTCGAGGTCACCACGTCGCGGTAGCTCTTAGCATTTTCGTAGGTGCCCACCACCCGAAACGCCAGGTTTTTGGTGAGCGGCCCGTAGAGGTCCACAATTGGCTTGTAGAAGCTGTTGCTGCCCGCCCGCATCTCCACCGAGCCGCCCCAGCTGTAGCGCGGCTTCTTGGTTATGGTGTTGATAAGGAGGCCGCCCGATACGTTGCCGTAGAGCAGCGCCGCCGCGCCCTTCAGCACCTCCACCGACTCCAGGGTGCTGGCATCCGGAAAGCCCTGGGTATTGGTGAGCAGGCCGTTTTTGAAGATGCTGCCGCCCGAGCCCGCCACCCCGATGCTGGAGCCCCGCGCCGAAAACGTTTCGGCCACGCCGCCGCGCTGCTGCGTCAATGACACGCCGCTCACGTTGCGCAGCGCATCGCCAAGGCGGTTTATCTGCTGGTCGGCAATGACGGTGCTCGTGACCACGCCAATGCTCTGGGGCTGGTCGAGGGGCGCCAGGTCGGCCTTGCTAGCCGACGCCGGCCGGTTGATAACGGCCGTGCCGCCCGTTACCACCACTTCGCTGAGTTGGGCCGAGCTTTCGCGCAGCGCAAAATCAGCGTTGCTGGTCTGGCCGGCCGCCACCGTCACCGTCTGGCGCTGCGGCTGCAAGCCCACGTACGACACTTGCAGCTCGTGGGTGCCCGGCTCCACGCCCGTAATGACGAACGAGCCGTCTTCGGCCGTATTCGCGCCTCGGCCCGACTTCGGAATGCCGACGCTCACAAAAGCGGCCGGCCGGCCATCGCTGGTGCGGATAACCCCCCGAATGGTGCCCCCGCGCTGGTGGCGGCTGGTGGCAGCGGGCTCAGTTGAGGCCGGTGCCTGGCCAAGCGCGGGCAGCGCAACGCTCGTGAGGAGGAGAAGGGCGGAAAGGTTACGCATGCTCTTATTTAGAATCGTTCAACTGAGTGCAAATGTCGCACTGGGTTTAGAATCGTTCCAAATAATAAAAAGACCCAGCCCTACTCAACCCGACTTCAATAAGCAAAGGATAAGAAAGTAAGCAACTGATAGATAATAAGATGCATAATAAAAACAGCTCCTGAGCAAGAGCTTTTTTTATTTAGAATAAAAACAAATAGCCTGGCCGGTGGCTAATCCATCAGTACTTCCTCAGCCACGGCGGGGCCAGCAGGCGCTAGCTCAAACGCCTCGGCCAGCAGCTCGTACGAGCGCAGGCGGTCCTGAAAATCGGCGGTGATGCTGGTGAGCAGCAGCTCCTCCACCTCCTAAGCGGCGGCAATGCGCAGCAGGTGGGGCCGTAGCTGCGCGGGCGTGCCGCTCACCACGCGGCCCTTGTGGTAGGCCAGGCGGGCCTGCTCCTCGGGGCTGAACACGTAGCCATTTTGGCGGCGCTGGGGAAGGGGCCGCGCAGGCCCTGGCCGAAGCGCAGCAGCTGCAAATACAGGGCCTTGGTCAGGGCATCGGCCCGCTCCTCGGTGTCGGCGCACAGCGCAAGCAGCGCCACGCTGGCCTCGGGCGCGGCCAGCTCGGGCGAGGGCCGAAACTGCGCGCGGTAGGTGCGCACCGCCGCCGGCCCACTTCGCCATCGGACCGGAATACGCATTATTTTGTAATTACTTAACTAGTAAGTAGTTAATGATAAACCGCTGTTAAGTTGATTCCGACTGGATTCTCAGCTGCCAAGAAACCGGCTGAAAAACCCGTTGCAGCACAGCGCAAAACATCGGCCTCCGTCGCCTTGTTCCCCGCTCCAAATCACTTTCCTCTTTCCATGTCCACTCCCAATTCGCTGGTGCTAACCGTTGCCGACGGCACCCAGGCCCACGCCTACGTAGCCCAGCCCCAAACCAAAACCGCCGCGCCCGGCATCATCCTGTGCCAGGAAGCCTTTGGCGTGAACGGCCACATCCGCCACGTGGCCGACCGCCTGGCCGCCGCCGGCTACGTGGTGGTAGCCCCCGAGCTGTTTCACCGCACCGCCGAGCCAGGCCTCGAAATACCGTACAGCGAGTTTGCCACGCTGGCCATGCCGCACTACCAGGCCATCACGCCCGAGGGCCTGACCCAGGACTTGCGGGCGGCCTACGACTGGCTGCAAAGCCAGGACAACGTGCAGAAGGACAAAATCGGCACCATCGGCTTTTGCCTGGGTGGCCAGGTGGCCTTCATCGCCAATGCCACGCTGCCGCTGGCGGCGGCCGTGTCGTACTACGGCGGCGGCACCCACACGCGCACGGCTATGGCCAAAGACCTGCACGCGCCGCACCTCTTCTTCTGGGGCGGGCTGGACGAGCACATCAGCAAAGAGCAAATCACGCAAGTGATTGACGCCGTGGAGGCGGCCGGCAAGCCCTACATCAACACGGTTATCTCCTACGCCGACCACGGCTTCAACTGCGACGAGCGCCCCAGCTACAACCAGGACGCCGCCGCCGAGGCCTGGGCCCTGACGATGGCCTTCTTCCAGGAGAAGCTGGGCGCGTAAGCGCTGGTTAGGAGTGAGTTACGGGCCCGCCAGCCCTGGAGCTTGTCTCCAGGTGCTGGCGGGTTTGGTGTAGGTAGTCGGCCAGCAGGTGGGTATGGGGGTCGAGCTGGTGGGCCTGCTCCAGAAAACCCAGCGCCACCGCATACTCGCCCCGGCCGAGGTGATAAATGCCCAGGTTGCGGTAGCCGTAGGCGTTGGTGGGGTCGAGGGCGAGGCCGTGGGCGATGTCGCCGAAACCCCGGGCCTCCTGGCCCAATTTGAGCCAGGATAGGCCCCGGTTGTTGTAAGCATAGGCTACGCTCGCGCCGGCCGCGATGGCCTCGTTGAAATCGTTAATAGCCAACTCGTATTTGCTCAGCAAGTTATAAGTATAGCCGCGGTTGTTGTAGGCATTGGCATAGGGCGTGGCCTGCTCAATGAGCAGCGTGTAAACGTCGATGGCAGGCCCATTCTGGCCGAGGCGCGAAAGCAGTAGCCCCTGCGTAAACAGGTCGTCGTCGCCAAACTCGGTGGGCAGCACCTGCTGAAACTGGCGGCTCACCGTGAGGGCCGGCGCGTAGCTGTGCAGGAGCAGATGCGCCTGCCCGAGCCGCCGGTACAGAGCCGCGCTGGGCCCCAGCTGGCCCAGGAGCAGCTCGTCGAGGCGGGCGCTATCGGCGTAGCGGCCCGCCGCGAAGTGGGCATCGGCCTCCCGGGCCCCGCGCAGCACGCGGCCGTGCTGCAGCAGGCGGCGGGTTTGGGTGCCGTCGGTGTGCGTGAGGCGCCCATTGGCGAGCCTGATGGGCTGGTGCCGCGGCCACAGGTTGAGGACCGCGCTGCCCAGCGCCACGCCAAAAAACAGCACCGGAATGGCCTTGACAACGTTGGCAATTTCTGGGAAGAAGCTGAAGGCCAGCACTATGAAAATACCGGCTACCAGCAGCGGTAGCAGCGGCCCCGCGAGTGTAAACAGCAGGCCGCGCCAGGTTTGGCCGGCTACCATCATAGTGCCTTGCGCCCGGCACAGCCCCCCAGTAAGGGCCAAGCGCAGCGGATTATAGCTGAAATACAGCCGAAACCGCCCCACTTGCAGCCGCCCCCCGCCGGCCGCCTGGCCGTGCGAACCCAGGTACACGGTAACGCGGCCCGCTTGCAGCACCAGCGCCGCCAGGGCGTGGCCCAGCTCGTGCAGGGCCACCAGCCAGATGCGGCACAGCAGCACCAGCAGCCCCAGCCCCAGCATAAAACCACCAACGGGCAGGAGATTAGAAACCATAAAAGTGAAGGTAGCGTGGACTTTGTGAGTCCGCGCGTGAGTCCGCACGTGGGGCCGTTGCGGGATGCTGCTCCGCGCAGACTCACGTACTCCTTCGCCGTCGTGGCCGCCGCTACGCCGGTTGTTGCTCAACGTTCCTGCGCGCGGACTCCAAGCGTCCACGCTACTTCCCTAACCCACACGCTCCGCTGGCCAACGCAACCTTTCGGCCCCAAATACATACACCCTGCTATGAAGTCTTCCCACCGTTCTTCCTGGCTTTGGGCCGCTGGCCTGGGCGCGGCCGCCCTGGCAACCACCGTTTGGCGCAACCGCCGGGGCTCGTATGAGCTCACGGGGCGCACCGTGCTTATCACCGGCGGCTCGCGCGGCCTGGGCCTCGTGCTGGCCCGGCAGGCGGTGCTCGAAGGGGCCCGCGTGGCCATTTGCGCCCGCGATGAGCAGGAGCTGGCCCGCGCCCGCCAGGACCTGCTGCGCTACGGCGGCCCCGAAACCACCGTGCTGGCCCTAGCCCGCGACCTCACCGATGCCGCCGAAGTGCGCAGCCTCATAACCGAGGTCGAAAGCCGGCTGGGCGCCGTGGATGTGCTCATCAACAACGCCGGCATCATCATCGGCGGGCCCCTGGAAAACATGGACACCCGCGACTTTGAGGACGCCATGAACACGCACTTCTGGGCCCCGTTTCACGCCATGCAGGCGGTGCTGCCGAGCATGCGGCGGCGCGGCGAGGGGCGCATCATCAACATTTCGTCGCTGGGCGGCAAGGTGGCCATTCCGCACCTCACGGCGTACAGCGCCAGCAAGTTTGCGCTGGTGGGCCTCTCGGAGGGCTTCCGCGCCGAGCTCAATCAGCACGGCATTTACGTGACCACCGTGTGCCCCGGCCTGCTGCGCACCGGCAGCGCCCAAAACGCTGATGTGAAGGGCAACCACGAAAAAGAGTACGCCTGGTTTAGCGTGGCCGATGCGCTGCCGGGCTTCACCATGAGCGCCGAGCAGGCCGCCCGCCGCATCTGGAACGCCACCCGCCGCGGCGACGGCGAGCTGATTTTGTCCTTGCCGGCCAAGCTGCTGGCGGGCTTCCACGGCTTGATGCCCGGCATCACTACCGATGCGCTGGCCTGGGTAAACCGCGCCCTGCCCGCCGCCGGCGAAAGCGAAGCCGCCAACGAGCGCCGCAAAGGCTACGAAAGCGAAACGGCCATCACCAAGTCGTTTCTCACTAAGCTTAACCGCGACGAGGCGGCGCGCAACAACGAGAATTAGCGAGTAGCGCGAAGTTTCCACTGCGTGCGTGAGCAACGCGAGCATCCGACATCGGGGTTTACCCGGTTCCGGATGCTCGCGTTACTCGCGCACGCAGTGGAAACTTCGGGCTACTGCATTACGGCGTGAGCAGCGCCGCCAGCTGCCGCAACGTGATTTCGGCCGACTTGGCGGCGTAGCGGTAATTCACGAGCCGGTAGCCGGCGTCCTCGAAGCTCTGCTGGGCAATGCGCACATCGACCAGCGTGGAGAGGCCAGCGTCGAGGCGTAGCTGCACCAGCTTGAGGAGCTGGCGGGCGGTGCCATAGTTCTGCTCGGCGGTGGTGATGAGGCTGAGCTGTTTCTCGTACGACTCCCAGGCCTTGAGGGCGTTGAGGCGGTAGTCGCGCTGCAAGGCGTTGCGTTGCAGCTCGGTGGTGCGGGTGTTGAGGCGGGCAATATCGACTAGCTTCTTGTTGACGCCGCCCGTGTAGATGGGCAGCGACAGGCCCAGGCCCGCGTAGGGCCCGTAGCTCTGGTTGAAGAGCGTGTTGCCCACCGCGTTCTGACTGCGCGCAAAGTTGGTGCCCGCGTTCACGCCCAGCGAGGGGTAGCGGTTGGCCCGGGTTTCGCGCACAAGTAGCTCATTCACACGTACTTGGCGCTCGGCGGCCAGCAGGTCGGGGTTTTTGTCGAGCGCGCCTTGCAGCTGGGCCCAGCTGAGGGAGCGGTCCACCGGAATGGTGTCTTCCACGGCCACGGCCTGCGTGAGGTCGAGGGTGAGGGCGCGCAGCAGGTCGGCGGTGGCCTGCTGGGCGGCCAGCACCTGCTGCTGCTGGGTGAGCAGCTGGGCGTTGAGGTCGAGTTGAGCCTGAAACTTATCGGCATTGTTGGCCAGGCCCACGGCCTGGCGCGCCTCGATGAGGCGCAGCTTCTGGCGCGATACCTCCACCGAGGCCTCCAGGGTGCGGATGTAGCGCTGCTGCTGCACCACGGCGTAGTACTTCAGGCTCACGTCGGCCAGCACGTTTTGCACCGTCGAGTTGAGCTGGAGCTGGCTGATTTGGGCCAGCTCATCCAGCCGCTTGCGGGTGGCCACCACCCGGCCGCCGTTGTAGAGCAGGTAAGTGCCAGCCAGCCCCACGTTGTACTGCGTCGAGCGGGCCCCGGTAGCGGCGCGCGGGTCGCCGGTGTTAAACTGCTGCCGCGTGTTGTTAACTACCGCGTTGTTGCTGGCGTTGAGGGCCACGCGGGGCAGCGCGCCCGCAAAGCCCGCGTTGTTTTGCAGTTCCTGCACCTCCACGTTGGTCTGGCCGATTTGGATGTCGAGGCTGTTTTTGAGCGCCGTGGTGAGGGCGTCGTGTAGCGTCAGCACCGGGCCGGGGGCCGGGCCCTCGGGCGAGCGCGGCGTAGTGGCCGGCGCCGTTTGGGCCAGGGTGGTAAAGGCTAGCGTAGACAGCAAAATGCTGAGGGACAATAACTTCATGATAGGCAAAAACAATCGTTTGTCATGCTGAGCTTGTCGAAGCATCGCTACCACGCCGTTCGATTAGTGAACCCAGCGGCGTGGTAGCGATGCTTCGACAAGCTCAGCATAACGTTCTTTTTAACAAAGGTTGCCCGTCACGCCACCACCTCCGCCGGCTCGTGCGTCGCCACGGCTTCGCCCGCCGCCGCTACCGGCTTGGGCTCTTTGGCGATAAACGTGTAGATGGCCGGAATAACTAACAGCGTGAGGACCAGCGAGAACAGGATGCCGCCCACAATAACGGTGCCCAGCGGCTTGCGGCTGGTGCTGGCCGCGCCCAGGCTCAGGGCGATGGGCAAGGCACCCAGCGCGGTGGCCAGCGAAGTCATCAAAATGGGGCGCAGGCGCTGCTGGGCGGCCAGCCGCACGGCCTCGCGCAGGGGCAGGCCGGCATCGCGCTGGTGGTTGGCAAACTCCACGATGAGGATACCGTTTTTGGTGACGAGGCCAATGAGCATAATCATCCCGATTTGCGAGAAGATGTTGATAGTCTGGCCAAAAGCCCACAAACTGAGCAGCGCGCCCGCCAGCGCCAGCGGCACCGTAAGCAGGATGATGAGCGGGTCGCGGAAGCTCTCGAACTGCGCGGCCAGCAGCAAATAAATCAGCACCAGGGCCAGGATGAAGGCAAACGTGGTGTTGCCCGCGCTCTCGGCAAAGTCGCGCGACGAGCCGGTGAGGGCGGTTTGAAACACGTCGGGGTCCAGCACTTTATCGGCGATGGCCTGCATGGCGCGCACGCCGTCGCCCACGGTTTTGCCCTCGGCCAGCTGCGCCGACACGGTGGCCGCCTTAAAGCGGTTGAAGTGGTAGAGCGTGGCCGGGTTGGAGTTCTCGACCTGGTGCACCACCGCCGAGAGCGGAATGCTCTCGCCCCGGCTGTTGGTGACGTAGAGGCGGCTGATGTCGTTGGGCGCGCTGCGGGCGTCGCGGTCCACCTGCCCGATTACCTGGTACTGGCGGCCATCGCGCAGGAAGTAGGCCATGCGCCGGCCCCCGAAGGCACCCTGCACGGCCGCCGCCACGTCCTGCGTGGTCAGGCCCAAGTCCCTGATTTTCAGGCGGTCGAAGGTCAGCTGCACCTCGGGCTTGTTGAACTTGAGGTTGGCGTCCACGCTCTGAAAGGTGGGGTCTTGCTGGGCGGCGGCCAGGAACTTGGGCAGCGCCTCGCGAATGCGTTCAAGGTCGGTGGTTTGCAGCACAAACTGCACCGGCACGCTGCTCTTCGAGCCCGAGCCCACGGCGATGGTTTGCTCCTGCACCACAAAAATGCGGGCGTCGTTGAAGCGTTTCGTGTTGCGGGTCAGGTACTTGGCTATCTGCTCCTGGGTGCGCTGGCGCTGGTCGGGCGGCACGAGGCCGGCGCGCACCTGCGCCGTGTTGGAGCTGCCGCCGGCGGGCGTGCGGGCAAACACGAAGTCGTTTTCGGGCACCGAGTCGTTCACGAAAGCCGCCACTTGGCCGCTGATTTTCTCCATCGCCCCGAAGCTCGTGCCCTCCGGCCCGGTCAGCACCAGGCGCACGCTGCTGCGGTCTTCGAGCGGGGCCAGCTCGGTAGGTAAGCCCTTGCCAATGAAGAAGATAATGCCCGCGCAGGCTGCTACCACCACCCAGGCCAGCGAGCGCACCCGCAAAAACTTGCCCACGATGCGGCCGTACCCGCTTTCCATGCCCTTAAAAAAAGGCTCCGTGCGGTCGTACAGCTTGCCGTGGCCGCTGCCGCCGCCCTTGTTTTCGCGGTGCAGCACCACGTTGAGCACCGGCGTAATGGTGAGCGACACGAAGGCCGAAATCAGCACCGCGCCGGCCACCACCACCCCAAACTCGCGGAACAGGCGCCCCGTGAAGCCTTCCAGAAATATCACCGGCAAAAACACCACCGCCAGCGTGAGCGAGGTGGCGATGACGGCGAAGAAAATCTCCTTGCTGCCCTCGCGCGCCGCGTCCTTGATGTTCATGCCCTCTTCGAGCTTGCGGAAGATGTTCTCCGTCACCACAATACCATCGTCCACTACCAGGCCGGTGGCCAGCACAATGCCCAGCAGCGTGAGGATGTTGATGGTGAAGCCCGCCAGGTACATGATGAAAAACGTGGCAATCAGCGAAATCGGAATGTCGATGAGCGGGCGCAGGGCCGTGAGCCAGTTGCGGAAAAAGAAGAAGATAACCAGCACCACCAGCCCAAACGAGATGAGCAGCGTTTCCTCCACTTCCTCAATCGAGTTGCGCACAATCTTGGTGTTGTCCACAATCACCTTCATCTGAATGTCAGCTTTGTTCTCCTTCTGCACCTCGGCCAGGCGCTTGTTGAATTCTTCGGCAATCTTGACGTAGTTGGCGCCCGGCTGCGGGATGATGGCCATGCCCACGGCGTAGGCTCCGTTCAGCTTCCAGCTCTGCTCGTAGCTTTCGGGGCCCAGCACAATGCGCGCTACGTCGCCGAGGCGCACGATACCGCTCTTGTCCTCGCGCAGAATGAGGCTGCGAAACTGCGTTTCCGTCGAGAAGCGGGCCATGGTGCGGATGGTCAGCTCGGTGTTGCCACCGTAGATTTTGCCGGCCGGCACCTCCACGTTTTCGGCGTTGAGGGCCTGCTGCACGTTGGTAAACGACACCTGGTAGGCGTCCATCTTGGCCGGGTCGAGCCACAGGCGCATGGCGTAGCGCTGCTGCCCAAAGATGTTGATGGCCGACACCCCATCAATGGTCTGGAAGCGCTGTTGCAGGTTGTTTTCGGCAAAGTCGCTGAGCTCCAGCAGGCTTCTGGTGCGGCTCTGCACGGCCAGGATGAGGATAAAATCGGAGTTGGCGTCCGACTTGGCCACCACCGGCGGGGCGTCGATATCCTGCGGCAGCGAGCGCACGCCCTGGCCCACCTTGTCGCGCACGTCGGAGGCGGCGGCCTCCAAATCGACCCCCAGGTTGAACTCGACCGTGATATTGCTGGAGCCCAGCGACGAGCTGCTGGTGATGGACTTGATGCCCGGAATGCCGTTTATCTGCTTTTCCAGCGGCTCCGTTATCTGGTTCTCAATCACGTCGGCATTCGCCCCTGTGTACGAGGTGCTTACGCTGATAATGGGCGGGTCGATGGCCGGGTAGTCGCGCAGGGCCAGAAACGAGAAGCCCACCCCGCCAAACAGCAGCAGCAGCAGGTTGAAAACCGTGGCCAGCACCGGGCGTTTCAGGGATAGTTCGGAGATGTTCATTCTTTAGTGGGAATACCGCGCAAAAAGGTCGTCATGCTCATCTGGCGTCCACGCAGTGAAGCATCTCGCGTGGTGTACTAACTCAATCGTTCAACGGTCTTGATTACTGCTGCGAGCGAGATGCTTCACTGCGTGGACGCCAGATGAGCATGACGGCCTTTTACTTAGTTCTTCGCCTGCGCCTTGCGCACCTTCACCGGCTTGCCGGGCTGCGTAAACAGCACCCCATTCGTCACCACCGAGTCGCCGGCGGCCAGGCCGCTGATGATGGCGATGTGGTCGTTCTGGCGGTCGCCGGTGCGCACGTTCTGCAGCACGGCCTTGCCGTTTTTTACGAGTACTACCTGGTCCGACTTATCGCCGGGCAGCAGGGCATTGGTGGGCAGCAGCACGCTGCGGCGGGCCGCGCCGGCGGGCACGCGCACGCGGGCAAAACTACCGGGGCTCACCTGCGCGCCGGGGGGCAGCAGGGCGCGCACGGTGAGGTTGCGGGTGGTTTGGTTCACCTGGCTTTCCTGGGCCAGCACGGTGGCGGGGTAGCGGCGCGGCGGGTTGCCGGCCAGGTACACCAGCACCACGCTGCCGGGGTGCACCACGCTGCCGCTGGCCTCGGGCAGGGTAAAATCGACCTTGAGCTTGGTATCGGCCTGCAGGGTGGCGATGATGGTGGCGGGCGTGACGTAGGCCCCGGCGCTCACCTGGCGCAGGCCCAGCACGCCGGTGAAGGGCGCGCGAACGATGGTTTTGGCAATCATGGCCTGCGAGTAAGCGGCGTCGGCCTCGTTGCTGCGCACCTGGCTCACGGCCAGGTCGTAGTCGGCCTGGTTCACGCCCTGCACTTTGAGCAGCGTTTGCAGGCGGGTTTGCGAGAGGCGCGACACTTGCAGCAGCGCCCGCGTTTTCTGGAGCTGGGCCTGCAAGTCGGCATCGTTGATGCGGGCAATAATGCTGCCTTTGGTAACGCGCTTACCCTCATTCACTTGCAAAAACGTGAGGCGGCCGTTCACCTCGGGGTGCAGCTCCACAAAGTCGTTGGCCACTATCGTGCCGTTGGCTTCTACCGAGTCGGTTATGGTGGAGGGGCGGGCCACCAGCACATCGACCAGGGCGGGGCCGGTGTCTTTCTTGCCACCTTTGCCGCCCTTGGCTTCGTCGGGTTTGGCGTGGCAGCCGGCTAGCAGGGCCAGGGCCCCGGCCACTACAAGCGGCGTAGTGTGGCGCAAAGCCGCGGAAAAAAAAGGCATACGGGAAGTAAGTGATAATCAGCGGGCCGCGCGATAAAACACGGCCCACCGGCCAGGCGGCGGTCAACAGGCAGCCCACCGTTCGGGTTCAGTGCGCGGGCGCAATGACGCGCCCCGCCGGGCGGGGGTTGCGCCGCCCGCCCGTATTTTCACCGCCATGAAAAAGCCCGCCTCGCCCGCCGTGGCCCCCGCCGCCACTACCCAAACCACACCCGTGCCCGCGCGAAACTACTTTGCCGACGTGCACGAGGTAACGCGCCTGGTGCCGCCGGGCCGCGTTACCAGCTACGGGGCCATTGCGCACTACCTGGGGGCCCGGCACGGCTCGCGGGCCGTGGGCTACGCCCTCATGGCCGCCAACCTCGACGCCGCCACGCTGCGCCGCGAAGCGCCCGTGCCCGCCCACCGCGTCGTGAACCGGCTGGGGCAGCTCACGGGGCGGCACCACTTTCCCACGCCCACCGCCATGCAGGAGCGCCTGGAGGCCGAAGGCGTGCGCGTGGAGGCCGACGTGGTAGTGGATTTCAAAAAGCTGTACTGGGACCCGGCCGTGGAGCTGGGATAGGTCTTAGTCAATCAGGCGCGAGACGGCGGCCGCGCCTACTTCGACTTTCACTTGTTGAAGCGGGACGTCTTGGCCTGGGCGGCACTCCAAATAAACGGCGGTTTCGGCGGTGGGGAGCACGGGCAGGGTGACTTCCATGCCGCCGGCCAGCTGTATTCGCACGGTTAGCGGCTGGCCGGCGAGGGGCGAAAACTGCAGGTATTCGCCTGCGGCTAGGCTTTGTGCCGGCTGGTCAGGGGCCAGGCGTATTTGCGCGGCTGGCCCTTTGGCCGACCGGGGTCGGTAAACCAGTAGTTGCGTTGGCCGGCTCAGCGGATTGGGTAAATGCTGCGCGGATAAAGAACGCTGCGTGGGTAGAAAAGGCGTGCCCGTGCCCGTGTCCAGATTTAGCTCGTAGCGTTCGCGCGTTAGCGCAGCCGTTCCGTAGGCAGGTACACCGTAGCCGCGAAGCTTCGGTGGGGTGTAGAACATAAAGCCGCCGAGCTGCGGCAGGAGCCGATGATACGCGAAATCGAACTGAATGTAAGCATGTTGCCCATCGGAAAAGCCCCAATAAATAGTGGCTGGTCTGCGCCGGCCATTGGCCTCGTGGTAGTAGGGCGTTACCCCGTAATCGTCGGCGCGCTCGGCGTTGCTATTTGGGTGGCGTTCCACCTCCAGGCGGTCAGCTTCGGTTGGCTGATTATTTCTAAAATCGTCGAAAGTGCGGTAAAATCCTGCCCGGCGCGTGGCACCCTCAGCCAGAATAGGCCAGCGCGAGCCAGTGGGCGGGGCCGGCTCGGCGGCCCGCAGTTGACTGTTTACGCGGCGCGGTTCGTTGGGCAGCCATTGCGCCAAATTGCCACCTGTGCCCAATGCCCCAAGCAATACGTCGCTCAAATTTTGGCTGTGCGCAACCAACGCTGCCTCGCGCTTGCCAGTCAGCGGGCGCTGGGCAGCCTCCGCGCAGCGGGCCACCAGCTGGTAGCTGCTGTCGGGCCCCATCCGGTAAAATTCGGCTTCCAGGTGCGCCAGCGTCTGTAGTTTTAGCTCCTCTAGTTCAAGCCGGGTTAGCCGCATCACTAGCTCTTGGCCAGGAGTTTTGCTTGGCGGCACTTGCTGCTGCAAAAATGCCAGTAGCGTAGGGGCGAGGGGTTGCGCAAACGTCACGGGCTGCGGGCCCGCCCCGCCCGAAAGCGAGTAGCCGAGCGCCATTGGTCGGCCCGGCCGGGCATCCACTACTTGGCTCACGCCCACCAAGCCGGGCGGCACCGCACGCGCCGCTACCAGCGGGGGCAGGTACTGCACTACCTGCGCCGCGCCTGGCCGCACTAAAATCAGGCAGCCCAGCAGCAAGCTGAAAAAGAATAGATTTTTGGCCATAAGCAGGTTGAATACCTGATAAAGATAGTATTGCTCACAAAAGCACAAGGCCTGTAGTCAGTGCCAGCACTAGCTCCGGCTTGCGGCCCAGTACCTCCTCCTTTTGGTGCGCCATTGGTGCGGGCGAGTAGCTGCCCCGCCCCGCTACTCGCCCGCTGCGCGGGGCTTAATAACCCGCAGGTCAAACGTGCCGACCTGGGCCGATACCAGCTCCATGGGCGGCCGGGTTTCATCGTCGGGGTAGCGCACCACCTTCACGTATATGGGGTGCAGAAAATCGGGCTGAAACACCAGCTCCCGGTCCTTGCGCGTGCCCAGCCGCAGGTGCATCTCGCCCACGTGCTCAGTGTACGAAATGGTAAGTAATTGATTTTCTGATAGTTGTCCCACTAACTTTTCGTTGAGGTACACGGGCTCCGGCTTGGTGCCGAGGCTGCTTTTGCGGCAGTAGATGTGCAGCAGCACCGTGTCGGGCGTGGTCACGTAGTCGTCTTCGGCCAATGTCGATACGCGGCCCGTGAGCAGGCTCAGGGTGTAGTCGGTGGGGCGGCCGCTGGTAGAGGCCGACGCGAGGGCCGCGCCCGCCAGGCCGCCCAGCACGGCGCCCGTGCTCACCGCGCCGGCATCGGCCACGCTGGGCCCCACAAAGCCGAAGGTGTCGCCCTGCCGCGCCAGCTGCCAGTAGCGCTTGCGGTGCAGCAGGTACACCTGCCGGCCATCCGAGAAGCCCCACGCGCCCCGCAGCTGCGCGCCGCGCCGGCCATCGGGCTCCTGCAAGTAGGGCGTGTAGGTCGATACGCCGCCCCAGCCCTTGCCAAATACCCGCTCGGGCACCACCACCAGCGCCGGGCTGGCCACCGGGGTGTTGTTGCGAAAATCGAGAAACGTGCGGTAAAACCCCGCCGGCCGCACCGAGTCGGTGAGCACGGGGTAGGCCTGGCGGGCCACCGGGCGCGCCGCTGGCAGCTCGGCCACCGGGTGGCCGGGCTGGGCAGCCACGGCGGCCCAGTCGGTGCCGGCCAGCTGCACCAGGCAGGCTTGCAGGGCCTGCGCCAGCTGGCGCGGGTGGCGGCCGGTGGTTTCGAGGCCCTTGCTCTGCACCGTTTCGTGGGTGCTGCCGGCAAAGTGGGCATTACCTTGGGCATCAAGTAGATAAAAGTCCAGGGCTACCTCGTCGGTGGCCTGCTCGGTGGTGAAGGTGAGGTCTTCCTGCACGTGCAGGGCGCGCACCACGGCCAGCACGGGCTGGTCGGTGGGCTGGGCGGGCAGCTGCTGGGTCAGCAGCGCTTGCAGGGCCAGCGTCACGGTGGGCTTGAGGTCGGCGCGCTGGGGCACGTTGGCCATGCCCCGCCGCACCGTGCCGATGCCCGCCCGCACGGGCCGCCCGTCGAGCACCTGCCTGATGTAGAACGTGCGCCCCGGCACGGCCAGCGCCTGCGTGCTCAAGTCAATCTCGTGCGACTGGGCCGCGCACGGGCTAGCCGCGCCCCCAACCCCCAGCCCAACGGCCATTAAAAAAGTAGCAAAACGCATAGGTAATCTGAAAGGAATAACACCGCCAAAGATGCGGCCCGCGCCGTTACTATTCCCTTAGTTGAGCGGCAGGTTGCTGTTCAACGGGGTACCTCACGGGACCCCGTTGGGGCCAGCCCCCGGTTCGCTTTAGGCGCGAAGCCTCACAGAGAGGGGGAGCCAGGCGTCAGCTACCAATCGCGCAAAACCGTTCTCCCCTCTCCTTTTCGGAGAGGGGGTTAGGGGGTGAGGCGCTCCGTTGAACGGCCAGATTCTACGCCGCCCCCTCCAAATGGCAGTCCTTATACGGCTTGCCACTCCCGCAGGGGCAGGGCGAACCGGCCGCCAGCACCGGGCCGGTACTGGCGGCCTGGGCGGGTTGCCCGGGGTGCTGGTGCAGGGCCTGGGCCAGCAGGTCATACAGCGCGGGGTGCCCCTCTTGCAGCTGCTCGGGGCGCTCGAAGAAAGCCTCATTCACCACCGCGAAAAACTCGGCCTCGTTGGTGCCGGCGTAGGGGTCGAGGTCGGAGCGGCCGGCCCGGATGGCGGCCAATTCGCGCCGCACCACGGCGGCCCAGGCGGGGCGCAGGGCGGGCGGCAGGCCCGCGCCGGGCACGCCGTCAATTTGGCCGTCGGCCTCGTCTACGAGGTGGGCAAACTCGTGCACGCCCACGTTGTGCCGGTCGGCGGGGTTGGTGAAGCCCTGCACCAGGGCGGCGCGGCTCAGGCGCATGTACTGCGAGGTCTGGAAGCGCTGCACCGAGCCCAGCAGGGTGCCTTGCAGCGGCAGTACCTCGTGGTCGGGCTGGGCTTCGAGCTGCCAGGCGTCGGGCACAATCAGCACCTCGTGCAGGGTGGGGTATTCCCAGCCGGGGAAGCCGAACACCGGGATAACGGCCGCCGCCGCCGCGAGCACCCGCGTGAGGTCATCGACCTCGGTTTGGATGCCGGTGAGGCGCGTGCGGGCCAGAAAAAGCTGCATGGCCTGCTCAAACCGCGCCCGGCCTTCGGGGGCGAGGGCCCGGTAAAAGGCCACGTTTTCGACCAGTAGCGCGCGCCAGGCGGCCGGAAAAGGGGTGGCCAGGGCCGCCCGGCGGCGGCGACTATCGGCGGTGAGGTAGCGGTAGAAAACCGCCAGCAGGGCCAGCAGCGTAAGCAAAACCAGCGCGTAGGAGAGGGGCATGGCTGGCTTAACGGCCGCCCGGCCCCGGTGGTTGGGCCGCCCGTTTGCCTTTTCATTCGCAAATTTGTACCCATTCCCCTTTCCTTCGTCTTTCCCCTGCCTGCCCCGATGAACGCCGCCGACCTCAACGCCGCCTTGCTGGCCCTGATTGAAAAGAAAGCCGAGCTGCACACGCTCACCTACGACGATGCCCGCTACGACGACGTGGAGGAATCGCTTCACGACCTCGAAGACGACTTCAACGACGACTACGGCCCCGACCTCGAAGCTGCGCTGGAAAAGGTGCACCTGGAGCTGAAATCGGATACCGACGTGCTGCTGCCCACCGCCTACCTGCCCGCCACCGACAAGCCCCAGAAGGAAGACGGCGTCTGGATTGACTCGGAGAAGTACCCCGGCCGCGTGCGCCTCGTGCTGCGCGCCACCCCGCCCCGCTTCATCCTCACCACCAGCAAAGGCCAGGAACACGAGCTCTGGAAAGCGTAGCAGGCAGTAGGTCAACTAATTGAATAAAGAACGTCATGCTGAGCTTGTCGAAGCATCTCTACCACGCCGCTTGAGTTACTAACCTCGTCGGCGTGGTAGAGATGCTTCGACAAGCTCAGCATGACGTTCTTTTTTGTCCGGCGTTTTCCTTCAATACCCAGCCTCCCGCGCTAGCCCGCGCCGGCCGCGCCCAGCTGCGCCACCTCGGCCGGGGTGAGGCCGTAGAGGGCGGCCACGAGCGCATCGACCGCCGCCTCGGCCGCGCGGGTGTCGGCGGTGGCATCGGCGGCGCGGGCCGCCAAAATCTGCGCCACCAGCGTGGCTACCGCCGCCTGCTGCTCGGCCGTGGCCGTGGGAATGGGTAGTTGATTTAGGTACTTAGGCTTGTATTCAAAGAAGGCGTCTTTCAGCTTCGCCCCAATAGACTTGAAGAAGTAATCGGTAGCGCTTGAATTAAGAACACCTAACAGAAATAAGTCATCGGTGGGAATAATCGTAGTCTTGTCGTTGGAATAAATACCAAGCGTGTCATAGGTGTAAGGCGCACCAGTGGCAAAAGTGGGAATGATAATCTTCGGCTTCTCAAACTCATTGTAATAGTCACAAGCACGGAGTTCCCACCAATAATTGCCTTTATCAGAGCGGGCAGTAGCGGCTTCCTGGAATGGAAGCAGATAGTTCGCCACAGCAGGATAATGAGCTGTAAGCGCTTCCCAAGGAGTAGCGTATTTGGGTGTGACAGGCGGCACGGCATATACCCCGCGCTTGTTGCGCTGCCAACCCAACTGCTTGCGCGTCCAGCCACTCGGTAGAAGAATAAGAAAGCTTTCGTTTTGAGGTTGGCGATACCTTTTCACATCACGACCTGCCAAAAAGGGTTTAATAACCTCTGCTGAGCGTACATCTTCAGCAACGAGCCGGGCCCGGGTTTCAGCATTTATTATAAAAGCTGCATTAAAGCCAGTAAGAATGCCCCTATAGACAGTTCCATCGACATACTCCCCAAGCGGCTGGCCTGCTGCCTTTATTTTGTTTAATAACGCCTGACTATCATTGTCCGCCAAGCTCCAGCCGCTACTTGCCAGGCTGGCCTGCGAAACCTGCCGAACGTGGGTATCTACCAGCTCATCGAGCGTGGGCGGCGGCAGCCGGGGAATGGCGGCGGCGCGGAAGCTGCTGGCCGGGGTAGGTGCCAGCTTATGCACCGTGAGAATGGCCGGGTAGGCTTTGGTCTGGGGGAAAACGTAGAGGTCGCCAAAATCAATAAACTCCACCAGCTCGTGGGTTTTTTGGAGCCAGCCGCGCAGAGGCGCACCGTAGCCAGTGCTGAGCCATTTGTTGGGCGCAATGAACGACAGCTCGCCGCCGGGGGCCAGCAGGTCGAGGCCCAGCTCAATAAAGTAGGTGTAGAGGTCGGCGGCCCCGTCAAACGTGGCAAAGCGTTTCTTGAAAAAGGGTTTGCTGGCCGCAAACGCCTCCTGCCGGATGTAGGGCGGGTTGCCGAGCACCACGTCGAAGCCCTGGAAGCGGGCGTCATCGTCGAGCACCTCCGGAAACTCGAAGCGCCACTCGAAGGCCTGCTGAAAGAACACGCCCTGGCGGTGGTCGGCCAGCTCGCGGCGGCGCTGCTCCACCAGCAGCGTGCGCTTGCGGTGCTCCGTGGCGTAGCTCTCCTCATCGAGGCGCTTGCCGAAGAGGTCGCTCTGGGCCTTTTCGAGCTGCAACACTTGCAGCTCGGCATCGGCGAGCTTCTTGGCGAAGGGGTCGGCCTGCGAAATGCGGCGCGCCACGTTGGCCTTGAGCTCGGCCAGGGTGGTGTCGAGCTGCTGGCGCGCCACCTGCCCGCTGGCCCCGAAGTACTCGTGCACCAGGCTTTTGTAGCGCTCCACGGTGATGCCGGCCGTGCGAAACACCTGGCCCAGGGGCGCGCCCAGCGCGTGGCGGCTCACCAGCGAGTTGCCGGTGCGCACGTTGAGGTCGAGGTTGGGCAGGGTTTCGAGGTCCTGAAAGCCGCTCTCGGGCCGGTAGTAGGCGTGCTTGAGCAGCTCAATCCAGAGGCGCAGGCGGCAAATGCGCACGCTGTTGGGGTTGAGGTCGACCCCAAACAGGGCGTGCTCCATGAGGGCGCGCTTCTCGCGAAACAGGGCGGCTTGCAGGCGCGTGTACTTGGCGGCCACGGTGCGCTGGCCGGTGGCGGGGTCGTAGGTAGCCACCTTGTAGCGGGCGGGCGCATCGGTGTCGTTGTCGGTGATGAGCAGCTCGTCGTGCTCCACGCGCAGGGTGTAGTCGAGCAGCTGGCCGTCGGCATCGAGCAGCAGGCGCAGGTCGGCCTTGAGGGCCAGCAGCTCATTCAGCGCGCTCACCAGAAAGTGCCCGCTGCCCACGGCCGGGTCCAGCACGGTGAGGCCATTAAACCAGCCGGCATACTCGGCCCGGCGCTTTTTGCTGAAGCCATCGCGCAGCTCCTCCCAGCTGGTGCAGCCCGCCAGCTCGGGGAAGCGCGCCGCCGCCGCGCCCTGGGTAAAGCGCCGCACCACGGCCCGGCGCAGCGTGTGGCGGGCCATGTACATGGTGACGAAGCCGGGCGTGTAAAACGAGCCGTCGCGGTAGCCGTTTATCTTCTCAAACACCAACCCCAGCACCGCCGCCGACAGCAGGGCTTTGGCCGGGGCCGCCTCGCCGGGCCCCGCCGCCGCCGGGCCGGCGCTGGGGTCCGAGCCAAAGTCAAACGCATCCAGAAAACCCAGCAGGTAGGGCAGCGCCAGCCACTGGCCGGGGGCATCGGGGGCGGCGGGCGGCGCGGTGGCGCCCTTCTTGCGCAGCACCGACTGCGGAAACGGGGCCAGCCCGGCGCGGTCGCTCAGCTCGCGTACGTAGAGCACGGTTTCCTCCAGCGGCGCGGGCTGAAACAGCGACGAGTTGAGGTAGGGCAGCTCGCGAAACGCGGCCCGCACATCGGCGGGCCGCTGGGCCGGCGGCCGGTTCAGCACCCCAAAAAAGAGCTTGTTCAGCTCATCGTACTCGGGCAGCCGGCCGGGGGTGAGAAAGCGGAAGTCGGCGGCGTGGGCGGCCGGGTGGTAGTGCACCAGCTGGGCCTCCAGCAGCTTGAGAAACAGCAGGCGGTTGACCCACACCAGGCACAGGGCCAGGGCCACTTCCTCGCGCTGGCGGGCGGGGTCGGGGCCGTACTCGGCCAGCACCTCGGCGGGCACGCGGCCCAGGTCGTGGCCGATATCCATCTGATACAGAATGTTTTCAAGCAGCGAGCCCGCCTGGCGCGTGCCCTCGGCGCAGCGCCCAATGCGGCGCACCCCGCCCACGGCCGTTTCCTGCAAGCCCATGAGGTACAGCAGCTCGGCGTAAAACTCCTGGTTGAGCGTGTTGGCATCGGGCCGCTGGCTCGGAAACTCCTTCAGCAGAAACCCCGGCCCAAACACCCGCCACAGGTCGGTGAGGGCCGCCGGCGCGGTGGGCGCGCCGGGCCGCAAATCCACGTAGGTAGCGCGCAGGCTACCCGCCGCCTCGGCTAGAAACTTGCCGGCGATATTCTGGTAAAAGAAGCTGGTGTCGGGGCTCGCCTTGGCCTTATTCTTGAAATCCTTAAAGGCGCGCCGCAGCTCGGTATTCTTCCAAAAAAGCGCGTTAAAATCCTGGGCATCAAAAATATACCACTCGAAGCCGGTCGTCACCACCAGGCGGCGAAAGTCGTCGGCCCGGTCGTCGCTGCGGTCTTCCAGGTAATAGAACAGCAATTGCTGAAACGCCTTGCGGTTGAGGTCGCCGGGGGCCAGCATTTCCTGCGGGTTTTTGGGCCCCTTCACCTCTAGGATAACGCCCACCGGCGAGGCGGCCGTGTCGCCGAGGTGCAGCGCCAGGTCGCGCTTGCCATTGACGTTGCCGTAGCGCTCGGCCACCGGCCCCGGCCCCAGGGCTGGCGTAGTATCGCGCAGAAAATCAAGGATATGCGTTTCGCCGTGCCGCTCAATCTTGGTCGGGTCGAGGTGCTTGAGCAGCCGGCCCAGCTGCTGCTGGAAGGTGGCGAGCTGGTCGGCGGTGGGCTTGAGGCGGCGCAGGGCGGCATCGGCCGCTACGGTTTGGGCAGGCGTGAGCGTAGTGAGGGCAAGCATGGTGGCAAGATAGGGCAGCCCCACCCCCTAGCCCCCTCCCCTGCGGGGGAGGGGGAACTAGCTTTAGTAGTAGTATCTGAAATTTAGATTTTTAGAGCTAGAGCTAGTTCCCCCTCCCCCGCAGGGGAGGGGGCTAGGGGGTGAGGCGCCCGCGGAGGGCGACAAGCACCAGACCATAACGGCCCGAAGGCCCGCTACGTCTACATAAAGTCGCTCAGCTCCAGCCAGCGCTCACCCTTGGCATCTAACTCTTTATCAACTACTTGCAAGCGGGCGGGCCACTTCGTCAGCTCCTCCCGCGAGCCCTGGCCGGCGGCCAGGCTGGCCACGAGCTGCTCCTTCTCCTTTTCCAGCGCGGCAATGTCCTTCTCCAATTGCTCAAACTCCTTCTTCTCGGCGAAGCTGGCGCGGCGCTTGGGCGGGGCGGCCACCGGGGCGGGCGCGGCCGGCGTGGCGGCGGCTACTTTGGCAGCGGCGCGGGCCACCTTGGCGGCTTTTTCCTCGGCTTCGAGGGTGGCTTCGGTTTCGCGCTCGGCCAGATAGTCGCGGTAGTCGGTGTAGTTGCCGGGGAAGTTGAGCACGGCCCCGCCCGGCTCCAGGATAAACAGGTGCTCAGCCAGGTTATCGAGGAAGTAGCGGTCGTGGCTCACAATGAGCAGGCAGCCCGCAAAGTGCAGCAGGAAGTCTTCCAGAATGTTGAGCGTGCCCAGGTCCAGGTCGTTGGTGGGCTCGTCGAGAATGAGGAAGTTGGGGTTGCGTACCAGCACGCGCAGCAATTGCAGGCGGCGCTTTTCGCCGCCGCTCAGCTTGCTCACCAGCGTGTACTGCTGGGCCGGCGGAAACAGAAACAGCGTGAGAAACTGGCTGGCCGTGAGCACGTCGCCGTTGGCGAGCTCCACCACTTCGGCCACTTCCTTCACAATGTCAATCACGCGCTGCGTGGGGTCAAATTCCAGCTCCGTTTGGGTGTAGTAGCCAAATACGGTGGTTTGGCCCACGTCCACGGTCCCGCTGTCGGGCTTGAGCTTGCCGGTGAGCATGTTGAGCAGCGTGGACTTACCCGCGCCGTTGGGCCCCACCAGGCCGATGCGGTCCTTTTTCTTGAACACGTAGCTGAAATCATCCAGCACCACCTTGTCGCCAAACTTCTTGTTCAGGCTGTCGGCCTCGATGATTTTGCCGCCCTGGCGGGTGGTTTTCACGCTCAGTTCCAGCTGCTGCTTGCTGAGGTTGGTGCTGGCCTTTTCCTTGGTCACGTAAAAGGCGTCGATGCGGGCCTTCTGCTTGGTGCCGCGGGCCTGGGGCATGCGGCGCATCCACTCCAGCTCCTTGCGGAAGAGGTTGCGGGCCTTCTCCACCTCCACAGTTTCGCGCATTTCGCGGTCGGCCTTTTTCTCCACAAAATACGAGTAGTTGCCCTGGTAGCGGTACATGGTGCCCTTATCGAGCTCCACGATTTCGTTGGCTACTTTATCCAGGAAATACCGGTCGTGGGTCACCATCAGCAGCGTAAGGCTGGGCGAGTTGAGGCGGTTTTCGAGCCACTCGATGGTGGCCAGGTCCAGGTGGTTGGTGGGCTCGTCAAGTAGCAGCACGTCAGGCTCTTCGATGAGCACGCGGGCCAGGGCCACGCGCTTGCGCTGCCCGCCCGAAAGCTTGCTCACGTTGCGCGTCAGCAGCTCGCCCAAAATGCCCAGCTTGCCCAATATCTGCTGCACCTGCGACTCGTAGTCCCAGGCGTTGAGCGTGTCCATGCGCTCCATCACGCGCTGCAAGTCGTCGGGGTTGTGGTTGGGGTCGTTCACCACGTGCTCGTAGTCCTTCACGGCGCGCAGCGTATCGTTCTGGCTGGCGAAGATGGTTTCCTCCACCGTCAGGCTTTCGTCGAACACGGGCTGCTGGCCCAGGTAGGTCACGCGCATGCCCTGGCGGCGGGTCACGAGGCCGGTATCGGGGTTTTCAAGGCCGGCCAGCACCCGCATGAGCGTGGTTTTGCCGGTGCCATTGATGCCCACAAACGCAATGCGCTGCCCCAGTTGCAGCCCAAAGTTGAGGTTTTGAAACAGCCAGCGGTCGGCGTAATTCTTCGAGATATTCTCGGCGGAGAGCAAGTTCATAAGTAGTACAAAGGTACGATGGGCAGCCAGCGTATCTTTGGGCTATGGCATACAGTGATTTTACCCTCGAACGCTTGATTCGCGAATTTGGCGTGAAAGTGCGCGGTGAGCGCTCACTCTTTACCGATGTAGCGCCAATTGAACCAAGTCCTTGGCTACTCGAATCTCTGGCTCGCGCTAATAATATCGGTTTTGGGAGCGAAAAATCACGTTCCGAGCGGTTGGTTTCACCAGTGCTGATGGAACTGAGTAACCTAAATCATGATAATTTTGCCATCATCTCTGGTGCCAATTTAGACGTTGATACTAGTGGTTGAAAAACATTAGATAGTCGGGTATAATTTAGCAAGTTTGATGCGAGCATCGGCCGTTTTGAATTGCCAGTTGCGGGGCTTGGGCCGCGCATTCTGGCGGTCTTGCCACTGTTCTACCA
>NZ_JASITD010000037.1 GCF_030063445.1 Hymenobacter sp. H14-R3 | reverse complement strand
CAAGCCCTTATCTTACCGTTTGTAAGCCCTGTTTGTGATTGGGAGTGCAAAGGTAAGCAACTTTTCTGACTTTCCAAATTCTATGTGAAAAAGTTTTGAAGAGCTTTCTCAGTCGTTTTGGTTGTCTGACCGCCTCCGGTTGAAGCGGGGTGCAAAGATACGGTGAGTTTTTTCGGCTTTGCAAGTGGTTTGAAAAATTTCTTTTTCTGCGTCTTGCGAAGGACTCCGACGAAGATGTTTCGCTAAGTGACAGAGTAGCTCTTTAGGCTTTGCTCTCTTCTAGGAAGTTTGTGTCCTTATCAGGTTTCAAGTGGGCCGCTTGCCGTTTTGGGACTGCAAAGGTAGCAGGGCTTCGGGGGCGGACAAGCGCACATTTACGAAATAAGGCTAGTGCAGGTTGTAAGTAGCTGAGAGTGGCGGAGAAAAATCTTCAATTCCGTTGCTTTCTTAAAGATAGAAAAGTTCTACCTCTGAGTTCCCAGCTATTTCGTGAGCTATTACCGTTGAGCAAGCCAGAATCAGATAATCGGCGAATTCTGCGTGATGTAGGCACCAAGTGCATTCACTGTCAAACATATTGCTTGGAAATTGCCCATTACGCTGGTGCACTTGTGCTAAATCGGCAGTAGTGCCTCTCGCTAACCAGTCAGTGGGGAAACCAGCTGCCCATTGATATTCGCCGTTTTCTATGGTACCGGAGAAATAGGTGGGTGTTGTTGAGCCGAGCACGTGGATAATGAGTGCGATGAAATGCTTATTCAACTTGTTGCTCTCCCGGAGGTTGGGTGGCCATTCGCCACAGGCTTTGGCGATTTTATCTGGCGTAAAGTCCTTATTGTAAGGGACGTTCCAGATTTCTGCTAACTCGCTATACTTTACAGATGTCAGCTTATCATCACTTGCTGATGGGCCACCTATATCGTACTTCCTCCAGAACGCAGCTCGTGCATTCATTTCTGCAACGGTGCCGCGTCTGGGGGAGTATTCTGCGAGTGAGATGCTATGATCTATCCCAATTGGCAGCAGTAGTTTGAGGTATGAGTCGAAGCCAGCGGGAAGGCAATGGCCTCGCCCAAGCGTGCAGGCGTTATTTTTCAACCAATCGAGTTGGTTAATGATAACCACTTCTTGCATACTTGGGCTATTTCGACTATCGCAAAATCGTACTTACTCTATCTGGTCCGACGCTAACGATGCGGATGGGCACTTGCAGCTCTTTTTCGAGGAAGTTTAGGTAGTCACTCAGTTCTTGGGGGAACTGGGCGGCTTCGGTGACCTGCGTGAGGTCGGTGTGCCATCCGGGGATGGCCTGGTATTCGGGGGTGACGGTTTGGAGCTCGCCGGGGTCGGGCAGGCGGGTGGTGCTTTCGCCGGTAGCAGTGCGGTAATGCGTGCAGGCCTGAATTTCGGCGAAGCCGTCGAGTACGTCGGCTTTCATGAGGTGCAGTTCGGTGACGCCATTGAGCATGATGGCGTAGCGGAGGGCGGGTAGGTCTATCCAGCCGCAACGGCGGGGGCGACCAGTGACGGCCCCAAACTCGCGGCCAGCCTTGCGGAGCTCCTCCCCTACCTCATCTTCGAGCTCGGTGGGGAAAGGGCCGCTGCCTACGCGGGTGCAGTAAGCCTTGGTGATGCCGTATACTTTGTCGATGTGGCGGGGCGAGATGCCTAGGCCGGTGCAGGCACCCGCCGAGATAGTGCTGGAGGAAGTGACGTAGGGATAGGTACCAAAGTCGATGTCGAGCAGCGAGCCTTGGGCACCTTCAGCGAGGATACGCTTGCCTTGGGAGAGCAGGTCGTTAAGAAGATACTCGGTATCAGTAAGTTGCAACGTACGCAGGAATTCGATGGCAGAGAAAAACTCTTCTTCAAACTCTTCGATTTCCAGCTTCTTATTATAAGGAGCGGCGATACTGACGTGCTGCGCCACTGCTTCCTTGTACCGCTCCTGAAAATCGGGCAGCAGGATGTTGCCTACCCGCAGGCCCACGCGGCCGATTTTATCAGAGTAGGTGGGGCCGATGCCTTTGAGGGTGCTGCCAATTTTTGTATTGCCACGGGCCTCTTCGTTGATGCGGTCGAGGGCGCGGTGCGAGGGCAAAATGAGCTGCGCTTTTTTGGAGATGTAGAGGTTTTTGCTCCAATCGACACCACGGTCGGTGAGCTTTTGTAGCTCTTCGCGGAATACTACAGGGTCGAGGACCACGCCATTGCCCACCACGTTGAGGATGTGGGGGTGAAAAATACCGCTCGGCACTTGGCGCAGCACATGCTTCATGCCATCGAAGGTGAGGGTATGGCCGGCGTTGGGGCCGCCCTGGAAGCGGGCTACGGCATCGTAGGTGGGGGCGAGGACATCGACAATTTTACCTTTTCCTTCGTCGCCCCACTGGAGGCCTACTAATACGTCTACTGGCATGATTTTAATTAGCAATACGTAATGGGCAATTACCACTATTTACCTGGTAGTTACTCATTACACGGGTGTTAGGGTATTTCAAAAGGTGGTAGTTGGAGCTACCGATGTTTTGGAGCAAAAAAATAGCCGCCTAGGAGGCGGCTACGGTTAATTGTTGGCGGGCGTCGTCGGCGTCGGCAGCTACGGTGAAAATATTGGTTAGCTTGGTGAGAGCCAGCATTTTCTTGGGGTGAGCGGCCGGGTTGATGAGTACCATTTCGCCGCCGCGGCTACGGAACTTAGTGAGGAGCGATACGAGCACCCCGATACCTGTACTATTGATGTATCGGACAGCAGACAGGTCAATGGCGCAGTTGATAACCGAATCGCCAAGATACTCATTGACAGCTAGTAGCAACTGCTGCGTGTCGGGGCTGCCAACCAAATCTCCCGTAAGGGTAATATAGAGAATACCGTCGGTGAGCGTGCTGGTGGTAGTCATCTAGGCTATTTTACGGGCTCTGCGCTGGAAGTAGCGGCCGATTTGGCGCGGCAATCGCCGCAGATGCCGTACAAATTTAGGGAGTGATGGAGGATATGGAAGTTGAGCAGGTCGCCGACCATTGTTTGGATGCCGTGAATGCGCGGGTCGCAGAACTCGACCACCTTATGGCATTCGGTGCAAATAACGTGGTCGTGCTGCCGATATCCGTAACTTTTCTCATACTGTGCGAGATTGCGACCAAACTGATGCTTGCTCACGAGGCCCTGCTCGACCAGCAAATCGAGCGTATTATAGACGGTGGCACGGCTTACTTGCAGGTTTCGCTCCTTCATGCCGGCGTACAGTTCCTCCACATCGAAGTGACCCGAGCGCACGTAAATTTCTTCGAGAATGGCGTAGCGCTCGGCGGTTTTGCGGAGGCCTTTGTTTTCGAGGTGAGCGGTGAAGATTTTCTTGACCTCTTCGAGGCGGTCGGTGTTGAGGGTGGCCTGGCTGGATGCGCTGGGCGTGTGACGGGCAGCGTAACCGGTTTCGGACGAGCCGCCGGCTCCCTGGGCGGCTTCGATGGCCGGGGTTGGGTGGGAGGTATTCACTATACTAAAGAGGATATAAGCGCGAGATAATCTACTCTAAGTAAGTAGGAAGGGTCAGCTTAGGTTTTAGCGCTCGAAATAGAGGTGGTAGTGATTGGCACAGCCTGGGTTGAAGGCGGCCTGACAATGCGGGCAGGTATTGGCGCACGCCAAGTAGCTGCTTATACTGAGTGTACTGTGGCAATTACCGCAGTAAATAGCCTGCTCCTCGCATTCCACCTTATACCACACAACAGGCTGATGGTCAGCCTGTTCTTCATGGCACTGAATGCAAGCGTAGAAGGTGTTACAGCACTTAAACTTGATGGCGATGATATCGCGCTTCGAATGGTAGTGCGCGCACTGGGTGCGGGCGTTTACCTGCGTACCGTGGATGAACGGGGCTGGCTGCGGCATTAGGATTCAAAACGTTCAACTTGCAGTACACCATTTACTTTACTGAGGCGCTGGATGAGCTTGTTGAGATGGTCGGTGTCATTGACGAACACCATAATCTGGCCTTCGAAGAAGCCGTCGTTGGAATCGACGGTAATGGAGCGCATATTTACCTTGAGGCTAGTGGAGATGATACGCGTCACGTCGTTGACGATGCCCACGCGGTCGGAGCCCTTGAGGCGGATGCCAGCCAGAAAGGCGAGTTCCAACTGGTCGGTCCACTTGGCACGCACGATGCGGTTGCCGTAGTTCGACATGAGGTCGACGGCGCGAGGGCAGGTGGTGCGGTGGATGATAAGGCCGGTTTCGGTTTCGAAGCCAAACACATCATCGCCAGGAATGGGGTTGCAGCAGCGCGCCAGGCTGTGGTTGAACTTGTCTGTGCGCTCGCCCACTACCAGCATATCGGCGCGCACGCCCCGGATTTTCTGCACCTCGTGGTCGAAGGTTTTGCGCTGTAGCACTGAGTCGGCGCGGGCATCGGTAGTTGCCTTGAACAGGGAATCTCGAATTTCGCGGCCATCGAGCTGGCCCATGGCTAAGCGGTAATAAAAGTCCTGGGCAGTAGCCACGTTGAAGTAAACCAGCAGCCGCTGGAAGTTGTCAGGCGTGTTTTCGACACCGATTAGCTCCAAGCGCTTTTCCAGGATAAACTTGCCATCGTCAGCTTTGGCGCGCTTGTCTTCGCGTAGGAAGTCCTTGATGCGGGTTTTGGCCTTGCTCGTTATTACGTAAGTGAGCCACTCGGGGGTGGGGCGCTGCTTGTGCGAAGTCAGAATTTCGACCTGATCGCCGTTGCGTAGCTGGTAGCTGAAGGGCTCCAGCTTTTGGTTGACCTTGGCGCCGAGGCAGTGCAGGCCGATGTGGGTGTGAATGTCAAAGGCGAAGTCGAGCGCCGTGGCCTTGTCGGGTAAGATAATAAGCTTGCCTTTGGGCGTGAACGTGTACACCTCCTTCACAAACAGGTTCTGGCGGAACTCGTCCATGAATTCGAGCGCGCTGGAATTGTTGGTTTCCAGCATTTCGCGCACGCGGTTGACCCAGGCTTCGAGCGTTGACTCGGGCTGGAGGCTACCGGTATCCTTGTATTTCCAGTGGGCGGCGTAACCTTTTTCGGCGATGTCGTCCATGCGCCGCGAACGAATTTGCACCTCCACCCACTGGCCGGGCTGCGACATCACGGTGGTGTGCAGGCTCTCGTAGCCGTTGGCCTTGGGCGTACTCACCCAATCGCGCAGGCGGTCGGGGTTGGGCTGGTAAAAGTCAGTGACAATGGAATACACCTGCCAGCAAGCGGCCTTTTCCTGCTCGGGCGGCACGTCTAGGATGACGCGAATGGCAAACAGGTCGTACACCTCCTCGAAGGTGACGTTTTGCTTGCGCATCTTTTTGAGAATCGAATAGATGCTTTTGGGGCGGCCCTTTATCTCGTAGTTGAAGCCCTGCGCTTTGAGTTCATCATCAATGGGTTGTACAAACTCCTTGATGAACCGGTTGCGGGCGCTCTGGCTCTGCTTGACCTTGCCTTTCAGCTCATTATACACCTCAGTGTCGGTGTACTTAAGGTGCAGGTCCTCCAGCTCGGTTTTGATGGCGTAGAGGCCCAGGCGGTGGGCCAGCGGCGCATATAGATAGATGGTTTCGCTGGCGATTTTGAGCTGCTTGTGGCGCGGCATCGAATCGAGCGTGCGCATATTATGCAGGCGGTCAGCGAGTTTAATGAGAATCACGCGCACATCCTCACTCAGCGTAAGCAGCATTTTGCGGAAGTTCTCAGCCTGCTCGCTGGAACCGTACTCAAAGACCCCCGAAATTTTGGTAAGCCCGTCGATGATGCGCGCCGTTTTGTGGCCAAAATCGCGCTCGATATCCGAAATCTCGGTGGGCGTATCCTCTACTACGTCGTGCAACAGGGCCGCTACGATGCTTGTGGTGCCCAGGCCGATTTCCTCCACTGCAATCTGGGCCACGGCCAGCGGGTGCAGAATGTAGGGCTCGCCCGACTTGCGGCGCATGTCTTTATGCGCCTCCAGGCTTTGATTGAACGCCCTCTTAATCAGCTTAGTATCGCCGTCGTGCAAGTACGGCTTGGCCGTGCGCAACAGGCGGCGGTATTGGCGCAGGATTTCCTGGCGTTCGGCTTCGAGGTCAATTACGGGAGGCATGATAGCACAAATAACACGCGTGGCGTTTAAATAGTGGCCGGGGGGTGGGGTAAGCCTTTGTTGGTACAACCCATGCCAAACAAGCTAAAGCTTACCCTACATTTGTGCGGGCGGCAAATAGTCAGTACCTTTGCGGCCCCGCAGCGAACGGCGACGGGCAAGCTTCAACCTGCGGATGTGGCGAAATTGGTAGACGCGCTAGATTTAGGCTCTAGTTCCTTAGGTGTGTGGGTTCGAGTCCCTCCATCCGCACTTTTCTGTTGAACAGGCCCCTGGCTAGGTAGTTGGGGGCCTTTTTTTTAACCTTTCCGACTGGCAAGCACCAGCTTGCTCCCACCGTTTTGAATATTACGCTTGACCGCAATGAGGAGCAGCTAACCGGACTGCTGAACGTGCACCTCGAAGAAGCCGACTACAGCGATGCCGTAGAGAAGCAAATCAAGGAGACCAGCAAAAAGGCGCAGTTCAAGGGCTTTCGCCCCGGCAAAGTGCCTTCGGGCCTGGTGCGCAAAATGTACGGCAAAGGCATTCTGGCCGATGAAATTAATCGCCTGCTCGGCAGTTCGGTTGATAGCTACCTGAAAGACAACAACGTAAAGATTCTGGGTGAGCCGCTGCCGGTGGCCAGCGACGTGGATTTTGACACGGCTAAGGCATTCGACTTTCAGTTTGAGCTGGGCCTGCTGCCCGACTTCGAGCTGCCCGCCGAAAACCAGGTAGAGTTAAAGCGCCCCACCATTACCCTCGACGAGGCTACGCTGACCGAAACCAACGAGCAGATTGCCCGTCAGTTTGGTGAGACGACCAACCCCGAGGTTTCGGAGGCCGACGACTACCTGTTTGGCAAGCTGAAGAAGGCCGGTGCCGAAGGCGAAGGCCAGACGGTATTGCTGCCCATTAACAAGGTGAAGAACGGCCAGGAGCGCTTTATAGGCGTGAAGGCCGACGACACGCTGACGTTTGACCTGAGCGATGCCTTTGGTGGCGACGCGGGTGCCATCCGCAGCTTTTCGGGCCTGAGCAAGGAAGAAGCGGCTGGTGCCACCGGCGACTACGAGCTGGCCATTGAGAAAATCAACCGCACGGCTGCTCCGGAGGAAAACCAGGAGCTGTTTGACAAAGTATTTGGCCCTGAGGCAGTTGACTCGAAAGAGGCATACGATGCGAAGGTGCGTGAGACAATTCAGAGCAACTACGACCGGGAGTCCGATAACTTGGTGAACCGCCGCTTGGTAGACGCCATGATTGACGCCACCACGATTCAGCTGCCGGTTGAGTTCTTCAAGAAGTGGCTGGTGCGTGCCAACGAAGGCAAGCTGGACGCCGCTATGGTAGAGCAGCACTACACCGACTACGAGCGCGAGTTGAAGTGGAGCCTCATCCGCAACAAAGTGGTGGAAGATATGGGACTCAAAGTAGAGACCGATGAAATCCGTAACCGCGTGCTGGACAAGATTCTGGGCCAGTTTGGCGGCGGCATGCAGCTAACCGACGAGATGCGCCAGGGCATGGTGGGTTTTGCCGACAACTACATGAAGCAGGACAACGGCAAAAACTACGTGCAGGAGTACGAGGCCATTCTGGCAGAGAAAGTAGTAGAGGCCCTGCGTGGCAAAGTTGTTGTTACAGAGGAGCCCGTAACGGCTGAAGAATTCCGCAACCAGAACGAAGGCTAAGCCTCCGGTTTGATTGAGAGAAAAGCCTTTACGCACTGCGTAGAGGCTTTTTTATTGGGGTAGCATGGACTTTTTGAGTCCGCGCTTTGTACTGTTGACTCACGCTGCTGCGTGCAAACTTGCAGCGCGGGCGCTACAACATTTAGCCGTTTATTCGTCTTTTGTTTTTGAACACGGCAAGCTGAAGCTTACCACACATTTTTTTCCATGCTGAATAAACAAGAGTTTCGCAAATTTGCCGTTAAAGGCCAAGGCCTCAATGGATTAGGAGTTGACCAGTACTTGCAGCACATGGAAGGGCAGGTGCGTTCCGGCATGATGTTGCCCACGGGTATGACCCGCTCGGTGATTGAGGAGCGCCCCACGCGCTTCGCTGAAATCGACGTGTTTTCGCGCCTGATTATGGACCGTATCGTGTTTTTGGGCACGGCCGTGGACGACTACGTGGCCAACATCCTGACGGCGCAAATGCTGTTTTTGGAGTCGGTTGACGCCAAAAAGGATATCCTGCTGTACATCAACTCGCCCGGTGGCTCGGTGTACGCCGGCCTGGGTATCTACGATACTATGCAGTACGTGAACCCCGACGTAGCTACCATTTGCACCGGCCTGGCCGCGTCGATGGGTGCCGTGTTGCTAGCCGGTGGCGCCAAGGACAAGCGCTCGGCATTGCCGCACGCCCGTGTGATGATTCACCAGCCGAGTGGTGGTGCACAAGGGCAGTCGTCGGATATTGAGATTACGGCCCGCGAGATTCTGAAGCTCAAGAAGGAGTTGTATGACATTCTGGCAAGCCACACTGGCAAAACGTACCAGGAAATCCACGACAACTCGGACCGCGACTACTGGATGCGGGCTGATGAGGCCAAGGAATATGGCCTGATTGACGAGGTGCTAGAGAAAAAATCAGCTGCCTAGACCGCAGATTCAAACGGATTTCGCAGATGACGCCGCTACGCGGCTGGATAAGCTGGGTGATTGGTTTAGTTTGATTGTGTTTTGGCTTTTGATTTTTGGTTAGATTAGAGAGGCCGTCCGGTTGGGCGGCCTTTTTTTAAATAATTATGTTGTGGCCGGTAACCTGGGTGACGGGGAACGGCTTTACTGGTGAATAGCCAGCGTGGCTTCCAGCAATGCTGGGCTACCGACTTATCTTTGTGGCCGTTTTCTTCTTGAAAATGGCTTCCTTTTTTGATTGCTCCCGATGCCGGAAATAGCCTGCTCCTTTTGTAATAAGCCCAAGCGCGACGTCGCGGTGATGATATCGGGCATTAATGCCCACATCTGCGAGAAGTGCGTGGCCCAGGCCCAGCACATTCTTAGCGAAGAAACCAAGTTGCAGGCCGAGGCCCGCACGCCGAAGTTTAACCTCATTAAGCCCCGCGAGATTAAAACCCATCTCGACCAGTACGTGGTGGGCCAGGACGAAGCCAAGCGCGTGATGTCGGTGGCGGTGTACAACCACTACAAGCGCCTGATGCAGACGCCGCAGCACGACGAGGTGGTAATTGAGAAATCGAACATCATTATGGTGGGCGAGACTGGTACGGGCAAGACGTTTCTGGCCCGCATGCTGGCCAAGATTCTGCAAGTGCCCTTTTGCATTGCCGATGCTACGGTGCTAACGGAGGCCGGCTACGTGGGCGAGGATGTGGAAAGCATCCTGACGCGCCTGCTGCAAGCGGCCGACTACAACCTGGAGGCCGCCGAGCGCGGCATTGTGTACATCGACGAGATTGATAAAATCGCCCGTAAGAGCGATAACCCCAGCATCACACGCGACGTGAGCGGCGAGGGCGTGCAGCAAGCGCTGCTGAAGCTGCTGGAAGGCACCCACATCAACGTGCCGCCGCAGGGCGGCCGCAAGCACCCCGACCAGAAGATGATTTCGGTAAATACCGAGAACATTCTGTTCATGTGCGGCGGGGCATTTTCGGGGATTGACCGCATTATCAAGGGTCGCCTGAATACCAAGCCGATGGGTTTCTCGAAGACCAACCTCGATGAGAACGTGGACACGCAGAATTTCCTGCGCTACATATCGGCCCAAGATATCAAGAGCTTCGGCCTCATCCCCGAGCTTATTGGCCGCCTGCCAGTGCTCACGCACCTCAACCCGCTCGATAAGGCTACGCTGCGCCTCATTTTGACTGAGCCCAAGAATTCGCTGGTGCGCCAGTACCAGCGGCTGTTCAACATGGAGAATATCCAGCTCGACTTTACGGAGGAGGCGCTTGAATACATTGTGGAGCGGGCCGATGAGTACCGCCTCGGCGCGCGCGGCCTGCGCTCCATCTGCGAGAGTATTATGACCGATGCCATGTTTGAGATGCCTTCGGAGGCTGGCGTAGTGGAGTTTACCATTACGGAGAGCTACGCGCGAAGCAAGTTTGAGAAGTCGCCGCTCCGGCTGATGCGGGCGGCGTAGGCTACTAGCCCGTGAGGCCTTTTGTCATTGCGAGCGCAAGGCAGTGGAGCGCGGCAATCTTTCCTGGTCGTTGGGTTACTAACCCTGACGTGAAGGAAGGATTGCCGCGCTCCACTGCCTTGCGCTCGCAATGACAAACGATTCTATGCCCTACCCTAACTTGCGGGCCATGACGATAACTGAGCGCGGGCAGCGGCTGCTGGGCGTGCGCCCCGAGGAAGGGCGCACAGTGTGGCTGTTTTTCCTGCATAATTTTCTTTTGGGGGTCGGCACCATTCTGGTGTACGTGGCGGCCAACGTGCTGCTGCTGGAGAACAACCCCGAGCGTAACCTGCCGCTGGCCTACGGCGTGGCCGCGCTGGCTATGATAGCCACCGGCAAGCTGTACGGACACTTTGAGCACCACTGGCTGCTACAAAAGCTGGCGGTGCGGGTGCTGCTGGCGGCGGTGGCGCTGGCGGGCGTGCTGGGGGTGCTGGTGGCCACGGGCCACTCGGTGGCGGCGGCCATTGCCATTATGGCGGGCTACCGGGTTATCTACCTGCTCACCAACCTAGAGTTCTGGGGCGTGTCGGCGGTGGTGTTTGATGTGCGGCAGAGTAAGCGGCTGTTTGGCATTATCAGCGCGGGCGACATGCCGGCCAAGGCGCTGGGGGCCGTGCTGGCCATTTTTATTCACCACAATGCGGAGTTGCCGTGGCTGCTGGGCACGGCCTTTGGCGCGTACCTGGCGGCGCTGCTGGCGCTGCGAGCCACGCTCAGCTCGCACGAGCTGACGGCCGCGCCCGACCGCCGCCGGGTGCGCCCGCAGGAGCTGGCGCCGGGGCTGCGGCGCTGGTTTGGCGATAGCCGGCTGGTGCTCACTCTGTGCCTGAGTATGCTGGGCCTAGCCGCCGTGACGACAGGCATCGAGTACCTGTTTTTTGTGAACGTGAAGCACCGCTTCCACGACGAAGCCGCCGTGATGCGCTACGTAGGTACCGTATTGGTAATCACGTATTTGCTAGCAATGGCTTTCAAGGTGCTGCTTTCGCAGCACACCCTGGACCGCCTGGGCGTGCGTAGTGTGTTGCTAGCCCTGCCGGTGGCGGCGCTGGGTGGGCTGGCCCTTTATGCCGGCCTCGACCATACCGATACTACGGCCCTGCTGCCGTATTTCTGCGGACTGTATTTGGGGCTGGAAGTGCTGCGCCGGGCGGTATTTGACCCCGTTTTTCTGCTGCTATTTCAGCCGCTGTCGGTTGCCGAGCGCCTGCAGGCCCACACGCTGGCCAAGGGCTTGTATGAGCCGCTGGGTATGGCGTTGGGTGCCGGGCTGCTATTTGCGCTGCACGCGCTACCGGGTGGCCAAACCTGGGGGCCGTTTGGCTGGATGGGCCTGCTGATGCTGGTGGTGCTGTACCTACTCACGCGCGTATACAAGCAGTATGTAGCTGAGCTGCAACACGCACTGAGCCGGCGCTTTACCAACGAGGCGGACGACGTGCGCACTGCCCCCGCCGCCGATAGCCTCGCCCCTACCGCCAGCCCCGGCGAAATAAAGCAGTTGATTCATTCGCTGAACGCCAAGGCGGGCCGGGCCGCGGCCACGCAACGCCTGCTGCGCCTGGGCGAAGCAGCCCTGCCAACCCTGGCCGAAGTGCTGAGCGCTGACGCCAACCAAACACTGGTGCGGCGGGTGGCCCAGGTATGCGGCCGGCTGCGCACAGCTGCCAGCCGGCAGCTGCTGGTAGCGCTGGCCCGGCAGCCGCACCTGTTTCGGCGTGAGGCGGCGCTACGGGCGTTGCGCCATTTTGGCGTGGTGCCGCACGAGGCACCGCTGTTTCAGGCCCTGGTGCACGATGAATTGCAACTGGCTCAGCAGCTGCTATATGGTCAGGCTACAGCCGACAGCGAGCTAGCCAATTGCCTCGATTATGAGCTGCTGCGCACCCAGCAGCGGGTATTTGCGCTGCTGGGCCAGATATACCCGCCGCAGCTCATTGCCGACGCCCAGCGCGGGGTGGCCCACGCTGCCCGCGAGCGCCAGGCCAACGCGCTTGAAATACTCGACAATAGCATTGCCCGGCCCACTTACCAGGGCCTGCAAACCCTGCTCAGCGTGGCCCCGGCCGCCGAAAAGGCGCGTTTATTCACCCAGCTGCTAGGCCCGCTGCTGGCCCCCGCGCCCATTGTGGAAACCATTGTGGAGCGCGGCGAAACGGCTTTTTCGGACTGGACGGTGCGCGCGGCGCTCGACCAATGGCAGCCCACCACCGCCACGGTGGCGGCGCTGTCGCCGCACCTGCGCAGCCCCAGCCCGCTGGTGCGCGAAAGTGCCTTCGGGGTACTGGGCCAGCTTGCCATTCAGCAGCCCGGGCTGCATCAGCAGCTCCACGCTACTCACCAAACCCTTGCCAGCCTGCTTATGAGCCACGCCGCCACTACCTCGCACATCACGGCCGCCGAGCGCGTGCAAGTGCTTCAGCAAACTGCCCTTTTTGCCGAAACGCCGGAGAATGTGCTTAGCAGCATAGTGCCTATTATGCAGGAGGTTAGCTTTACCGCCGGCCAGCAGATTTTTGCCAAGGGCGACCTTGGGGCGTCGCTCTTCATTATGTACGAAGGCGCCGTGGGGATTTTCAACGGTCCGCAGCTGCTGGCCACCTTTGGCAAGGGCGATTTCTTTGGCGAGCTAGCGTTGCTCGATGCCGAGCCACGCTCGGCCGCGGCGGTGGCGCAGGGCGCGGTTACGGCCTTCCGGCTCGACCAAGAAGACTTTTACGATGTGATGGAAGAACGGCCCGAGGTGCTGCGCAACATTCTGCGGGTGCTGTGCCAGCGCCTGCGCCGGCAGAATGAGGCTTAGCATACGCAATGGACTAAACCAGAACGTTATGCAAACCGGGGGGAAGCATTTTGCCCGCATCGTTGAATGATGCGAGCGCGATGCTTCCCCCCGGTCTGCATGACGTTCTTTTTAGTAGCTATCTCCCTTTATGCTAGGCTATTACCTCGTAGGTCATAATTGGGTTGGCCTTATTTTTCAGCTTGAGCTCGCCGATGGGGGCGCACTGAAAGCTTTCTTTCACCTGCTCATATACGGCTCCGGTGATAACAATCTGGTTGGGGTGGGCAGCTGATTGCAGGCGCTGGCTCACGTTCACGATATCGCCTATTACGGTGTAATCCAGGCGCTTGAGCGACGCCGAGCCGATATTACCCGACACCATTTCGCCGGTATTGATGCCGATGCTTACGCTCGGGTGGTAGTCGGTGCCGTCGGGGAGGGGACTGCTGGCGGTTTGGAGCTGAGCGCGCACCACCAGGGCGGCGTCGATGGCACGGTCGAGGTGGTACTCGCCCCGGAACACGGCCATCACAGCATCGCCCATAAACTTGTCGATGTAACCGCCGTGGGCGATTACCTCCTGCACAATCTGGTCGAAATACTTGTTGAGCAGCCCCACCACCGTGGCGGCGGGCTGGGTTTCGGAGAGCGAGGTGAAGCCGCAGATGTCAATGAAAACGACCGTAGCCTCCACGGTTTCGCTGGCCAGCAGCTTGTTTTCGAAACCGGGGCGAGCCATAAAGTTGATAACCGTTTCGTCGACGTACATCCGCAGAATATTATTCTCCTGGATGGCCTTCATCGTGGCGCGCAGCTGTTGCACGTGACTTGCGGTTTTCTCAATGGTCAGCTCTAAGTCGTTGAAATCCACTGGCTTACATACAAAATCAAACGCACCGCCATTCATGGCGGCCCGAATATTTTGCATGTCGCCGTAGGCCGATACCATCACCGTTTTGGTGACGGGGCTGGCCTCGGGCAGGCGGCCGAGCAGCGTGAGGCCGTCCATCACGGGCATGTTGATATCGGAGAGCACGATATCGGTGTCGGGGTGCTCGCGCAGGCGGTCGAGGGCTTCCTGGCCATTGCCGGCGAAGATGAATTCGTAGGCGCTCTCGCGGATTTTGCGGCGGAACTTCTGTTTGATGAGTAGCTCCAGGTCGGCTTCGTCATCAACCACCAGGATTTTTGTTTTCATGTAGTCAGGCAGTAGCAATCGCGTGGAGCTTGGTCTTGAGGGCCGCAAAATCCACTGGCTTCACCAGGAAATCGTTGGCTCCCAAGCGCATAGCCTGGTTGTGCGTTTCGGTATCGCCGTAGGCGGTGAGCATCATCACCAACGGCGGGGGCGGCGGCAGGGGGTCTTGCTTCACGTGGCGCAGCAGCTCCAGCCCGCTCATACCGGGCATGTTGATGTCGGAGAGAATGAGCACGACCTCCGACGGGTGCTCGCGCAAAAAAGTGAGCGCCTCCTCGCCCGAGTAGGCGAAGGAGAAGGCGAACTCGCCACTGCGGATTTCACGCCGAAAACGCTGCTCAAACAGCAGCCGCACGTCGGGCTCGTCATCGACTACCAGTATTTTCATCTGCGGGTAAAGATACGGTTTTGTGGTGGCGGCTAGTGGGCCGGCAGGAAGATGGTGAAGGCAGTGCCCTGGCCCTCGTGGGTTTCTACGCTGAGGGTGCCGCCGTGGCCCTGCGTAATAATGTCGTGGGCCATCGACAGGCCCAGGCCAGTGCCCTCGCCGCTGGGCTTGGTGGTGAAAAAGGGCTGAAAAATCCGGCTTCGCACGGCCTCCGGAATGCCCGTGCCGTTGTCGTGCACCCAAATTTCGACCCCCTCCCCCACGTGGCGGGTACGCACGCCCACAGTGGGCGCGTAGCCGGCCTCGCCAGCCCGCTGGCGCTGCTGCACCGCATAAAAGGCGTTGGTGAAGAGGTTGAGAAGCACGCGGCCTACATCGCCGGCCACCACGGGCACCAGCGGCAGGCAGGCCGCCAGCTCGGGCTGCAAGGTGGCGTTGAAGGACTTATCCTTGGCGCGCAGGCCATGGTAGGCTAGGCGCAGGTACTCGTCGGCCAGGGCGTTGAGGTCGGTGGGCTGGCGCTCGCCGGTGCTGGCGCGGCTGTGCTCCAGCATGCCCCGCACAATGCCCGCTGCCCGCCCGCCGTGCTGGGCTATGCGCTGGAGATTCTGCCGGAGGTCGGCGAGCAGCTCGGCTTCGAGGGTATGGTTGCGGGCGGGGCGGGTGCGCTCCTCGGCCAGCTCGGCCACCAGCTCCACACTCACGTCGGCAAAGTTGTTGACGAAGTTGAGGGGGTTTTGAATCTCGTGGGCAATGCCGGCCGTGAGCTCGCCCAGGCTGGCCATTTTCTCGCTTTGAATAAGCTGGTCTTGCGTGGCTTGCAGCTCGGCCAGGGCGGCGCGTAGCTCATTGGTTTGGCGGGCCAGGGCGGCGGTGCGCTGGCCCACTTCGTATTCCAGGGTCTGGCTTTGGGTTTCGATGGTTTGCTGCTCCTGCTCGGCAGCCAGGCGCTCCTGCGCTGCCGCCTTAAGGGTTTTGGCCTGGCTGCGGACCACCAGCAGCCAGGCACCTAGCCAGCACACTACCAGGCCCTCCAGGGTATCAACCGTGGCATTTTTATCCAACGCCTGGGTAAAAGGCCGCGCCAACAGCTCGACTATGAATAAGACCACGCCGGGCAACAACGCCAGGGCCAGCCACTGCGCAGGGCGATAGGCGCGCAGCCGCCAACCCACGGCAATGCCAATGCTGAGCACCAGGGCCAGAAATGCATTGTCGAACCAGTCCACCACCGGGCCGCCCAGCAGCAGGCCCAGCCCCATAATGACCGCCGCCGGCGGCCACAGGCGCTTCAGCCAGCGGTCCCAGTGCGGCAGGCGCGCGGGAATATCCAGCACTTTGCGGCCCCAGTATACCAGCCCGATGGCCGTCGGCGCGGCCATATATAGTTCACCATCAGCCATTCGGTATTTATTATAGCATTGTGAATAAGCACTTTACCCTACTGCCCCGCGAAACGGTAGCCGCACTATAAACTCGGTAAACTCGCCCTCCTGGCTCGTCACGGCGAGCGTGCCGCCGTGGCCCTGCACCACAATATCGTGGGCCAGCGACAGGCCCAGGCCGGTGCCCTCACCGCTGGGCTTGGTGGTGAAAAAGGGCTGAAAAATCTTACTCCGCACGGCCTCCGGAATGCCCATACCATTGTCGCGAATGCAAATTTCGACCTCCTCGCCCACGCGGCGCGTGCGCACCTGCACGGTGGGCGCGTAGCCGGGGCCAGCGGCCTGCTGGCGCTGCTGCACCGCGTAAAAGGCGTTGGTGAAGAGGTTGAGAAGCACCCGGCCCACATCGCCGGACACGGCGGGCACCAGCGGCAGCAGGGCCGCAAAATCGGTATCCAGGGTGGCGTTGAAGGACTTATCCTTGGCGCGCAGGCCGTGGTAGGCCAGGCGCAGGTACTCGTCGGCCAGGGCATTGAGGTCGGTGGGCTGGCGCTCGCCGGTGCTCTGGCGCGAGTGGGCCAGCATGCCGCGCACAATGCTGGCCGCCCGCTGGCCGTGCTGGTTGATTTTGTGCAGGTTGTGGCGCAGGTCGCTCAGCAGCTCGTCCTCCAGGCCGGCGTCGGGCGTGGGGTTGGTTTGCTCGGCCACCAGCTCATCGACCAGCTCGGCGCTCACATCGGCAAAGTTGTTGACGAAGTTGAGCGGGTTTTGAATCTCGTGGGCAATGCCGGCCGTGAGTTCGCCCAGGCTAGCCATCTTTTCACGCTGAATAAGCTGCTGCTGGGTGGCGCGCAACTCGGCCAGGGCCGTTTGCAACTCGCTAGCCTGCTGGGTGAGAGCGGCGGTGCGCGTGGCTACCAGGCGCTCCAGGGCGGCATTGCGGGCGGCGGCCTGCCGGCGTTGCTGCTCCTCTTCAGCGCGCTGGGCATTCTCCTTAGCCAGCGTCTTTTTTTGATAAAAAGCAAGCCCCGTTATTATCCCAAACCAAAAAACATTGAGCCGGGCCAGACTTTTAAAATAGCCCGCCAGCGGTGCTACAAACTGGTAGTCCAGCACTGCCTGCCCTATCACAACGGCCCGGTACAGGGCCGGTATCACCAAGGCCCACAGCATGATAGCCGCTGGCCGGTAGTGGCGCACCGGCCACAGCACGGCCGCCGCCACCCCAAATACAAATAAGATGTACCAGTCGTCGAGTAGGCTGTTTTGGTAGTGCAGGGCGGCCGTTACGCCAAAGCCCACCACGGCTGGCACCCACAGCAGCAGCAACCAGGTGCGGGCGCGAGGCATATAGCGGGGCCGGTCGAGCAGCGAGCGCAGCAAAAAGGCCAGCACCAAAGCCAGGCCCGTGGCGGCCAGCAAGTTCCAGTTATAGAGATGCTTCCAGTCGAGGACAGCTTGCTTCATAGGGCGAGGGCCGGGCTGGTCGGCAGCCACCCGGCAAACCTAGCACGCACAACGGGTTTGCGCACGCCCAGCCCCCTCCTACCAAGGCTAAGCCAGCGCCTGCTGGGCAGCTTCGCGCTCGGCGGGCGTGTTCACGTTGCGCAGGGCTTCGCCGCCGGGCGTGGGCAGCAGGCTTATATCACTGTTAATAAGCATTTTACGCGGGCATGAGTAGCCCATCCCTAAAAAGCGCAGCAACTCGGGGTAAGCACGCGGCTCGAAAATGGTGATAAGCGGCTCGGGAAATTCGTTACCGGGGCTTTGGAAAGCCGTGGCCAGGCGGCTGGGCTGGCGGCCAGCCACCAGCTCGCGCAGCGTGCCCGCCGTGAGAAAAGGCAGGTCGCAGGCCAGCACCAGCCACGCCGCGTTGGGGTCGAGCTGGAAAGCTGATAAGATGCCCCCCAGTGGCCCCAGACCGAGAAAGCGGTCGGGCAGCGGCACCAGGCCAGCGGGCAGCTCGGCCGCCTGCTCGGCCCGGCACGATACGAACACATCCTGGCACACCTCGGCCAGCAGGGCGGCGGCTACCTCGCGCTGCTCGCGGCCGGTTGTGCCGTAGCGCAGGCGGCTTTTATCGGTTTGCATGCGCTGGCTGAGGCCGCCGGCCAGCACCAAGCCACGCAGCGGCGGGCGGCTCGCCAGCAGCCACTGCTGCACCCAGGCGGCCAGGCCGGCCACATCGGCCAGGGCAAACCGGGGCAGCTCGGCGTGGTGCGGCAGGTGCGCTTGCAGGTAGTCGGGAATTTCGGTTACGCCCTCGGCCAGCACAAAGGCTTGCACGTCGGTAAGCTTATCGAGCTTGTGGGCCAGCGACTTGCGCGGGTCGAGCAGCACCACTTGCTGGCGGGCGCGGAAGTGGTTGCCGTTTACCAGCACCAGGTTGGCCCCGGCCAGTAGTTCGGGCTGCGAAAAGCGGTCGAGCGGACCGTGGTCGTCGCGGCGGCGGAAGTGAATTTTATCGGTCACCTCCACGTAGGCCCCGGCTTGCAGCAGCGGGCTGAGGGTGTGCCGGGCGTCGGCGTCGCCGCTGGCGTGGTCGGCATCAACGTAGCCCACGCGGTGGCCGGCCGGGGCCAGCGCCGCCGTGAGGCCGGCCGCCAGCCGCTGGATATCGCCGCAGGGCGCGCCCAAAAAAGCCAACTCGTGGCGGGCAAATTCGCCGAGGAGCGGGCGGGCAAGGTCGGCGTGCTTGGTGCGGGGAACGGGTTTTTCAGTCATAGCTTTCACAACAATTGGGCAAAAAATTAGCTTGCTTTCAGCTGAGCCGCCTTTCTTTTTACTTCTCCGCTTCTACGTGATTTCTGTTGCCGACGCCTACCGCCACGTGCTGGCCACCGCCCACCCGCTACCGCCCGAAACCCTGCCCCTGGCCGCTGCCGTAGGCCGCGTGCTGCGCCAAGACCTGGTGGCCGACCGCGACTTCCCGCCCTACAACCGGGTAACGATGGATGGCATTGCCTTGAATTATAGCGCCTTGCAAGCGGGCCAAACGGTTTTTCCCATCGAGCGCACGCAGCTGGCCGGGGCCGTGCCCACGCCGCTGGCCAACCCGCAGGCGGCCATCGAAATCATGACCGGCGCGGCCCTGCCGCCCGGTACCGATACCATTATTCGTTACGAAGACCTCGATTTTAGCGACGCCCCGCGCCGGGCTACCGTGCGCGTGGCCCCGCCCCGTGCCGGCCACAACGTGCACGCCCAGGGCAGCGACCAGCTGGCCGGCATCCGGCTGCTGGCCGCGGGCGTCGTGCTGAGCCCCGCCGAAATAGCCGTGGCCGCCACCGTGGGGGCCGCCACGGTGGCCGTAACGCGCCGCCCGCGCGTGGCCGTGGTGAGCACCGGCGACGAGATTGTGCCCGTGGAGGCCACGCCCCTGCCCCACCAGATTCGGCGCTCCAACGCGCTCATGCTGCAAGCTGCGCTGGCTACCGATGGCTGCGAGAGCATAGTATTTCACTTCGATGATGACCTGGCCTCGCTCAAGGCGGGGCTGCCGCCGCTGCTAGCGCAGTTTGATGCCGTGCTGCTGAGCGGGGGTGTGTCGAAGGGCCAAGCCGATTTTCTGCCGCAGGCGCTGCGCGAGTCGGACGTGACGGAGATTTTTCACCGGGTGGCGCAGCGGCCGGGGCAGCCGTTTTGGTTTGGGCAGCGGCCGGGTGGGGCCACCGTGTTTGCGCTGCCCGGCAACCCCGTGGCCACGTTTGCGGGCTACTACCGCTACGTGCGCGGCTGGCTCCGGCAGGTTCAGGGCCAACTAATTGACGAGCAGTATTTTGCGCAATTAACCAGCCCGGTCGATTTCAAGCCTGCGCTCAGCTATTTCCTGGCCGTGCGCCTCGAAAACGCACCCGATGGCCGCCTGCTCGCCCATCCTACGCCCACGGCCGGCTCGGGCGACCTGGCCGGCCTGCTCGCGGCCGATGGCTTGCTGGAATTAGGGCCCGACCAAACGCACTTTGCCGCCGGTAGCGCGTGGCCGGTGTGGCGCTTTCGGGGGTAAAATATTTGTTTATCCCAACGTAAAAAGCCGCTCGACTCCCTGGGGAATTGAGCGGCTTTTTCGGCTAGCGGCAGCTGGCTTACTTGAACAGGGCCAACGCTTTAATGAACGTTTGCGAGACGCCCCAGGCCAGGGGCAGGCCCACGATTAGCCAAGCTATCACGGCCGAGCCGCCAGTGGTTTCTTCGGCGGCTACCGGCGCGGGGGAATTGGGTTTCGGATTCATAATGCAGGAAAGTTTAGGAGTGAAAAGCCGCGGCTTAGTGCCCGCCCGCCTCGGCAGTTACGGGGCCTTTTTCTTGGTACTTCTCGTTCACGGCCGTCACGGCCAGGTCGGCCAGCAGGCCAACTACGAGCAAGCCCGCCATCGTGTAAAACACGTTTTGGTAGGCGGCCGCGCCGGTCAGGCCCTTTTCCTTGGCATGGTCGTGCAGCTGGTGCACGATGAGCGGACCCAGCACGCCGGCCGTGCTCCAGGCCGTGAGCAAGCGCCCGTGAATAGCTCCTACCTGATACTTGCCAAACAAGTCGGACAAGAACGCCGGGGCTGTGGCAAAACCGCCGCCGTACATACTGATAATTACGCAGGCAACTACCACATAGAGAGTTAGTTGCAAGTTATGACCCAGCGTTGGAATGAGGCAATACAGTAAGATACCCAGGCCAAAGTAAATAGCATACGTGGTCTTACGGCCCAGCTTATCCGAAGCCGACGACCAGAAGAAACGACCCAGCAGGTTGAACAAGCTGAGCAGGCCCACGAAGCCCGCGGCGGCGGCGGCCGTTACGCCATTGCCCACGCCCATAATTTTGTCCGAAAACGTGTCCTGAATCAGTGGCGAAGCCGTTTCGAGCACGCCGATGCCGGCCGTTACGTTGGTGAGCAACACCACCCACAGCAGCCAGAACTGCGGCGTTTTGATGGCGTTATCAGCCGATACGTTGCCCGTCGTAATAAGCGCACTGTGCTCAGCATTGGGCACGTAGCCAGCGGGAGCCCAGCTATCAGCCGGTACCCGGATTGTCCACACCCCAAACTGCATAAACAGGAAGTAGATGATGCCCATGGCGATAAATGTGGGCGCTACGCCCTGCGGCGCTATGCCCTTAAACTGCCCCATGAGCGCTACCGCCATCGGCGAGCCAATCATGGCGCCGCCACCAAAGCCCATGATGGCCATGCCCGTAGCCACGCCCTTGCGGTCGGGAAACCACTTGATAAGCGTGCTCACCGGCGAGATATAGCCAATGCCCAGGCCAATGCCGCCCACAACCCCGTAGCCGAAATAGAGCAGCCAGATATTGTGCAGGCTGATGCCCAGCGAGCCAATCAGGAAGCCGCCGCCGAAGCACAGTGAGGCGGCCAGCATGGCCTTGCGTGGGCCCACGCGCTCCAGCCACTTGCCAAATAGGGCGGCCGACAGGCCCAGCAGTACAATGGCAATGGAAAACGTGATACCGATTTGAGTAGGCGTCCAGTCGAGGGCGTCGGGCTTGGCCGGGTCGCCGCTGATGAGCGAGCCCAGCGGCTTGTTGAATACGCTGAACGCGTAGGCCTGCCCAATGGCTAGGTGAATGGCCAGCGCCGCCGGTGGCACCAACCAGCGGTTATAGCCCGCGGGCGCTATGGTCCGGCCGCGGTCAAGCAACGGAAGGGAAGAAGTGTCGGCCATTGAAGGTGGGGAAAGAAAGTAAAGTAAAAACTAGGTGAATGCTTAAGAGATATGCCCGGTAAGCTATCGCAAGGTAGCCGCAGCCTTGCACCTGGCAAAGGCCATTATGGATTATTTTGCTAAGTTGCTATAGTTCCTACGTAAACATGAACAGGGCCGATGAAGCCTACGGAAACAAAAAGTCCCTGGCGTGAACGCCAGGGACTTTTTACCCTATCAGTTTAGCCTCGTTTTTAGGCGGGCACCGCTTCGGCACGCGGCTTTTGTGCGGCCGGGGCCGCACTCACTTTGGCCTTTTCTACCGTCACTACCACGTACTTGGACGTAGGCGTGTTGCTCACCTTGGCTACGCTCGTGATGGGTACCAGCGGGTTGGCCTCGGGGAAATAAGCCGACACGTTACCGCGCGGAATATCGTAAGGCACGGTTACAAATTTCTCCACTTTGCGCTGCTCGCCCTCGTAGTGGCTGGTGATGTCGATGAGGTCCTTGGCCTTAAGGCCGCGGTCGGCCATGTCCTTTGCGTTCATAAACAGCACCCGGCGCTCGTTGTGAATGCCCCGGTAGCGGTCGTTGTACTCGTAGATAGTGGTGTTGAACTGGTCGTGGCTGCGCACGGTCATCAGCACCAGTTGGCCGGGCTCCAAGGTGTACTTTTCCAGCTCGGTTTTGCTGAAGTTGGCCTTGCCGTTCTCGGTCGTGAACTTGCGCTCGCGGGGGCCGTTGGGCAGGTAAAAGCCGCCGGGCTGGCGCAGGCCTTCGTTGAACTTCTCAAAGCCCGGAATCACGCGCGAAATGTGGTCGCGGATAACGTCGTAGTTCTCCGTCATGGCCACCCAGTCGGTGGTGGTGCGGTCACCGAGGGTGGCAATGGCCACCCCGCTGATGATGGCTACCTCGCTCAGCATCTCGCCGGCCAGCGGCACCAGCACGCCCTTGTTCTGGCTCACCACGCCCATTGAATTCTCGCAGGAAGTCATCTGGTGACCCGATTTCTGCATATCGATATCCACGTGCGTGAAGGTGGGCAGCAGCAGGCTGGTTTTGCCAGTTACCAAGTGGCCGCGGTTGAGCTTGGTGCCCACAAACACGGTCAGGTTTTGCTGGCGCATGCCTTCGGCGATAAACTCGGTGTCGGGGCCGGCGGCAAGCAGGTTACCGCCAAAGCTGAAGTACACCTTGGTTTTGCCGACGTTCATAGCCTTGAGGCTCTCTACCACGTCGAAGCCATCCTTGTCGGGCGCTTTGAAATTGAATTCCTTTTCCAGCGCGTGGCGGAACGTGGCGTGCACGCGCTCCCAAATCCCCATCGTGCGGTCGCCCTGCACGTTGGAGTGGCCGCGCACCGGGCAGGTGCCCGCGCCAGGAATGCCGATGGCACCCTTCATCAGGTGCAGGTTCACAATTTCCTGAATGGTTTGCACGCCCTGCCGCTGCTGCGTAACGCCCATGGCCCAGCAGGTGATGATTTTCTTCTTGTGAGCCAGCATGTTAGCGGCCTCCAAAAGCTGGGCGCGGCTGATGCCGCTAATCTCCTCAATGTCTTCCCAGCTCGTGTTGTTCAGCGTTTCTACCACAGCGTCGTAGCCCGTGGTATATTCGCTAATGAACTGATGGTCAACTACTTGGCCAGGATTCAGTTGTTCAGCGGCCAGCAGGTGCTTCATTATGCCGCGCAGCAGGGCCATGTCGCCATCTACCCGCACCTGCAAGAACAAGTCGGTAATCTGGGTGCCATCGCCAATCAAAGCGCCCAGCGCCCGCAGCGGATTCATAAAATCCTGCGGGTTTTTGAAGTGATTGAGGCCGGCTTCAAACAGCGGGTTTACGGCAATAATCTTGGCCCCGTTGCGCTTGGCTTGCTGCAACGCCGACAGCATGCGCGGGTGGTTGGTGCCGGGGTTCTGGCCAATGATGAGGATAACCTCAGCCTCGTAAAAGTCATTGAGCGTAACCGAGCCTTTGCCCAGGCCCAGCGTGGGGCTAAGGGCCGAGCCGCTGCTCTCGTGGCACATATTGGAGCAGTCGGGCAGGTTGTTGGTGCCAAACTCGCGCGCAAATAGCTGAAACAGGAACGCGGGCTCATTCGGGATTTTACCCGACGTGTAGAACACCGCCTCATCGGGCGTCTTGAGCGCATTCAACTCATCGGCTATGATATGGAACGCCTCGGGCCACTCGATGGGCTCGTAGTGCGTGCCGCCGGGGCGCTTCACCATGGGGTGCGTGAGGCGGCCGGCGTTGTTCTGGTCGCGGTCGGTCATGCGCGACAGCTCCACGATGCTGTGCTTGGCGAAGAATTCGGGGCCGGCAGCCTTGTCGTCGGCATCCGAGGCCAGGGCCTTGGCGCCATTTTCGCAAAACTCGGCAATGGAGCGGTGCTCATCGGGGTCGGGCCAGGCGCAGCTAGAGCAGTCGAAGCCACCCTTCTGGTTCATGCTCAACAGGCCCTTGGTACCGCGCGCCACGCCGTCCTCACCCCAGCTAAATTGCATGGACTTGATAACGGCCGTGACGCCGGCGGCCACCTTGGCGCGGCCTTCCAGCCGCAGGCCGGTTAGCCCCTCGGGGGGCTGGGCCAGAATGGGATGCAGGTACTTGGCCTCGGCCGTGGGCGGGGCCGGAATGTGTTCGTGGGCGGGCGGGGCGCCGGCGTTTGCTTCGTGCATGGGCTTGGTTGGGCGGTCGGCGGCCGGAATCTCGTAGTCAGCCACCGGCGCTTCGCCCTGGTCGGGGCGCTCGCCACTCATGGGGGCCAGGCTGGCCTTTTGCTCGTGTAATTTGCCAGCCTTGTTAGCGTCGGCAGCGGGTGAATCTTCCATAATATACGGGGGCGAATAAGGGCGGGAAATACAAGCAAAAGATGGACCGGCCGCTCAATGGCTACAATCCAGGTCTTTTTCAACCATAATACGTAACTCTTGGTTTGCCGCCACCCGCACGCGCTCCGAAAAACCATTTTTTTCTGTCGAAGTCCATTCTTCGGCCAGCTTGGCGGGCACCTCAATGGCCAGCGCGCCAGCCGCGTAGCGGACGCGCACGGCCAGCGTGGGGTCGGTGGCGGGCAGTTGCTCCAGCGCGTACTCCAGCGTTTGCCCGGCTTCAGGCCCAAAAATAATAGTGTAGGCCACCCGGCCGGTGCTGGCAAACTGCGCCACCTCGGCCTCGGACAGCCGCAGGCGCAGCGAGTTTTCTTCTAATCTGAGTTTCATAACTCCGTAATACGCTGGGCGTGCGTGTAAATGTTAAAGCGCTCCTGGCGCACAAAGCCTAACAGCGTGAGGCCAAATTCTTCGGCGGCTTCAACGGCCAGGCTGCTCGGCGCACCCACGGCCGCCAGAATAGCGACGCCGGCCACGGCCGCTTTTTGCACCAGCTCGAAGCTGGCCCGGCCGCTTAGCAATATAATGCGCTGGCTGAGTGGCACTTGCCCAGCCAACAGCGCCGCGCCCACTACCTTATCAAAGGCATTGTGGCGGCCCACGTCTTCGCGCAGCAGCAGCAGCTCACCAGCGGCCGAAAACAGGGCCGTGGCGTGCAGGCCACCCGTTTGCTCAAATACCTGCTGGGCCGCCCGCTGCCGCGCGGGCAGCTGGTGAATAAGAGTGGCCGGCACCCGGGGGCTATCGGCGGGCGCCGGCACGGGGCACGAACTGGCGCGCACCGCCGCAATACTGGTTTTGCCGCACACCCCGCAGCTCGACGTGGTGTAGAAGTGCCGCTCCAGCCGGTCGAGCTGCAGCACCACGCCGGGGGCCAGCTCGGCCCTGATTACGTTGCCGCGCTCCTCTGGCCGGCGCGGGTCGGCTTGGTGTTCAATAATCTGAATGTCAACACTTTGCTGCACAATTCCTTCACTTAGCAGAAAGCCGGCTACCAGCTCGGCATCGTGGCCGGGGGTGCGCATGGTTACGGCCAGGCTGTGCGTCTGGCGCTGGTGGGCCGGGCCGTAGCCCAGGCTGATTTCCAGGGGGGCCTCCACGGCCAGCAGGTCGGTGGCGCGGGCCGTAGCCGAGCCGGTCACGCGCTGCACGGTGGTGCGCTCGGCGCTGGGTTGGATGTAAGGAGCTAGGGGCCGCATAAAACAAAGGCCCGGCAAATAGCCAGGCCGGTGCTTTTCCTAAGCAATAATCCCGGGCAGATGTTCAGCCAGCCGCGGGCGGGCTTATGCCGTCACCGGCTTTTCGCGCAGGTAGGTAAGCATGAGGGAAGCCGTTTGGCGGGCAGCCCTCTGCTGGCCCAGCTTTTGGCGCAGCTCGGCATAGCCTTCGCGCTGCTTGGCAATGTAGCTTTCGTCGGTGAGCAGGCGCTTGAGCTCGTCGAGCAGGTTGCGGGCCGTGAAGTTGCCCTGAATGTACTCTTCCACCACCGTGTGGCCCACAACGAGGTTGACGAGCGAGATGTACGGCACCTTAATCAACGCCTTGCTAATCACATACGTGAGGCCGCTGGTGCGGTAGCACACCACCTGCGGCACGTTGAACAGCGCCGTTTCGAGCGTGGCTGTGCCACTGGTTACGAGCGCCGCGCTAGACCGGCTCAGCAGGTCAAACGCCTGATCTACTACTATCTTAATGCCATTACGCTCAAAGTGCTGGTAGTAGCTACGGTCGAGGTTGCTCACGCCGGCCACCACAAACTGGTACTCCTGAAAGGCGGGCAGCACGGCCAGCATCTCGTGCAGCATCTCCTCGATTTCCTGCTTGCGCGAGCCCGGCAGCACGGCAATAATCTGGCGGTCGGGGTCGAGGCCATATTGGGTCATGAAGTCCGGATTGGGCTCAAAGCTCGCTACCTCATCGGCCGTGGGGTTGCCCACGTAATCCACCTTATAGTTGAAGCGCTGGTAAAATTCCTCCTCAAAAGGCAGAATCACGAACATCTTATCAACCAGTAACTTAATCTTTTCAACCCGGCTCTGGTTCCAGGCCCACACTTTGGGCGAGATGTAGTAAAACACCCGAATGCCCTGCGCCTTAGCCCAGGCCGCCATGCGCAGGTTGAATCCACCGTAGTCTATCAGCACCAGCACATCGGGCTGATACGCCAGGATATCGGCCTGACACTCTCGCAGATACCCCCGAAATTTGAGCAGGCTGGTTGCCGTTTCCCAAAAGCCCATCACGGCCAGCTCGCGGTAGTGGCGCACCAGGTGGCCGCCCTCGGCCGCCATCTGGTCGCCGCCCCAAAAGCGAAAATCAGCGGCCGGGTCTTGGGCGTTCAGCTCGCGCAGCAAGTGCGCCGCGTGGGTGTCGCCGGAGCGCTCACCGGCAATAAAGTAGTACTTCATTTTTTCAATTAAAAATTATGAATTAAAAATTAAAAATTACTTTTCTTGCATGCGAGCTTATGCACGCCCGGCAATTTTTAATTCATAATTTTTAGTTTTTAATTCCGGCGTTAGCCGAAGTATTCCACGGCATTGCGGGGGGTTTCGTAGATTTTTACGCAGTGCAGCTTGGCCGGGGTGATGGCGGGCAGCTCGCGCTCGATAATCTGCCAGAAGGCGATGGCCAGGTTTTCGGTGCTGGCCAGCTGGCCTGTGAGAAAGGGCACGTCGAGGTTGAGGTTTTTGTGGTCTACCTGCTCGGTAATGTGCACGCGCAGCAGGTCGGAGAGCGCCTTGAGGTCTACCACGAAGCCGGTGTCGGGGTCGGGCGGGCCTTTCACGGTCACTATCATTTCGTAGTTGTGGCCGTGCCAGTTTTCGTTGGCGCAAGGGCCAAATACTTCCGCATTGCGCTCCGGGCTCCAAGCGGGGTTGTAGAGCTTATGGGCGGCATTAAAATGCTCGCGGCGGCTGACGTATACCATTTTTTAACTGTTAGCTTTTGGCGGCTAGCTGTTAGCGTTCGCTCAACGTCGGGTTAGCCAGCTTAAGAAAGCGAACAGGTAGACAGCCAAAAGCTAACAGCTCCTAATTTTTTTTCAACAAATATACGAAAAACGGTACCCCCGGCGGGGCCTCGTGCGTTGCCCAACGCGGCAGGGGCTGGCCCGGCAGCCCCTGCCAGCGCCGCGCCCAATTTGCTAACAAGCCAGGTGGGCAAAGGCTTACCAGGGGTAAAAAACGCCAGCTTGTGTAGGTCGCCCCCGGCGGCAGGCCCCGCCCGGCTTAGTACCTTTAGGGCCTAATTCTCCCCGATATGATAGTCGTAACCGGAGCCGCTGGCTTCATCGCCAGCTGCCTAGTCTCCCGCCTCAACGCCGCCAATTTCAACGACATTGTGGTGGTCGATAACTTCGCCATTGAGAAAAAGCTGCCCAATATCCAAGGCAAAAAACTGCGCGAATACGTAGACCGTGAAGAGTTTTTCGTCTGGCTCGATGCCCACCACGAGCAGGTGGAGTTCGTCTTTCACCTTGGGGCCCGCACCGACACCGCCGAGCAAGACCCCGCCATCTTCAATGTGCTCAACCTCAACTACAGCAAGCAGATGTGGCAGGCCTGCGTGCGCTACCAACTGCCGCTCGTGTACGCCAGCAGCGGCGCCACCTACGGCGACGGCCGCCTCGGCTACTCCGACCAAAGCGATGCCCTGCTGCCCCAGCTCAAGCCCCTCAACCCCTACGGCGACTCCAAAAACGACTTCGACAACTGGGCCGTGCAGCAAGCCGAGCAGCCTTATTTCTGGGCTGGCCTCAAGTTTTTCAACGTCTACGGCCCCAACGAGTACCACAAGGGCCGCATGGCCTCGGTTATCCTGCACGCCTTCCGCCAGATTCGCGAAAATGGCAGCATGCAGCTCTTCCGCTCGCACAACCCCGAGTACGTGGATGGCGGCCAAATGCGCGACTTCATCTACGTGAAGGACGTGGTCGAAGTGTGCTTCTTCTTCCTCAATCACCGCACGCACTCCGGCATATATAACCTCGGCACTGGCCAGGCCCGCACCTTCATAGACCTGGCGCTCAACACATTTACCGCGATGGGCCAGCCGGCCAATATCCAGTTCCGCGACACGCCCGAGGACATCCGCGACACCTACCAGTACTTCACCGAGGCCGACATGCGCAAGCTGCGCAGCGCCGGCTACGAGCTACCATTCGCCTCGCTGGAGCAAGGTATTCAGGATTACGTGCAGCAGTACCTGGTGCCGAATACGTATTATTAACTTAAGTTCAAGAAGGCTTGTAGTTTGGATTTCGGCTGATATAATCTTCTATTATATCTTCTAACATGTAGTCTTCTTCATCCTCAGAAAACTTGGCTATGTACTCCGTTAGTTCTTCAGTAGAAAACACAGGACTGATAAGGACTTCGTAAATGCGAGCGGCTAAAAGCTGTTGCAGGATTGCTTTATAGTCCCCTTCAAAGCATAAGTCCATTTTGTCTGGCCCTTCGTCGCAGTCCCAAAACTCGTATCGCCTGACGCTTCTAGCCTCCAGCGAAGTGTAGAACCATTGGTCAGCATATTGATTTTCAGACCAAGAGGTTGTGTGCGCACGGAATCTCCAAAGAAAGCCATTTTCGAAATCCTCATATCTTACTAAATCCTCCGCAAAATTAGGGATACCCCATTCTTCGCGATTTAGGTCGAAATTATCAACTGTTTGCTCACGGATAAACGTTGCTCTGCTTTTAGCTGGCTCTGTCCCAATTTTTTCTAATTTATTAGAAATTTCTGTCCAAAGCTTTTCGGATTTATGAATTTCTAATAAGTCATCATACGAATCAGCTGTGCCTTCCAGAATACTAACCTGATTGATAAGTTTCGTAATAACTTCTTTTCTGTTTTTCATATAGCACATAAAAAAAGCAGACCGTTTTGGTCTGCTTTTCTTTTTTCATTACAAGCTACTTCGCCGTCCCCGCCGACTTGGTAGCGCTGGCGGCCCGGCCGCCCGGCTTCAGCAGCGCAGCGTAGCGGTTGGGGTCGTTGAGGACCGCCACGGCCGCCTGGATGTTGGGGTCGTCGTTGAAGCCGGCTTCGGTGCGGCCCTTCTCGTAGTAGTAGCGAGAGGCAATTTCCTCCTCCAGCAACTCCCGGATTTCGGGTTTGAAGCGCTGTAAGTCGTTGGTTTTGTTGGCGGCCACCTTGCGCTTGATGGCATCCAACTCCAGCTTCACGTCGTCGTAGTGCTTTTCTTCCTTCACCTTTTTGGTGAGGTCGGTGAGCGAGCGCTCGGCGTCAGTGCTGTAGGCCATGTTCTTACCTTGCAGGTAAATTACAAACTTCTGGTAATCAGCATCTAAGAGTTTAAAGTCGCGGGCGGGCGCAATGGTGGCGTGCTCCGAGCGATAGCGGGTGGCGTAGTCGAAGAGGTAGCTTTTCTGGATGAGCACGCGGGTGATATCGGCAATCTCGCGGTCTTGCACGTCAATATCGGGGGCTACGCCGCCGCCGTCGTATACGGTGCGACCAGCCTGGGTTTTGAAGGCCGTGCGCAGCGAATCCGGAAACTTGCTCAGCGCGCCATCGTCGGCGCGGTGCGAGTAGTCGATTTCCTGAATGCAGCGGCCGCTGGGGATGTAGTACTTGGCCGTGGTCACCTTCAGCTGCGAGTTGTAGCTCAGCGGCCGGGTGGCCTGCACGAGGCCCTTGCCAAAGGTGCGCTCACCTACCAGCACGGCGCGGTCGTAATCCTGCAACACACCCGACACAATTTCCGAGGCCGAGGCCGAGCGGTTGCTCGTGATAATGGCAATCGGTATCTGGGTATCGAGCGGTACGTCGAGGGCCTTGTAGGTTTTGTTCCACTCGGTCACCTTGCCCTTGGTGCTCACTACATCTAATCCCTTGTCTACAAATAGATTAGATATATTGACCGCCTCGTTCAGCAAGCCGCCGGGGTTGTCGCGAATATCAAATATCAGTTTCTTCGCGCCCTTTTCCTTGAGCTTTAGCACGGCGTTGCGCACCTCGCGGCCCGCATCCATGGTGAAACCGCCCAGCTGAAAGTAGCCGATATCACTGGTCAGCATGCCGTAATACGGCACGTTGTCAACCTGAATTTTATCGCGGGTAATGTCGATTTGCACTGGCTTGTCCTGGCCGTAGCGCGTCACCATTAGCTTGGCTATCGAATTGGCCTGGCCCTTAAGCAGCTTGCTGATGTCGGCATTCGTCTTCTTATCAACATTGATGTTGTTGATAGTCAGGATTTCATCGCCGGGCAGCAGGCCCGCTTTTTGGGCCGGGTAGCCTTCGTAGGCGCTCTGCACCACCGTTTTGCCGTTGCGCTTGACTACCACCGCACCAATGCCGCCGTACTGCCCGGTGGTGAGGGTACGAAAGTCTTCAATATCGTCCTCCGGGATGTAGTTGGTATACGGGTCCAGCGATTTCAACATACCGTCGATGCCCGTTTTCACCAGCTTGCCAGGGGTAATCTCGTCCACGTAGTACGTGTTCACCTCCTTAAACAGGGTGGCGAAAATGTCGAGGTTTTTGGCAATCTCAAAGTACCGCTCGCTGTCGGACGCCGCCCGGAAGCTGACGAGGCCGAGCGCGCCGAGGCCCAGGGTAGCGAGTAGTTTGGTGCGGTTTGTCATCGTGCAGAAAGATAATGAAGAATAAGGAAGCCCGAAGCCGCATGCACCCAGTGGCGCTACGCAACCTGCTGCTTCCCATTCCTCATGAGGAGGATATCCGAAACTACGGCGCGGGTTGCACCGCCGGTTCTGCCAGCAAACGATTCAACCCAGAAATTAATTTTTTTTCTACCAGCGGCAACTCACTTTTTTCTTTGCCAGTGTAAAGAATACCCAATTGTGCCACCGGGTGGCCGTTTTCGGCTTCCGTGAGCAGGTGTTTATTCAGGCGGTAGGCCTCGCGTACCAGACGCTTGAGGCGGTTGCGGTCCACGGCCCGCTTAAACGCACGCTTGGGCACCGTAATGAGCACCTCAGGCGGGGCCGCGGTGCGGGCTGGGGCTACCACCCAGGTAAGGCGCAGCGGGTACACGCCCACCGACGGATTGCGCCGATTAAAAAGCTGCTCGATGCGCTTTTTGCTGCACAAGTGCTCCGCCTTGGGGAAGGTGTACTTGCGGGCAGCGGCGGGCGGGAGGCTGGTAGCGAGTAGCTCGTTCACGTTTTTTTTAGAAATAGCGAAGCCGCATTGTGGCGGTAGTGACTTCTGGCAAAACCAGAAAATCACCAACCCCAACAATGCGGCTACCTGCTAGCCAAGAGCCATCAGCTACGCGCTAACAGCTTAAGGTACTAGCGCTTATGACGGCCTTCGTCCGATACGGTGAGGCGCTTGCGGCCTTTGGCACGGCGACGAGCCAGTACGTTACGGCCGTTTGCGGTTTCCATACGGTTGCGGAAACCGTGCTTGTTGCGGCGCTTGCGCTGCGAGGGTTGATAGGTACGTTTCATGTCCGGTCAAATTGCGAGTTGGGCCGGCAAAGGTACGAATTCAGTTTTACAATAGCAAGGGCTGAATTATGAATGAAAATCGGTGGGCCACCACCTGCCTTAGCTGGCCGTAAACGCCGGTATTGGCAGGGTTTGGGCAAGACCTTTGCCCCGGCTGGCCACCCACCGCAAGCGGCGGGCCGCTGGCTACGTTCACCTTCGATTCAGTTTCTACATTGCTAGTCACTTTGCAACTGCTCCATGACTTACTACCACGTTTCGTTCGAAAATCCGCTCACTTTCTACCTCCAGGTCCAGCTTATGGTGGAGGTGCCCGCCGAGGCCACCGAGCCGCTGGCCTTGCAGCTACCCGCCTGGCGGCCAGGCCGCTATGAGTTGCAGAACTTTGCTCAGAAGATTCAGCGCGTAGAGGTGAGCGACGCCGAAACCGACGAGCCCCTGCCCTACCGCAAAACCACCAAGGACCGCTGGGAGGTGCCCGGCGCGGCTGGCCGCAGCGTGCGGGTGCGCTACAATTTCTACGCCCACCAAATGGACGCCGGCGGCTCGTGGCTCGATGCTACGCAGCTGTACCTCAACCCCGTGCAGGCTCTCCTGTACGCTGAGGGCCAGCAGGATGCGCCGTGCCAGCTCACCCTGGACCTGCCCGCCGACTGGCGCCTGGCCTGTGGCCTCCCGCAAAATATCCCCAACACCCTACAAGCCAGCAACTTCGACCAGCTGGCAGATGCGCCGCTCATTGCCAGCCCCACCATTCAGCACCAGCAGTACGAGGCGGGCGGGCGGCCCTTCCACGTGTGGGCCCAGGGCGAGGAAGCACGGCTGGACTGGCCCCGGTTGCTGGCCGATTTCAAGGCATTTTCGGAGGAGCAGCTTGCGCTATTTGGTGGCTTCCCAGTGGCTGACTATCACTTCCTTAACCAGTTTTTACCCTACAAGCACTACCACGGCGTAGAGCACCACAACTCGACGGTTATCACGCTGGGCCCCGCCGAGCTGCTGATGCACGAGGCGCTCTACAAAGAGCTGCTGGGCGTGAGCTGCCACGAGCTGTTTCATACCTGGAACATAAAGGCCATTCGGCCGGCCGAAATGCAGCCCTATGATTACGCCCGCGAAAATTATTTCCGCACCTGTTACGTCGCTGAGGGCGTCACGACTTACTACGGTGATTACCTGCTGACCCGCAGCCGCGTGCGCACCCCGGCCCAGTACTTTGAGGAGCTGAATGGCGTGCTGCGCAAGCACTACGACGATGCGGGCGGCCAAAACCTGAGCCTGGCCGATGCCAGCATGGACCTCTGGCTTGATGGCTACAAGCCCGGCGTGCCCGACCGCAAAGTATCGGTGTACCACAAGGGCGCGCTGGCGGCGCTACTGCTCGACCTCACCATCCGGCAGCTGCACGGCCACGCCCGCAGCCTCGACGACGTGATGCGCCGCCTCTACGACGACTTTGGCAAAACTGGCATCGGCTACACCGACGAGGATTACGCCCGCATTGTGGGCGAGGTAGCCGGCCGCAAAATGCAGGTGTACTTCGATAAGTTTATCAACGGCACCGCGCCCTTGCAGGAGCCCCTCGACCGGGCGCTGCACACCGTAGGCTGCCAGTTGCTGGTGGCCGAGAATGCGTCGGCCTCGGAGGGCACGTTTGGCTTCCGCACGGTGGTCAAGAACGAGCGCACGGAGGTCACCTACATCTGGCCCGGCTCGCCGGCCGCCGCCGCCCTCACCGCCGACGATGAGCTAGTGGCCATCAACGGCCGCCGCGTCGATATGAACTTGCAAAGCCTGCTCAGCACCGAAGCCGCGCTCTACGAGGTAGCCGTGTTCCGCCAGAACCGACTGCTGCTAGTAGAACTAGTGGCCCAGCCGGGTGTAACGTTCGGTCAGCACTACGCTATTGAGAAGATGGCGGAGGCAGACGAGACTCAGCGTGCTGGCTTCCAAAAGTGGCTAAAGTGGGAATACTGAGGTGGTCGAGTAAATCTGGACAGAATAGGGCCTTAACTTTCCAACTTCATGAAAGACAGCCCCCCACCTACTAAACGTCGGCGTTACGATGCCGCCTTCCGGGCCGAAGCCCTGCGCCTGGCCG
>NZ_JASITD010000036.1 GCF_030063445.1 Hymenobacter sp. H14-R3 | reverse complement strand
GCTCATCCGCTGGGCCAAAAAGCCGGAAAACTACCTGGCCATGCTCCATTTTGCCTGCGCCCGAATTACGTGGTACAATTGTCTTTTTGGGTGACGCTGTTTCCCTATTCGGATAGGCACTAAGTAGGGCTAGGGCGTAGCCCACCACTCGCAGGGCCCAGCAGCGCAAAACCGCGGTGGGCTACCTGCTGTCGATGAGCGTAGCGCTGGCCAGTCGGCAGTGGCTGCCGACTACCTGCTTAAAAACCATCCTGGCGGCGGGGCTGGTGCTGGCGCTGCTGGCCATCGACAGACAGCCGGCCGGTCAGTGGCTGGCGCAGGGCGTGAGGACCAGCTGCCGCATCAGCTCCGTGGTTTGGCTGTCGGCACACGAGCCGTAGGCATCGATTAGCACGCCCTTCACGCCGCTGTCCGACACGATGGCGTACACCACGCACATGTCGTCGGGGTTGGAGGCGCCTTCGAAGCGGTGCACTTCCCGCACCCGAAAGCGGCCGGGGTACAGGTGCAAATCCAGGCTACTATCGGCCAGCTGCGCGCCCGTCAGGTTGTAGTTGTGGGAGTAGCCACGCCGGGCCAGGTCGCGCAGGGCCGGGGCTTCCGAGTCAAATGTCAGGGGTTGCATAAGTCACAGGTAATCAGAGTTAACTACTTAACTAACCGCTGATTGCCAGCGTTAGCAGAAAGGTGGTGTCTTCCAGCGCGGTTACGCTGTGCGGCACGTTGGCTTGCAGCGTCAGCAGCTGCCCAATGCCCAGTTCCAGCAGTTGGCTGGCCGTGGCAAACGCGAGGCGGCCGGCCAGCACCTGCACGCTAATGTCGCCCTTGGCGGTGTGCGTTTTCATGGTGGCCCCGGCGTGCAGGGCGGTAAGCACCAGCCGCAGGGTGTCGCTCTTAAAGAGCGTGAGGGCGTTGCGGTCGCTGCTGGTCCAGGCAGGCTCCTGGTAAAGCTGCCCGGCGGCGGTCGGCAAGTCCAGCAGCACCAGCTCGGCAAGGAGGGGGCGGGCGCCCAGCGGGCGCTGGGGCGTGGCGGCGTTGCGTTTATTCTCCATGCTAAGTTATTGCTAATTAATTAGTAGAGCTACAGAACGGCGTGCCCACCCCCGGCCCGCGCCGAGGCGATTTTGGCCTGAAACATCTCGCCCATCTTGCGGGCCCGCAGCTTCGCTTCGGTAGCGTTATGGCCGGCAAAGAGCTCGTCTACGGTTTGCCCAAACAAAGCCAGCCAGCGGGTAAAATGCGCCTTTTCGATGGGTAGAAAAATATGCTTAGCCCCGGGGTTGCCCCGGTAGCCGGCCGCCTGCGCCAGCAGCGCCGCCGTCCAGAAGCGGGTCATCGTGTCGAGGTGCTGGGGCCAGTGGCCGGCCGGAATGCGGGCCTCGAACACGGGCCCCAGCAGCTCATCGGCCCGCACCCGCCCGTAAAAAGCGTCGATGAGCCGGCGCAGGTCTTGCGGGGTAAGAATGTCGGGTTTGTTAAGCGCTTCTTCCATGGCGAAGTCAGGTAGTGGGGATGCTTAGGGCCGTGAACAGGTAATAGGCGCCCCAGCTCACAAAAACGACTATCCCGGCCCACACCCAGGCGGGCACGCCCTGCGGCGTTTCGGAGGCCGTGATAACGAACGAGTCGGTGCGCTCGCTGCCGTAGGCCGTTACGGTCAGCGGCAGCACGTCCGACACAATATCGTCGGGACTTAAACCTAACACGGTGATAGCCGGGCCGTTACGCACCACGAACGGGATGCGCTGCACGCCCTCCTGGCCGTTGGAGGAGCGCGCCACCACGCGCAGCTCGTGGGGGCCATCCACGAGGCGGGTCGTGTCAAAATCGAGCCGCACCGGCGGGGCGTAGCGGGCGAAGGGTTCGGGGGCATCGTCGAGAAACAGCAGCACCTGCTGCTCAGCTTCGGTGGGCAAGGCGGGGGTAGGCATGAGGTTTAGAGGAATGGGGGTCGTGCACGGGGTTGCCTCACGGGACCCGTTCGCGCCGAAAACCGCGCTATAAAAAGGAGGACAGCTGCCGGCGGCGCACCAGGTTGTGCGCGCTTTCGGGCAGCAGCAGAAAGCGCAGGAACAGCCCGAACGTGACCAGCACCACCAGAATGGAGCCGTACAGCATTAGGTAATCAAACGGCCCGCCCGGCCCCACGCCGTGCGTAATGCCGGCGAAGCCCTTGGGCTGGCGCTTATCGCAGACAGGGCAGGCCCAGAGCGGCAGCGCAATAAACAGGTTGCCGAGAAATACTAACAGGTTCTTTTTCATGGGTTTTGAGCTAAAGCGATGGGAGATGGGGCCTTCAGCAAGGCCCGGATTTTCTGCACAAAGTCGGCCGTGACGGGCGCGGCGGCGTTGCCCCAGCTGCTGCGCTCGTGGCTGATGATGGCCGCGATTTCGGCATCGCTGAGCTTGGCGGCGAAGGGGGGCATCACGCCGTACTCGGGGCGCGGGTTGTAGCCCTGCAGGATGATGTTGACCATGAGCGTGGCGTCTTTGTCATTGACCACCGGGCTGCCTTTGAGGGGCGGAAACGCGCCTTTCAGGCCCTCGCCGTTGGCCTGGTGGCAGGGCTGGCAGTTGGTGGCGTAGAGCGCCGCGCCATCCGGGGCCGGTGGGCCGGCGGCGGCCGCCCCGACGGCGGGCGCAGCTTCCTTGGGTGGGGTAAGTTTCAGAAAGGCAGCGGGTTGCGCGCCGGTGGGCAGCGGGGCCTGCTTCAACGACAGCAGGTAGGCCACCAGCTGCTGGGCGCGGCGCGTGGGCACAATGGTGTGCGCGCCCGGCTCGCGGTAGCCCCCCGGAATGTGCAGGGCCAGCCCGGCCGGCGTGCCCGCCACGCTGTCCTGAAACAGCCACGGAAAAGCGGGCATGATGGACTCCTTCACCACGCTGCGGGGCTGGTAAAGGTGCAGCAGGTGCCAGAGGTCGCTGGGCTGGCGCACCGATACTTCGGTGAGGTCGGGGCCGGTGCGCTCCGAGCCCAGGATGGAGGGCGTGGCCCGCCACACGTCCTGCCGCTGGCGCCAGGCGTAGTCGGCGGGCAGGCCGGGCCGGCCACCCCAGCGCTGGTCCATGTCGATGTTGCGCACCTGCTGGGTGTGGCAGGCCACGCAGCCTTCGCCAATAAACACTTGCAGGCCAGCTTGTTGGTCGGTGGTGAGGGCCACGGCGGTGGGCAGCGGGGCGTTGTCGGCCTGCACGCGGGCGGCGGGCTGCAAGGCAATGAGGGCGCTCAGCCCCACGAAGCCCAGAAAGACCGTGCCCGTAAAGAGCCGGTGGTTTTTATACAGATTCCAGGATTTCATCGGCTTGCGGCGCAAAGGCGGGGGTGGGCTCGGCAACGGGGGCGGGCGCTTGGCCCAGCAGCAGCATATCGACGAGGTTGTAGAAAAACACGACGTGGGCCAGCAGCATCAGCGTGCCGCCAATGGCCCGCCACAGCCAGTAGGGCGCCATTAGCACCACCGATTGGATGAACGGCTCGCCGGCCAGCCAGCTTTGGCCCTTGAGCGTGCCGCCCACCATCAGGGCGCCGGCGTAGGCCAGCAAGCCCAGCAGCGCGCACCAGAAATGCACGCCCACCAGGCCCTGCCGGGGCTCGCGCCCGCGCAGCCGCGGGGCCAGCGTGTAGATGCAGCCCCAGAGCATGAAGGCGATGATGCCGTACATGGTAATGTGCGAGTGGGCCACGTTGAAATCGGTGAAGTGCCAGACCAAGTTGGTGTAGCGTAGCGCCTGCAACGAGCCCTGAAACGAGCCGGTGAAGTAGAACAGCACCCCCATCAGCAAAAAGGGCAGCGAGTACGAGTCGCCCACCCGCTTGCGGCCCCCGCGAAAGGTCATCAAAAAGTTGATGGTGCCGGCGAGCACCGGAATCACCATGCCCACGCTGAACACGATGGCCACCGTTTGCAACCACCACGGTAAGGGGCTGAAAATGAAGTGGTGGGTGCCAATCATGGTGTAAAAAAGCAGCTGCGTCCAGAAGGCCAGTACCCCCAGCGAGTAGGAGTAAATGGGCTTGTTCAGGGACATGGGCAGGAAGTAGTACATCAGCCCCAGCGTGAAGGTCATGAACCACATGCCGACCCCCATGTGCATGTAGTAACCCTGAATGATGGTTTCGCCCATGCCGTTCTGGTACCAGGGCAGGTAGCCGATGACGGTGAGCACGATACCCCACACGGTGGCGCCCAGAATGTACCAGTTCGAGATGTAAAACTCCTCGGTGGTGCGGCGGGCCACGGTCTGGTAAAAGTTGCCGAAGCTCAGCCCCACCCCTACGGCAAACAGCAGCATTACCGGCCAGATGTACTCGCGGTACTCGCCCCCACCATTGTTGAGGCCGTTCATCAAACACAAGGAGCCCAGCAGCACGCTGGCGTTTATCAGCCCCAGCGCCCACCAGCCCCAGCGCAGGCTGTAGAGCGGCACGTTGTTGGTGCGCGGCACCACGAAGTGCCCCAGCCCCAGCATGGCCAGCGACGACCACCCCCAGAACACCATATTGGTGTGCACCGGCCGCAGCCGCCCAAACGAGAGGGCCGCCAGGTGGTCCACGTCGGGCCGCACGAATTTCACGCCCACGTACCAGCCCACCGCCGTGCCCAGCACCAGCCAGAAGGCCGCGCACAGCAAATAAGCCGCCACCAGCTGCGTCAGGCGCGGGTCGAGGTCGGCGAAGGGGGCCACGCGGCGCTTCTCGTGAAACCAGGGCGCGTGCACCTCCAGGTCCACGTGCTGCACCACGCCGTGCGCGTCGCGCACGGGGGCCGCGCCGCCCAGCTCGGTGCCGCTCAGGTGAAACTCCTGCGCCTGCTGCCGCGCCACAATGGCCGCCAGCTGCGCGGGCGTGAGGTTGGTCACGGTTTCGTCGAAGCGGCCACCCACAACTTCGTGCGAGGGCGCCTGGCTGCCGCGCACCAGCGCCGCCACGCGGCTCACCAGCACCAGCACGCCCCCGACCACAATAACGAGCAGCAGCGCCAGCATGCCCAGCACGGCCGGCTGCGTGAGCATTGGCCCCTCGACCGGGGCGGCGGCCGGGGCCTGCGCCAGCCCCCGCACCGGGCTGCCGAGTAGCACGGCCAGTCCCAGCAGCTGCCCGAGCCAGTATAAGCGTTTTCTTTCCATAACGAAGCCCGAAGGCATTGATTACCAGTTAGTATGGGTATTGGCGGGGTTGCCAACCAGACCCATAAGTGCCGACTCAGCGCGGAGCTCGGCGAGCACCTGGTTGAGCTGGCGCTGTGCATCGGCGGCGGCGAGGGCCAGTGGCTGCCCCGGCTCAACCGAAGCCAAGGGGTCGCTCCAACTAAGCGCCGTTTGGGTGGGGCCAAGCTGCTGCACCAGCAGCAAGCCCGTGCCGGCCAAGGCTTGCCGAAGTTGGGCGAGGGTTTCTTCCAGCGGCAGCTTGAGAACGATGGTGTGCATAGCGGACATGGGAGCTAAAGTCTTTTTTTAAAGTATTGATTTATAAATTTTTAGCTCCCGAACCGGGTACAGCAGTTGCCGCGGCCAGCGTGGCCCGGATGAGCGGCAGCAGCTCTGGAACGGGCGCGTGCGTGGCGCATACCAGCCGCAGCTCGCCCCGAAAAGTGGCCACGCCAATAACCGACTCGTGCTGAAACTGCGTCAGCAAAACCGGCCCCCAGATGGCCGTCGGCCGAACGGCCCCGGTTTCGGGCAGGTCCAGCACGCCGAGGTTGCTAATCAGCGCCTCGCTGCTGAGCCCGAACGCCATGAAGCCCGCGGCCGCCGCGTGGTCGGCATCGAGCGGAATAAACTGCTCCACCGCCGCCGAAATGCCGCGGATGCCGGCTTCCGAGCGGGCCTGCGCCAGCTGCGCGCCGGTGAGCCGCGCCAGCTCCCAGAGGTTCTGGGTTTGCTCGGGCAGAAACCCGGTGCGCGTCGCGCTGAAGTAATCGGCGCAGTCGCGCACATCGCCCAGCAGCGGGCGGAAATTGAATGGCGTGAAGACGCGCACCACTTCCCGCTGGCCCATCTTGCTCATTACCTGGGTGGTAGCCGCCACCAGGGCCGCGTGCACGGTGGTGCCTTCGGCCCGGCAGCGCTGCACCAGCCGGCTGGTCAGGTCCGCGTCAAAGGTGATGGTACTGAGGTCAGGCGCAACCCCATCGAAGGGCCGCATCGGCACGAGGGCGCTCAGCCGCTCATCCAGGGGGGCTGCCGGGGCGGCCTCAGCGGGCGAGGTGGCGGCGGCGGGCACCAGGGTGCTGGGCAAGCGGGCCAGTAATTGCTCCTGGGCGGGCGGCACGGGCAGCACCGCCAGCTTATGGCCGTTGAGCACGGCCAGCACGTCTTCCAGCACAAACACGGCCGATAGGCCATCGGCTACGGTATGGTCGAAGGAGAGCACCAGGGTGGCGCTTACCGGGCTCTCGCGCAGCAGCACCGCCCGCACGAGCGGGGCCGCCGAGGGGTCAAAACGGGTGCCCAGCTCCTCGGCCGCCACTTGCTGCCAGGTGTGGCCGGCGGCCGCGTGCAGCACGGTCAGCGGAATGGGCGGCACCACGGCGGGCCGGTAAAAGCCAAGCCGGGTACCGGGCCGGTCCTCCACGTGCGCGGCCAGCAGCGGGTGCCGGTGCTGCACCGCCGCCAGGGCCGCCCGCAGCCGGGCGGGCTCCACGACCCCAGCCAGCTCCGCCACCAGCGAAAAGTGCATCGGATGCGCTTCCATGTGCCGGTGCAGCATCCGCTCGAAGGCCCCCAGCGGGCGTATTAGCGTGGCCGTGCTCGTGTCGGTAAGCGGCACGCGCACAATTGTTTTCTTACTTAGAGCGCCGGAGGCCAGGTTGCCAGGTGCTGGCAAAGGGGCGGCTTCTACCTCAATTACTGCTTCCATAAAATAAGCAAAATGTTGATAATGAATGACATACTAAATAATGGTCACTGGCTAGCGATAAATCAGAATGCGGGCGGCTTGCTGGCAGGTGAGTGAATGGGGGGCACCGGCCGCGAAAATCACGTAGTCGCCGGCCTGCACCTCCACGGTGGTGGTTTCCTGGGTAATAGCCAGCTGGCCGGCCAGCACCACCACCAGCACCTCGCCGCCGGCGTGGTGGTGGGTAGGCATGGTTTCGCCGGCCACGAAGGTTTTGTAGATGATTTTCTGGCCGTCGCGATTCAATAGAACCAGGCCTTTTTGTTCGCCGATGGGCGGGTGCAGTCCGTTGAGCAAGCTACCGGAAATGAGGGGAGCGGCCATAAACAATTGGGGTTAAGAGTGGGTAGTAACCGAGCGCCCGGCCCGGCGCCCGCAGGCGGGCCACCGGGGCCAGGGCAGTGGCTAATGACAGGGCAAAATTTGCCGTCGGTGGGCCCGCCCGTTTATGACCCACATCATACCAGCATGATAGAAGTTGAGATTCTGGAGCAGTTCGGGGCCACCCAAAAGAGCCTCGATAAGGGCGAAACACTGTTTGCCGAGGGCGAGCCGGCCCATTTTTACCACCAGGTGCTGCACGGCGAGGTGCGCATGGTCAACCATATTGAAGATGGTACCGAGTTCATTCAGGGCATTTTCCGGGCCGGGCAAAGCCTGGGCGAGCCGCCGCTGTTTGGGCAGTTTCCGTACCCGGCCTCGGCGGTGGCCAGCCAGCCGGCAGTGGTATCGCGGCTGGCCTACCCCGCACTGGTCGAGCTGCTGCACCAGTACTTCGACATTCACCAGCGCTTCCTGGCTACCCTGGCTAAGCGCCTGCAATACAAGTCGATGCAGGCCCGCGAAATGTCGAGCTACCCCGCCGACCACCAGCTGCTCACGCTCCTTTCCTACTTCAAGCGGCAGGCCGGCGACCCGCCCGCCTACCTCGTGCCCCTCACCCGCCAGGAGCTGGCCGACCTCACCGGCCTGCGCGTCGAAACCGTCATTCGCACCGTTAAGCAGCTGGAGCAAGCCGGCAAGCTGGCGCTGCACGAGGGCAAGATTGTGCTGTGAACGCGGGCGGTGCGCGCGAGTCGCCCGCCCCACCCGCGCCACTTACCGCCAGTAGTTATTGGCCGCCGCGATGGTGGCAAACTCGATGGCTACCGTATGGGTCACGGCCAGTAGCATGGCCGCGTCGTTGGCGTATATGTCGCGCAGCTGCTCGCGCTTGGTGGCATCGGGCTGGGTGGCCTTCACAATGAGGCGGCTCATGTGCACGGCTAGCTGGCGGCCCTCCTCGGGCGTGGCGGTGAGCAGGGTATTGTTGGGAACGAGGGTAACGGGGTACATCGGGTTTAAAAAGAAGGTGAGAAAAGGTGGTTTTTGGGCTACGCGGGCATTTTGCGCTGCGCGATGTTCAGGCGGTTCCAGGTATTCATTGATACCGTGGCCAGCAGCACCTGAACCACATAGGCCTCCCCCAGCAGCCGTGTGGCCTCGTGGTGCACGGCATCGGCCACGTGCCGGTGCGGCAGCAGCGTTACCTCCTCGGCATAGGCCAGGATGGCGCGCTCCTCGGCCGTGAAGTAGGGCATTTCGCGCCAGGCCACTAGTGCGTGCAGGCGCTGCTCGGTTTCGCCGTGCTCCAGGGCCTCGGCTACGTGCGTCATCACGCAGTAGGCGCAACCGTTGAGCTGCGATACGTGCACGTTGATTAAATCCCAGTGCGTGAGCGAAAGGCCCGACTGGCCCAGGTGCTTGCGCAGGGTCAGCAGGCCGGTGTAGGCCTGGGGGTCCAGGCTCGGTAGGTCGAAGCGTTGCTTCGGCACCACGCGGGTGGCCGGCCAGGCGGGCGAAAGGGTATTTTCCATAACAGAAGGTTTGGGAAATGAATGAATAAAATCAGGAGGCTCGCTCGTTTTCAAAGGCGAAAAGCTTGCTGAACTGCGCTAGTAGCGGCTCGGCGCCATCGCATAGGCTGACCCGCTTTAGATGTAGCACCTGCTGCTTGAGCACCTTTTGCATCAGTGAGCGGGTGGCGGCCTCAATCAGCGTGGTTTCGGTGGGGCTGAGGCGCCTACTATAACGGCTCACCTCTTGCCGGCGCAGGGCCTCCAGGTGGTTTTTCAGCTGATGAATCAGCGGTGACACCCGCAGCGTCTGGCTCCAGGTGTGCAGTTCGGCCAGGTGGTTGGCAATGATGGCGTGCACCTGCGGCACGGCCGCCCAGCGCAGTTCCAAAGCGGCGGAGGTCTTGCTCTTGATGGCGTCGATGTTGTAGAGCGTCACGCCGGGCACCTGGGCCACGGCGGGGGCCACGCTGCGGGGCATACTCAAATCCACGAATAGCTTGCGGTTGCACTGCATCGTTTCGGCCACCAGCCGGGGCGTAAAAAACGCCTGCGGGCAGGTGATGGCCGAAATCACTACATCTGCCTCCCGCAGGGCGGTGGGCAGCTCGTCGAACTCCACGAGGTCCAGGCGGCATTCGGCGGCCAGCACGACGGCCTTGGAACGCGTGCGATTACAGAGGGCCACCCGGTCAAAGGCGTTACGGGCGGCTAGGTGCCGGCACACATCGGCCCCAATGCTGCCCACGCCCACCACCAGCACGCGCGGACTGGCCAGTTGCGCGGTCAACTCGGCCACCAGCTCCACGGCCGCACCGCTCGCCGAGGCCGTGCCGCTGCGGAAGCTGGTTTCCTGCTGCACGCGCTTGTGGGCGGCAAATACGGCGTGCAGCAAGCGGTGCAGGAAGGGGCCGGCAGCCTCGGCTTGCACTGCCCAGCGGTAGGCCTGCTTCACCTGGCCGATAATCTGCCAGTCACCCAGCACCCGCGCCTCCAGCCCCAGCGCCACCGCAAACAGGTGCCGGGCCGCCGCCGCCGCATCCGACATTACTTCAAAGTAGGGCTGCCAACCGGGGTCAATGAGACAGTTTTTCAACTGGCCCAGGGCCTGCATAATTTCGGTGCTACGGTCGGCCCTGGCCGCGTAGTACACCTCCGTACGCTGGCAGGTGCTCAACACGAGCAAATCGGTCAGGCCCAATTCGTGGCGCAAGGTGCGCAACAGTTGGTGGCAGGCCGTTTCGTCGAGGGCCAGCTGCTCGCGAACGGCCAGCGGAGCGCGCTTAAACGACAAGCTAAGTGCCCGAAAAGGATGCGCAAAAGCGACCTGTGTCATGATACCAACCGGTTAAAACACTATTTTGGAGCGAGCCTCAAAGCCCGCCGTTCCTGCTTTTCGTAGCCCTATTGCCGTATCCCTACCGACACCGGATAGGCGCGGGCCCGGTCTACCAGCATGGGGTCGGCCAGGCCGATGCCATCATGCACGTTGTTGGGGTTGAAAAACAAGGCTTTGTCTTCCTCCACCGTGTTCGGGGCCATGTTTTTCAGGGTGAGCGTACCCAGCAGCACGCGGGGGCGCGTGTCGGGCCAGGCTACCGTGGGGTTTTCAATGGCGTCGCCTTTTTCGGCCACCTGGGCGTACAGCTTGAACGTGATGGGCTGGGCAGCCACGCGCTGCTTAATCTCGCTTTGGAGGTAGTTGGGCCCGACCGAGGCGGCCTGTGCTTTGGTGAGGAAATGCTCCCCGGCGTCGGGCACCAGCTGGTAGCGCACGAAGTGAGTCACCCCGGCTTTGTTGGTGAATTTAAACGAATTGACCCCGAAAAAAGAAAGCGTAGCCCAACTAGTCGTCATCGGCTTTTGGGTAGTCAGAAAGGTTTTAGCGAGGGGGTGCGAATCCAGAAACTGCCCCAGCGGCGCGGAATTACCATGCCCTGCGGCTCCGATGGATTCCAGCAGCACTCGAAACTCGTCGGTGGTAGCCACCGGGAAACCGTTGAAGCTATGCATCACGATGTCGGTGGACTGGTTATTGGGCATCATAAACTTGATGGCCGCTCCCCGGGGCCGCGAGTCCCCGATGGTGTCGGAAATGTCGGGGATACCGGTGAAGTCTGAAAACCGCACGATGACGGCTTCGCCTTTGCCCTGCAGGTGGGCGGCCCGCGTCAGGCGGCTGGCTTCGGCCGCCGGCACAAAGCTGCCTTCCAGGATAATTCCTTTGGCGTGCACCGCCCGGGCGTGGTGCTCCCCAAACGCCGAGTTCAGGGCATGCACTATCTGGATGGGCGAGGTTTTCGTTGTCGACTCTACGCCGGCGTTGCCGTCCTGGGCCAGGGCCGGCAGGGCCAGGCCCAGCGCCCAGGCTCCTAGCATTAGCATTGTGGTGGCGCGGCGCGTACCGATGGCGGCCCAAGTGCAGCCAATTGGAAAGATGGATTTCACTTTCATAATGTTGAGAAAAAAGGGGGGGGGGGTGAATTGACTCTTTTTGAAGCGGCCGCCTACTTGCTCCGCCCGGTCGGTCGGTGGAGGCGCTTGCCCTTGAGTAACCAAACCTTATGCCGACGCGGCGGCAACTAGCCCTAGCTTGTCTGTTGCCACGGGAAAGCGGTTTTAAAGCCGTATGAGGTGTTTTAGCCGCCGCCCGGCCTCCAGCTTTTCTGGGTTTCATTGGATTTTCTGTGGCCCCTCCAGAATTACCGGAGGGCAATTTGAAATCCTGCAAACCCGACCAGGCGCTTTATGTCTAAGCTCACGTTATCAGGTGCTTATGGCCTAGATACTGTAATCGACCACTGGCTCGTTTTGCAGCCGGAAAGTCAGGATTGGGGGCCAGGTGGGCGCGGCATTGGCCGTTAGATTATCAGCGGGCCACAGCCAGCCCAAACCGCTGGCCCCCACGCGCAGCACTAGCACATCGGCCCGCACGCTTTGCACGAATTGCGCGACGCCCGTGCGCAAATCAGCCGCCGTAACGATGGCTAGCTCGCACCCGGCCAGGCCCTGCTGGTGCACCAGCAGGGCCAACTGTTCCCGGAGCGTTTCTGGAGACTCCCCAGCGGTGCCCACGTGCAACACGTGCAGCACGGCAACCGGAAAAAGCACTTGCAGCCTGCGCAGCATTGGTCCCGCGTGCAGCGCCAGCGCCGAAAAATCCGTTGGAAAAACAACCACCCGCACCGGACCGGGACCGAAGGGCGTGTGCATTACCAGCACGGGGCAGAGGGCCACGCGAACCAGCCAGTCGACGGTCGAGCCAATTCGCCCGCCCTGGCCCAGGGTAGCTCCAATTAGCACCATATCCGGCTGCTGTTGCGCGATGGCGGCCAGTAGCGCTACCCGGCGCGGGGCAACTTGCAGTATTTCCCGAATGGGAGTTTGCCAGGCGTGTTGTGCGGCCTCTCGCAGTAGGTACTGCAATTGGTTCTTAGCTGCTTGCAACAGCTTCATTACGAATACTTCGGGTGCCGCAGCAGCTGTTGGGGGTAGTTCCACGGCGTGCAGCAGGGTAATGCGCGCCTGTAGCGGCTCGGCCAGCTGCACGGCGGCGGCTAGGGCCCGACCAGCAGCCGCCGAAAAATCAGTAGCAACCAGAAAGTGCGGCATGGTTCGCTGGCGAATTAAGGAGAAGAGAGTAGGAGTAGTTGCGCGTGCTCAGCTCCAGAGCAGGGTCATTGCCTGGCTGGCCCAACTGGACCGGGCAGCGGGTACGGCTGGCTCTCTGACTGGGCCCGCCGCCCCGGTTAGTTGAGCCAGCCAGGCAAGGATGCACAAGGCATCTTCGCGCCAGCCGGGTTGGCCCAGCACGAAGTGGTTGCGGCCGGGCAGCTCCCGGTAGGCCGTTACGGAGCCCGCGTGCTGGTAGCGCCGGTAGTTGGCGTAGTTGAGCGAGGCCGGGATAAGATGGTCGGTGCTGCCGGCTAGAAACAGCAGCGGCGCGTGGGCCCGCGCAAAGTCAATCTTGGCCGCCGAGGTCAGGCCATCACGCGAGACGTGCTTCGACTCCGGAATGGCAAATTCCTCATAAGCTGCGCGTTGCGTGGCCAGCGACATGCCGTTGGTGAAGGCGTACTGCCACTGCTTAAAGGACATCAGAAAGCTGTTCCGCACGGGCGTGAAGTAGCCCAGCGGCCCCCAAACCGAGCGGTAGAACGACCACTTAAAGGTGATAACACCTTGCGGCGGCACCGAGTGAATGGCCACGCCCGCCGCCGCCAACCCGCGCTGCACCAGCAGCTGGGTCAGCAGCCCCCCTAGCGAGTGCCCAATCAGAATGGGCTTTTCGGGCAGCCGGGCCACCAGGTCGGCGTAGTAGTCGGTGAGCTGGCCCAGGCGCGTGGCGGCCACCAGGGTATCGGGCTGGTGGCGGCGCAGCTCCGCGGCGGGCGCGTCTTTGTGGGGCCAGGCCGGCACCAGGCAGTGGTAGCCATAGCTGCTAAAAAAGGCCCGCCACTCGTCCCAGCAGCTGCTGCTGACAAACGCGCCGGTAATAAACACGATGGTTTGGGCAGGGCTGGTTTTCATGGGGCACTGCGTAAAGTGAGAAATCCCCCGCGGCGGGGCTACTCCCCACCCGTTGCAAAACCATGCCACCTGCCCAAGCCAACTAGGTAGCTGTTTTGCTAGTAAATAACTTGCTTTATAACAATTGATTACCTTTTATAGAAAACTGTTAGGTTGCCCGCGCTTCCACCAGTTTTTTCGGAGAACTCCGAAAGCCTACGGAGGCGCGGGGCTGGGTACGAGGGCGGCCCTGGCGCTTAACTCGGGTCGGCTGTGAGCACCGCCTCTGGCGCAGTGGGCCACGTCCAGGCAACCCAGCAGATGAGGGCGGTCAGGGCCATTTCGAGCCCGCCCAGGAACTGGTAAAAGCGCCAGCTGCCCTGAATTGCCAGCAGCATCACTACGGTATAGAGGGCCCCGAATCCCACATTCAGCCACCGCGTGGCGCGGGCCGGCAATACCAGACTGAGCCCCACCAGCAGGCTAGGCACGGCCATGAGCACCGCCATGCTCAGCAGCGCGCCCTGCGAAACGGCCCCCAAGGCCGTGCGCCCGGCCAGCATCTCGCGCAGCTTACCGGGCTCATAGAGCTCGAAATAGTCGCCATAGAGATATAAAAACAGCACCGAAGCCCACAGCGCGCTGAGCTTAAACCGGACGGGCACCCTGACATCGGCCAGGGGCCGGGAGTCATTTTTTTTGGGTAAAGACTTCATTTCGAGGTTGCTGCTAGCTGAAGATGGGTAATGTATGGTTGGCGCTGCCTAGCTCGTTAGAGGCGGACGCGACGTGCGGCGGCCGTAGGCCAGGAGCCCCAGCGCGAGCGCCCCTTCGCCCACCAGGCCCGTAACCAGCAGCACCGGCCCCAGGCGGTCAGCGAGCGGAGGCGATAAAAAGGTCAGCCAGCCCAGGCCCGAGAGGGCTAGCAGCCCGCTCAGCCAGCGGGGCAAAAAGGGCGTGAGCCAGATGAGGTAGCTCGTTAGCAGGCAATAGAAACCAAAGAAAACCAGGCTACTAATGCGTTCTGGAGTTAGCCGCCACACTTCCAGCATTCCCCAAACGCACCCTACCAGACTAAAGGCCGCCGCCAACAGCGCCAGCCGGGGGTGAGCAGGCGCAAAGAGCCGATATAGAAACAGCGTGGCCCCTAGGTAGCAGCCAAAAGAAAGCAGCGTGGCCGCCGCCCCGTACGGGTGGGCTGGCACGAACGCGCCCAGCATGCCCATGGCAATAGTGAGCAGGTAGCAAATACCCGCCTGCCGGGCGGTGGTAGTCTGGGAGCAGGTCGGTAGCATTGGCACAAGGCTAGAAGTGGGCAAAGAAGAAGATAAGCGCCTCAGCTACAGTCTCCATTGCAGCAACTGGGGTAACCCTGAAGCGCTAGATGCATCGGCCGGTCCAAGGGTTGCCCGCGGGGCAGCACAGCAGTGCACTTGCACCCAACGCCCACTCAATGCCCGCGCACCAATAGCGCTGGCGCACTGAAATCCAGCACGATGCGCACGCCGCACCCCCCCGCTACCCGCAGGCAGCCGCCCAGCTGCTTGCTCAAGCCCTCAATGAGGCTCAGGCCCAGCGTGCGGCTCTGCGTGGGCTCAAAATCAGCCTCGAACCCCACTCCATCGTCGCAGATGCTGAACTGGTAGCAGTCGGCCGTGGGCGCGGCGAAGCCGACGAAAAGGTGGCCGCCGCGCCCGTTCGGAAAGGCGTACTTAAGGGCGTTGGTAACGGCCTCGTTCAGAATAAGGCCGACGGGCACGGCCAGGGCAACATCGAGCTGCACGGGGGCCACCGCCAACTCAACCCGGATGCCGGGCGGGCAGTCGAAGGAGGCTAGCAGGTGGTCTACTATTTCCTGGATGTAGGCCGCCATTGGCACGCCGGCCAGGTGCTCGCTCTGGTAAAGCTTCTGGTGAATGAGGGCCATGGCGTGCACCCGGTTGCGGCTCTCGCGGATGGCAGTGCGGGCGGCCCCGGCGGGCAAGTACACCGACTGCGAACGCAGCAGACTACCAATGACTTGGAGGTTATTTTTCACCCGGTGATGAATCTCCTTCAGCATCCATTCCTTGTCTTCCAGCAAGCCGCTTTTTTCGGTCAGCACTTGTTCCAGCAGCTGGTTCTGGGCCGAGATTTCCTGCCGCTGCGCTTCGAGCAGGCGGTTGCTGCGCTGCTTGAGGCGGTAGCGGTTATAGCCCAGCGCCAGTAGCATGGCCAGCATGGCCACGCCCGCCAGCAGGGCGTTGCGCTGCCCCTCGCGCTGCCGTAGGTTGGCCTGCTGCACCAGGCTTTGCTTGGTGAGCAGGGCCATATCCTGCTCTTTCTGGCGGGTTTCATATTGCACTTGCAGGCTGGCAATTTGCTTGCTTTTCTTCTCGTTGAATAGGGAGTCGTTGAGCGCCTGGTAGCGCTGCTGATGGCCAATGGCGGCCAGGTAGCGGCCCTGGGTCGAATCTACTTTGAATAAGAGCCGGTATACATCAGACTTAACCGAAAGGCTGATTTGCGAGTGCAACGCCAACGCCTTGTTCAGGTACAGCCGAGATTCTTCACAATGCCTCATAGCTAGGTAGATACGGCCAGCGGTGAAATAGGCAGCCCCTAATTGGCTATAGCTATTTGCTATTTTTTGACGACTTTCCAGAGACTTAATTGACTTCAACGCATACATCTCGGCTAACCCGTATTGCTGGTTAATCAAGTAACAGGTAGACAGTAAGTTCCAGGCATAGAACTGCTCATTGCGGGCTAGAGGATAAGCGCTGGTTTTTTCCAGCACAAAGGCCAGCGCCTGACGGGGCTGTTGTAGTTTAATAAGCATTTTGGCTACCATCTCACTCACGATGATGACGTTAGTGCTATCGTGTTTACGCTCCAGGCTGCTTAGCACCTTTTGATACACATGTAAGGCATCAGCTGGCTGGTTGAGCATATTATAAATATTGCCAATCCGATGGTAAAAGAAGTTCAGTTTTGCAGTGTCGCCCGTTGCTTTGGCACTCTCGATAGCCGCTAAGCCGTAGCCCAAGGCCTCCTTAAAATTTCCGGCTTTTGCAGTTACCGCATCCAGCAAATCATACGTGTAATGCAGGTGGTGGTAGCCAACGGCCCGGTAACGGGCCAGCACGTCGAGCAATTCGGTGCGGGCCAAGGCTTCTTGGCCCTGCTGCATGTGTATATCGGCAATGGTTTTGAGGACGTAGGCTGCCTGCTCGCCATCACCGAGGGTCTGGTAAAGCGCCTGGGCATGCTGTAGGCACTCAATGCGCCGGGGCATATCGGCCACCGTAAACGTGTAGGCAGATGCCAAGTAATACCAGCCATCCGCTTCCAGGCGCGGATAGTGCGCTTGGCGGCTGCGCGCAAGCGCTTGCGCCAACCGGCGGTGGCCGGCCGGCACCTGGCCGAGCGCCACATCGAGGTTGCCGAGGGCGTACTGGCTGCAAATCTGCCCATTGCCATAACCTAGCTGTTGGCTTAGGGCAGCAGCTTGCTGGCAGTAGCTGGCCGCGCTGTCCAGTGCCTCGTTCAGCTGGTCGTACTTTACAATGCGGTCGTTGCCCAGACGCAGCAGCAGCTCGACACGCGCCGGGCTGAGCGGCGTGCGCCATAGCTGCCGGCGTAAGCTGTCAGCCTGCGCTGGGCGCAGTAGCGGATACATCGGCTCGGCACGGAGTAATCCGCTACTTAGTAGCAGCACAAGAGCGGTTTGGCGTATCATGATTCCGGCCCTGCCGTGGTTATCGTTTTGCGGATGCCTAACTTTTCCATGCGGTATTCCAGCGTCGTAGGCTTGAGGTTAAGCAACTCAGCCGCGCCGCCGCTACCCCGCACCCGACCGTTGGATTTTACCAGCACGCTCAGGATATACTCGCGCTCGGTTTCCTGCTGCAATTGCTTCACGGCGAGTAGGTCGCGGGGCGGCGGGGCGGATGGGGCACCGACCGGGGCCACACTGGCTGGCGCAGCCCCGCCGTCAAACAGTGGGGTGGCCAGCGAGCGGCCCAGCGCCAGGGGCTGCTGCCCGTCGCTGAGGATAACGGCCTGCTCGATGACGTTTTCCAGCTCCCGAATATTACCCGGCCAAGAATAGGCCCGCATTTCCTGCAACATATTATCCGACAAGCCCTTGAAGAGCCTTCCTAATTTGCGGGCTGCCCGCTGGCCGAAGAAGTTGGCCAGGGCCGGCAGGTCGTCGGGGCGCTCGCGCAGGGAAGGCAGCGTGAGCGGAAATACGGCCAGCCGGAAGTACAAATCCATGCGAAAGCGGCCGGCGCTCACTTCCTTTTCCAGCTCGCGGTTGGTGGCCACCAGTACCCGCACGTCGGTTTTGATGGGCCCGTTGCCACCCAGGCGCTCAATTTCCTTTTCCTGCAACACGCGCAGCAGCTTGGCTTGCAGCTCCAGGGGCAGCTCGCCAATCTCATCCAGAAAAATGGTGCCACCCTTGGCCAACTCAAACTTGCCGATGCGCCGGTCTACGGCCCCCGTAAACGCGCCTTTTTCGTGCCCGAATAGCTCCGACTCAATCAGGGCGGCAGGCAGGGCGGCGCAATTGACCTTCACCAGCAGCTTATCGCGGCGGCCCGATAGGTTGTGCAGGGCCCTGGCAAACAGCTCCTTGCCCGTGCCGCTCTCGCCTAGCAGCAGCACCGTGCTATCGGTGGGCGCCACCTGCGACACCTGGTTGAACACCCGCAGCAGGCAAGGGCTGGTGCCGATAATCTCCTCAAAGTTGGCCGTGGTCTTGACTTCCTCCTGCAAGTAAGAATTTTCCTGCCGCAGCTGCTCGCTGAGGCGGGCAATTTCCTCGAAGGCCAGCGCCCGCTCCAGCGTGAGGGCCACGGGCTGGGCCAGCCGGTCGAGCAGTGCCAGGTGCCGCGTTCGGTAAGCATCGGGCCGGCGGCTGAAAAACGACAGCACGAAGCGGGGGGCGGGCCCCAGGGAAATAGGCATCACCAGGGCCGAGGCCATGCGTAGCGTTTTGCTAATCACCTGTAGCATGGGGTGTTGCCTGGCCCACTGCGTAAATGCCTCGCCGTTGTAGCAGCCCGGCATCAGGTAAAATGCTGGCGGCTGCGCCCGTAGCTGGGGCAGCAGCGAAACCGGTTGGTTGGTGAGGCGCAGAAAAGCCTCGTCGTCCAGCACCTGGTATTCGTCGAAGCCCGTACGGTAGAAGCAGTAGCTCAAGTAGTTGTGCTCATCCTGGTAGCGCACGCGCAGGCTATCAAAGCCGATGGGCTCCTGAAACAGACGCGCCAGTTGCAGCAGCTTATCGGGCCACGGAATTTGCGCGGCCAGGGCTTCGGTGAGGGTAATCTGGAGGGTTTTTTCCTCGCGCAGGCGTACTTCCACGCTGTGCGCGTGCCGGTAGCGGCCTATTTCGAGGGCCGTGAGCACGTCCTTTTCCCGAAACGGCTTCACTACGTAACCGCTCGGCTGGGTGGCCTTCACGGCCTCAAGCACGCTGGGACTGTCGTTGGCCGAGAGGTAGATGAACGGGATGCCGGCCTCTTCCAGCGCGGGGGCCAGGTCGAGGCCCGTTTCGCTGCCCTTCAGGTAAATATCGAGCAGCACTACATCGGGCCGATGCTGGCTCAGCAGCAACCGGGCCTCGGCCACCGAGTCGGCCAGGCCGAGCACGCCATAGCCGGCTTCGAGCAGCAGCAGGCGCAAGTCATTGGCAATGACGTACTCATCCTCCACAATTAACACCTGGCAAGTGGTGGTAGCAGGGCGCGTAGCAGTAGCCGGTTGGTGCATAATCCGTTGCGTTAGTCAAAAAACATCCGCCGGCCATTCTAGGCGGCTACTATTACCGAATATACTCCTTTCCTTGCAATCCCATTTGGTAGCCCAGCCAAGCAAGTGGGGACAGTAAAAGTGCAGCTTACGTTCGTATAATCATGCCAGCTGTGCTAACTGGCCGTACGTTGAGCAAAGGCAACAACAAAAGCCTATTGGACAAGAAAACAACTCCATATTTTTTGGAGAACCCCAGAAAAATACAAAACTGTACTATGCTTTCTAAATGAATCCGTCTTATTAAACTGACCTGTTTGGACAGGGGTCTTCAACACTTAAAGCACTACTTATCAACACTAAATAATCTAATAAGGGCCCCTTTGTCAGAATAGAATCCAACAGTGCCCACACAAGAAAGCTCAGCTGATAGCTAAGCTTTCTTGTGTGGGCACTGTTGGATTCTATTCTATACCCAGCCGACGGGCTTCGTCAAGTAGTAACAAACGAACCAAGGCGGCAGTAGTCACTCCCCGTCGTTTGGCTATGCGATTGAAAAGCTCCTTTTGCTCTTTTGACTCGCACTCAATGCTGAGCAGAGGTTTACGTGCTGGCTTATCTTCTTCACTCTTCATTCGGCAAAGATAGTATTCGCAATAAACTACGAATAATTATGCTATAAAGCAAGTAAAAATCTTGTGTTTCATGTGCAAACGATTATCTTTGTCTTGTTCAAATTGAACATCCCACTTCTGTACTAAGCAAAAGAGGCCAGTCGCAACAAACGACTGACCTCGGATAGAGCACCTGTATCGAGCAGGCACTACAGTTGGGTTCTTGTAAACCTTACCCCAAAATTACATGGAAACACATGTAACCGGGCAACCTATGCTTGGCGAGCTTCGCCAGCATGCCCTGGCCACCCTACTCGGCCACCCACTGTTCAGCCAAGCGGAGCAGCTGCGGGCCAATCGCTTCGCCCACGAATGCGAAGACCTCGCACGCCTCATGCGCTGGGCAACCAGCGTGCGCGCCGAAATTGTCCGCCGCGAGGCTGACGCCGCTCGCCAGCGGTGCCACCGCGCCATACACAAAGTGTTGCGTCACTTATGTGCCGTACCCTTCCGGGGCCCCCGCCTCCACTCGCCCCGCCCTCATCCTAGCTGGGTACTCGGTGCCTTCTTCCCCGACCGGGCCGACCGCTGGGCCGGCACCTTCGACCGCCTAGCGGCGGCCCGCTTCCAGCAATCGGATTCGCTGACGTTTGCTTTCCTACTCAACCGTCTGGCCCGATGAGCTACCGTCGCGACCTCAAGCTGCTGCGCCGCGCCCAGCAGCAGGCCAAGCGCCAACTGCGCCAACTCGCTGAGCTGGAAAACACGGGCCTAACCGCCGTGACACTCCACGCGCATACCCAGCAGGTGACCATTACCCTCGCTTCCGCTACGGGGGCCCCTTTCACGGATGCGTTGCGGGAGGCGCTGCGCGAACGTCGGCAAGCGCTGCAGGCTGAAGCCCAGCAACTCCTGCTCACTTGGCTGGAAGACGCGCGGCTACGCGACAGCCCCGCCCTGCCCGCCGGCCCGCCGCTGCCCTAGCAGCTGCCTAACCCTCCTGAATACTTCCCGCGGCTGGCTACCCAGCGGCTGGTCCCCGCGTGTCCTTTTACTACTTACTGCTGCCTTTTTATGCTTTCCCCCACCACCTCGCCGCTGCCCTACCATCTGGCGACTACCGCCCAACGTGCCCAGGTGCTGCACTACCTGCAAGCACGTTTAATTCATCATTTTCCGACCCTACCCGAACGCGCCAGGGCCCGCGTGCTGACCCGCGCCCTGGCTGAATTTTGCCCCGACCTGTGGTATACCGATGACCAAGTGGCGCTGGCTCCCCTGGAACTAGGCCAATTCGTGCAGCACGTGGCGGCCAGTGCCGAGATTCCCGCCCTAGACCCGCCCCTCTATGACCAGTCTAACCAGTGCCTGATGCAGTACGTGCTGCACAACCGGGAGTTAGTCGTCTGGGTATTGCCGGAGCTGGAGGCCAGTACCAGTCCCTGCGGCCCCCGCTTGCTGACGCTGCTACGCCGGGTGATGCAGCCGCCGTTAGTAGCCCAGCAGCTCAGCCAAGCCTGGCGCTGGGATGTGCCTGGGGGCCCGGCGCTGCCGCGGGGTATACCCGGGGGCGGGCCCGCCCCTGACAGCCCCGAGGTGTCCCAGCGGCTGCTAGCGCTGGAGCAGGCCAGCCAGCGCATCGCCACCTCAAAAACCGACTCCCAATCACTGACGGGTATGCCTAGCTCGCTCCCCCAAAGCTGACCAGCTCGGCTAGCGGAATCTCCAGCGCCTGCGCCAGCGAAACGAGCACATCCAACGTCGCGGAGTAGCGGGCCGTCTCAATCCGGTGAATGGTGGGCTTGGACACATCGGACTCGTCGGCCAACGCTTGCTGGCTCCAGCCCCGCGCCTTGCGGAGCTGACGCAGATGCTGCCCGAAGGCCTGCAAAACCACCTCATTTTTCACCTTAGCAAGCTGAGTCTAAAAATCAGCGCCCCTGTTATCATATGTGACTAATTTTGGATTTTCTCCGTTACTTTGCGGCTGTTCGCATCCTTTTCCTCCCCTCTTAACATGACGCCTCCTCCCGCCCCAACCCCTCGTTGCATACCCTACGCCCAGGCGACGCCGCACCAGCTTTCCCTGGCCCTGGCCTACGCCATGGGGGCCCTACCCGAGCATTTCCCGACGCTCAGTTTCGCTGCCTGGGCCAATACCTTACTCCAGTTGAAACCTGATTTGTGGCTGGATGGCGACGCCGTATCTATCGACTACCAGGACCTGAAACACCTGACGCAGCGGCTGGCGGCCTCCGAGGAGTTGCCCGAACTGGACCCACCCATCTACCCGGACCGCGCCGTCTACGTGTTCAAGCGCTTTTTTACTTATCAGGACGAAGCTCTGGAGGCCCTGCCGGACATGGCGGTAAACCCGCTGGCCTACAGTAGCCGCGTCTTTACGCTGGTCACTAATCTGGCGCTGGGCAATGCCGTGGTCGATGAGCTCTTCCACGCCACGCACCGCGGGCCGCAGGGGCGCCCCGGCAGCGTGGACCCGGCACTGGCGCGCGCCACGGTGCACGAGCAGGTGCGCGCGCTGCGCCAGGCTCGGGGGGAGTTTGGCTACCAATAATCTTCCGCCGGCCTGGCGGGCGCAGCCAATTACTTACTCTCATCCGTCGGGTGCCAACTACGCCGGCGCTCCCGCATTCCCATGCCTAGGCAACTCCGCTTGCGCTGGCCGCCGCCGGCTTTCCGCACGCACCGGTCTGCAACGTTGCACCTCCGCCACCAAGTCGGGCTAGCGCGCCAGTTGAGCAGGTCAGTGAGTACCCCGACCACTGGATAGCCAGGCCGGTCCGAGCACCGGTTACGGCGGCTAAGTAAGTGGCTTAGCCGCCTGGGCGGACCACTTCTAAGCTTGGAATTGGACAGGCGAAGGCTCTGCGAAGCCGGACGCTTCCTTACAGCATAAGTGGCCGCCACCTACTTCCTCCCTTTTTTCTTCCTGCTTGTTTTTCAACGATGATGCCTGCTTCGCGCTCCTTACCCGTAGCCGCTGCTGCGCTACTTACCCTGGCCGGAGTCCTGCTAGGCAGTTGCTCCTCCCCCAGCCCAACCACGAATGAGACGGCGCCGACCGCCGGGGTTACGCCTGCGCCATCCCGCCAGTTTCCGTTCGGCAGTAAAGTCGATTCGTTCGACGGCATCGCGGGCCACCCCTTCGGCCAGCCGCTGAGCGCCTTCCCCAAGATGCGGCTCCTGCCTCCCACGCCGGGCCGGCTGACGCGCACCTACGAGTATGAAGGCAATGAGGGCTGGTTTGGTAAGCACCACAAGCAGGTCTGCACGCAATTCTACTACTTTCTGAACGGCAAATTCTGCCGCTTCATGGCCCTCGGCGACCCGACTGTGCTGCGGCCGGAAGCGACCTACCTGTTCGGGCCCGGCCAGGCCGGGGGCAAGTACCGTCTCTTCTGGGAAGGCGGTCGGGCGCGGGCCGCTTACAGTGAGCAGGCCAGCGGCATGGGCATGGAAGGCCAGCTTGATGTGCTCAGCAAGCCCCTCGAAGCCGAGCAGGCGGCCCAGGCCCAAGCCAAACTCAAGGCCGAAAATGCCCAATAGTAGCCATACCAAGTCGGGTCCGGGACTTGCGTCGGCCAATAATAGGGCGCCGCCATAAAGTGGAGGACCGCTTTCGTTTACAGTTGTGCTGAAAGTAGGCCGCGCAAACCGCCACTCATCCTGCAACCGGCTTGCTTCCTAGGTTTTAAGGTGCGCTTTAGGGAGCCCGCAGAAACGAGCAGTAAGGCTACTTACTGCGTACGCCTCCTTGGTTATTCCGTCCAGCTAGCCCCCGTTCCTGGCACTTCACCAGCCCCAATACCGGTAAGAGGCTCCTAACCCAAAAAAGCCTCGTAGCTAGTAGCTGCGAGGCTTTCGCTATGGGAATTGAGCCTGGCACTTGGTTTCCAGCTTAGCGGTGGGCTCCCGCGTGTGGGGCAGTTCACCAACTCTATCCAGTCGACTACTCATAGCGGCGATGGTTAGCCAGGCTAGCTGGCTCTATTACGCGGCGGTCAGCTACGCCGCACCCTTCTCCTCCGCGTATCTAGTAACCGTAACATGAGTAACGCTACTAGCGTGGGGGCCAGGTCGCTCACAATTTTCTGTGCGCATACGCTGTCCCGCGTGCCTATTCCCGAACTTGCCAATCACCTGTCCTACCGGATTCAGCTCATCCGTCTCTTTCCATTAGCCGAACGGGGAGAACCGAATCCCATGGGGTACCGGCCGCAACATTTCCGCTGTATTCTACGACTGGCTACCCGACGAGCTGATTAGTGTTGGTCGCAAACTACGCCGCGTCTAGCGGCAACTTACGCGCACTTCTTTCTGGCCACCTTCGAATTTTTCTACCGGAAGTTGCGCCGTGACTTTTGGTGGCGCGGGCCTCGCTGGCCAATCGGGGGTGGGATACTAGTACGCGGTGCGCATCGTCAGAAATTCAGCTGCTATCATACCAGCCCATCGAGGCCAACTTAGGTAGGAAGATGAGCCTAGCTCAGAGTTCAGAAAAAAGTAAAGTCTACTCCGTGTGATGCTACATTTCGTACTCGTAGTCCTGCTCTTTTTCTGCTTCGCTGCGCACGTCCTGGGTTTTACTTTTCACAGCCAGTGCCCGGGACATTATGTTGATGGTTTGTTGAATCGAACTGATACCGTTTCCAAAATCAGGTTGCTTATCCTGCTTAGGTGCGGGAGGCGTCGGGTAAAAACTTGCGACATCATTCATACGCAGCTCGCCCGCCTTACTTATTCTCCCGGTGGCCAGGTAATCATACGGATTGTGCGTTGCACTTCCCTTCTCAGCGTTACGCTCAATCTTACCCAGCCGGTCATAGAAAACGTTGTCGTAGTTGCGTTCCTTAGCCGCCTCTTTCACTCGCGCCGGGTCGAGTTGCAAGCTCTCATCAAGTTTGGAGTTTACGCGGGCAACCTGCGTATCGAGCCGGGCATCCTTGGCGGCAATTTGCACCTCGGTCAGCGGCTTCTTTTCCCGCTTGTTGGCCGCGGCCTTGGTGGTAATCTCGTCCGCCTTTTCAGCAATGAGTTGCTTGCGGGTGGGCTCGGGTCGGGTTACGTCGTGGGCCGTGACTCGCCCGAACTGAATCTCCATCTGGGCCACGGCCTTCGCCTGGAACTGTACCCGGTTGAAACGGTCAGGCGTACTCAGAGGATTGAGCGTAATCTTCTGCTCCGAGTCGCGGGCCGACACGATAACGTGAATGTGGGTCTGGGGTCCTTCCTTACGTTCGCCTTGCTTGCCTTCGTCGCTACCCCTGTACTTGCGCTCGTCATGGATGGTAGCCGCCCAAACCAGATTGGGTCCGCCCAGCTCACGCCCGTTCTTCAATGTAAAGTTCTTGGCGTAGTCGTCCATCACGTGCTGGGTGTATTGCTCCAACCCCTTGGGGTTTTCCCCAATCTGCCGCAGCTCCTCCGGGCTCGGACTCAGCACGAGGGAGTAAAATTTAGCGTCGTCTTTTTTCAGGCCTTTGACATTGCCATCGAGCATGGTCACCACTTCCTCCGCTGTCTTATTGGGACTGCCGGGCGCGCCAAAAAAAGTAGCGACCTCACCCGCATCATTGGCTTCTTTGGCCAGATAGTTTGCGGTGCGCAGGGAGCTACCCTTGTTGTCATAAACTTTTTTCCCATTCGTTTTCGGGTTGATTACCTTGGCATACATCAGTAGGAGGAAAGAGAAGGCAGTGTAAAATGTAACGGCGGTTGCAACGCGTAAGGCAAGGCCGGTTGCATTAAAATTTACGCGGGTTGCAGCGGGAGTAGCAACGAAAAATGGAGTGGGCTGGAAGTAGAATCGCCCGGCCTCCTGCATGGAAACCGGGCGTACAACCGGACTTCTACCACTCAGGATTTGGGAGTAGCTGGTGGCACAGTAGCAACTGGAGCTACCGGCTTGGCAGGAACCGGTGTTGCACCTGGCTTGACGGTGGACCGGGGCGTAGGCATTTTATGGTCTTCGACAAACTTGCCCAGCGCTTTCACTATCATCTCGTCCCGCTCACCGCTAAGTTTTTTATTCTGGGCAGCCCAATCGGTCATGTCTCTCTCCAGTACTTTGAGCATAGTCCGCTCCCCAACCACGCGTCCCACGTAGGCTTCAGTACTTCCCTTCACGATTTGCTCAATCATTGGGTTAAGCAGATTCGTTTCCACCGCTACGAAGTGCTTCAACAAGTTGCTCTCGATTACCTCCAGGTAGCCGTAGGTCGCGTGCTGCTGCTGCTGCATGAACTGGTAAATCGTTTTCTCGAAACCGCGAACTAAGGCGTAAAGTCGATTGCCAATATCGGCGTTGTGGACGCGCACACTCGACACGCCAGCCTCCACTTTTTGCCCGACGACGGCCAAGCCAGCTGGCATTTCCTTCGTGGGGTCAAGACCATTCTGGGCGAAGAAAGAGATGGCAGCGCTCGCGTATTTGTGTTTGCTCATCTTGAGTTTTTTCGCTTGCTGGGTAAGCTGGCGGTCAGCGTCGGTCGTGATTTTAAGCGAGGGTCCAGCTTGCTCAACGGGGTCCACTACACGGGGCCGCCCGGCTTTTCTTTTAGGTGATTCCATCGGAGAGATTAGAGTTTAAATGAATTATTTTCTACTTTTTAGCGTTGACAGTCAGCTAAATATCAATTGATAACCACTGATAATTAGAATCGCGCATTTACAAGGGCTAAAACAAGCTACAATTTATAATTAATTTCTACTTTTTGTACTTGATTATCAATGCGGTAGCTATTGTTTACTACAAGCAAACTCTGTTTGCTACTGATAATCAATGCGATAGCTTTAATTATAGGGTGTCCTCTCGCTAACTATTACTGTTGGTCGTTGAATTGGTACCCTAGGCCGTCCACAAGCTACAACTAGACTAGCCTATTTCTACTACTACCGGCTATAAACTATCTCGTCACCCCTAGCCACAATCAGCCTCTCCCTGCCACTATCCCGCCCCTCAACCGCCTATCACCTCACCTGCTAACTGCTACTCTCCTGTGGCCTCAAATCCAAGCTATCCCATCAGCTCTATCCCACTCCCACAACCATTCAACGAGTAGCTTATAGAATTTTCCTTTTCCACTTCTGCCGGCGACCACTTCACCTTTGAACTAACCACCCAGCCAGACTACCCTAGCTACTTTTCTACTCAGCCAGTCCACCTTCTCCTGCCCCTCTATCACAAAATCTTTAAGCAACTCCACTACTTCTTCTCACCTGGCCTTCAACTTCTGCTGCGAATCCCACCACCCTTAGCTAGCAAATAATGCCACCTACCTTATCGAAAACGCTGACCCTGCCCCTACCAAATCAGCTTATCCACGCCCCCCATTTTTGCTTCCCTGGCCTCTGTTTTTCCTGCTAGCTACTCCCCAAAATTCCACCTCTTCTGCTGCCATTTTTTCCACCGGCCTCCTCCTTTCTACTGCTGCCCTCCTTCCTCCTGCCGCTTCATTTCTCCTCGCTTCCTGCTGATTCGCCTCTTCTCTCACCTGCCACTTTTACGCCTCCCCACCCCGTTTTTTTAGCTTATAGAATCTTCTTTTCATTGGCACTCCCCCGCTCAATCTTTCCTGCGCGTCCTGTTCCAGCCCTGCTTTTCCTTCGATTACACGCGCTATTTCCTACCTCCATTTCTTTCCTCCACCGCTCCCAATCGAGTGACTCCCGCCCCAAAAAGCCGCTTCCCTTTCCTGACTATTCTTGGCACCTCCCCACCCCTATTCTCCTTAGCCTGGCCTCCAATTGCTAGCACTACCCAGCTGCTTCCCCCCCCCCCCGACCTGCCCACTTACCGCCTGCCTTTTTTCCCAATCCAGCTACGTTTCACCTCCCCCAACCTGCCCACCTATCGCCCTGCTTTCTCCCTAACCCAACTGCTTTTCCCCTTCCCGTCCGTCTCCTTCCTACCCGTCTTTTGCACACACCCCCGCCTTTAACTCCCGCTATCACCCCCAACTTTTACCCCGGCCTAAGCCCACTATTGCCGCTCCCCTGCCTCCCCATCCTAGGCTAAAACTTCGGGCTTTCTCCTCCCTGACTCAGCTATCACCTTCCTGTTTCTGCGCCTACAACCCGCCCCTGCTCCTGCCTATTTCCTCCTTCCTGCCTACAACCCGCCCCCACTTCCTGCTGCCAATTTTTGCTCCTCTCTGCGCCCCCTTTTAGCACCCGGCCCCTGCGCTTTCTTACCAGCATACGCCCCCTGCAGCGCTCCTACTTAGTCCTGGCCCTTCGCCAATCTACTCCTATTTTTTCCAGTCAGACTCTTCCCACTACCAGCGTACGCTACTCCACCAGTCATGCCAAATACCGCCACCCTTCCAGCCAGTTTTCCCGACCTGCTCCCGTAAAATCCAGCCTTCCATCCGCTGAATTTCTGGCCTTATCTACTCCTTTTTACCGCTGCCCAGCCCCAAAAATCAGCGCCTATTCTTCTCATTTTCGACCCGCGCCCCCGCTCTTTTTTTAGACGATTCCCCTTAAAACTTTGCCTCTGTTGCTTCCATTTTTTACTTAAGACCGCTCCCTTACCCCTGCACTTTGCCACCCCTGCTACTTCCAATTTCCTCCCTTGCTCCCCGACTTCTGCTGCCGCTTTCCCTGCCATTTTCCTGCTGCTGCCTCCGCATTTTTCCTGCTCGCCCGGCTGCTTTTTCCCTCCGCTACTTGCCTGTTCTTACCTGCTAATCTCTGCCTGACCTTATTCTTTTTTTACGCGCGCTTCCCCGAAAAACCTCGCCTTCTTTACCCGAATTTTCCCGGTCCCCAGCATCTTTTTTCGGACTTGACCCGGCCTTTTCGCTCGTTCTTCCCCTGCAAAACCAACTCCTCCTGCCCCTCCTTTCCACGCACTCCTTCCGCCATTTCTTACGCGGACTTTCCTGCTTTTTTTACCGACTACCTTCAAAATTTAGCGGCCTCGCATCCGGTTTTTCCCTTCCCTACCCGGCCTTTTAGCTGCTTCCTTTTCCCTTTCTTACCTGTCCTGCCCGCGCTCTTTTTCCCCGCCTTGCTCTTCAACCTATCGAAAAAAACCTACCCGCTCCTTTGCTTATTGCTCCCAGGCCGCGCCTACTTTCAGCTGCTACCCGCCCACCTATCGAGCTGAAACTTTCGACCACCTGCCCCCATTTTTCCTGGCAATTCCTGCGCTTTTCTGCTGCTCAACCAGCCCGTTTCTTACTCACCCGCCCCCCAAAGTTCGCTTCCTGTTCGCGTTTGCTGCGCTTCCTTTTACCATCCCTACCAACTTTTTACCGCTACTTCCACCCTAGCTCCTCTTACGCTACTGCGGCGCTTACCCGGCCTTTTTTGCCTACTCCCCCGCCTGTTTTTTTACTCGCTGCCCAGCCCCCGCTGCTGCTTCCACCCCTACCGGTTCCTGTCCATCCCACCCGGCCAATTGCTGCTTGCTGCGCCCCCTTTCTCCTGCGTTACTTCAAAATCTAGCCGGCACCTTTTCCCATTGGCCACCTCCTGTTCTGCCTTCCCTGCCCGGCCTTTTTTGTGTACTTCCCCGCCTTTTCCGCTTTCTTGACGCTGTTCTTTACCCCACTCCTACCTTCCCTGTCGCGCCCTCATTTTCCTCTTAGCCCCCAGCTCCTCCAGCCCTTTCTTACGCGGACTCCCCTGCTTTTTTTACTTACCCAGCCCTACCCTACCACCGCCGGCTGTAGCAGAAGCCCTCAGCTACTCCCTGCGGCCTATCAATCCTTCCTGCGTCTTAATCAGGCGCTACCCCACCGGCCTTCTTTTTCCCCTGCCTAGTTGACTGGCCACCTCTCCCTTTCAACTTTTCTCCCATCCGCTTGCTCCACTTACCGCCTCCTTTTTCCCAGGCCTCCCTACCCAGCTGCTGCCCCTCGCCTGCTGCTGCTGGCCACCGACCTTTTGAGGGCTCCGGCGCCTTTCTGCTCCTTCACCGACTCCTTTTTCGGCCTGTTCCCCCCGGCCTTTTTTCTGACCGCTTGACCTACCGACTTGCGTTTGAGCGGGGCGGCAGCCACCAGCTGGTGGCTGACTGCCTGCCGCGCGTTGGCGCTTACCCGCTCCTGCGCTACCCGACTGCCGGCGGGCTAGCCGGATCCCGTTTCGGGCCGCACCGCAGCTGCGGCCACCTCACCCGGCCCTTTTCTATTTTTTCGCATGTCTCCTTCTTCAGCATCTACGCGTAGCGCGGCGGCCCGCAAGCAAGCCTTGCAGGAACAGGTGCTGGCCACCATCCAGGGCCGGCGCCTGGCTGGCATCGCCCTGACCATGGGCCTGGGTAAAACGCTCCTCGGCCTGCGCGACATGGACCGGCTGCTCGCCGCCGGTCCCCTCCCCAGCCCGGGGGCCGGCAAGCCCTTTCTGGTGGCGGCCCCCACCCAGGCCATTCTGGACGCCTGGCCCCAGGAAGCGCACAAGTTCGGCCTGACCCACCTGCTCGCCCACATCACGTTCACCACCTACCGCTCGCTGGGTAAAGCCCTGGCGGCGGGCACGTACCAGAAGCTCTACCTCGACGAGTGCCACGCCCTGAAGGACTCGCACGAGCCAGGCCTTAAAGCGCACGCGGCCCAGAAGCGCAGCATCCTGGGGCTGACGGGCACGCCGCCCGCGCAGGCGAATTCCGAGAAGGGCCGGCTGGTGGCCACCTACTGCCCCATCGTGGTGGACTACACCACCGACGAGGCCGTGCTGGCGGGCCTGCTCAACGACTACCGCCTGGTCGTGCACCGCTTGCCGCTGCGCACCGTGCGCGACTACGTGCTCACCACCAAGGCCGGCAGCCAGTTCACGACCAGCGAGCGCGAGCACTACGCCTACTGGAGCAAGCGCCTGGCGAACGCCGCCCAGGACCCGCTGCCGGTCGAGACGCTGCGCATCCTGCGCATGCAGGCCCTGATGAATTACCCCGGCAAGGGCCACTATATGCGTTACTTAGCCGACCAGCAGATGGACAAGGTCTTACTCTTCACCTGCAATCAGCAGCAGGCCGAAGAGCAGGCGGCCCACACCTATCACTCCAAGAACAAGCACAGCCAGGCCAACCTGGACCTCTTCAACGCGGGCGACATCCAGCGCCTGGCCTGCGTGGCGCAGCTCTCGGAGGGCATCAGCATCCCCAACCTACGGGTGGGAATCATCTGGCACGCCTTCGGCAACGAGCGCAAGGCGGCCCAGCGCATCGGCCGGCTGCTGCGCCTCAATCCTGACCAGACGGCCACCGTGCACCTGCTCGCTTATCAGGACACGGTCGATGAGCAGTGGGTAGCACAAGCGTTAGAAGCTTTCGACCCAGCCAAAATTAGTTATATCGACGCGCCGGCTTACGAACAGTTCGTACAGCCTGAGCCAGTTACGTAGGCGAGGCTTTGTTGACCGAGGACAGCGGCTATCTCCAGCGGTATAACTGCTATCAGTGCTCACTTATTAGGGAGTAATAATACTGGGTAACCAGTACGCAGTATATCATCCTAGTAGTTCTACCACAAGCACTCAGCCTTTATTTTAGTTGCGCTGCAGCATGGGTACAGCCGGAGAATAGATATTCGTTGCAAAAGGCCGAAACTCAGATAATCTTAATTATCAGTACAGTTAGCGATAATTTCGTTGAGCACTATACATTGATAAAGTGCATGGGCAACATCATGTTCTTGATGCATATAATATGCATCAAGAACATGATGTTGCCCATGCACTTTATATTCCCGACATTTGTCCCCATATCAGGCCAATTCACCATGCAGATACTCACGATTGCCAACCGCAAGGGAGGCGTAGGCAAAACCACGTCGGCGTGGGCCATAGCACATTCGCTAGCCAACCGGGGGTATCGAACCCTTTTAGTTGACTGTGACCCTCAGCGCAATTTATCGCTTATCCTCCCGCAGTTACCACCCGATAAGCATATTGGGCTAGTTGCCAGTAGTGACGCCACGCTGGTAGAAGTAATGGAGCCGGTAGGTCCTCAATTATGGTTAGTACAGGCTACAGAAGCCATTGTGGCAGCGGAGAAGGTATTGGGCACCCAAATGGATTACATCATGGTCCTGAGAAACTCCCTGGCTGGCCTTGAAGGGAGAATGGACTACGTGATTTTCGATACCAGTCCCTCGCCGCACTCACCGCTCGCCGCAGCCGCGTTAACCGCCTCGACGGCCACTTTCATACCAGTACATCCAGAGTATCTCAGTTATGAAGGACTGACCTCACTGCTGGACGTAGTTGCCCGAGTTAAGAAAAGTTTCAATCCAAGGCTACAAGTAGGGGGCTTGTTTCTGACACGCTATTCATCAACTTACCGTAAGCGCTTACATCATGAGTTCGTGGATATGCTACGGCAGCATGAGGTGTTGGGTCCGTTGCTCATGCATACCACCATCCGTGAAAATGTATCCTTAGCCGAAGCTCAAGTCCATCGTCAGAGTCTACAGGAATATGCCCCAAAAAGCAATGCCTGTGAGGACTATGAAAACCTTACGACTGAGTTGTTGGCGAGACTATCTGCATTACCTGCGTAGTGCGTATGATATGCATCATATGCATCATACATCCAGACGTAAATACCATTTGACAGTTTCATGAAAAAGCCAGCTTCAAAATTTGGTCTTGCAGCGCTGGTATCTCAGCCGGCTACTACGTCACCGACTCCTTCGGTAGACGACCTGCTATTCGCTCCTACAGGTGATGCTGCCCCGCCTGTTTTGGCGGCAACGTCGCCTACTGCATCATTGCCTACTAAAACTCGCTTTACCAATACTCTCCCAACCTCAACTTACGTGCAGCTGCACCGCTTATCTTTTTGGGACCGCCGCGATATGAGCGCGATCATCGAAGCGGCTTTACAAGACTACTTTGTTAACCATCCGGATGTAAATAAGCCACTTCCAGAGCAGGAAAGGGTGAAACGTAAGCTTTCAGCCGGGTAACCCTAAAAAGCATAGGGAGAAGTGCCAGTAATGTGTATACATGATTCCGCCCCTAAGTGTGCGAAGCCGACGTTGATAATCGTCCCTAGCAGTATTCTCCCTTTCTGATTTGGAAGAGAGACCAAAATTCAAAAAAATAAAAGGAGGCTCATTCCTTTTATTTTTTAATTATTATTTAGTATTAGCGCATGCATAACTACTTGATTAATAAGCAGTCATGCATGCGAGACCCGACTAAAGTACAGTGAGACCCGACTAAAGTACAGCGTAGATAGCCTGAGACCCGACTAAAGTACAGTTGAGACCCGACTAAAGTACCTGAGACCCGACTAAAGTACCTGGGTACCAAAACTCGTTTGATTATTATCTTGCACAGTATTTGAATAGCATAGTAATGGCTTCAACTAGCTATAAGGGAGTTTGTTATGACAAATTGAAAGGCCGCTGGAAAGCGCGTGTGAACGTGAACGGCAAACGGGTTTCGGTTGGCTATTACGACACGCCGCAAGCTGCTTATGAGGCTGTTTTGAAAGCATCCGGTCAGCCTACCCCAATATTTCCTGAGGTTGTTCTTGCAGATGAGTTTCCGCAAGTTGTAATGGTTAGCGCTGAGCAATTGCCAATGCCCGCTAATTATCAAGAATTGGTCGAGCGTGCGCAACGCACCACGACAGTAGCGCAACATAACCTCTTAATAGGTACACCTACCACAAATACATTATTGGAGGCTCGTATTTTTTGCCTAATGCTACGCTGCATTCGTAAAGGCGATACTGAAGCTCCAACAGCGGTGATTCCTATTGGAGAGCTATTCCCTTCAGGTATACTTGGTGGGCATCAACATCAATTGTTGGAAGCAGCAATGCTTCGGATGATGAGGGCCACAATTCGTATACCAGAGCTTAACGAGGAGGATGTGCACTTAGTCTCCCTATGCGATTCTATGCGCTATGATAGTACCACCCGGATACTAGTAGCTACATTTGGTAAGGCAGTTGTCCCATATCTTATAAATTTAGTAGGCAACTTTGCGGTAGCTGATGTGAATGAGCTGATGGCTATTAAAAGTCATCATGCACATCGGCTATATTGGTTGATGCGTTCTTGGCAGTTCAAAAGTCCACATACGGTGAGTATAGCGCGCCTGAAGGAGGTGACGGATACTACTGATAGCTACAAGGAATACTCAGACTTTCGTAACAAGGTCCTAGACCGTACGGTGGCAGAGTTGAATGAATTGAGTTTTGATATTACATATACTGAGCGCCGACAACGTGGTCGGGCGGTAACTAATATCACGTTCAATATCGCTAGTAAGCCTACAGATGATAAACAGTTGGCGTTGCCACTGGAAGAAATTACGCCGGTTCAAGAGGTGAAGATTGTTACCCCGCTACAAGAAAAAGTAGCTACTCGTCTTGGCAAACTTAAACTAACTGAAACTCAAATATACAAAGTTCTTAAAGTATTAGCTACCGAGATTGAGCTAACTAAATTGCTGAAGGAGACTTATCCAGTACTACGCGATTTCGAGACGAGAGCAAAACCGGGGGAGAATGTAGCAGCGGCGACGATGGCTTTACTAAAGAGTACATTTCCAGCCATTTGGGCGGCTAAATAGCTAATTATTAACGCAGTATAAAATAGCATCCAGCGTAAGTTTTCCAACCTTTATACCATTATAAACTACTTAGTACACAGCTAGTTAGGGGGTAGTGTTTAGCATAACGATCGTTCTCAGACAGTTATCCGGCGTTACCCCAGCAAACGCGCGCTTCCGGGGAGGTCAACTTCAACAAGTGGAGCGTATATTCGCAATACGCGAATCACAAATTAGAAGTCATGCGCAAGTTCAATGGCCTGCGGCCCCAGGATGTGGCCTTGCTGCTCAAGCTAGTGGCCCGATAGCCGTGATTTTTACGGGCGATAGGCGGCCCCTGTTCGGTGGCGGCCTGCCCCACGCTCAGGCAAAAGGCATAGGCTAAACTGACGAGGGCCACAAGCTTACGCAGTTTGAGGTGGCAGCGCACGCGGGTATTTTCCAAGTCAAAGCCCCGGCCCTTCAGGTTTTGAAAACACTGCTCGATGCTCCAGCGCTGGGCGTAAAGTGGCCCGAGGTCAGGCAAGCTGCCACTGCCAAAGAGAAACAAAAACTGGCCCCCGCCCAAGGCCTTGACCAGGGCCTGGCCCCAAACTCCGTCTACCTGTACCTGGGCAAAGCGCCGCACCTGCCCCGGCGCCAGGCCCAGCGTCGCCACGGCCCGACACTCGCCACTTAACTGCGTCAAGTGATGGTGCTTAGGTACGCGCATAACAAAAGGCAGTCCGTTGTCTTGCAGCCACTTGAGCCAGGTATGGCCCACGAATTCGCGGTCTCCCAGCACCAGCTCAATTTGGTCCCGGCCCACGACGGCCAGGCACGCTTCGAGCACGGCGATGCGCTGGGCAGCATTGGAATTGCCGCTGCGGTTATCGAGCAGGTGCCAGTAGAGGGGCACGTGCCAGTCGCCCCGGCCCACGGTGACGAGCAGGATGTTAACCTGGCACTGGCCGAAGTCCCATTCCGTGCGGTCCAGGCACAGGCGCAACTTGCCTTGCCCTGGCAACAGGCTGACCAGCAGACGGGCCAGGGCCAGGTAGTCGAGCGTCACCTGGCGGAAGAAATCCTGAATCCGGGTTTCATTCGAGGCCGGCTTGACGGCATCGTTCAGGTGCTGAGCGACTTCGCAAAACTGGACGTTACGACTCTTTATCAGACCAATAATGAACTGGGCCACAAACTTGCGGCGGGCCAGGTTGCTCACGATAGGCAACTGCTGTAAAATCGTCGTAATTTTGGCAATGAGGCACTGCTTCACGGGGCGGGACGGACTTTGGAGTGTAGGAACTACAAAGGTCGGAAAGCCCCGTTTTTATGCCCCCAATTTTAGTAGGGTAGAGTGGTAAGGATCCTAAACTATTCCCTCCAGCTGGACCAGTTCACAGGTATCTTTGAGGTGGTCCGATTATGCTGGACAGTTTAGGGCACTAAGCTGAAGAAGCTGTTGATGAGTATAATAGGGCAGTTGATAGGCGATGCTGGAGTGCAAACGCTCGTGATTATAGTAGTCAAAATAAAT
>NZ_JASITD010000035.1 GCF_030063445.1 Hymenobacter sp. H14-R3 | reverse complement strand
CTTAGCAGCAGTTCTTTGGCACACGGGGCGGGCTGCCGGGGTGGGGCCGGCCGCGGGTGGCGTAGCGCGCAAACAGCGGCAGGGGGTAGCCTGCCCGGCGCGGCCAGCAGTGAGCCAACGCCGCCGCCCGGTAGCCCAGGAGCGGCGAAGCGCGGCACGGGCGAAGGAGAATTGCTAGTGGCGGGTGGGCTGGCTGTCCAGCGGGTGCGCTGGCTCCATTTCGGCGGGGCCTTGCGCCACAAAGCCTTCCAGCAGCGCCAGCAATTGGGGGCGGGAGTAGGGCCGGTGGGTAAGCCCCAGGCCATCGGCCGGCGCTTCGCCCAGCAGCGTGCGCAGGTCGTGGGGCCGGGCCAGGCGGCAGCCCATCGTCCAGCCCCCAAAGCTGCGCCGGGCGCACGCCCCCTCGCTTATCACCTGGCAGTGAAAATGACGGGTATCGGACAAAATAACGTGGTAGTAGAGGTGCCGCACGGCCGTTTTGGGGCCTTCCAGCACTTGTAAAAACCGGCCATCGGCCGTGTGCAGCAGCACGCCCGAAATGTTATTGGCCTGGTTGTGGGCCCGGCCCCGCCGCAGCAGGGCCGCGAGCGCGGGCTCCCCGAACTCGCCCAGGGCCTGGCTTTGATAAATGAGGTGATAAAGGTCCACGAGGCAAAAGGAGAAGAGATGAAAAAAGAGGCCGGCCCTACAGCTCGTGCGGCGCGGGCTGGCCCGCGGCCCAGGCGTCGAAGCTGGCCACGGCGGTGGCGGCAATGGCAGCCAGGGCCTCGCGGGTGAGGTAGCCCTGGTGCGGTGTCACCAGCACGTTGGGGTAGGTAAGCAGCTGCGCAAACGTGTGGTCGCGCAGCGGGTCGCGGGTGTGGTCGGCAAAAAACAGCCCTTTCTCGGCCTCGTACACGTCGAGGCCCAGGTAGCCGAGCCGGCCGCTATCGAGGGCGCGCAGCGCGGCGGCCGTGTCGAGCACGCCCCCGCGGCCGGTGTTGATGAGCATCGCGCCGGGCTTCAGCTGGCCCAGCACCTGGTCGTCGAACAGGTGCCGGGTCTGGGCCGTGAGGGGCGTGTGCAGGCTGATGATGTCGGCCCGGGCGCACAGCGCGGGCAGGGCCACGTACTCCAGGTCGTAGCGCTGGGCTAGCGCTGGGTTGGGCTGCACATCTTCGCCCAGCAGCCGGCAGCCGAAGCCGTGCAGCATACCCGCCAGCACGGCCCCAATGCGCCCCACGCCCACAATGCCCACCGTTTTGCCGTGCAACTCAAAGCCAATGAGCTTGTCGAGGCAAAAGTCGTTGGCGCGCAGCTGCTGGTTGGCCTGGCGCAGGTGGCGGGCCAGGGCCAGCATCAGGGCCACGGCGTGCTCGGCAATGGCGTAGGGCGAGTAGTCGGGCACGTGGGCCACGCGCAGGCCCAGCCGGTGGGCGGCGGGCAGGTCTACCTGGTCGGTGCCGGCGGCGCGCACCAGCACGTAGCGCACGCCGTGCGCCACCAGCTGGGCCAGCACGGGGGCCGACAAGTCATCGGCCCCAAACACGCTGACGGCCAGCGCCCCCTGGGCCAGTGGCACGGTCTGGTCGGTGAGCGCCGCCTCGTAAAACTGCACCTGGTGCCGGCCCGCGTTGGCCCGCTCCAAAAAGGGGCGCTCGAAGGCCAGGGTGCTGAAAACAATGACGTTCATAGCTGAAATAAATAGTTAAGCAACAGTATAACAGTAGTTTACCTCCCCATCGCCTACCGGTGCATGGTTTGCAGGGCGCGGTAAAGCACCTTCGGGTCGTGCTGCCCTTTGTAGAGCGCGGGGGGCTGCTTGTCGAGCTTCAGTAATTTATACACCGCCAGCTGGGCCGAGCGCACGGAGTATTCTACGGTAAACACCACATCGTCAGGCATTTCAGTAAACTGGCCCAGGAAGGCGAAGTTGGTCGAGCCCTCGGGCACCACCTGGGGCCGGTCGCCGGGGGCGCGGGTCAAAAACTGGCTGGTGATGTAGGGCAGCAGCGCCGGAATGCAGTTGGCCTCGGCGATGACGGCCGGCAGGTGCTCGGTAAAGTGCAGTTGGCTAAGCAGTTCGGTCATAATTTCTTCACCCGAGCAGTCGCTCATCTTCTTCGGCACGTAGTCCCCCACCCTATCCGGAAACAGCCCGTAGCCCCAGAACACCGTTACGCCGGCCGGCTGGTTGATAAAATGCGGCTGGTAGGCCAGCACCACCGACAGCAGCCAGCTGGAATCCTTGAGCGTGACCAGCGCCCCGGTGCCGGCCTTGTTGCCCGAGAATTTCTCCATCAAATCGAAAAACAGCGTGCCGTGGCTGGTCACCGTAAACGACTCCCAGGTCGACTCGTGCAGGCGCTTGTCGAAGACGTAGGGCCGGCCGAAGTCAGAGTATTTCTGGGCCACGGTTTCCCACAGGGCCCAGGCCCCGTCGCCGGGCGCGGCGTTGAGCACCGGCGCGGTAGTCATGGTGCCCAGCGTCGAGTTGGCCGTCATCGAGCCGTTGGTAACCATTACCAGGTCGTGGGGCTGCACGTCCTGAATCTGGGCCACCTGGCTGCGGGTGTAGTGCAGGCGCACCACGGTTTTGGTAGTGGCGTGGGGCGCAAAATCCAGGTCCGTTACCTGGCTGCCCAGCCGGAAATCCACCCCTTGGCCTTGCAGCCACGTCAGGATGGGTAACACCATGGAATCGAACTGATTATAGGGCGTACGGTCGACGCCCGCCAGCGTGTCGATGCGCGGAAACTCGTGGAGAAAGCGCAGCAGATACCGCTTAAATTCTACCAGGCTGTGCCAGGGCTGAAAGGCAAACATGGTGGCCCACATAAACCAGAAATTCGTTGTAAAAAAGCCGGGCCTGAACCACTCGTTCACGCGCTTGGTGCCGAGCAGGTGCTCGGGCATGGCCAGCAGCTCCACAATGGCAAGCCGGTCGGGCTCGGTAAAGCCCATGGTCGTCACGTCCACAACGTGGCCGTGGCGGTCCACCACCCGCGCCAGGGCGTGGGTTTTAAGCTGCTCATTGAAGGCCATAATATCTTCGTACACTGACTTGCCCGCGTGCTCCAGCGACGGAATGGCGGCCAGCAGCTCGTAGGTGCAGCGGTAGCTGAAATTCAGCATGCGGCCCCCGCGCAGCACGTAGCCCTGGTCGGCCTGCCCGGCCGCGTCGAGGCTGCCGCCAACCAGCGCCGCTTCTTCCAGAATATGAATATTCGCCCCCGGCAGGTGCCCGTCGCGAATAAGAAAAGCCGCCGCCGCCAGCGAGGCAATGCCGCCGCCCACGAGGTAGGCGTGGCGGGAAACAGGCGCAATTGGCTGGGTCATAACGTGGGTAAGTGAACGAGTACTGCTCACCTGGCTACCCGAAAACCAGGAGGCAAGCAGGGGGCTTGGGAGGCTGCAAGGTTCCGTTGGCCGCCCGGCCCGGCCCATGACTAAAATCAGGTGGCGGGGCTGACATAACGCATGGCTGCGGGCCGGCCACGCCCGGTTCTTTGCCAGTAGTTTCCAACTTCCCCTGCTTGCTACATGGCCCTCTCGCTGCTGGTGCTTACCGACTTCTTCCAACCCGCCGACCACGCCCTGGCCTACGCCGACGCGCTGGCCGGGGCCATTGGCGCGCAGCTGGTGCTGCTGCACGTGCGCCGCGACTCGGTGCTGGACCCCGAGCACTTCACCGGCCGCGTCGATACGCTCAGCCAGGAGGCCATTGACCTCGCCCTGGCCAGCCTCACGCGCGAGCTGGCCGCGCCCGCCGTGGCCGAAGTAGCGCACGGCCAGGTAGCCGAGGCCGTGGCCGCCGCCCTGCGCCGCCACCAACCCGCGCTGGTAGTGCTCGGCCACCGCAACACCAATAGCATGGCCGACGAGCTGGTATCGACTGCCGCGCTGGATATTCTGCGCACCGCCCCGCAGCCCATGCTGGTGGTGCCCACCCACGCCAGCCCCACCGTTCCGCGGCGGCTCTTACTAGCCCTTGATGAGGAAACATTTAGCCTGGGAGCGCACGCCGTACTGGTCCGGCACCTGCTCGACGAGCTGCACGCGGAGCTAACCGTGCTGCACGTTGGCTCCGACGAGGCGAGCGCCACGGCCGGCACGGCCGCCGCCCGCGAGGCGCTTGAGCGCACGGGCCTCGCCCTCGACCTGACCACCGGCCTGCGCACCCTGCCCCTGGTGCACGCCACGCCGGGCGGCGGCATTTTGCAGGCAGTGGCGGGCGGCGGGTTCGATTGGGTAGTGCTGGTGGCGCGCCCCCGCAGCTTCCTGGGCGGGCTGTTTCACCGCAGCGTCACGGCCCACGTGCTGCTGCACAGCCCGGTACCCGTGCTGGTGCTGCCGGCCGCGTAGCGGCGCGCGGCGGTTTGGGCCCTAGAAGCCTAAGCCCACGGACATTGCCTGCAAGGGGCGCGGCAGGTCGGCTCCTTATAGTGGCGGCACCGATGGCCAGGTTAATGGTGTAGACGCTGGCAGTGGTGCCCACCGTCAGCACGGCAAAGCCCGTGCCGCTGGCACCCCCGATATCAAACCAGTTTACGCCGGTCGTATTCACGCCCAGCGCGCCCACCGCAACGAGCGTGCCCACGTTGGGCGGGTCCTGGCGGTACAGCTTGCCGGTGGTGGGGTCGATGTCGTAGAGCACCGTGGCACTGCCCCCCGATACCGGGTTGGTATAGGCCACGGCCGAAATGGCGGCACCCGTTACGCCATTAATGGCACCAACGGCTCCCGGGTTCGGGTACCAATTGGCAGGTGCCGGCTCCCGGTTTTTGAAAATCGCGGCCAGGCAAAAAGCTGTCCGGCAACTCCTGCCAGCGGCATTTACCCCTGGCCACGGGCAGCACTAGCGAGGGTCTATCCTACTGACTTTTAGCATATCAGGCGTAAGCTCCACTATTTTCAGGCGGTAGCTCTGCGCCGGCGGGCCGGCTACCCGCAGGTGCACCACGTGCGCATTGTCCCAGGTCCACTGGCCCGGTAGCGGCAACAGCCCGTCGGTGGGCGCAATGACAAATTTGGTCAGGCGGCCAGTGGGCTCGAAGGTGATTCCTTCGCGGCCCCTGGCCGGCGGAAACGAGTAGCTGGCCGGGCGGTACACCTGCACCGAGCCCTGGTCTTCCTCCTGGCTGTGGCGCCAGGCGCGCGCAAGCATCTGGGTCTGGGGGTTTTGAGGTGCCTGAGCCACGGGGCTAGCCGAGCGGCAGCCAACCAGCAGGGTGGCCGAACCGGCCAAAACGAGCAGTAAACGCATAGAAAAAGGGTAATGAGCAGAAAACGGGCGATTGCTAAAACGGTGCCAGTCCCGCAGTCCGGTCGGGCCGCCAACAAGGCACATGGGCGGCAACAACGCAGCTGGCCACGCCTAGGGCAGCGTACTCCACTTGCTTCGCCAAGGGCTTGCGGGTAACGGCCGCGGCTACCCAGCGCCGGTTCAGCCCAGACAATAATCGTTTCTAAAGCCCTCTCCTACTGATAAGAAAAGCCTTTTTCGCTACCGCTGCTGCCGAACGCGGATTTACGAAATTGTGAACTTTTTTCCCACCTGGCTTGTGAGAACCAATTTTATTTTCTTACCTTTGCAGCACCAAAACGGAAAAGCCTCTTGGTTTTCCCGACTGCGGTAAACGGTTTGGTAGTTCAGCTGGTTAGAATGCCGCCCTGTCACGGCGGAGGTCGCGGGTTCGAGTCCCGTCCAGACCGCAATCGTTTTCAAACAAAAAGGCCCTGTAAGTTAAGTACTTACAGGGCCTTTTTGTTTGTTAGGTTCGAATAATAATTGGATATTTCAACACGGGAGAAGCAGGCGGCAAGCGTGTGGATAGCGTTGCCTGGCAGCTGGCTAGTGCAGACAACCGCCATACCCGCTGAGCGGCGCTGGGTAGGTGGCACCACTGGAAAGCAAGCTTTTTCTTACTTCATCCAAGTTGCTGACCAGCGCGCCGCACCGGAAAGCTTCCGCTTGAGAGGCCAGCCGGCTGGCCCGCCGGCGCGAGCCGGCCGGTTGACGCTCTTTAATTCGGCCGACCGGTTGACGTTGTTAAGCCAGCCAGGCCGTTGAGTATAGCTCTGAGGACCAGCGCTTAGGCAACCCTACTTACACAAACTGCGCCTTTCAGGCGTAGTCAGCGTATTTACTACCCCTGCATTAACGCGCTCGTCTGGCTTCCTGCCCACGAGGCGCGCATTGGAACCCGAAAAGTAACCACTACGCTACCCAACGCAGCTTTCAACCACCCCAGCCAATGAAAACGCTCCTTACAGTTGCCAGCACCCTGGTGCTCACCGCGCACTTGCTCACCGCCTCCGCTCAAGCGCCGGCCACCCCCCGCCCCGCCCCCGCCAAGCCCACCAAAACGCCCGACCAACGCGCCGCCACCTACCAAGGCCCCAAAGTGGTGAAGGATAGCAAAGCCCTGGGCCAGAGGATGGTGCAAAAAAGCAAGCCCATTGATAGGCGGCTGCCCGTCCCCACGCCGGTGAAGGTGAAGTAACCGCCACCAGCGCTGTCGCAACGCAGCATCTGGATGCAGCACCCGCGGGTAGTTGGGGCTGGTTGGCTCAACTACCGCGCGCTGCGTTAAACTGCACGCAGTGCAGCCAGCGGCACGTTGCCCCCGGTTTTCCCTCGTTTTTGCTTTATGCCTCCCCTTCTTCCCCTTAGCTTATCAGACCAGCTGGCCTTGCAGCGTACCAGCCTGGCCAACGAGCGTACCCTGCTCACCTACGTGCGCACCAGCCTGGCGCTGCTGGGCTTTGGGTTAACGCTGCTGCAATTTCACCCCGAGCGGGGCGGCCGGCTGGGCTACTCGGCCCTGGCTGGGGCAGGCCTGGTGCTGGCGGTGGGCTTGCTGCGCTTCCGCATTCGTCGGCACCAGCTCACAGCTTGCCAATTTGCCGACCAATAGCGCCTGGCCAGCAGACTGGCACTGGAAACCACTTGGTTAGCGCAGCTACTTGGAAAACGTTAGATTAGAGAGCTTACGCAAAAGCCGTTTTCTTGTCCGAATACGACCAAAGGCTATTCGGCGCAACTAGCTGGTTACCAGGCTCACCAGCTAGTATGCCCCTCCATAGCCAGCCACAGCCAATGCAGCAGCGCCACGCTCCCCCAGGCCACCAGGCCGGCCACCGCCACGAACAGCACCAACACCACTAGTATCAAGCCTTTACCGCTGCCAGTGTGCTGGCCCTGGGCGTAGTGGCGGCGCAGCAGGGCCACGTTGCGCTCGTTGCTTTTGAAGGTGAAGTCGAAGATGCTGCCCAAAATTGGGATGGCCCCTACCACGGTATCAATGAGAATGTTGAGGGCCATGCGCACCACCACGGCCCCGCTGGCCCCGTGGCGCAGCATGGTGAGCAGCAGCGCTACCGACACCAAGGTGGTCGATAGGTCACCCACAACGGGCACCAGGCCCAGCAGCGGGTCGAGGCCGAAGCGAAACTGCGTACCCGGCAGCTGAAACTGGCTGTCGAGGAGGCGGGCCACGCGCTCAACCCAGCGCAGGCGCTCATCGGCATCGAAGGCGGTAATTTCGGGGCGGCGGGTAGTGGTGGGCATGGTCTGGCAGGAATAGTTGACGGCTATACGCTGCCCGGCCCCGGAAGGGTCGCAGTAGCCACTGCCCGCCTACCACCGCCACCCGGCAAAACCTGCCGGCCCTTGGCTTGTCTGCCTGGGTAGCAACCCGTTTTTTTCTATGCCCCTGCCCTTGCCCTTGCCCTTGCCTGCCGCGGTGCCCCGGCCCGCGCGCCCCACCACGGTCCTGTTCGATTTGGACGATACCCTGTTTGACCACACCGCCACGTCGCGGGCCACGTTGCGGGTAGCCGCCGCCGGGCTACCCTTTTTCCCGACGGTAGATTTCGAGGCTTTCTACCAGTTTTACAGCGACCTACTGGAAGAGCTGCACCTGCACGTGCTGCACGGCCGCCTCACCCCCGCCGAGGCCCGCGACCAGCGGTTTCGGGGGCTGCTGGCCCGCTACCAGCCCCGCGCCACTCCCGCCGACGCCGACCGGCTGGCCGATGCCTACTACGCACACTACGCCCGCCTGCGCCAGCCGGTGCCAGGGGCCCTGGCCCTGCTGCAAGCCCTGCGGCCGCACTACCGCGTGGGCATCATCACCAACAACCGCACGGCCGAGCAAACTGATAAATTGCGCTTTATGGGCATGGCAGATTTGGTCGATGCCCTTATCACGTCCGAAGACGTGGGCGTGCCCAAGCCCGACCCACGCATTTTTGCGGCCGCCCTGCACAAGCTGAATGCCCGCCCCACCGACACCGTGCTGGTGGGCGACAACTGGGCGGCCGATGTACTTGGGGCGCTGGCCGTGGGTATTCGCCCGCTGTGGCTCAATCGCAACGGCGCGGCGCAGCCACTGCCCGGCGTGCCCGCCATCACCAGCCTGGAGCCGCTGGCCGGGGTGCTGGCCCACATTGCCGGCGCGCCGGCGTAGTGCGCAGGTCGGCACCCTTTTCACCGGCTATCCGCTCGTTGTTCGTACTAGTTGTTCTAACGGCGCAAACAACGAGCGGGCTACCAACTCAACCCCGGCAGCCCGCCCAGGGCCTGGTCAGATAGCCTTCATTAATGTACTAATGCGCAGCGTATTGCGCTCGCCATGACAGACGCCTTGCGCCATTTCCGGGAGGAAGCGCGCAAGCCTGGATTGGCGCGGGGGCAGCGGGCCGGTACTGTGCCAGTTTTTGCCAAGCCGGCGGGGCCCACCTGGGCTGGGCTTACGCCTTCACTGCACTGCTAAAAGTTTTTAGCCAGGTTCTCAGGCAATTGAACAAAAGCAATACGGCCGTTTGCGTTGCGGGGCCTAGCTTTAGAACATGAACTATCCCACCCCTACTCTTCAACCTTTGCAGGTTGCTACGCTTGCTACTGAGCAAAGCCGCCAGCGCCTGGCAGCAGCCGTTATTTCCTTCACGCAGGGCACGCGCTTTGCGCTGGAGCCCTACCAGCAGCAGGTGCTTGACCTCTTCATGCGGGGCCGCCTCACCATCGACGAAGTTGTGTATTCCCTGGAATCCGCGGCCCGGTTCCGAGCCAACGCCGGCCTAAGCTAAGGCTGGGCGCGGGCGGGCCACCAGCCCCCACCCCGGCAGGCCCGGCGGGGCTCTCCCCTGCCTAAGTAAAAGCCAGCCAGGAATTTATACTATTTTCTCCTTCAAAACCCGGGCTATTCTGAGTTTTTGCTAGCTGCTAAGCCTACTTTTATAGGCAGCTACGCCGCGCAGGTAACCCTGTCTTACCTACACAGCCGTTGCGCCCAGCATCCTTTATTGCGGCAACTCCTTGCATAGCAATTAGTTACTTATAAATTATCATTTTTCAACGCTATGCTTGCTTCCGTTCCCGCCGATAACACCCGCGTCAACGTTTTGTCTACCAACGAGATAAACTACTGGTGTCACGTCCTCAACTGCACCGAAACCCGCCTGCGCAATGCCGTGCTCGCCGTGGGCGTGCTGGCCTCCGACGTGCGCGCCTACCTCAACCGCTAGTATCCGGCCTGCGCTTAGGGTCAGCACTTTACTTTCCAGAAGCTTACGTGCCAGCTACCCGGGTTGGCGCGTGAGCTTTTTCAGCTTCCGGGCCGGCGGGCGGCAACAGTACGCGGGGGTGGCCGTTAGCTACGCACTGGCTTCTCTGCTAAAGGCCGCTTCCCGTGACTCACTCTTTCGATGCGCTCATTATTGGGGCGGGCCAGGCGGGCCCGTCGCTCGCTGGCCGGCTCACGGCCGCCGGCTACACGGTGGCCCTGGTAGAGCGCCAGGATTTTGGCGGCACCTGCGTTAACGCGGGCTGCACGCCCACCAAAGCGCTCATTGCCAGTGCTAAAGCCGCGCACACCCTGCGCCAAGCCACCCACTACGGCCTGCCTTCGGTGGGGGAGCTCACCGTGGACCTGGCCCCGGTGCAGGCCCGCAAAGACGCCATTGTGGCCGCCTCGCGCAATGGCCTCGAAAACTGGCTGCTGCACATGAAGGGCTGCACGGTGTTTCGGGGCACCGCCCGGTTTTTATCGGCCACCACCATGCAGGTGGGCAACGACGTGCTCGAAGCCCCGCGCATTTTTCTGAACGTGGGCGGCCGCCCAGCCCGCCCGCCGCTGCCCGGCATTGCGCAGGTGCCCCACCTCACCAGCAGCACCATTCTGGCCCTGGCCGAGCTGCCGGCGCACCTGCTCATTGTGGGCGCGGGAGCCGTGGGCCTGGAGTTTGGGCAGCTGTTTCGGCGGCTGGGGGCGCAGGTCACTATTGTGGAGCGCAGCCCGCGCCTGCTGCCGCACGAAGATGCCGACGTGGCCGCCGCCGTGCACGAGAGCCTGGCTGGTGAAGGCATTACGCTGCGGCTCGGGGCCGATTGCATTGGCCTGGGCCTGGAAGACGGGCAGCCCGTGGTGCAGGTACACTGCGCGCAGGATGCCTCGCCCAGCCGCGGCTCGCACCTGCTGCTGGCCATTGGCCGCCAGCCCAACACCGACGACCTGGGCCTGGCCAACGCCGGCCTGCACGCCGATGCGCGCGGCTTCATCCCGGTAGATGAGCAGCTGCAAACGGCCGTGCCCGGCATTTGGGCGCTGGGCGACTGCAACGGCCGCGGCGCGTTTACCCACACCGCCTACAACGACTTTGAGATAGTGGCCGCCAACCTGCTCGACAACGACCCGCGCCGCGTGGGCGACCGGCTGCCCGCGTCGGCCATTTACGTGGACCCGCCCTTCGCCAAAGTGGGCCTCACTGAAGACGAGGTGCGCGCCGCCGGTACGCCCGCCCTGGTAGGCAAGCGCCCCATGACCAAGGTAGGCCGGGCCGTGGAAAAGGGTGAAACGCAAGGCTTTATCAAAGTACTGGTGCATGCCGAAACCGACCAGATTCTGGGGGCCAGCATTGTGGGCGTGGGTGGCGACGAGGCCATTCACTGCATTATCACGGCTATGTATGCCAAGCAAACGGCCGCCTTCATGCGCCGCAACGTATTCATCCACCCCACCGTGGCCGAGCTGATTCCGACGGTGTTTGGCGAGTTGAAACCGCTGGAAGCCAAGCCGGCTGCGTAGAGGCAATGTTGCGCAGAGCCCACGCTACATCCCCTTCTAGTTCATAATAACTTCCTCATACTGCCGCAATGTGCGGCCGGTAGTTTTGGTTCTTCCAACCAATTCGCACCGTATGCACCCGTACTTTTCCTCCTTGCTACCCGCAGCTTTGCTGTTGGGGTTTTCTTACTCAGCGGCTCAGGCCCAGATGATTAGCCGGCCCAGCGCCACGCTGGTAGTGGCCGAGGGCGCGGGCAGCGTCAGCATTCCGCTTACCCTTGCCAGCCCGGGGGCGGCGGCCAGCACCGTATAGGTGGTGTTGCAGGCGTTTGGCACGGCCACGGCCGACCAGGATTTCACCTGCGCCACCACTCAAACCATTACGTTTCCGGCCGGGGCTACGGGGCCGCAAATGCTGACCATTCCTATTCTCGATGACGCAGCGGGCGGGGAAACCGAGTACTTCGTGGTGCGCCTGCAAAACGCTGCCAACGCCACCATTACGGCGGGGGCCACCGACACACTGGTGTATATCCGGGACAACGACGCGGCCGCCCCGGCGCGGACCAATACCGTCAGCTTGAGCTTGTTGCAGAGCTACCAGACCGGCACGCCCTTCAGCGGCACCACGCAGCTAAACTCGGCTGAGATTGTGAGCTACGATGCCAGCACCAAGCGCCTGTACGTGGCCAACTCGGTGGGCGGAAAGCTCGCTATTCTGAGCCTGGCCAACCCGGCCGCCATCCCGGCCATTGCTTCCATTGACATCAAAACCTACGGCGGCCTCAACTCGGTGTATGCCCGCAACGACTTGATAGCCTGCAATTTGGAAAATACCAACCCGCGGGCCAACGGCAGCGTGGTATTCTTTGACCAGAACGGCGTGTTTCAGAAGCAAGCAACCGTGGGGGCCATGCCCGACATGCTGACCTTTTCGCCCGATGGCCGCTACGTGCTCACCGCCAACGAGGGCGAGCCCAACGCCGCCTACACCACCGGCCCCGAGGGCAGCGTGTCGATGATTGATATTTTGGGCGGCATCGCGGGCCTCACCCAGGCCAACGTGACCACGGCCGGCTTCACCGCCTACAACAGGCCAGGCGGCGGCGCGGCGGGCGCAGGGCATCCGCCTCTACGGTGGGCTGGCGGCCACACCCGCCACGGTGGCGCAGGACCTGGAGCCCGAATACATAGCCGTGAGCGCCGACTCGCGCACGGCCTACATTACGCTGCAAGAAAAAAACGGCATTGCGGTGCTCGACCTGGGCAGCAAGCAGATAACGGCCATTCGGCCAGTGGGTTATAGCGACCTCAGCCGGCCCGGCCACGACCTCGACGCCTCCGACCAGACCTCCGAGGCGCTCCTTGCCAGCTGGCCCATTAAGGGCATGCGCCAGCCCAATGCCCTGGCCACGTTTGAGGTGGGCGGAACGCCGTATTTGCTGGCGGCCAGCGAGGGCGACGCCCGCGACTACGCCGGCTTTAGCGAGTAGGTGCGCCTGGGCACCACCAGCGCCAGCGCGCCCCACGTGCTCGATGCTGCGGCGTTTCCAAACGCGGCGCTGCTGAAGAACAACGCCGTGCTGGGCCGCCTCAACGTAACCAACCGCCTCGGCGACACCGTGCTGGTCTTCAATATTAACAACCCCGCCAGCCCAATGCTCGAAACCTGCCTCAACAACCGCAGCCTCACGGCCGGCACCGGCGACCTGGGCCCCGAGGGCCTCGTATTTATCGCGGCCGCCGACAGCCCTACCGGCCAGCCCCTGCTGGTGCTGGTCAACGAAGTAAGCAGCACGGTGGCCGTGTACGGCATCCAGACCCCCACCATGACGGCCACGCGGGCCGGGTAGGCCGCCGCGCCGCTGCTGCTCTACCCCAACCCCAGCCAGGGCGGGGCCGTGCAGCTAAGCCGGCCCATTTCGGGCGCACTGCACGACCTCACGGGCCGGCCCGTGCGCCAGCTAGCTACTACCAACCAGCTCGAAACCAGCGGCTTGGCAGCCGGCATCTACGTGCTGCGCGCCACCGACGGGGCCACCAGCAAGCTGGTAGTTCGCTAGGTTGGGGGGCGGCAGGTTAATACTCCAGAAACGCCTCGTCGGGGTAGCACCAGGCCCAGCGCTCGCTGGGCTGGGCCGAGGTGATAACGGGGTGCTGCGTAGCGCGGAAATGCTTGGTAGCGTGCTTGTTAGGCGAGTCGTCGCAGCAGCCCACGTGGCCGCACTGCTGGCAAGTGCGCAGGTGCACCCAGGCATCGCCCAAGGCCACGCATTCGGGGCACACGTGCCGGGTATCGTGCTTTAGGTGGGCAAGGTCGAGCGCCGCCAGGTGTTGACAGGAAATGTCCATAACAAAAGAAAACGAACGGCAACGTAACACCGGTCAGCTTATTATTAGTAAATTATTATTTATGACATAGTTAAACGGTACTAAAGCCGAGTTTGCGACCACTTTGCTAGCTAGCTATACTTCTTGCTAACTCGGCAGCAAGGTAATGAGCCGGGGCATTATTAATTGGTGGTCAGCGCTTTGGGGATATGCTCGCCTGCGTTACCTGCCCAAGCTGCGGCCGGCCGGCCGGGCGCTCAAGCCGGCCGGCGAGCGGGCCCCGGTGAGCCAGAATTTAGCTCAACAGGAAAAAATAAAATTTCCCACATTAGTCCTATCTCTTCTTAGTTTCCTACCTTTGCGGGGCATGGAAAAAGATTACCACCCGTCCCTTAGCTTATTGGCCCGCACGGCCAGTTCCTCGTGGCAGCAGCAGCTACGCCACAGCGTGCGCCTGTACTTGGCCCTGGGTGCCAACCCGCTTGTAGAGTTAGAACTAGATAGTGTTTTGCAAAAGACTGAGGAAGAACTAGTTAGCTTTTTACTAGAGGGGGAGCCGCCCACGGATGCCGCGCGTCGGCAAGCCCAGACGTTTCTAGACATGGCCCAGAACGAGCTGCTCGCCTCCGAAACCGACGTGCAGCAGCTGCTGCGCGAGGGCGTGCCCACCAGCTAGGCCCAGCGCGGGCTACTGCTCAGTGAGGTAGGCCATCAGCCGCGTGGCGGCCGCAATGACGGGGCCGCCCATGGGGTCGGCCTGCAATACGTCGAACGGGCCCTCGCCAAAGTACAAACCATCGGACACCAGAAAGGTGAGGCGCACCATACCATTGGGCGGGAAGGGCCGCCGCGGCTGGTCCCACTTGCCAATTTGGTTGACGACGGTGAGGCTGGCGGCAAACAGCTCGTCGAGCAGCTGGCGCGACTCCGGGGTTTGGGTTTCCCACACCAGCAGCTTTTCGGCCTGGTTGAGGTAGCGCGCCCCGCCCTCGCTAAAGGCGGCCAGCACGTCGAGCCCGCCGGGCAGGCCCACTTCCACCACCACGCCCAAAATCTCGCGGTGGTCGATGAATGCGCCGCTGGCGGCCAGCAAGCGGTAGGCCAGCAGGCGCTGGCGCGCCTCCAGGGTTTTGTCGGCCGCCACGGCTTGCAGCTGCGCGGGGGTGGGCGCGGCGGCCAGCAGCACGGTCCAGGGGTAGGCGGTGGGCGCGGTGGCTTGCCGGTACAGGGCAACATCGTCGCAAAACAAGAGCTCGTACACGTGGTTCAGCCCGTCGTTCTGGTAGGGCTTGGTGGGCTTTTTGGCGAAGAGGTTGAAGATTCCCATACGTTTTTGAGTGAGCTGCGCCGCCCGGTGCGCGGCGGCGCGGGCGCGGGCTCCTTACCCAGGGCTACGCCAGCGCCCCCGTATACGGGCAAAAGCCCGATAGCAACGGCCGCGCAGGGACCGCCAACCACTTATTCGGGGCGAACTTGCACCGTGGTGGCTCTGCCAGCCCACCCTAGCTCTTCCTGCCCCATGAAATTGATTTGCCTGTGCGGGGCCTTGGCCCTGCCGCTGCTCGGAGCCGCCCAGCAGCTGGCGGCCACGCTGCCGCCCCTCACCTACCACGTGGGCCTCACCAAAGCCCCCCTCTACCGCAGCGCCGCCGACACGGCGCGCAAGCCCAGCCGCTACCTGTTCAGCCAGGCCGAAGCCGTGGTGGTGGGCCGGTTTTCGCCGCGCTGGGTGGTCGTGCGCAACGACGGCTTTCTCTACCTCACGCCCGTGGATAAGCTGCGCGACTACGACCCCGCCGATGCCGAGAAGCTGCCCCTTGACCCACGCACCCAGCTCATTACCTACGAAGGCGTGGTGTCGGTGCCGGGTGTCAGCCAGGCCGACCTCTACGCCCGCGCTACCGCCTGGGTCGCCAGCGCCTATACCTCCGGCAACGGCGTGCTGGAGCAGCAGGACCCCGCCGCGGGCCAGCTGGTGGTGCAGGGTGAGCTGCCCGCTTTGGTCTACAATGTGTACGCGGGCGTGCTGCGCAGCAGCTACGCCGGGGTGGTGCGCCACACGCTCACCATCTACGTAAAAGACGGGCGTTATAAGTACGTCCTCAGCAACTTAGCCCACAATGCTAAGTCCACGCTCTCTATGAAATCGGGCGGGGCCCTGGAGCAGGACAATGCCAGCCTGTATGGCTACGCCGGCCTCGGCAGCCACAAGCCCTGGACGGACCTGAAAGTGGCTGCCACCCGCGACGTGCGCCACCTGCTGGCCGGGCTGGAAGAGGCCATGACCCTGCAACAACCCCGGGCAGCAAAAAAAGCCAGCGATTTTTAGCCGCTTACTGCTGTTCGGCTTTCATCACCAGCCCCGCGCCGGGCGCCGGGGTCATCGTTACGCCCCCAACGCCCGGCGCGGGCCCGCAGGCAGCTTGCGCGCGCGCCGGGCCCCAGCTGCACTGGGTAAATAAATGGCTTTTTGGGTCCACTGCGTACACCCAAAGGCCCTCCCTACTGCGTAGGTGCGGGCATTATTCCCTTTATTTTATGAGTCCCAACGCAATGGACCCCAGTAAATCGCTTGACCACTACGCCAATCGCCGCGACTTGCTGCGCGGCTTTTTGGAAGAGTACGCGCTCCTTACCAAGGAAGTACCGGAGATAGCGGCGCAGCTTAGCTTCAGCGGTTTTGTAGACTTTTCGTTCGCCTATTTCCGCATCGGGGAACAAACCGGGGGCGTCGAGCGCCTGGGCCAGGAGCTTACCCGCGTGCGCCAGCAGCTGCCCACTCTCTAGCTTACCCGTTCTGCTCTGCCCCGATGAATCTTCAGCTGCTGCACGCTGGTCCTTGCCTCACTACGTATTACGATTCGCACAACGACTGGCTCTTCGCCGACTGGCAGGGGGACCTCACGCTGCCCGGCGTGCAGGCGGCGTGCCTGGAGCTTACCCGCTGCTACCAGCGCAACAACTACCCGCGCGTACTAAATAGCAACGCCCTGGTAACCAGCATTAGCCGGGATGTAACACCCTGGCTAGCCCAGGAGTTTGTGCCGGTAATGGAGTTTACGGGGGTGCGGCAGCTGGCCTGGGTATGCGCCCCCGCCCTGGGCGGCCGCTACATGGCCCAGGAAATTGCCAACCGCGAGCCCACTAGGTGCTTAACGCTGTTCAGCGACCTGGAGGAAGCCGTGGCGTGGCTCCAGCGCACCCGCACCGACTATAGCTCGGGGTGCGCCCGGCCCCTGCGGCTGCCCACCACCCAGGCGCGGCTGGACGAAGCTGTTCAGCGCCTTGCGCAGTGCATAGCCGCTTACGAGCCCGCCCGCCTAGCGCCTACCGGGCGCTGATGCAGTGGGGGTATAGCAGCTATGCTACAGTAAGTTGCCTACAGCGCAGCGCTTCTTTACCGGTGCTTCCGGGCCAGGCGCGCCGGGGCTGGTTTCGCCGGGGGCGTGTTCAAAAAGGCATTGAGGACGGGCGAGGGCCGGCCATCGTCGCCCCAGGCGTTGAGCTGGCAGCCGCGCCAGCTTTTGGCCCCCTCGGGCTCCCAACAGAACACGCCCAGGCCCTTGCCCTGGGGCACGGCCGGCTGCGTGGCCACCAGCAGGTCGCAGGTGTTTTGCACCTTTGTGTAGTCGTTGCCCACTTCGGCCACTACCACCTCCTTGCCGGGGTAGCTCGCCACCATGTCGAGCAGGTTGGCCCGCAGGTTGGCGATGAATTCGGTGTAGTCTTGCTTGAGCCAGCAGGGGTAGCACGACATGCCGATGACGTCGAACCGGCCGCCGTTTTTCGTAAGGGTATCGAAGAAATACTAGTACATAGCGTTGTCGTGGCCCCGGTTGAGGTGCACGATGACCTTGGAGGTGGGGCGCACGGCTTTCACCGCCTCGTAGCCCTTCGTGATGAGCTGGGCGAGCTGGGCCGGGTTCTTCTGTGTTTCCCCCGGGCCAGAGCATGCCGCCGGGTATCTCGTTGCCAACCTGCACCCATTCGGGCGCTACGCCGGCGGCTTGCAGGGCCGTCAGGGTGCTGAACGTGCGGTCGTACCCAGCGGTGGGCAGCTGCGCGAAGGGATGCGCCGCCCAGGCCACGGGCTTGGCCTGCCCGCCGGGGTCGACCCAGGTATCGCGGTAGTAAAAGTCAATCATGACCCAAAAACCCGCCGCCCTGGCCCGCGTGGCCATCGCCACCACTTTGGCCGGGCTGCCATACCCACTGGCCTTATCATCGGACGGGTTGACGAACACGTGTAGTCGTATTAAATTGATAATCTGAGCTTTAAAAATATAAAAGCAGTCCCGGGCCACGCCCTGCGCGTTGCAGAACACGTAGCCCGTAGCCTCCATCTGCTGAAGCCAGCCCACGTCGGCCCCCTTGGCAAAGGATTGGGCCGAGGCAGCGGGGGCAAGTAGCGCCGTGCCGCCGGCCAGGCCAAACACCAGCGCGCCGGGCTACGCACGACAACCACCTTATAATCAGGTAGTACGCCAAGGAAGTTGGCAGCAGCTAGCCCCGGTGGCAGCTAGTCCGACTTACGCAGCCAGGCGCAACGCAGGAATGAGAAAAAGGACGGGCAAAGCGGAGCCCACCGGGCCCTGCTGCCGGCCCCATTAGGCCTCCAGGGCAAACAGCTCCGTGAGCGTAGCCACGAGCTGGTCGGCTTCGCCGCGCTGGCAGGCGGCTTTGAGCTGGAGCACGGGCAGCTTGAGAAACTTCTGCGTGAGCGCGCTGGTAACGGCCTCCATGCGGCGGGCTTCGTCGGCGCTCATCTGCTTTTGAAACCGGCCTACCTCTTGCTGCCGCATTTGCTCCAGCGTGCTTTTTAGCTTCTGAATGAGGGGCGACACCTGCATTTCCCGGCTCCACTCGTGCAAGCCCGCCAGGCTTTCGGCAATGATGGCCTGCACCTGCGGCACGGCCGCCGCGCGCCCCGCCAGGGCGGTGGCGGCGTTGCGCTGAATGGCGTCCAGGTTGTAGACTAGCACGCCCGGCACGCTCTCGGCGGCCGGCTCCACACTGCGCGGCACCGAGAGGTCGATAAAGAATTTGGGGGTCAGAATATCCAGCCCTGCGAGCAGCTCGCGGGTGAAGAGCGGGCACGGGGCCGCCACGGCGGAAATAACAACATCGGCGGCCTGCAGGCCCCGCGCCAGCTGCTCGAAGGGCAGCACCGGCAGGCCGCATTCGGCGGCCAGGGCCGCGGCCGGCTCCGGCGTGCGGTTGCAGAGCACGACGTCGGCAAAGTGCTTGCTTTTAGCGAAGTAGCGGCCGATGTCCGACCCCATTTCCCCAAGCCCCACCAGCAGCACGCGCGGCCGGGCCACGGCGGCGGTCAGGGCCTCCACCAGCGCCAGCGTGGCCGAAGCGGTGGACGCGGCCCCGTCGTGAAAGGCCGTTTCCTGCTGCACGCGCTTGTGGGCAGCAAAAACGGTGTGCAGCAGCCGGTGCAAAAACGGCCCGGCGGCCCCGGCATCGGCCGAGCGCTGGTAGGCAATTTTCACCTGGTTGCCAATCTGCGCATCCCCAACCACCTGCGCATCAAGGCCCAGCGCAACATCAAATAAGTGCCGCGCGGCGGCCGTGGCGGAGCCATACGTGGTAAAATAGGCCGCAAAGTCTTCTGCACTATCCAGGCCCCGCGCCTGCCCCACCGCCGCGATAATGGCGGCACGCTGGTCGTGCGCGGCGCAGTAGTACACTTCCGTGCGGTTGCAGGTGCCGAGCACCAGCACGTCGGTCAGCCCCAGCGTGTGCTGGAGCACGTGCAGCAGCTGGTCGCAGGCGGCCCCATCCAGCGCAAGCTGCTCACGGATAGCCAGGGGGGCGTTTTTATAGGAAAGGCTGACGGCCTTAAAGGGATGAATCATAGTAACCGGCTTAGCCTGGAGCAAGCAACCCGGGCGGGAGGCACTTGCAGCCCCAAAATTCCGCGCAAAAGCCGGTCAAACGCATGAGGAGCGTCAAGCGTTCGGTTGATTGTTGTTAGGCAGCGGGTTTCACTACTTGGCGCAGTCCCCAAATCCGGTAGCTCCGGCGCAGCCGGCCGACCGGTTGCCGCGTGCGCCGCTCGGGCCGGTCGTGCAGCCATCAGTCACGCGACAACCGGTCCGGCAGCTCCGCTCGGGCCGGTCGTGCAGCCATCGTTCACGCGGCAACCGGCCGGCCGGCCGGCCGGCTGCGCCGGAGCTACCGGACTGGTTACCAATTACTACGGCGCAGCTTATCGGGCTGCAAAACCTTAATAAACTTGGGCGTCAGCTCAATGCTCTCGTCCTGGCGGAACTCGCTCAGGATGCGGCTCAGTGACTCGGGCGTGGTGCCGATGAGGGCAGCCATATCCTCGCGGGCCAACTGGATGAGCGGGTCGGCCGGGGCCAGCAGGAGCTGCTGCGCGTGCAAGTGCAAGAGGCTGTCGGCCACGCGCTTGCGCAGCGAGCCGTAGGCCAGGTCCAGCAGCTGGGTATCCTGCTGGTCGGCCCGGTTGGCCAGCATGCGCACAAACTGCTGGCTCACCTCGGGGTTGCGCAGCAGCAGCTGCGCAAAGTCGTCGGCTGGGATGTAGCGCAGCGTGCAGTCGTCGAGGGCCACGGCTGCGTCGTGGTGGGGCGAGCCGGCCAGCAGGGCCCGGTAGCCAAAGAACTCGCCAGCGGCGCAAATACCCGTTATCAGCTCCTTACCGGCGGCGGTGGTTTTGCTGATTTTGACCCGGCCGGCCTGCACGAAGTAGAGCCGGGTGGCCTCGTCGCCCTCGGCATAAATAATCTGCTTGCGGGGCACGGCGTGGGGCCGGCGGTCGGCCGAAAGGCTGGCCAGGCTACCCGCCTGCTGGGCATCGGCCAGGAACTCGGGCAGGCCGTTGGCACGCAGGTCGTAGGCGGGCTGTAGGTGCTGGAAGCGGCTGAGGCGGCCGCTCACGGCGCTTAGTAAGTCGCTCTTTTCGAAGGGCTTGGTGAGGTAGTCATCGGCGCCCAGGGCCATGCCGCGGCGCAGGTCGGCGCGCTCGGTTTTGGCGGTGAGGAAGATGAACGGTATGCCCGCCAGGCGCGGGTTTTGGTTGAAGATGTGGAGCACGCCGTAGCCGTCGAGCACGGGCATCATAATGTCGCACAGCACCAGGTCGGGGCGCTCGGCCAGGGCCTGCGTCACGCCGGCCTGGCCATCGGCGGCCGTGCGCACGCAGTAGCCGGTAAGCTCCAGAATTTCGGCGGTGTTTTCGCGAATGAAGTCGTTGTCCTCAATCAGCAGAATGGTTTTCATACGGAACGGTAATGGTGACGGTAGTACCCTGGCCCAGTGCGCTTTGCAGGGTAATATGGCCGTGCAGCAGCTCCAGGTAGCGGGCAATAATGTAGAGGCCCAGGCCGGTGCCGGGCACGTTGGCGGCGTTGCGGGCCCGGAAAAATCGCTCGAACAAGTGGGCCTGGTCTTCCTCCGAAATACCCACCCCCTGGTCGGCCACGGTGAGCGTGAGCGCGCCCGCCTGGCAGGTGGCGGCCACCGCCACCACCGTGTTTTCGCCCGAGTACTTGAGGGCGTTGGACAGCAGGTTGACCAGGATTTTGCGCAGCAGCGACGGGTCGAGCCAAATGGGCTCCGGGCAGTTGGTGGCCTGCTCGATGCGCTGACCGGTTTTGCGCAGGCCCTGCACGTCGGCCACCACGTCGCGCAGCAGCGCGGGCAGGTCGAGGCGGGCGGGCTGGGCCTCAATTTTGCCCTCCTCAATGCGCCCCACCGATAAAAATTCCTCCAGAATATCATTCAGGTGCTTCACCGACGTGCGAATGCGCTCCAGGTGGCGCAGGCGCTTGTCCTGCTGCTCGGTGGCCGGGTACTCGGCAATGAGCGCAGCCGAGGTGAGCACGGCCGTGAGCGGCGTGCGAAACTCGTGCGAGGCCATGCTCACGAAGCGCGACTTGAGCTCGCCCAGCTCCTGCTCGGCGGCCAGGGCCTTGGCCAGCTCGTTTTTACGCAGCTGCAATTGCTCCAGGGTGTTCATGAGCGCGTGGGTGCGCTCGGTCACGCGCTGCTCCAGGTCGGCGTTGAGGGCGGCCACGCGCTGGCTGCCGGCAATAAGCTGCTGCTCAAACTCTTTCTTGTAGGTAATGTCGAGAATATACGACACGGCGTACAGCTCCTCATCGAGGTAGAAGTAGCTCAGGCTGACCTCGACTGGGAACACCGAGCCGTTGTGGCGCAGGCCCTGAAGCTCCCCGTTATGGGCCCCCATGGTGCGCACCTGGGGGCGGGCCGTGAACGACTCGCGCAATTTTTCGTGGCGGCGGCCGGCCGCCTGGGGCACCAGCACCTCGATAAGCTGGCCGTCGAGCGCGCCGGCCGCGTAGCCAAACAGCTGGTGGGCCAGCTGGTTGGCCGACACGATGCGGCCCCGCTCGTCGCACACCACAATGCCGATGGTGGCGTGCGTAAACACGGCCTCAAAGCGCCGCACACTCTGGGCCAGCGCGCGCTCGGCCTGCTGCAAGCGCCCCTGCTCGCTGAGACGAACTAGCAGGTAATCAGCCTCTTTCACCTGAAAAGCCGTGAGCTCGATGCGCGCCCAGAACGGCGGGCCCTGGCGCCGGCCCACCTCGGCCTCCAGGGCCTGGGGGCCCACGCGCCGGGCCTGCTCGCGCAGGTGCGCCCAGCGGGCGGGCGGCACGGCGGGGGTAGGCAGCACCCGCGCGGGGTCGGTCAAAAAGGCCTCCTCAGAGGAGTAGCCCAGCAAGCGCACCCCGGCCGGATTGACGCGCATAAACCAGCCCTGGGCCACGTCGTAAATACCCACAAAATCGGGGGCTTGGGTGATGAGCACCTCGGCGGCAGCACTGCTAAAAGGGTCGCTGAGCATAGAAAATAAACGGGGTTGATAGAATCGGCCGCTTCGGTCGGCCGGCGCGCGCCGGCCGACCGGTTGTCGGTGCGGCCGGCGGAACGGTTGCCGCAGCTGCCGGCGCAGTAGTAAGCTTCACAGTATACGCCCCAGCAACCAGGGCGGGGCTTGATGACTATCAAGCGGCGATTTGTCGGGCATCATGGGCGGGCGGGGCGGGCCAGAATAGTTTTGCTGCCCACTCCGACTCTCCGCCGCCCATGTCCATTGCCCCCTTCCCGCCCGACCTGCTGGCGCCCGCCGTGCTGCTGGTGCTGGTGCCGGCCGGCCGGGCCGGCCAGCTGCCCACCCCGGCCCAACTCAACGACCTCCAGTGCCGGCTGGGCCCCGCCGTGCGGGTGCTGCGCCTCGACGACGACACCCACGCCAGCGTGGTGCGCAGCTTTGCCGTGGCCCAGCTGCCCGCCTGCGTACTGGTGCGCGAGGGCATCGAGCTGTGGCGGCAGCCAGGCTGGCCCGAGAGCGACGCGCTCGTGGCCAGCCTGCTGGCAGCGGCTGGTGCAGGGTAAGTTGTTGATAATGTATGGATTGTGTTTAAGAAGGATGTGGCTGGCCCGGGCCGCCGACGCAAGCCGGCCGGTTGCCGTTGCTTATACCTAACTATCTGATTGATAGGTAGTTGATGACTAAGCTACCCAACAACCGGTTTCAACACCAGCCAAACGCCTGCAACAACCGGCCGGCCGGCTTGCGCCGGCCGGAACGGGCGCGCACCGGCGGGTGTAAAGGACAAAATTCGGCTTTCCGCACGCGCGCAGCCGTGACAAAAAGCAAGCGTTTACCTGATTTTAATCAGGTAAACGCTTGCTTCAGCGCTGGCCGGCCACCCGCCAACCGCAATCAAGCGCGGGCCTGATGCGCGTCATGGCTTCCGCCAAGTGAGGGCCGGAGCTTTGTGGCCCATCGTCCTTGCGCCCGTTGCCGTGCCCGTCCTCCTCGAACCAACTGCCACCCACCTGGCCTGCGCCCACTGCGGCGATGCCTGCCCGGCCGAGCCACTGCGGCTGGCCGAGCTGCCGTTTTGCTGCGCCGGCTGCCGCACCGTGTATGAGCTGCTGGCCACCAGCCAGCTCTGCACCTACTACGCCCTGGGCGAGCGGCCAGGGCTGAAAATCAAGGAAGTAGAGCTGCCCGGCCGCTTCGACTACCTGGCCTCGGAGGCCGTGCAGGCGCACCTGCTCTCGTTTCGCTCGGCCGAGCGGGCCCGCCTCACGCTGCACGTGCCCCAGATGCACTGCACCTCCTGCATCTGGCTGCTGGAGCACCTGCCCCGGCTGCACGCCGGCGTGGTGGAGGCGCGGGTGCAGTTTTTGCGTAAAGAAATCACCATCACTTACTTACTAGCCGACATCAGCCTGCCCGAGGTGGTGCAGCTCCTGGCCTCGGTGGGCTACGAGCCGCAGATTACGCTGGCCGAGCTGGGCGCGCAGCCGCACCGCGCCAGCCATACCTTGTACTACCAGCTGGGGCTGGCGGCCTTCGCCTTCGGCAACGTAATGCTGCTGGCCCTGCCCGATTACTTCTCCTTTGTAGAAGATTTGCAGGCCGGGTTCGGGCGGTTTTTTGGGTACCTGAGCCTGGCGCTGGCGCTGCCGGTGCTGCTGTACAGTGCCCGCGGGTTCTTCCGCTCGGCCGGGCAGGGGCTGCGGCAGCGCCACATCAACCTCGATTTTCCCATTAGCCTGGGGCTAGCTTCGCTGTTCAGCGTCAGTACGTTGGAGGTGCTGGCGGGGCGCGGGCCGGGCTACTTCGACTCGTTTACGGGGCTGGTGTTTTTCATGCTGATTGGCAAGTGGGTGCAGCAGCGCACCTACGACGCGCTGCGCTTCGACCGCGACTACACGGCCTATTTTCCGGTGGCCGTGACGCGCCTCACGCCGGCCGGCGAGCAGTCCATTTCGGTGCAGGAGCTGGCGGTGGGCCACCGCATCCGGGTGCGGCACCAGGAAGTTATTCCGGCCGATGCCGTGCTGCGGCGCGGCGCGGGCCAAATCGACTACTCGTTCGTATCGGGCGAGAGCACCCCGGTGGCCCGCGCCGCCGGCGACCTGGTGTACGCCGGCGGCCGGCAGCTGGGCGAGGCCCTGGAGCTGGAAGTGGTGCGCGGCGTGTCGCAGGGCTACCTCACCCAGCTCTGGAACAACCCCGCCTTCACCAAAGACGCGGCGGGCCCCACTCTCGAAACCTACGCCAACCACGCGGGCCGCTACTTCGTGGCCCTCACGCTGCTGCTGGCCGCCGGCACCCTGGCCTACTGGGGCCCCCGCGACCAGGCCACCATGTGGCGGGCATTCACGTCGGTGCTGGTTATTGCCTGCCCGTGCGCGTTATCGCTGGCCACACCTTTTGCCCTGGGGGCAGCGCTGCGGGTGTTGGGCCGCCACAAGCTCTACCTCAAAAACGCCGCCGTTATCGAAACCCTGGCCCGCGCCGACACGCTGGTCTTCGACAAAACCGGCACCCTCACCGACCCCACGCAGTCGGCGGTGCAGTACCACGGCCGGCCGTTATTAGTAGCTGAAAAACAACTCATTGCCACCGCGGCAGCGCAGTCCACGCACCCCCTCAGCCAGCGCCTGGCCCGCGAGCTGGCCACCGAGGCCCTACCTCTGGCCGCCTGCCAGGAGTACCCCGGCCAGGGCTTGCACGCCACGGCCGCAAGCGGGCAAGCGCTGCGGCTAGGGTCGGCCGCATTTGTGGGGGCGTTCGCCAGTCCGCCGGCGCAGCCGGCCGACCGGTTGTCGTTGCGGGCATCAGAACGATTGCCATTGTTGTCGAAGGAAGTAAGTGAGCCTACGGAATTCTCAACGCAAACAGGTACACCGGCGGCCCTAATGCCCGCAACGACAACCGGCCGGCCGGCTTGCGCCGACGGACCGGCGGGCGCCCCCGAAACCAGCGTGTACGTGGCGCTGGATGGGGAGCCGGCCGGCTATTTCACCTTTCGCAATGTGTATCGCCCGGCCCTGCCGGCCGTGCTGGCGGCCCTGGGCCAGCGCTACCGCTTGGCCGTGCTCTCGGGCGATACCGACGCCGAGCGGCCCCGGCTGCGCGCCCTGCTCGGCCCGGCGGCGGAGCTACGCTTCGGCCAGTCGCCGGCCGACAAGCTCGCCTACATCGCCGCCGAGCGCGCCCAGGGCCACACCGTAGTCATGATTGGCGACGGGCTGAACGACGCGGGGGCCCTGCGCGCCGCCAACGCGGGCATCGCCCTCACCGACACGCTCACCAACTTCTCGCCCGCCTGCGACGCCATTCTGGAAGCGGGCGAATTGAGGCAGCTGACCACGTTTCTGGGCTTTGCGCGGGCCTGCCTGCGGGTGGTGCTGGTCACGTTCGTGCTCTCGCTGTGCTACAACGCGGTGGGGCTAACGCTGGCCGTGCAGGGGCGTTTCACGCCCATCGCGTCGGCCATTCTCATGCCCCTCAGCTCGCTCAGCGTGATGATAGTGGCCACCTTGCTGGTGCGTTGGGCGGCCCGCCATCACCATTTATAAGCTTGATTTTATGACGATTATCTTTCTGTTGATTGGCCTCAGCCTGCTGGTTGCGCTCTTGTTTCTAGCAGCCTTTCTGTGGGCGGTGCGCAGCGGGCAGTACGACGACGCCTACACGCCCTCGGTGCGAATGTTGTTTGATGATGAAGCGCCGGCCGAGCCAGCCACCCCGGTCCGCCGGCGCTAGCCGGCCGACCAGTTGTCGTTGCTGACGTTGTTAAGCCTGCGTGGTTGACGGCCGTTCGCAATGGTACCCCACATGCCTGCAACGACAACTGGTCGGCCGGCTTTGTCGGCGGACCGGGGCGACGACTGCTAGAGCGCGTTTGATATCAATCAAGCCGGGGCTTAAGCGGCGTCATGTGGCCTGATGGGGGGCCGGGGGACCTTTGGAGCAGTAAATCACCTACTTCTCAGGGCATGCAAGCCGAACTTGAATCACCCGCCACCCGGCCGCGGCCGACGGCCCTACCGCTCCCCGCGCGGGGCGTGGAGTCGTTTTTCTACGACAATAAGATTGTGCGCGACTTTGGCATTGCCACCGTCATCTGGGGCATCATTGGGATGCTGGTGGGGGTCATTATCGCCTTCGAGCTGGCCCGGCCCGAGCTCAACGTGACGCGCTACACCACGTTTGGCCGCCTGCGGCCGCTGCACACCAATGCCGTCATTTTTGCCTTTGTGGGCAACGGCATTTTCACGGGCGTGTACTATTCGTTGCAGCGGCTGTGCCGGGCCCGGATGTTCTCCGACGTGCTTAGCAAAATCCACTTTTGGGGCTGGCAGCTCATTATCGTGTCGGCCGTGATTACGCTGCCGCTGGGCTACACCAGCAGCAAGGAATACGCTGAGCTGGAGTGGCCAATTGATATTGCTATTACGGTGATTTGGGTGGTATTTGGCTGGAACATGTTCGGCACCATTGCCCGGCGGCGCGAGCGGCATTTGTACGTGGCCATCTGGTTTTACATCGCCACGTTCATCACGGTGGCGGTGCTGCACATCGTGAATTCGATGGCGCTGCCGGTGAGCTTTATGAAAAGCTACTCGATGTATGCCGGCGTGCAGGACGCGCTGGTGCAGTGGTGGTACGGCCACAACGCGGTGGCGTTTTTCCTCACCACGCCCTACCTGGGCCTGATGTACTACTTCCTACCCAAGGCGGCCGAGCGGCCGGTGTACTCTTACCGGCTCAGTATCATTCACTTCTGGGCGCTGATTTTCATTTACATCTGGGCCGGGCCGCACCACTTGCTGTACACCGCCCTGCCCGACTGGGCCCAGAGCCTGGGCGTGGCCTTCAGCATTATGCTGATTGCGCCGAGCTGGGGCGGCATGATAAACGGCCTGCTGACGCTGCGCGGCGCCTGGGACCGGGTGCGCACCGAGCCGGTGCTCAAGTTTTTTGTGGTCGCCATCACGGCCTACGGCATGGCCACCTTCGAGGGGCCCATGCTGGCGCTCAAGAACGTGAACGCCATTGCCCACTTCACCGACTGGATTGTGGCCCACGTGCACGTGGGGGCCCTGGGCTGGAACGGCTTCCTCACCTTCGGGATGCTCTACTGGCTGTGGCCGCGCCTGTACCGCACGCCGCTGTTCTCCAAGAAGCTGGCTAACACGCACTTCTGGCTGGGCACGCTGGGCATTTTGTTCTACGCGCTGCCGCTCTACTGGGCCGGCTTCACGCAGGGGCTGATGTGGAAGCAGTTCAACAGCGAGGGCATGCTGCAATACCCCAACTTCCTGGAAACCGTGCTGCAAATCGTGCCCATGTACTATTTGCGCGGCGTAGGCGGGCTGCTGTATCTGAGCGGCGTATTCTTGATGATGTACAATTTGTACCAGACCGCTAAGGCCGGCACGCTGCTGGCCAACGAGCCCGCCCAGGCCCCGGCGCTGCTGCCCGAAGCCCAGGACCCGCACGCCCAGGGCGGCCACTGGCACCGCTGGATTGAGCGCCGCCCGGTGCAGCTCAGCATCGGGGCCACGGTGGCCATTGCCATCGGCGGGGCCGTGGAGATGGTGCCCACCTTCTTGGTCAAAAGCAACGTGCCCACCATTGCGGCGGTGCACCCCTACCGGCCGCTGGAGTTGCAGGGCCGCGACCTCTACATCAAGGAGGGCTGCTCGAACTGCCACACCCAGATGGTGCGCCCCTTCCGCTCCGAAACCGAGCGCTACGGCGAGTACTCCAAGGCGGGCGAATTTGTGTACGACCGGCCCTTTTTGTGGGGCAGCAAGCGCACCGGGCCCGACCTGCACCGCGTGGGGGCCAAGTACCCCAACTCGTGGCACTACAACCACATGATGGACCCCACCAGCATGTCGCCGGGCTCCATCATGCCCGCCTACCCGTGGTTATTTGATAATCAACTGGATAACAGCACGCTGCCCGCCAAAATCCGGGTGTTGCAAAAGCTGGGCACACCCTACCCCGCCGGCTTCGACCGCCTGGCCGTGGCCGACGCCCAGGCCCAGGCCCGCAGCGTGGCCGCCGCCCTCAAAACGGAGGACATCGACGTGAAATCGGACCGCGAAATCGTGGCCCTCATCGCCTACCTCCAGCGCCTGGGCACCGACATCAAGGTGAAGCCCGAGCAGGCTACTGCCACGGCGGCGGCGCAGTAGTACCGCCGGCCTACTATCCTCCTTAACTCGCTTACTATCATGGAAAAGAACGTCTTGCAATCCATCGCGGGCATCACCATTTACCCGCTTATCTCCTTCGTTATCTTCTTTCTGTTCTTCGCGGCCCTGCTGGTGTACGTGCTGGTGGCCAACAAGCAGCACCTCAGCACCATGAGCCAGCTGCCGCTAGCCGGCGAAGACGAGGCCGAGGCCCTGAAAGCTCAGCTGGAGCATGACGTAGTATGCTAGCCCACCGCACGTTATCCTTCGTAGCCGCAGGCCTGCTGGCCGGCTACGCCGCCGGGGCCCAAACGCCCGCTGCCGCCCCGCCCGCCGCCACCCTCAGTGGGCAGGAGCTGCTGCTGGGCACGCTGGTGGGCCTGATAGTACTGCTGCTACTGGTGCTGGTGCTCACGGGCACAGCTATTGTGGTGAAAATGAAGCCGCAGCTACGCCAGCTCTACGACCTGCCCACGGTGCACGACACCTGGAGCGGCCAGGTGCTGGGCCTGCTGGTGGGCGACGCCCGGCTGGTGCGCGGCGAATACCGCGACGAGCTGCTGGACCACGACTACGACGGCATTCACGAGTTTGACAACGACCTGCCGCCGTGGTGGAAATGGGGCTTCGCCTTCACCGTGGTGTTCGCCATCGGCTACGTGGGCTACTACCACGTAATGCGCACTGGCCAGCTGCAGGGGGCCGAATACGCCGCCGAAATGCAACAGGCCGCGCTCTTCGTGCCCGTGGGTGGCGACGACCCCAACCAGGTCACGACCTACGCCGCCCTCACCGCCCCCACCGACCTGAGCAGCGGCAAATCCATCTTCGCCACCAACTGCGCCCCCTGCCACGGGGCCAACGCCGAGGGCAAAGTCGGCCCCAACCTCACGGACGAATTCTGGCTGCACGGCGGCAACGTGAACAACGTCTACAAAACCATCAAATTCGGCGTCAACGGCAAGGGTATGGTGGCCTGGAAGGGCAAGCTCTCGGGCAAGCAGATGCTGCAAGTAGCCTCCTACGCCCTGAGCCTGCAAGGCTCGAAACCCGCCAACCCCAAAGCGCCGCAGGGCGAGAAAGAAGCCGCCGGCAAGCCGGTAGCTAAGCTGTAGCCGCCCCGGTCCGCCGGCGCAAGCTTAACAACATCAGCAACGACAACCGGTCGGCCGGCTTGCGCCGGCGGACCGGGGTAACGACTCCTTTTCACGATTGCAACGACAACCGGTCGGCCGGCTTGCGCCGGCGGACCGGATAACGACCCTTTTTACCCTCGCCATGCCCAGTACCCAATTCAAGCCCGACGATTCGTACCGCGATTCGCTCTCGACGATAAGCGCGGCGGGCGAGCGGGTGTGGCTGTATCCCAAGCAGCCGGGCGGGCGGCTCTACGACTACCGCAAGTGGCTGAGCTACGGGTTTTTGGCGGTGCTGTTTGCGGGGCCCTGGCTGCGCATCAATGGGCTGCCGGTGCTGCTGCTGAACCTGCCGGCGCGCCGGTTTATCATTTTCGGCCAGATTTTCTGGCCCCAGGATTTCTTCGTGCTGCTGCTGGCCTCGCTCACGTTTCTGGTGTTCATCATCCTGTTCACGGTGGTGTACGGGCGCGTGTTTTGCGGCTGGGTGTGCCCGCAAACCATCTTTTTGGAGATGGTATTCCGGCGCATCGAATACTGGCTGGAAGGTGACGCGCCCCAGCAAAAATCCCTTGACAGGCGCGAGCTGGACTGGGATAAGCTCTGGCGCAAAACCACCAAGCACGCGCTGTTCGCGGGGGTTTCCTTCTTGATTGCCAACACATTCCTGGCCTACATCATCGGCACCGAGGCGCTGCTGCGCATCATCACCGATGCGCCCACGGCCCACCTAGAGGGCCTGGCCGCGATGGGGCTGTTCACGGGCGTATTCTACGCCGTGTTTGCGCGGTTTCGCGAGCAGGTGTGCACCATTGTGTGCCCCTACGGCCGCTTGCAGGGCGTGCTGCTCGACCAAGACAGCTTGGTGGTAGCCTATGATTATCAGCGGGGCGAGCCGCGCGAAAAGCGTCGCAAAAACGAAGTCCGCACCGCCGGCGACTGCATCGACTGCCACCAGTGCGTGCAGGTGTGCCCCACCGGCATCGACATCCGCGACGGCGCTACTCAGCTCGAATGCACCAATTGCACAGCCTGCATCGACGCCTGCAACAGCATCATGGACCTGGTGAACTTGCCCCAGGGCCTCATCCGCCACGCCTCCGTCAATGGCATTGCCACCGGCACCAAGTTCCGGCTCACGGGCCGCGTAAAGGCGCTGTCGGGGGTGCTGGGGGTGCTGCTGGTGGTACTCGTGGGCCTGCTAGCCTCGCGGGCCAACGTAGCGGCCACGGTGCTGCGCACGCCCGGCCAGCTGTTTCAAAAAACCGACCACGGCACCATTACCAACCTCTACAATATCTCGCTGCTCAACAAAACCAACCAGCCCTACCCCCTCACCCTGCGGGTATTGGAGCCAGCCGGCGGCCACATTGCCCTGGTCGGCACCGATGGGCTGCAACTGCCCGCCCAGGGCATCACGGAGGGTGTCTTTTTTGCCGAGCTGCCCCGCTCAGCCCTGCACACCACCAACCAGAAAATCCGCATCGGGGTCTTCAGCCAAGGCCACTTAATAACGGAAACCGAAACCAAGTTCCTGGGCCCGAGCCAGTAGCGCCCTGCCCCGGTCCGCCGGCGCGAGCCGGCCGACCGGTTGTCGTTGAACGAGCCAAGTGGCTGACATTGAACGAGCCAACCCAGCCAACGAAAACCAGCCTCCTTCAATTACGCACCAATCACCAGCGCAACCACCCGCTCGATTCAACGACAACCGGTCGGCCGGCTCGCGCCGGCGGACCGGGGCAGTACCGGGCCAGGGGCCATTTTTCATCTCATCTCATGTCTACGCAACGCAACCTGTGGCCCTACGCCATCATTGCCACGTTCGTGCTGTTTGCCAGCTACATCGGCTACATGGTGCAGCGGGCCATGCGCACCGAGGTGGAGCTGGTGAGCCCCGATTATTACAAGCAGGAGCTGGCCTATCAGCAGCGTATGGAATCGGTGGCGCGCACGGCCGCCCTGCCCGCCCCGGTGCAGGTGCGCTACGAGCCCGCCGCCCAGCGCCTGACGCTGGAGCTGCCGCCCGCCCTGGCCGGAGCCGGCGTGCGGGGCCTGGTGCACTTCTTCCGCCCCTCCGACCAAAAGCTGGATTTCACGCTCCCCTTCGCGCCCACCGGCCAGCCGGCCCGGCAGCTGCTCAGCACGGCCCGCCTGAAGCCCGGCCACTGGCGGCTGCGGCTGGATTTCACGGCCGGCGGCCAAGCGTATTTTATTGAGGAAGAGCTTTCTATCTAAACTACTGGCGCGGCCGGCAACGGCGGTTAATTTCTTTCAACGACCACCGGTCGGCCGGCTAGCGCCGGCCGACCGGGGCATTTCCCTTTCTTATGCTGTGGGCTGGTTTCTTATTTGGGTTGCTGGGTAGCTTCCACTGCGTGGGCATGTGCGGGGCCATTGCGCTGGCGCTACCGGGCGCGAGCGGGCCGCGCTACGTAGCCGGGCGCGTGCTCTATAACCTGGGCCGCGTGAGCACCTACGCGCTGCTGGGCGCGGCGGCGGGCGCGCTGGGCCAGGGCCTGCGGCTGGCGGGCTGGCAGCAAGGGTTATCGCTGCTCTCGGGCGGGCTGATTTTGCTGCTGGTCGCCACGCCCGAACGCTGGCTGGGCCGCGCGGCGGGCGCGCTGGGGCTGGCCGCCGGGCTGGGCCGGGTGAAAACGCAGCTGGCCTACTACTACCAGCGGCCGGGGCTGGGGGCCCTCTACACCACCGGCTTGCTCAACGGGCTGCTGCCCTGCGGCCTCGTGTACCTGGCCCTGGCCGGGGCCCTGAGCGCGCCCGGCATCGGGGGCGCGGCGGCCTACATGGGCCTGTTTGGGCTGGGCACCCTGCCGCTGATGCTGGCCCTGTCGCTGAGTGGGCAGCTGGTGCCGCTGGCCTGGCGGCGGCGCCTGCGCCGGGCCGTGCCCGTGACGGCGCTGGCGCTGGCGGGGCTATTCATTTTGCGCGGGCTGGGGCTGGGTATTCCCTACGTCAGCCCGGTGCTGGGGGCGGGCCTGGGGGCCACTACCTCAGGTAAGCATACGCACCAGCCGGCCACGGTGCACTATTGCCATTGAGGGCCAGGTGCCGGTCCGCCGACGAAGCCGGCCGACCGGTTGTCGTTGAACGAGGGCCGAACGCTTCATTTGCTCAAGTTACTTACAATCAGTACATTGCTGCTAAATCAGAGTCAAGCACTTCATTCACTTAAAATATTCAATATCAGCATGTTGCCACTGGATAAGAACCCAATAGTTTCCCAGGCTAAAGTATTTGATACCAACACGTTGCTATAAAAAAGCATTGCGCAGTACCGGACGTAACAACGACAACCGGTCGGCCGACTCGCACCGGCGGACCGGCACCCGGCCTCCCTGATAATCAACTTATTGATTATCAGTACAATAACTTCAAAAGCCCTTTCCACCATGACCCCGGCTCTGCAAACCATTCTCGTTCCCATTGACTTCACCCCCGCTTCGGAAGATGCCCTGGTGTACGCCAACAAGCTCGCCGTGCGCCTGCCCGCCGAAATCGTGCTGGTGCACGCCGGCACCGGCCTGGGTCTGCCGCCCGACGAGCGCACCGCGCTGCTGCGCCGCCTCGAATCCCTGGCCGAGCGCCTGCGCTACCAGCAGCTCACGCGCCAGAGCGGCCGCCGCATCACCTACCTCTGCCACGTGGCCGCCGAGCCGCTGGCCAATTGCCTGCAAGTGCTGGTGACCGGCTACTGCGCCGACCTCGTGGTGACGGGCCTGGCCCTGCTCGACTGCGCCGCGGCCAGCGCTGCCGGCGCGCCGCTGCTGCTGCTGCCCGAGCGCGTGAGTTGCCCGGTGCTGGTGGTGCCGCCCGGCCACCCCGCGCTGCCTGGCCGCCTGGTGGTGGCCGGCGATTTTGCCCGCCTCGGCGGCGCGCAGCTGGCGCCCCTGGCCGCCCTGGCCCGCACGGCCCCGGCGCACTTCGACCTGGTGCAGTTTTACGCGCCCACCAGCGCGGGCCTCGCGCCCCTCAAAAAGGCCTTGCTGGCTGCGCGCACCCACCTGCCCGGCGCCACCACCCACCTGCTGCCCGACGACGATGCCCTGGAGGGCCTCAGCGAATTCTGCGCCCGCCAAGGGGCCCAGCTGCTGGTGCTGGGCACGGCCGACGGCTGCCTGGTGCGGCGCTTTTTCAACCCCCACTACCGCCAAACCAACGCCTACCACCTGGGCATTCCGGTGCTGCTGCTGCCCACCAGCACCCTGCCCACAGCCGCCAGCTGCGCCAGCTGCAGCCTGCGCCAGGCCGCCGAAGCCCGGCTCGCGGCGCAACCTTCCACGGTAACGTTTTAACTGCCAATGACTACCGAGCCCACCCTGGCGCCTGCCGCCGCCCGTGCCACCGTCGAAGCCTGGATGCGGGAATTTCAAAACTGGCTGTGCCAGCAGCTGGAGCGGGCCGACGGGGCCGCTACTTTTCAAGAAGACCAGTGGGCGCACGCCAGCGGCGGGGGCGGGCGCACGCGCGTCATCCTGGGCGGGGCGGTGCTGGAAAAGGGCGGCGTGAATTTTTCGGCCGTGCGCGGCGAGCTGGGCGCGGCCGCCGCCCGCCAATTGCTGCTGCCCGATGCCCGCTACTTTGCCACCGGCGTGAGCGTAGTGCAGCACCCGCGCAGCCCCCACGTGCCCATTTCGCATATGAACGTGCGCTACTTCGAGGCCGGCAACGGCGAAGCCTGGTTTGGTGGCGGCCTCGATTTGACGCCCGTGTACGTGGACGAGGCGCAGGCCCGCTGGTTTCACGCGCAGGTGCGCGCCGCCTGCGACCGCCACGACCCGGCCTACTACCCGCGCTTCAAACAGTGGGCCGACGAGTATTTTTACCTGCCCCACCGCCAGGAAACGCGCGGCGTGGGCGGCATTTTCTTCGACCGGCTCACGGTGGGCGTCGATGGCTCGTTCGACGAGCTATTCGCCTTCGTGCAGGATGTGGGCGAGGTCTACGGCCGCACCTACACCGCCCTGATGCGCCAAAACCGCGCCCGCCCCTACACTGCCCGCGAGCAGGAGTGGCAGGCCGTACGCCGCGGCCGCTACGCCGAGTTTAACCTGGCCCTCGACCGCGGCACCAAGTTCGGCCTCGAAACCGGCGGCCGCACCGAGTCCATCCTCATGAGCCTGCCGCCGCACGCCGCCTGGGCCTATAACCTCACGCCCACCCCCGGCTCGCCCGAGGCCGCCACCCAGGCCTGGCTGCGCCAGGGCGTAGCATAGGCCGGCTGATGGGCTGGGCATGAGGCCGGGCCGCCGCGGCTAGCCAGCAAACTTATGGGCGCTGAAGTAGCCAAGGACATTACGGGCCTCGGGGCATTTCTGTAGTCAGTGTCGGGTGTCAGCTCGACGCCGCAGGCGGGCGGCCGGTTGTTGTGGGGCTTTGGGCGCGCGGTCGTCAGCCAGCAGCAACTAGCTGGATGCCTGCGGCGTCCGACCGGCACCCGACAAATTAGTCGGCTCGACCCACTAGCGCTACGCGCTGCGCCTCGGCCGATACATTGGGGCGGCAGCCAGTAAGCTTGCGCATAGTTTACCTGTAATACCCACTACTCAGCAAAGCAGCCGGTGTGCTAGTGGTCTGACAACTTAATTCCGTTTGTAACAGTACCGAGTGGACACCATCCATTTTTTGCTGATGCCCCGCCTGGCCAAACCCGTCCACCTCCCGCCTGCTGATGCCGCCCAATTGCGGGCGATTGTCAAAAAAGGCACTCACAAGAGCCGCAAAATAGCGCGCGCCCGTGCCCTACTGGCCATGAGCAGCGGCAAAGGAGCGGCCACCGTGCAGGCCGAAGTGGGCATTTCCACCACCCAGTATTACCGCCTCAAAGGCCGCTACCTGGCCGGGGGCCTGGCCCAGGCGTTGGAAGAGCGCCCGCGTAGCGGGCAACCGCCGAAGGTGACGCCCGCCCTGGAAGCGCGTATCACCAGCCTGACGTGCAGCGACTTGCCGGCCGGTGCGGCCCGCTGGACGCTCTCGCTGCTCAGCCAAACCCTGGTCTCCCTCAACTACGGACCGGCCGTTTCCAAGGAAACGATTCGCCAGGTGTTAAAAAAAGCCAGCTCAAGCCCTGGCTGAAAGAAATGTGGTGCATCGGCACCATCACGGGCGAGTACCTGGCCAACCTGGAGGACGTGCTCGACGTCTACAGCGCCCCGGCCGCGGCGGGCGTGGTGCGCCTGTGTTTCGACGAGCGGCCCTGCCAACTGCTCGACCACGTGCTCACGCCGCTGCCGTCTAAGCCCAACGCGACCCAAAAAGAACACCAGCAGTACGTGCGAAAGGGCGTCGGCCATGTGCTGCTGGCCTATAATCTCGACACGGGCCAGCGCCAATTGCAGGTCACGACGACCAAAAACAAGGGCGATTACGCCCGTTTTATGGACTAGCTCGTGCAAACCCACTACCCCGAGGCGACCAAAATCCAGCTCGTGCAAGACAACTACTGCACCCACACCTACGGGGCCTTTTACGAACACCTGCCCGTCGAAACGGCCCGCCAACTGCGCCACACCCTCGAATTCCACTACACGCCCAAGCACGGCTCCTGGCTCAACATGGCTGCAATCGAATTTGCCGCCCTTTCCCGCCAGTGCCTGGACCAGCGCAGCGGCACCCAGCAACGACTCGAACACGAAGCGTTGGCTTGGCAAGCCAAGCGCAACGCTGCTGCCACCAAGCTCAGTTGGTCCTTCCCCACCGAAAAGGCCCGCGATAAATTGAAAAACAGATACGCTGAATTGACCAAAGTAACTGACGAAATTAAACTGTCAGACCACTAGTGGTTGAAAAACCTTATTGGGTCTGGTGGGCTTTTCCGTAGAAAAGCGCTTTCGTCATGCTAATTTATCGCTTGTTTCTGACCGCTGAGGAACGCCAGACCCTGGAGGACTGGCGAAAGAA
>NZ_JASITD010000034.1 GCF_030063445.1 Hymenobacter sp. H14-R3 | reverse complement strand
GTCGCAGAACGTTCTGCGACTTCTGCGAAATCCGCCGCGCCCTCTGCGGGCTAAAAACCGTAGAACATTCGTTTGCCAGAAGGAGTTAGGGAAGCCAACTAGTCATTATCCGTTATGCTAGAGTCGATAAGCACGTTTTACCACAGCCTGAACGCCGTGGGGCGCACCACGATGATTACCACGCCCATTCTGCTGCTGGCGGTGGTAGTGCTGCTGGTGCTGGAGCGCCGGATTCCGTACCGCAAGGGCTTGCCATTCTTCCGCGAGGGGCTGTTTGTCGATTTGTTCTGGTACACGCTGGTGCAGAGCTACTTCCTGCAGATTGTAATTTTTGGGTTCATCATTGCGCCGCTGGCCGCGCACTTCGGCACGCGCTTCAACCTGGTGAGCAGCTGGCCGGTAGCGGCGCAGGTGGGCTTTTTCGTGGTTACCCACGATTTCTATATCTATTGGTTTCACCGCTTCCAGCACAACAGCGCCTTTTTCTGGCGCACCCACGAGGCGCACCACTCGGGCAAGCAGGTGGACTGGCTGGCCGGCTCGCGCTCGCACATCATGGAGATTGTCATTAATCAGACCATCGAGTTTGCGCCGATTATCCTGCTGGGGGCCAACCCGATAGTGGTGCCCATTAAGGCGCTCATTGATGCGGTGTGGGGCATGTACATTCACGCCAACATCGACGTGAAATCGGGTAAGCTTCAGTACGTTATCAACGGCCCCGAAATGCACCTCTGGCACCACGCCGACCACGAGGAAGTGTACTACGCCAACTTCTCGACCAAATTCGCGGTCTGGGACTGGCTCTTCGGCACCGCCTTTCTGCCCGAAAACCGCAAGCCCGAGCGCTGGGGCCTGCCCTACGCTTTTCCGAAGGACTACTTCGCGCAGCACGCGTTTTCGGTGTATCGCTTTGATGAAAAGGCGCTGGCCGAGCGCTCGGCGCCGTTTCGCTACTACCACGGCGTGCGCTGGCGCGTGCTCGACTGGGTGGGCCGCCGCCTGCCCGCCGCCAAGGTGCTGCAAGGCTGGGAAGTAACGCAGGGTGCCGATGAAACCGTGCCCGCCCCTCGCCCCGGCGGCAACCCCACCGCTAAGGCCGCCGCCGCTACGCCCGATTCTTCCCGCCCCGTTGCCACCGTCGCGTCTTGACTCTAAGCTTTAATCCCGCCTGGCTCTACCTGGTCATCGCCTCCGTAATGGAAGTGTGCTGGAATTACAGCCTTAAATACACGAGCGTGGCCAAGATTAAGGCCATCGACTGGTCGCAGTTTTTTGCCGGCTCGGCGGGCATAGTGACCTTGGTGCCCGCCATTTGCTACGTGGCATTTGGGGTGGGCAACGTGTTCTTTTTTTCCAAGGCGCTCAACGTTATTCCCGCTTCCACGGCCTTCGCCATCTGGATGGGCATGGCCCTGGTAGGCATTAAGATAGTGGATACGCTGGTGCTGAAAGAGGCATTTCAGTGGGCACACGTCTTCTACATCGGCTGCATTCTGGTGGGTATTATCGGGTTGAAGCGCACGGCGTAGGCCAAAAAAGCCAGCTCCATCGGGTACCTTTGGGGGTTCTGTGCCGCGCCTTATACTTCGTTCCAGCCGGGTTACGTTATGAAAAAAGACATTACCAATGCATTCGGCAAAGTATTTATAAGCATCGACTACGACCGGGCTAATAGTCTGATATACAACGATTGGCGAGGCTACCAGACGCTGGAAAGCATTATGGCCGGGGCCAATGCCTGCCTCGGTGAGTTGCAGCAGTTCAAGTGCCCCTACCTGCTCAACGACAATACCAACGTGACCGGCCCCTGGGACCACGCCGTGGCCTGGATAGCCCAGGACTGGACGCCCCGCGCCATGGCCCTGGGCCTCACGCACTTTGCCCACGTAGTGAGCCCCGAATCGTTTGCCGCCCTCTCGGCCGAAGCCATGTTTACCAGCATCGGCACCAGCTTTCAGATGCGGATATTTGGGAGCGTGCCCGCCGCGCGGCAGTGGCTGCGCGAAGCCCGGCAGGGGGCGAAGTAGCCGGCCGGGGCTGCCCACCGCACGCGGCCCAAACTGCGGCGCAGCGCTGTAAATTGCCCCATGCGAAAACTGCTTCCCGCGCTGGTGCTGGGCTTACTTGCCGGGGGCCGGGCGCTGGCCCAAAGCCTGCCCATTATCACCCAAAACCCGCCCGCGCTGCGCTGGCAGGAAATCCGGAGCCCGCACTTCCGAGTGCTGTACCCGGCGGGGCTCGACACGGCGGCCCAGCGCACCGCCCGCCGGCTGGAGGCCGTGCACGGTCCCGCGGGCGCTACGCTGGGCGTGCAGGCCAAGCCCATTGCGGTGGTGCTGCAAAACCAGACCACGGTGAGCAACGGCTTCGTGACGTTTTTGCCGCGCCACGCCGAGTTTTTTACCACCCCCGACCAGGGCCAGGGCCTGGGCACCGTGGACTGGCTCGATGGGCTGGTAGTGCACGAGTTTCGGCACGTCAATCAGTTTGATAAGGCCCGCCAGGGCTTTGGGCGGGTGCTGGTGCCGCTGCTGGGCGATGGCGGCCTGGGCGTGAGCGCGGTGGGCGTGCCGCAGTGGTTTTTTGAGGGCGACGCCGTGGGCACCGAAACGGCCCTCACGCGTAGCGGGCGCGGGCGCATCCCGTATTTCGGCCTGGGCCTGCGGGCCAACTTGCTCGCCGGCCGGCTCTATAATTACCAAAAGGCGGTGAGCGGCTCGCTGCGCGACAACGTGCCCGACTGGTACGTGCTGGGCTACTACCTAACTTCTTATGCCAAAGCACATTATGGCGCAAAGGTGTGGAGCCGGGTGCTGGACGAGTACTACCGCTTTCCTTTTTATCCCTTCTCGTTTTCTAACGGCCTGAAGCGCACTACCGGCCTGCGCGTGGAGGACCTGTACGCCCGCACCATGCACGCGCTGGATTCGACCTGGCGGGCCGAGCAGGTGGCGCGCGGGGCGCCCACGCCGGTGCGCGAGCTGGCCGGCCAGGCGGCTACGCGGGTGTTTACCCAGTACCAATACCCTCAATACGTGACTGATAGCACGGTGCTGGCTTTGAAAAGCGGCCTCGGCGACATTGCGCAACTGGTACTGCTGGGCCGCCACAGCCGCGAGAAACGGGTGTTTACGCTGGGCTTACTCAATATTCCGCAGCTGCTGTCGGTGGGCGGGGGCAAGGCCGTGTGGCCCGAGTTTCGGCAAGACCCACGCTGGGGCCAGCGCGTGCACTCGGAGCTGAAAGTGCTGGACCTCAGTACCGGCCGGCTCACGCGCCTGGGTAAGGGCCAGCGCTACGCCGCCGCCGCGCTCTCGCCCGATGGCACGCGCCTTGTGGCCGTGCGTACCGATGCCACCTACCACCACGCGCTGGTGCTGCTGGACGCGGCCAGCGGCGCGGTGCTGCAAACGCTGCCCAACCCGCGCAACGACTTCTACCAGCAGCCGCGCTTTCTGCCCGATGGCCGCCGCGTAGTGGCCGTGGCCCTGAGCGCCGCCGGCAAAACGCTGCAAGTGCTGGACCCCGCCATGGGGCTGGCTACCAGCATTTTGCCGGTGGCGAATGTCAACCTGGCCAACCCGCAGCCCTGGGGCGACTACGTGCTGTACAACTCGCCGCAGTCGGGGGTGGATAATATCTACGCGGTCAATTTGCCCTCGGGCCAAACGTACCAGGTAACCAACCGGCCCACCGGGGCCTACCACGCCGCCGTGGCGCCCGATGGCCGCCACCTGGCCCTGCACGACTACCGCGCCACCGGCGCGCGCGTGGTTGAAATGCCCCTCGACCCCGCCACCTGGACGGCCCTGCCCGCGCCCGCCCGCACCGATGCGCCCGCGCCCTTCGTGGCGGCGCTGGCGGCCGGCGAGCCGGGGGCGGCCCAAATAAGGCAGCTGCTGGCCTCGCCCGACTCCAGCGGCGTGCGCTACGGGGTGCGGCGCTACCGGCCGCTGGCGCACGCGTTCCGGCTGTTCAGCTACGGGGTGGTGCAGAGCCCGGCCGGCAATACGGTGAGCGTAGGGCTGCGTTCGCAGGACTACCTCAGTACCACGCAGTTATTCGCGGGCCTCAGCTACGACCAGACCGAGCGCACGGTGGCCGCCACGGCCGCGCTCAGCTACCAGGGCCGCTTCCCGGTGCTCGACGTGGAGGCCACCTATGGCGGGCGCAACGCCACGCGCTACTTCGACCGCGCCGCACCGCTCGACAGCCTGCGCGGCAGCCAGTGGCAATACGCCCGCCTGCTGGCCGGCGTGCGTATTCCGCTGGTGCTCACGCGCTCCAAGTATTTGCAGGCGCTCACGGCGGGCGCGTATTACCTGCACGAGCGGGTGTTCAACTACACGCCCGCCTTCCGCAACCACAACGAAACCGGCCTCAACGCGCCGCTGCACGCCGTGCAAACGTCCTTGAGCTACGCCAGCCAGCTCAAGCAAAGCGCCCGCGACGTGGCCCCGCGCGGCGGGGCCACGCTGCTGGCTACGTACCGCACCACGCCGTTTGGCACCAGCTTGCAGGCCAGCCAGGTGGGCGTGCAGAGCAGCGTGTACCTGCCCGGCCTGGCCCGGCACCACGCGCTGCGGCTGCGCGGCGGCTTCCAGTACCAGCAGCAGGGGCAGTACAACTTTGCGGCGGCCGTTTCCTTCCCGCGGGCCGAAACGAGCTACGTGAGCTTCGACCGGCTGGCGGTGGGCAGCGCCGATTATAGCTTGCCGCTGGCCTTCGTGCACTGGTCGGTGGGGCGGGTGCTGTACGTGCAGCGCCTACGGGCCACCGCGTTTTTCGACATTGCCCAGGGCAGCAGCGTAGTGCCGCTGCGCACCGCCGCCGGCCGGCCGGTGCCCACCCGCCTCTACCAGGACTACCGCAACGTGGGGGCCGATTTCATGGCTTTGTTTAACGTCTTCCACCTGCGCACGCCCCTGGAAGCAGGCGTACGGATAGCATACAGCAGCAATTTGCAGCAGTTTGTGGTGCAGCCGCTGGCCTTTAATGTGCGGCTATAGCGCAGTAGCGCGAAGCTCCGGCTTCGTGCGCGAGCGTAGCGAGCATCGCCGTTCGCGCCGCCCGGTCCCGCCTGCCCGCTGCGCTCGCGCACGCAGCCGGAGCTTCGCGCTACTTCTTTATAATGCGGTTTTGGTCGGCTATGGTGAACTGGGTGAGGTAGGCGGTTTCCTCGGCTACGTCGGAGCGGGCCAGGCCTGATTCCTTGATTAGCAGCACGCTGGCGTAGAGCAGCATGGTGGCCCCGAGCACGCTTAGCAGCGCGATAAGCCAGGCAGCGGCGCTGTCAATCAGCTCAAAAATGCCGATGCTGAGAATGCTGCCGATGAAAATACTCAGCGTAAAATGCAGGCTGGTCATGGCCCGTTGCAGCAGGCGGGCGCGCCGAATGGCAAACAGCAGCTGCTGCGTAAGGTGGCCGTGCTCGGCGGGGTCGGGCGTGGCGGTGGCGGCCAGCTGCTGGTTTTGGCGCAGCAGCTGGGCCACCTCGCGCTGCCGGTCGAGGCTGCGGCTCAGGCGCTGCGAGGTGGTGAGGATGAGCGAGCCGCACGCCGACACCAGAATGGCCGGCGTAAACATGGCCGACAATACCGATAACGTGCCCGAAATGTGGGAGATAGCCGCCGGCATCGGACTCTACACAATGGGCTTGACCTCCACCGCGTGCTCCGTGAGCGGGGCCTTGGGCTTGCCAATGATGTAGCGCATGCCCTTGTCCTGGGTGAGGTAGTTCCAGGCCCAGGCAAAGAATACAGCAATGCGGTTGCGGAAGCTCACGAGCGCCATGATGTGCACAAAGCTCCAGCCCAGCCAGCCCAGCCAGCCCGTGATGTGGTACTGCTTGCCAAACAGGATAATATCGCCCACCGCCCGGTGCCGGCCAATGGTGGCCATCGTGCCTTTATCCGCATACACGAAGGGGTGCATTGGCTGCTTATTAAGCAGGCGCTTGATATTCTCGCCCAGCAGGCGGCCCTGCTGCAGGGCGGGCTGCGCCACCTGCGGGTGGCCTTCGGGGTAGGCAGCGGTGGCCATCTGGGCAATGTCGCCGATGGCAAATACGTTGTCGTAGCCCGCTACCTGGTTGAATTCGTTGACCTGGTAGCGGTTGGATTTGAGCAGCGCGGCGGGGTCGAGGCCGGCCACGGGCGCGCCCGTGACGCCGGCCGCCCAAATGAGGGTGCGCGCCACCAGCTTCTCGCCGCTCTTGAGGGCCACGTTGTAGCCGTCGTACGACGTGACGCGGTTATCGAGCCACACCTGCACATCCATGTCCTTCAAGTACTTGAGGGCGTGCTCCGACGCCTCGGTCGACATGCCCTTGAGCAGCACCGGCCCGCTCTGCACCAGGTGAATATCCATTTGCTTGAGGTCGAGCTCGGGGTAGTCGCGCGGGAATACGTGGGCGCGCAGCTCGCTCAGCGCGCCGGCCATTTCTACGCCCGTGGGGCCGCCGCCCACTATCACGAAATCGAGCAGGCTGTTGAGCTGCTTCGAGTCGCCCACTTCCAGGGCCTGCTCGAAGTTGGAGAGCAGCGTGTTGCGCAGCTCAATGGCATCGCCCACGCTCTTGAGGCTGATGGAATTTTCCTCCATCTGCTTGTCGCCGAAGTAGTTGGAGGTGGTGCCGGTGGCCAGCACCAGGTAATCGAAGCGCAGCAGCCCGATGGAGGTTTCCACTACCTGGGCCGTGGCGTCGATGGATTGCACATCGGCCAGCCGGAAGAAAAAATTCTCCTGCTCGTTCAGGATTTTACGAAACGGCGAGATGATGCTATCGGCATTCAGGCCGGCCGTACCTACTTGGTAGAGAAGTGGTTGAAACGCATGGTAGTTGTGCTTGTCGATGAGCACTACCTGCACCGGGGCATCGGCCAGCTCCTTAGCCAACTGGAGGCCGCCAAAGCCGCCGCCCACAATTACTACGCGGGGCTTGCCGAGGTCGGCAATTTTCGTAAGTCCTTCCATAGGGTCGCCATGAGGGGCACGCGGCTAATGCTGGCCGGGCCAAGCCCCTCATACGGCCCGGCTGCGCATTAGTCGGCCCCTGCGCGCAAAAAGGTCAACAATGAGTGAGCTCGTAAGCCATTGGCAGGCAAGTAGAGAGCCGATAACGCGCCCGCAGTCCGGCCCGGCGTAACCCTGCACCGCAAAAAACGGTATCAGCCCCACTAGTCTGCCTTAATTTATCCTTGTTTATTATGAAAAAAGTCCTTTTTGGCCTTGTGCTCGCCCTCGGTGGCGGCCTGAGCTCCTGCACCTCTGCCGTGAACGTAGAGCGGCGCGACAATGTCAACTTTAGTAAGTACCGAACCTTCGACTTTGCCGAAACGAAGGTGAAAACCAACGGCGACCAAAACCCGCTGCTCCGCAGCCCCATCGCCCAGGACCGCATCAAGCAGGCCATTGCCGGTGAGCTGGCCACCCGCGGCTTGCGCCAAACCGAGGGCAAGCCCGACCTGCTCATCACCACTCATACCTACGTAGACCAGGCCGAGCGCACGGTGTACAGCACCTACGCCGGCGCGGGCTACGCCTACCCCTACTCAGTGGGCTATGGCGGGGCCTACCTACCCATTAACTATGGCTACTGGTACCGCCCATCGTATTATCAAACGCCTCATACCGAGCAGTATACCGAAGGCACGCTGATAATTGACTTCATTGACCGCCGCACTAATAACCTCGTGTGGCGCGGCTCGATGGCCGACGACGTGAACGACCCCGGCCGCCTGGGCAGCGAATTCAGCAAGTCGGCCAAAGACATCTTGGACAAGTTTCCGGTGGCTGCGAAGAAGTAATAATCCCGTAAAGTTGGAGATACAGCGCGCCGCTGGCCCCCGGGCCGGCGGCGCGTTTGGCGTTTAGCGGGGCATCACAACCCGCTGCGCAAGGGCGACAGCCAAGCTTGGTATGCCTTCCGATAAAAGTCGCGGGTAGCCTCATCCTTAAGCACCACATCTACGCCCCCATCGTAGGGCGCAAGGAGGCAAGCAGTGCGCTGCGAAATAAAAAAAGCACTGGTCCGGCCATCCGCAATCTCCTTTAGTAGCGGATTGAAACCCTTCATTTTCCAAATCTGCTCGCTAAATCTGGGTTGGTAGTATTCGCCGGGCTTGTGTTCCCCTGGATTTAGCCGGTGTAAGTCAATGCGTTCGGTAGCCGTGAATAACAGGTCGCTCAATACACTGGTATCTTCAGTTGGAAAAACAACGCCATCGTACGCATACTCGCCGGTCACGAGCAATATTTCGGCGTTGTTACCCAGTAAATTATTCAGTAAGTAATTCTGCCGGTTAAGTACAATCACCTGCTCCGCTTCCGAAGTGGCATAGCGCTGCAACTCGGGGAGGCTGTGGATGCGAAACCACCTATCGGGGTAAACGTGCTTGAAAAGGTGGCTTATTGGGCCGGTTTCGGGATAAGTGGTGCGCCAAAAGGTATCGAATTGAGCAGCAGTCATACGAACTTATTAAAGATAAGTGACTTTAAGTCAATTAATTAATTATTTAAGCGCTCATAAAAATGCTCATCTTCGCCAGCCTCCCCGCGCCGCTGCTGGGCCTCGCGGGCGCGCAGCTCCACCCGGCGGATTTTGCCGCTGATGGTTTTGGGTAGCTCGGCTACAAACTCCAGGATGCGCGGCATTTTGTAGGGCGCCAGGTGCGTGCGGCCGTAGGCAAACAGCTCCTGGGCCAGCGCGGCGCTGGCGTCGGTGCCGGGCAGCAGCATAACGAACGCCTTGATTTCGTGGCCCTTAATGGGGTGAGGCGAGCCCACTACGGCGGCCTCCACCACGGCGGGGTGCTCGACGAGCACGCTCTCGACCTCGAAGGGGCCCACGCGGTAGTCGCTCGATTTTATCACATCATCGTCGCGGCCCACAAACCAGAGGTAGCCGTCGGGGTCGCGGTAGGCCTTGTCGCCGGTGTAGTAGAGGCCGTGGCGAAACACGCTGGCCGCTCGCTCGGGCTCGCCGAAGTAGCCGCTAAACAGGCCGTTGGGCCGGCCGGTGTCGGTGCGCACGGCAATGTGGCCCTCGGCCAGGGCAGGCAGCTCGCGGCCCTCGTCGTCGGCAATGGCGATGTCGTACATGAACGAGGGCCGGCCCATGCTGCCCAGGCGCACGGCGCTACTGGGCAGGTTGTATATCATGGCCGTGCTCTCCGACTGCCCGTAGCCGTCGCGCAGGAGCTGAACCGTGCCCCGCTGCCAGGCCTCAATCACCTCGGGGTTAAGCGGTTCGCCAGCGCTCACGCACTCGCGGAAGCTGAAATCGTAGCTGGCCAGGTCTTCCAGAATGAGCAGCCGCAGCACCGTGGGCGGCGCGCAAAACGTGGTTACCCGCTCGCGGGCCAGCGCCGCCAGCAGCGGCCCGGCCGCAAAGCGCCCGCTGCCCTGGTACACCACCAGCGTGGCCCCCACGCTGAGGGGCGCAAAAAAGCTGCTCCAGGCAAACTTGGCCCAGCCGGCCTGCGCAATGTTGCAGTGCCGGTCGCTGGGCCGTAAGCCAATCCAGGCGGCGGTGCTGAGGTGGCCCACTGGGTATGAGAAGTGCGTGTGCGTCACCACTTTGGGCAGGCCCGTGGTACCCGAGGTGAAGAACAAAAACAGCGGGTCGTCGGCGCGGGTGGTGGTAGTCTCGGCCTGGTCTGCTAAGCCATCGAGGCCCGCGAAGCTGACCCAGCCCGGGCGCGGGGCCGCGGGCTCACCCACCAGCATCTTGAGCCGGATGCGCTGGCCCAGGGCCTGCTCGGCGGCGTCGATTTTGGCGGCGTTCTCGGCATCGGCGATGACCACGGCGGGCAGCAGGCAGCTAAAGCGGTATTCCAAGTCCTTGATGCTAAGGATACTGGCGGCCGGAATAAGCAGCTGCCCGCCCTTGATACCGGCCACGTAGGTGTGCCACAGCTCGGCGCACACGGGCACCATCAGCAGCACGGCCTCTTGGGGCTGCACGCCGGCGGCCCGCCAAAAGTGCAGTAGCTGGTTGGCGCGGGCGGCCAGCTCGGCGTAGGTTATGTGCTGGTGGCCGTGGTCGTCGGCCAGCACGAGGGCTACTTTGTCGGGGTGGCGGGCCACGTGCAGGCCCTCCAGGATTTCGGCGGTCCAGTTGAAGTATTCGGGCTTGGGCACGGGCCGGGCGGCTAGCTCGTGGTAGGTGCCGGCTTCGGCAATACGCTGAAAATCTTCGAAGTAAGCTTGCATAAGCGGGGTGGGAAAAGGAAAAGCGATGGCCAAGCGGCGGGGGGCGGCCGGAACGTTTTACCGCGCCGGGCCAGTTCAGCCCAAACCTACCGCAACTTATAGCGTCTCGTATGAAAGCTCTGCCCTTGGTCCTTCTCTTTGCCAGCAGCCTGCTGGGCCAGGCTGCCCCCGCCCGCCCGGGTGCGCCCCGCCCGGGGGCCGAGCCCGCCACCCAAACCGTGACGGTAGTGGTAACGGCGCTGGCCTCGCCGCAGGCGGTGGTGCGCCTGAATTTCTATCACGACCCCGCCACCTTTCTGAAGCACGGCCAGCAGGCTTTCCGCGTGGAGGTGAAGCCGGCGGGCAAAACCGAGCTTTCGGTGCCCGTGGAGCTAGCGCCCGGCGAGTGGGCCGTGGCCCTCACCCAGGACACGAACAACAACGACAAGCTCGACAAGAACCTGCTGGGCATCCCGACCGAGCCCTACGCGTTTTCCAACAACGTGCGGCCGCACCTATCGCCGCCCAGCTTCGAGGAGTGCAAATTCACGGTGGCCGGGCCGGGCAAGGTGGTCAGCATTGCCTTTAAAGACTAAGGCTACGTTGCTACTCGGGCGCAGCGCATTGCGCCTGGGTAGCGACGTAATCTAAAAAAATAACAAAAAGGTCTCAAATCCCGGAAAAGCCGTTGGCACCAGTTGCTAGCGGCTTTCCGGCTTTGTATAGGTTAATAAGCTCATCCCTAGATGTGCTAAGTGTCACTTATTGATTTAGTTTTGGAAGCATAATCAGGGTATTATTACTCCTCTTTTGTCGACTTAACTAAATGCAAATAAGTCGGTAATCTTCACTCCTCTACTACTGCATATGAAAAGTACAAATACTGGGAAAGCATCTTTTTTGCGCGGCTTGCTGCTGGTAGTTTTGGCAGCAGGAGCCGGGCCAGCCTGGGGGCAGTGCCTTGCTTGTAGCACAACACTAACTGGTGCGGCAGCTTACACAGCTGCCCAGGGAGAGACAATCTGCATCGCAGCCAATGCTACTTTTTCGGGCACGCTCACCATAGCCCAGCCCAACGTGACGGTGTGCAACAGCGGGACTATCTCTGGTACCATCACTGTCAGCGCTGGTGGGGCCGGTGCAGTACTTAACAATTTCGGTGTCATCAACACGAATACTATTTTCCTGAATGCCCCGGCCACGCTCAATAATGGTAGCAGTACCATGCCTACAGTGAATTGGGGCGGCTACTTTGGCAGTAGCATCACCGTTGCGCCCACCATTAATAACTATGGCACCTGGAAGTCGGCCATGCAGCCAACACCGGGTGGCACCATCACCAATGCCAGCGGTGCCACCTGGGATGCCTACCTGACTACCAGCGCCAACCTCAGTATTACCAACGCTGGCACCTGGAGCACGCAGGTACAGGATGGCGGTAATAACCCCACTATCAGTATTATTCAGAATGCTGGCAGCTGGACCGGGGGTATCAGTCAAAACAACGGCTCGCTGCGCATCACCAACAACGCAACCTGGACCCAGGCCTTCAACTTTCCGGGAGGTAATGCCAATGCTTTTACCACGGCTACCGGGGCCAATACTGCCATTGGGGGCTACCTGGGCCTCGGCGGCACGGTAGTGCTCGTCAACAACGGCACCATGAGCGTGAGCGGTGGTATGGCGGCCCTGGCAAGCACATCGAGCCTGACCAATGCGGCTGGCAGCACGTTTGCCATCGTCGGCGAATTCACCAGCACCGGCAGGGTAATCAACCTGGGTGCCATCAGCAGCACGGGCAACTTTACCAACGGCGGAACCATTACGGGCGGGACCGCAATGAGACAGCGCGGGATATTTCGGGCCGCCGGCTATACCGTAAACAACGGCAAATTCGGGGCCGATAACAGCTTTTTGGATTTTTGCGACAGCACACCGCCCACCCCGGCCAGCAACGGCTTCGATGCGCGGGGTGGCACTATTGGCAGCAACGTCACCTTTTGCTCTACGGCCCCCCTGCCCGTGTCGCTCACCAGCTTCTCGGCGCAGCGGCGCGCGAGCCAGGTGCTGGTGCGGTGGGCTACCGCTTCGGAGCTCAATAACAAGGAGTTTGTGGTAGAGCGCAGCGCCGATGGTCAGGCATTTGTGGCCCTGCAAACGGTAGCCGGCCACGGCACCGTCGCATATGCCCATGCCTACCAGGTCACCGATGCCCGCCCGCTGCCCGGCCTCAGCTACTACCGCCTGCGCCAGGTAGACCAGGATGGCACCCGCACCTACTCGCCCGTGGCCACCGTGAGCCGGCTCGCCGCCCAAGTAGCCGTGTACCCCAACCCCACGGCCGATGTGCTCACCCTCGACCTCAGCGGCCTGGCGGCCAGTGCCTGCCAGGTGCGCCTGTGCAGCCTGCTGGGCCAGCTGGTGCTCAGCCAAACCCTGGCCGGCGGCCAGGCGCAGCCACTCAGCCTGGCCGGCCTGCCCGCCGGCACCTACCTGCTCGAAGTGGCCTCGGCTACTCAGGGCCGCCAGGTACAGCGCGTGGTAAAGCGCTAGCTGGCAAGCAGTTGCTTATAAATATACCTGGCAAGAATAATAAAACAGGTGCGCTAAGACAAACTATTGACCATCAATAGTTTGTCTTAGCGCACCTGTCCGGTGCCGCGCACCAGCCACTTGTAGCTCGTGAGCTCCTCCAGGCCCATGGGGCCGCGCGCGTGCAGCTTTTGGGTGCTGATGCCGATTTCGGCCCCCAGCCCAAACTGCCCGCCGTCGGTGAAGGCCGTGGAGGCGTTGGCGTACACGGCGGCGGCATCCACTACCTGCAAAAAGGTGTCGATGTGGGCCACGTCTTCCGAAATAATGGCCTCGCTGTGGCGCGAGCCGTGCCGGGCAATGTGGTCGAGGGCCGCGTCGAGGTCGGGCACAGTCTTGATGGCCAGCTTATAATCTAAAAACTCGGTGCCGAAATGCGCCTCCGTGGCCGCGGCCAGCAGGTCGGCCGGATAGTGCCCGGCCAACGCCGCGTGGGCCGGCGCATCGGCAAAAAGCTGCACCTGGGCCGCCGCCAGCGGGGCCACCAGGGCCGGCAGGTCGGGCAGGCGGCTTTGGTTAAGCAGCAGGCAGTCAAGCGAATTACAAACGCTTACGCGGCGGGTTTTGGCATTGGCCACGATGGCGGCCCCGGTGGCCAGGTCGCCGGTTTCGTCGAAGTAGGTGTGCACCACGCCGGCCCCGGTTTCGATAACGGGCACCCGGGCATTTTCGCGCACGTAGTTAATCAGCCCCTGGCTGCCCCGCGGAATAACCACGTCGACGTAGCCCACGGCCAGCAGCAGGGCCTCGGTGGCGGCGCGCTCGGGCGGCAGCAGCGTGGCGGCGGCCAGTGGCAGGCCGTGGCGCAGCAGCACCGGCCCGGCCACCTCAATGAGCGCCACGTTGGAGGCCGCCGCGTCGGAGCCGCCCTTCAGCAAGCAGGCATTGCCGGTTTTGAGGCACAGCGCCAGGCTGTCGATGGTCACGTTGGGCCGTGCCTCGTAGATGATGCCCACCACACCCAGCGGCACCCGCACCTTTTTAAGCTGTAAGCCGTTGGGTAATCCCTTCTCACTGAGCACTATGCCCAGCGGCGAGGGCAGCGCGGCCACGCTGCGCAGGTCGTCGGCAATGGCGGCCAGGCGCTCGGGGGTGAGGCGCAGGCGGTCGTGGCGCGGGTCGGTGGCGGGCATGCGGGCCAGGTCTTTCTCGTTCTCGCTGAGCAGGAAGTCGGTGTGGGCCAGCAGGGCGTCGGCCAGGTCGCGCAGCAGGGCGTCGATGGTAGCGGGGGCCACCGTGGCCAGGGCGCGGCTGGCCCGCTGGGCGGCGATGAAAAATTCGGAGTAATCAGCCATAAAGGTGTGCGGTAAGCTTTAGCTTGCCGGGCAATAGATTGACAATCAAGAGGTGCTTTTGCGGCTTACGGCAAGCTAAAGCTTACCGCACATCTTCGGTCAAGAACAAATAATCGTAGTGCACCAGCGGGCGCTGGCCGTGCTGGCCCAGGCGCTCGCGGGCCTTGTCGGCGCCGTACTCGGCCAGGCCCAGGCCAAGGGCCTGGCCGGCCTCATCCACGAGGCGCACGAGGTCGCCTTTTTGAAAATCGCCCTCGATGCGCACCACGCCCACCGGCAGCAGGCTGCTGGCCTTGCCGGGGGCCAGCAGCGCCGCCCGCGCCCCGGCATTCACGTGCACCGCGGCCTGCGCAGACTGGGCGTGGGCCAGCCACTTCTTGGTGCCCGACGCCTTTTTACTGGGCTGAAACCAGGTGCTTACCGCGCTTTCGTTCAGAATATTAAGTAAAATATTGGGCGTCTTGCCGTTGGCAATGTGCACGCTGATGCCCAGCCCGGCCACCTTGTGGGCAATGGAGCACTTGGTGAGCATGCCGCCGCGCCCAAACTGCGAGCGCGTAGCCGTCACAAACTCGGCAAAGCCGGTGTCGTGCGGCGCAATGTGCCGAATCACGCGCGCGCCCGGCCGCGCCGGGTCGCCGTCGTAAATGCCGTCTACGTTGCTGAGAATCAGCAGCGCGTCGGCGTCGAGCATGCTGGCCACCAGGCCGGCCAGCTCGTCGTTGTCGGTAAACATGAGCTCAGTCACCGAAATCACATCGTTCTCATTCACAATGGGTATCACGCCCTGCTGCAGCAATTCCTGGAAGCAGTTGCGCATGTTGAGGTAGTGCTGGCGGTCGCGAAAATCTTCCTTGGTCACCAGCACCTGCGCGCCCAGTAGGCTGTGCGGGGCCAGCAGCGCAGCGTACAGGCCCAGCAATTTTACCTGGCCCACGGCGGCCAGCACCTGGCGGCTGCGCACGGCATCGGCCTTGGGCGGCAGCGCCAGCAGGCTGCGCCCCGCCGCCACCGCCCCCGACGATACCAGCGTGACCTCGCAGCCCTGCGCGCGTAGCGCCACCACCTGCGCTACCAGTTGGGCCATGCGCGCCTCATCGGGCAGGCCGTTGGGCTGGGTGAGCACGTTGGAACCGATTTTGACGACGAGGCGGCGGTAGGGCAGGGGCATGGCGCAAAAGTAACTTTACCTGCTAGTTCCGGCTGTGAGCTTACCTGAAGAAATCATAATCAAAGTTGGCAGGGCTAACCCGTATTTTTCATATTGTTAAATAACATGTATTATATTGTTTTTGAGTGTCTTATAGATAAATAATGCCAAGGTATACAGTATATGAAGTTATCTCATCCTATTCGGTTTGACTTGCTGGAATTTCTAAAATTCGGCAAGCTTGATTTTATTAAAGTAGGCCAAACGAAGGAATGGATTTTGGCCAATTTTGCTGACCCCGACGGGTTAAACAACAAGATGCTGAGCCACAAATGGCCCGTGTGGACCTACGACCTGCTGGAGTTTCACTTCGACCAAAACAATGAGCTGTTTCTTATTTACACCGACTACCTGGAAGACCTGAAAAGCAACAACCGCTTTGAAATCAGCCCTTGGATTTTTGAAGATGCCAGCAAATTGACGTTGCTCTTTGTGTTAGCAGCGCTAAATAGTCAACAAATTGATTACCAGAAGGTAACGCGTAAAAAGGGGGTACTGCTTCACCTGACAAGCGGCGTCACGCTATCCTTCACGGCTACTGACGAAGCACTGGCAAAAAGCGCTAATGACTGGATGATGACGTCGCTGAGCTTGACGCGAGCGGATGAAGCATAACCTATTGCTAATGAGTAATAAAGCAGCTGACTGAACAATGCAAAAGGCCCGCCAGCCATGTGTGGTACATGGTTGGCGGGCCTTCTCGGCGCTTGCCCTACGTAGCTCTACGCCAGCTGCAAGCCAGCCAGCTGCTTGTTCACAAAGTCAAGCTCCTCAAAGCTCAGCTTCACGTCCATCGCCTTGGCGTTTTGCACGGCTTGCTCGGGGTTGCGGGCGCCCACCAGCGCCACCGTGATGCCGGGCTGCGCCAGCGTCCAGCGCAGCACGAGCTGGCCGAGGGTGGCGTTTTTGGTTTCGGCCAGCGGCCGGATTTTGTTGAGAAACTCGTTGACTTTGGTCACCGCCTCGGGCTTGAACAGCTTGTTGGTGCTGCGCAGGTCGCTGGCGTCGAAGTGCTGGCCGGGCTTCATCTTGCCCGTGAGCAGGCCCAGCTGCAAGGGGCTGTACACCAGGATGCCCTTGCCGTGCGCCTGGCAATAAGGCACGGCATCTTGCTCAATGGCCCGGCGCAACATGCTGTACGGCAATTGGTTGGAGGCGAGGTTGAGCGTCTTTTCGGCCTCTTCCATTTGGGCCACCGAGTAGTTGCTGACGCCCGCGGCGCGCACCTTACCCTGCTCGATGAGGCGCTGCACGGCCTCCATGGTTTCGGCAATCGGGGTGGTCACGTCGGGCCAGTGCTGCTGGTAGAGGTCGATATAATCGGTGCCCAGGCGCTGGAGGCTATCCTCGCACTCCTTGATGATGCTGGCGCGGCTAGCGTACTTGTACACGTCCACGTCGTGGCCGTCGTTGTTTTTGGTCTTCATGGCGAAGTCGCCCTTCGCCAGGTCCCAGCGCATGCCGAACTTGGTGAGCACCTGCACCTTATCGCGCGGTAGGCTTTTAATGGCCTCACCCACAATCTGTTCGCTCAGGCCCATGCCGTAGATGGGGGCCGTGTCGATGCTGGTCACGCCCAGGTCGTAGGCGGCGTGAATGGCCCCCACGGCGTCGTTCTGCTCGGTGCCGCCCCACATCCAGCCGCCGGCCGCCCAGCTGCCAAAGGTGATGCGCGAAACGGATACGTCGGACGAGCCTAATTTCTGATATTCCATGAGTTAGAGGAGCTGCTTGCTAAAAATACGTCCTCCGTTAACCCTGCCCGCCGGCCGAAGGTTGCGCCGCCGCCGCCCTGGCCGCCCCGAACGCTACCCGCCGGCCGCGTGTTAAGCTGGCGCGCAAAGCAAACATTTGGCCCCGCCCGGGGCTTCGTGCTTTTCCGTTATTCATTAGCTGAGTCATCCCTATGAAAGTTGAAATCTGGTCCGATGTCGTGTGCCCGTTTTGCTACGTTGGCAAGCGCAAGTTTGAGAAAGCCTTGGGCGAATTTGCCCACCGCGCCGATGTGCAGGTAGAGTGGAAAAGCTTCCAGCTCACCCCCGATTTTGTGCCCGTGCCCGGCGAGAGCATCCACGCCTCGCTGGCCAAGAAAAAAGGCGTGTCGGAGGCCGAAGGCCGCCGCATGAACGACCACATGGCCCTCATCGCCAAGGAAGTAGGTCTGAATTACGACTTCGACAACACCATTCCGGCCAATACCTTCCTAGCCCACCAGCTGGTGCACTTTGGCGCGCACCAGGGCAAGCAGGATGCCACCAAGGAGCGCCTCATGGCCGCCTACTACCTCGAAGGCCGCAACCTCAACGAGCTGGACACGCTCACCAACCTGGCTGCCGAAATCGGCCTCGATGCCGCCGCCGCCCGCCAGGCCCTGGAGGCCGGCACCTACGCCAACGAGGTGCGCCGCGACGAGTACGAGGCCCAGCAAATAGGCGTGCAGGGCGTGCCCTTCTTCGTGTTTGAGGATAAATACGCCGTGTCGGGCGCGCAGCCCAGCGAAGTATTTGCCGAGGTGCTGGGCAAGGTGTGGGAAGAAGGCCACCCGGCCCCGGTCCGCCCCACGCTGCTGGCCGACGGCCCCGCCTGCGGCCCCGAGGGCTGCGACTAGAGCTTACTCCAAAGCGGTTGTCATTGCGAACGCTCCACTGCGTTGCGCTCGCAATGACAAACGTTTTTGCGTCATTCTAAATCTCACCTTCATACTTTCGCCACGCGGTTTGGCGTAGGCTTGTGAGTGGGCGCCTGTGGGCGCTAGGAGTGCGCCGCATTCGTTGTTTCCTTACTTATGCTTAAAAAAATAGCAACCAACGGGCGCGCCAGCAAGCGGTGGGCCGGCTTCTGGGTGCCGGCGGCCGCGGCCGGCGTGCTGGCCCTCACGGCCTTTCGGCTGCCCGCCGAAGACAACCCCATCCGGGTTATTGCCGAAAAGCTGAGCGCCTTCTACGCGCGTACCCTGCCCGAAAAGGTGTACCTGCACCTCGACCGCCCCGCCTACGGCACCGGCGAAACCATCTGGCTCAGCGGCTACGTGGTGGATGCCATGCGCCACCGGCCCGACACCCTCAGCAAAGTGCTGCACGTGGATTTGCTTTCGCCGCAGCGCCGGGTGGTGGCCCGCCGCACCCTGCGCCTGGTGGGCGGCCGCGCCGCCGGCGACATCGAGCTCAGCGACAGCCTCGACGCGGGCATTTACCTGCTGCGCGCCTACACCACCTGGATGCGCAACGCCGGCCCCGGCTTCGTGTTTGAGCGCCAGCTGCAAGTGTGGCCCGCCGACCCTGACAAAACCCCCGCCGCGGCCAGCGGCGGCGCTACCCCCGCCACGCCCGCTCTCAAGGCCATGCCGCGCCTGGCCCCCACCGTTGGCAAGCCCGATGTGCAGTTCTTCGCTGAAGGCGGTACGCTGGTGGCCGGCCTGTCGTCGGTAGTGAGCTTTAAGGCCGTGGCGGCCAATGGTAAGGGCATCGCCGTGAGCGGGCAGGTGCTCGATGAGCAGAACAAGCCGGTGGGGGCGGCCTTCAGCGCCCAGCACGTCGGCATGGGGCGGCTCAGCCTCGTGCCCGCCGCCGGCCAGCGCTACCACGCCCGCGTGAAGCTGCCCGACGGCACCAGTACCGACTATCCGCTGCCCGCCGTGCAGGCCACCGGCTACGCCCTGCACGTGGCCGAGGCCGGCGACAGCTACACCGTGGAGGCCCGCTACCGCGGCGTGCCCGGTGCCCCGGTGCCCGGCCCGGTGATGCTGCTCACCGAGGTGCGCGGCTTTATCATTGGCCTGGTGCCCAAGCCCATAACCGACGATGGCAAGCCCGTGACCTGGACGGTGGCCAAGGCACGCTATCCCAATGGTATTCTGCACTTTACGCTGTTTGATGCCCAAAGCACGGCCCAGGCCGAGCGCCTGGCCTTCGTGCTGATGGGCCAGCCCGCCCTGCGCGTGGTACTCACCCCCGACAAGGCCGCGTACGCCCCCCACGATGCCGTGCACGTGAAGGTGACGGTGGCCGATGCCGCCGGCCAGCCCATGGCCACCCACCTCTCCGTAACGGTGGCCGAGGCCGGGGCCGCTGCCCTCGACCCCACCGGCGGCAACGTGGTCAGCAGCCTGCTGCTCACCTCCGACCTGGCTGGCTACGTCGAAAGCCCCGGCTACTATTTCCAAAACCCCACCCCCGAAACCACCCGCGCCCTCGACGACCTGCTCCTCACCCAGGGCTGGCGCCGCTACGTGTGGAAGGAGGTGCTCGGCCCCAAGCCGCCGCCGCTGTTCTACGGCTTTGAGCAGGGCATTACCCTGTTTGGGCAGGTCACGGGCATGGGCCAGACCGGTATTCCGAGCAGCCAGCTCACCTTTATTCAGAGCAAGCCGGTGCGCAACGTGCTCACGGCCACCACCGATGCCAGTGGCCGCTTCCTGTTTAGCGGCTTTCCGGGGCGCGATACGTCGCTCATCACTTTGCAGGCGCGGCGCGCCACGGGGGGCAGCAACGTGATTGTGCGGCCCGATATGGGGCCGCCCACCCTGGGCGCGCCCTTGCCGCCGCTGCCGCCCGTGGCTACCACCTCGGGCGTGGCCGAGTACCTGCGCCGCAGCCGCCAGCAGCAGGTGCAGGAGCGCCAGGGCCGGCCAGAGGGTGAAATCCGTAATGTGCAGCTAGCCAACGTGGCCGTAACCGGTAAGAAGCAGGTGATTGCCCCCAACGACACGCGCCGCCTTTACCCCGGCGTGGTGGCCAACACGATAGTCGATTTTACCGATATTCCAGCCGCGCAGTCGGGCATGAGCGCCCTGCAAATCTTGCAGAGCCGGGTGGCGGGCCTCACCGTCAGCGGCAGCCCGCCCAACATGAGCGTGCAGATTCGCGGTAGCGGCACGCCGCTGTTTCTACTCGATGGTCAGCGTACCGATATTGATTTTATCAACACGCTGCCCGCCAATCAGATAGAAGCCGTGGAGGTTTTTAAAGGCACCGAGGGAGCCATCTTCGGCAGCTCGGGCGGCGTGATTGCGATATACACCAAACGGGCCAACAAGAACTACAAGGGCGAAGACAAAGGGCCCAGCCCCGGCCTCATCACCATCAAGCTGCCGGGCTACTACCAGGCCCGCGAGTTTTACCAGCCCCACTACGGCGCGCCCGTCATGAACGCGCCCGCCGCCGACCCGCGCCGCCTCACCCTCTACTGGGACCCCGAGTTCAGCACCGATATCGCCGGCAAGGGCGAGTTTATCTTCAACACCGCCGACGGCAGCGGCAACTTCCAGATTTCCACCGAGGGCATCAGCCTCAATGGCGACCCTAGCCGTGGTAATGCCAGTATTTACGTAGCGCCGAAGAGTAGGTAATTGATTAGTAGTTTGTTAATTATAGTTGGGGCTACGTTAGCGCGTAGCCCCAACTTTTTTTAGCCCGCAGAAGTCGCGGAGGTTTGCGTAGAAAACGCAGAAGCGAACGATTAAAGATGAGCTAATTTATGGTGCCAGATTGGTTGCGGTTTAATAAGGCTGCTAGCTTTTGCTGTAAGATAGTCAATTGATAATCAATGGAATACCATGAATTTGTAAAAGCGTCTAAATCAACTGTTTGTATTGGCGGCATTTCGGTAGAAGCCTCTGAATCATGAGTAACTGCTTGCTGCCGAGCGTGTTCTAGTCCGGCTGTAAACTGCTTGATAAGCAAGGTCAGTTCTTCTTTAGCGTTGTTCATCGCAGCAGCAAATAATGTTGATTTATAAATAGTTATAAAAAATATCAGGTAGGCCGAAGGGAAGCAGTTCACTTAAACTGGCAAGTGTGTTGCTTCCCTTCTGCCTGCCTGATATTTTCTTGTAATTCAGCTAATCGCCTACGCCAGCACCATTTCCTCGGCCCCGAGCGTGGCCAGCAGGTGCTGGGCCTTGCCCACGCTGCTGATGGCATCGAAGGTCACTTGCAGCTTGTCCTTCTGGTCTTTCATGCGGGCCGTGCGGGGGTGAGTTTGCACAAAATTGAGAATGCGCCCGAAGCCCTCGCCCTGGAAATAGGCCTCGTGCCCGGCCCCGGCGGGCAGGTAAAGGCGCAGCGTTTCGCGCTTCAGCGTCAGCTTTTCTACGCCCAGGCTGCCGGCCTGCCAGCGCAGCTTCACAATGTCAACCAGTAGCTGCACTTGCTCGGGCAGCGGCCCGAAGCGGTCGGTCATGCTAGCTACCAGCTTGGTCAACTCCTCGGGCTTCTGGGCGCGGTCGAGCTTGGCGTAAAGCTGCAAGCGCTCCGACACGTTGCCCACGTAGGTGGTCGGGATGAGCACTGGTAGGTCCGTCTCAATCTGGGTTTCGCGGGGGCCGCCGTGGCCGGGTAGCGCGCCGGCTGCCTGCTGCAGGCGCTGCTGGCTGGTGCCGGCCGCGCCCTCGCCCAGAAACAAGTCCCGAAACTCGGTTTCCTTCAATTCCTGCACCGCCTCGTCCAGTACCTGGTGGTAGGCCTCGTAGCCCAGGTCGTTGATGAAGCCCGACTGCTCGCCGCCCAGCAGGTTGCCCGCCCCCCGAATGTCGAGGTCGCGCATGGCCACGTTGAAGCCCGCCCCCAGGTCCGAAAACTCCTCCAGCGTGTGCAGGCGCTTGCGGGCATCCGAAGGCAGGTTGGCCACGGGCGGCGTCAGCAGGTAGCAATACGCCTTGCGGTTCGAGCGGCCCACGCGGCCCCGCATCTGGTGCAGGTCGCTGAGGCCGGTGAGGTGTGCCCGGTTGATAATGATGGTGTTAGCATTCGGAATGTCGAGCCCACTCTCAATGATGTTGGTGCTCACCAGCACGTCGTACTCGCCCTCCACAAACTTCATCATGCGCTTTTCCAGCGAGTCGCCGTCCATCTGGCCGTGGGCAAACGTGACGCGGGCGTTGGGCACGAGGCGCAGTATCATGGAGGCCATTTCCTCGATGTCGCTCACCCGGTTGTGCACGAAAAACGCCTGCCCGCCGCGCTTCAATTCCCGCGCAATCGCATCACGAATGATGATTTCATCAAATACCTGCAGCTCGGTTTGCACCGGCTGGCGGTTGGGTGGCGGCGTGGCAATCACGCTCAAATCGCGGGCGCCCATCAGGGAAAAGTGCAAGGTGCGCGGTATCGGCGTGGCCGACAGCGTGAGCGTGTCCACATTCACCTTTATCTCCTTGAGCTTGTCCTTGGTTTTTACCCCGAATTTCTGCTCTTCGTCAATAATAAGCAAGCCTAAGTCTTTGAATTGCAGCTTCTTATTGGTAAGCGCGTGGGTGCCAATGAGAATGTCGGTGCGGCCGGCCGCCACGCGCTCCATCGTCTCCTTTATCTGCTTCGGCGACTTAAAGCGGTTGATGTACTCCACCGTCACCGGCAGGTTGGCCAGCCGGTCCCGAAACGTCTTGTAGTGCTGCATCGCCAGAATGGTAGTGGGCACTAACACAGCTACTTGCTTGCCATCGGCCGCCGCCTTAAACGCCGCCCGAATCGCCACTTCCGTCTTGCCAAAACCCACATCACCGCAGATAAGCCGGTCCATGGGGTGGGGCTGCTGCATGTCGTTTTTCACGTCCTCCGTGGCCTTGGCTTGGTCGGGCGTGTCCTCCCAAATAAAGCTCGATTCCAGCTCGGCCTGCATAAAGCCGTCCTTCGAAAACGCGAAGCCGGGGGCCGTTTTGCGCTTGGCATACAACCGAATGAGGTCGGCCGCAATATCCTTCACCTTCTTCTTGACCGACTTTTTCTTGTTCTCCCACTCTGCCGAGCCCAGTTTGCTCATACTGGGCGGTGAGCCCTCCGCGCCACTGTACTTAGCAATTTTGTGCAGCGCGTGAATGCTCACCGTCAGCACGTCGTCGTCGCGGTATACCAGCCGGATGGCCTCCTGCGTGTGCCCGTTCATCTCGACCTGCGTGAGGCCCGCGAAGCGCGCAATGCCGTAGTCTTGGTGCGTCACGTAGTCGCCGGGCTGCAAGGTCTTCAGCTCGCGCAGGGTCAGGGCTTTTTTCTTGGAGAATTTCCGCGTTTCCTGGGCCCGATAATAGCGCTCAAACAGCTGGTGGTCAGTATATACGGCCAGGCCCAGCCGCTCGTCTACGTAGCCCTCGCGCAGGGCAATGAGCAGGTGCTGAAACTGCACGTTGGGGTCCAGCTCGTCGAAAATAGTGCGCAGCCGGTCGGCCTGCCGCACCGAATCGGCCGCGATAATGGTGGTAAAATCGCGCACCTTGTTCTCTCGGATGTTCTTCATCAACCGGTCAAAATCCTTGTTGAAGCTCGGCTGCGGCTTGGCCGCAAACTGAAAGTCCTGGGCGTTTTTGAAGTAAAACCGCTTGCCAAACTCCACAATGGCAAACTCGTCGAGGCACTTCTTCAGGCTCTTGGCGGCCTCAAACAAGTCGGCCGGCTTCGACACAATCTGCATGCCGCTGGCCTCTTCCAGCAGGCGCTTGAAGTTGCTCTCGGCCTTGTCAAACAGCTCGCTCACCACGTCCAGCGTCTGGCGCATATCCTTGACCCACAGGCAGCTGGTGCGCGGTAAAAACTCCAGAAACGACTCGCGCCGCTCTTGCAGTAGCTTGGTTTGCACGTTCGGAATAATGCTCACCGTGGTGCGCGGCTCCACCGACAGCTGCGTTTCGGGGTTGAATGTGCGAATGCTCTCAATCTCGTCGCCAAATAATTCGAGCCGATAAGGCAATTCATTAGCGTAGCTGAACACGTCCACGATGCCGCCGCGCACCGCGTACTGCCCGGCCTCGTACACAAAATCGCTTTTCTCGAAGTCGTACTGCGCCAACAGCTCTCCCAGAAAATTCACATCTATCTTATCGCCCACCTTCGCCGAAAACGTGTTCTGTACCAGGCTCTGGCGGTTGATAACCTTCTCGCTCAGCGCCTCGGGGTACGTGACAATGAGCGGAGCCTTGTTGCGCGCCGCTACCTCGGCGTTGCGGCTGGCATTCAGCTGGTTAAGCACCTCGGCGCGCATCAGTACGTTGGCGTTCTCCGTCTCATCAAACTCGTAGGGCCGCTTGTAGGAGCTTGGAAACAGCAGTGCCTCGGGGCCCTCGGGCAGCAGGTGGCGCAGGTCGGCCATAAACAGCGCCGCCTCGTCTTTGTCATGTAATACAAATACGTTGGGGTGCGCGTACTGGGCGGCGGCGGCGGCTACCACGGCATCCTGCGAGCCCACCAGGCCGCGCAGCTGCACGCGCAACTCGCCGCCGTGGGCGGCCTCGTCGGCGGGGCGCTTGGCGTCGGTGGGCTGGGCGGCGCTCAGCAGGCGCACGCTCAGGGTTTGCAGCTCGGCGTCGAGGCGATAAAGGCGAAGAAAATCAGCTACTTGCACAGGGTATTGCGAACGGTAAACTAAAAACAGCCAGCCCGGCCGGGGTTCATTCCGGTCGGGCAGCGAGGGTAGTACTCCTACGGTGGCCCATAGGTTTGCCGTACCTTGGACTAAAATTACTAGCAATGGCCACCCCTCCTAACCGCGATTTGCCCGAAGTAGTGTCCGAGCTCATCATCGAAGTGCACGAAGTGCGCTCGGAACTGAATGCCATCAACGGTCGCATCGACCGCCTAGAGCGAACAATGGATACCCGTTTGCAGCGGGTAGAGCAAGAACTGGGACTACTCAGAATCGAGATGCGCACCGAGTTGCAGGAGGCCAGCCGCAGCATTGTGGAGGGCATCACGCGCGGCTTTGAGCCCTTCCTCAACCGCCTGCTCGACCACGACGACCAGCTAAAAAAACATGCCGGTCGCCTCAACACGCTCGAAAACCCCCAAGCTTAAGTAGTTGCGCGGTTCTGCTCACCTGGCCATCGGCCTCATTACGGGCGTGGCCATTGCGGGCCTCGTGCCCGGCATCCCGTTTTCGCTGCCCGGCATTGCGCTGGCCGGCTTCTCGGCCCTCGCCCCCGACCTCGACCACCCCGAAAGCCGCCTTAGTAAGCGCCTAGGATTTCTGCACGCCTACGTGCGCTGGGCCTTTGGGGCAGCGGCGCTGGCACTGGCCTGCTATGCGTATTTCCAACTGCGACCCGGCCCCGACCAGCGCCTGACCTACATTGCCGCGCTGGCCTTTGGGCTGCTGGGCGTGGCCTTGCAGGGCGGCCACGCCCGCAAGCTGGCGCTGCTCTTCACGGGCATGGCCACGGTGCTGGCGGGCCTGTATGCCAAGTTTTTATGGCTCAGCCTGTTGGGGGGGTATATCTCGCTGGCCCCCTACACCTCGCATCGCACCTGGACGCACACCATCTGGGCGGCTATATTCTGGACCTACGTGGGCGAGCTGGCCAACCGCAGCCTGGGCTGGCACGGCGTGGCCTATTACGCGGGCGGCGGCTATGTGTCTCACCTGCTGGCCGATACGCTCACCAAGTCGGGCGTGCAGTGGTTGCGGCCCCTCACCAACTTTAGCTTCAAAATTCCGCTTTTAAGCACAGGCTCTAAAGCGGGTAACGTAATGGAAGCCACCATTTGCCTGGGCTACGGGCTGCTGGTATTAGGGCTGGTTATCGGCCGCGTTGGGTTTTAAAATGAATAACTTGTGTATCTACTTGCCCAGCCTTAGCTTCGCGTCGGAGCGGGGAACACGGCGGCGGTAATTGTATCTTACCGTGAACTATAACAACCCGCTCAACTCAGGCTCGTTAGCCACCGAGCTTATTGATTTTTAATGTGTTAGCCCGTTCATCTGCTAGCCGGCGGGCTTTATTACAACTGCTACCCCATTCTCAAAATTTACCCACCAACATTTCTGTTTTATTATGAACCAGATGAATAGTCCGCTCATCCGGGTCGGCGTTTTCTACGACGGCAATTATTTCCTTAAAATTAGTGATTATTACTATTTCCAGCATGAGCGTAAAGCCCGCATCAGCCTCGAAGGCCTGCACGAGTTTATTCGGCATCAAGTAGCTGAAGAAGAAGATGTTGACGTGCGACTAGCGCAGGTCACTACTTCCCACTTTTTTCGGGGTCGGCTATCGGCTACCGAAGCCCGCGATAAAGACCGCCTCTTTCACGACCGCCTGCTCGACGACATTCTGATGAATCTGGGCGTGTGCACGCACTACATGCCCCTCAAAACCCGCGACGGCCGCCTCCAGGAAAAAGGTATCGACGTGTGGCTCAGCCTCGAAGCCCTCGAAATGGCCCTGCATAAGGCCCTCGATGTGGTGGTGCTCATCGCTGGCGACTCCGACTACGTGCCCCTCATCCGCAAGCTCAACACGGTGGGCACCCGCGTGATGCTGCTCAACTGGGACTTCAAATACGAAGATTTCAAGGGCGAAACCCGCGTGACGCGCGCCTCGCAGCACCTGCTGGAGCAGGCTACCTACCCCGTGGCCATGCACTCCGTTATCGACCGCGGCCTGCAGGAGCAGGATGAAGTGGTGGAGAACATGTTTGTGACGCAGAGCGAGCCCGCTGCGTTTGCCAACATGCCCGCGCCCGCCCCCACCAACGGGGCCGCCACCAGCCCGGCCTACGCGCCCGCCGCCTCGGCCGCGGCCCTGGCCGCTGCGGCGGCCAGCCGCGCCGTGCGGCCCTCGGGCCCCACGGCCGCCGGCCCGGTGGGCACCATCGGCATCAGCACCATCAAGAACCTGAAGAATGGCTTTGGCTTCGTAATAATGCCGCCCAATAACCTGTTTTTCAGCTACGCTGACTTGTCGGAGGGCGATTTCAACGACCTGCGTGAGGGCGACTGGGTAGAGTTTACGGTGGGTCGCAACCACCGCGACGAGGATTGCGCCCGCAACGTGCGCAAGGTGCCCGCTCCTAACCTCACCGGCGACGAAGACGGCGACTACGAGCCCAGCGCAACCATGCAGTCGGTGGGTGCCGTGCTGTAAGGAGTGTGGAATGTAGAAGTTGGAAAGCGGAATTAACGACGTGTAATTCCGCCTTCCGGACAGCAAAACCCGTTTGTTTCCGCCGCTTAGTTCGGCAGGAGCGAAGGGGTTTTACTATTTTCCATTCTCTCCCTCCCCATTCTTCATTCCCAATTCCCGCTTGCTGGCCGGGTAGCGGTTGAAGGTGCCCAGGCCCTGCGCCACGGCCGGCCCGGTGCCCTCGGCCGCGTGTTGGTAAATGGTACCGCTCACCACCATAATCGACTTGCCCGTGTGCTCGACCCGCGCTATGGCCAGCAACTCATTACCTAGATGGACTGGGCGCAAGTAGTTGATTTTAAATTCTATAGTAGCTACCAAGTCGCCTTCGGTGAAGGCTAGGGTGAGCGCGGCCGCCCCGAGCGCGGCATCCATAAGGCCGGCTAGCACGCCGCCGTGCGCCGTACCCGGCGACGAGAGGTGCTCGTCTTGGATAACCATACGGTACTCGGCTTGGCCGGGGGCGGGCACGTTGAGGGCCATGCCGTTGGCCTGGCCATAGCGGTTGATGTGGTTGTAGTGGGCTACCAGGGTGGGCCAGTCGAGGAGGGCAGACATGGAGGAAGAATGGGAGGAAGTGAAACTGCGTAGCTAACAAATGGCGTAACAGCCGCGCAAGCTAAACCCGGCGCAGCCTAGCCCGTACCTTTACCTACTCGCAACCGGCCGGCCGTGGGGTAGACAAAACCTGGGCCCGGTAAGACTTCCCCCTAAACAGCAGACCCTTATGCCTTCCTTCGATATCGTTAGCAAAGTAGACCCCCAGACGCTGGAAAACGCCGTGAACACGGCCAAAAAAGACCTGGCCACGCGCTACGACCTGCGCGATACCAAGGGCGGCATCGAGCTGAATAAAAAAGATAACACCGTGCTGCTCAGCTCGGAGAACTCGATGCGCATTCAGGCGCTCGAAGATATTTTGATGGCGCGCATCGTGAAGCAGGGCATCGACGGCACGGCCCTCGACTTCACGGCCGAGGAGCAGGCCAGCGGTGCGCTCGTTAAGAAAACGGTGAAGGTGCGCGCCGGGGTTGACAAGGACGCGGGCCGCAAAATTATCAAAGCCATCAAGGACAGCAAAATCAAGGTGGAGGCCCAGATGCAAGACGACCAGATTCGGGTGTCGGCCAAGAAGATAGACGATTTACAGGCCGTTATTGCCCTGCTGCGCCGCACTGACAATGGCCAGCCCCTGCAATTTGTGAACATGAAATAAACTAGGCTGCCCCCAGCCCCGAAGCCAGGTAGCGCTTCGGTTGGGTGGGCGAGCCGTATTTTTCATCATTCATTCATCGTCTTCGACTTTTTAGCCGTCTTCATTTGTCACCGTTCGCTGCCTTTTCTTCCGAGCATTTTGCCGCTTTTTCGCAGGTGCAAACCTGGGTTAGTTTGCTCACCCTCACGCTGATGGAAATCGTGCTGGGTATTGATAATATTATCTTTATCTCCATCACCGTCAATCGGTTAGCTCCCGAGCAGCAGGCCCGCGGGCGCACCATCGGCTTGCTGCTGGCCCTGCTGTTCCGCATTGGGCTGCTGATGAGTATTTCCTGGATTGTGAGCCTGCGCACGGCGCTGTTTACCCTGCATATTCCGCCGCTGGTCGAAAACTTTGGCGTGAGCGGGCGCGACCTTATTCTGCTAGCGGGTGGCCTGTTTCTGATGTACAAGAGCACGACCGAGATTCATACTAAGCTACAGGGCGAGGAGGAAGAGGACACTATTGTGAAGACGCATGCCAAGATGGGCGCCATCATCCTGCAAATCATCATTATCGACATCGTATTTAGCTTCGACTCCATTCTCACGGCCGTGGGCTTGGTCGACAACGTGCTGGTGATGATTGCGGCCGTCATTGTGGCCATGGGTATCATGCTGGCTTTCAGCGGGGCCGTGGCCAACTTCGTGAACCGCAACCCCACCATCAAGATGCTGGCGCTGTCGTTTCTCATCATGATTGGCTTCATGCTGGTGATGGAGGCCGCCCACAAGGAAGTGGAGAAGGGCTATTTGTACTTTGCCATGGCCTTCTCGCTGCTGGTAGAGCTGCTGAACATGCGCCTGCGCGGCAAAAGCAAGTCGGCGCCCGTGAAGCTGCGCGACTCGCAATACGACTAGGCAGCCCCTGGGCACGCCCCAAACGACAGTGAGCGCCGTCCGGTCAGTCCGGGCGGCGCTCGCTGTCGTTTGGGGCGTGCCCAGGGGCCTAGCTGGGCGGGTGAGCGGGCAGCCCGTCGAGGCTGGTGAGCACGCGCTGCTCGGCCAGGTCGAGCAGGCGGCGATTTAGCTCGGCCCGGTGCAGGCGGTAAAAGGCCAGCTCGGGCTGCGTGAGCAAACCCACCACAAGGCCCACCAGGGTAGCGCGCAGGCGGGTGTTGCGGGCCAGCAGCTCGGTGAGGAAGCGGGTGGCTTCTGTGGGGTCGGCGGTGGCCAGCGGCAGATGGTAGTCGTGGGCAAAGTCGGCCACGGTGGCCAGCAGCACCGCGTGCTGAAGCTTGAGCACCGGGCGCAGCACCTGGTGCTGAAAATCGGCCACGGTGGCTGGGGTAGGAATGGCGGCGGGCTGGCCGGCAATGGCCGGGCGCAGGGCCAGTAGCGCCGCATCGGGGTCGTACCCGGCCGGGCGGGTGGGGGAGGAAGAATTGGACATAGACCTTAGTAATACGGGCACAAAAAAAGCCCGGCCGAAGCCAGGCTTTTTTAAGTTTAAGGGGCCAGGCAGTTTAGTGCTGAATGGTCACCTTGGTGGTGTAGCTGCCTTCGGTAGTGCTCACGCGCACTATGTAGAGGCCGGTGGCGAGCTGGCTGGTGTTCAGTTCTACGCCGCTCTGCTGCATCTGGGTGGTGGGTACCGAGGCGCGCAGCACGGTTTTGCCCATCAGGTCAATCATGGTTACCTGCATAGGGGCGGTGCTGCTGAGCTGCGTGCGCACGATGAGGCGGTTCTGGGCGGGGTTGGGGTAAGCTTCCAGGGCGTTGTCGGCAACTACGCCGTTCTTGGCGGCCAGCGCAATAACTTTCGATTTGGGCGGAATGTCGAAGCCCTGCACAATGTTGGCCACCGTGGGGTAGCCGTTCACACGGTCGCCCTGCTTGGCACCGTAGCCCATGCCCCGGCGGGCAAATACGTTCCAGATGAGGTCGGCATTTGCCGCGCGGTTGGTCACACTATCGGCCCGTAGCAAGGCGTCGCGACCGTCGAGGAACCCGGGCTGGCACACTTGCAGCTTGCAGCCATCAAGCACCAGCTTCAGCATTTTGTTGTTGCCGCCGGTAGCAGCGAAGAAGTCGGCGTTGTAGTCGTACTTGTATATGAACTGCCAGTTCAGGTCCCATAGCACCGTGGTCCAGACTTCACCCACGTCGTGGGTTTCGCTGAACTTCCCAACTCCTGTTCCAAGCTTCGAATAGGTATAGTCGTTGCCCGTAGCCGTTATGTTGGTAGTGTACGGCTTTCTGCGGAAGCCGGGGCCCGCCGCGTAAGGGTTGCCGTTATCATAGGTAGCCACGTAGCGATTGGTGCTGCCAATGTCGCCGGGGCGGGTTGTCATCCATAAGCCAAAGAAGTCGCTCCATCCTTCGCCCATCGTTTGGTTGCCAGTAGTGGCATCGAGGCAGGTGGCGGTGCCGCCGCCGGTGAGGCGGTTGCTGATACCGTGGCCAAACTCGTGCGAAACCACGCCGTTGTCAAACGAGCCATCGAAGTCCGCACCAATTATGCCAAGGGCTGCCGATACATTAACCGTGCCGCCGGCCCGAATGGCTGCCCGCAACTTAAAACCATCGGCTCCACCAAGATAAATAGCGGGGATGCGAATGCCTACCGTATCAGCACCGCCAAAATTAATCAGCCCATTAGTAGCTGCCGTAGAGTCGAAGACAATGACACCAACGGCCCCATTGTCCTGGGCCCGCTTCACTTTGGGCGCAAATTGATTGTTGGGCCGTGGGCTAAGCGTCGATAGCTGCGTGCAGCCATTGCGCTCTATAAAAGCAATATTACCCCTGATAGCGGCCGCATTTATAAAAGGTGAGGCGCACCCGTGGTCACCACCATCACCCGATACGCCGTCGTTAACGAGCACCAACTTGCCGGCCAGGGGCTTCTTGGTGAGGCTGGGGCCGAAGCCGACGGGCGCAATCTTGTAGGTGCCGGCTGCGTCCGCTGCCCCCGTCACAGTCAGCAAGCTGGGGCCAACGTTGTCAAACAGGTACATCTGCATCCGGCCGTTGCCCCCGTCGGCGGGCGTCGAGAAGTTGGCATTGTTGCGGCCGCTGCCGTCCTGCGACTCCGCACGCACAAAATCACCATCCTTGCCTAGCTTGTTGCCTTGGCTGTCCTTTGTGAGGTTCTTGTACTGAAAGTTGCCCGATACCTCATCGAAGCCATGCGCCATCATCACGTCGTGGAGCATGTTGTTCCAGTAGAACAGGTTAGTGATACCGGCGGACAGGTTATTGGGGTCGCGGGCACTTTTTGTCTGGTCGAAGGGAAAGTCGAAGCTCAGGGTAGCCCCCCCGTCGGGCGAGGAAGTGGACGAAACCAGGTTGGTATTAGGCGTATCAACCGAAACGTTGGCCGTAGTGCTATTGTCGTCGTAGGCAGCTACGTTGTTGCCGCGCGTCAAAAACTTGCCGCTCGATGCCAGGGAATAAGAATCGTCGAAGAAACCGGTAGGCGCACCGGCCTGCTCTACCTGCCAGCCCACGGGCGAGTATAGGGGATTGGCCGAGCTGAGTGGGACCTGCACGCGGGGCGATAGGTCGGGGCTTTCAAACGGCACCGGAATGACGTTGAGGCTAGCGGCGGCCGTGGTGCCCAGCACCGAGCGCGTGGCGGCGGTGGCAAAGGCAGGCACCTTTTGCTGGCTGGCCTGCGCCTTCAGCGTTTGCTGGTTGAACGTAGCTACCTCATTTACTACGAAGTCGTTTTTATCAACCAAGCGGCCGGTTTGCGCATCAATGCGGGCATTCCAATGGTGCTGCTGATCGAGTTGCGCAATGGATACTTCCCACACCAGCACCAGCTTATCATTCTGGCGGGTGTACATCAGGCGCACCGGAATGTTTTCTTCCGAAATCCCTCCGTTGTTGAATACCATACCATCAGCCACGCGGGCTTCTAACACCGTGCGCAGGCCCACGGGCCGGGGCAGGTCCAGGCTTACGGCGGCGGCTACCACGGCTTGAGCAGGCGTGAGCGCGGGGGTTGCGGAAGGGGCCTTGGCACCGGCCCCCACTACAAAGTCCTGCGCCGAGAAAATGACCTTGCCTGCTTTATCGGTGTGCACGGCCCCGGTAGCGTTGAACACGACCAAGCCATTGACGCGCTGCTGCAGATAGGTGTGGGTAATACCGGTGCTGGTGTCGGTATACGAATTGGTTACCAGTACATTAGCCACGTCGGCGGCACTCAGCCCCTGGGCCTTGGCTTTAGCGGCAAATGACGATAGCGCGGCGGCCGGCGGCCCTTGCTGAGCTTGGGCGATACCCGGCAAGGCTAAGGCCGTTGCTAGAGCCAGCGTCCGATAGCCCAAATGAGTAGAGAACAACGTCATAGGAGAGGAAAAAGGAAGAAAAAAATGATGACAATGGCTAGGCTCCAAAGATAAACACATTTCCCAAACCCCTTCCCTAAAGCGCTAAAAAAACGCAGAAAAAATACGAGCGGGCTACTCAAGGCTAACTATCCGTGTGCCTGCCAGGTGCTTAGCCAAATATTTTTAGCTTGCTGAGTACGTCCCACAGCACCACGCCCGCGGCCACGCCCACGTTGAGCGAATGCTTGGTGCCGAGCTGCGGAATCTCGATGGCCGCGCTGCACAGCGCCAGCACCTCGTCGTCCACCCCCAGCACCTCGTTGCCCAGCACCAGGGCCAGCGGCCGGCCGGGCTCGGGCCAAAACTGCGGTAGCAGCACCGAGCCGGTGGTTTGCTCCACGGCCACCAGCTGGTAGCCGGCGGCCTTTAGCTGCTGCGCGGCCTGCAGGGTGGTGGCGCTGTACTCCCAGGCCACGGACTCGGTGCTGCCGAGGGCCGTTTTGGTAATTTCGCGGTGCGGGGGCTGGCCCGTGACGCCGCAGAGGTAGATTTTTTCGAGGGCGAAGGCGTCGGCAGTGCGAAAAACGGCCCCCACGTTGTGCAGACTACGCACATTATCAAGCACTAAGGCCACCGGGCTTTTGGGTGTAGCTTTGAAATCGGCCACCGGTAGGCGGTTTAGCTCGGTCATGGTGAGTTTGCGCATGCGGAAGGAGCGCGAACTTTGTGGTTCGCGAAAAGGGTTTTTAAATGGAATCGCGGATGATGCGCCGGTCCTTGCGAGCGCCGCGCGGCAATCTTTCCTTCACGCCTGGGTTAGTAACCCTGTGAAGCGAACGACCAAGGAAAGATTGCCACGCGGCGTTCGCAAGGACAACCGATTTTTACGTATTACTAAATTCTCGCGGGCCCCAAAGTTCGCGCTTCTGCCTTGTCTACCGCTCCTGCCCCCGCTGCTCCCGCTTCCAAGTTTGCCATTAAGTCGCTGGGGCCCGACCATATCAAGCCTATCGCGGTGGCCGACACGCCGCTCATGCGGCAGTATTACCAGCTCAAGCAGGAGCATCCCGGCGCAGTGCTGCTGTTTCGGGTGGGCGACTTCTACGAAACCTTTGGCGAAGACGCGGTTACGGCTTCGCGCATCCTCGACATCACGCTCACCAAGCGCGGCGCGGGCACGGCCAGCGAGGTGGCGCTGGCGGGCTTCCCGCACCACGCCCTCGACACCTATCTGCCCAAGCTGGTGCGCGCCGGCCAGCGCGTGGCCATCTGCGACCAGCTCGAAGACCCCAAGCTAGCTAAGGGTCTGGTTAAGAGAGGAATAACCGAGCTTGTGACGCCCGGCGTGAGCCTGCACGACAACACCCTGGAGCGCCGCCAAAACAACTACCTGGCCGCCGTGCACTTCGGCAAAACGGAGGCCGGCATCTCGTTTCTCGACATCAGTACCGGCGAGTTTCTGGCCGCCCAGGGCACGCTTGATTACTTGGGCAAGCTACTGCAAAATTTCCGGCCCGCCGAGGTGCTGTTTTGCAAGCGCAGCCGGGCCGAGTTTGAGGGCAACTTCGGTCCCGATTTCTGCACCTACGCGCTCGACGAGTGGGTTTTTGGCCAGGACTACGCCCACGACACCCTCACGCGGCACTTCCGCACCACCTCGCTCAAGGGCTTCGGGGTCGATAACCTGAAGGAGGGCGTGATTGCGGCCGGCTGCATCCTGCACTATTTGGCCGAAACAAAGCATACTGATATTCAGCACGTTGCTAGCCTGGGCCGGCTCGAAGAAGATAAGTACGTGTGGCTCGACCGCTTCACGGTGCGCAACCTGGAGCTGGTGCAGGCCCAGCACCCCGGCGGCGTGCCGCTGATTGATATCCTGGACCAGACCATTACACCGATGGGGGCGCGCCTACTGCGCAAGTGGGTGGTGCTGCCGCTCAAGGAAGTGAGCCAGATTCAGCGCCGCCTCGACACCGTGGCCGCCCTCGTGGCCGACCCCGAGCTGCTGGAAGAAGTGCAGAGCAAGCTGCGCCCCATCAACGACCTGGAGCGCCTTATCTCCAAGGTGGCCGTGCGCCGCGTGAACCCGCGCGAGCTGCTGCAACTGGCGCGGGCCCTCGAAAGCATTGGGCCGCTGCGCGCCAAACTGGCCGGCTCGGGCATCCGGGCCCTCGAAAAGCTGGCCGACCAGCTCAACGCCTGCGACTCGTTGCGCACCGAGATTCAGGCCAAAATAAAGCCTGATGCGCCGCTGCTCACCAACCAGGGGCATGTGATTCAGGATGGCGTTGATGCCGAGCTGGATGAGCTGCGCGGGCTGGCTTTTTCGGGCAAGGACTTTTTGCTCAAAATGCAGCAGCGCGAGCAGGCCATCACCGGCATCTCGTCGCTGAAAGTGGCTTATAATAAGGTGTTTGGCTACTACCTCGAAGTCAGCAACGCCCACAAAAATAAGGTACCGCCCGAGTGGATTCGCAAGCAAACCCTGGTGAACGCCGAGCGCTACGTAACTGAGGAGCTGAAAACTTACGAGGAGAAGATTCTCACGGCCGAGGAGAAGCTGTTTATTATCGAAGCCCGTATCTACCAGGAGGTTACGCTGGCGGCGCTCGACTTCGTGAGCCAGATTCAGCAGAACGCCCGCGCCATCGGCGTGCTCGATTGCCTGGCCTCGTTTGCGGCCACGGCGCGGCAGCACCGCTACACCCAGCCCGTGGTGAACGACGGGCCCACGCTCGACATCAAGGGTGGCCGCCACCCGGTGATTGAGCGCCAGCTGCCGCCCGGCGAAAGCTACATCCCCAACGACCTGTGCCTGAGCCAGGACGACCAGCAAATAGTGGTGATAACGGGGCCCAACATGGCCGGTAAGTCCGCGCTGCTGCGCCAAACGGCCCTCATCGTGCTGCTGGCCCAAATCGGCTCGTTCGTGCCCGCCGAGGCGGCCACTATCGGCATTATCGACAAGATTTTTACCCGCGTGGGAGCCTCCGACAACCTGAGCAAGGGCGAAAGCACCTTCATGGTGGAGATGACCGAAACGGCCTCCATCCTCAATAATCTCTCGGAGCGCAGCTTGGTGTTGATGGATGAAATCGGGCGCGGCACCAGCACCTACGACGGCATCAGCATTGCCTGGGCCATTGTGGAGCACCTGCACAACAACCCCAAGGCGCGGGCTAAAACGCTGTTCGCCACCCACTACCACGAGCTCAACCAGCTGGCCGACGACTGCCCGCGGGTGCGCAACTACCACGTGGCCGTGCAGGAGGCCGACGGCCGGGTGCTGTTTCTGCGCAAGCTGCGGCCCGGCGGCTCCGAGCACAGCTTTGGCATTCATGTGGCGCGCATGGCCGGCATGCCGCCCGCCGTGGTGCTGCGCGCCAACGAAATAATGCACCACCTAGAGCTGGAGCGCACCCAAACCGGCCTCGTGGACGCAGACGCCCCCACGGAGCTCGATGAGGTGCTGGCCGGCCTCGATGAGCCGCCCAAAGCCAGCGCCCAGCCCCGGCCCCGCGCCACGGCCGCCGTGGCCTCGGCGCCCAAGATTCAGCTCAGCATGTTTGAGCCCGGCGACCCCGCCCTGGAGCGCGTGCGCGAGCTGCTGCAAAGCCTGGATATCAACACCATCACGCCCATCGAGGCGTTGCTGAAATTGCAGGAGCTCAAGGGCGTGTCGGGGGCGTAGCACGGCGAACCAGCAGCCGGGTGGCCGTGTTGTAAGGAATCCGGCGGGCGCGCGTCCAGCGTATAAAACCCCTCACTTCCTCCATGACTTCCATGACCAAGCTTTTGTCGGCCGTTTCCGGCCTGGGCCTGCTGGCCCTTGCGGCCTGCGGCTCGCAGCAGCCCGCCCAGGCGCAGGGCCAAACCCCCGCCGCCGCCGTGGCCTCCACGGCGGGCCTTGCCCCCAAAAACCTCACTGGCCTGGCGCAGGCCACTTTTGCCGGCGGCTGCTTTTGGGCGCAGGAAGAAGCCTTTGAGCAGATAAAGGGCGTGAAGCAGGTGGTGAGCGGCTACGCCGGCGGCACCGTGCCGCACCCTAGCTACGAGCAGGTGGCCGGCCAGGAAACCGGCCACACCGAAACGGTTAATATCTACTACGACCCCAAAGTGGTGAGTTACAAGATGTTGGCCGATATTTTCTTCACGGCTAGCCACGACCCCACGCAGCTCAACCGCCAGGGCAACGACACCGGCCCCGAGTACCGCTCGGCCGTGTTTTACCGCACGCCGGAGGAAAAGAAAATCATCGACGAAACCATTGCCAAGGTCAATTCCTCGAAGGAGTACGACAGCAAAATCGTGACCCAGGTGGTGCCCTTCAAGCAGTTTTGGGATGCCGAGGACTACCACCAGGGCTACTACCGCCTGCACACCGACAACCCCTACATTATCAACGTGTCGGAGCACAAAGTGGCCCACGTGCGCAAGCTTTTCCCGAAAGATTTGAAATCCGGCCTGCCTAATCTCTAAGCCACTTCCAGTACGCAAAACGGCCCCATCGCTTCGTGCGGTGGGGCCGTTTTATTTGTAAGTTGCTGTATAATAAATAATTACTGTGTGTTTGGTGACGCTGACGGCTGGGCGGCGGGCGGCCTCACTATCCGAAAAGTGCTGCGTAGCGAAGGG
>NZ_JASITD010000033.1 GCF_030063445.1 Hymenobacter sp. H14-R3 | reverse complement strand
TTGGTAGCGGGCGTGCCCCTGGCTATGGCCATTGCGCCGAATTTGGTCGCTGCCACATTTGGCGCAAAAATGTTGTGTGTAAACCATAATAGCTCCTACGGATTTCATCCCTACTTAGACCACCGCCAATGCCTGATGCTAACTGCGCAACATCAGTAAATAGCGTACCTGTTGTAGCCGCGTAACGCAAAAAAAACGCCCATGCCAGGAGTAGGGCTGCTGGGTTGGCTAAAGCTCAATTATTGCTCATTGGGTTTCACACTGCCTCCTGCGGAAAAGCCCCGTGCCGGCTTCGGCACGAGGCTTTTCGTTTAATCTCATGGGAAAAAAGCTAGCCGATTGAGTGGGCGAGCCTGACTATAGTAGCGGTTTTCCGGTAGGCCAGCGGGGTGGTGCCGGTCTGCTTCTCTAAAGAAGTTGTTGAAGTAGGTGGGGTACGCAAAGCCCAGGTCGGGTTAGGCCAGACAGTTTAGGGCAGCAGTTTGGAGTGATTGCTGGTGAGCGGCATATGAGACTTGGTAGCCGATGCTGGAGTGCAAACGCTGGTGATTATAGTAGTCAAAATAGGTAGCTGCGCTGGCTTGCGCGCCGGCTAGGTCGGCAAAAGCCGGCCCTTCCCGGCATTCGAGCTCTTCGGTTTTGAAGCGCGACCAGAGGCTCTCAGCCTGGGCATTATCGTAGCAGTCGCCGCGACAGCTCTGCGAGCGCACGGCTTGGTGGCGGTGGAGCAGCGCGCGGTAAGCGTTGCCACAGTACTGGCCACCGCGGTCGGAGTGGACGAGGAGCTCCGGGGTAGGCGGTTGGGCCAAAAAGGCTCGCTGTAAAGCCGTGGTGACTAATTCTTCGGGCATGGTGGCCGCCACGTGCCAGCCCAGCACCTGCTTGCTGGCCATGTCCTGAAAGGCATACAAATAGGCCCAAGCACCGTCAGCCAGGGGCAAATAAGTAATGTCCGACACCCAGATGCGGTTGGCCTGGGTCGGTTTGGGCTGGTCGAGCAGCCGGTTGGGCGCGCAGCGCAGGCCGTGGGTCGAGTCGGTCGTGCGCGGCCATGTGGCGGCGGGTGCTGTAGCGGCGTTTAGGTACCCCGAACACCTAGGCCAAGGCAGTTTCCCAGGCTGGTGTCTGCGGTGCTACTGCCGGCTGCTGGCCTTGTTGCCAGGCGTAAAAGCCACTGGCCGGCACGCCCAGCACTTGGCAAAGCGGGCGCACGGGGTAATGACCGCGCTCGGCGGCGATAAAGCGGTAGTGGCTAATAGAGTCGACGTCACCGAGAGCCTGCGCTTAGAGCAGGCAACTGGCGATGGCTTTTTTTAAAATATTCAACTCCTGCGCCTGCCGTCGGGCAAGGGTCCGCAGCTGGCGCAGCTCGGCGGCCGTGGTCGGGTCCAGGTCAGCACCCAACGCGGCCGCCACCGGCGTTTGAGCGGCTTTTGCCACCGCTAAATGCGCTTGGGGTCGATGTTGAGCGCCCGGGCGGTAGCTTGGGTCGAGCGGCTTTGCTCGGCCAGGCGCAAGGCTTCGGCACGGAAAACCGCATCGGACTTGCGGCGTTTATCAGGTTTTAATACGTCTTTCCTGACGAAAGGAAGATACCACCCCGTTCTGTCCGGAATGACTCGACCACCTCAGGCATCGGGAGGAGTCCCGTCAGTAAGAGCGCTGGGCACAGAACCGAGCAATACGTCCTATTGAGCCACCGGCTCGGCAGGACGTATTGCGTGATGCCCTTACCCTACTGTGCTGCCGGATACCAGTTGCGCAGCCGTACGTCAATCTTCTTGTTGGCCGCGTTCACGGTTTTTTTGAAGGCGGCCACGTCGCTCAGGCCATTCTGGCCGCGGTAGTGATACGGGTACACAATGCCCGGCTTAAAAGCCAATACGCCCTGCGCGGCCTGGTTCACGTCCATGGTGTAGGGCAGGTTCATGCACACAAAGGCCACGTCAATGCCCTTGAGGGCGCGCATTTCGGCAATGTCTTCGGTGTCGCCCGACAGGTACACGTTTTTGCCGCCCAGGTTCAGCATGTAGCCATTGCCCCGGCCTTTGGTGTGCGGCGCGGCGGCGGCTTCGGGCAGGTTGTACATCGGGATGGCCGAAATACTCATGCCCAGCGTGTCGAGCCGCTGGCCGTTATTGAGGATGCGGGCCTGCGCTTTATACTCCGCGGGCAGCTTTTCGGCCACCGCTTTGGGCACCACCATCAGGGCCTTACCTACGGAGAGGCCCGCCAGCGTCTGCGGGTCGAGGTGGTCGCCGTGAATGTCGGTGATAAGAATCACATCGGGCGCGGCCAGCCCGGCATAGGCCGCGGCCCCGCCGTAGGGGTCCACGTAGATGGTCTTGCCGTTCCAGGTAAACACCACGCTGCCGTGCGTAATAGGCTGCACCGTGAGGGGGCCTTTTTTAGTCGAAATCTGGTCGGGGGCCGCGCGCAGCGTGGTAGTCGCAGCAGGGACAGTTTGGGCCGGTGCCTGAAGCGCAAAAGCCGTCAGCGCGGCCGTGAGGAGAAGCGTGAATCTCATTGTTTTTCTGCTGGTTGAGTAAGAATAGTTAACTGATTGCTCCGGGAGCACGAGGCCCCGTAGCAGTAGCCGCTACCGAAAACCGTGACCATAACTTAGTCGCCCCGCACAAGTTCAGGCGAGCTGCGTTTGGCGACTTCCTCCAACCGAGACGCGCGGACCAGCTTAGCCGCGCGTCTTGGTTGGAGGAAGTTGCTCTTCGGTGGGGAAGTGATTTAGCAATCAGTCCACATCATCGCACGCAGATTTCACGTTGGTAAATAGCTTGTTGAATTCCTGGTACATTTTCTCCGTGGGCGCTACCCGTTGAATAGAGCTGTTGACGCAATTCCACCAACCGTAAGTCAGCAGCTCAATTTTTGCATACTGTTGCCAATTGGCAGCGGCGGCTTCCTGCTGGAAGCGTGGCGTGGCGTAGTCAGTGGTAGAGCCGAGCTTTTTGTTATGCGCCAGCCGCTCCTGGATTAGGCTTTTCCAGTCATGAAGAATCAGGCTGTCGTTTTGGGCGGCCAAGCCCCGGGCATATTTTGCGCAGTCACCGGGGTAAGAAGTGGCGAGCAGGGCGGCTGGATTCGCAAAACCCTGGATGGTCAGTTTCCTGGCCCGATAGTCTTGCTCCATCTCCTCAATCGCCCGCTTTTTTAGCTGCAGAAAGAGGGGGCGCGGCACGACTGCCAGGCGGCGGTACTGCCGAATGCGCCGCGTGTATTCCTGATTCAAGGAATCCAGGCGCAACTGGGCCATGTCGCTTGGGCGGCCGGGGGTGGCGTCGGCCGTGAGCATGGCGCTCCCGAACAGCAAGTGATGGGTGTTGTCGAGCTGCTCCTTCGTGTAGCGGCGCGGGTTATAGCGTCCCGTAAAGCGGCAAGCATCCGTTGCCCAAGCATACGTAACCAGAGTATCGGCGGGAGTTTTGGCAGGGAGTGCGGGGGCGGCTGCGGCCGGGGCTGGCGGGGCTACCGGGGCCTGGTACTCTGCGGGCGTCGCAGGCGAGCAGGACCCGCAGGCGGCAAGCGCGAGGAGCAGCGGGAGCTTCTTTGTGTTCAACAGACTACCTGATTTACTTCCGGCTGCGCTACGTGGAAGCCCCAAAGATACAGGAAGATACAGCCGGCTAAGCAGGCGCTTTTTCAGCAGCAGGAGGGAGGGCCGCCAAGAGGTGAATTTGGGCAAAGGGCATTTGCACAAAGGCCGGGTGGGCCTCTGCGCTTAACAGGTACGCGCTTTTTACTCAGCCAGCAGGTGCTGGTCGTGGAGCCAGTCGAAGATGGACTGGTCGACGGCCGATACCTGCGGACGGTGGCGGTAGGTGAGCCATGCTACCTCCGCAATTTCGGCAGCGGGCTGCACGGTGCCGGTATAGCGCGGGGCCCAGTAGCAGGTCATGCGCACGCGCACGCCGGCGGGGTGGCCGTGCGCGGGCGCTTCGAAGGTGCCGGCGTAGGCCAGGCTGGCGGGGTCGAGGGCGACGGTGAGCTCTTCCTCGATTTCGCGCACCAGGGTTTGGGCATCGGTTTCGCCGGGCTCGCGCTTCCCGCCGGGCAGGTAGTAGCGGTCCTTGCCACGGCTGCGGGTACTCAGTACTTGGCCTTGGTGCAGGTGCAGCCAGGCTACCTTGTCAATCATACGGGGGGCGGAGTAGTGGTTAGCATGTAAGCTCCCCTGCAAAGCATTGGCCAAGAATTGCAGTCGACGGCTAACTTTCAGGACCAGGAAGAGCGCAAGCTAACCCAAGCATCGCAGACTGAGGTAATGATGCGCCAACGGCCGAAAGTAAAAACTGCAGGCTTTATAATTAAGACAGTCGCCTGAGCGGCTCAAATTATCAATCGCCAAAAAGACCCTGCGCTCGTTCAGCCCATCAAGTTTAGGATCATGAGTTTTCATTATCGTATCTAGGGTGACACGTCAGGGGATACCAGCAAGGCACACCTTTCGGAGCCAGGTTGTGGCAGCAATCGCCGGTAGTGCGAAGGATAGCGCGGCTGTTTTGGTAGCTTATAGACTCAGCACTAATCAATTTGCGAATAACAGGCATACTTTTACCCGAAAATCAACTCCCTCCAGGGCTGCATGCTGCCAAAACAGCCGCGCTACCGGTGACTGCCGCCACAACCTGGCTCCGAGAAGCGGTCCTTCTTAGCCCTCCTGCGAGCGAGCCAACCAGCTACGCTTCGCTCGCTCGTCTGCCCTCGCGCCTAACGGCGGCGCTATTGGAGGAGCGGATGCGGTGGGGTGTGGCGCACATAATCAAGCAGCTTCGTCAGGAGCGTTCTCGACACCACGGGCAGCAGGGGAAGTAAGAAAGCTGCGGAGGCGGTATCTACATACCCTAGCAAGGTAGTGTGGGCCCCCTCGCTGGTGGCCCGGAAGCCCATGCGCCACTCCCCGAAGCGCCGGGCAGGCAGGGTCCCACTTGCCAGAATAGTGCAGCGGGTGTGGCGCGGGTCGCGGGCAATGCGCTGATAGAGGGCCTCAATCAGCCCCCGCTCCCCTTCCAGAACCTGGATAAGGCGGCCGCTGGGTGCCTGCAACAAAAGGCCCGTTACCTGCTGGGCCGTATTGTATTGCCGCGCCTGGTGCAGTAAGGTCAGCAACTCCGTTTCCGAGAATGCCTGCGTGGCCTGGCTTTCGTAGATGAGATGATACAGGGACATGAGATATGAGGCAGAAGGTGTGGGGCCCGCTAAAGGTAGGAGCGTGCAGGCACTGGGGCCTAGCTTGGATTTCGCAAGTAGTACGGTAGGACCCCCTAGCTGGCAGCCCCCATGCTAAACAGTAGCTAGCCGGAAGGCAGGCTCCGAAAGGTGTCCCGTCCGGCTATGTGTTGATACTTTTTTTCAAGTTATCATGCAAGCCCCCGAATCGCAAAGAGTTAAGCGCAGCCAGCGCGGCTACAGCCTGGCCTTTAAATTGACCGTGGTCGGCGAGGTCGCCCGCGGCGAGCTCAGCAAAAAACAAGCCCAGCGTCGCTACGGCATCCAGGGCCACTCCACCGTGCTGGTCTGGTGTCGCAGGTATGCGACTCACTTCACCACCTTTCAGCAGGCCGGGCCCATTTTCCCCGGCTCCGTCCCGGCCGTGGAGCAGATTCCGGAGCAGCGCATCAAAGAGCTGAAGGCGTAGCTGCGCGACCAGAAACAGCTACATACCAAGCAGTTAAAGAATGAGCAGGACCTGAGCCTGCTCCTGCGCACGATGCTTCAAGTGGTGGAGGAGGACCACGGCATCCCCCTGCCAAAAAAGTCTTTTCGCCGGCCGTTTCCCGGCTGGCGCACGACAAAAAAGTAGGTGTGGAGCGCAGCTGCCAGCTCTACGGCGTGAGCCGGTAGAGCTTCTACCAACGTGGCGCCCGTGCGCACCAGCAAGTCGCCCGCGCCGAACAGGTGCTGGTTGAGGTGCGGGCCGTGCGCAGCCAGCTGCCCCGGCTGGGCACGCGCAAGTTGCTGCACAAAATTGGCCCTCGCCTGCGGGCCAAGGGGGTGACCTGCGGGCGCAATGCGCTCTTCCCCCTCTTGCGGGGCCAGCAGCTGCTGGTGCCCCGCAAGCGCACTCCGACCGGGGCAGCCAGTATTGCTCCGATGCCCACCAGCTGACCCTGGGCCAGGCGCAGTGGCGCTGCTCCATGATGGACGGCTACGATTGTTACCAGAATGCGCTGGCCGAGCGGGTCAACGGCATCCTGAAAGATGAAGTCCTGTTTCTGCTGCCCGCCGACCTGGCCCAGGCTCGGCTGCTGGCCAAGCAGGCCGTCTGCCTCCACAACGAGGAGCGCCCTCACCTGGCCCTGAACTACTTAACTCCTAACCAAGTCCATTAGCAAGCCAAAAGCCCCGCCGGAAAGTCCGAACGGGGCCCGTGCCTTGTTCCTGTCAACGTTTAGCCGGACAAGACACCCAATCCAGCTAAATGCCGGGGCACACCATCAGGTAGTCGTAGGTCAGGCGCTGGCCGCTGGCGGTCACCACTGTGTTGGCCTCGGGCTCGAAGGTGGCGGCCGCGTCCTTAATCCTGTAGTCACCTTCGGCCCGCTCGGTATCCTTGATATCGTAGGCCCCGCCGCCCACCAGCGTCCAGGCGGGCTGGCAGTAGTGCTTGGTGGCGGGTTCCAGAATGGCGACGTCGAGGGCGGGGTCGGCCAGCGGCAGCTGGGCCGCTACCGAGAGGCCGGCGTTGCCGCCGCTCACCACGAGCAGCTGGTGGTGAAAATCGGGTGCTTTCGTCATGGCTGGGTGGGATTAGGGATGGGCGATTAGAACGTTAATCTGCGTCTGAATTAAGTTTCATACTAACCTTTTTTCATGTGGCTTCCGCAGGTCCGATTTCCAACTGGCCCCTTTGGGCCCCAGCTTGCCTATCGCTACATGCGTTTGAGGGCCAGGTAGAAGTCCATCTTTTCCACCGACTCATCGGCCAGGCGGGCATCGAGCTGGTCCAGGGTTTTGGGGGCGGGCAGAATCACTTTGCCGCCGGGCTGCCAGCCCAGGGGCAGCGATACCCTGTGCTCATCGCTGAATTGCAGCGCTTCCAGGCAGCGCAGCATCTCGTCGAGGTTGCGGCCCACGCTCATGGGGTAGTACATGATGAGGCGAATGGTGTGGCTGGGGTCGATGAAAAAGACGGCCCGCACGGCGGCGGTTTCGCTGGCTCCGGGCTGCAGCATACCGTAGAGGTGGGCCACCTTCATGTCGATATCGGCAATGATGGGGAAGCGGAAGTACACGCCGCTTTTCTCGCGCACGTTGTTGACCCAGGCAATGTGCGCGTGAATGCTGTCGATGCTCAGGCCCAGCAGCTCGGTATTGAGGGCCGCGAACTCGGCCTGCCGCGCCGCAAAGCCGCTCAGCTCGGTAGTGCAAACGGGCGTGAAGTCGGCCGGGTGCGAAAAGAATACGACCCACTTGCCGGGCGCAAAGTCTGAGAACTTGAGGGGGCCGGTGGTGCTCAGCGCTTCAAAATCGGGCGCGGGGGAGCCGATACTGGGCATTGAAATCTGGGGCGTGGCGGACATATCCATTGTAAAAGGTGGAAAAATTCGGCGCAGCAGGTGCGCCGAGGGAGTGGAATACACCCGCGCCGAAGCGGCGCGGACAACTAACGCAGCGGGCAGCCCGGCGTCGGCGCAAGGCGCTAGCCCAGGCGCGGGTTGGCGGCCGACTAAAGGGAAAAGTGAAGCGGCCGGGGGCCACCAGAGCTAATAGCTCGCGTCGTCGAGGCGCACCTTACCGCGAAATACCCAAAACACGAAGCCCGTGTAGGTAGCCACCAGCGGTATACCGATGGCGGCAATAGTGAGCATGATACCCAGCGACTTATGCGACGAGGCCGCATTGTAAATCGTGAGGCTCCAGGCTGGGTTAAGGGTAGAGCGCACCAGCACCGGAAACAGGCCGGCCGCCACCGTCAGCAGCAGCATGGCCGCAATGCTGCCCGAGCAGAGGAAGGCCGGGAAGTAGCGCCGCCGCCGCACCAGCCGCCCAATGCTGAGTACCAGCCCCAGCGTGAGCAGCGGCACGGCAAACAGCCAGGGCTGGGCCAGAAACACGCGCAGCATATGCGGTACGTACCAGAGCGTAGCCACCGAAAGCAGTAAATACAGCCCAGTGAACACGCGCAGCGTCTGGCGCACAATGAGGGTGAGGCGCGTAAAAATGCGGTTCTCGGTTTTGAGCAGCAGGTACACCGCGCCATGCTGGGCAAACAGGGCCACCGTAGTCAGGCCCACCAGCAGGGCGTAGGGGTTCAGGAAGGAAAGCCAGTTGCCGTGAAACTCGCGGTCGGCCCCAATGGGCAGGCCCTGAATGATGTTGCCCAGCACCACGCCCAGGCTCAGGGCCACCACAATGCTGGCCACCGAGTAGCTCCAGTCCCACATTTTGTGCCACCAGCCCATTTTCTCCTTGCTGCGGAATTCGATGGAAATGGCCCGGAAGATGAGCGCCACCAGAAACAGCATAAACGGCACGTAAAACGCCGAAAACACCGTGCCGTACACCACCGGGAAGCCCGCGAACAGCGTGCCCCCGCCAATGACGAGCCACACCTCGTTGCCGTCCCACACCGGCCCGATGGCGTTGAGGGCCACCCGCCGGCTTTCTTCCCGTTTGAAAAACATGTGAATGGCCCCCGCGCCCAGGTCGAAGCCGTCGAGCACGGCGTAGCCCGTAAACACGGCCCCCACCACCAAAAACCACCACACCGCCAAGTCAAGGCCCAGAAAAGTTGTCATAGCCGGGAAGAGTTACAGGTCGGAAACGTGGCTGAGCGCGGCGGCCGAAGCGGCCGGCGCCTCGTGCGAAATGACGGGGTTGTTGCGCTTGGACGCAGGCGAGAGGTGCCCATCTGCGTCGTCCGTGTTCGGGGCTTCGTCGCCGGGGCCGTGCTGAATTTTCTTGTTGAGCAAATACAGAAACAGGGCGAAGAGCAGGGCGTACACCAGCGTGAACAATATCAGCGAAAACCAAACCTGGCCCGCCGTCACGGCCTTGGACAGCGCGTGCGAGGTGCGCAGCAGCCCGTACACCACCCAGGGTTGGCGGCCCACTTCGGCCGAGTACCAGCCCACCTGGTTGCCAAGCTGGGGCAGCAGCACGGCCGCCACAAACACGCTCAGCAGCCAGCGCGACTGCCAGAGCCGGCCCCGCCACAGCAGCCAGCTGGCCAGCAGCGTGAGGCCAATGAGCGCCAGGCCGATGGCCACCATTACATGGTAGGTCTGGAACACGAAATTGACCGGCGGCCGGTCCTCGGGCCGGAAGCTGTTGAGCCCGCGCACGGGGGCCTTGAAATCCTGGTGCAGCAGGAAGCTTAGTCCGCCGGGAATACTTAATCCGCTGACTTTATGAGTCTTAGTATCGACCCAACCCAGCAAATACATATCGGCCGGCGCGGCGGCGGCGTAGTGGCCCTCGAAGGCGGCCAGCTTGGCGGGCTGGTTCACGGCCACGCCGTTGGCCGAGTGGTGGCCGGTAAAGAGCTGCCCCAGCCCCGACACCGTGGCCACGGCCAGCGCAATCTTGAATGCCGCCTTCGAGCTTTCCACAAACCGGCCTTTGAGCAGGTACCAGGCGCTCACGCTCAGCACCAGGAATGAGCCGGCCAGAAACGAGCCGATGATGGCGTGCGAGAGCCGGTCGACGCTGCTCGGGTTGAAGACCATGGCCCAGAAGTCGGTGACTTCGGCCCGCGCCGTGAGGCCCGAACCCACAATGTGAAAGCCGGCCGGCGTTTGCTGCCACGAGTTGGCCACCACAATCCAGACGGCCGAAAACATGGAGCCCAGCGCCACCATTACCGTGGCAAAAAAGTGCACCCGCGGCGACACCCGGTGCCAGCCAAAGAGCAGAATGCCCAAAAAGCCCGATTCCAGGGCGAAGGCGAAAATGCCCTCCGCCGCCAGCGCCGAGCCGAAAATGTCGCCTACGTAGCGCGAGTAGGTGGCCCAGTTGGTGCCAAACTCAAACTCCATCACGATGCCCGTGGCCACGCCGATGCCGAAGATGAGGGCGAAAATGCGAATCCAGAACCGCGTGAGCTGCTCGTACATGGGGTTGCGCGTCTTCAAAAACATGCCTTCCATAATGACCAGTACCACGCCCAGCCCAATGCTGAGCGGCGGGTAGATGTAGTGGAAGGCAATGGTGAAGGCAAACTGGACGCGGGCCAGAATTTCAACGGACATGGTAGTGGGGGTAGGGAAGCAGACCTGTAAACAGAAGCCTTACTAACTGATAATCAAATATTTTACTTATCAGCCGACGAGCTCCGGCGCGGGCAGTGGCGGGGCCGCCGTGGGGCGGCTGGCTACTTCCGCCGCCACGGCCGGGTCGTAGTCGAAGCCCGCAAACAGGTAGAGCATCACCATGCGCGAGTAGCGGAACGAGAGTGGCACCAGCAGGATGGTGGTCAGGGTCACGGCCAGGATGTAGACCCAGGCCTCCGGGTCGTGGCCCAGCACAAACACGGCAATGCCCACGGCTACCACAATGGCCATCGAAAAGGCGTAGCTGATGTACATGGCGCCCCAGTAGAAGCCGGGCTCGGGCTCGTAGTGCAGCCCGCAGGCCGGGCAGCTGGTGTGCATCTGCTGGAAGCGGGGGCTGAAAGCCGACGTTTCGAACACGCGGCCCTGGTGGCAGCGCGGGCACCGCTGGGCCACGAAAGCCAGCGGCGAAGACGAAGTAGTAGCCATAATGAGAGGAGGAGACTTGTGCAGCCGAGGTGTAGGGTAAGCTTTCGCTTGCCAGTGGCGGGGGCCGGGGCTTATTCCAATTCTTTTTCGTAGGGCTGGTTGGAGGAGGCCGTTTGCGAGAACGGGACGGTCTGCGGGATGAAGTCGGCTTCGGCACCGGGCTTGCTGTAGTCGTAGGGCCAGCGGTACACGGCCGGAATCTCGCCGGGCCAGTTGCCGTGGCCAAGCTCGATGGGCGTGGTCCACTCCAGGGTGTTTGCGTGCCAGGGGTTCTGGGTGGCGCGGCGGCCCCGCCAGATGCTGTAGAAGAAGTTGAACAGGAAGATGAACTGGGCGAAGAACACGGCGATGGCCGCCACGGAGATAAACTTGTTCATGTCGGCAAACTGCGAGAACATGTCGAAGCCCGTCCAGGAGTAGTAGCGGCGTGGGAAGCCGGCAATGCCGATGTAGTGCATTGGCACGAAGGTGAGGTAGGCCCCGGTGAGCGTGAGCCAGAAGTGCACGTAGCCCAGCGGCTCGTTCATCATGCGCCCAAACATCTTCGGAAACCAGTGGTAGATGCCGGCAAACATGCCAAACATGGCCGCCGAGCCCATCACCAGGTGAAAGTGGGCCACCAGAAAGTAGGTGTTGTGCATCTGAATATCGAGCGAGGCGTTGCCCAGCACAATGCCCGTGAGGCCCCCCGACACAAACAGGCTCACGAAGCCGATGCTGAAGAGCATGGCCGCCGTGAAGCGGATATTGCCCCGCCAGAGCGTGGCCAGCCAGTTAAACGTCTTCACGGCCGAGGGCACGGCAATCATCAGCGTCAGAAATACGAATACCGAGCCCAGGAAGGGGTTCATACCCGTCACGAACATGTGGTGGCCCCACACCACGAACGAGAGCAGCGAAATGCCCAGCAGCGAGCCAATCATGGCCCGGTAGCCGAAAATGGGCTTGCGGGCATTAGTAGCCATCACTTCCGACACAATGCCCATGGCCGGCATGATGATGATGTACACCTCGGGGTGGCCCAAAAACCAGAACAAGTGCTGAAACAGCACCGGCGAGCCACCCTCGTTGTGCAGCGCCTGCCCGGCAATGTAGATGTCGGAGAGGAAGAACGAGGTGCCGAACGAGCGGTCGAACACCAGCAGCAGGCAGGCAGACAGCAGCACCGGAAACGAGAGCGTGCCCAGCACCGCCGTGAGCATAAACGCCCAGATGGTGAGCGGTAGCTTGGTCATGCTCATGCCCCGGGTGCGCAGGTTGATGATGGTGGCGATGTAGTTGACGCTGCCCAGCAGCTGCGACACAATGAAAATGGCCATGCTCACCAGCCAGAGCGTCATGCCCAGGCCCGAGCCCGAAATGGCCTGCGGCAGGGCCGAGAGCGGCGGATAAATCGTCCAGCCCGAGGCCGCCGGCCCGGTTTCGATAAACAGGGACGAGAACATGATGACGCTCGACAAGAAGAAAAACCAGTACGAGAGCATGTTCATGAAGCCCGAGGCCATGTCGCGGGCCCCAATCTGCAAGGGAATCAGGAAGTTGGAAAACGTGCCGCTGAGCCCCGCCGTGAGCACGAAAAACACCATGATGGTGCCGTGCAGCGTTACCAGGCCCAGGTAAAACTCGGGGCTCAGCTTGCCGCCCTCTATCCACTTGCCCAGCAGGGGCTTAAGCCACTCCATGGTACCCTCGGGCCAGCCCAGCTGCAGCCGAAACAGCGAGGACAGCGCCCCGCCCACCAGGGCCCAGAACATGCCCGTAACCAGAAACTGCTTGGCAATAACCTTGTGGTCCTGGCTGAACACGTAGCGAAACAGCCAGTGCTGCTCGGGGTGCTCGTGGTGTTCGTGGATGTGGGCGCGCTCGACGGCGGGCACCACCGGCCGGGCCGGCGTGGGCAGGGCCCCGCCTGCGGAGGAGGGTAGGCCGGGGGAAAGGTTGATATCCATAAAAAGACAAGGCAAGGGCAAACTCCTGGTTACAGCGTAGCCCGGGCGGGCGGCGGGGCCGGCAGCTCGCCGGTTTCGGCAATGGCGGCGGTGCGGGCCCCGCGGCTACCGCCCTGGCCCAGGCCGGTCTGCCGGCTCATTTGCTGGTAAGACGCCAGCAGGTCCGCATTCTGGGATACTGGCGACTGGGCGGCAAACCAGGCCACGTAGTCGTCGGGCTCGTCTACCACCACAATCATTTTCATGGCGAAGTGGCTGCTGCCGCACACCTGGTTGCAGGCCAGCTCGTAGTTGAAATTGGGCTTGCCCAGCTTGGCGCGCATCTCGTCGGTGCTTACGGTGGGCGTAAACCAGAACCGCGTGGGCATGCCCGGCACGGCGTACATCTGAAGCCGGAACTGCGGCATATATACCGAGTGCAGCACGTCGCGCGAGCGAATCTTGAGCAGCACCGGCACGCCCTTGGGCACGTGTATCTCGCTGGCCATGAAGTCGTCGCGGCCCGCTTTATCGCTGAGGTCGAAGCCCCAGTCATTGGCCGCGTCAATCAGCCGGTAGTTCACCACGCCCAGCTTGAGGTCGCGGCCGGGGTAGCGCACCAGCCAGTTGAACTGCTTGCCCATCACCTCCAGCACCACCGCGTTTTTGGGGGCCGGCCCCGTAATGCGGGTCCACTGCTTCCAGCCCGTAAATACCAGGGCGGCAAACACAATGGCCGGAATCAGGGTCCAGACAACCTCCAGTCTGTTGTTGTGGGAGTAGAAATAAGCCCGCTGCCCTTCCTTGTACCGGTACTTGAAAGCGTAGCCAAACAGAAACACCTGCACCAGCACGAACGCCACGCCCAAAATGCCCATCGTGACCCAGAACAGCCGGTCGATGGCCCCGCCGTGGACCGAGGCCACCGGCACGTTCAGGCGCGCGTAGCTGCTCACGGCCGACCAGACCAGCCAGCCGCCGCCCCCCACCAGAAATACCAGCATCAGGCTGGCATTGATGCGGTTGCCCGGCCCAATGTCGCGGGTGGATTCGCCGGAAAAAATGGACGTGAGAATCTGGAGCCGGAAGAGCAGCCCGAACACCAGCAGCAGCAGCGCAAGTATCAGAAAGACAATGAATACGGTCATAATAGAGCGGTAATCAGTAGTTTGGTGGGGGCAGCAGCAGGCCCGCCCGCCGGCATGGCGGGCAGCCAACGGGCTTCGGGGCGCACGTTTATAAGGGAGTTGGCGGAAGGCTCCGAGGGCGCTGGGCAAAGCTCCCGGTTAGTGGGCCGCCTACCCATGACGAAGCACCCCGCAGCGGATGACATCCGTCAGGTCGCCGGCGACTACGGCTGGTGCGCGCGGCTATCTCCTTGCCCTGAAGGAGTGGCTGGCGATGTTGCGGCCGCCGCCCCGCCGCTTGGGCGGCCGGCCAGCACCAGGGCCACTACCACGGCCGCCGGGATGAGGCCCCACACCAGCCGTTCGAGCAGCAAAATCAGGTAGAACCCTCGGGAAGCTTTCATGCGCGGGGCAGTGGCCGCGCCCCCGTTCAGCCGAAATTGGCAAAGCAGGGTCGCTGGTACTTTTACAAAGGTACCATCCTCAAAAATCCCTCAAAAGCCACAAAACGGGGCATTACTCCCACATATCAACGATTTTCACGAAACTGCTCCGGGGTCTGGCCCGTGCGCTTGCGAAAGAAGCGCCCGAAGTACGAGGCATCCTGAAAACCCAGGGCCTCGGCCAGCTGCTTGATGGGCTGGCCCGAGTGCGCGAGCAGGCGCTGGGCCTCCACCAGCACCCGCTGCTGAATGAGGTCGCTGGCCGTGTGGTTGCGGGCGCGGCGGCACAGGGCGTTCAGGTGGTTGGGGGTGAGGCTGAGCCAGGCGGCGTAGGCGCGCACGGTTTTTTCGGTGCGAAAATGCTGGTCGAGCAGCTCCTCAAAGCGGCGCAGCAGCTGGCCCTGGTGCGCGCTGGCGGCCGTGGGCGCGGTGCGCTGGGCGTAGCGGGCGGCCAGCTCCAGCAGCACGTAGAGGCAGCCGCGCAGCACCTCCAGGCGGTTGTCGAAGCCGCTTTCCGCTTCCAGCATCAGTTGCTCCAGCAGGGTTGGGAAGGGCGGCGTCGGCCCCGACAAGTCCACCAGGTGCGCGCGCAGCGGCTGAAAGAACGGGTATTGCCGCAGGCGGCTGCTGGGGTAGGTGTGCAGGTAAAACGCCTCGTCAAAAAACACGAGGTAGCCAGCGCAGTCGGCGCTCAGGCTCCAGCTGTGCAGCTGGCCGGGAGCCAGAAAAAACAGGTAGCCCGGCTGCACGTCATACGTCACAAAATCAATGGTATGCGTGCCCGAGCCCTGCCGGATATACAGCAGCAGGTAGAAATCGTGGGTGTGCGGCCGGTCGATGCCGGCAAAGCTGGCCACCAGCGTTTCGAGCCGCTGGGCATAAAAGCGGTCCGGCCCGTGCCCATCCGGGTACGAGCCAATGCAGTAAACCGGAACGGTGGCCGCTTTCATGGGGAAGGGGAAGCCCGCAAAACTACGGGTGCACCAGCGCCCAGCCCTGCGCCTGCCGGATTATCAGCTCCCCGTTGCCGCTGGGCACGAAGCTGAGGAAGGGCCACAGCTCCTGCTTGGTTATTTTGCGCTCCCGCATCGTGTTCAGGCACTGCGCCAGAATCACACCTTTCTCTTTGAGGGCCAGCAGCTCCGCCTCGTAGGGCTGGTCTTTGCGAAAGGCCGCGACGCCCCCGCCAAAAGCCACCAGCTCGACTTGCAGCTTGCCCTTCAGGCGGGGGTCGTCCAGGGCATTGCTGATGTTGCGCAGGGTCTGCTTAATTAGCTTGGGGTCTTCGCTATCGAGCTGATAAATAACATCATAGCGGGCTTTGTCGGCCGTGGCCCCCTGAAAGGTGCCTTGTTGAAAAGCAACCTGGTCGGCGCTGGGTTTGGCAGTTTGGGCGGTGGCGGTGAGGGCCGTCCCAGTCAGCAGCAGCGCAGCCAGGAAATGACGAAAAACAGGCATCGGAAAAGGGGATTAGTGGTGAAATACGAAAAAGGGGCGGGCTGCCTGGGTCGTGGCGGCGGGCGGGGGCATTGCCGGGCATGCCCAAAGGGTGTCCGTTCAAACGCTGCGCACGCACGCAGCTGGGCCGCGCCGGAGCCGGCCGGCCCAGCTGCGTGCGTGCGCAGGCACTCGCCCAGGGCGAACGCCCCCCCCAAGCCGGGAGAATTTATCGGCCCCCGGCGGTGCTGCTACAAATGCACCAGCGCCCAGCCCTCCGCCTGCCGGATAATCAGCTCGCCATTGGCCGTGGGCACGAACGAAATGTAGGGCAGCATCTCATCGGGGGTGAGGTTTTGGGCCTTCATCGAGTTTTCGCACTGCGCCAGGATAACGCCGGCTTGCTGCAAAGCCAGCACATCGGCTTCGTAGGGCTGGTTTTTGCGCAGGGCCACGGTGCCGCCACTGAACACGACCAGCTCCAGGGCCAGCTTGCCCTTCAGGCGGGGGTCGGCCACGGCGGCCTGCATGGCCTGCAGCGTTTTGGTAATGAGCTTGGGGTCGCTGCTATTGAGCTGGTAAACAGCTCGGTAGTGGCCCTTGCGGGCCGTGGCCCCGTGAAACCGGGCGGCCTGGGCAGCGGCGGCGGCGTTGGGCGCGCCCAGGGTGGGCGCCGGCGCCATGGGCGCTGCCGGGGCGGCGGTTTGGGCCTGGCTCGGATTGCCCAGCAAGGCCAGTAACAAAGCGGCGGCCGGGGCCGGATAATGCAGGAGTGGCTTCATAAGGCGGGGGGCTGAATTCCTAGAAATCGTAGTTGGTAATCAGGTTAAGCTGGTGCATGTTCACCACGTAGCGGGCCTCGCGTCGTGGGTGTGGCCCAGGCTGCCTTTGTAGAGGTACAGCATCTGCCCGCGCAGCCCCTTGGCCCAGCCCCGAAACGGGTAGCTGAGCCAAGGGGCTGCGCGGGCTTTACGAAGGCATGCCGTACTTGTTGAGGCGTAAATCCGTTACTTCGGGTAGGTAACAGGGGCCGTAGCCAACCTCCGCCTTCAGGCCCGGCCCGGCCGGCACCGCGTAGCTGGCCAGCAGCGCGGCCGCGTCGAGGCCCCCAAAGCCCTCTTCCCGCTCGCGGGGCAAAAACGTGTAAAACGGCTCGCGGCCCCACTCGCGCGGAAACAAGAAGCGCTTCGTGTGGGTGATGCGGGTGTAGTTGGCGCTCAGGCTCCAGGGGCCGCGCTGGTAGCCCAGGCGGCCGCTCAGGCCGTGGGCCTGGCGGCCGGGGGCGCTGTAGGCCAGGTGCGGGTCGGGGTTGCCGCCGGTGCCCACGGTGCGCTGGTAGTGGTACTGCGCGCCCAGCGTAAGCTGGCCCGCGCCCGCGCCCACGGCCCGGCCGGTGGTCAGCTCCGTAAAGAGGCTGTTGAAGAGGTTGTCGGCGTAGTAGTTCCAGGCCAGCACGCGGGTGCGGGGGCCCCGCTGCTGGCTGGCGCCCAGCACGCCCCGGCCCCGGCTGCTCAGCTGGCCGGTATAGGCGGCGCGCCGGCTGGCCTCGTCCACCCCCGCCGAGTAGAGGCCATTGGAACTGGCCACCGGCGCCCACTCCGAGGTCGAGCGCACGGCGAGGTGCGTGAGCCCGCCCGCCGTGAAGCGCGTATGAGCCAGCTCGTTGACTTCCAGCCAAACCCCTTGCGCGTAGTTGGGGCTCAGGCGGCCATCCTGCGGGTTGAGCAGGGGCGTTACCAGCAGCTGCCGCCCGAAGGTGGCCGCCGACTGCCGCCAGCGGTAGCGCACGAACAGCTCCTCGGGCCGGCCCGTGAGCTGCCGCCGGCCGGGGCTGCGCACGTCGAACAGGCCCACCCCGTAGCGGCTCACTGCGCCGGTAGCCGCGTCGGGCGTGGCCAGGTCATTGGCGGCCAGGCTCACCCAGAAAAAGCCGCCCGCCCCCACCGAAACCCCGTGCAGCGGGGCCGTCTCGAAGCGCGCCCCGGCCCCCAGGCCGTTGGCGTAGTAGCTGGGCAGGCTGCCGCGGTTCTGACTCATTATAAAGTAGTTACGCCCCCGCCACTGCCCGCGCCCAAAGGCTTCGGCCAGCGTGCGGGCCTTCCCCGTGTCGGCCGCAGCCGGGGCGGCATAAGGTTGCAGCACCGGGCGGCCGATGGTGGGGCGGGTAGGGGCGGGCTCGGCCTGCTGCGCCCGCGCGGCCAGGGGGCCCAAAAGCAGGCTGGCCGCGCAGAGACGAAGGAGGCGGTTCATCAGCGGTAGCTAGTTGGCCTTGGCGGGGTAGGTGGCCTCAATGGGCGGCCACGGCCCGTACTTGTGCTGCCGCTCGGAGAATGCATCGGCGTAGGGGCCGAAGGGATGGTCAGCCGGCTTCTTGCGGATGTCGGGCCAGTCGCGGGGGGTAGGCAGGTGCGGGCGGGGCTGCGAGTTGACGAAGGCGGCCACGTCCCAGGCCTGCTTGTTGGTGAGCTGCGCGTGGTCGAAGGTGGCCCCAAAGGGCATGGCGGCCTTCACGTACTTGGCCAGGTTGCTCACCCGAAACATACCCGCGCCGTCGTTGTAGCTGTGCGGGCCCCACAGCGGCGGGTACTGGTAGCCCGGGCCATCCGCCAGCGGCTGGCCCTGCCCGGTGGGGCCGTGGCAACTCTGGCACTTGCTGGCAAACACGGCTTTGCCAACCACCGGGTCGGTGGCCCGGTCGAGGTAGGCCAGCTTCACGAAGCCCGTGCCGTAGACCTTTTTGCCCTTCGGGATGCCCGTTCCCAGCCACTTGACGTAGGCCACCATGGCGCGCAGCTCGCGGCTGCTGTCGGGCAGGGCGCGGCCGTTGAGGCTGCGTTCCAGGCAGTCGTTCACGCGCTGGGCAACGTCCACCGTCGTGCCCGAGCGGGCCCGCAGCTTGGGGTAGGTGGCGGCCACGGCCAGGTAGTTGTTGGCGAAGCCCTGGGTGCCGGCCTGCAGGTGGCAGTTCTGGCAGTTCATGCCGTTGGTGAGGTGCGCCACCGTGCCCTGCGGGCCCAGGTACTGCGCCGTATGGGCAATCAGCTGCCGCCCGTAGCGGATTTCGCGGCCCGCCGCCGTGCGCGGAATAGTGGCCGTGTCGGGGGCCGGGGTGGCGGGGCGGTGGTAGCTGCCCGCGGGCGGCGGGCCGTCGGTAGCTTCGTCAGCCACGATGGGGGCCGGCGCGGCCGGCGGGCCGTAGCGCTGGCTCAGCAGCACCCCGGCCATCAGCACGACCACGGCCGTGAGCAGCACCAGCAAACGCGCTACCAGCCTAAGCTGCCGGCCGGGTTCTTCAGAAGGCATCATCACAGAGAGATTAGGCGCGCACCAAGTAAGGCAGGTAACTGGTAACTAAGGTAGGTAGGGGCCACCTAGTGGGGCAGCTTCTCGCGCAGGGCGCTGTAGGTCCAGGTGCCGGCCAGGGCGGCCAGAATCATGACGGCGGCCCCGCCCACGCCGCTGCCCAGCTGGGCGAATAGCGGGCCGGGGCAGGCCCCGGTAATGGCCCAGCCCAGCCCAAAAATGAAGCCGCCAATCCAGATGCCGTGGTTGAACTGCTTGTCGGCCAGTACAATGGGCTCGCCGCTGATGCTTTTGAGGCGGTTGCGCTTGAGGAGCTGAATCGAAACCATGCCCACCACAATGGCCGAGCCGATGACGCCGTACATGTGGAAGGCCTGGAAGCGGAACATCTCCTGAATCCGAAACCAGCTGATGACTTCGCTCTTGGTGAGAATGATGCCAAACAACGTGCCCAACACCAGGTATTTAAGGTATTTCATAACGGTAGAAAACAGCGTTAAAAAAGCAGCGGGTAAACCACCCACGTCATTACCAGCCCGCCGGCGAAAAAGCCGATAACCGCCACCAGCGACACCCACTGCAAGTTGGAGAGGCCCGAAATGGCGTGGCCCGAGGTGCAGCCCCCGGCGTAGCGCGTGCCGAAGCCCACCAGAAAGCCGCCCAGCACCATAAAGACCCAGCCCTTCCAGTTGGCCAGGTTGTCGAGGGCAAACAGCTCGCGCGGCAGCAGGCCGGTGAAATCGGTGAGGTGCAGCTGGGTTTGGAGGTCGTGCACGGTTTCGGGCGAGATGCCCACCACGGCGGGGTGGCCCAGCACCTGGTAACCCAGGAAGCCGCCCAGGGCAATACCGAGCACGAACACCAGGTTCCACATCTCGGCCCGCCAGTTGTAAGTCAGAAACGGGATGCCGGCCGGCACGCAGGCGGCGCACACGTGCCGCAGCGAGGAGCTGATACCCAGCGCTTTGTTGCCCAGCAGCAGCAGCGCCGGCACGGTGAGGCCAATCAGGGGCCCGGCCACGTACCAGGGCCAGGGTTTTTGCAAAAGTTCAAGCATAAAAAGCAAGGAGAGTCAGGAGGTAGGGTAAGCTTTAGCTTGCCGGCGGCAGGGTTTGCTAGTTCGTATATGCTTGCTATACAAAGCATTATGAACCTGCTGCCGGCAAGCTAAAGCTTGCCCTATATTCCCGTTATTATTTAGTAGTGAGCGGCTCGGGCCAGTCGAGCACGCCGCCCAGCAGGTTGCTCACCTGCGCAAAGCCGGCCGTAGTAAGCTGCCCGGCCGCGTTGGCCGAGCGGGCCCCGCTGCGGCAGTACACGTAGGTGGGCTTGGCTTTGTCGAGGGTAGCCACGCGCCGGCCGAAGTCGGGCGCGGTTACTTCGAGGTTGACGGCGCCCGGCAGGTGGCCCTGGGCAAACTCGTCGGGCCGGCGCACGTCGAGCAGCACGGCCCCGGCCTGGCGGATGCCGGCAGCAAACTGGGCCGGCGGCAGGTTGTGGTAAGCGGGCGCGGCAGAGGTAAGGAAGCTAAACATGGGAGAATAATTTGAGGGACGAGGAGAAAACAGCGTAGCAGCCAAGCCTGGTAGGCGCAAAGCCTGCGGCCCGGCCGGGCCTAGTGGGCCGCCGGGGCGGGCTGAAACGACTGCACGGCCTCGCCCAAATCGAGCACCTCGGCCCCGGGCAAGGCGGCGGCCACGATGCTGCTGCCCGCCGCCGAGCGGTAGCCGCCGGCGCAGTGCACCACCACCGGCTTGCCGGCCGGAATCTCGCCGGCCCGCGCGCGCAGCTCGGGCAGCGGAATGTGGAGGGAGCCCGCGAAAATGGGCTCGTCGCGGTGCTCCACCGGGCTGCGGATATCCACGATGGTGTAGCTTTCCGGGTGCGCGCGGAACTGCGCCACGTCCAGCGCCGGCATCGCCGCGCCGGGGGCCGGGGTGCCCACCAGCGCACCTTTAATGAGCGGCTCGTAGCCGATTTTGGCCGTTTTCTGAATCAGGTCCTCCCGCGTGGCCTCGTCGGCCGCGAGCAGGTAAAACGACTCCGCCGGCCCCACAAGCGAGCCCAGCCAGGTCTCGAACTTGCCACCCTGCTGGAGGTTGATGGCCCCCGCCACGTGGCCTTTTTTGAACGCCGCCGCGGGGCGCGCATCAATCACCAGCACGCCGGCCGCCAGCGCCGCGCCGGCCGCCAGGCGCGGCACCTGCTGCACGCTGGGGGCGTAGGCCGGCGCGCCGGCCTTGTTCAGGGCCACGTCGTAGCCGAAGTACTGGGGAATGAAGGGCTGGTCGGCCAGCAGCTCGGCCACAAACGCGGCTTCGCTCAGGGGTTGCAGCATGGGGTTGCCGATTTTCTCGGCCCCGATGCTGCTGCTGCTGGCCCCGCTCAGGGCCTTGCCGCAGAGGCTGCCCGCGCCGTGGGCGGGGTACACGAGCACGTCGTCGGCCAGGGGCATCAGCTTTTCGCGGGTGCTGTGGTACAGCTGGGCGGCCAGCTCCTCGCGCCTGGCCCGGAGGTTGCCGGCTTTTTCGCGCAGGTCGGGCCGGCCCACGTCACCGATAAACAGCGTGTCGCCGGTGAATACGGCCACGTCTTTGCCCGCGCGCGCCAGCACAATGCTGATGGAATCGGGCGAGTGGCCGGGCGTGTTCAGGGCCCGGAACGTGAGCTTGCCCACCGCGAAGGCGTCGCCCTCATCGAAGGCTTCGTGCTGATAATCAGCTCCGAGCAACTTGCTCACGCGAATAACCGCGCCGGTTTTCTGCGCAATTTCCAGGTGGCTGCTCACGAAGTCGGCGTGGGGGTGGGTTTCGATAACGGCCACAATTTTGGCCTCGTGCGCCTGGGCAAAGTCGTAGTAGGGCTGCGGGTTGCGGGCGGGGTCGATGAGGACGACTTCGCGGGCGCAGTCGCTGAGAATGGCGTAGGAAAAGTGGGCCAGGCCCTTGTCTTCAAACTGTTCGATTTTCATGGGAGGTAACAAAAAAACGAGTGAATAGAAGTAGAAATCAGGCGGTTAGGAATGGTGAAACAACAGCTCCTTGGTGAGAATAAATGTGCCCATAGCCAGCGTAAACCACCCGAATGCCGGCTTGAGCTTAGCCCCCGGAATGAAGCGCGCCAGGTAGGTGCCCAGCACGATGCCGCCGAGCGCAAAGGCCAGAAAACCCAGAATGAACGGCCACGCAATGGGCGTGCCTGCGCTCAAATCACCGGTAAAGCCAATGAGCGAGTTCAGGGCGATAATGGCCAGCGAGGTGCCCACGGCCAGCTTCATGGGCAGGCGCGCCCCCAGCACCAGCGCCGGAATGATGAGGAAGCCACCGCCCGCCCCCACGAAGCCCGTGAGTGCCCCCACCACCAACCCAATGCCCAGAATGAGCGGGTAGTTGAGGGGCCGGTTGGGCAGCCGGTCGTCGGGGACCGCGCTGGCCGGCTGGCTGCGAATCATGGACACGGCCGCCACCACCATCAGCACGGCGAAGGCCACCAGCACCAGCAGGTCCTTGGTAAACACGAGGCCGCCCACCGTGAACAGCTCGTGCGGCAGGGCCGGCATGAGCACCTTGCGCACCAGAAACACCGACGCCAGCGAGGGTGCCAGAAACACGACCGCCGTGGGCAGCGACACCAGCCCCTTGCGGAAATACCCCGCCGCACCCACCACCGAGGTGCTGCCCACCACAAACAGCGAGTAGGCCGTGCTCAGCACCGGGTTCACGCCCATCAGGTACACCAGCACGGGCACGGTGAGAATGGAGCCCCCGCCACCCATAATGCCGAGGGCAAGGCCAATGAAGATGGCGGCGAAGTAGCCGAAGTAGTGCAGCATAAACAGGCGAAATAAGTTACATGAAAGCATGAAGGTTTGTTCATGCGAAGTGGCAAAAAAAAGCCGGGCTTACAGGGCTGTGCAGCTGGCCAGGCACTGAATAACGTTGATAACTTCCCGCATTTTCAGCGAGTAGTAGATGTTTTTGCCACTGCGCGAGCTGCTGAGCAGCCCCTTGAGCTTCATGTTGGCCAGGTGGTGGGAGGTGAGCGACTGCTCGGCCCCGCCCAGGCGCTCGCAGATTTCGCTCACTGAGAGGCTGTCATTGGCCGCCAGCAGCTGCACAATGGCAATGCGCGTGGGATGAGCCGTGGTTTTGAGGATGAACGCCACTTTCTCCATTTTCTCGATGTCGAGGCCGAGATTGACGGAAAGGGAGGGAGCGGGAGTAGTCATAAGTAGTACGAATGTATGAAAGATATTTCATGTGTACAAATTTTCGCGTAACATTGTTTTATAGTGCCGGCAAAAACCGGTCTGTTACATTTGGTTTCTGCTTATGATACTGCCCAAAATCCTGCTGCAAGTGGCGCTTGGTAGCTTGCTGCTCCTGGCTACCGGGGCTTTGCCGGCGGCCCCGCAGCCGGGTGCGGCCAGCGGCACCTTCACCATTCTGCATACCAACGACATCCACGGCCGGCACCGGCCCTTTGCCGTGGCGCCCGGCAATGCCACGGCCCAGACCGGCGACCCGGGCCGGCCGCCCAGCTCGTTTGCGCACGCGGGCACCGTGGGTGGCTTTGCCCACCTGGCCACCGCCGTGGCGCGGGTGCGCCAGCAGCGCGGGGCGGCCAGTGTGCTGCTGCTCGACGGCGGCGACACGTTTGGCGACGACCTGCTGGCCAACCAGACCCAGGGCGCCGCCAACATCCACCTGATGAATGCGCTGGGCTACCAGTTTATGGCCCTGGGCAACCACGACTACGACTACGGCAGCGCCCGCACCCGCGAGCTGCAGCAGCTGGCCCACTTTCCCATGCGCGGGGCCAACGTAACCGACAAGGCCACCGGTCAGCCTTTCCTCGGCGACCCTACCCAGGTGTTTACCGTGGGCGGGGTGCGGGTGGGCGTGCTAGCCCTCACCTACCACAACTCGGGCCTCACCGGCAACCCCAAAAACACCGCAGCGCTGACCTTCAGCAGTGGCATTGAGGCCACCCGCCGCTACCTGCCGGGCCTGCGCGCCCGCGCCGACGTGGTAGTCGTGCTCTCGCACCAGGGCACCAAGGTGGATGAGCAGCTGGCCCGCGAGGTGCCGGGCATCGACCTCATTGTGGGGGCCCACTCGCACGACCGCCTTACGCCGCCCCGGCGGGTGGCCGGCGTGTGGGTGGTGCAGGCGCTGTCCGATGCCGCCGTGCTCGGCCAGCTCACCGTGCAGGTGCAAAAGGGCCACCTGACCAAAGTGGAGGGCATTGCGCCCACCCTCTGGGCCAACCAATACCCCGCCGACCCGGCCGTGGCCGCGCTGGTTGACTCGCTGCGCGCGCCCTACCGGGCGCAGCTGGAAGAAGTGCTGGCCACCGCCACCGGCCGCATTGGCCGGCAGTATAAGTCGGCCAGCCCCTTCGACCAGCTGGCCGGCGAACTGCTGCGCGAAGCCACGGGGGCCGAAGTTGCCCTGCTGCCCGGCGTGGGCTACGGCGTGTCGCTCGAAGCCGGCCCCATCACCCGCGAAGCCCTGTACACGCTGCTGCCGCACCCCTCCAAGCTGGTGACGATGACCCTGACCGGCGCGCAGCTGACGACCCTGCTGGAGCAGAGCGCGACCAACCTCAACCCCGGCAACGACCTGCTGCGGGTAGGGGGCCTGATTCAAAGCAGCGGCCTGGCCTGGGCGGCCGACCTCGGCCGCCCCGCCGGGCGGCGCGTGCGCGCCGTGCAGGTAAACGGCCAGCCCCTGGCCGCCACCCGCGCCTACCGCGTAGTAACCCACAACGGCATGCTCAGTGGCATTCACCGCTACACCACGTTTGCCCAGGGCCAGCAGATTCAGCAGCTGGATAAGGGCGTGACGGATGTAGTGGAAGCCGGCCTGCGCCGCCGCCGCAAAATAGCCCCGCCCGTGCTGGCGCGGGTGCAGATTCAGCCTGCCAAGTAACCGCCTGCCCAGAGCAGGCCCTACCTGTCTTGCTGTTTTCCGGCTAAATGGGGAGAAACTCCGTTTGTTAGGTAACAAATTGGCTATTAATATGTTATACTAAAAATTCCGCAGTAAAAGCCCCCTTTTTCGAGCCCGCTAGCCTTGCTGGATTCCACGCGCTGAAAAATCGGGGATAACCAGCCCCGGCAGAGTCAGGTAGTTCGGGTGCTGCCTGGGCGGGCGCAGTGGGTGCCGGTGCGCCGCGGGCCACTGCGCAGCTACGACCCGGTAGCAATCTCCGGCGCGCTCACCCCCGGCGGCGTGCTGGTGCGCGCCGCCTCAAAGCCGGCGGCTTCGGCGGCCACCACGGTTAGGAAAACGCCCTCGTTGGCCACGTAGAGCGGGTCGAGGCCGAGCAGCTCGCAGGCGCTTTGCACGTCGTTGAGCACGGTAATGGCCTCCTGGGCCAACGTTACGCCGAGGCGGCAATTCTGGGCAATTTCGTTGAGCACGGTGGCCACGCCGCCGCGCGTGGGGTCGTGCAGCAGGGGAATCTGCTCGCCAAAATCATCGAGCAGGGCGGCCACGGTGTGGTTGAGGTTGGCGGTGTCGCTCACCAAATCGGTTTCAAAGGTGAGGCCGGTGCGCCCGCTCATGATGGCGATGCCGTGGGTAGCCACGTAGCCCGACACCACGATTTTGTCGCCGGCCCGCACGTGGCGGGTAGCAATCCGGGCCTGCGGGTGCATCTTGCCGATGCCGGAGGTGTTGATGAAAATGCCGTCGCCCTTGCCCTTTTCCACCACCTTGGTGTCGCCGGTCATAGTCTGCACGCCCGCCCGCTGGGCCGCGTCGCGGATGCTCACCAGGATATCCCAGAACTGGGTCATCGGCAGGCCTTCTTCAATGATAAAGCTGAGCGACAAGTATTTAGGAATGGCCCCGCACATGGCCAGGTCGTTCACGGTGCCGTTCACGGCCAGCTCGCCGATGTTGCCGCCGGGAAAAAAAATGGGCGACACCACGTAGCTGTCGGTGGAGAAGGCTACGCGGCCGGTCAGCTCAAAAATGGCGCCGTCGTGGCGCTCATCCAGCAACTCATGTTTGAAGAGGCTGAACACGCCGGATTCCAGCAGCCGATGCGTGAGGATGCCCCCACCGCCGTGGCCCAGCGTAATCACGTCGAAATCCAGCACGGGCATGGGGCAGGAGAGGTTCATAGGGGGGGGATATCTGCACCAGCGGCACGTAGTCGTACACGCCCATGATGGTGCAGAAATGCCCGGCCGCCAGGAAACCCTGGATGTTGGTTTCGGGGTCGTCCAGCACGGCTTCCATGGCTGGCGGCACCAGCACGTGCGAGGCCAGAATGGCGTAGTTGGTGAGCCCCAGCCGCCGCGCGTGCACCACCGACAGGGCGTTGGCGGGCGCGGTGGTTTCAAAGCCTACGGCGAAGAAAACAACTTCCTGGTCAGGGTTTTGCTGCGCAATCTGCACGGCTTTCAGCGGCGAGTACAGGATGCGCACGCCGGCCCCGTTGGCCTTGGCTTCGAGCAGGCTGCGTTTGGAACCGGGCACGCGCACCATGTCGCCGTAGGAGCCCAGGATTACCCCGCACATCTCGGCCAGGCACACGGCCTTGTCGATGAGGTGCAGCGGCGTGACGCACACCGGGCAGCCGGGGCCGTGCACCATGCGCACGTTCTCAGGCAGCAGGCTGATAATGCCGTTCTTAACCAGGCTATGCGTCTGGCCGCCACACACTTCCATGATGGTCCAGGGGCGGGTGGCGGTGCGGTGCAGCTCAGCCAGGTACTGTTAGGGTCTATCGGTTTGGCTGCCGGCCACCAGCTCATCCAGCTCCCCGATTTCGCGCAGGTAGGCAAAGGATTTGGCGGCTTCCTCCTCGTCCACGATGGTGATGGCTACGCCCCCGTGCACCAGCACGTAGTCGCCGATTTTGGCGTGCGGCACCATGTCGAGGCTGGCTTCCTTGACGATGCCGCCGAACTCCACCTTCGCCATGCGGACCAGCCCGCCGTATTGCAGCTCGATGGATTTTATCTTACCGGGAATTGCTAAACACATGGTGGATGTTTTTAGAAAATTAGGATGTAAAATACAGAAAATCAAGAATTTATGCTCATCCGGCGTCCGCTTGTCGAGGCGTCTCTACCGCTTCGTCAGGTTCATGCAACGAAGCGCCAGAGCAGCAAGCGGACGCCAGATGAGCCTGACGCTCAGGTGGCGGGCCAGCGAGAAGGCCGACAGGCGCGGCTCGCGCGGCATCTTATCGCCCAGCAGCGCGTCGAAATAGGCGAAATGCGCCACGCGCTGCGCGCCTTGGCGCGCCGGGCTCCGCAAAAACTCGCCGCCCCAGATGTGGCCGTCGGTGCCGGCTGCACGGGCGTACGTGCGCAACGGCAAGGCTTCGCTCTAGGGGCAAGGTGGGCAGTCACTTCGAGCAGGGTCAGGCCGGCGGAGTAGCGTCGGGCGTGGATGGCGTGGCCGACCTCGCCAACTGGGTAACCGTGGCCGCCAGCCCCGGCTTCGACGGCTTCGAGGTGTATGAGCCCTGGCCAAACGCCGATTCTGTCCTGGCTGAGCGCATCCGCACCCACTGGTTCTGGTCGCCCAGCCTGCACAACCAGGACCTGGAGGTGCTCGCCGAGAAGGGCTGCGTCACCCTCACCGGCACCGTGGCCACCTGGCTCGACCGCGAGCAGGCCGCCAACGACGCCTACCTCATGGGGGCCCGCTACGTGACCAACAACTTGGTGGTAGCCCCCACGAGCGGTCTCTAGCCGACAGTTGGCGCTGCCTTTAAAAAAGCCACTGCTTAATCTGTGGGCTTCCCGCTGAAGTGAGCCAGTGCTCAGCACAGCGCACGTCAAAGCGGTGTGCCTTGAGGTGGCCTAACGAGAACGTACAGCACTAGCTTGCCCTGAGGGTTTAACAGGCAAGTCCGTTCTTTTGAGAGAAAAACTCCGGTGGGAGTGGCAGCCCGCATCTGGCCGTGCGCCGTAGCTGACCGGCGAGTGCCGCAACTGCCAGTGCGAGCAGGCTAACCGGGGTGAACAGCAACCGGTAGCAATCGCTGCACGGTGGTGGCGTGAAACTCGCCTCCTCTTCGGGTGCGGTAGCCGGCTTCATTAAGCTTGGCGGCAATTTCCCAAAGAGTCTGGCCTTTCGCCCGCAAAAGCTCAGCCAGCTGCGCGGCTTGCCGGTTGGCCTGGTGTTCGCGGGCATTACGCTGCATGGACTGCTGGCCTTGCGCAATTACAGTTGCTGTAAAATTCTGCGGGCTGCCTAGCTGGGCCCCGCGAGCCTTCTTGGCAGCGAGCGCATCCTTGGTGCGTTTGGATATTGTCTCGCGCTCGTGCTGGGCGAGCACGGCAAAAAGACCCACGGTGAGCGTATTGGCGTCGGGCATGTCGCAGCAGACAAAGTCCACCCCTGAATCACGCAAGGCGAAAATAAAGCTCGCGTTGCGGCTCAGTCGGTCGAGCTTGGCAATGAGCAGCGTGGCCCCCACCCGCCGGGCCTCCGCCATCGCCGCTAGTAGTTGGGGGCGCTGGTTCTTTTTGCCGCTCTCCATCTCCACGTACTCGGTCCCGAGTTGAGCCGGGTCCGCGACGAAGGCTTGCACTGCGGCCCGCTGCGCCTCAAGTCCGAGGCCCGAGGCACCTTGCTTCTGGGTAGAGACTCTATAATAAGGAGTGTAGCGGCGCGCCGACGACATCGGAAAAGAACCAAAGGGAGGAAAAACACCCGCAAGGTACCTCATTTTACATATTGTAAACGTCCGTTGCTAAGATGTAAAAAGAAGTACTTTTGTTTTACCCCTGGCCATAATTCACTTTTGTACTCGTTTTTTGTACCATGCTCCCGCTGCTACGCTACACTTCTTATTATAGAGTATCCACCCAGAAGCAGGGAATCTCCGGTTTGGGGCTCGAAGCTCAGCGCGCCGCCGTGCGCGCCTTCGTGGCTAACCCCGCCCAGTTGGTGGGGGAATTTGTCGAAATCGAGAGTGGCAAAAAGAACCAGCGCCCCCAGCTGCTCGCCGCCATGGCCGAGGCCCGGCAGATGGGCAGCACCCTGCTCATCGCCAAGCTCGACCGGCTCAGCCGCAACGCTAGCTTCATCATGGCCCTGCGCGATTCGGGCGTGGATTTCGTCTGTTGCGACATGCCCGACGCCAATACGCTCACCGTGGGGCTTTTTGCCGTGCTCGCCCAGCACGAGCGCGAGACAATATCCAAACGCACCAAGGATGCGCTCGCCGCCAAGAAGGCTCGCGGAGCCCAGCTGGGTAATCCGCAGAACATGACGCCCGCTATTAACCGCCAGGGTCGGGCGGCCATGCAACAAAACGCTCGCGAGAATCAGGCCAACCGGCAGGCCGCGCAGCTGGCCGAGCTCCTGCGCGGTAAGGGGCAGACTTTGTGGCAAATCGCCACCAAGCTCAACGAAGCCGGCTACCGCACCCGGCGCGGCCAGGAATTTCACGCTACCACCGTGTGGCGCTTGCTAGCCACCAGCGGCCCTGGTTGAAAGGATGCCCCAACTGTTTATTGGTGAACTTGTCAGTAATCTCGTTGCGCTAAGATTGCCAGGGCGCTTACAAAGCCAGGGTCAGTCGTTGATAATGGCGGCGCGCAGCGTCCGTACCTCGGCGGCCTCGGCCGATAAGGACTGCTAAAGCAGATTTCTGCTTGATAGAATGAATTAAGAATTAAAAAATGTACACTGACCTGAAACCCGCTCTAGGCATGCTCCTGCCACCAATAGGGCTACTTGGGGTCAGTATTGGCCCTGGTTAAAAGCTTGGTACAGAAGTTAAGGGAGCAGCCGTCAAACACGGCAGCCACCCGATAAAATTGGTTAGCCGGTCCAAAAGTCAAATTTGGGGTTATGCCCTGCTTACTTTTAGCGCCTGCCCACTCCACGGCAAGTGCTTGATAGACCAGGATTATGGTGAAGCTCGCTCCTTTGCAGCCCGAACACGTTGCGCATTTCTACACGTGGCTCCGCGACCCCGACGTCATCGCGTATTCGCTCTCGGTTTTTCAACGCCTGACGACCACGGCGCAAATCGACCAGTGGTTTGCGGCCACCCTACAGCAGGCGAACACCCTGAACCTGGGCATCTATCTGGCCGAAACTAACGCGTTGATTGGCTATGCCGGCCTCACGGGTATTTCCATACCGAATCAATCGGGCGAATACTTTATCCTCATTGGGGAGAAAGCCTGGTGGGGTAAGGGCGTGGGTACGGCCGTAACCAAGCAAATCGTCCACCTGGGCTTCACCAGCCACCGCCTCAACCGGATTATGCTCACGGTTTCTGACTTGAACACGGGCGGGTTGAAAGCCTATGCGAAAGCGGGCTTTGTCGTGGAAGGGCGGCTACGACAGGCGGCATGTCGGCAGGGCGTGTTTCACGATAAACTGGTGATGTCCGTGTTAAAAGCAGAATGGCAGCCGCTAGGCGCCCAAGGCTGCTAGCACCGCCGAAACGCGAGGGGGAAGCCGTACCGCGCACTCAGGGGCGCTGTTCGCCGGCCGATGGGAAGCTATTAGAATTGTTATTGCTTGTTAACTAAGATATTGTAAGTCTATAATTGTTTACCATTCCTATGGTAACCAGCTAAAAGCACTTTATTTAAGAATCAAGACGAATTTGACCAACGCTTTGCGATGGTGACGAATTTGGTGATTGATGTAACCGAAGTTCCTAAGTACCCGTCGCTAATTAGTTTGTGTTATTAACACTTACCCGTTTTGTAGTCAAATAGTTGGTTATCAGCATGTAGTATCAAATTTTTGGAACGAACTCTGCTCGCTTTATCATAAACTAATTAGCGTCGGGTACTTACTATAAAGATAAGCTTAAAGACTAACCATAATAAGTAATCAAAAGCACAAAATATTCATTAATTGTACTTTTTTATACTTTGTCTTATGTCTTAACCAATCTGGTTACTGGCAAGATACTGTGCAACAGTACACTGGCGTAAGTACCTGTTTTCTACGCTAGCTGCTTTTTCGCATTACTCAACCACGCAAATTGCATTACTTATAGCGTGAAGACTACTGAGGGCTAAGTGATTATTAGCTGCCGATGGGACATGGTCTTATTACGGCAGCGGCACCAAAGCTGACCCATAACGGCAGCACCTAATTGGCTTGGCTAATTTTGCTTATTCCCTAGCTTACCCAGTCGCCAGCGGCCTCCGGCTGGTGCATAATTGCCTCAACCCAGTAACTGGTCACCCCGGCGGGGTGGCCCAGCTGAAACTGGTCGCCTAGGCAGCAGCCCAGCACCGCCACACCCACCGGGCTCAGTACCGAGAGCCGCCCCAGCGCCGCATCGGCTGCAGACGGGTACACCAGGGTAAAGTGCAGCTCTTCATCGCTCCGCAGCTGGCGTAGCTTGAGGCGGGAATTCATCGTAACAATATGGGGTAGAATACTATAGGAATCAACTAAGTGCGCGCGCGTCAGTTCCTGTTGCAACACTGCTACCAGCTTGTCCAAGCTGGCAGCATGCGGCTGCTGCACCAGGCTGGTGAGCCGCCCATAGTCCAGTCGAGTCACGTAAATGTTGCGGGGAAGATGCTGAATTGTTGCCATATTTTCACTAAAACCTTGATTTTTAAATAATTATGTTAATTAAGCCTCAGTAAGCTGCTGGCTCCGTACTCAGGCTGATGCTAGGAATGACTAAAATCAAATGTGCGCTTTGTGACTTCAGCCCTTTTGCACGGTGCCAGTGCGGCACGAGAGCCGTTCTTTTGGCTCCGGCTAGTAGCTTATTTCCTCTCCAGCAGGTAGATGGTTTCGGTGGTGGCCCCCGTGCCCACCGTGCTTTGGGCGGTGTTCACCAGCCGCCAGCCCTGGGCGTAGAGGGTGTTGAGCTTGACTAGCTCGGCGCGGTGCAGCTCTACGGCGGCATCGGTGGAACTGCGGTCCGAGCTCGATTTGACGGTAGGCAGGCGCTGAACCTGGCGCTGCCCGTCGGGCTGAATGATTGTCAACTCCGGCACCGACGACTCGGTGCCGGGACGCCCGCTACCAATCAGCATCAGGTAGCCCCCCGGCGCGGCCGGCGCCTTCGGATAAAAGGCCCACGAGCCAGCGGCGGTCAGCCCAAGGGCCAGAAAGAGGAGAGTCTTTTTCATGAAGTAAAGATGAAGAATATTTAGGCAAAAGTCGGTGCTTGTGGCTTTTTACGCCCGCCCCGTGCCCAACGCTGCCAGCCTGCGGCCCCGGCAGCCACGATACAGCTAAAAACCTCGGATTGCCAGCTGTTTAACGGGTCAATCAAGGTGTTGTTGAACAACCAGGGAAAACACTTCCAACCCAGCCTGGCCAGGCCTTCACTTGCAAAAACTCCGGGTCACTTGCTGAGAAGCTGCCTCAGCTACGAAACGTTTCGTGTAACCTACGTTGCCCAGAAGCTGCTTTCCTGCTCTTTCCTCATTTTGGCAATTTGATGCGAAGCGCTCTGTTTCTTGTAGCGATGCTACTAAGCAGCCAAATTAGTAATAAACAGGCGTTTGCAGAACCGTCGGGCACCCCGATAGCCGCTCGGGGTTACTAATCGGGGGGTGGGGCGGCCGCATGGAGCTGCTTTTGCGGGCCAGCCACCGGGCTTTAGCACAGAAGGCCGCATCCTGACGTAGCCGTTTCGCAGCAAGGACTTTTGGCCATTAATCCGGGAAATTCAGTGGCATACATTGCAGTAGCAGCACTGATATTCGCCTCCGGGGATGCCGCTACATTTACTGCGGTAGCCCCGTGGTTCCCGTGCCATGCGGTAAGCTGTCTTTTTTACCCGTTTGCTTGCGTTGCCGAACTTATTTTAAGTGGCAAATTCTTGAATTACAAGAAGTTAATAACGTGAAAATAATAAAGTAAAATTTGTATATTTTTAAATAAAATACAAAATAGGCAGCACTAGCTCCAGGGTGTGGGCGCACCTGGCGCAGGAGGCCGGCCGGGACACGAAGCAGCCTAAGCAGATACCCCTCAACCCGTTTGCTTATGACCAACATTGTACAAGACTGGACGGAGCTACTGCTTGATGCCGTTTGCCTCACCAGGCCCGGCCCGCCGATGGTGGCGCGCTCCCTTGCCATCGTCTGCCCCTACGATGCGTGGGCGGCGTACAACCCGGTGGCCAACCTGACCCGCGCGGATTTCTCGGCCATGGCCCCATTCGGCCCACGTTATCGACGTGCAGGCCCGCCTGACGCCCACCCAGAAGGTAACGGCCGAGTACTGGGCCGACGGGCCCCACTCTGAGCTGCCCCCGGGCCACTGGCTGCTATTCACCACCTTCCTTATGGCGCGCGACAAGCTGAACCTGGCTGAAACAGTGAAGCTGTTTTTTGCCGTCTCGAACGCGGTGTTCGACGCCTCCATTGCCACCTGGGAAGCCAAGCGGTTCTACGATTACTGCCAGCCCATCACGGCCATTCGCTACCTGTTTCGGGGCAAAACCGTTCGGGCCTGGGGCGGGGCCGGCCAGGGCACCATCGACCTGCCCGGCGAGCTGTGGCGGCCGTTTCAGGCCGATAACTTTCCTACCCCGCCGTTTTCGGAGTACGTTTCGGGGCACAGCACCTTCAGCATGGCCGCCGCTACGGTGCTCAAAGCCTACATCGGCAGCGAACTTCTACATGCAGCGCAAGCCGCTGGTGGCCGACCCGCACGAAGAGGTGCTGGGCATCTTGCTGAGCTGGAACACGTTCCGCAACGCGGCCCTCAATGCCGGTGAATCCCGCCTCTACGGCGGCATTCATTTCTGCGAAGGCAACGTAGCTGGGCTGGAGCTAGGCAAAAAGGTGGGTGCCAATACTTTCCAAAAAGCCCAGGCCTACTGGATGGGTACGGCGTAGCCGGCCGCGCGGGGCAATTGCTGCGGTTGCCCGCCCCGGTGGGGGGTGAGTTTATACCGCCAACGCCCCGCGTCTTTGCGGCTGACTCCTGGCAGCGAAGGCTAACGCGCTGGCCACGAACCAGCTGGCAAAGCAACGGCCCCCAGCGAAGCACCTGGAAAGGGGGGGATTTGACCCTGGGGGCGGCGCAGCGGGCCAGGGAGACGTATGACGAAAAAGCGGCCCCTGGCCGGCTCCTCCCGTTTTACTTACCCTGCTTCTAAAAAGTGCCATGGCCGAGAATACTGCTGATTTTGACCTGATTGTGCTGGGGGCTGGTTCGGCCGGGCTGGGGCTGGCCCTGTTCATGGCCCGCATCAAGCTGCGGGTGCTGCTCATTGACCGCACGGCCGAAGACGTGGGCGGCGACTGCCTCAACCACGGCTGCGTGCCCAGCAAGGCCCTTATTCACGCTGCGCGGCAGGTGCACCAGGCCCGGCAGGCCACCCAGTTTGGCTTGCAGGTGAGCGGCCCGGCCGACATGGCCAAGGTAATGGCCTACGTGCAGGGCCGGCAGGACATTATCCGCCACCACGAAAACCCGGAATACCTGCGCGGGCTGGGCGTCACCGTCGAAATCGGTGCCCCCCGGTTTGTGGGCGACCACGCCGTGGAAATCAACGGCCACACGTACACCGGGCGCAAGCTGGCGGTGGCCACCGGCTCGCGCCCGCAGCAGCTGCAAGTGCCTGGCAGCGAGCAGGTACGCCTCTACGACAACCAGCACGTGTGGGACCTGCGCGAGCTGCCCAAGCGCCTGCTGGTGGTGGGCGGCGGCCCCAACGGTGTGGAGCTGGGCCAGGCCATGCAGCGGCTGGGCGCGCAGGTAACCCTCGTGCACCGCGGGGCCAGCATTCTGGAGAAGGAGGACCCCGCCATCCGGGCCGTGCTGGCCGAGCGGCTGCGCGCCGAGGGCCTTACTATTCACCTGGAGGCTGAAGTAGAGGCTTTTACGTCGGCTACCCAGGCCCATATCAAGCCCAAAGCCGGCGACCCTTTTGCAGTGAATTTTGACCTGGTGTACGTGGCCATTGGGCGGCACGTGAGCTTTGAGGGGCTGCAGCTGGAGAAGGCCGGGGTAGCCGTGGATGAGAAAGGCCACATCTGCCTCAACGAGCACCTGCAAACCACCAATCCCGATATTTTCGTGGCCGGCGACGCGGCCAACTCGCTCAAGTTCAGCCACGGGGCCGAGCTGCACGTGCGCCTGCTGCTGTTCAACTTCTTCTCGCCCATTAAGAAAAAGCTGAGCTACGACCATTTTTCGTGGGTCACCTTCACCGACCCCGAGGTGGCGCACTTTGGCCTCGATGCCGCCGAACTCGACCGGCGCGGCACGGCCTATGAGCGCTGGGAAACCACCTTTGCCGACGACGACCGGGCCGTGGTGGACAGCTACCGCGACGGCCACTTGCTGCTCTTTATCGAGAAAAACGCCCTGCCGCTGCCCGGCCGCAAGCGCCGGATTCTGGGCGGAGCCATGGTAGCGCCCGGCGCGGGCGAGCTCATTCAGGAATTGATTCTGGCCAATGCCAGTGGGCTGGGCATCAGCGAGCTATTCGATAAGGTGTACCCCTACCCCGTGGCGGCCCGCATCAACCAGCAGCTCATTGTGGCGCACCAGGATGTGTCGCCGCTGCTGCAAACGGCGCTCGATGTGGCGTTTAAGCTGCAATAGGGCCCCGGCTAGAGGGCGGCGGCCACCCGGCGCACCGACACGCGCTGGCGGTAGTCGGGGTTGAAATAGGCAAACCGGATGCGGCCGTCGCGACCAATGACGTAGGTAGCCGGCACGGGCAGCACGGCGTCGCTCGACGCGTTGGCTTGCTGCAAATCAACCCCGAAGCCCCTGTATTTGAGCACGGTAGCGGGGTCCACGGTAAAGGCCGTGTGGTAGGCCGTCATGATGGCAAAATCCTGGTCGTGCACGATGGGGAAGGCCGCCTTGGTCTTTTCCACGGTCTTGCCAATATTCTCCTGGGTTTCGGGCGTCACCACCACCACTTGCGCGCCCTTGGCCGTGAGCAGCTGCAGGGAGTCTTGCAGCTGGCTGAGCTGCTTGTTGCAGTAGGGGCACCACTGGCCCCGGTAGAAGTAGAGCACCACCGGCCCTTTTTTGAGCAGCTGCTGCAGCTCGACGGGACGGCCGGCGGCGTCGAGCCCCTTGAAGGCCGGGGCCACCGAGCCCACGGCCAGGGGCGTGGCCGTGCGGGCCGGCGGTTGTTGGGCGTGGCTGGCCAGGGGCAGGGCCAGCGTGGCAAAGGAAAGAAGCAGGCGGTGGTTCATGGCCGCAAGGTAGCCACTTCAGGTCTGGAAGAACGCTTGTACCCCAGGCAGAGCGGCCAGAACCCGTTGAGGGTTTGGGTAAGCTGCGAAGGAGCAGGGCGCGTGAAAAAGTTTGCGCCCCCCTGTAAGGTTGAGGTAAAAAGAGTGGACCACCAACCTGTCTCCGGAACGGCTGCCGCCGGCCGGGCACATTCCCAACCTCACCCCTTTTTTAACTCTCTGGTTGCCCTGACTACTCCCGTAAAAATCCTCGCAGCCGGCCTGGTGGCCACTGGCGCCATGGCCATGCTCCTGCTGGCAGCCCCAATGATGAGCATGCCCCCCATGAACATTGGGGCGATGCTCGGCGGCATGCTGGGCACCTCGGCCACCGGGGGCTGGATAATGCATTTTATGATTGGGGTCGGCTTCACGGCGGCCTACGCCTTCTTTTTCAACCAGCGCCTGCCCATTGGCAGCCCCGTGCCACGGGGCGCGGCCTACGGCGGGCTGGTGTTTGCACCGGCCCAGATGATGTTTGCCCTCAGGCGCACCATGGGCCTGATGCCCCCCGCCGGCGACGGCATACTCCTGGGCATGGTGGGCAGCCTGCTGGGCCACCTAGTGTTCGGGACCGTATTGGGCGGCTTTTTCAGCGCCCAGCGCGCGCCCGTGGCACCCTCACTGGCCTAACCGCCTTTGCTCGCCCAATCGGGCTACCGGCTTACCCGATGAGCTGGCGGGCAATGTCGGGCAGGGTGGGGCCGGTGAGGGTAGGGGCGGGGGCCAGCGGGTAGACCTGCTGGCCGGGGCGGGCAATGAAGGCGGCTTGCAGGCCCGCCAGCTGGGCCCCGGCCGTGTCCCAGCCGTGGGCGGCCACCAGCATGGTTTGGGCGGGGGTCACCTTCAGCCGCTCGCAGGTGGTGCGGTAGGTGTCGGGGTGGGGCTTGTAGCGCTTAAGCGCGTCGATGCTGAGCAGCTGCTCGAAAAAGCCGGTGAGGCCGGCGTAGGCCATCTGCTTCTGCACCGTGGCATCGGGCGAGTTGGTGAGCGTAACCATCCGGAAACCAGCCTTTTGCAGGGCCGTGAGACCAGGAATGACGTCGGGGTGTGGGGGCAGCTCGGTGAGCAGGGTGAGTAGCTCCTTTTTGCGGGCGGCCGAGCGGGCGGGCTGGCCCAGGGCCTGCGCCAGCATGTCGAGGGCGGCGTCGCCAATCTGCCCGAAGTTGTGGTAGTTGCCGGTTACGGTATCGACCAGCGAGTATTGCAGCAGCAGCGAAAACCATTGCCTGAAAGCCGTTTCAGATTCAAAATCTTGATTGACAGCTTGTTGCAACTTACCAAGGTCAAGCATCGTTTCGTTCACGTCAAAAATCAGCAGCTTGGGGCGGGCGGGGGCACTAGTCATGGCAGGCAGGGGGATGGGCAGCGCCGCGGCCACAGTAGCCAAGGCAAGAGAGGATAACACAAAGCGACGGGTAGCCATGCGCCTGCTTACGCAGCCAGGCAGCGCCAGGCTGGCCAGAAGCGCGCTTTTCTGAAACCCGCGCCTACCTGCGGCTTGGTGGCGGCGCTGGGTGGCGCGTAGCGTGCAGGGCCGCCAGCGGGCGGTCTGCCGCGCTGCCCAGCTAGCGCTGGCGGCTTTTCAGGCGTGCTTGCCCGCCGACCAGCCCTGGCCGGCCAGGTGCTGCTGGCCAGCGGCCACGGCCCCGGCTTCCAGGGTGGTGCCCATCGAATCGTTCCAGCGGTTGAGAAAGCCAAACAAACTCACCACGCCCAGGATTTCCACGATTTCACCCGCGTTCCAGTGGGCCCGCAGCTCGTTGCTGAGGGCGTCGTTCACGGCGTTGGGCACGGCCGAGGCGGCTACGGCAAACGCCAGCGCGGCCCGCTCGGCCGCGCTGAACGCGGGGTGCGTGGCAAATTCCCAGATGTGGTCGAGCTGTTCCTGGGCGGCCCCGTAGCGCTGGGCCGCCAGAATGGTGTGGGCCTGGCAGTACTGGCAGCCCGCCGCGTGGCTGCTGAGGTAGCCGATGAGTCGTTTCAGGGCGCTGGTAACGCGGCCGTGGTTGGCCATCACGGCCTTGTTGAGCTCGATAAAGGCCGTAGCAATGGCCGGCCGGTGCTGCATGGTAAGCACGCTGTTGGGGCAAAAGCCCAGCGTTTCGTTGAAGAAGGCAGCCAGCTGCGCTACTTCGGGG
>NZ_JASITD010000032.1 GCF_030063445.1 Hymenobacter sp. H14-R3 | reverse complement strand
ACCTGCTCATCCGCTGGGCCAAAAAGCCGGAAAACTACCTGGCCATGCTCCATTTTGCCTGCGCCCGAATTACGTGGTACAATTGTCTTTTTGGGTGACGCTGTTTCCCTATTCGGATAGGCACTAAACGGGCTCAGGTACTGCACGATGCGCTCATACACGTTGTCCTTATTGAGAGCCTGAAAGTGGTCTTCCAGCACCCGCGCCGCCTGGTCGGCTTCCTGGGTGAGCACGGCCATGCGCTGGCGCATCACGGCCGACAGCTCGTGGTACTGCGTGTCCATAAACACCTCCGATTGCCGGGCCAGCCGGTCGAGCTCAGTTTGGTTTTGGCGGAAAAAGCTGAGCTGGGCCTGCACCGTGCCCGCGTGCTGCTGCACCAACGCCGGCACCTGGTTGAGGCCGGTTTCGAGGCCGGTGAGGCGGCCGAGCAGCGCCGTAATCTGGCCCGCCACCTCGCCACCGTTGCGCAGCATCTGGTTCAGCTCCTGCTGGTAGGCAATGAAATTTTCGAAGTGATGCGCGCTCTGTGCCACCTTGTCGAACACCCGAATGCTGGCGTCGGCCATCTGGGTGTAGCCCACTTTTTGCAGCTGCTCCAAAAAGTCTTTCTGGGTGCTGATGTTCTCGTTCAGCGCCCGCACAATGGGCCCAAACTCGTAAATCTTGCTTAGAAATTCCTGGTTGAAGGCGTCGAGCACAGCCTTGAGGTTGCCCAGGCTGCCGGCCATGTCGGAGTGCAGAATGGGCAGCAGCTCGACCTGCAAAAACGTGTAGTAGTCGTTGCGGCGCTCATCGGCCTGGCGGTGCGCTTTCTTGTATAGCGCGTTGCCCCACAGCGTGAGACCCAGCCCGCAGAGGCTGCCAATCATGGCCACCGTCACGCCCCGCAAAAAGCCCTGGATGCCCGCTTCGTCAAACTTGCCGCTGCCCGCCAGCAGCCCACCCAGGCCCAGAATGGCCCCCAAAAAGGTGCCCATCAGCCCGATGTAGAGCGGGGCCGAGGTGCCGCTTTGCACCTCGGCATCGAGGGCCACGGCGCGGCGCTCGGCAATGCTTTGCAGGATGTCGAAGTCAGCCGTACCCTTGTTTTTGAGCAGGTAGGCGTTGGTATCGCGCTCGATGAGGACGAAATCGGGCGTGGCCCCAGTAGCCAGCAGCACATCTACCAGCTGGCCGGTAGCCGCATCTTGGTGGCGCGTGAGGCGCAGCGTGCTACTGGCCGGAAACAGGACCGCTAGCTGCACACTAGCCAGCCGGCCCTGCCAGAAAGCCCGCGCCTGAAACCCGATAATCGCCAGCAGCGCGAGCCATTCTACTACCTCCATGCCACGAAGTTACTCAAAGTGAATCTGCGCCTTTTTACTAATTTGCCAATCGCCGCCCGCCGTGCGCTGGGCCACGCCCGGCGTGTCGGTAACGATGCGCGACACGCCGCTCTTCGGAAACGGGTACTCGCAGGCCCCGCCCAGAATATTGACGTGGCTGCCGATGTAGCCCGTGTGCCCGGCCTGGTTGCCGGTCACCACAAACCGCGCCTGGTTGGGCGTGTCGGCCGCCGTGGTCAGCTCAAAAATGGAGTAGGAAGCGGACGCCTCGGCCAGCGTGTTGCGCTGAAAAATACCGTTGATGGGCTGCTGGTTGGCATACAGCGTGCGGGTAGTGGGGGCCGCCAGTGGAGCGGCTACCTCCTCACTAGCAGCCGGATACTTGATATCAAAAAGGTCCTCGTCCTCGGTAGAAGTGGTAGCCGCTGGCTCGGCAGTGGCCGGGGCCGCAACGGGCCCGGCCACTGCCGGCGCTGGCGACCGGGCAGGCATTGGTGAGGCCGGAGTCGTTGTCTCTCTAGCTGGGGCCGCTTTAGCGGCAACAGGCGGCGCGAGCTGCGCAGTAGCTGCCGGTGCGGCAGCCTGGGGCTTGGCAGCGGGGGTGGGGTCAGGCGCGGGGCGGGCACCAGACGCCTTATTACTCACCTCACGCTGCACCATAATGCGGACCTCGGCCCGCATCTCCTCGGTGAGGGCGGCGAGGCTGGGCGAAGCGGCTGAATCGTGGGAGCGATGCCGTTTTTTCGAGTTGCCCTTGAACAATGATACCAGCAGGCTTATGACGGAAAGCGCTAGCGCTAAGTAAGTAAGCATGGGGTTGGGAGCGGTGTTGGTGATGGTGAAGTCTTTGACCGGGGGCACAGCGGCGGCCTGGCGCGCTGCGGCCTGCGCCATGGTATCGGAGCCGGCTGGGAGGGTAGCGGCCGCTACTGGCGTGGGTGCAGGCACGGGCGCGGGCGCGTTGGGGTCGGCCAGGGCGTGCAGCGTTTGGCGCAGCTGCCCAAAGGCGGGCTGGTTTTGGCGCTCGGGCTTATTGCTGAGCAGCGTGTTGGCGATGCTGGTAGCCAGCGCCATTGCCGGCTCATTTCTCGAACTAATAGTCTTAAAATCACCCTGAAACTTGAGTACGTGCTCCAGCTTGGGCAGGTTCTTTCTTTCCAGTTTCACCGCATCCTCCAGGTGGCGGCCAAATAAGTTAACGCTGCCGCTGTCGATGGTTTGGCGCAGCTGCGGGCGCAGGCTGGCCAGGGCGGGGTCGTCGCCATACACGAAGCGAGCCGTGGCGGCCCACATGCGGGCCCGCGCATCGGGCGGCGGCACGTTGGTGGCGGGGGCCATTACGGTGGGGTTTTGGGCCGCGGCGGGCAAGCCGGGCAGGCTAGCCACGGCCAGCCCACCCAGCAAAACCCCCAGCTTAACTGGACTGCGAAGCATAATAACGCTTGAAAAGCTCGCGGCCCAGCTGGAACAGCGCGTCGCGGAAGGGGAAGAAAAACAGCGTCTCGGGCAGGCGGTCGTCAGCGTTGGTGCCGCTGTCGCGCAGCGAGTTGAGGCCCGCCCGCAGGCTGTCCTTGAGCTTGCCATCGAGGAAGTTGTACACGAAATCGGGGTCGATTTCGACGTTCAGCTCATCGAGCAGGCCGCGAATCTCGGCCGACTCGTGGGTGATGAAGCGCACCAGGCGGCGGGCGTTGGCAATTACCTCATCCTCAATGGTATCGTTCTCGGCTTCGGCCAGGGTGAAGGCGTGGGGCGGGCCTTCGGGGGCGTCGGCCGGGAGCACGCCGGGCAGCACAAACTCGACCGGCGCCTTGGCCTGGGCGGCGTCGCCGCCGGCCAGCTTCCACAGCACCGCGCCGTTGGCGGTAGCCTCCTTGGGCTGGCTCACCAGCGTGAGGCGGAAATCGGAGGGCGCGGGCTGGCCCGAGGCAAACTCCAGAATCAGCTTGCCGATTTCGGTGAGCGTGCCCAGGTTCGAGTCGAGGTCGAGCATGCGTAAATACGTACTGCCCTTGCCGCTGAAGCACAGGTGGCGCGGCACCGCCAGCTGGCGGGCCTGGCAGGCCTGCCCCACGTGGTACACCACGGCCGCGTAGTGCAGCAGCAGCACAATGCGCAGGTGGCGCGCACTGCGCAGCTCACGGCTGAATTCCAGCTGCTTATCAAAATTAAAGAGCAGGCTTACTACATCGGCCGAGCCGGCTTTGCTTTCGAGGGCGGCGCGCACCACCTCGCGGGCGGCCTGGGCTTCCTGGCTCACGGGCTTGTTGGCGGTGCGGGCCACGTAGTAGTAGAGCAGGCCGTTTTGCTGGCGCGCGCCACCAAAAGCGCCGTCGCCCCACAGCACGTCGCCGGCAAAGCGGAACGAAAGGGTGGCCTCGGGCTTTTTGCCGCGCAGCAGCAGCACATCAGTGGTGCCGCCACCGATGTCGATGTTCACCACGTTGTCGCGGTCGGAGGGCACGATGCCGCCGTCGGTGTGGCGGTCGGTGAGATAGAGGTACGGGGCCCACGACTCGCTGAGGTCGGCCAGGCGCTGGCCCGGCTCCTCGCCGAACACGCGCTCAAACTCGCTCTGCCAGATGTCCTGGAAGTCGCGGCGAGCCACGGTTTTCATGCTCAGCGGGCGCGACCACACCACTTGCGTGGCGCGCACATCGCCCTCATTGAGAGCCACTTTGTGCTTGATGAGCAGCAGCAGCTCGCGGATGTAGGCCCGAATGCGCTCGACGCCGGCGGCGCGCTCGCCGCCCTCGGTGTTCCACTTGAGGTTGGTGCGGTAGCGGCCGTCCTCGGGGTGGTTGTAGAGGAAGCCATCGCGGCTGAGGTAGAAGCCGATGTTGATGCTGCCAAACAACAGCGGGTTGCCCTCGCTGATGAAGGCCGGCGACTCGCAGGTAGCCGTGCGAATGGGGAAGGCCGACTCGGCCCCCTCAATGCCGATGAAGGCGGGCACAAACTCGCGGTTGCGCACGGTGTCGGCCAGCGTCATGGTGCCAAACGAGTCGGGGCCGTAGCGCTTGGGCAGCACAAAGTCGGTAGAAGGCAGCGGGCGGTTCAGCATTACCACTTCCATTTCGCGCTCAGTGCCGATGCGGAAAGGCTGCGGCTCGGGCCGCTCGGCCGTGGCGAACGACACGTGCGTGTTGGTGGTGCCAAAATCCACGGCAAACGTATAGCGCTGGGCACCAGGGCTTACTACGTGCCAGCGCGGCACGAGCAGGCCGGTGGCCGGGGCCGAAAGCTGCCCGCTCACCGGCGACTCCACTTCCATAAAGTCGAAGTGCGTGCCCACCACCTCGTAGTAGGTGCTGGCCGGGCCGCGCGGGTTGCGGCCCATGCGCTGGCGGGCGCGCACGCCCCGCGTGCCACCGGGTACCAGCACGGGCAGCGGTTGCCCGCCCTGGTAAAAGTTGAGTTTGGCTAGGTCGGCCCCCTCGTTCTGGTCGGCCAGCTGCACGTAGTACGGGCCGTTGTCGCGGGCATTCTGGCCCTCAAATTTGTAGAACGGGAAGATGCCCACGTCGAGGCGGGCGCTCACGCGGCCGCCGCGGTAGGGCGTTTTGGGCGAGTCGCTGCGCACGGCGTCTACCGGCGCGTCGGCGCTCTGGCTGGGGCCGGGGCGGAAGTAGTAGCTGCGCTCGTATATCACCTCGCGGCCGCTCGTGACGGGCACGGCCAGCCGCAGCTGCACGTGGTTGTCGAACAGCGTGAGACGCAGCTGCTTATCGAGGTCAGCGGCTTCGAAATAATCAAACCACGCCCGCTTCAGGGGCAGCAAAAAGCGCAGCGGCCGGTCCTCGGCCCGCGCGCCGGGCTCGGGCTGCACCTGGCCAAAGTAGAAGCGCTCGGTATTCACCGCGAAGGGCACTTCGAGCAGCCGGTCTTCCAGAAAGTCGTTGACCGTGAGGAAGGGATACTGCACGCCCAGGGTTTCGAGGCGGCGCTCTTCGAGGCGCTGGCCTTCGTAGCCGTACTGCACCACCGTTTGGTCGGTGCCGGCGGTGCCGCCGAAGTAGTCGCTGCGGCGCAGGTCGAGGCCGGGCATTAGCACCAGCGGAATCTTGCCCGCCTGCGCCACCCGCTCGTTGAAGCGAATAAACCAGTCGGAAGTCGTTTTCTGCTGCGCCTCGGCCTGCTTGAGCAGCGAGATACCGCGCACCTGCACGGCGTTGCCCAAGGCATCGCGCAGCGGCTCGTAGTGCTGCTCGAAGGTGCCCAGCGCCGGCTTTTCCTCGGCCAGCGCCTGCACGCGGCCCTTGTCGGTAGCGGCCAGAAACTGCGCGATGCACTGCGCAAAATTCTCCTGCCGCAGTTCGGGGTGCACCTCAAAGAGCCCAAAAATGTACTGCTGAAACTCGGTGCTGCGCTGGTGCAGCGGCACTACCTGGTTATCAAAGTAAAAGCCGTTGCCATCGCCCTTGCGCTGCATGTTGAGGCGCGGCACGGCGGGGTGCGCAAACACCAGCGTGAAGGGCGAGGTGCCGCCCAGCAGCTGCCGGGTTTCGCGCCCGCTGGCATCGCGGCTATCGGCAAAAATGAGGTACAGCGTGTCCAGCTCACGGAAGTGCGCATCGGCCAGGTATAGGCGCAACGTGTTGCCCAGCAGCCGGATACGCTGGTCGGGGCTCTGCACCAGCAGGTCTACCTGCTCCTTCTTGGCCCAAGGCACAAAGCGAAGCTTGTAGGCATCGGTAGCCTTGTTGTAGAAGAGCAGCTCCAGCATGTCCCAGCACTGTGCTACCAGCCTATGGTACAGTGAGTTGCCCTGCGGCTGCTGGCGCACAAACTTGAAGGCCGTTTCCAGCAGGTGCATCCGCCCGAAAGGCGTGGGAATGGCCGTGGCCGTGCGGCGCGGGTTGTCGCCGGCGGGGTCCTGCATTTTTTCGGCTTCGCCGGCCGTAATGCGGTCCGACTCCTGCCAACCGCGCAGCGTGGGCTTGCCGCGGTCAAGGAGCTGAAGGATATTACTCATACTTTATTAAGCTGTTAGCTATTAGCCGTTAGCTGATAGCTTTGATGTTAGAAATAGAAGGGAAGCTATTAGCTAGCCGCTAACAGCTAGCTGCTAAGTAGTTTACGGCAGCTGCTGCCCGCTCACTACCTCGTCCATCACCTCTGTAAACGTGCGTATCAGCGCCGTGGCCGGCGAACTGGCCGTGTCGTTGGCCACGGCCTGGCTCAAGCGCTTATCCAGCATCACTCGGATTTGCTTGGGGTCGATAACGTCGGACTTGCCAAATAAGCCCTTCTTTTTCAGCTCTTTGCCCGCCACTGCTTTGTCGAAGTCGGGTTCCAGCAGCTCGGCCATGTCGGCCCAGTGGTTTTGCGGGTCGTAGCCGTCGCGCAGGTTGAAGGGGCGGAAGCGGCGCGAGTTGTCGCGCAGTTCGCGCAGCCAGGCAGTGTAGCTGATAAACTGCCGGTCGGGCGAGTTGTAGTCGAATAAAAACCGGCGCAAATCCTGGTAAAACGGCTCGCGGTCCCAGGCGTTTTTCAGGCCCAGGTTGGTAGCGTAGGTGGCCGACATCGTTTCGGCCAGGTGGTGTTGCAGCCAGGTGGCAAAGAAGTGGAAGCGCGTGAGCGCCTCGCCCACCAGCGGCAGCGTTTGGCGGCGGTCGAAGTGCTCGAAGCGCAGGTCGCTCTCGTCGCGCTCCAATCCAAACTCGTAAAAATGCTCCTCCTGCGCGATGGTATCGGGCTTTTCCAGAAAGTCGAGCACGGCCAGCGCCCCCACCACCTCAATAAAGTGGGCGTTGTTTTGCTGGCTGATGCCGCCCTCGTGGTTGTCGTTCTGCTTCTGGGCCTGGTCGCCCAGGTAGTACATGGCGTTCAGGCCGCTGAGGTTGTGCTGGTAGTAAGCCAGCGCCGCCTTCGTCTTGGTAATGAACGTGTTGGAATCAATGGCGCTGCTGTCCTCGCTCTTCAGGCTGAAGTAGGGCAGCAGGCTGAGCGCGCCAATGGGCGCGGTGTTCAGCAGCTCGATGTGGGGCAGCTTGGCGTCGCGGTCGCGCAGGTTTTTGAGCAGCAGTGGGAAGCCGGCCGCGCCCGTGCCCCCAAAAATGGAGCTGATGAAAAAGATGCGGTCGCCGGCCCGAAACTCGTTGCCAAAGAACTGAAACTCGGGCGAGTCCACGAGCTGGTTCAGCACTACGCTGCCCACGTTGGGGCTACCCTTGAAGCCTACTTTCAGGTTCTCATCGAGGCTTTTGGGGTCGAAAAGCAAATCGACTAAGTACTGGCTTTCCACCGGTAAGTTGGTGTAGCGCAGATAGTCGCGCAGCGGCTCTTCCATGCCGCTAAAGCTGTACTCGAAGGTGTCTTTCACCCGCGCGTCGCGCTGCTCACCGGGCCGCGCCAGCGAGGCCAGCGTCTGAATATCAGCCCCGAAGAACTGGCCGGCCGTGTCTTCGCCAGCCGCCGCCGGCTTTATCTGGGAGCGCAGGCGCTGGTAGGTTTTGAGCAGCTCAATGGTGCGCTGCTTGTCGCCGTTGGTAGCGTCGGGGTCGATGATGATGGGCACCACCCGGTCGCAGTTTTTGAGTTCGACCCCAGCCGCCAGCAGCATCGTGAGTGAGCGGATAACCCGCGACCCCGTGCCGCCAATGCCGAAGAGATAAAGCGTGGACATAGTTGATTGTTAGATGTTTATGCTGTATTTGAGTCAAGTGCCGCGCTCCCCTGCGTTGCGCTCGCAATGACAAACGATTGAAGGCGAGCCGCTAGTGAGCCTAGTTGGGCCAGCGCACCGGCGTGGTGCGGGCGCTCACCGACAGCGGCTTCACCACAAACGACCACAGCACGAAGAACAAGGCCCCGTACAGGGCATTCACCACCAAAAAGCCTAGTACGTAGCGGTCGTAAGCCGATTTTTCGATGGTGCCGAGCGTCTCGCCGTCCAGGCTGGCATACACCACCGACCGGGCCTGCGAATAAGCCAGAATGGCCGAGCCAATGGCCGTGATTAGCAGCATGATAAGCCAGTGCGAGGTCTTGTAGAAAGACGTGGTCAGCACCCGGTTAAAAATTACGTAGAACAGCAAGGCCGCCCCCAGCGCCACGCCGAATAGCGTGCCCAGGCCCACGCCCGGAAAAATGCTTTTTTGGTAAACCGGAATCAGCGACGACGGCTCGGCGGTGCCCAGCAGCGCCTGGTAGAGGGTGGTGAACAGCTTTTGAAACATGAAAGAAAGGTTGGGTTTCGGGGAAAAAAGTAAAGAGTCAGGAGTGAGGGCTAGCGGTAAGCAACGGGCCGGTTAGTCGGCCAGTTGCACCCGCATGGGCAGAGCCCACACCTCGCGGCTGGCGGGCTGCTGGTCGTAGTAGTCCTGCACGCCTTGTAGCACCTCGCTGAGCAAGAAGGTTTTAGGGCCCTGCGCGGCAATGTTGCTGTCGTTGAGCGTTGTGTACTGGGCTACCCAGGCGGGCTGGGTGCGGGGCAGCACCAGGCGCAGGGTGGCGGCCTTTTGGCCGGGCAGGCGCTCTAGGTGCACCTTGGCCAGGTGGGTGTAAGTGGGCAGCCCGGGGCTGCGCGGGGCCTTGGGCTCGTCGCGGGCGGCCCACACTTTTTTCAGGGTAGCGCCGGTGCCGGCCTCGTCGAGCTGGAGCCGCTTGGGCAGGCTGGCGGCTTCGGCGGCGGGCGCGTTGGTTAGGTCGAGGGCCACTACAAACTCGGCGGGCTCCTGGCGCGAAAGGCCTTTGGCGACGTGCAGCGTGAGGGGCTGGGTTTGGCGGCTGCCGGTTTTGGCCACGTACCACTCGCCTACGTTGCCAAAATGCTCGAACACCGCCGCCGGCGGCGCGGGCAGGTTGTAGCTCACCCGCTCGAAGCCCGCGCCCATTAGTGGCTTGAGTAGGGGCGTGGCGGCGGCCACGGCGGCGGGCTGGCCCAGCACCCACACGTAGTAGGGCAGGCGGCTACCCTTCAGCACCTGAAAGTGCGTGCGGTTACCCGGAAAAAACTTGTCCCGAAACTCTGACGTGCCCGCAAACACGCTGATGGCCAAGTCGGCCGCGGAGGCTTCGCTCAGGGCGTCCTTCACGTCGGTTTTTACTTTCCAGGTTTGCTTGGGGTCAGCTGGGGCGTAGATGAAGTCGGAAATAACGATGCTCACTGCACCGGGCTTACCTTTTTGCAGCTTCAGTACCTCGCGCAGCATGGTGGGCATTTCGGTGCCCAGCGCGGGCTTCTCGATGCCCGTGCTCACGGTGTTGCTCAGTTCGGCGTAGGTGGTGGGCCGCAGCGCGCGCGGGTTGCTGGGCGTGCTTTCCTGCACAAAATAGTAGGCCGCTGCCGGCTGATTAGCAGCGCGTTGGCCATTAACATTGCTGAGCAGCTCCGTAATGGTGCGCTGAAATTGGCTGCCCGTTTCGCCCGGCGCGTTGGGGTGCATGAAGCCGCGCATGCCGGTGGAGGCATCCACGAATACGCTTATTTGGCCGTTGGCGGAGGCAATAGCCTTGGCCGCCTTGCCGGTGGCGGGCTGGTCGGTGGTTTTATCAGGCTCGCCGCAGCCGGTGAGGCTGGCCCCCCCGAGGAGCAACGCGGCCAATGGTAAAAAAGCGGGATGACAGAAAAAGCGGGCGGCCGGTAGTTGAGCGTACATAAACAAAGAGCAGCGGGCACCTGCGCGGTGCCCATCTGCCCTGCAAGTAACGACAATTGGCGGGTTACGGGTATGTACCGCCGCTGTTATTGGGATGCTAGTAGCTCACGCCCCCCTAGAAGAAGGCTGCTTTATTGATAATAAAACCGATGGTAACCAATAAGAATCCTAATAGGCACAAGCAGCATAAACGTAGCCACGCGGCCAATAGTCGTGGACCGAGTTTCCATTTCGGCAAGCTGGTTCCACTGCTCTCCCAATACTTTGCACAGATACACTAGTAGCCACCCAATACCTGCCACTAGGGAGGCTAAGGCAAAAAATAGAAAGAAAATTAATACGCTAAAGACCAGTGAATCAAATACTTATAGTAGGAGCGGCCGCATAGCGTAAAAGTGCTTAGCTAGTTATCAGCCCAGCAGCTCCTCAATATCGGCCCGCGTCAGCGACTTTATCACGGCCTCGTCGGTCGTTATCAAGTCGCTCACTAGCTGTAGCTTACGCTTTTGCAAAGCCAGGATTTTCTCTTCCACCGTGCCCTGGCTGATGAACTTGTACACGAACACCGGCCGCTGCTGGCCGATGCGGTGGGCGCGGTCGATGGCCTGGGCCTCCACGGCCGGGTTCCACCAGGGGTCGAGGATGAAGACGTAGTCGGCAGCCGTGAGGTTGAGGCCCACGCCGCCCGCCTTGAGGCTGATTAGGAATATTTGCAGGTCGGGGTCGCTCTGGAAGCGCTCGACTTCGCCCTGGCGGTCGCGGGTGTGGCCGTCGAGGTAGGCGTAGGTGAGCTGGCGCTCGTCGAGGCCGGCGCGCACCAAGGCCAGGTGCTGCACAAACTGACTGAATACCAATACCTTGTGGCCTTCGGAAACCACGCTGCGAATCATGCGCAAAATCTCGCGCATCTTGCCCGACTCGCCTTCGTAACTAGTATCGGCCAGACGCGGGTGGTTGGCAATCTGGCGCAGGCGGGTGAGGCCTTGCAGCAGCAGCAGCTGGGTGCCACCGGCCGGCTTGGGCGCGTGGCCCTCCAGCGTTTCGAGGATTTTATTGCGGTAAAAGCTCTTGGTTTCTTCGTAAAACTGCTGCTGCTCCTCGGTGAGGGGGCAGTAGCTGAGGTGCTCGGTTTTGGCCGGCAACTCGCTGGCCACCTGGGCTTTGTGGCGGCGCAGCACGAAGGGCTTGATGAGCGCGTGCAGCTTGCGCGTGCGGCTCTCGTCCTGGTGCTTCTCAATGGGCTTCACGAATTCCTTGCGGAAAAACGCCTGCGTGCCCAGCAAGCCGGGATTAATAAAGGTCATCTGCGACCATAAATCCATCGTGCTGTTCTCGACCGGCGTGCCGGTGAGGATGAGCCGGTGCCGGGCGCGCAGCTTGCGCACGGCCTGCGCCGTGGTCGAGCTGGGGTTTTTGATGGCCTGCGACTCGTCAAGTATCACGTAATCAAAATGATAGCTGGCTAGCAGGTCGGTGTCGAGGCGCACGATGCCGTAGCTGGTGAGCACGATGTCGTAGTCGGCAAATTGGGCCACGTTTTTATCGCGGTAGGTGCCGGTGTAGGCCAGTAGGCGCAGGCTGGGCGTGAATTTGCGCGCCTCGTTCATCCAGTTGTAAACCAGCGAGGTAGGTAGCACCAGCAGCGTGGCCGCGCCCTTGCTGGCCTGGCTTTCCTGGCGCTCCAGTAGCATTACCAGGGTTTGTACGCTTTTGCCCAGGCCCATGTCGTCGGCCAGGCAGCCGCCGAGGTGGTAGTCCTGCACAAAGCGCAGCCAGTTGTAGCCCGCCTGCTGGTAGGGCCGCAGCGTGCCCCGGAAGCCCACGGGCAGCGCCCGCTCCTCCACCACTGCGAAGTCGCGCAGCTTTTCGAGGCGGCGCGTGAGCGTGACGGTGGCTAGGTTATCCTGCTCTAAATCAGTAACTAACGACAGGTGGTGGCGGCGTAGCGACAGCGGCTGGCCCTCGGTTTCTTCGGCAAAGGCAAACAGCTCTAGGTAGTCGGTAAACCACTCGTCGGGGATGAAGGCGACCTGGCCGTTGGGCAGGCGGTACTCGCGGCGGCGCTGCAAAATATAGGGCCGCAACCGAATAAACGGCACCGCGTACTCGCCAAACCACACCGTGCCGCGCACGTCAAACCAGTCGCCGCGCTCCTCAATACCCACCTCCACCCGCACCGGGCCAATAAAGTAGTCCTGGCTGGCCGTGGAGCCGCCCTGCACCTGGAAGCCCAGTTCGCCTAGGGTCGGCGCGTGCTCGTGCAGCCAGCGAAACGCCTCGGCCTTGGGCAGCGAGGTGTGGCCGTCGGCATCAAGAGGCAGGCCGCGCTGGCGTAGCTCGTCGGCGCGGTCGTTTTCTTCCTTGGCCGAGCGCAGCAGACGCCGAAAGATGTAAGAATCGGCATCTTCCTCCAGCTGCACGCTCATGGCGCGCGGCGGCGTGAGGGGCAGGTCGTAGGCCCCGTAGCGGAAGGTGAGGTTGAAAAACAGCGGGGCTTCGTCGGTGCCGGCCCCCGGAATAACGACGGGCTTGGGTAGCGGCACGCGGCCGCGCCGGGGCGGGCCGGGCGGGCGCACGGGCACCAGCGGCATGCCCCCGGCCGGCAGCGGCGGCACGTCGGAAAACGTGAGGTGGGGCCGCGCCAGGTAGCGCTCGGTGCGGATGTCGAAGCCGCGCGCGTGCACATCAAACGACTCCATGAGCGGGGCCACGAACTTCTGAAAATAGCTCTTCTCCACGGCGCGGGGCACCACAATGAATTTCTTATTCAGAAACGGCAGCAGCTTGCGGCCGTCCACGTCGTGGCGGAAGTGGTAGAGCACGTCATCCAGCAGCAGCCAGGCGGGCTGCTGGCACACGAGCAACGCGTTTTTGAATTGAAAATCAAGCCGTTGATTCTGAAATTGAATCGTGGGGAAGTAGTGCGTGCCCTCGTCGTTGCGCCGAAAGTGAAACAGCACCGAGGCTGGCACCGGGGCCAGCTTGAGCTCGCGCCAGGTGGGCTCGCCGTCGCGGCCCATAATGAAGACGTGCTTACCTTGCAGGCCCGCCAGCAGCCGGCCCAGGCGCGTTTGCACGTAGCGGGCCACTGCTTCCTGCATGGGCTTGTCGCCCTTTTCCGGATTGTATATTTTCAGGAAAAAGTCGGCCGCCGTAATCTTGCGGGGCCAGAATTCCTTGATGACCGCATCCTGCTGCAACTGGTCGCAGAGGGCAATCAATTCGTAGTCATCCTTTTCCAAAGCAGCCGCAAATTCAGGCGCGTTTTTGGCCGAAATCGTTTGATGCTGAAGCGTTAACTGGCCGCGCGGACCGAGCTGTACCACGTGCGCCGTAAACAAATGCCCCAGGTACTCGTGCGCAAACAACGAGTAAACAAGTTGGAAAGGTAGTGCAGTAGAAAGATTCATAGCCGAGCACGAGAACGCGCAAGTTAGCCATGACTAGGGGTATTCCCGATATGATTAATGTCACTTCTCCGGACAGGGGGCCCACTGCCGGGCGAATAGTCCAGGTTTGTGGAAGGTGGCTAGAGGTTCTCGCGAATCTGCATGCGGCCGGCATTCAGGGCCGGGCGAATGGATACAGCCAGGGTTATCGAGATAATGGCCAGCGAGATAAAGAAGATATCAGAGGCCTGCATTTTCACCGGGTACGAATCCACGATACTGGTGGCCATGCCCATGCTCACCACGTGAAACGTTTGCTGCACCCAGCAAATGCCCACGCCCAGCACCAGCCCCACCACGGCCCCCACCAGCGCCACAATGGCCCCCACCAGCAGGAAGGCCTGCCGTATCGTTTTTTCGGTGGCCCCGATGGCTTGCAGCACGGCAATGTCCTTGCGCTTATCGATAACCAGCATCGAGAGCGAGAAAAAGATGTTGAGCGAGGCGATGAGCAGGATGAAGGCAAACGTGATGAACACGAACAGCTTTTCAATCTTGATGGCTTTTAGCAAGCTCACGTGCTGCTCGTCGGAGTCGAGCACTGTGAAACCGTTGCCAAGGCGCTCGCGCAGCTCGTCCTTCACCTTATCGGCCTTGAAGCTGGCGCCCACCTTCACGTAGAAGGCCGTGCGCCGGTCGCCGTAATTGAGGAGGCGCTGCGCAAAGCTCAGGGGCACAAATAGGTAGCTATCGTCGAGCTTCTGCTCAATCTGGAAGATGCCGCCCGCCAGAATAGGCTCTTCGTTAAAAGCCTTTTCGGGATTGATATTGAGGGTCTTGCGGCCGGGCTCCTGGCGCGGGTACAGCAGGTGCAGGGGGGCCAGGCGGTTGTCGAGCGTAATGCTGAGCTCGTGCTGCACGCCCTCGCCCACGATGGCGTATTCGAGGTCGCCGCGGCGCAGGCGGTGGTCGCCGGCCCGCAGGTTGGAGTCGATGGGAATCTGGCCGAAGTAGTTTTCAGATAAGCCCCTCATTTTCACCACCATCTGGCGGTCGTGGTATTGCAGCAGGGCGTTGTCTTCGATAACCTCGGTGAGCAGGGCTACGCCGGGGGTATTCTGTATCTTATTGATTAATAAGGTATTAACTGGAAAGGACTTGCCCTGGCGGGCCGCTATCACCAGGCTGGGGTCCGACTTGCCATAGAGCGAGCGCACGAGGTCTTCGAGGCCGTTGAACACCGAGAGCACGATGATGAGCGCCGCTGTGCCCACCGCCACGCCCACCATCGAGATGTTGGAGATGATGGTGATGATGTTGCGCTTCTTTTTGGATAGGAAATAGCGCCGGGCAATCAGGAGGGGTACATTCACCGCAGATTCAAACAGATTTAACGGATTTCACAGATACGCTTGCTTCGCAAGCTGGCTAGCCACTGGTAGGGTTGCGTGGGGTTGGCTAGTGGGGGATTTTTTTTGGCTGGCTGGCCGAGTGGCCTGCCGGGGAATTTAGCGTTTGGGGTGCTTACGTGGTAAAGCGGGTTTTGACGAAGCGGCGGTATTGCAGGGAGGTGGTGCCGAAGTTGAGGAGGAGGCCTACGGGCAGGCGGTAGGCTTCTAGGTAGTTGACGATTTGGGCGAAGTGGGTGTCGGTGAGGTCGGCGGTAGCTTTTAGCTCAACGAGAACGGGCTTGTCGGCGGCGGGCCCGTCTACCAGGAAATCAACCCGGCGGGTGCCAATCTGCTGCCCCCGAAAGTAGATGGGGGTCTCAATTTCGCGCTGCGCGGTCACTTCCTCCCGCGCCAGCTCTATGCTGAGTGCGCGCTGATAAATGACCTCGGGAAAGCCACTGCCCAGTAGCGAATGCACGCGCATAGCACAGCCAATAATGCGGTGCGTCAGTGGGTTGTAAGCCGCCAAATCTACATGCTCCGCCGCATACGCGCCGTCCGGCTCCGCCACCATGCTATCCACGGTAGTCCACTCATCTAGGTCATCAAGGCGCGGATACAGCATAACCAAAGCAAACTAAATCAGACTAACCAAAGCAAATCCAGCTAAAGCCCCCCACATCGCCTACCCAACTAATCAATCAACCAGCCGCGCCCCACCCACGTAGCCAGCCCGCGCAGCGGGCGTATCTGCGTAATCCGTTAAATCCGTTTGAATCTGCGGTCTGGGTTACTTCCAGGCTTTTACGATGAGGCCGGTGCCCGAATCGTGGGTATTGCGCGCATCGAACCAGTTGAGCAGCAAGCAGAACGGAAAAACAACGCCGTAATAAAAAGGCAAAAGAAGGAAAAACCAGCGCGATTTGCCCAGCATCAAAATGGGATACTTCATGCTGAGCCGCCACGATACCTGCCCCGGCTCGCCGTAGCTGTAGCGGGCCTCAATGCGCTCGAAGCCCGCGGTGCGCAGCTTCTGCTGAATCTCGTGGATGTTGTAGCCATCGCGCACGTGCTCCTCTATAAAGCTCGTCTCGGAGTCGGCGTGCACGTCGGAGCCGCCCTGGTCGCTGGGCGTGGAGATGAGTAGCATGCCGCCATCCTTGAGCGAGGCGTGGATGTTGCGAAACACCTCCACGTCTTCCAGAATATGCTCCATCACATCCACGGCCAGGGCCAGGTCGAAGGCGTTGGACTGCTGATAAAGCACGAGGTCCTGGACCTCGAACTGCACCTGCGGCCGGCCAATGGCCTGGAAAAACCGGTTGGAGTCGGCCACCTGCTCCTCCTTCACGTCCACGGCCAGAATGCGCCAGGCGCGGCTCAGGCCACTCAGCCAGTAGCTGTACTGGCCGTAGCCGGCCCCGGCATCGAGAATGGCGAGCGGCTCGCGGGTGCGGCCCCGGGCCCACTGGCGCAGCTCGCGGTGCACGTGCCAGGTGCGCAACAGCAAGAGGTCGAGCAGGTTATAAAACAAGCGCCGCAGCCACGGCGAGCGGTTGAACACATTGCCGAGGCTGCGCTTAATCGGGTCGTAATACAAGTTAGGTAAGGGGGTAAAGGGGTAAGTGAGTAAAGAAAAGGTTGAGCAAAAGAGTAAGATTAAAACTTCACTCAATTGCTACTCTACTTCATTTACTGATTGAGTAAAAGAGCAAGGCCAAAACTATACTCATTTACTCAGCTCCTCATTTACTAATTAAACAAGCGCGGACGGGGCGTTTCGGGGGCCTCGTCGTCGTCGGTTTCGGGCTGGGCGGCCGGAATGTCGAGCTTGCTGAGCACCTGCTCCATGTGGGCGGCGTAGGCGGCGCTATCGTCGTGGAAGAACGTGAGCTCGGGCACCACCCGCACCTGGGCGCGAATGCGCTTGCCCAGCGCGAAGCGAATTTCCTTGGTATGCTCCTTGATGGCGGCCAGGCGCTCGGGGGCATCGCCGCCGATGAGCAGGCTGAGGTGCACGCGGGCCACGGCCAGGTCGGGTGTCACTTTCACGCTGCTGATGCTGGGCACCAGCCCGCCGCCAAACAGGTGCGGCAGGTCGCGCTGCATCACCTGGGCCAGCTCCTGCTGCAGCAGGCTGGCCATTTTTTGCTGTCGTTTGCTTTCCATAACTTCTTGGTAAACCACAAAGGTACGCCGCCCGGCAACGCGCCCGGTGTGCGGGCCAGTCGGCTTTCGCCCGCACCTTTGCGGGGCAAACTCTCTTTTTTACCGTGCTTCGCTTTTTCAAAAGCTCCCTTCCGGCGCAATTGCTGGTGCTGCTGGCCTTGGTGCTGGCCCTGCGGCTGCCGCTGCTGTGGCTGGGCCTGCCCCTCACGGCGGCCGAGCTGCGCCTATTGCTGCTGGGCGAGGGCGTGGCCGCCGGGGCCTGGCCCTACCGCGACCTCTACGACGGCACCGCGCCGCTGGCCGCCGCCGTGGCCGGCGTGCTGGAGCTGGCCTGGGGTCGGCCGGTGCTGCTCTACCGCACCGTTGCGCTGCTGCTGCTGCTGGTGCAGGCGCTGCGCTTCAACGCCGTGCTCAACCGGGCCGATGTGCACCCCGAGCGTGGCTACCTGGCGGCGCTCACCTACCTGGTGGTGGGTAGCCTCAGCACCGAGCTCGATGCGCTATCGCCGCTACTGCTGGGGCACACGTTTATTATCTTCGCCCTCAGTGCGTTGCTGCCCACCTCGCGCGAGGGGTACGACAACCGTCGGCTGTTTCGGGCGGGCTTTTTAATTGGGCTGGCGGCGCTATGCTACCTGCCGCTGGCCTTTTTTGTGGGGTTGGGCTTCTTTGCGGTGCTCATTTTTGCGGCCAGCTCGTTTCGGAGCGCGTTGCTGCTGGTGTGCGGGTTTTTATCGCCCTACGCGGTGGTGGCCACGGTGTTTCTCTACGTGGGGGCGCTGCCTAATTTTCAGGATATGCACCTGGAGCGCGGCCTGCACCCGGCCGTGGCTGCCACCGATGGCCTGCCGCCCGCCGTGGCGTGGCCGCTGCTAGCGGGGGCCGCGGTGCTGCTGGCCCTGGCGCTGCTGCGCACGGCCAGCACGGCGCTGGGCTTGGTAATGCAGGCCAAGTTTCGGCAGCTGATGCTGGTGTGGCTGCTGATAGCCGTGGCCGCGCTGGTGGTGGGGCGCGGGCTGGCGCCCGGCTCGCTGCTGCTGCTGCTGCCGCCACTCACGTATTTCAGTTTGTTTTTGTGGCAGCGGCTGCCGGGCCGCGAGTGGGCCCCCGAACTGCTGTTTGTGACGGTGCTGGGCCTCGTGGTGGTGGTGCGCTACCGCGACTTGGTGCCGGGCCTGCCCACCCTGCTGCACCTGCCGGCCGAAAGCACGTTTGCGCCGCAGCCCAACCCGGCCTACCGCCGCCTGGTGGCCGGCCGGCCGGTGCTGGTGCTGGGCCCCGGCCGCCGCGCCTACCTCGCGCACCCCGCCGCCCGCCCCTACCTCGACTGGCCCCTGGCCGCCGCCGACTTTGGCCACCTCACCGAATACGCGGCCGTGGTGCGCGTGGGTCGCAGCCTCGGCCCCAACCCCCCCACGTACATCATTGACCAAAACCGCTTGCTGCCCCGCCTGCGCTACCTGCTGCCCACGGTGTTTGGCGGCTACGAGCTGGTGCCGGGCGTGCCGGGCGCGTATCAGCTGAAAAAGTAGGGTAAGCAGATGTGCGGTAAGCTTTAGCTTGCCGTGTGAACGCAAAAAAGCCGCAACCTGAGCAGGCAGCGGCTTCTTGGTAGCTCACACAGCACGGCAAGCTAAAGCTTACCGCACATCTGTTTACCCTACATGCACTATTCGCCGTCGCCTACCAGTAGGCCGGCGTTGAGCTTGGCGGCGCTGTTGCGGCGCACCACGCGGGCAATGTGGATGCTGAGCTCGTAGAGCAACAGAATGGGGATGGTGACGATAATCTGGGCCGAGATGTCGGGCGGGGTGATAACGGCCGCAATGATGAGGATAACCACAATGGCGTGCTTGCGGTAAACCGTCATCAACTCGGGCGTGACGAGGCCGGCCTTGGCCAGAAAAAACACTATCATTGGCAGCTCAAACACGAAGGCGCACGAAAGCGTCATGGTGGTGAGCGTGCTCAAGTAGCTCTGCAAGTCAATTTGATTCTGGATGGTGGCATCGACCGTGTACGAAGCCAGGAAGTTGATGCTCAGCGGCGCGGCGATGTAGTAGCCAAACAGCAAACCCAGCACAAACAATATCGACACAAACACCACCGCACCCTGCGAGTTGGCCCGCTCGTGCGGGTAGAGGCCGGGCTTGATAAAGCGCCACAATTCCCAGAACAAGTAGGGGAAAGCCAAACAGATACCCACAATAAACGAAGTGCTGATGTGCATAGTCAGCTGCCCGCTCATCTCCCGGTTCTGGATGATAAAGTTGACCTGGTTGTCGCACGAGTCGGTGGACCCGAACCACTGGCCGATTTTGCAAAACGTCTGGTAGGTCCAGAATTCGGAGCGCGACGGCCCCAGAATCAGGTCGTGAAACAGGAAGGTTTTGTTGAAAAACGCGACCAGCGAGAACACCACCACCGCAATAGCCGCCCGGATAATGTGCCAGCGCAACGCCTCCAGGTGGTCGATAAAAGACATCTCCGCTTCGCCTTCGGCGGCGGCGCGGTTCTGCTGAAATTTTTGAGTGGGGGAAGCCAAGGGTGAATGCGTGAATGAGTGAATGAGTGAATGCCGGGTGAGTGGGCGAATGCGTGCGGCAGGTAGCGTCCTGCCAATCACTCATTCACGCATTCACCCATTCACTCATTGGAACAACGGGTAGCCTTGCAGCCACTCGTTTACCTGATGGCGCACGCCGGTGAGGCGGGCCAGGTCGGCGTGATGGGTGAGGGCCTCGTCGATGAGCTCCACAATGCGCACCATGTCGGTTTCGACCAGGCCGCGGGTAGTTACGGCGGCCGAGCCAATGCGGATGCCGCTGGTCACGAAAGGTGACTTATCGTCGAAGGGCACCATGTTTTTGTTGATGGTGATATCGGCCTGCACCAGGGTGTTCTCGGCGAGCTTGCCGGTGAGGCCCTTCGAGCGCAGGTCAATGAGCATCAAGTGGTTATCGGTGCCGCCCGAAATGAGGTTGTAGCCGCGGTTCAGGAATTCCTTGGCCAGCGCCTGGGCGTTCTTCTGCACCTGGTGCACGTAGCGGGTGTAGTCCTCACCCAGCGCTTCGCCAAAGGCGATGGCTTTGGCGGCAATGACGTGCTCCAGCGGCCCGCCCTGCGTGCCGGGAAACACGCCCGAGTCGAGCAGCGCCGACATGGGCCGGACGTCGCCCTTGGGCGTTTTCAGGCCGAAGGGGTTGTCGAAATCCTTGCCCAGCATGATGAGACCGCCGCGGGGGCCGCGCAGGGTTTTGTGCGTGGTAGTAGTCACGATGTGGCAGTGCTCAAACGGGTTGTTGAGCAAGCCCTTGGCAATGAGGCCACTAGGGTGCGAAATGTCGGCCAGCAGGAGCGCGCCCACCTCGTCGGCAGCGCGGCGCAGGGCGGCGTAGTTCCAGTCGCGCGAGTAGGCCGAGGCCCCGCAGATAATCATTTTGGGGCGCTCGCGGCGGGCGGTGTCCACCACCTTGTCCCAGTCGATGAGGCCGGTTTCTTTCTCCACCCCATAGAAGCTGGGCTGGTAAAGCTTACCCGAAAAGTTGACCGGCGAGCCGTGCGTGAGGTGGCCGCCGTGGCTGAGGTCGAAGCCCAGAATTTTATCGCCGGGGTTGAGGCAGGCCAGCATCACGGCCGCGTTGGCCTGCGCGCCCGAGTGGGGCTGCACATTGGCCCAGGCCACGCCGAATAGCTCCTTCACGCGGTCGATGGCCAGCTGCTCTACTTGGTCAACTATCTCGCAGCCACCGTAGTAGCGCTTGCCGGGCAGGCCTTCGGCGTACTTGTTGGTGAGTACCGAGCCTTGCGCCGCCATCACTTGGTCGGAGACGTAATTTTCGGAGGCAATCAGCTCCAGGCCGTGGGTTTGGCGCTGGCGCTCCTGCGCAATGAGGTCGAAAACGGCGGTGTCGTAGCCGGCCGGGGCGGCGGTGAGGGGGGCAGTGGCTTGCATAGGCTCAAAAGTACAACGCAGTGTAGGGTAAGCTTTCGCTTGTGGCTAAATACCAGGCGCATTCCAGCGTAACAGAGTGCCCTGGCCACAACGCAGGCTGGTAACCTTAGTGCGTTATAGGTTGTTTATAATGAATTGATTGATAATAACTTATGAAAAAACCCCGGCCAAAAGCACGGGGTTACTGATTCAAGCAGGGGCAGTTGCGGGCTTAGGCGTAGCTGCCTTTGCCATTATCGGGCTTGTTGTGGCCACGGTTGGGGTGCTGCATACCGGCGTCCTCGGCTTCGTTGGCGAGGCGCTCTTCGGTGGCCTCGTCGAGGTCGCCCGCGGGCAAGGCATCAGCCTTTACCTGCTCGGGCATGCCGGGCTCGTTCTTGTCGGTTTGCGACTGCTTGTTCTGCTCCGTGTGGTGGGTTGACATGGAAAAAGGAATTAGCGAGGTTGGTAAAAAGAAGAAACCGGGGCCGCTTTACTCAGTGCTAGCGGTTAGGGTGCGTTACGGGTGCGTCCTGCGCGTCTTCTTGCAGGCGCTTTTCAGTCTTTTCATCGCGCTGCACATCGTTGTCTTCGCCAGTGCCGGCGGCTTGCTTTGCTACATTGGGGCCGCCCTGGTGCGACTCGCCCTGCTTGCTTGATTTATGGTCTGCCATGAGAAAAAGAAGTTAAGAAATGAAAATGATAAGTTCTAACTTAAAAGCCTTGGGCAATGGCTGAATCCTGGGCACCGGGGTCGGTGAGTTCGGCATTGGTGTCGGTGCCCGTGATGGGCTTCGGGGTTTTAGGGGCCATCTGGCCCATGCCTACGCCTGAGTCGGCATCCTCCATTTCGTCGGGGCCTTTGCGCATGTCGTCGGCATCGAGCTCGTCAACGGGGCCACGCTGGGGGCGGCGGCCCTCTTCGTCGCGCTCATCGTCGGGGCTGGGCAGGTCCTGGTCGGGGCGCTGGTTGGCACCCTGCTCGGCCGTGCGCATGTTGTCGCCGGGCTGGTGCGTGCTCGACGCGTCGGAATTCATGGAAAGCGACGTTTCGCCATCGCCACTGGTAGTGCCAAAGCCCTGCTTGCCGTCGCGGTTGCCGAAGCCACCGCGGGCCTCCTCATTTTTGGGTGGGTCGGCATTGGGAATGCGCAGGCCGGCGGCGTTTTCTTCGTCGGTCGTGTCATCGTTGATAACGCGAATGGGGCGGTTGTTGGGGTCAACTGGCATAGGTGGGGAGGGCTAAGCAAATGGTATGGGGTTTTACTTGCGTTTGCCCGTTTGGGTTGTAGCGCACGCTTTGGCTGGTGCACTGCTACGTGAAGTGGGTGGCCCGCACGCGAGGTGCTCGCTGCGCCCACTCGCCAGCGAAAGCGTACGCTACATCTACCTTTGCGCTATGCCCGAAGCCGCTGCCCTGACCCTTGTGCCCACGCCCATCGGCAACCTGGAAGACATTACCCTGCGGGCCATCCGCACGCTGCGCGAAGTAGACTTGGTGCTGTGTGAAGACACCCGCACCAGCGGCCGCCTAATGCAGCACCTGGAACTCAAAAAGCCCCTGCAAGCCTACCACCTGCACAACGAGCACCAGGTAGTGCCTCGCCTATTGGAGCGCCTGGCCAAGGGCGAGCGCATGGCCCTGGTGAGCGACGCCGGCACGCCCGGCATCTCCGACCCCGGTTTTTTGCTGGTGCGCGAGTGCCTGGCCCAGGGCCTGCGCGTAGAGTGCCTGCCCGGCCCCACGGCCCTGGTGCCGGCCCTGCTCAAGTCGGGTTTCGGGGCCGAGCGGTTTACGTTCGAAGGCTTTTTGCCGACGAAGAAAGGCCGCCAAACCCGCCTGCAAGAGCTGGCCCGCGAAACCCGCACGCTCATCTTTTATGAGTCGCCGCACCGCATCGTCAAAACGCTTACGCAGCTGGCCGAGGTGTTTGGGCCGGCCCGCATGGGCAGCGTCAGCCGCGAGCTGACCAAGCTGTTTGAAGAAACCCTCACCGCCCCGCTCAGCGAGTTGGCCGCCACGCTGGCCGCCCGCCCCGCCATCAAGGGCGAAATCGTACTGGTAGTAGAAGGAGCTAAACATGAGCGAATTGAGCGCAGCAAATACGCCGCCCGCGACGACGACGACGACGCTGAAGACGACGGCGATGCCGACGATGACCCCGCCGCCTAGCTTCTGGCAGCGCCCGCTGGTGCTGGGCAGCCTCAGCGCCCTGCTGCTGTGCGGTGGCTGGCCGCCCTACCCGTCGGCCGCGCCGGCACTGCTGCTCTTTATTGGCTGGGTGCCCTACCTGCTCATGGAGCGGCAGCTCACGCTGGCCGGGGCCCGCAAGGGCCGCGTATTTGCCTGCACCTACTGGGTGCTACTGGTCTGGAACGCGCTCACTACCTGGTGGGTAAGCTATTCGTCGCTGCCCGCCGGCATGGCGGCCGTGGTGCTGAATGCCCTGATGATGTGCCTGCCGCTCATGGCCTTCCGGCAAACCAAGAAGCGCTTTGGCAACCGCCTGGGCTACCTCTCGCTGCCCATCTACTGGATTGCCTTCGAGCAGCTGCACCTGCACTGGGACCTCACCTGGCCCTGGCTCACGCTGGGCAACGGCTTTGCGGCCGCGCCGCAGTGGGTGCAGTGGTACGAGTACACGGGCTTCCTAGGCGGTTCGGTGTGGGTGTGGGCGGTTAATCTGTTGGTATTCAGTATTTTAATTAAAAATTATAAATTGAAAAGTAAAAGCGCAACTACTTCGCCAACAGGCGTTTATGTTGATGGGAGCGAAGTAAAGCCCGCCTTTTTAATTTTTAATTCTCAGTTTTTAATTCCGCTCCTGGCTATCGTGCTGCCCATTGGGCTTTCGTACCTCATCGGGGCTTCTTACCAGGAAAAAGGCCCCACCACCGAAGTGGTAGTGGTGCAGCCCAACCTCGACCCCTACGAGGAGAAATTTCTCGGCGGCGCCCGCTTCGTGCCCTACGACGAGCAGCTGACGCGCATGCTGGCGCTGTCGGCGCAGCACCTCACGCCCGCCACGCGCCTCATCATCTGGCCCGAAACTGCCTTGGAGGAGCCGTATTGGGAGAATACGATTGAGAGCAACCCCAAAATTCTGCGCATCAAGGCGTGGCTGGCCGGGCACCCCGGCGTGGCGCTGCTCACGGGCATCACCACGCTCGGCTCCTATCCGAGCAAGGAGGCGGCCAGCGAAACGGCCCGCTACCGCGACGACCTTGGCTACTACGACTTCTTCAACAGTGGCGCTTACTTTGCCAGTGCCAGCGCCCCGGTGGCCTTCTACCACAAGTCGCGGCTGGTGCCGGGCGTCGAGAAGATTCCGCCTCTGCTCACAGCTCTCGTCTCGCACATCGACCTGGGCGGCACGGTGGGCAGCGTGGGCAGCCAGCCCGAGCGCACCGTGTACCCCGCGCCGGCCAATGCGCCGGCCCTGCGCGTGGCCCCCATCATCTGCTACGAGTCTATCTACGGCGATTTTGTGAGCGAGTACGTGCCCAACGGGGCCACGCTATTAGCTGTGTTTACCAACGATGCCTGGTGGCTCGACTCGCCCGGCTACCGGCAGCTGCTGCGCTACGGCAGCCTGCGCTGCATCGAAACCCGTCGCGACCTGGCCCGCGCCGCCAACACCGGCTTCACCGGCTTCATCAATCAGAAGGGCGAAATCTACCAGCAAGTGCCCGCCTGGATTGCCACCGCCAGCCGCGGCACCGTGCACTTAAACAGTGAGGTAACCTTTTACGCCCGCTTCGGCGAGCTCATCGGCCGCGCCGCTCAGCTGCTGGCCGTGCTCGGGATTGTGGCCGTGGTAGCGTGGACTCTGCGAGTCCGCGCGCTGAATCGTTAAACCACTTAATTTTTACCTTAAACGCGGACTGAAAAGTCCGCGCTACTTTTTATGACCCCCGACCTGCTCCAGCTCTCGTATTCCGTCGCCGACCTCTGCCGCCAGGCGGGCGGCTTTATTCGCCAGGAAGTCAGCAACTTCGACCAGTCTAAAATCGTGACTAAAGGCCTGCACGACCTGGTTTCTTACGTGGACAAAGAGTCGGAGAAAATGCTGGTGGCCGGCTTGCAAAAGCTGCTTCCCGAAGCCGGCTTCGTTACCGAAGAAGGCACTGTGGCCAACACCGAGGCCAGCGAAACCGAGTACCGCTGGATAATTGACCCGCTCGACGGCACCACCAACTTCATCCACGGCCTGCCGTGCTTCGCGGTGAGCGTGGCCCTGGCGCGCGGCAACGAGCCGGTGCTGGGCGTGGTGTACGAGGTGAGCCGCGACGAGTGCTTCCGCGGAGCCCAGGGCCACGGCGCCTTCCTCAACGACCAGCCGATTCACGTAGGTACCGCCGCTAAAATGGATGATAGCCTGATAGCCACCGGCTTACCCTTCTATAAGTTCGACCACCTCGACGCTTACCTGCGCATCCTCACCGAGTATATGCAGCACTCGCGGGGCCTGCGCCGCTGGGGCTCGGCCGCTACCGACCTGGCCTACGTGGCCTGCGGCCGCTTCGACAGCTACTTCGAGTTCAACATCAACTCTTACGACGTGGCCGCCGGCATCTTGCTGGTACGCGAGGCCGGCGGCCGCGTTACGCAGTGGCTGGCCGATGGCGACCCCGTATTCAACCGCGAAACGCTGGCTACCAATGGCTTACTGCACGAGGAAATGCAGGCCGTGATGAAGCAGCACTGGGGCGAGGGCTTCCAGTGGTAAGAAAGTAACCGCCGGACGCGCGGCCCAAACTTTTCGGGCCGCCGCTGGGTTTTCTTTTTATCATGAACGCGCAACTGCTCATCATCATCGCTCTCTTTGCCGCCGCCTTGGTTTACCTGGGCCGGCGCGTGTGGCAAACCTTCGCCGCCAAGGGCCAGGCGGGCTGCGCCAAAGGCTGCGGCGGTGGGTGCGGCGCGGCCATTGATGTGGATGCTTTGCAGCGCACTATTGAGGCGCGCACCGCCGGGCGTTAGCCGCCGCCATTAAAAACTGAACAAACGATTAACCCCCGACCGCCCCGGCTCCGTATAGCTGGGGCGGTCTGCGTCAGGCCCCATTCTCACCCGCCATCTGAAACACCCATTCCCATGCAGGACAAAGAAGAAATGACCTCCCTCGTTACGGTCGAGAAAAAGCTGGTTGCCGAAGGCTACACCCACGACTTTACCGTGAAGGATGGCCGCTTGGCAACGATGGACAACGACAGTGCCGCCACCTTCAGCCCTGAGGAAACGACCATCGTTGACTACTTCCGCTTCGAGGGCGAAAGTGACCCCGATGATGCTTCCATCCTCTACGCTATCGAAACCACCGATGGTGCCAAAGGCACCATCTCGACTGCCTATGGCGTGTACGCCGACCAGGACATCGACCAGTTCATTCTAAAAGTAGAATCGCTGGGTAAGAACCTGATGAAAGGCAAGAAGTAACCCGACCGCAGATTCAAACGGATTAAACGGATTTCGCAGATACGCCGCTAAAGCGGCTGACTACGCGCATTGAGATACTGATATAGGGGCAGAGGAAATACTCCCTTCATATCACGTAAATGCGAGTAGTCAGCCGCTTTAGCGGCGTATCTGCGAAATCCGTTTAATCCGTTTGAATCTGCGGTCGGGCTTAACCCCAGACTTTGGTGCCTTCGGTGCAGTTACGGCACATTTCGATTTGGTCGCGGCCCTTGAGGAGGGCTTGGCGGAAGCCCTGGTACTTGGGGCCGTGCCAGAGGGCGCTGAAGTTCTCGTGTTGGCGGTCGCCGAGGCGGTATTCGGCGTCTTTGTCGAAGCAGCAGGGCACTACCTTGCCGTCCCAGGTGATGACGCAGGAGTGCCACATCTTCCAGCAGCCGTTTACGAGCTTATTTTTCAGGCTGAACGTGCCGTTGCCGTTGTTGGCGTAGCGCGAGTAGTAGTCGATGGTGGGGATGAGCGGCGAACCCTGCTGGTAGTCGTAAATCTGGGCGGTTTTAAACCACACATCGTCCACGCCCATGGCCTGTGCCAGGGCTTTGGCATCCGCAATCTGGTGCTCGTTGGGCCGCACTACTAAGAACTGAAAGATAATGCGGGGAGTGCTCTTGTTCAGCTCTTTGCGCCACTTCACCACGTTGCGGGTGCCAGCTAGCACTTTCTCCAGCTTGCCGCCCACGCGGTACTGTTCATATACCGCCTGCGTGGTGCCGTCGAGCGAGATGATGAGGCGGTCGAGGCCACTCTCTACCGTGCGGCGCGCGTTCTCGTCGTTGAGAAAATGGGCGTTGGTGCTGGTGGCGGTGTAAATACCCTTCTTACTCGCATACTCCACTAAATCAAGGAATTGTGGGTGCAGATAGGGTTCGCCCTGAAAGTAAAAGATGAGGTACCACAGCCGGCTGGCTACCTCATCCATTGTTTTCTTAAAGAGGTCGGCGGGCAGCATGCCCGTGGGGCGCGTGAAGGAGCGCAGGCCGCTGGGGCACTCGGGGCAGCGCAGGTTGCAGCTGGTAGTGGGCTCGAAGGCCAGCGCAATGGGCAGGCCCCAGGCGCGGGCGCGCCCCGTGAGCCGGCTCAGGATGTAGGAAGAAACAACCTGCCCGGCGTTGAGCACGCGGCCCGGCGTAGCCTTGCGCAGGAAGGAAAAGGCGTCGCGGAGAGTAGAGCGCATAAGACAAAGTACGGCCCAAGCCGCCACGCCAGAGACACGCGACTGTCCTCAGAAGTTTTGGCTGCTGCTACCAGCCAAACTAATCTGTGCAGTATTATTCAGCTAAATAATTGTTAGTTAACAAATTACGTAACTATTTGCCGCCACCCGGCATCTGCGACACGGCGGCGCTGTAAACGCCGGCCTTACCAAACGACTGGTTGATTTCGTCCACGGCGGCGCGGCTGCTGAGGCGCTTGGGCTTGGGGTTGAGGATGGTGCCATCCTCGCCCAGCAACAGGTAGGTGGGTACTTCCTGCACGTTGTAGGCTTTGGCCACGGCCGAGCGCAGGCCACCCACGGCCCGCAGCTGCACGCCGGGCAGCTTCTTAATGGTTACGAGCTGCCGCCAGGGCATCTCCAGCTCATCGAGCGCCACGTTCACAAATACAATGTTCTTGCCCTCGAAGCGGCGGGCCAGGTCCTGGGCGTAGGAAAGGTCGCGCAGGCAGAGGCCGTTGGTTGATTTCCAGAAATTTAGGTACACCAGCTTGCCTTGCAGGCTGCTCAGCTTGATAGAATCGCCGGTGGCCGACATGAGGCGGAAGTCGGGGGCCTGCGAGCCGATAGCCAGCGCCTTGTGCTTGCCAAAGTCGGCGTCCAGGGTAGCTACGTAGCGTTTGCGGGTGTCAAGGGCCTTGAAATCGGCGAGCATAGCGGCCGACTGGCGCACGTGGCCAAAGCGAAACGACTCTTGCAGAATGCGGCCCAGCGTGAGCAGCTTCATGGTGCCGTTGAGGCGCTTGCTGGCCAGCGCGTAGCACACGGGGTAAAAGTCGGGGTCGGTGCGCAGGTGCTTCTGCTGCGCGGCCATAAAGTGCACGTAGTTGAGCAAAAACTCCTGAAACTGCTCGTTGCCCACGGCCGTCTGGTCGTTCAGCAGATTGGGGTCGCGCAGGTAGTCGTAGTAGCCGGGCGTCATGGTGAGGCGGCCCTCGGTGCTCACTACCTGCTCGCGCAAGTCAGGGAAAGTGAGGCGGTCGTTGGCGTTGGAGTACGTTATCTCCGCCTTGGCATAGTTATAAAAATCAATGGTAAATGACTGTTTGGCGGCGCGGTCCTCCAAGAAGTTACGCTCGTGCTTAATCCGGTAGTCGAGGAAGGAGACGAACGGCGTTTCGTAGAGCTGAATATTGTCGGGCAGCACCTGAAAACCGTCGTTGGATACGAACTGCTCGTCAAACTCGGCGAGGTAGTTATTGGCGTTGGCCATCTGCTGGCGGTGGCGCTGCGAGTCGGTGAGGGAGGTGTTGTTGCGCAGGCGGGTGGCGAAACCGGTGGGCACGTCGTTGGCCTTAAACTTGACCGTGCCCGGCAGGTCGTCGCCCTTAAAGCGCACGTCGAGGTCGGTGCCGGGGTCCAGAAAAAGGTCTGCCACAGCGTCTCCGTACACTAAATCGGCTTTAGTAGAACCCGTAAGCAGGATGCTGAGTCGAAACTCACCCTTCTCATTGACGCGGGCATAGCTGATACGCTCTTTCGAATCGAAGGGGCTATCGTGAATGGCAATGGCAATGGTATCGGTCTTGGGATTGGTGATGCGGCCCGTGAGTATGGCGGCCCCGGCTATGTCTGCGGGCCGGCCCCCACCTGGTTGAGCCCGCGCCGGTAGCAGCGAAGCCAGGCCCAGTCCCAAGGTTGTTAGACAGGTAAAGAGTAATTTCATATAGTACTAAGACAGGAAACCGGATAACCCGTGATATGCCGAATAAATAGAGAAGGCTGATACGTGTACCTATCTCTTTTCGCGGTAAAAGTCAATTACGGGACCGAAGATAAGGCGCTTTTGGCGCTCATCTGGTACCTGCCCCACGTAAAAAAGGTGCCCCCTAAAAATTATGCTACCAGCTATTTGTTTCGGACTACCAGAATAGGCTTTTTGCCGGGTGCGCCATGCGCCGCGCACCCGGCAGCCCCTAGCCAAACAAGCCATTCAGCACCTCATCGAGCCGGCTCACGGCCTGAATACGTAGTCCGGCGCGGCCCTGCTCAGCCAGGTTCTTGCCGTTGAACTGTGACACGTACATTTCCCGGAAGCCCAGCTTTTCGGCTTCCGCCAGGCGTTGGTCGAGGCGGGGCACGGCGCGCATCTCGCCGCTCAGGCCTACCTCGGCGGCCAGGCACACATCGCCGGGAATGGGCAGGTCGTTGAGGCTGCTTACTACGGCGGCGCACACGGCCGCATCGAGGGCTGGGTCGTCGAGGCGCAGGCCGCCCGCAATGTTGAGAAACACGTCGTGCTGGCCCAGGCGCAGGCCAGCGCGCTTTTCGAGTACGGCCAGCAGCATTTGCAGGCGTTTGGCATCAAAGCCGGTGCTACTGCGCTGCGGCGTGCCGTAGGTGGAGGGCGTTACCAAGGCCTGTACCTCCACCAGCAGCGGGCGGTTGCCCTCCAGCGTGGCCCCGATGGCCATGCCGCTCAGGCTCTCGGCGCGCTGCGAAAGCAATATTTCGGACGGGTTGCTGACCTGCCGCAGGCCGCTGCCCTGCATTTCATAAATACCTAATTCCGAGGTACTTCCAAAACGATTTTTGGTGGTGCGCAGAATGCGGTAGCTTAGGTGGCGGTCGCCCTCAAACTGCAACACGGTGTCCACCATGTGCTCCAGTATTTTGGGGCCCGCAATGCTACCATCTTTGGTAATGTGACCGATGAGTAGCACCGGCGTGCCGGTTTCCTTGGCAAACTTGAGAAACTCGGCGGTGCACTCGCGCACTTGGCTCACCGAGCCCGCGCCGCTCTCCACCAGCGTGGAGTGCATGGTCTGGATGGAGTCGATAACGAGCAGGTTGGGCTCCACCTGGTCAATCTGGCGGAAAATGTTCTGGGTATTCGTTTCCGTGAGAATGTAGCAGTTCTGGTGCTGGCCGTCGGCCAGGCGCTCGGCGCGCATCTTTATCTGAGCCTCGCTTTCCTCGCCGCTCACATAAAGAATACGCAACTTCTTCATCATTAAGGCAATCTGGAGCATGAGCGTGCTCTTGCCGATGCCCGGCTCGCCGCCGATGAGCACAATGGAGCCTGGCACCAGGCCGCCGCCCAGCACGCGGTTCAGCTCGCCGTCGGGGGTTACGATGCGGGGCTCCTCCTCGTGCCGGATGTCGGCTAGCGGGCGCGATTTGGCGGCCTTGCTTGCGTTGCCGCCGGGCACGGTGCTGGCGGGCTTCCACTGGCCGGTGGTGGTGGCGGCGGTTTCCTTCTGGATTACTTCCTCCACGTAGGTGTTCCACTCGCCGCACGAGGGGCAGCGCCCAATCCACTTTGCCGACTGCGCGCCGCAGCTCTGGCAGAAAAATACGGTTCTAACCTTGGCCATTCTTTGCTAAAATTTTGTGCAAGAATAAGGCTGAAACCGGTAGAAAAGTTGCGTTGCGCACAAGTAGTCGTGGCTGGCCTCCCAAATCGCAAAGCCCGCCAAGCCAACAGGCACCGCCCCGGCCTCAGGCTACTGCCAGGTTTTGGGCCGCCGGCCTTCCGGCGCAAAAAAAAGCCTTTCCTGAAACAGAAAAGGTTTTCCATCCTTTTGGATACTGTTGGCGAATTCATTTTCAGGCCCTTGCCGGCGGAATTAATCGCTCGAAGGCGGCCTGACGGGTCTGGGCTAACGGCACCCCGTTTAACCAGTTGACGATACGGCACAGGTTCATCGCCGCGGCGATAAAGAGGTGCTGGGCATGCGTTTTGGCCAGGCCCACGTAGCGTGAGCGGCGCAGGTCAAAGCCTCGTACCCCTTGTGAGAGGGTGCCTTCAATCCCCGCTCGCTGGTTATAGAGCAGCGGCCAGTCCGCCTGACTGTCGCGCGCGCGGGCTGCTTGCAGGGCTTCGTATTGAGCATCGGCTCGTAGCTTAATGGCTCGGCGCTTCATGCGCGTACACTGCGCGCGCACGGGACAGGGTCCGCAGTGCTTGCGCGAAAACTTGATAAACACGCGGGGCTGGCCTTTTTCCAGTGTCCTAATCCAGGATTGCGACGGATGTCCCTGGGGACAAGTAGCTTGCTGCGCGTCCCAATCCAGGTGGAAATCCGCCGCTGCATACCCCTGCCCTGCCAAAGCTTGCCATTTCTGGTCTTTGCGGGCGGGCCCGACTAACTCCACCTGATAGAGTTGCTGACTCTGGACCAGCAACTCTGCGCTCACATATGCGGTGTCGACCAACTGCTGCGCCGGTAGTAAAGATTGGTCAGCTAGTCCCTGCTGAATCTGCGGCAAGGTGGTCGAATCAGCCTCGGTGCTGACGGTGGTCGCTACCTGCGTAATCAAATGCGGCTGGTCAGCTTCGCAGGTTTCGCTCAAATGGACTTTATAACCGACCCACGTCGTGGTGCGTTTCCGACTGAAGCGGGCTTCTATATCGTAGGGAGAGATGATAAGTTGAGCGGAAGGTGGCAGTTCTCCCTGATTCTCTACGCGCCAGCTGAGTTGGCCGTCCACCACCTGAAACTGCTGGAGCCAGACCCGGCGCACGATGTCCACGGCCGGCAGCTGCCACAGCCTAGCGGCCTGTTCATCCTGCGCTATTTGCTCCAGCAGCCACCAGCCGTCCTGCCCAACTTGCTGGGCATAAGCCAATCGCTGAGGTTTGGTATGTGGCAGGCGGTACTCTTCGACTCGGGGACCGTATCGAGCGGCCCACTCCGGTGGGAGGTGGCGGGCTAGCCAATCGGGCAGGAGCGTGGCCAAGCTGTTGAGCGTAAAGCGCATGGTCTCCCCCACGCACTCTAATCGGTTCAGGTCCCGGACACGGGCCAGCACATGGGTCGAGTCCGTTCGTTGCTTGCCCCCGGCTTTCAGCCACTGCTGGTCTTGGCAACAGACCAGCAGGTGCGTAAGCAGGCGCTCCTCGGCCTTGCCGGCTACTAACCGCTGGCGAAATTCAGACAGGACGCTAAAGTCAAACCCGGGGTCGGTCAACTCCAAGCCCAGCAGGTACTTCCAATCAATGCGACTGCGCACGGCATCAGCAGCTTGGCGGTCGGAGAGATTTTCGGCGAATTGCAACAGTGTCACCAGCGCCAACTGCCAGGGCGCCTGAGCAGCTTGCCCGCGTTGCGGAAACAGATCGGCAAAGAGGGCGTCGTCATACAGCGTGCCCAGGGTATCGCGCAACTGCATATAGCGATTGCCACGCGGGAATGCCGCTTGCGCTACCTGGCGCGTTTGGGGTGGAATAGGCGTGCTGGGTTGGGGGTGCAGGCTCATGAGCAGAAGCGGGTAAGGTGCCTCCGAAAATAGCCTTTTTTACTCCAAAACCAATTCGCCAACAGTATCCTTTTGGACAAAGGAACTAGTCTCCCGTAGCTAATGGCGTGCCAGCTTGGTCGCGCCAACTTGGTGAAACGGATAAATTATGCCGCGCCCTGGGTTAAGCTGCGCAGTACCGGTAAGTCTGCCTGCGCCAAAGGCTGGCAGCCGCGGGAACAGGCACTTTTGGGCGACCCATTTTTTGCCCTCATCCTTATTCGTAGCCAAATTGTCGGGCTTGTCTTTGGGCCTGAAGCGGCGCGGGCCACCTCCCTGCCAAACGCCAAAAAGCCCCTTCTGAGGCAGAAGGGGCTTTTGCCGGGCCGCTGGGGTGGGAATAACACCGGCCGCGGTGGGGGTGGGGCTAAAACTGGGCTTCCTCGGTGCTGCCCACCAGGGCCGACGTGCTGGCCTTGCCGGCCGATACCACATTCTGCACGGCGTCGAAGTAGCCGGTGCCCACGAACGACTGGTGCTTCACGGCCTGGTAGCCATCCTTTTGCAGCGCAAACTCGCGCTCCTGCAGCTCGGAGTAGCCGGCCATGCCGCGCTGCCGGTAGGCTTGGGCCAGCTCAAACATGCTGGTGTTGAGGGCATGGAAGCCGGCCAGCGTGATAAACTGGAACTTATAGCCCAGCGCGGCCAGCTCCTCCCGAAAGGTTTCCATCTGCTTGACGCTCAGCTTGGCGGCCCAGTTGAACGACGGCGAGCAGTTGTAAGCCAGCAGCTTACCCGGAAACTGCGCGTGAATGGCCTCGGCAAACCGGTGGGCGTGGCCCAGGTCAGGGTCCGAGGTTTCCATCCAGATGAGGTCGGCGTAGGGGGCGTAGGCCAGGCCGCGGGCAATGGCGGCCTCCACGCCGCACCGGACGCGGTAGAATCCTTCCGGGGTGCGGTCGGCATCCTGGCGCACAAAGGGCAGGTCGCGCTCGTCCACGTCGGCGGTGAGCAGGTCGGCCGCGTCGGCGTCGGTGCGGGCCACAATGAGCGTGGGTACGCCCAGCACATCGGCCGCCAGGCGGGCCGCAACCAGCTTATTGATAGCTTCTTGCGTAGGCACCAATACCTTGCCGCCCAGGTGCCCGCACTTCTTGGCCGAGGAAAGCTGGTCCTCGAAATGCACCCCGGCCGCGCCGGCCTCAATCAGCATCTTCATCAGTTCAAACGCGTTGAGGTTGCCCCCAAAGCCCGCCTCCGCATCGGCCACAATGGGAGCCAGCCAATGCACGTCGTTGCGCCCGGCGAGGTGCTGAATCTGGTCGGCCCGCAGCAGGGCGTTGTTGATGCGCCGCACTACGGCCGGCACGCTATCAACGGGGTAGAGGCTTTGGTCGGGGTACATCTGGCCGGCGTTGTTGGCGTCGGCTGCTACTTGCCAGCCACTCAGGTAGATAGCTTGCAGGCCGGCCTGCACTTCCTGCACTGCCTGGTTGCCGGTGAGGGCCCCCAGGCCAGCTACGTACTCCTCGCTGTGCAACAGGCTCCAGAGGCGCTCGGCCCCTTGCCGGGCCAACGAAAACTCAATGTGCACCGAGCCTTGCAGCTTCACCACATCCTCGGCGGCGTAGGGCCGCTCGATACCCAGCCAGCGGGGGTTGGTGGCCCAGTCAAGCGTAATTTCGGCAATGCGCTTTGCGTTGGTAGTCATGCTGTTAAGGATTAAAATGTGAGTTGAGAGAAGGCAAAGGGGTAGCCGGCCGGTTGACCCTGTTAAGTCCACCAGAAAAACCCAAATAGGTAGCATTGGTCCGGTCGGCCGGCTCTGGCTAAGTCTGCCAGGATGCCTGCAACGACAACCAGTCGGCCGGCTGGCGCCGGCGGCGCCGGGCTACGGCCTACGCCAGCTCGTCGTAGGCCGGCACGGTCAGGAACTCGACAAACTGCTCGCTTCGCACCAGCTGGTCGAAGAGCCGGGCGGCCTTGGTAAAGTGGCCGTTCTCAAAGGCTTCGGAGCCCACCAGGGCTTCGATTTTGGCCAGTTGGCCGGGCACCAGCGCTTGGTAGAGCTCCGTGGTTACGGGCCGGCCGTCGGCCAGTAGCGTGCCGGGGGTGTGCAGCCACTGCCACACTTGGGCCCGGGAGATTTCGGCGGTGGCGGCGTCTTCCATTAGGTTGTAGATGGGCACGCAGCCGTTGCCGCCCAGCCACGAGGCCAAGTACTGAATGGCCACGTCGATATTGAGCTTCAGGCCCGCCTCCGTGATGCTGCCCTGCGGGGCGCGCACCAGGTCGGCGGCACTTACCTGCACGTCGAGGCGCTTGTTTTCGATTTGGTTGGCGCTGGTCATCAGCTCGTTAAACACGGCCATGGCTACTGGTACCAGGCCGGGGTGGGCTACCCAGGTGCCATCGTGGCCGTTGGTAGCCTCCCGTATTTTATCCTGCCGCACCTTTTCCAGGGCCGTGTCGTTGGCAGCGGGGTCGTTTTTGATGGGAATCTGGGCGGCCATGCCGCCCATGGCGTGCACGCCCCGGCGGTGGCAGGTTTGGACAACCAGCTGCGAGTAGGCGGCCATAAAGGGCACCGTCATGGTCACCTCCGCGCGGTCGGGCAGCCGGAATTCCGGCTGCAGCCCCAGGCGCTTGATATAGCTGAAAATATAGTCCCAGCGCCCGCAGTTGAGGCCCGCGCTGTGGCTGCGCAGCTCCCATAGTATCTCGTGCAGCTCGAAGGCGGCGGGCAGCGTCTCAATGAGCACGGTGGCCTTGATGGTGCCCTGGGGCTGGGCCAGCGCCTGCTGGGCAAAGATGAACACTTCGTTCCAGAGGCGCGCTTCGAGGTGGCTTTCGAGCTTGGGTAGGTAGAAGTAGGGGCCGGTGCCGCGTTGCACCAGCTCGTGGGCGTTGTGAAAGTAGTAGAGCCCAAAGTCGAGCAACGAGGCGCTAATCTCCTCACCATCAACAAGAATGTGCTTATCGAGCAAGTGCCAGCCGCGGGGGCGCACCATGAGCACGGCCGTTTCGGGGTTGAGCCGGTACGTTTTAGTAGGCGTGATGAGGCTGATGGTGCGGCGCACGGCATCGCGCAAGTTGCGCTGGCCCTCCATAACGTTGGCCCAAGTGGGCGAGTTGGAGTCCTCCAAATCGGCCATAAACACCTTGGCCCCCGAGTTCAGGGCGTTGATAATCATTTTGCGCTCCACCGGGCCCGTGATTTCCACGCGGCGGTCGAGCAGGTCGGCTGGCAGCGGGGCTACCGTCCAGTTTTGCTCGCGCAAGCGCCGGGTTTCGGGCAAAAAATCGGGGAGGCGGCCGGCGTCAAAGTCCTTCTGCCGGGTGGCGCGCCGGGCCAGCAGCGCCCGCCGGGTGGGGTCAAAGCGCCGGTGCAGCTCGGCTACAAAGTCGAGAGCCGCGTAGCTCAGTAGCTCGGCATACTGGGGGTGAAAATCGCCCGTGACCCGCACTTGGCTAGGCGTGCGGTAGGCCGGTAGGGTAGGCGTAGCGGCAGTGGTAGACATAAGCGCAAGGGGGCTAAGTAATTAATAAACCATTGATTTACAGCCAGTATATGTAGCTAGCGACCAGCTAAACCCAGGCCTATCACAAACATACATCAGCGAGTTTTAAATCTTAGCGAATTTTCGCTAAATGAAAGTAATTTGCTGAACGGCAGTAGCTTTGCCTACTTAGAAACCAGCCCTAGCGCGCGTCAGTGGCTTTTACGGCGCGAAAGATTTTTTACAAAAAATGTTTCTAATCAGGCGCTTAGCCGCGGCGCGGCGGGTTGGCCAGCCCCAATTGGGTAATGAGGCCCGCCCGCTGGGTGGCCGTGGCCCCGCCGGTTTTGGAGGTGCTGCGCGGCAGTTGCTTATCACGCATTTTTACTTTTTGCCCTATGCTTACCCACGGCCAGATTGTCCGACTCATTTTTGGCCTGAAGCTGCGCGAGCTGCGGCAGGAACGGGGCCTGACCCCGGCCGATTTGGCGCGCAGCTGCGACATGAGCGTGAGCTACCTCAACGAGATTGAGAAGGGCAAGAAATACCCCAAAGCCGACAAAATCCTCAGCTTGAGTAAGTGCCTGGACGTGCGCTACGACCAGCTTACGGCCACCACGCTGCCGCGCCGACTGGAGCCCATTGCCGACCTGCTGCACTCGAAGGTGCTGCAAGAGTTTCCGCTGGCCATGTATGGCATCGAGCCCACCCAACTATTTGAGCTGCTGGCCAATGCGCCGGCCAAGATGAACGTGTTCATCAGCACGCTCTTTGAGATTGCGCGTAACTATGAGCTGCGGCAGGAGCACTTTTTTGTGGCCGCCCTGCGCTCGTACCAGGAGATGCACGACAACTACTTTGAGGACCTGGAGCAGGCCGCGGGCGCGTTTATGGCCAGCCACCAGCTGGCACCCGCGCCCCCCGCCAGCCTGGAGGCCCTGGAGGCCGTGCTGGTGCAGGAATATGGCTACACCATCGACCGCACTACGCTGGCGGCCAACCCCGTAGCGGTGGCCGGGCGGCTACGTTCGGTGTTTCGGCCCCAAACCAAAACGCTGCTGCTGCTGGCCAGCCTCACGCGGGGCCAGCAGGCGTTTGTGCTGGGCCGCGAAATCGGTTTCAACTACCTCAAGCTTAAGGAGCGGCACTACGCTAGCCCCAACACCCTGGAGCTGCGCTCGTTTGAGGAAGTGCTGAATAATTTTCGGGCCTCCTACTTCGCCAGCGCCCTGCTGATGGAGGAAGACGGCCTGGTGCGCGACCTGGCCAAGGTGGTGGGGGCCAAAAAGTGGCAGCCCGCCGCGTTTATGGCCCTGCTCACGCGCTACGACGTGAGCGCCGAGATGCTGCTCCAGCGCCTGGCGGCGCTGCTACCCAAGCACTTCGGCCTCACGAGCCTGTTCTTTCTGCGCTTCGACCAGGCGCAGGCCGGGACCGATTTTAACCTGACCAAGGAGCTGCACCTCTCGCGCCTGCACAACCCGCACCGCAACGAGCTGCACGAGCACTACTGCCGCCGCTGGGCCAGCCTGGGCCTGCTCACGGAGGCCCGGGCGGCTGCGGCCCTGGCTGGTCGCGCCGCGCCGCCCACCACGCTGCTGGCCGGGCAGCGCTCGTGCTACCTGGGCACCGACGATGAGTATTTCTCCCTCACCCTGGCCCGCGCCGGGGGCCCCGATGCCCCCGCCATGAGCGTGACCATCGGCTTGCGCTGCGACGAGGCGTTGCAACAGCAATTCAAGTTTCTGGCCGACCCCACCTTGTTTCCGCTCACCATCGTGAACGAAACCTGCGAGCGCTGCCCCCTCACCGATTGCCAGGAGCGCGCCGCCCCACCCGAGCAGGTGCAGCGCGCCGAGCGCCGCACTGCCTACGAGGCCGCCGTGGCGGCGCTGGTGGCGGGGTAGGCGGCTTAGTTGGGAGTGCTGGCTGCTTGGTTATAGAGCCGAAGGAGGCGCGGTACATCGTTGTAGCGGTAGCCTTCGGCCTGCGCCCGAATTGGCGTGGCGAGGCCGGGGCTATCGGCTAAGTAGCTGGCCAAAAAGGGGGCAAATACTTTGTCTTTTATGGGCACAAAGCTCATGTAGGGCTGGCCGGGGCGGCGCACTAGTGGTTGAAAAACCTTATTGGGTCTGGTGGGCTTTTCCGTAGAAAAGCGCTTTCGTCATGCTAATTTATCGCTTGTTTCTGACCGCTGAGGAACGCCAGACCCTGGAGGACTGGCGAAAGAAGTA
>NZ_JASITD010000031.1 GCF_030063445.1 Hymenobacter sp. H14-R3 | reverse complement strand
CTTTGCATATCTGGTTGAGGGCATCCTGCGATACTACCACGGCCAGGCGGGTTACATCCAGCCGGGCAAACTCTAGAAACCAGGCTTGGCTTATCCACGCCTGGTCGGCGGGCTGGGTGATGCGCATGAGCGTGTTATTGCCAATCTGGCCGCGCCCCTGGGTGCTGGCGGCCCAGGCGCAGGGCCTCGGTGAGGGCGGCCCGCAGCTGCTCCGAATTAGCAAAGTCGAGCCACTTGGTTTGGAGGGTCGCGCCAACGGGGCCGTGGTGCAGCCGGATAAAAGATGTGCGGTAGATAACGGCCATGCGCAAAATAAAATCGCCTGCTATCGAGCGGATAGTTACTTTCCCCCAAAATACTAGCCAGGCCAGCAATTCCCCGTTATGGGGGAAGGCCCGTCAACGCTGAATATCATTTCCTTTTCCCCTGCTCTTTCGTTTTTTCATGCTGCAATCCAAGCTGCCCGATGTGGGCATCAGCATCTTTTCGCAAATGACTTTATTGGCCCAGCAAACCGGGGCCATCAACCTGGCCCAGGGCTTTCCGGACTACGACCCGCCGCTGGCCCTGCGCGAGGCGCTGGCCCGGCACGCGCTGGCCCCCGGCGGCCACCAATACGCGCCCATGCCGGGCCTGCCGCGCCTGCGCCAGGCCGTGGCGGCGCAGGTGGCCCGCCTGCAAGCCGACGCGCCCGCGCCCGACCCCGATACCGAGGTAACCATCACGGCTGGGGCCACCGAGGCGCTGTATGGGGTGCTGGCGGCCGTGGTGCGGCCCGGCGACGAGGTCATCATTCTGGAGCCGGCCTACGACCTCTACGGGCCGGCCGTGCGGCTGCAAGGGGGCGTGCCGCGCTACGTGCGCCTGCCGGCCCCCAGCTTCCGGCCCGATTGGGACGCCGTGCGGGCGGCCCTGTCGCCGCGCACGCGGCTCATTATGGTCAACTCGCCGCACAACCCCAGCGGGGCCGTGTTCAGCGCCGCCGACTGGAACGCGCTGGCCGCCCTCGTGGCGGGCACCGACGTGCTGGTGCTGTCCGATGAAGTGTATGAGCACCTGGTGTTCGACGGGGTGCCGCCGCGCAGTGCGCGCCAGCACCCGGCGCTGCGGGCGCGCAGCTTCGTGCTGTCGTCGTTTGGCAAAACCTACCACGCTACCGGCTGGAAGGTGGGCTACTGCCTGGCCCCGTCGGCCCTGAGCGCCGAACTGCGCCGGGTGCACCAGTTCGTGACCTTTTCCGTGAGCACGCCCACCCAGCACGCGCTGGCCGATGTGCTGGCGGCCGACGCTACCGACGAACATGCCCGCGGGCTGGCCGGCTTTTACCAGGCCAAGCGCGACGAGTTTGCGGGCCTGCTGGCCAGCACCGGCTGGGACTTGCTGCCCGTGCCCGGCGGCTACTTTCAGCTGGCCAGCTACGGGCGGCTCTCTGCCAAAGGCGACCTACATCTGGCCGAAGAACTGGCTCGTACGTGGGGAGTGGCGGTGGTGCCGGTGTCGGCCTTTTACCACGATGGCTACGATGCTGGCCTAGTTCGTTTTTGCTTTGCCAAGAACCCGGCTACCCTGCGGGCAGCCGCGGCTTGCCTGGGCCAGGTGCCAGTTCAGCTTTGAGAAAAGACGTTGTTTGGCAGGCCGGGCAGCTACGCTAAATTGACTTGACAAGCTGCTCCCTGTTTTTTATAAGATGTACATTGTGAGTAATTTATGAAAAAAGATTTAACTGTTTCGTTGGTTCAGGCCAATCTGCACTGGCACAACCCGGAAGCCAACCTGGGGCAGCTCACCGACCTGCTGGCCTCGGCGCTGCCTGGCCCCGGCCTCACCGACCTCATTGTGCTACCCGAGATGTTTACCACCGGCTTTAGCATGGAGGCTGCCGCCCAGGCCGAAGCGTACCCCGGCCCCACCCTGGCCTGGCTGCAAGCGCAGGCCGCCCACTACGATGCCGTGGTGACGGGCAGCGTGCTCACTCAGAATGCCGGCCACTACTACAACCGCCTGCTGTGGGTGCGCCCCGACGGCACGCACAGCTGCTACGACAAGCGCCACCTGTTCCGGCTGGCCGGCGAGCACGAGGTGTACACGGCCGGCACCGGGCTGCTGCTGGAAGAGTGGCGCGGCTGGCGCATCCGGCCGCTCATCTGCTACGATTTGCGCTTCCCCGTGTGGAGCCGCAACAACCAGCACGACCCCTACGACCTACTGCTCTACGTGGCCAACTGGCCCCAGGCGCGGGCCGAAATCTGGAAGGCGCTGCTGCGCGCCCGCGGCATCGAAAACCTGGCCTACGTGGCCGGCGTCAACCGCCTGGGCACCGACGGCCTGGGCCACGACTACGCCGGCCACTCGGCCCTGCTCGACATGCAAGGCGAGTACGTGGCCCAGGCCGGCAACATGCAAACTGTGCTCACCCATACCCTACAAGCCGCCCCCCTGCGAGCCTTCCGCGAAAAAATGCCCTTTTTGCAGGATGCGGATGAGTTCGAACTGTCAAGCTGCTGAAGCGGTAAATGAGTAGGTGAGTAAATGAGTAAGGTGTTATTTTTCAAGAACTTACTCACTTACCGCTAGCCGCTGGCTGGTGCTGGTGCCATCGGCGGCGGTGGCCTGCACCACGTAGAGGCCGGGGGCCAGGCCGCTGAGGTCGAGGCGGTGCGTGCGGAGCAGGCCGCTTTCAGTTCGCACCAGGCGGCCGGCCAGGTCAAACAGCCGCAGGCGGGTGGGCTGGGCGGTTTCGGCGGTGGCGGTTTGGGTGGCGGGGTTGGGATAGAGGCTGAGGGCCAGCGTGCTGGCCACGCTAGAGCGGGCAGCCAGCACCGTGCTGTTGCGACCCAGGAAGCTGATGATGCCCCCGGTTTCGGTGCCGATGTAGAGCTCGGGGCTGCCGTCCTGGTTGAGGTCGGCGGCGGCGGCGGCAAAGCGCAGCACGTAGCCCTGGCCCAGCCGGGCGGGCTCATACTGGCTGGTGAAGGTGTTGTAAAACAGCTCGTTGCTGCCAATGAAGGTACCACTCTGGCTGCGCAGGTCGCTGTATAAAGTTACCGTGCCGCGGCCCGTGAGGGTCAGCAAATCGGGGCGGCCATCGCCGTTGAAGTCGGCCACCACCGGGGCCAGGTAAGGCGGCCGGCTACCCTGGTCGAGCAGCTGGCCGTAGTCGGCATTGGCCAGCACAAATAGGTTATCGACGTTGCCGCCCGCCGCCGGGCCCTGGTTGCGGAAGTAGCGCAGGCTGCCGCCCGCCTCGGTTACGTCGTTGGTACCCAGCAGCAGGTCTACGTAGCCGTCGCCATCCACATCAAAAAAGCACGGCGTGTCGCCCTGCCGGGCCGGTAGCACGCCGCTACCCGCCGCGCCCTGCGGCTTGAAGTAGCTGGCCCGTGCCGGGCTAAAGCTGGCTGCTTGCGTGGATAATGAGTTGTTTAAGAGATAGTTGAGCCGATTAGTAGTGCCGTTGTACACCGAGTACACCAGGTCGAGTGCGCCGTCGCGGTTGAGGTCGACCAGGGCCGGGCGCAGGCTCTCAAACCGGACGCTCGGCGTACGGGCCGCCGCGGCGGCCAGGCCCAGGTAGTCGTCGGTAACGAGCCGGAACACCGGGCGGCGGGCCGTGCCCACGTTGCGGTAGTAGTAGATGCTGGCGCGGTAGTAGCCGCCCACCAGGTCGCCCTGGTTGCCCACCAGCATGTCGGCCAGCCCATCGCCATCAAGGTCGCCGAAGGCCGGCGCGCTGCCCTCGCTGACATCGAGCATATCGCCCTGCAAAAAGCTGTCATTCAAAAGGTTAAAGTTGGGCACTGCCGTGGCGCTGGCCGCCGCATTTCGATACAGCCGGATGCTTCGCCGCATGCTTACCCGGTCGAGCGAGTTGTCGGTCATGTTGGGGGCTACCACCAGATCGGGCACGCCATCGAAGTCGGCATCGAACGAGTAGGGGGCCGGAAATACTGGCAAATTCACCGGCGCGGCCGCCGACGGAAACGCGCTGCTGGCCCCGCCGGCCACCAGCTGCGCATCGGTGGTAGAGGTGCCCGTGTTGAGTAACCGCGTGAGCTGCGGGCAGTTATCGCGCCCGTCGAGCAGGTCGAGCTTGCCATCGCCGTTGAGGTCGATGAGCAGCACGTTGTGGCCCAGGCTGTGCAGCGGGCGGTAGGCCTGGCAGGCGGTGGTGCCCGCCAGCTGGTAGGAGTCGCAGTCGGCGCAGGCCACCAGCTGGCCCCAGAAGTTGGAGCTTTGGGCGAAGGAGGCCACGCCTCCGCAGCTGCCGGGGCTGGTATTGAGGTACAATTCCAGCACGGTGGAGCCCACAAAATCGTAGGTCAGGATATCGAGCTTGCCATCGCCGTTCACATCCTGAATGGAGGGCGTATTGTACGAGCCAATGTTGAGGTTGATGGGGTCGCCGCTGCCGATGGGAAACCTTAACTGATTATTGGCCAGCACAAAAAATGGCCGGCCCGCCGCGTCGGCCACGTTGCGAAACACCCGAATGTCGCCGCCGCTGGCAAACGTGAACAGGTCGGCGCGGCCGTCGCAGTCGTAGTCGCGCAGCAGCACCCAGCTGGCCAGGTCGCCCGGAAAAAGCGCCTCGTACTCGGGCGCATACTGCCAGCGCCGGCCCGCGCCGCCGGGGCCCGCCACGCTCAAGAACGTGTAGCTGCGCGCCGTTTGGCGGTCGAAGGCGTAGAGGTCGGCCTGCCCGTCGCCATTGAGGTCAATAGTGCTGAACTGCGGCGTGTTGAGGCCGCCCGCCCAGGCCTGGGTCAGCGTGTCGGTGCCCTGCACGATTTTGGCCACGCTGCCAAAGGCGAAGCCAAACTGCGTGCCCGGCGCTTGCGCCCGCGCCGTGCCCATTGCCGCCCACAACCCGCACATTATCAAGAGAAAACAACGCCGCATAAGCCAAATCAGGAAAGTCAGTACCCGCTAACAACGCCGGCCCGACCGTAAGTTGCACACGTAATTACTAATGAGCCACGAGCTGATTGGTGATGCACATTTCCCGGTTGTCCTTGTGAGCACCGCGAAGCAATCGCACTCGAACGAGTCGTGCGGATATTGCACAAGTGCGCTTGCTTCGCGGTGCTCGCACTGACAAGCGCGGGGCCCACCTGCTAATTGATACTTGAAAAAAGATGTCCCTCTACGACCACTACCTCGCCGCCCAGGGCCAGGTGAGCACCGACTCGCGCCAGCCCCAGCCCGGCACCCTGTTTTTTGCCCTCAACGGCCCCAGCTTTCGGGGAGCTGATTTTGCGGCGGGCGCGCTGGCCGCCGGGGCCCGCCACGCCGTGGTAGACGACGAAACCCTGGCCGCCCAGGACCCCGCCCACTACACCTACGCCCCCGACCCGCTGGCCGCCCTGCAAAGCCTGGCCCAGGAGCACCGCCGCCACTTCCAGGGCCCCGTGCTGGCCGTCACCGGCTCCAACGGCAAAACCACCACTAAGGAGCTGCTGACGGTCGTGTTAGCCCAGAAATACAACGTGTTAGCCACCATTGGCAATCTCAACAACCACATTGGTGTGCCGCTCACACTGCTGCGCCTGCGCCCGCAAGAGCACGAGGTAGCCATTGTGGAGATGGGGGCCAACCACCGGGGCGAAATCGCGGATTACTGCCAGTGGGCCGCCCCCACGCACGGCCTCATCACCAACATCGGCAAGGCCCATCTCGAGGGCTTTGGCGGCGAAGAAGGCATTGCACTGGGTAAAGGAGAACTATTTGATTACCTGCACTTTAACGATGGAGTCGTTTTCGTCAACAGCCTCGATGCCAAGCTACCGGCCCTGGCCGCCGCCGTGTCGCAGCGCGTCAGCTACCCCGGCCCGGACGACACGTACCCCGCTACCCTGCTGGCCGCCCGCCCGCAGCTGCACCTGCGCCTCTGGGACGGCACCGAGGTAGCCGCCCAGCTCACCGGCGAATATAACTTCCCCAACATGGCCGCCGCGGCGGCCGTGGGGGCATTCTTTGAGGTGCCCGCCGCCCAGGTGGCCACCGCCCTGGCCGGCTACAGCCCCCAAAACAACCGCTCGCAGCTGGTGCGCACCGCCCACGGCAACGACTTGATTCTGGATGCCTACAACGCCAATCCCAGCAGCATGGCCGCCGCGCTGCGCAGCTTTGCCCAGCGGCCCGAGGCGCCCAAGCTGGTCGTACTGGGCGACATGTTTGAGCTGGGCGCAACCGCCGCCGCCGAGCACCGGGCCATCGGTGAGCTGCTAGTTGAGCTGGGGCTAAATACTGCCCTGCTCATCGGCCCACTAATGCAGGCCGCCGCCGCCGCGCAGCCCGCCGCGCAGCACTTCGCCAGCAAGGCTGCCGCCGCCGACTGGCTGGCGCAGCACCCAGCCGCCGCGCAGCTGGTGCTGCTAAAAGGCTCGCGCGGCATGGGCCTGGAAACGCTGCTGCCGCTACTGTAAGCTGCTGTATAGCAACAAAAAAGAACATCATGCTGAGCTTGCCGAAGCATGATGTTCTTTTTTGTTAAGTGCGCAGCGCTAAAACGGGTTCTCTAACTCGGCCAGTGTAGGCAGAATCTCATCCTTGGGCGACACCAGCGCCTCGCCCGCGAAGCCCCAGTCGATGCCCAGGGCGGGGTCGTTCCAGCGCACGCCGCCCTCGGCGGCCGGCGTGTAGTAGTCCGAGCACTTGTAGAGGAACAGCGTGTTGTCTTCCAGCGCCACGAAGCCGTGGGCGAAGCCTTCGGGTACGTAGAGCACGTTGCCCAGCTCGGCGGTGAGCTCCACCTTGGCATGCTGGCCGAAGGTGGTTGAGCGGTGGCGCAGGTCCACCACTACATCAAGGGCGCGGCCCTGGGCCACGCGCACCAGCTTGGCCTGAGCCTGGGGTGGGCGCTGAAAGTGCAGCCCACGCAGCGTGCCAGCCTTGGAGCTACTCTGGTTATCCTGCACCCAGTGGTGGCGGGGCAAACCCAGCCCTTCCATGGTGCGGGCGCTGAAAGACTCGAAAAAAGCCCCCCGGGGGTCACCAAAAATGCGGGGCCGAAACTCCAGGAGGCCGGGTAGGGCGTGGGTAATTACTTCCATGCGGTAAGTGAGTAAATGAGTAATTGAGTAGATGAGCAGGTGAGCAGGTGAATGAGTAGGCGAGCAAAACTAAAAGTTTACTCACCTACTCATTCACTCACTTATCCTTTGCCAGCCTCGGCCACGGCGGCAAGGTACTGGCTCAGCACCAGCTGCTCGTCAAACTTTTCGGCGGCCAGCTCGCGGCTGGCGGCGCCCAGGGCAGCCAGGCGGGCGGGGGGCAGCTGGGCCATAGTGAGGAGCTTATCGGCGAGGTCGGCGGCGTCGCGCACCTGGCAGAGGTAGCCGTTGCGGCCGTTTTGCACGGTTTCGCGGCAGCCGGGTACGTCGGTGGTTACCAGGGGTTTGCCGCAGGCGGCGGCTTCGAGCAGGGTTTTGGGGGTGCCTTCGCGGTAGCTGGGCAGCACCACGCAATCGGCGCGGTGCAGGTGGGCGGCCACGTCGTCGCTGGTGCCCAGGTAGTCCACGTTGCCCTCGACCAGCCACTGCTCGAAGGTGGCGCGGGGCACGCCCACGCCGCCGGCCTCGTCGAGGCCGCCCAGCAGCTGAAAGCGCACCTGCCCCGCTGGTAGCGCCGCCCGCACCTGCCGCGCCGCCTCAAAGTACTCGACAATGCCTTTCTCATAAAGCACGCGCGCTACCATGAGAAACGTAAACGGCTCGCCAACTGGCTTTTCGGCATCCGGCTGGGGCCGGAAGCGCGCTAAATCGACGCCCGAGCCGGGCACCAGGCCCGTGAGCGCCGGCTTGATGAGCCCGTAGCGGATGAATAATTCGCGGTCGTCGTTGTTCTGAAAAAACACCTTGTGCGGAAATCGGAATGCCAGCCGGTACAGCCCGCGCGCCACTTTGCTCACCAGGTTCTCCACGATAAATACCGTGCCCAGGCCGCTCACGTTATTGATGCTGGGCACGCCCGCCAGCCGCGCCGCCAGCGTGCCATAAATGTTGGGCTTGATGGTGAAATGCAGCACCACATCGGGCCGCTCGCGCCGATACACGGCCACGAAGCGCCGCGTCAGCTGGGCGTCTTTCACGGGGTTGGTGCCCTTGTTTTCCATCACAATGGGCACGAAGCGGCACCCCAGCTCACTCTCCAGGCGGCCCGAGTACGCATCGGGCGGCGCAATGGCCAGCACCTCGTGGCCCGCGGCCTGCAAGGCAGCCACCAGCCCGCGCCGAAAATTCCAGATGTTCCAGGAGGTATTGATAACTAAGGCAACGCGCACGGGGTAAATGGGTAAGTGAGCAGGGGAGCAAATGAGTAGTAAGAAGGGCGTGAGCAGGAGGCAATTACTTACTCAGCTGCTCATTTTCTCATTTACCGTGCGCAAAGGTCGGGCCGGATGCCGGGCCGCTCGCTATATTAAGCAGGCGCGCCGGTTACTTTCGGGGTGGTTTTTGCGTTATGCTCCCGTAATGAAGCTTCCTAAATTTGCCGGCCTGGCGCTAGCCTTCTTGGCGGGCCCCGCCGCCGCGCTGGCCGAGCCGCCTGCTCCTGGCCAGCTGCTTTTTCAACAAAATTGCCAGCGCTGCCATGGCAAAGACGGCCGCCTGGGCCGCAGCGGTGCCCACGACCTCACCAAGAGTAACCTCAATGCCTTTGGGCGCATATACTTGGTTACCAAGGGGATGCGTAAAATGCCCGCCTTTGCCAAAACCCTCACCCCGGCCCAGATTGAGCAGGTGGTGAGCTATTCTCTCACACTCAAGTAACTACTGGTTACCTATTTATGTCAAAATCTAAAGACAACAACGGCCAGGGTAGTACCCGCCACATCGGCGCTACCGACAGCACGCCCGCCCGCCGCGATACCAAGCTGCCTAAGCACCTCCTCAAAAACGTGGACAAAACCTACGCCACGGCCAAGGAAATCGAAACCGCCGTGCTCGTGAGCGTGCCCCCGCGTCGGCAGTCCGATGCCCAGACTACCGAGTACCTCGACGAGCTGGCTTTTCTTATCGAAACGGCTGGGGCCCAGGCTACGAAGCGCTTTGTGCAGAAGCTCGACAAGCCCGACCTGCGCAGCTACGTGGGCGAGGGCAAGCTGGCCGAAATCAAGGCCTGGGTGAAGCACGAAAACACCAGCATGGTCGTCTTCGACGATGAGCTGCTGCCCTCGCAGCTCCGTAACCTGGAGGCCGAGCTGGGCGTCAAAATCGTGGACCGGTCGCTGCTCATTCTCGACATTTTTGCGCTGCGGGCCAAGTCGGCCACCTCGCGCACGCAGGTCGAGCTGGCGCAGTACCAGTACCTGCTGCCCCGCCTCACCGGCCTCTGGACCCACCTGGACAAGCAGCGTGGCGGCGTGGGTATGAAGGGCCCCGGCGAAACCGAAATCGAAACCGACCGCCGCATCGTGCGCGACCGCATCGCGTTTTTGAAGGAAAAGCTTGAAGACCTTGATAAGCAGGCCCATACCCAGCGCAAAACGCGCCAGAACTCCATTCGGGTGGCGCTGGTGGGCTACACCAACGTGGGCAAAAGCACGATTATGAACCTGCTGGGCAAGGCCGAGGTATTTGCCGAAAATAAGCTCTTCGCCACCGTCGATGCCACTACCCGCAAGGTGGTGCTCGACAACCATGTGCCGTTCCTACTATCTGATACTGTGGGCTTTATCCGCAAGCTGCCTACCAAGCTCATTGAGAGCTTTAAGAGCACGCTGGACGAAATAAGGGAGGCCGACCTGCTCATTCACGTGGTGGATATTTCGCACCCAGCCTTCGAGGAGCAAATCGAAGTAGTGAACGAAACGCTGCGTGAAATCGGCGCGGCCGATAAGCCCGCGCTGCTGGTTTTCAACAAGATAGACCAGTACAAGCCCGACTTGGACCCCGCCCCCGTGTTTGAGGACGACGACCCGGACGTGGAATTCCCTACCGACTTTGAAGAGCCCGCGCCGCGCCCGCCACTAGAGCAGCTGCAGGAAACCTACATGGCCCGCATGCACGACCCGGTGGTCTTCATTTCGGCCCAGGACAAGGACAACATTGAGGCCCTGCGCGAGCTGCTGGGCCGCCGCGTGGGCGAGCTGGCCGCCACGCGCTTTCCGCACTTTCAGCAGGGCTACGGCTACGAGGCCCCGCAGGAGTAGATGATTTTTTAGTTACCAAAGGAGGTCTGCCCACTAGGGCAGGCCTTTTTTTGGGGCCAGGCCCCTAGCTTCGCGCCATGAAAACGCTGTATTTAATGCGCCACGCCAAGTCGAGTTGGAGCTTCGACGAGCTCAACGACCAGGAGCGCCCCCTCAACGACCGTGGCCGCGACGATGCGCCCCGCATGGGCAAGGCCCTGGCCAAACGCCAGATTGTGCCCGACCTGCTGGTGAGCTCGCCTGCCGTGCGCGCCCTCAGCACGGCCGTGCTGGTGGCCCGCGAGCTGAAGTACCCGCACGATAAAATTGTGGTGGAGCCCGCCATCTACCAGGCCGACCTCGATACGCTGCTGGCCGTGGTGCGCGCCCTGCCTGACGGTGCCACGTCGGTGCTGCTCACGGGTCACAACCCCACCCTCACCGACGTGGCCAACTACCTGCTGCCCTCGCCCCTGAGCGGCGAAATGCCTACCGCCGCCGTGCTGTGCCTGCACTTTGCCACCGACCGCTGGGCCGACGTAGCGCCCGCCAATACCGAGTTTTATTTCTACGACTACCCGAAAAGTAATTAGCCGGGAGCAAGGAGCAGTTAACGAGGTATGGTTATTGAAACGGCCAGCCTTACTCGACTACTCACCAAGTGGGTCACTTTTGAAAATCAAAGTAAGAAATTGACTAGCAAAGTGTTACACGATACCTTATTCCTTGCTCACTGTTCCTTGCCAACTGAATGAAAACCCTGCCCCGCGACCTGAGCTGGCTGCGCTTTAATGCCCGCGTGCTGCAAGAAGCGCAGTGCCCCGAAGTGCCGCTGCTGGAGCGCCTCAAGTTCCTGGCCATCTTTTCGGCCAACCTGGACGAGTTTTTTAAGGTGCGGGTGGCCACGCTGCGGCGGTTGGTGAAGCTCAAGAAAAAGACCCGTGCCCAGCTGCCCCACGAGCGCCCCAAGCGCCTGCTGGCCGAGGTGCTGGCCGAAGTGCACCGCCAGCAGGAGCTGTTTGGGCACACCTACCGGCAGGAAGTACTGCCGGCCTTGCAGGCGGCGGGCATTTGCTTGCTCAGCGCCGAGCAGCTCACCGACGACCAGCGCGAATGGGCGCAGCACTACTTCGAGCAAAACGTGCGCGACCTGCTCTCGCCCGTGGTGCTAGACGATACCCTGCACCAGCTGTTTCTGAAAGACCAGGCCGTGTACCTCACCTTTTGGCTCACCCAGCCCGTGGCCGGGTCGCGGCCCAAGGGCACCAAAAAGAAGGCCCACGCCGAGCGCGTCGTCATTATGGAGCTACCCACGAAGCGCCACGGTGGGCGCTTTGTGGCGCTGCCCGGCGGCGCGGGCACCCCCGACGACCCCCACTGCGTGCTGTTTCTGGACGATGTAGTGCGGGTGGGCGCGCCGGGTATGTTTGCTGGCTACAGCGAGGTGACAGTCAATGCTATCAAGCTGAGCCGCGATGCGGAGCTAGACATTGAGGAAGAGGTATCGGGCGACTTGCTGGCCAAAATTCGCAGTAGCCTGGCCAAGCGCGCCACCGGCTACCCGGCCCGCCTGCTCTTCGACCCCGCCACGCCCCCCGAGGTGCTGCGGGCCATCAAGCACAAAACCGGCATCGCCGACGAGGAGCTGGTAGAGGGCAGCCGCTACCACAATTTCCGCGATTTTTTTGGCTTTCCCACCTTCGGGCGTACCGACCTGCTGAACCCCGCCTGGCCCGAGCTGCCGCACCCCACGCTGCCCCGCACTGGCCCGCTGCTGCCCGCCCTGGCCCGGCGCGACCACCTGCTGCACCCGCCCTACCAAAGCTTCGACGCCGTGCCGCGCCTGCTGCGCGAGGCCGCCCTCGACCCCGCCGTGAGCGCCATCAGCATCACCCTCTACCGGGTGGCCCCCAAAAGCGCGGTGGCCAAAGCCCTCCTCAAGGCCGTGAAAAACGGCAAGCAGGTGACGGTGGTGGTTGAGCTGAAAGCCCGCTTCGATGAGGAAAGCAACCTCTATTGGTCCGAGAAATTGCAGCGCGCCGGGGCGCACGTCATCTTCACGCCCCCCGAGCTCAAGTGCCACGCCAAGCTGCTGCTCATCACGCGCCGCGAGGCGGCCACGGGCCAGCCGAGCCGCTACGCCTACCTCAGCACGGGCAACTTCAATGAGGCCACCGCCGGCCTCTACGCCGACCACGGCCTGTTCACGGCCCACCCCGAAATCGTGGCCGAGGTAGACCAGGTGTTCCGCTACTTCATCACGGGTGAGGAGCCGGTGGGCCTGCAGCACCTGCTGGTGGCCCCCTTCACGCTGCGTACCCAGCTGCTCGGGCTGATTACGGCCGAAGCCGCCCGCGCCAAAAAGGGCAAGCCGGCCTCTATTATTCTGAAGGTGAACTCGTTGGAAGACCCTAGTATGATAGCCGCGCTCTACGCGGCCAGCCAGGCGGGGGTGCACATCGAGCTGCTTATTCGGGGCATCGGCTGCCTGGTGCCGGCCGAGCCGGGCCTGAGCGAAACCATCAGCCAGCGCGGCCTGCTCGACCGTTACCTGGAGCACGCCCGCATCTACGTATTCGGCCACGGCGACGCGGAAAAAGTCTACCTGTCGTCGGCCGACTGGATGGGCCGCAACCTCGACCGCCGCGTGGAGGTCGCCTTCCCCATCCTCGACGCCGCCATGCGGGCCGAAATCCGCCACCTGCTCGACCTGGAGCGCGCCGATAACGTGAAGGCCCGCGACTTCGATAACAACTACGTGCAGCCCGCCCCCGGCGAGCCGCGCGTGCGGGCGCAAGAGGCCGAATACCAGTATCTTAAGAAACTGGCGGGGCGGAAGCGCATTGCGAAGACTTAAAAGGGCGTCATGCGGCCCCAAGGTCTACGCAAGAACTTGCAAAGCCTGAAATGAGGCACTGAAAAGCCCCGGCTGCTGGCGCAGTCGGGGCTTATTAAGTTCAGACAATCAACTAGTTAAAACAGGAAGTCGAACCCCACGTATACCAGCCGCTCCTCGCCCACCGAGTAGGTAACGTTGATAACGGCCTGGTCGAGCAGGTTCACGAACGCGCCGCCGCCGAAGCCGCTGTGCAACGCGCTGAAGCCCTGGCGGGTATCCACATCGGAGTACACGCGGCCGGCGTCGGCCAGGCCCAGCACGCCGAAGGTGCCGGGGAAGAGGTAGGCGTTGAACTTGAACAGGTGCAGGCGGGCCTCAAAGTTGGCGTAGAGGCTGCTGCGGCCCGCAAAGCGGGTGCGCCGGTAGCCGCGCAGGTTGGTAGTGCCGCCCAGCGTATTGGCCTGGTAAAAGCGGTAGTCGCCAATGTTGTGCTGCACCCCAATGCGGCCCGCGTAGGTGATGCGGAACGGGAAGTTGGGCGTGAGATACGCCTTGATTTCGGACGAGAGGCGGCCGTAGGTCAGCTTCTCGTTGTTGAGCTGGAAGTTGTACTGCGCCTCGTTGTGCCACTGAATGCCAATGCGCGGGTCCTTGGGACTCGACTGCGCGCCAAAATCCAGGTACACCAGCGCGCCGAGGTAAGTGTTGGCCCGGAAGTCGGAGCTGCGAATGCCGAAGCGCCGGTTTTCAAGGTCGGTCCCAATGCTGTCGCGGATAACGGTGCCAATCTGGTCGTTCTCCACCCGGAAGCGCTCGTACTGCGGGCCAAAGCCCACTTTGCCGAAAGTGAAGAGCTGGCGCTCCAGCGTGGGGGCCACGTAGAGGCGGTTGAAGCGCACGCGGTAAGCGCCGTTTACCGAGCGGTTGGTGGCCTCGTCCTGGTTCTCGACGGCGTAGTTCTGGGTGTTGTTGCCGATGCCGAAGAAGTTGTAGAGTAGCTGCGGCCCGTAGTACTGAGCCGCTACGTGCAGGTTGGTTTTGCCCCCAAACACGCTCGTGAACTGCCCGACATAGCGTAGGTTGTAGGCCTGGCGGGCGGGGGCAAAGTTGGCCGTCAGGGTCTGCTCCGAGCCGAAGGGTTCGCGCCGGAAGGCGTAGCGCCGGTGCGTGATGCCGCCGCCCAGCAGCACGCCATCGTCAATGTTGTACCCAAAAAACAGGGCCGGGCCGGTGTAGTTGAGGCGGTAGTCTTTGAGGTCGAAGCGGTGGGGGTGGTCGTAGCGGCTCACGTCGATGCCGGGCTCCAGGCGCAGGCGGGCCTCGCCGCGCTTGTTCACGATGACGTTGCCGGTGTCGGCGTCGTAAATCTGGGTGCGGTGGCGCACGCCGTACACCCGCGAGTCGTCCACGATGGTATCGCGGCTGGTGCCCCCGATAATGCGAATCTTGTGGCCCTGGCGCTCGTCGCCGCGCAGGTCGTACACGTCCTGGCCGCTGATGCCGTAAAGGCGAATCTCGTCCGTTACGCGGTCAAACGTGCGGTCGTACAGCACTTTACTCAGTTTGCCCTTCTTGCTGATTTTCTGCATCACCACGTGCGTCTGGTGGTCGGGAAGGCGGGTTACGGTAAATTTTTCGCGCTTCTGCGAGCCGCGCACCTCCACAATATCGGCCATGAGGTCGGCGTACTTGGCGGCCACGTCGGGCAGCAGCGCGCGGCGGCTCTTGAGCTTGGCCACAATCTCGGCCCCGTGCGCGGCGTATATCTGCTTGGGCCACTTATCGGCAAAGGCCTTTTCGATAACGGCATCGGTGAGCTGGGCCTGCATAATGGTGGCCTGCTTCACCCACTCCTCGCGGCTCACGCCGCTCAAATACAGGCGGTCGTTGCTCAGGCCCGTCTGGTTCAGGCCCTTATAGTCGCCGTAGGTGTAGCCGAAATTCTGGAAGTTGCGCACCGCAAATTTCTTGGAGATGAGGCTCGGCAGCACACCATCGCCCTTAAAGAAGGCAATGTCGCGGTCTTCGGGCACGGCAGTGTACACCTTGTCGCCGTCGTCGGTTTTGTGCTGGGCCCAGCGCCACTGGTCCTCGTGGCGGTCCCAGTCGCCAATCCACATATCAAAGAGGCGCGAGCGGGCAAAGGCGGGCTGGTCTACCTGGTTGTCGTTGTCTTCGAGCAGGTTTTCGAGCATCTTATTGGTGCTCACCAGCTTTTTGGAAAAGGCCAGCTCCGCATCCTGGTCCTGGCTGCCCTTGGCGTCTTCTTCGAGCGCGGCGGGCGTGTTGGCAAATTTTTGTTGGTACTGGCCCAGGGCCGGGTCGTTGGGAATGTACACGTACTCGGGGCTGGTGTGCAAAATGCCGGCGGCCTTGGCCAGCGGCGGCAGCACAAACGAGGCGTAGGGGTGCTGCGCCGATATCTGGTCTTGCAGCACGGCCAGCGCCAGGCCGGTGCGGAAGCCCTCGGGCAGCACGGCGGTGGGGTCCTTGTCGATGCCCCGCAGGGTGTAGTAGTAGCCGTCTTCGTTGCGCACTTTCAGGGAGGCCGTTTGCTTGCCGCCGCCCGTTTTGTAGGGTATCAGGCCGCCCTCGGCCGTTTTGATGTCGAGTATCGGAAAGGCGACCGGCGTGGCCCACTCGCGGCGGTAGTGCTCGCCCAGCAGCCAGTTGTGAAACTTGCCGTGCTGGTTGTAGGCGGGGTTCACGGCCACCGTCACGGTGCTGTCTTTGTAGTTGGGCCGCTTGGCGGTGGAGGTAACCACGGGCGCGCCGTTGGGCTGGCCAGCAACGGTGGTAGTGGCCTCATCGGTGCGGTCTTCCTGGTTTTGCTTGTCCTGGGCCTTGTCTTTTTTGCTCACCTCGCCGCCGGGGCCGCTGGCCGTGGCCTGGCCGCGGCCCAGGGTGGCGTACACCTGCCGGCGATACACGCGCCGGGCGGTCTGGCCCTGGTTGGCGTCGCTGGGAATCAGGTACTCCACCCACACCTGGCCATCGTCGTAGTAGTTGAGGCGGGCAAATCCTTTTTCCTTATCCGAAAACAGGGCGTCGCCGCCCGCGCCGGGCTTCACGTGCTGGGTTTTGCAGCCCGAGCCGCTCGTAATAAAGTGGGCCTGCGACTGCGGGTCGTCGTAGTACTGCAGGTTGTGCTCGTGGCCGTTGGCATACACCACGTTGGGGTAGCGGCTGAACAGATCGCGCAGACTCTGCTTATAGCTCTGGTAGGCCGGGTAGGCAATGTCCTGCGAAATGCCGCCGTACTTGCGCGCCAGCGGGTAGATGGAGCCGATAATGGGCAGCGGCAAAAATGCGTATTTCTGCACAATGCTGAGCGGAAACACGTGGTCGGCAAACGTGAAGTAGCCGCCGTGAATGCCATCCGAAAACAGCGGGTGGTGCGCCACAATCAGAATGTGCTTGTCCTGGTTGCGCCGGATAACCTCCTCCAGCTGCGCATACACTTCCTCCTCCGTATCGGCCCCGCAGGCATCGCCAAAGGGTCGGTTGGCCTGCTCCGTAATAAACCACTGCGAGTTGAGGGCAATCATCACCAGGTCGTCGCGCAGCCGGATTTCGTAGGGGCCGGGGCAGCCATTGCGCGGCACCAGAAAGTCGCCGGTATAGGAGAACTGGGCCGAGTCCTGGGCCAGGTAGTGCTCGGCGTAGGCCTGCTCGCGGTTCACCTGGGCCAGCCCGCCCTTGTAGCCCTGAATCCAGTCGTGGTTGCCGGGCACCATGTACTTCTCGCCCTGGTAGCCCTTCAGCACATCGAGCTGTGCATTGAGGCGGCCCTCGGCCGTTTTACGGTCGTAGGCACCCTCGGGCGGCATGCCCTGGTTGTAAATATTATCGCCCAGGTACACCACGGCGCTTTTACTGCCGGCTTGCAGCATTTGGCGGCGCATAAAGTTGAGCGAGGGCTCGCCGCCCTTTTCGGCCAGGACGGGGTTGCCCACGTCGCCAATCAGAAACACCGAGTACCGGATGCGCGCCGAGTCGGGCGGCAGGTTTTTCTCCCAGCCCACGGCCGTGCGGCGGTAGTTGGGCTTAGGGTTGATGGGGTTGAAGTCCGACTCGCCGGCTTCACCCAGCTCTTCCAGCTGGGCGTGGGCAACGTGGGGAAGAGCAGCTAGTAAACTTAAGCAGCAGAAAAGGCGGAGCAGGAGCTTCATAAAGTAAAATTACGCATCGGTAGCCCGGCCAGTACAGCCGCCGCCGGCCGCTGCCTACGCAAAGGCCAAGCCCGTGGTTGAGCTTATCTTAACCCCTCCCGGGCTCTTCGCGTAGCAGGTGGCGGCGGTAGGCTAAAATCGGGCCCGTTTCTTGCCGTTTCTTGCATCCTTATGGCTACCTCTACCTCTACTATGCCTGCCGAAGCCCTTGCTGCCGCGCCCGAACTGCCGGCCGCCGCCAAGCCGCCCAAGCCCCCCAAATCGGAGGTGTCGGTGCTGGTGCAGCAGGCCGAGGCCTTCGTTGAGCCCCTGCTCACGGCCCTCGACCCGCGCCTCACCTACCACACCCTGGCCCACACCGCCTACGTAGCCAAGCAGGCCCACGCCCTGGCCGACGCCGCCCAGCTGCCCGCCCCCGATGCCGAGGCCCTGCTCATCGCCGCCTGGTTTCACGACCTGGGCTACCTCGATGCCTACGATGGCCACGAGTACAAGAGCATGGCCCGCGCCGAAGCGTGGCTAAAAGATAAGGGCTACGCCCCGGCACGTATTGAGCTGATTAAGAACATGATACGGGCCACGCATCGCAACGAGCCTGCCAGCACGGAGTTGGAAAAAATGCTCTCCGATGCCGACATGAGCAACCTGGCTGCCGATGATTACCGCTCGCGTGCCGAGCTCATCCGCACCGAGTGGGAGTTGGCCCTGGATAAGTCCTACACCACCCCCGACTGGGCCGAGCTGCAGCTCAACTTCATGCTGGCCCACAAGTACCAGTCGGCCGCTGGCAAGGAGCGCTACAAAAAAGCCCTCAAGGCCAATATCGAAGACCAGCGCCACTACCTCAAAAAAGCCGCCAAAAAGGCCAAGAAGAAAGCCAAGCAGGAAACCGGCACCCTGGCCGAGCCCAAGCGCGGCATCGAAACGATGTTTCGCACCATGTATTCCAACCACATGAAGCTCTCGGACATGGCCGATAAAAAGGCGGGCATGATGATTCAGCTCAATGCCGTAATCCTTTCTATTATAATTACTTACCTGGGCGCTAAGTCGTCGATACTAGCGCCTACGGGCAGCGCCAGCTTCACCCGCAACCCTATTCTGGCCGTGCCCATGGCCGTGCTGCTCATCACGGCGCTGGGCTCGGTTACCACCGCCATCCTCTCGGCCCAGCCCGACGTTACGAGCTTCAAGTGGCTGAAGAAAAACCCCGAGATTGCCAGCAACCGGCGCGTTAACCTGCTGTTTTTCGGGCAGTTTACCAAGCTCAGCCTCCAGCACTTCCAGGAAGGTATGCGTGACCTCATGCGCCAGAAAGATGCCCTCTACAACAACATGGTGACCGATGTGTACTACCTCGGTGAGGTGCTCGACCGCAAGTACAAGCTGCTGCGCGTGAGCTATTCCATCTTTATGGTGGGGCTCATTCTCACGGCACTCTCATTTGGCATTGTGTTGGCGTATAAGATGTAGCCCGGCCTGCGCCAGTAGCGTACCTTTGGGGCTTGGCTGCGTAGTTCAAGGGATAGAATAGGCGTTTCCTAAACGCTTGATAGCAGTTCGAATCTGCTCGTGGCTACATATATAACGTATAAAATACTTCTTGCTGCTTTGGGAGTAAGAGGTATTTTTTTATCGCTATTATTAGCTTGGTTAACAATTGATTAATTCGGCTGGTTTCATCGATTCTTCATCAGTCAAAAGGAAAAAGGCACAGTAGCTTTGCCCCGGCACACTTGCCGAATATCCTACTTCTTAGTCCTTTTCCATGAATCAGATTCTCCGTTACCTGGCCGCGCCGCTGCTGGGGGCTGCTCTGCTGGCCGCCTGCGCCCGCCAGGAGCCATCGCCCAGCCCCACGGCCGCTACCACCGTCGCCACCCAGGATGCCTCAGCCCCCAACTTCCCTGAGGGCTTCGAAACCGCTACCAAAGCCTCCTACACCACGGGCACCGTCACGCTGGGCTCGGGGGCCTGGACGCTCACCGATGCCCTGCTTGGCAACACCGCGGCCGACGCCCACACGGGTAGCCAGTCGGCCCGCGTGCGCAACAGCGGCCTACTCAGCATGAACTTCGACCTGGGCGGCGGCGCGGGCGTGGTGACCGTAGCGCACGCCCGCTACGGCACCGACGCCACTAGCACCTGGGAATTGTGGGCTTCTGGCAACGGCGGCTCATCCTACGCCAAGGTGGGCAGCACCGTCGTCAGCAGCAGTGCCACGCTTGGCACGGCTTCCTTCAGTGTGAACGTGGCTGGCCCGGTGCGCCTGCAAGTGCGCAAAACCGACGGCAGCACCAACCGCCTCAGCATCGACAACATTACCGTGGCGAGCTACGGCACTACGGGCGGCGGCACCACCCCGCCCCCCAGCGCCAGCGGCAAGAAATTTTTGTTTGATGCCAGCCACGCCGAAACGGCCGGCAATGCCGACTGGGTGCTCGACGTAGATGGCGGCGCGGTGCCGCGCTTCCCCACGCCGGCCGCCTCGGGCATCACGGCCAGCACCCCCGAAACGTACTGGACGGCCGGCCTCTCCTCGTGGGGCGTGGCCCTGGTGAAGCTGGGCAACTCGGTGGAGAACCTGCCCACGGGCACGGCCATCACCTACGGCAACGCCGCCAACCCCCAAGACCTGGCCAACTACAGCGTGTTTGTGGTCGATGAGCCCAACACCCTGTTCTCGGCAGCCGAGAAAACGGCCATCCTCACGTTCGTGAAAAACGGCGGCGGCCTGTTTATGATTTCCGACCACGATGTGTCGGACCGCAACAACGACGGCCAGGACTCGCCGGCCATCTGGAACGACCTGATGACCAACAACTCGGTGCAGGCCAACCCGTTCGGCTACAGCATTGCGCTCACCAACATCTCCGAAACCAGCAGCAACGTGCTGGCCAGCAGCACCAACGTTATTCTGCACGGCGCGCGGGGCAACGTGTCGCAGCTCAAGTTCTCGAACGGGGCCACCATCACCAAAACCAGCGGCTCGCAGGCGGTACCGCTCGTGTGGCAGGGTAGCTCGGCGCAGGGCAACAGCAACATCATGTGCGCCAGCAGCACCTTCGGCACGGGCCGCGTCTTCGTCATTACCGACTCGTCGCCGGCCGATGATGGCACCGGCAGCCCCGGCAACACCGTGTACCCCGGCTGGACCGAAATCGCCAGCCACGCCCCCCTGCACTTAAACGCCTCGCTCTGGCTAGCCAAGCAGCAGTGAGTAAGCTGTAAACGAGTAAACGAGTAAATGAGTAAGGGATACCTATCTAACTGTTTGCTAGATAGGTATCCCTTACTCATTTACTCGTTTACAGCCGGAACTGCGCGCCGACCTTGATGCCGAAGTTGGGGGGCGTGGGGCCGTTGCGGATGGTGGGGGTCGCGTTGCGGTAGGTGACCCGGTGAATAAAATCGACCCGAATAAACTTGAAGATGTTCTCGATGCCGTAGCCGGCTTCGATATAGGGGGCCTTGTCGAGCGAGGGCAGCAGAATCTGGTTGCCTCGCCCGTCAACGGGTGAGTATTGGTTGCCGTCGGTGAGGCCGCCGTAGAGCACGTTGGCCGTGGCCACCAGTCGCCAGTTCAGGGCCCGCACCACCGGAATAGAGTTCATGATGATGCCCTCGAAGTGATGGTCGAGGCGCAACGAAACCGAGCGGTCGGTTACGAACTCAAAGTAGTTGAGCAGGTTAAATGAATTGAGGTTATAGAAAGGCGTTTGGTTACCCAGGGGCGTCTTCAAAATCAGGTACACCACCTTCGAGGGGATGTAGCTGCCCTCCACGCGGTAGTTGAGCCGCCCAAAGTGGCCCGCCGACACGCTGTGCGTTACCAGCAGGTTGTACTTATTGTAGGTGTTGGTACCCCGAACCCAGCTGAGCGTACCAAACGTGTAGCGAAACGAGAATACCGGCCAGCGCTTGAGGCCAATGGCGCGGCGGCGGTTTTCGGCCTGCACCAGGTTCTCATCGGGCGCGTAGCGCGATTCCAGCACCAGCTCCGTTTGGCGCAGGCGGTCGGGCGTAATCTCGCCGGGGTTGGGCACGCCCGGCCGGGGCTCCGTCTGCACCCGAAACTGCGGCACGCTGTTTTGGTAGCGAATGGTGGCCGTTTGGGTAAAGCCGTGAAACAAGTCGCGCTGCACGCTCACCAGCGACAGGTCGCGCATGATGGGCAGGCCCTCCTTAAAGCGCCCCCAGCGCGAGGCCGCCGCAAACAGGTTGTTGTCGCTCAGGAAGTCGTTGTCGAGCAGTGCATACTGCTCAACATCATGCCGGTACTCGGCGCTGAACACCGTCCAGTGCCGGCGCTCGGCAATGTAAATGCCGCGCAGGCCGTACTTAAAGCGCTTGTCCTTGGTGCCGTAGGCCACGTAGGGCTGCAACACCCAGTCGTGGCTGAAAAAAGGCGTAGTGCGAAAGCCCAATCGCAGGCGGCTACCCTCGAAGTTGTTGAAGGAGAAGGTATTAAGAATAGGGCCAATCTCAATCTTGCTGTTGTCGCCTATACGCTTGTAGCCGTTGATGAACAGGTCAATCCAGTCGAGGGTGCTGCGCACCGAGGGCAGGTCGCGGGCCGAGTCGAGCACGGCAAACGTCTGGCGCTCGCTCAGGCTCAGGGTATCGGGGCGGTTCTGGTCGAAGTAGCCCAGGCCGCGGCTACCGGCTTGCGGTAGCGCGCCGCCCAGCAGGCCGGGGGCCGCGTTGTCGGGGCCGGGGTCCATCACGGTCGATACAATGGGCAGGTCGTAGAAGCTGCCCTCGTGCGTCTCGTTGCGCACAAACCCCGAGTTGACGGTGGTGAAGCGCACGCGCATGGCCGCCTGCTTGTCGCCGGGGCTCACGGCCAGCACCAGCCTGGTGCGCATGGGCAGGCCCGGACCGGCCGAGGGCGGGGTCAACTCCTGAAAAATACGCAAGTCGCTCACAAAGTTGAGGTTAGCCTTTTCGCTGGCTATCACATCAATGCGCCGTAGCGCGTACTTTTCCTTGGTAATCCAGATGGTGCCCGTGAAGGCCAGGTCGTGCGAGCGTTTGGGGGCCACGGCTAGCTTGTAGCACACCTCGTTGTCTACCAGCACCGAGTCTTGCAGCACGTAGTCGTAGGTGATGCGCCCACCCGACGAAATAGGCGAGATAAAGTCCTTACCCAGAATGTTTTGCCAATTCGGGTAGAAGTCAAAGTTCTGGAAGTTGGAGCCTAGCATCTGGCTCAGTACCGAGCCCTCGCGGGGGCCGGCCCCGCGCATCTGCTTGTGCAGGATATCCTCGCGGCGGCGCAGGGGCGGGCCGTATTTCAGGTACACCTTGGAGCCCACCTCCGAGGCAAACAGTGGCAGCGGGGCATCGGGGTCGGCGGCGGCAGCCGCGCCCCGGCGCACAGCCAGCGCCCGGATGTCCTTCACCACCTTGCGGTTGGCCAGGGCCTTCGGAATGTCGGTCATGCTCACCTCGATACGGTTGTACGAGTCGAACTGCGACGAATTGAGGGCGGTGCGCTCGTTTTCGGGCTTGTGGCGCTGTACCTCGCGCAGAATGCGGAAAGCGGGGTTTTCGGGCTGCCGCGACGACACGAATACTTCAGCTAACGCCACCCCGCCGCCTTTTTTGAGGCGGAACAGCAGGGTTTGCTGGGCGGCGGCAGTAAGCTTTTTACGCTGCATCAAAAAGCCCAGCGCCGACACGGCCAGCGAATCGGGCGCGTCGGCCAGGGCCAGCTTGAAGCGGCCTTCCACGTCGGCTGTTACGCCAGTGCTGGTTTTGGGAACGAAAATGGACGCAAACGGGATGGGCTCGCCCGACGCGGCCTCGATAACCTGCCCGGTGATGACAATTCGTTGGGCCACCGCAAGCCGACCGGTCAGTAGCAGACCAAGCAGCAGTAGCGAAACGGTAAATTTCATAAAATTAGCGCGATACGAAGGTCTTGAGTAGCAGATACACGTTCGCAAGTTACGCAAGGTGAGGCAGGCAGCAACTAGTTCCGTTACGCGCCCGCGTACTTAAATTAAGCGGCCACAACACGCCTGTTTGGCCGGCGTATTTGCCGTCGTTGCAGCAAGGAATACGCCCCCAAGGTGGCCAGCAGTAGCCAGTAGGGCAGCAGTGGTCCCGAGAAGCGCACGTCCCAGTCCTCGAAGGTGAGCATGGTCGCAGCCATTTGAAGTAATAAGCAAGCAGCCAGGTAGATGCGAATGGGTAAGCTAGCCAGGCGCTGCCCCATACCCCGGCTGGCCAGCCCATAAATGAGCGGTAGCCACAGCCCCGCCCACGCCATGTGCGCCACCGAATGCCAGGGCTTGGGAAACCCCAAAAAATAAACTAATCGCAACACGGCCACCTGGCTGAAGTAGCGGAAGTTGTGCACCACAAACCACCCCAGCTGCGCCAGTGCCGACAGGGCTGGCGCGGGTAGGCGCAATGTGGCCGGCGGTGGCAGCGCCGAGGGTGGGTAATTACAAATAACCACGCCCCTAGCCATGCCATCGGTGACGGAAATAGAGCCCAGCAGCCAGTCAATGGCTAGCCAGCCCACGGGGGCCAGCAGCAGCAGCAGCAGGCCCACCCAGCGCGTGCGGCCTGGCCAGCCTGCCTGGTGCAGCCAGGCCAGGCCCGCGAGTACGGCTGCCAGCAGGGCAATAAATCCGTTGGGGCGCACCAGAGAGGTGAGGCCCAGCAGCAGCACGGCCAGCCCCAGGCTGCCCGCACCCCGCACCCGCACCAGCGCCCACAGCGCGAATAGTAGCAGGCTGGTAAACAGCGACTCGGTAAGGATGAAGGCGTTGAACGCCTGCACTTCGGGCCAGCTCACGAACAGCAGGGTGGCGAGCGCCGCCGCAGGCCAGTAGCCCCCGCACAAGCGCTTGGCAGTGGCGTAGAACGCGCACGCCGCCAGCCCCGACAATGCTACCTGCGCCAGCCCCATTGCCAGCATCCCAAGCCCGAGCTTTAGAAACACGCTCAGAAAGGTGGAATAGCCCACGTAGCGCAAATGGCGCCCGCTGGCAAACGTGTTGGTTTCGGCCAGGTGCCGGGCGTAGTCCAGGTAGCCCGCCCCGTCGCCGAAGAGGCGCGGGCCCTGGTAATAGTGCCAGCAGGCGGCTTGCACCACGGCCCACCACACCAGCAGCAGCCAGCCGTGGTAGCGCGCCAGCCACGGCCCATCCGCGCGCGGCACCGGCAAATTGAGTAACGCCATGGCCGCAAAAATACGGGGCGGCCCGGCGCTTACACTTCTACCTTGAGCGTGGCCGGCCGGGTGGTTACCTCAAACAGCTCGCCGTGGGGCACAATGGTAATCTGGCCATATTCCTGCAACAGCATTTTATAGGCCTCGGCCACCGCGCGGGGTTTGCGGTCGAGGTCGAAGAGACCGCAGGCGTTCACGGTACCCTTTTTCTCGGCCAGGCCGGTTTCCCAGTCAATCTGGTCGATGAGCGAGTACCACGTGAAGCCCAATACCGGTACGCCTTCCTTGCGCAGGCGCAAGATGTGCACCCACTGCTTCCACAACCAAGAAGGGGCCTCGCTGGCCTCAAACACGTTGGTTTCGGTGTGCATCACCGGCTTTTTGTAACGCTGGTAATAATCGTGGGTAATGGTGGCCCAGCCAAGCACGTCGATACTGGTTTGGATATCCCCATTCGGCAGCACTATTTTCTCGTTGCGGCCGTAATAGTCGTTGCCCATTACCTGGTATCCGGGAGGCTCGCCGGCCATAAACCAATCGTACTCCTTGCGGGTCATCCCATTGTCGTACAAGTAGTTAACTACTTCGCCCTCGGGATGATGCGCGTACAGCAAATCGAGCGATGTGAAGCGCAGCAGGTTTTCGAGCTGCACGGCGGGCGTGCGCTCGGCGCGCAGCTCGTGCGTAAACTCGGCCGACTCGCTCTGCACAATAATGCAGTCGGGGCGGTGCTTGGCAATTTTCTGGGTGCCCATAATGCTGGCCGCCACCGTGTGCTTGAGCGCCGTTACGAAGCCCTTATCCGACTTCAGCTGCTCGTTCCAGAGGCCGTCTTTGGCGCTCATTTTGGCCGTTACGTAAATCTCGTTTACCGGCGTGTAGTAGCGCACCCAGGGGTAGCGCTTGGCCACTTCCTCGCAGTACTCGGCAAAAAATACCGGCAGCTCCGGGTTCTGAAAATTGCCTACCCAGTCGGGCACGCCAAAGTGCATCAAGTCCAGAATGGGCGTGATGCCCAGGCGCTGCATCTCGGCCATGGCCAGGTCGGCAAATTCCCAGTCGTACTTGCCGGGCGCTTTTTGAATGCTGTAGTACGGCAGGCCGTAGCGCAACACCTTGAGGCCCATGTCTTTCACCAGGCCCAGGTCTTCCTTGTAGCGGTTGTAGTGGTCGCACTCGGCCAGCATATCGCGGCGGGTTTTACCCTGGTCGATGGTAGGGTAGCTGCACTCGATGCCGGTGGCAAACATGAAGTTGTTGGGCAAGCCCGTGGGCAGGCCGTTGCCGTTGTGCCCGCGCGCGCCCCCAAACTGGTCGCCCTCGTAGTTGCCGCTACCGAAGTTCTTCTTAATTTCGGTGAGAAAGGATTTCATGGTAGTGTGCGGTAAGCTTCAGCTTGTCGTAAAAAATTAATAATCAGCAATATAACGGCAAGCCAAAGCTTACTGCACGCTCTCTAAAAACTTGTCGGCCGTGCGCAGGCTCAAGGCCATGATGGTCAGCGCCGGGTTAACGCTCAATGCGCTCGGAAACACCGAGTTATCGCAGATGTAGAGATTGGGTACATCAAAGGCCCGGCCATCGCGGTTCACCACGGCATCGTCGCCGCTCAGGCCCATGCGGGCCGTGCCAATTACGTGGGCATAGCGCTGAAACGACCAGATATCGGTGGCCCCGGCGGCGGCCCAAATGTCGCGCATCATCTTCTCGGCGTGCGCGTTCATGCGGTGCTCGTTTTCCTGGGCCGTGAAGTGCAGGCGTGGCTTTTGCAGCTGCTTGCCATCGAGCTCCTCGCTGAGCTCCAGGTAGTTGCTGGCGTGGGGCAGGCAATCACCGAGGATATTGATGCCCGCAATGTGGTTGAACTGCCGCATATAGTCGCGCAGGGGCTGGCCCCACATCTTGCGGCCCCGCGCCACCTGGCCCGAAAACGTAACTGGCATCACGCCAATGCTTTGCAGCAGGTAGCCACCCGCAAAGTCGGCATCTTTGGGCCGGTGCGTGTCCTGCGAGATGAGGCCGCCGGGAATGCCCTTATTGGGCCGTACTTCCTCGGGGAAGGTGCCCCACACTTGCAGGCCGGGGTGCGCCATGAGGTTGCGGCCCACCTGCCCGCTGCTCAGCGCCAACTCATTGAGCAGCAGAATGCGCGGCGTCTCGACCGAGCCGCCGCACAAAAACAGGTTCTTGCAGGCCAAGCGGTGCGTCTGGCCATTCTGGGTGTACACTACCGCCGATATGTGGCCGCGCTCGTTGCGCTCAATCTCGGTTACGTAGCTGTTGGGCCGGATGTCGGCCCCATGCTTCACGGCCAGCGGAATAAACGTGACGTCCATGCTTGACTTGGCCCCGTTGGAGCAGCCGGCCTGGCAAAAGCCACGGTTAGTACAGGCCTCGCGCCAGCCCACACCCTCCTGGAAGTAGCGCGCCGACAGCGCCGCATTGGGCGCCGGTGAGGTGCGAATACCCACCTTCTCGGCGCCGCGCACCATCAGCTGGGCGGCGCTGTTGAGGGGCAGCGGGGCCATGGGGTAGCCCGTGGCGCGCGCCGGCCCCCAGGGGTAGGGCGTGGGGCCCGATACGCCGATAAAGCGCTCTATCTCTGAGTAGTACGGGGCCAGGTCGTCGTAGGTCAGCGGCCAGTCTTCACCCACCCCAAAGTCGGATTTGATGTGCAGGTCGTCGGGCAGTGGGCGGGGCGTGTAGGCGGTGTAGTGCAGCGTCGAGCCGCCTACGCCGGTGCCCGAGTTGTTTTTGCCCATGGCCAGCGGGTCGCCGCCGGCCGCCAGCCGCTCGTCATTCCAAAACAGAAAGTCCTGGGCACGCTCGTCGGTGGCAAAGTCTTTTTCGGGGTTGTGCCAGGGGCCGGCCTCCAGGGCCACCACCTTCAGGCCGGCCTGCGCCAAGCGGGCCAGCAGCGGCGCGCCCCCCGCGCCCAGGCCGATAACGATGCAGTCCACGGTTTCGGTGGGTGCGGGCGTGGGCTGGGGTCTTTCACGGGGCGTTTCGGCCGTGAGGGGAATATCGTTTTCGGCAAGTAGCTCGCGCAACAGCGGGTCCTGAATGGCGGGCTCGGTGGGTGTCAGCAAGCCTTCCTCGGCAATTTCTTCGTCGGGCATAAACGTAGGGTAGGGTAAGCTTTAGCTTGCCGTATTAAATTTCAAAATCAAACAAAAGCAGTTGATTGCCAGGCACTAACCCGGCAAGCTAAAGCTTATTCTACCGGGCTTTCGCGCGGCTCTTTTTCATTGAGGCCTATTTTGGTCCAGGCGGGTAGGTCGGCGTAGCCAGTGTAGCCAATCTCGTCCTGAGCCCAGGGGTGGGCGTAGTAGATTTCGGTGATTTCGGCCAGCATTTCCTCAAAAAACCGGTCGGCCGGCAGCTCCTGCCACACCGCGCCGGGCGGGGTGCCGCTGGCCAAGGCCTTGATAACGTCGTCCTGCTGGCCTGTCTCAAGCTGCTCAAAATCAGCCTGAAACAACGCCTGGGCTATTTCCTGAATGCCACCCAGGCCCAGGCGGTAGGCCTCGCGGTCGGGGGGCAGGGCGTCGTAGCGCCAGCCATCGGCCCGGCCTTCGGCCAGGCGCTGGTCTACGGATGGGGCCAGCGGAATGGGCACCGGGCGCTCGGGCTGTGGAAACAGCCGGGCGGCCACGGCTTCGAGCAGCCGAAAGGTTTCGGGGGCCAGAAACTGGGGCGTATAAGCCGCGCCGGTTTCGGCCAGGCGTTGGGTGAGGGCGGCGCGGGTGGCGGCCGATACGTGCGCCGAGGGCAGCAGGTCCTGAGAAGTCATACGGGAATATAAATGGGCGTGCCACCAGCAAGCCGGGGCCTGCTGGCGGGGCTAATTCTCAACGGGTAAAGGGCCTAGATGTTTACTCGTCGCTGCTGAGCTTGCCGCCGGTTACGTGCAGCAGCGAGCCGGTCATAAACGAGCCGTCCTGCGAGGCCAGCAGCACGTAGGCGGGGGCAATTTCCTCGGGCTGGCCGGGGCGCTTGAGCGCCACCTCGTGGCCAAACTTAACGATTTCATCCATCGGCATGGTGCCGGGGATGTTGGGCGTCCAGACGGGGCCGGGCACCACGCAGTTCACCCGGATGTTGCGCTCGCCCAGGTATAGGGCCAGCGACTTGGTAAGGGCGTGAATACCAGCCTTGGTGCAGGCATAATCCACGAGCAGCGGAATGCCCACAATGCCCACGATGCTACCCGTATTAATGATGCAGTCGCCGCTTTGCAAGTGCGGAATGGCAGCCTGCGCCATCCACATATACCCCAAAATATTGGTGTCGAACGTGCGCCGAATCTGGGCCTCCGGGATGTCCTCAAACTTCTCCTGCGCCATCTGGAAGGCGGCGTTATTAACCAATATGTTCAGGCCGCCCAGCTCCTGGCGCACCAGCCGCACGGCCTGAAACGCCTGCTCGCGGTCGCGCACATCGAGTTGCAATACTTGGCACTTGCGGTCTTCCAGCTCCACGAGGCGCTTGGTTTCTTGCGCATCTTCGTGGTTTTCATTGAATAAGATAGCCACGTCGGCCCCTTCCTTGGCAAAGGCAATGGCCACGGCCCGCCCAATACCCGAGTCGGCCCCGGTGATGAGGGCCACCTTGCCTTCGAGCTTGCCGGCAGCGCGGTAGGCGGCCAGGCTGCTTTGGGGCTGAAACTTCATGTCGGCCTGCTTGGCGGGGTAGGGCAGCTTTTGGGCGTGCTCCTTCATGTCTTTGGCGGTGGGGCGCTTGGGGGCAGCCGGGGCGGCGGGCTTCTTGGTTGGCATAGCGGAGTAACTAAGAACTAGGAAAAGGTCTCTTATGATTACGTAAAAACCAGCCCCGGCGGCTAGTCGCATTACTAGCAGTAGTTTATTAGCTAAGCAATGGAAGGTAAATAAGTTATTGACTGCTAATAAAATAAATCACACTATTAACTGTGGGAAGCGCTCGCCCGGCGCGTTGGGCAAGCCGCTGAGTACGCGGTGGCCGGTATTTTGCGCAGTGTTGCGTAAGCCACATTTTAGGGTCTTCGCAGAATTACGTTTTATGCAGAAATTATTACTTTTCCTGATAATACTTATTACCCCTAACCTAGCTGCGTTAGGGGCTGGCCGGGCCTTGGTGGCCAGCGACCCGCCCCGGCTCAGTGGCCAGTGGCAGGGGCCGCTGAAGGTGCCCGGCGGCATGCTCACACTGCTTGTTACGATTGTGCCGCTCAGCGACGGCACCTACTACGCCGCCCTGGATGTGCCCCAGCAGCACATCAACCGCATGCCCGTGGAGGTGGAGGTAAAAGACGATAACCTGGTGCTGCGCATTGAGCAGGCCGGTAGCCACTTCGAGGGCAAGGTGCTGGCGGGCGGCAACCAGCTGGTGGGCACCTGGCAGCAGGTGGGCCTCACGGCCCCGCTCACGCTGGCGCGCCGCGTGGCTCCGGCCGCCGCCCAGGCCACCCAAAAGCTGCGCCTCACGCCGCCCTACCGCGAGTCGGCCGTCACGTTTTTCAACCCCACGGCCAAGGTGAAGCTCAGCGGCACGCTTACCATCCCCAGCGGCGAAGGCCCGTTTGCGGCCGTGGCCCTGCTCTCCGACGCGGGCCCGCAGGACCGCGAATCGGAGGTGCAGGGCTACCACCTGTTTGGGCTGCTGGCCGACTACCTCACCCGGCACGGCGTGGCCGTGCTGCGCTTCGACGACCGTGGGGTGGGCAAATCGGGCGGCGACTACACCCGCGCCACCACCGCCAGCTTCGTAACCGATGGCCAGGCGGCGCTGGCTTTTTTGCGCAGCCAGCCGCTCATTGCGCCCCAGCAGGTGGGCCTGCTGGGCCACGGCGAAGGAGCCAACGTGGCCCTGCTGGCCGCTACCGAGCCCAATGCACCCGCCTTTGTCATATCGCTGGCCGGCTATGGCCAATCGGGCCGCGAGGTACTACGCCGCCAGCAGCTGGAGATAATGCGCCTCATCGGGGCCGATGGCAGCCAGATAAGAGCCGCCCAGGGCCTCTACGACCAGCTGGTGGAGGCCGTGCGCCAAACGCCCAACGTGGCTGCTTCGCGCGCCAAAATCGTGACGCTGCTACGCAGCAGCAACACGGCCCTCGACGAGCCCATGGCCCGCGCCCGCGCCGTGCAGCTCACCTCGCCCTGGGCGCGCTACTACCTCGATTTTGACCCCGCGCTGCGCCTGCCCCAAGTGCAGTGCCCCGTGCTGCTGCTCAACGGCACGGCCGACCTGCAAGTGGCGGCCGGCCGCAACATGTCGCTGTTGCAGAAGGGGTTGCGGCAGTCGAAGCAGCCCGTGCAGGCGCACCGCCTGGCGGGCGTCAACCACTGGTTTCAGCCCGATGCCGCGCAGTGGCCCATCGTGGCCGGCGAGCGCCAAGCCACCTTCTCACCCGAAGGCCTCGACTACCTGCGCGACTGGTTGCTCGCCTACTCGCACCTGGCCAAAGTCCCCGTGCCCGTAACCGTGCGCCGCGCCGTGGCCCCCACCCGCTCGCCCCGCCGAACCAGCAAGCGCCAAGTAGTGACTAGGTAAGTAATTGTATTAAAGTTATTTATGAACAAGCGGTTGCAGCACCACGCGGCGGTTGCGGGGGCGCAGGGCCGGCTGGTTGTTGTCGGCCACGGGCTGCCGGCCACCGTAGCCCACGGCCCGCAGGCGGTCGGCGGCCACGCCGTGCGCGGCCAGGTACTGGCACACCGCCTCGGCCCGCCGCCGCGACAGCTGGTAGTTGAGAGTTGAGTCGCCCTGGTTATCGGTGTGGCCCTGCACTTCGAGGCGCAGGCTGGGGCGGCGGGCCAAGGCCGTAGCCAGGGTGTCGAGGGTAGCCTGCACGGGGGCCGGCAAGTAAGCTTTGCCCTGCTCAAAATAAAGGGCTCGTAGCGTAACTGCTTTGCCGGCTGCTAGTTGGGTAGCCACGGCGGCCAGGTTGCCCGTTTCGCGCGGCGCGGCCCGCGGAGCCGGCCGGGGGCGGGCCCGCCGCACTGGTACGGCAGCCACTCTTTGCGCCAGCGCGGTCTCCGGGGTGCGCTTGGGCGCGGGTACCACTACGTTTGGCACGGGCACCACGGTAGGCACGGGGTTGCGGCTGAATAAATAGCGCGCCGGAATAACTGCCGGGGGCACTTCGTCCTGCATTGCCCCCCATAGGTTGCGCCCCGATGCCGCCGGGGCGGGCTGGTCGGGCCGCTCCCAGGCCAGTAGCGCCCGCGTGCTCCAGGCATACTGGCAGTAGTCGATGCGCAGGGCGTAGGCCTGCCCGGCCTTTAGGTCGAGGGGCACGGTGTAGAAGCTGAGCGACTGGCCGCGCCACTCGTTCAGCAGCTGGCGCCCGTCGAGCCAGACGCGCATACCGTCGTCCACGGTGAGGTGCAGCACGTAGTGGCCGCTGACCGGCGGCACTAGCCAGCCCGTCCAGCGCACCGAAAAGTCGGCGGGCGGCAGGCCCGGCACCGGGTTTTCGTTGTGCCAGTCGAAGTCAATGGTAGCATCGCGGCGGGTGAGCACGCGCGTGCCAAAGTCGCGGCCATCATAGTATGCGCCTTGCAGGCCATCGCCCACCAGGGCCTGCGCCGGCGCGCCGCCCGGTAGGGCTGCCAGCAGCCCCGCGCAAAAAAGCCATCTCAGCCGTTTCATGCGGCAAAGATGGCTTTTGAAAGCGACAAGTTGCTGACTGGCTGTTGCCTACCAGGGCAGGTGCTCGGCGTTGTGAAAGTAGCCGCCCGTGGGGCCATCGGCGGGCAGCAGGGCCAGGCGCACGGCAGTCTGGGCACCTTCGGCCACGCTAAGGGGGGCCTCGGCGCCGCCCAGGTCCGTTTGTACCCAGCCGGGATGGGCGGCATTCACCTTAATGCTGGTGCCGGCCAGGTGCTGCGCCAGCACCACGGTCAGCATATTCAGCGCGGCTTTGGAGGAGGTGTAGCCCGGCGTGGCCCAGCTGCCACCTTGCCCCTGACTGATGGCCGTGAGCGAGCCCAAAATGCTGCTCTGGTTCACGATGCGGCCCGCCGGAGCCTGCCGCAGTAGCGGCAGCAGCGCCTGCGTAATGGCGTAGGGGCCCACGACATTGGCTTCGTAGGTTTGGCGCAGCGTGTCGGGGCTCACGTCAAAACCAGTATCGAGCTGCACCCCAGCGTTGTTCACCAGCACATCGAGCCGCCCAAAATGCTCTTCCAAAAAGGTAGGCAGCGCCGCAATGTCGGCGGCATTGGTCACGTCGAGTTCCACAGCGCGGGCGTCGAGGCCCTGGGCGCGCAGCTCGGCGGCCGGCGCATTGGCCTTGCCGTGGCGGGCGGCCAGCACCACCGCCAGGCCCTGCTGGCCCAGCTGGCGCGCTATTTCGAGGCCCAGCCCTTTATTGGCTCCCGTAATGAGCGCTACTTTCTTTACATGTTTTTCCATGCCGGTTAGAAGCCGGGTACCAGGCAAAAGGTTAGCGACCTGCCCCTGCGGGCTAAAAATTCAGCCCGCAGTGAAAGCAGTGGTAGGCGCGCCCTTGCAGCGGGTAGCGCCGCAGCCGCGACAGCAGCGCCACAAACCAGTTGACCGCGCCGGGCTGGGCCGCCGCGTCATACGTGACCTCGTGCGAGCCGCAGCGCGGGCAAGTGAGCGTATCCGGAGTGATGGCCTCGGGCTCAGCCTGGCCCCCGCGCGAGGCTTGCATCACGGCCGGCTCGCGCAGCACATCGGCCACCTGCTGCGCGTCGCGCTGGTAGATGTGCAGCCGCACGCCGCCCGCTACCGGGCTATACATGCGGTTGAGTGACACCAGGTTCTCATTGGTCAGGAAGCACGGAATGCCCGCCGCCTCCAGCTTGGTGCGGGCCAGGTGCGCCGCCAGCGGCTCGTAGTACGAGTCGAACACAATAATATTCTCCGACTTGGGAGGGGTTGATTCGGGGGGCATGGCAGCGGGCGGCGCGTGGGGTGAGTGCTCGGGCGCAGGGCCCGGCGAGCCGGCCCTATATAACAGCTATGACCCAACAATTACTTTTTGGTAGCCGTGCGCAGGTCGGCGGCTGTGCGCTTGGCGCGCAGGGCCGTGAACTCGGCCTGCCAGGCCCGGATGCGCAGTTCGTCGCGCGCGGGCAGGTCTATGCGGATGCGCGCCAACTGGGCATTGAGGCGGCGGTAAGTATCCTGGGCATAGTCCCAGTCGCGGGCCTCCCAGCCGGTTTGGCGCACGCGGGTGGCGCGCAGCAGCTCGCCGTAGGCCCCCGCAATGGTAGCCACCGTGAGGCTACCGATGCGGTCGGCGTAGCTGCCCAGCAGTTGCTGGTCCACTATTTTTTGCTTTTTGGCGTCGAGCGGCACGGCGCGGCGGGCGCGGTTGGCGGCATCGAAGGTGGCGGTTTGGTGGCCCAGCCGGCTCAGGGTGCGGCCCGAGTTGCGAGCGGCCGTATCGAGCTTAGCTATTTCCTGGCGCGCTATTTCCTGCCGCTCACGCGGCGTCGAGTCGCAGCCCGTTAGTAGCAACACGCACCCCAAGCCAGCCAGTGGACCCCACAACATAGTTTTCATAGGGCCAAAATACGGCCGCCGCCGGCCTTAGGGTTGCGAGAGCCGAAAATTGAGCGGCAACTCATACTCCACGGCTACGGCCCGGCTGCCCAGGCGTGCGGGCACCCACTGCGCGGGTACGGTGCGGGCCACGCGCAGAGCCTCCTCGTCGCAGCCGCCCCCAATACGCTGCACCAAGCGGTGGCCGCTGATATTACCTAGCGTATCTATCAGAAAAGCTACCAGCACCTTACCCTGAATATTTTGCTCCTGAGCCCTGGGCGGGTACACGAGCCGCGAGGTGTATTCGGCCAGGGCCACATCGCTGCCAATAAAAATGGGTGGCTGGTCGAGGCGCACGTAGCTCCACTTGCCGGGGCTCACCTCGGTGTGACACATCACGTCGGGCCCCGGCCGGAAATAGGCTAGTCGGCGCGTATCGTAGTTATAGCGCTGCACCACTACCTTCTCGCCCGATGGCGTGTAGCCATAGTATTCCCAGGTGCCGGTTTTCTGCCCCTTATCGAGCATACCTTTCTCAAACTTTGTTTCGCGCAGCCGCTGGGCCCAGCTAGTCTTAGGCACCGCTAGCCAGAACACTAATAACCAAAAAGTATAAAAATAAGAACGAGTAGAAAGAAACATAGAGTGGGCGGGAAAAGAGAGCAAATACGGAGTAGGGGGTCCCAATATAGTACCGCTGGGCCATAATAAAGCCGGCTACCTCCTGAGAGATGGCCGGCTTTATTACTATTCAGCATTGAGTTGCCAACTAGGGCATCAGCACCTTGTTCACTACGTGAATTACGCCGTTGCTCTGCATCACATCGGCAATCGTAACGGTGGCAATACCGCCTTTTTCGTCCTTCAGTTCAATACCTTTTGAGCCCTTCATCATGGCCGTGAGGGTTTCGCCCTGCACAGTCGTGAGGGTAGCCTTGCCGCCACCAGCCTTAATAGCTTTCATCAGGTCGGAAGCAGTCATTTTGCCCGCCACTACGTGGTAGGTCAGGATTTTGGTGAGGGTTTCCTTGTTCTCCGGCTTCACCAGGGTTTCTACCGTGCCGGCGGGCAGGGCGTTAAATGCCTCATTGGTAGGGGCAAACACGGTGAAAGGCCCGGGGCCCGACAAAGTTTCTACAAGGCCGGCTGCCTTTACGGCGGCCACCAGCGTGGTGTGGTCTTTCGAATTAACGGCGTTTTCGATGATGTTTTTCGTGGGGTACATCGGGGCACCGCCCACCATCACCGTCTTAGCCTTTTGGGCCGAAGCCGATTGAACGCCGGCCGTGCCAAGCAATGCTACAATGGCGAGGGTTGCAAACGAGAATTTCATGTGAGAGAAGAAAATAAAGAAAAAAAGGAGTGGTTTAAACCTGACCCACCTACGGCCCCACTATCATCGCTGGATTTTGCGACCCAAAAAAAACTTCACAATTACCTGATTAAAGAGGAAGTAAAAACTTTTTCCCCTTGAAAATGAAGCAACAACGTATCAATAACGGAAATAATAAGCCCTGCCACTTGCTTGTTTGGCACTTTTGTCTACCTTTGTACCACCATTCGCCGCAACAGCAGCGAAAACATCAAGCGAGAGTAGCTCAGTTGGTAGAGCGCGACCTTGCCAAGGTCGAGGTCGCGAGTTCGAACCTCGTCTCCCGCTCCAGATTTTAAACGCCACCCTCGGGTGGCGTTCTTTATTTTGCACCTATCCCAATGGCGGTCACTCGCAAGTGCCTGAGCACGGATGAATAGTTTCGGTAGGCAGTAGCTGAGAGCTTATCGGTGCAGCAGGTGCTGAGCCGCATCGGGCTGGTGCCGGCGGGCGGCAACTACAAAACGGCGCACAACCGTATCAAGCAGATAGGGCTCAACACGGGTCACTTTACGGGCCAGGGATGGAACCAGGGTGCGCGGTACAAAGCCTTTAGGCGAAAATCCACGTTGGAGGAAATATTGGTTGAGAACTCTTACTATGCATTCACCTATGGATTGCGGGGCCGACTGCTGAAAGAAGGTTGGAAAAAGTATCAGTGTGAGCATTGCGGTCTAGAGCGTGAGGACAATTAGAGTCAAGTTTATTTATCTAAGCCAATCTAACATTGCCCCAATGTGCCAGAAGGCCAGGAAAGAAACGACGGTTTTTTCGTAGCGTGTGGCTAAGCGCCGGTACTGCTTAAGGCGGCCGAAAAAGCGCTCGATTTTGTTGCGGTCCCGATAGGTTTCCGCGTCCATATCGAGGGGTTTCACCCGATTGGGGTGGCTGGGAATAACGGCTTCGATGTGGTGCTGGGCACAGTAAGCGCGGTTTTCATCGCTGTCATAGGCGGTATCGGCCACCACCTTGCCCGGTTGCAGGCCAGCCAGCAGGAGCTGGGTTTGCGGGCAGTCGCCGGCCTGTCCGCCGGTGGCAATCAGGCGCACGGCGTTGCCTAAAGCCTCGGTGCAGGCGTGAATCTTGGTGCCGATACCCCCGCGGCTGCGGCCAAGGCACTCGGTTTCGGGGTCACTTTTTTTTGGCCGGCCGAATGCTGGTGCGCCCGCACGACGGTCGAATCGAGCATGACCCATTCCAATTCCGGCGCTTGCAAGGCCAAAAAGGCGCGTTCCCACACACCTTTTTGGGCCAGCCGGCGGAAGCGGCGGCAGACCGAATTAGCCTTGCCGAAACGCTCGGGCAGGTCGGCCCAGGGGCAGCCGGTCCGCATTATCCAAATGATAGCGTTGAAAAACAGGCGGTTATCTTTGGCCGTTACGCCGCAATCGGTGGCTTTACCGGATAAGAGCGGGGATACGGCCTCCCATTGGCGGTCGGTTATTTCATGACGGCGCATATAATTTAATGCTTAACTTATTTGATATAACCTGAAGCTAGGCAAAGGTAATTGTCCTCACGCTCTAGTAGAATGATGCGGCCAGCCTATTGCGTTAGAGCTTCATCATGTCAATGGTATTAATAATGACCACCGCATTAGTAACTTGCACTTACTTTGCCCGAACTGCCATGCACAAACCGAAAACTATCGTGGCAAAAACCAGCTAAAACGTTGAGCCGGAGTGGTGGAATGGTATACACGAGTGACTTAAACTCACTTGCCTTCAGTGGCTTACGGGTTCGAGTCCCGTCTCTGGTACTTTGAGGCATTTTGCCTCACAAACCCCCTAGAAAAACCCCGTTTGCACGTAGCAAACAAGGTTTTTCTAGGGGGTTTTTCCATTTGGTGTTTACCATCTGTTTACCACGTGAATTTTTCAGCAACAGTTTGCCTGCGCACGCCAGCCCAAAAAAATGGCCTCAATACGGTGCGGCTGCAAGTTATTTTGAATCGGAAGGTGATGAACATTCCGCTCGGGTTTGCTTGGCCCGAGGTACTCTGGGAAAAAGAACTCGGCAAGTGCCTAGCTAAGCTGCCGGCAGCGCGCCGCTCTCCGGAGGCGCTGGAGCAGCTGGGCGCGCTCGGGCCGGAGGCGGGCAAGAAAGCGGCCGACCACAACCTGCTCATAGGCCAGGCCCTGGGCACGGCCAACGAAATCGCTATCCGCTACCGCCTGAGCAATCGGCACCTCACGGCCGACGAGTTTCTGCGCGAGTACAATACCGGCGCGTCAAAGGAGGACTTTTTGGTTTACATGGGCGCCCGCGCCGACGAGCGGTACCGCCGCGGGCAAATCACCCAGAACACCCACAAGAGCCACCACTCCACGCTGAACAAGCTGCGCGAGTTCATCGCCTACGGTAAGCGCCCCACCCGCAGCAACCTAGGCAAGAAGCCCGCGCCGGCCCCCGGCAGCAGCCCGGCCGATAGCGTGCTGCCTTTCTGCGACCTCACCCACAAGCTCTCACATGACTTCGACGCCTGGCTGAAAACAGCGTGCGAGAGTTGCCAGAACACGCGGTCGGGCCGGCACCGCAACGTGAAAGCCTACCTGGAGCTGGCGCGCCGTGATAAAATCACCTTCGAGGACCCCTACGAATATTTTGTGAACAGCACGGTGGCCGGCCAGTGGAAGGCTCTCACCGAAGCCGAGCTGGCCAAGTTGGAGGAGCATTACAACCGCCTGGACGTTGGGTCGACCCACCGGCACATGCTCCAGAAGTTCTTGTTTAGCTGCCATTGCGGCCTGCGTCTGGGCGACCTGAAGCAGATGGCCAGCGTGAAGGTGGTGGGCCAGCAGATGGTGCTCCAGCCGCACAAAACCTACCGCTACGATGAGAAGGACTTGCTCTTGCCTATCACGAAGCGGGCATTGCGCTATCTCACCGACAGCCAGACCGAAAACGAGTGCGAGGGCTTCCGGATTTACTCCGACCAGTACACCAACCGGCAGCTGGGCATCATCGGCACCAACCTGCGCATCGAGACGAAGCTGCACCACCACATCGGCCGGGAAACCTTCGCCACCAACTTCATCCGGCGCGGGGGCAAGGTTGAGGTGCTCCAGAAGCTACTCGGCCACAAGAAGCTCAGCATGACGATGAAGTACGTGCACGTGGACGAGGCCATGAAGCAAGCCGAAATAGACCGGCTTGATGAACTGGATAGTTAACAAAAAGGCCCTGGCATTCATAGCCTTGTCCTTACCCAAAACTCAGAAAAGCGTTGGCCTCCCGGCCAGCGCTTTTTTTGGGTGCTGGCAGTAGCTTTCGGGTATGAGTATTTCGACGCAGTTTGGCCAGGCGCACGTGTGGGCGCAGA
>NZ_JASITD010000030.1 GCF_030063445.1 Hymenobacter sp. H14-R3 | reverse complement strand
GGTAGAACAGTGGCAAGACCGCCAGAATGCGCGGCCCAAGCCCCGCAACTGGCAATTCAAAACGGCCGATGCTCGCATCAAACTTGCTAAATTATACCCGACTATCTAATGTTTTTCAACCAGTAGCCGGTAGCTCAGTTCACGTTGAGCATGTCGACTTCTTTGCCCGCCGGATACAAGTCGGGAAACAGCACCGGCGCAAACGCAATCGGGTAGGCCGCCCGGTACGGGGCAAACCGATTCCCAGGCTCCGTCGCTAGCAGCCCAGTTTCCAGCAGCGTACCCGCCAGGGCCTTCGCTGTCTTATCCGATAAGCCCGTCAGCCGCATCACTTCGCCCCGCCCCACGCTGCCTTTCAGAAATACTGCTTCCAGCACATAGTAAGCTTCCGGCCGCCACTTGCGCTTCAACACCAGCAAGTCCACCAGGCTCCGCAGGCGGGTCAGTATCCCATCAATGGCTAGCACCTGCGTCATATAGCCTATCTGGTCCAGCGCCACTTGTAGGAAAAACTGGCAGAAGGCTACCAATCGCTTCTCCGACAAATTGCCCCGCCCGTCGTAGTCGTTCAGGCGTTGCGCGTCCGCCGCTGCCAGAGCTTGTTTATACGACTGCTCGCTACGTGCTAGCCCCCGCGACATCGACCAGAGCCCGCCCGCATCCAGCCCTTCCGTCAAAAACGCTGCATCGCTAAACAGCCGCATTACTCGTCCGTTGCCGTCTAGGAAAGGGTGCAACCACGCCAAGCGGTGGTGCGCCGCGGCGATAGCTACAATGCGCGCCAATCGGTTGGACTCGACTTGCGGTCGATACCCCCATTCAATTCGCTCGATAAACGCGGGCAATGCCGCCGCCGCAGGGGCCACATGCCGCCCTACCCGCACTTCACTCGTTCGCAGCTCACCGGGCAACACTTCCAGTTCTTCGCCCTCTTGCGTTTTTACCCAGCGGAACTCCTTGGGTAGGTGCGCATAGAAAGCGCGGTGCACCGCCCGCCAAAAGCTTTCTGTATAAGGATTGGTACCGGCAGCGGCCAGCAACTCGGGTAGTCGCCCGTGCACGGCAATGTGCGCGAGGGCTTCCAGTTGTAGCGAGCGGTTATGGCTGTCCGGCGCGTATTCCTTGCGCAAGGCCTGAGCTATGCTGAGCGGGTGCGTATCGTGTCCCTCTATCAAATTCGAGTAATAGCTATTTGCCGGCCGCAGAAAGTCAGCAATCGCCCGCGCCGTTATTGGGTGCAGCGACCCGCCCAACCGCGCCGCTGCTTCCACAATAGCCAAGGCCAATTCCCGCAGTTCCATCGGTAACTCACTAGGCTTCAACGGGGCTATGGCAGCCGGGTCCCGGTATAGTCCTTCGGAGTTTTTCATGTACAATAGTACGAGAAGTATTCCGAATACTATTCCGTATCACAACGTATTATTAACCAGTGTTATAACTTTGTAATATCTGCTACGATTCCGATACATATTCCGGTTGGTCCTAAGCCACCTCCTGGCTAATTGGTTACGCTGCACCAGGGGTAAGCGCCGAGCATGTAGCTTCTCAACTAGTCTCCACGCTCGTAAAGACATGGTGCAATGACTCGTACAACCGCTGTTTCAGGCTCGCAAAGTCTTCGTCTGCTCGCAAAGTCAGTGGCAGGCTGCTAGCCCACACATGAATAGGCCCCCCAGCATAAAGCACGAGCTAACGGTAAACTTAATGGGGGCCAGCACCGCCATCTGGTCTTGAGCCGGGTAAAGCAGCAAGCCCGTTGCGCAGCCACTGCGCAGTGCATAGCTAACTAACTGGTACATGTCGCTCTGCGCAACTCCCGCCTTTTTATTCGTTTCCTCCTCGTCCCGCAGCTTGTACTTGGCATCCGCCACCAGAGCGTACTTGGTAGTGCGGTGGGTTAGAAATAAGTCATGGCGTAGCTGAAAAGCCTTTTCGTCAGTTAGCCAGCCCGTCTTCTGGTATTCTACCTCGTACTCTTCCCCTAGCACTTCCTCTATAAAGCCACGTAGAAAATCCTCGAATACATACTCCATCGGCACCAGAAAGCAGTAATTAGCCTGCGTGGTGTCGTTCAGGTCGAGGTGGTCGGGTAAATCTGGACAGAGTAGGGCCTTAACTTTCCAACTTCATGAAAGACAGTCCCCCACCTACCAAACGTCGGCGTTACGATGCCGCCTTCCGGGCCGAAGCCCTGCGCCTGGCCGGTGAAAGCCGCTCGACTCAAGCCGCCGCGCGCGCCTTGAACATCGACCCCAAGCGCATCTATAAGTGGCAGTAGCAAGCGCTTACCCCGGTGGCGGCCGCCCGTGAGGCGGCGCTGGACCCAGCCACGGCGGCCGAATTGCGGCAGCTGCGGCCGCCAATCGGCGGCAGGCCCAGGAGTTGGACATGTTAAAAAAAGCCATCGCCCTCTTTTCCGTGACCGACAGCCAATGAGTCGTTACCGCTTCATCGAGGTGCAACGCGCCCAGTACCCCGTGCGCCTGCTCTGCTAGGGGCTGGGCGTGCCGGCCAGCGGCTATTATGTCTGGCAACAAGCTCAACGGCAGGTAGTAAACCAGGAGCCACCCGCCTGGGAAGCGGCATTGGTCCAGGTCTTCGCGCACCACAAACGCCGCTATGGCACCCGCCGGCTGCGGGTGGCCCTGCGCCAGAAAGGCTACCGGGTGGGCCGCCAGCGCCTACGCGCGGCTATGCGTCGACGGGCCCTGCACGCGCTGCAACCCACGGCCTACACCCCGCGCACCACCGACTCCACCCACGGCCTGCGCTGCGCGCCGAACCGGCTGCTTGACCAGCCCAAGCCCACCCAGGCCAACCGGGTCTGGGTCAGTGACATTACGTATTTGCCGCTGGCCAACGGTGACTGGGTGTACCGGTGCGCGTACCAGGATATGGCCAGCAAGCAGGTACTGGGCTGGCAGGTGGGAGCTTCGATGCCAGAAGAGCTCATTACCAGGGCCTTGCAGCGCGCTTTTTGGGCGCAACCCCCTACCCCTGGCTTGCTCGTCCACTCCGACCGGGGTGGGCAGTACTGCGGCAACGCCTACCGGCAGTTGCTCCACGACCACCAAGCCGTGCGCGCGCAGAGCCGCCGCGGCGATTGCTACGACAATGCCCAAGCTAAAAGCTTATGGTCACGTCTTAAAACGGAGGTGCTCGAACTACGCGAGCGGCCCGTTTTTGCCGACCTAGCCGACGCCCAGGCTAGATGTATAGTCCCGAAAAGTCGTGGTGTAGATTTGGATTCTGAATTTCGTGCAAATTTATGGAACAAGTACTTCACGGCAGCGCCCGTACGACTCCGGCCGTTCGTCGAGCCATCCAGACCAGTTCGGAAAGCCTCGCCATCCTCGCTGCCCGCCACGGAGTAGACCCCAAAACGGTGGCCAAGTGGCGGAGCCGCGCCACGACCCAGGACGCGCCGATGGGGCCTACTATCCAGGTTTCCAGTGTCTTAACTCCGCTGGAGGAGGCCGCTGCCGTAGCCTTTCGCCAGCATACCTTGTTGCCGCTCGATGACTGTCTGTACGCCTTACAGCAAACGATTCCGCACCTCTCCCGCTCGGCCTTGCATCGCCTGTTTCAACGCCACGATATCAGTCGCCGGCCGGTCGCCGAAACGCTGACTGGGGCCAAGAAGGGCAGGTTCAAACCGTATCCCATCGGTTACTTTCACGTGGATTTTGCCCAGGTGTTAATCGGGGATGGCCAGCATTATGTATTTGTGGCCATTGACCGCACCAGCAAACTGGTTTTTGCCGAACTGCACCCCGAGGCCACCGCCGTGCGCGCCGCTGACTTCTGGCGGCGGGTCATCGCGGCGGTACCCTACACTATCAATAAAATGCTGACAGACAATGGGGTGCAATTTACCCAGCTGCCTCATCGCCAGCGCGCAGAGCCCCACCTCTTCGATGCCGTGTGTCTGGCATACGGCATCGAGCACCGATGCACCCAGGTGGCCCACCCCTGGACCAACGGCCAGGTTGAGCGCATGAACCGCACCTTAAAAGAGGCCACGGTCAAGTGCTATCACTATGAGACGGTGGCCGACCTCAACACGCACTTACAGACCTTTTTACAGGCTTACAATCAGGGTAAACGACTGAAAAGATTGCGCGGCCAGACACCAGGCGAATTTATAAGGGCGGAATAGGCTGAAAATCCCGGTATCTTTATACGAGACCCAATCCATGACTTTCCGGGACCACACAGCTAAGCACTAGCGCCATGGCCCAAGGAGACCACTTTATCGCCCAACTCGCGGAGTTGAAATGCAACCAAACCCAGTTGCCCGTACCCAGCGTGTTCAACTGCGTCAACCCGGCCCACCGGATTGACGGGCGTTTCGTAGGCACGGAACTCGATTTCATCCCCGTCTTCAACGTCCCGCCCTTTCTCTCGCCCTGCAAGATTCTGACGGCCGCCGCGGCGGGTACGCCCGTGCCCTGCGTGCCGTTTCCCACGCCCTGGCAGGGCACTCACGCGGGGTTTATGTCGCTGGGGCGCCGGTTGCTGCTGACTTCTTCGTACTCGTTCTGCACCTTTGGGGGCAAGATTGAGCTCGGCAGCGCCGGGCAGGGCACGGCCTCGCTGGGCGGCGGGGCGGGCTTTGCGGCCAGCCCCGCGCTGGGGCCGCCCACGGGCAAGGTGCTGGTGTGCCCCCCCGGCGACAGCACCACGGGCTGGAACGCGGAACTCAATAAGGTGCCGCTCGAAGCTGACGCGAAGTACCTGGTGGGCCAGACCCTCTACCAAACCGACGGGCAGGGGCGCGTGGTCAAGCTGCGGGGCGTGCTGACCCTCCACAAGCACGAGCGCAACGAAGCCGAGCAGACCGCTGCCCCACGCCGCAAGGACGGCCTAGAAAACCCGGCTTACCAGCCCGACGAGCGGAGCGAGCTGGCAAAGCCCAAGCGGCTGCCCGGCCAGCCCAACCCGGCCTTCGTGGCCGACCCGCGCAGCCAGCTGGCCCGCACCAAAAAACTAGCTGGCCAGCCCAACCTGGCCTTCGTGGCCGACTCGCGCAGCCAACTGGCCCGCACCAAGGAATTACCCGGTCCGCTCAACCCAGCCTTTGTGCCTGATACGCGCAGCTGGCTGGAAATGCGCGAGTTTCTCGACGACGGGGGGCACCTGCGCGGAGCCCAGTTTGACGGGGCGGGGGAGCAGATTAACTACGTGTCCCAGCACATGGACCAGAACCAGCGGCGGCGGCAGGCCGAGAACTGGTTTGCCATGGAAAACAACTGGGCCAAGGAGCTGGGCAGCACGCCCCCCAGCGACGTATACGTGGAGCAGACCGTGCGCTACCCCAACGCGACGGGTAGCTCCCCGGCCGGCGAATCCTTGCGGCCTCATTCACTAGAGGTTGACTATTGGATTAACGGGGAGGAAGAAAACGAATCATTTCCTCAGTAACCTTACTGCCTTTTACTATGACAGCTAATATTTTAAGTCACTACCAAACCATTGCCCAGGCGATGGCTGACAACATTCCCGAAGAATGGGACAAAGCTTATATGCTAATTGGCAGGCAGGATGGTGTTATATCGAACAGTGGCAATGGCAAGTACGCGGACGATTCGGATTTGCTAAAAGTATTTTCCATCCGTGATAAACAACTTAAATATCAAGTAACTGATGCGGTAACAGATATTTATCGCATTACGACGGAGGGGGGGCACAACCGATGGAACTTTCTCTGGTTTGCCCTGCTGCCCAGCGGGGCCTACGAGCTTGACTTTCTCTGGCACCAGGACGCGCAGGATGTGCTCGACCACCTCGAGCAGACCAGCGCACTAGCCCGGCCCCAGCGGGCGGCGGCCCTCAATGCCTTCGAGCAGGCCCAGGCCGAGCGCCGCAGCCCAGCCTTGTATGACAACCTGGTGCGGGCCGTGCTCGCCCTCATTCCCGAGCAATGGGTCACGGCCACGCTGAGCCTACGCGAGGCGGGCATCGGCTATATTGAGCACCACGCCGCCTACCGCAGCCCCACGGAAGAAGCGGACGATGCGCTGCACCTGCCCTACAGCTGGCCGGCTCTGCTGGCAGTGGAGGAACTGCGCCGGTTGAAGAAGAAAGGTGGCCACCCGAACTGGGAAAAGGTAGAGTTTGTGGTAGAAGCCACGGGCCGCTACCGGGCTAACTTCTTTACCGAGTTAGCCAGCGCTGAGAATCCCGCCAGCGGCTATTACTACGAGGGGCAGTGGCAGGCCCCCCCAGCCCAGCTGCCCGGTTAAGACGACTGAACAGTGGGAAGAGCAGGAAAACTATGGCGACTATGCTACCTAGCCGCGCCAAGCGCGGCTTGCATTCGGCAAGTGGCAGCTTAGCGGCCAGGGCGGGGAACAGTGAGGCGGTCGGGTACAAATGGACACGGGGAAAGTAACTTTCCCTTGTCATGGGAGCAGCAAAACCAGCCGGTAGCCGGCAGCGAACGAAGTATGACCTTGGTTAAAAGTTTGGTACAAAGGTCAAACGAGCGGTTGGTTGCTGGTCGCCTGACGCCGCCTAGTTTACGCTCCCCCTGGGCGGCGGTGGGACCAAGAAGGTGCACCTTTCGGACGCGTCCTTTTCACTTACCCAACCCCTAACGTGAGCCGAATACGCACCCGCTGTGGACTTTCGGAGCCATTCGCCCCGAGAGGCACTTTCTGAGCCCCTCAAGGGGCACCTTTCGGGGTGCAAGTGCTGCAAGTAAGGTCTTCACCCATCCAGCGTAACTAGACGACCTGCCTGCTTCACGAATTGCCCAGCTGATTTTAATACTGAAAAAGCTCCTGCAGCCGCTCACATACTGCTTGCGCCGTGGCTTTAGACAGGGTGCCTAAGCGGCGCACCAAGCGGGTCTTGTCCACCGAGCGGATATGGTCCAATGCTACCTGGCCTTCCTTGCCCTGAAAAGTGCAGTCTACCCGGGAGGGGTAGTCGCGCCGGGTGCTGGTCAGGGCGGCAATGGTCACCGTGCGCAGGTGGCGATTCATCTCGTCGGGGGAGAGCACCACGCAGGGGCGGGTTTTGTTGATTTCGCTGCCTTGGGTCGGGTCGAGGTTAATGAGCCACACCTCGAAGCGCTGCGCGGCTACCACTGCCATTCCGTTTCCTCAAAGGCCTCCTGCGAGAATCCCTCCAGCAGCTCGCTCTCCGGGGCCTGGCCCTGCGCAATCGCGTGCTGAAAGCGCTCGTCCCAGCCTTGGCGGCGGGGCTTCTCCACTTGCTTGATAAGCAGGCCCTCCGGCGTGGGCTGTAGGTCAACCTCGCCAGCGAGGTGGTACTGTTGCAGTAACTTCTTGGGCAGTACAATTCCCTGGGAATTGCCGACCCGAATCAGGCGCGTGTTCATGAAGCAAATGTACGTACAATGTACGTACATGTAGCGCTCAGTATTCGTTCGCTAACCAACTACCAGTAACTGGCCTTCCTGAGCCACCCCGCCTCGCGCCCTACTTCCTGAGCTCCCTGCTATACCGCCGGGGAACCAGCCATACGTTGATGTACAGCGGTCATGTCTGCCAGTATATTCACCAAAACGACCGGCTGACTGAACGAGGTAGCATGAGAGCAAAGACAAGCAGAAAAAGGATTAAATGAAAAGGCTACGCTGGATTACGTTTCTCCCATTGGCCCTGCTCGGCGGTCTTGCGGTAAATTTTGTGCTAAGTATCGGCGCAAGTTTGCCTTTCGTGGCAGAACAGCAGGTGATTCATTGGTTCGCCTTGGGTATCAGCGGAGTGGCCTTTTCTGGCGTGCTGTTCACGATCGGTTTCAGGGTGGTGCCCGCAGTGAATCGCGGGAGTAAATGGCTGCTTACAGGCACGGCCCTTCTGGTAGGCTTCACTGGGATGGCTGTTGCTGTCCTGAGCAAGGATACCGAGGCGATGGCCTCCAGCGTGGGCGTGCTTTTAGGTGCCCTGCCCGTTCTGACTAGGTCACCTGAGCAGCTCAAAAAGTTGTTCCGCGTAAAGCTACCCTTGACTATCTGAGTAGTCTTTTCAAGCTAAAGGCAGACTACGAAGTGATAAAAAAGCAGCAAAGCAGCTTCACGGCACGTGACAAATTGTGGGAACGCTCGTTTTGCTGAACGACCACTTGCAGTGGGATTCTGCACCCCTCCAGAAAACGCTCGTTTTTTGGAGGGGTGCTCAGTCAGGGGAATTAGCTGCCTTAATTTTCTGATAGTGGCGGTCGAGTTTGACGCGCGCTTTTTCGAGGGTAAACTGCCATTTTACGGTGGCCTGGGCGGCATTGCGCTCGGCTACGCACGCGGCGACGTGGGCCGTGAGTTCGTCCAGGGTGGGGATGCGCTGGTGCAAACACTGGCGGGCGATGGCGGAGAGCTCGAGTTCGACCAGGTTGAGACAGGAAGCGTTTTTGGGCGTGTAGTGCACCTCAAAGCGGGCAGCCAGGGCGCGGGCCTCGGCGGCGGGCAGGTGTTGGTAAAAAACGGCGTCGGTAGGTGTGTTGAGGTTGTCCTGCACCAAGACGATTTTTTCGGCCTGCGGATAGTGAGCGGCCAGTTGCTGCAGAAAGCGGCAATAATCGGCCCCGGTGCGGCGGGCCGAGACCTCGACCAGGCGCTGGCCGAGGCCCGGCTCGAAGGCGGCCAGCAGGCAGGCCGTGCCCTGGCGCACATACGTACTGCTCTCGCGGCGGGGCCGCCCGGCTTTGGCCGGCTGCGCGCCCACGGCGGGTTGGGCCGGGACCGGCGGCAGGGGCTCGGTGGGTTGGCCGTGCAGCACGCAGGGCCGCTCATCGAAGCAGACGACGGGAAAAAGCGGGTGGTAAGGCCGCTCGTAGATGGCCAGCACGTCCTCCATCCGGGCTACGAAGGCCGCGTTCACTGCCCCCAGGCACCAGTACTGCTGGCGGTGAGGCTGCAGTTCGTTTTTTTGAGCACCTGCGCCACTGTTTCGTGGGAAATGGTTTCTACCAGCGCCAGCTCTACGGCTTTGTCAGCCAGCAGGCGCAGGGTCCAGCGGCTGTGGCCCACCGGGGCCGGCGTGCAGGCCAGCGCCGTCAGGGCCGCTCGCTGGGAGCCGTCGAAGCGCGGGGGCGTGCCGCTGCGCGGGGCCTCGGTCAGGGCGAACTGCCAGCCGCCCGCTTCGTAGCGGCGGCGCAGCTCACTGACGGTCTGCCGGCTCAGGCCCACGGCCTCACCGGCCGCCTGTTGGCCGATGCCCGTAGCCAAGGCCAGCAGGGCCTGGGCGCGGCGCACGGCCCGCACCGGGCGGCAGCCTGTGTGGGTGAAGTTTTCCAGGGCAGCCTGGTCGGCGGCTGGCAGGGCAAAAGGAGTGAGGGGTCGGGCCATAACAGCCTAACCTAAACGGACTCCGTTCTGTTAGTCAACTTCTCTTACTCAGCACTAGCGCGGATTATTGCTTTTCAAGCTTAACTAGCTATCTGATAGATTATTACATCTATTTAGCTAACAGCTAATTACTTAGCGGGTAGCCTTATTAAAGCCCAAAGGGGTTGGGGCCACTGGCCCCAACCCCTTTGGGCTTCAGATGTATTCCAGCCTTTAGGCTTCAGGTTTATTCCAGCACGACGCGCCGGGTCAGGGGCTGGCCATTGAGAGTGAGGCGCAGCGTGTATACGCCGGGGGCCAGGCCGCCCAGCTCCGCGGTGGTTTCGGCGGTGGGCAGGGGCAGCGTGCGCACCACCTGGCCCAGGGTGTTGAGCAGGGTGGCGGTGGTGGCTGCGGTGCCGGCGGGGCGCACTACCGTGAGGCGGCCGTGGGTAGGCGAGGGGTAGGCCTGCACCTGGGCGGCGGGGGTGGTAGCGGGGGTGGTCGCCAGCACTATTTTGTACACCACGGACGCGATGCGGTCGGCATAGAGCTCGCCCAGGATATGCTGGCTGGGGCCGTCGAAGTGCGGCCCGGTGAGGTCGCCGTTGAGAGGCGTGAGGCCGTCGGCCGTCACGTAGTAGCCGTTGGGCACGTTGGCCGGAATGCTTTGAATCACGGCGTTCAGGTTCACTGATGAGGTGCGCCACTTGCCCAGCTCACCGGCTACTATTGGGGTATTGGCCCCCAGGTCCTGGCGCAGGTCGGCTACCAGCTGCTGAAACTTGGCCAGATAGGCACCGGAGTTCGACTGGTCCGACTCGCCCTGGTGCCAGATGATGCCCTTGAACGTGCCCTGGGCCTGCACCTTGCGCAGCTGGGCCACGGCCTCCTCGTAGAGGTCAAAGTCGTTGGCCCCGCTGTAGCCCTTCTGCCACTGCGAAATGCTGGTGCTGCCCCGCGCATTCACCACCAGGCCAATGGTTTGGCCCGTGAGGGCGGCCAGCTTGCGGCCGAAGGTGTAGCCCGGCCCCAACTGCTGCACGTTCAGGGCCTGGCGCACGGTCGAGTATTTATTGAGGGGGTTGGTGGCCTTCTCCCAGCCCGTGCCGGTGAAGAGCAGCACGTTGCGCAGCGAATCGCGGTCGGCCGCGCTAATCTCGCCCCGGCCGGCCATGTTCGACTGACCAATGAGCAGGTAGATGTCGAATTTGCCCTTGGCTACGGGCGGCGGGGCAATTGTGCCGCGCGTGGTAATTAGCAGGTAATGTTGCAGCGGGGCCGCGCCTTCCTTGCTCACTATGTTGGCCAGCACGTTGCTGCCCGTGGTGTCGGCCAGCACCAGCGACAGCGTTTTGTCGCCGGTGAGTTGGCTGAGCGCGTAGCGGGTGATATCGACCGAAAACTGCTTGGCGTTGGTCATGTTGCCGCTGGCCACCAGGGTAGTCAGGTAGGCGTTGCGGCCGGGTTGGTTGGCGTCGGTAATCGTGGTTTCGTGCCAAGTGTCGTCGTTCACGGCAAACACGCTCAGCGGGATGCTGCCGCTGGGGTTCACGGTGCTGTTCACCACCAGCTGCACGCTCACGATGGCCGCGGGGTTGGTCACGCCGCTCAGGTCGTACTTGAGGTAGCTCTGGCGGGTGGCGGCCGCGCTGGCCGGGTTGTTTTTCACCCGCAGCACGGTAGCGGTGCCGAAGTTCATATTGGTCGAAGCGCCGCCTTCCACGTACGCATCCTCCAGACCAAAAATCTGCTGCGGAATGAGCGCGGGCGGGGCCACGAGGGGCGGCACCTTCGAAAACTGCTGCGCCCCGAGGTCGATGGCGTTGGCTTGGTTAATGGGGTTCTGGAAGTAGTCCAGGGCCGGCAGGGTTGGGATGAGCTGGCCCCTGGCGATGGCCGCCGAGCCGGCCTGCAGCTTGTAGCCGTTGGGGCCGGTGCCGGGGGCTACCATGTCGGGGTTGGTATTCACAGCGTACGCGTCCACCGGCTTGTTAACGATGGTGGTGCCGTAGTATAAATTGTTGGAAAACAAATTGTTAGTACTGCTGCCCAAGTCGAAGGTGGGCGACGGCCCCAGCAGGTAAAACACGTTGTTGTAGTAGCTCGTTTCGTCGGGCCAGTCGGTCCAGATTTTGTGCAGCGTGGGCTTGGTGCCGGTCTGGGTCGAATCGACGTAGAAAACATTGTTGTGAATGATGGTGCGGGTAGCCGTGCCCGACACCTTTAGCTGGTATTTGCCGTCGCTGCTGTTCTGGGCCACCAGGCCGTTGCGCTCCAATATGTTGTAGCGCACAATGGTGCTGTCGTTGAAGCCACCGGGGCCGCCGGTCACCAGCAGGCCGTAGTCGTTGTCGTGTAGGTAGTTATACTGAATAATGGTGCCCTTGCTCTTGTAGTCGCTGTCTACGCCGCCCGCGTCGGTATCGCCCACGTTGGCGCGGGTAAAGCGCGACTCGTTGAACTGCCAGGTGGCCCCGTCGCAGTCGAAGTTGAAGCACGCGTTGCCCGAGGTCTTGATGGCGCAGTGGTCGAAGGTGTTGTGCTCAATGAGCGGGTTTTTCGAGTCGCGCACAATGAGGCCCTGCGCGCCGGTGCGCTCAAAAAGGTTGTTGCGCAGCACGTAGCGGAGCGTGGGGGTCCAGTTCACGCTGCTCGTCAGGGTGCGGTTGGTCCAGGTCGAGCGGTTCGACACGCCGGTGCGGTCGATGTCGGCAATGCGGCAGCCCTGCACCAGCAGGTCATCAAAATAAGTAGGAATAGTAGTGCCGCCAATGTCGAAGAACATGCCGCCGTTGAACTTGCTGTCATCCACATTATTATCAATGAAGCCGTTGATACCGTGCATGTTAATATTCACGAAGTGCAGGTGATGCACCGCCCCCTGGTCCTGGGCCGTTACCAGAATGCCGAATTTCTTGGTGCGCACCACGGCGTACTGCGCGGTTTGGGGCGCGTTGGCCCACTGGCTCACGTTGTTGGCCTCCCACTGCGCCAGGGTCTGGCCGGCTTCCTCGGCGGCGTTGTAGTTGGTGATTTCCAGGTTGTTGACTTCCCAATACTGCTGATTATCAAGCCGCAGGGTGTAGGTGGTGCCGTTGCCATCGAGCGCGGGCCGCGCCCCGGTGCCGTACTGGTCCACCACAATGGGCGCGGCCGCCGTGCCCGAGCCGCCCGGAAACAGCACCCCGCTAAAGCGCTGCCCGGCCTTGAACAGCAGGTGCGCCCCCGGCCCGAAGGTCTGGGCGCTCACCTTGGCCAGCGTTTGCCAGGCCGCCGCGGCGCTCAGGCCGGTGTTGGCATCCGAGCCGCCGGTGGCATCCACGTAGTAGGTGCCGGTGAGGTCAGTAGCTGGCGGCAGGGGGGTGGCCTGGGTCACAATCTCCAGTTGGGGCGGCTTGTTGGCGGCATCTTCCTTTGCGTAAAACTCAATCAGGTTGCCGCTGTTCAGCACGTCGCTCAGGCCGAAGGAGATGTCGGCGGCGGCGGTGCCGGCGGGAAACTTGGTCCGCACGTAGCTCGTCACGTCGATGCTGGTGTAGGCCCCCACCGTGACCCCGCTGCTACCCTGGCTTGCACCCAGCGCCGGCGCGTTGGCGTAGGTAATGGCCCCCTCCGTCCAGTTGTTGCCCGTGGCGCTCACCGCCACTTCCGAGGGCGTGGTGGACGATATCTTGTAGCACCACACCTTGAGGGTAGCCGTGCCAATCTGGCTCGGGTTGGTGGGCATCACGCTGAATTTCAAGTATCCGTTGCGGTTCGCGGTGCCGCTGGTGGTCCGCTTCACCACCACGCGGGTTTCGTTGTTGTAGTTGGTGTTTTGCAGTGTTGTGCTGCCCGTCAGCACGTAGGCATCGTCGCTAGGCGTGAGGGTCTGGGTGGTTTGGGCGGCGGCGGGGCCAGTCAGCAGCAGGCAGGCCGCCCACCAGCCGGCCCGCCGGAGGTAGTGGTATAGCATAAAAGATAATGAAAAATAGGTGGGAAAAGTGAACGTGAAATGATAGCCACCGGCCCGGTGCGGCCCGGCGTATTCCGTACCTCTAAGGTCGGGCCATCACTAAGCTATTGACGCTGTTAGTCAGCGGTTTATTCACGTAATCGTTTACGCGGCCGGGCGGTGGGCCGGGCCGCGTCGAGGCCCGGTCTACTAGCTCCGAGCGCAGCTCCAGGCTCTGGTCGGCGCGGGCGGGGCGGCCGGTGGCAATAGCCCGGAATACCCGCTCGGCCGCCGCCTGCCCCATCCGAAAGGCCGGCTGCGTCACGGTGCTCAGAGCCGGCGTTAGCAGCGGTAGCACGGGCGAGTTGGAAAAGCTAATAAGCTTAATATCAGTCGGAATAACCCGCCCGAGCCGCTGGCAGGCCTGGTAGCTGCTCAGGGCCAGGCTTTCTACGGCCGCAAAAATGCCATCTACGTCGGGCCGGCGGCGCAGCATTGCCTCGATGGCGGCCTGGCTCTCGGGGCCGGGGCCACTGGTGGCCAGCTCCACGGCCTGGGCCGGCCCGAGGCCCGCTTCCAGCAGGGCGGCGCGGTAGCCGCGCTGCCGCTCGGCGCACACCGAGAGCTGCCCGGCCAGGGTGCAGTGCGCCACCGTGCGGCAGCCCGCTTGCAGCAGGTGCCGGGTGGCGGCGTGGGCGCTGGCGTAGTCGTCGGTGGTTATGCAGGCCACGTCCAGCCCCGCGTATACCCTATCAAACAGCACCAGCGGGATGCCGCGCTCCACCAGCTGGCGCACGCTGGCCGGACCGGTGGCTGCCCCGGCCGCCGACAGCAGCACGCCATCGACGCGCCCGCTGGCCAGCAGCTCCACGGCGGCGGCCTCGCGCTGCCCGTCGTCGTGGGTCAGGTAAATCAGCACGTGGTAGTGCTGCTGCCGCGCCACGTCCTCGATGCCGTTCAGAACCAAGGAGAAAAACGAGTTAGTTATCTCCGGCACAACGACCCCGATGGTGTTGCTGCGGTTGCGGCGCAGGCTGCGGGCGTGCGGGTTGGGCACGTAGTGGAGCTGCGCGGCCAGCTGGCGCACCCGCGCCTTTGTGGCCTGCGAGATATCGTAGCTGTCGTTGAGCGCCCGCGATACCGTGGCAATCGAGAGGTTCAGCTGCTGGGCCAGCGCTTTAAGGTTGACGGGTTTCATGGGCGGGAGAAGGAAGGGTGGGAGAGCCGGTTGCCTTAGCGCCGCCGCAGCTGGATGCCGTTGAGCACGGCCTCGCCCTGGTGGGGCACAAAATCAAGGGTCAGCCCCTGGCCGGCGGCCACCGTCACGCGCACCGTCTGGCTGAGGGCGGTTTGAGGCAGCAGCCCGGTGGCAGGGCTGATATCGGGTAGCAGTAGCCGGCCATTGGCGCGCACCCCGAAGCTGCGCTGGCTGGGGGCCGCTGCGGTGGTGCCGGCGGCGGCGGCTTTGTCGAGGTTGTAGGCCAGCTTTTCGGCGGTGGGCAGGTATTGCAGCTCGGCAAAGTGCAGCGTCACGTCGTAGTCGCCGGCCGGCACGTCGGCTTTAAACTGCTCAATACCAATACGCTGGGTTTCAAAAATGGGGTCGTAGGCCGTGCCCAGAATATCGCGGTCGGAACCGTAGCTGACGCGGCTGGTATTGGCCTGCACGAATATCCGGCCGCCCACGTAGCCCCAGCCGCCGGGCCGGTAGGCCTGCTCGGGCAGCCACACCTGCTGGCGCGGCGGGTCGGTGAAAGTGCGCTGGTCACCCATACTCACGTTCAACTCCTGAAAGGGCAGGGCGCGGGATTGGAGGTCGAGCGGCACGAGTTGAAACTGAACGTCCACCTCGTCGTGGCCGGCTGGGCCGGGCGCGGGCGTGCTGGCGGCCAGCTGATTAAGGCCGTTGGTGAAGGGCACGCGGAAGCGCGCCACGCCGTTTTCGGCGGCGTGGGTGCCCAGGGGCCGGCCGTTGAGTTGCAGCGTGGCGGTGGGCTGGTTGGTGTACACCTCCACGGTTTGGGCGCAGAAGAGCGAGTCGGCGGCGGCGGCCACGCCGCTGCGCAACGTCCAGTCGCGCGAGCCGATACGCACGAACGGCCGCGTGAGCAGGCGCGCCTGGTAAAACAGATAATCAGCCTTGGGCTGGCGGTCGAAGGTGAGCAGGCCCTTGGCGTTGACGTGCGGCGTGGCCTCCTGCCGGCCCTCGGAGCCGAAGTTGGCCAGGTTCCAGATGGCCCCGCCCGCCACAAACGGCCGCCTCAGAATGGCCTGCGAAAAGTACTGGTGGTAGCGCACCGCGTACTCGGGCGTTTTGTCGAAGCGCACGGGGTTTTGGGCGTGCAGGCGCACATCGGCATCGGCCCCGTACTCCGAAATAATGAGCGGCTTGTCGGGCAATTCGCGGCGGTGGGTATCCAGAAACTTATCGAGGCCCTCGAAATCGGGCGAGTACCAGCCCTGGTACAGGTTCCAGCCAATTACCTGGGGAATAGCCGTGAGGCCCGCCTTGCGGTAGAGCTTAAAATCGCCGTGCATGGCTAGCATCGTCTGGCGGCCGGGGTCCTCGCGGTGGGTGAGGTCGTCCAGCTCCTGGGCCAGCCGCGCCACGCTACTTAGGTAGGCCTGGCCCTTGGTATCGCTCATATCCTGGCCCCGAATGGAGAGCAGCACCTCGTTCATATAGGTCCACAGGATAACGCATGGGTGGTTGAAGCCCTGGCGTATCATCTCGGTCTGCATGGTTTTGCAGTTCTGAAAAAACGCTTCCGACTCCGTAATCTGGTTCACCACCGGAATTTCCTCCGATACCAGCACGCCCAGCCGGTCGCAGGCCAGCAGCACGGCGGGGTCTTGCGGGTAGTGGGCGATGCGCAGAAAATTGCCGCCCATCTCCTTGAGTAACTCCACGTCGCGCACGGCCAGCGCCTTGGGCACGGCGTTGCCCAGGCCCGCGTAGTCCTGGTGCCGGCTGGCCCCCATCAGCTTGAGGGGCTGGCCGTTAAGAAAAAAGCCCTGCGCGGCATCGAACCGGAACCAGCGCAGTCCCAGCGGGTTGCTGGCCTCATCGAGCACGGTATTGGCCTCCGCAATGGTCGAAACCACCCGGTAGCGGTAGGGCCGGGCCGGCGACCACAGCCGGGGCCGCGCCAGCCGAAACGTCTGGGCCACCGTTTGGGGCGTGCCGGCCGCCAGCGTGAGGCGGCTTTGCTGCCGGGCCACCACCCGCCCGGCCGAGTCGAGCACCTGCTGCGTGAGCACCACCCGGCGCGGGGCGCGGCCATCGTTCACGAGCGTGGCCTTGGCCACCACCTCGGCAGCTTCGGCCGACACGCGGGGCGTGGTGAGGAAAATGCCGCCGCTGGCGTAGTTATCGAGGTCGAAATGCACCGGCCCGGCCGTTAGCAAAGAGGCCTCGCGGTAGAGCCCGCCGTAGAAAGTAAAGTCGGCCGTGAGCGGCGCAATGTCGGCGTTGTAGCTGTTGTCCACCTTCACCAGCACCGCATTGCCGGCCGCCGCATCGGGGTGCAGCAGCTGCTCAATCGGCACCCGAAAGGCCGTGTAGCCGCCCCGATGCTCGCCGGCCTTCTGGCCGTTCACGTACACCTCGGCCACCTGGTTGGCCCCCTCAAACTCCAGGTACACGCGCCGCCCGGCTGGCCCGGCGGGCACAAAAAGCGTCTGCTGGTACCAGCCCGCGCCCCGGTAGTAGCCCGGCACATCATCAAAGGCATCCTGGGCGTTCCAGGTGTGGGGCAGGCTCACCGGCTCCCAGCCAGCCGCCGTCGGCGGGCTTTTGCTGAAATCGGTGCCATCGCCCTTGCGAAACAGCCAGTTGCTGTTGATAGACTGCCGCGCCGTGGGCTGCGCCACAGCGGCGGCGGTGAGGAGGAGGAGGAAAAGGGAGAGTAGGTAGCGCATTGGTTTATAGGTTTTTATTGTGCAGCCCCACCCCCGCAGGGGAGGAGCCGGGGGTGGGGCTGCCCTCACTCCCAGTCATCCGTCCGAAACGACGAGGCCGGCAGCCCGTCATTGTTGTACAAGTCGCCCACCACGAACTCCTTAAACGCGTAGCGCACGGCCACCGGGGCGGCCACCTGCTCGCTTTCCACCTCTATTTTGCCGCCCTTGATGGCTGCCGTGGCGGGGTGAAAAATCTTATCGGCCCCTGCTATCTCAAACAGGGTCAGGGGCTTACCAAACGACGTGAGGCCGAACTGCGCGTAGTCGAAGGTCAGCGTGACCTGGCGGCCATTTGCCTTCATGGCCTTGAAAACCGGGCCGCCGTAGCCGATGCCCTTGATGCCGTAGGCGTTGGCCAGCGCCCAGTAGGCCAGGCGGTGGGCGGGGGCGGTTTTGTCCAGGTAATGGATGTATTTTTCCATGCCCACGTCCATCGTGGAGGCCATGCCGGAGCTGGGAATAACCTTCATGGCGTTGAGCTGGGCCTCGCGCAGCAGGGGGCCGCTGCGGCCCTTGTCCTGCGAGCCGTAGGGCGCAATCTGGACGTAGTAAAACGGCAGTTCGCCCGCGCCCCACTGCCGCCGCCAGTCGGCTACCATCACCGGAAACAAGCGGCCGTAGAGGGCCGGCTCGTGGCGGTTGCTCTCGCCCTGGTACCAGATAAAGCCCCGGCTGCCGTAGCCCAGCAGCGGCGCTATCATGCCGTTAAAGAGCGTAGTAGCCTCTTTGTGAGGCGCTTTCACGGTGTCGAGGCTGGGTAGAATCTTCACCTCTGGGAAGGCCTTCAGGCTGGGCGTGCTCATCCAGCTTTCGATGCGGGTGCCGCCCACGGCCGACACAATCAGCCCCACCGGCACGCCCAATTGCTGCTGCAAGTAGCGCCCGTACTGGTAGGCGATGGCGCTGAACTCGCGCACGGTAGCCGGGGTGGCCAGCTGCCACTCGCCCTTGCAGTCGTCCTGCGGGGTGAGGGAGGTGGCGCGGGCCAGCTCAAACAGCCGTAGCTTGGGGTTAGTGGAACTGGTAATCAGCTCATTACCATTGAGAATGGGCTGCGAGTTGAAGCCGCGCATCGGCATCTCCATGTTCGACTGCCCGCCGCATATCCACACCTCGCCCACCAGCACGTTGCCGATGGTCAGCTTTTCGCCGTCGCTGAAAGTGAGTGCAAACGGCCCGCCGGCGGCCGGCGTGGTCACTTTCGTGCGCCACTTGCCCTGCGCATCGGCCTTGGCGGCGTAGGTTTTTTTATCCCACGACGCGCTGATAGTCACGGTGCTACCCGCCCGCGCCCAGCCCCAAAGCGGGGCCTGGCTGCGTTGCTGCAACACCATGTTAGGGCCAATGAGGGCCGGCAGGCGGACTTTGGCCTGCGCCGGCGGCGGCCAGGCGGCGGCGAGCAGCAGCAGGCAAAAAGCGAGGACTCTCATTTAGCGGTGGTGTTTACGTTTGATTTTGACTCTGGCTTTGGGCGAAGTAGCGGGCGCGGCGGCGGCTTGCAGCGCCTGCATGGCCACGGCGTAGCGCTGGCCGTAGGTGTTGGCCGAGGCGCCGTCGAAGTGCGTCTGGTCGCCCTTATCGGTCAGGCCTTCGGAGGTTACGACGGCCGTGTGGGGCACCAGCGCGGGCAACTTCAGCAGTTGGGCGTTGAAATTCAGGCCGTTCTCCTTGAAGCGGCCCAGCTCGCCGGCCACCACCGGCAGCGCGGGCTGGGCGGTGAGGGTGCGTACCCGGCCAATCAGCTCGGCCAGCTTGGGCAGGTAGGCCGCGGCGGCGGCCGGGTTGCTGTCCGATTCGCCCTGGTGCCAGAGCATCCCCTTCACTACGCCGCAGCGCATGGCGTTTTGGATGCGCAGCACCGCGTCGTCGTAGGGGTGGGTTTTGGTGGCCTCGTCGTAGGCCCCCACCTGCCACTTGGCAATGCTGGTGCCGCCCACGGCGCAGGGTACCAGGCCGATGCGTACCGTAGGGTTGGCCGCCGCCATCGCTAGGCCAAACGACAGCCCCGGCCCCACGCCGACCGCCTGGGGCTTGTCGAAATGCACCGGGTTGTGGGCGGGCACCCACTCGCCGGCCGCGTTCAGCATGAACACCTGCGGGCTGCCCAGGGCAGCCAGCTCGGGCGTAAGCGGCCCGCGCCCGGCCATGTTCGACTGGCCCATCAGCAAATAAATATGAAAGTTGGGGTCGGGCGCGGGGCAGGCGGCCGGGGCCTGCGCCCGGCCCGGCGCGGGCCAGCCGGCCAGCAACAGCCCTAGCAAAAAGAATAGATAACGCATAATAAATCAGTAAGTTATAGCCAGCGTACGACCGGCGGGGAGGCTAGCCGCTGGGCAAAGGCGGCGAGGTAGTCGTCCCAGTCCTGGGCCGAGGCAAACTGGCCGCTTTTCGTCCAGCCAAAGCCCGCGTAGTACACCACTGGGCTGGGCTGGGGCCGGGCGAGGATGAGCAGCTGGCTTTGGTCTTTCTGGGCGGTGCGGTAGTCGAGAAAGCGGCGCACGGCGGCGGGGGCCACCACCACGCCGGTGCCCAGGGCGGCATCGTCCACCGGCTCCCAGTAGCGGAACCAGCCGGCCGCCGAGTCGGCCCGCACCTGGCCTTTTTGCTGGTGCAGCGTCAGGCCGATGGTGCAGTTGGGCAGGGCGGCGGGGCTGCTCAGGTAGTCCTCGTAGCGGGTCAGGTTGCTGCCCAGGTCCAGCGAAATCCGCTTTTTTTCCGTTATCAGGTGGCCGGCGGCCGGCCAGGGGGCGTAGGTCAACTCAAACACGGCCCGGATGGGGCCGGTGGCCAACGTGCGGTAGCTCAAGAAGTTGCGCGATACGTAGAGCTGCCCATCGGCCCACACGCCGGTGCCGCCGCAGCCCCGGCTGGCCCCCACGTGGTAGGGGTCGTAGCCCTCGCCCCGGTCGTGGTGGTAAAAGCCCGACTGCGCCACGGCGGCCCCGTACCACTTATCAATGATGGGGTAAGAAACCCGCTTCAGCCAGCAGTCCATGCCGCTGCTGAGCGTGCCGTTGCGGTCTTTCTTGTCGAATAATTCCTGGGCGTTGGGGCCGTAGGTGCGGAAAGCCACCCGGTCGTTTTCCCAGGCGTAGTCATCGGTGCGCTCGGGCACGAAGCGGGCAAACGTGGTGTGCTCCGGCGCGGGGCGCGGCCCCGCACCGCTCAGCGTGAACTGCCGCTGCCCACTGGCGGGCAGGGCCGTCTGAAACAGCAGCTCATCGGGGCGGCCGTCGCCGTCGCTGTCGAGCAGCTGGGTTACCAGCGCCGCGTTGGTGCCGGCTTCGCGCACCACCAAATTCTCGGCCCCCACGGCGGCGGCCAGCGCCTGCCAGCGGCGGCGGGGCAGGCTCACCGTTTCGGCCGGGCGCGCCTGGCCCAGCTGGTTTTGCACCACAAACGCCAGGGTGCGGGGCGGGGCGGCCGGCCGCCCGCCCGCCAGCGCCAGCCCGCCCCACAACCCAAACAAGAATTCCGATAAGCTCATAAGTCTAAAAATTAACTGCGTGAAACTCCCTGCCGTGCCGCCCCCCCGCCCGCCTCAAAACCCGATGGAGTTGCCGCCATCCACCGGCAGCGAGGCCCCGGTGATGTAGCGGGCGGCCTCGGAGGCCAGAAACACGGCGGCGTGGCCGATGTCGGCGGGCTGGCCAAACTTGCCCATCGGGGTGCGGCGCATGGCCCGGTCGCGCCGCTCGGGGTCGTTGTTCATGGCCGTGCGGCTCATCTCGGTTTCGATAAAGCCCGGCGCAATGGCATTCACGCGCACGTTATGCTTGGAAAACTCCGAGGCCAGCACTTTTACCATACCCTCCACGGCCGACTTCGACGCGGCGTAGGCCACCACACGGTCGATGCCGTAGTAGGCCGCCATCGACGAAATCATGAGGATAACGCCCTTTTGCCGGGCCACCATGCGCCCGGCGGCGGCCCGCGTGAGGGCAAACACGGCGTGGAGGTTGGTGTGCAGGATGCGCGCAAATTCCTGATCCGTCACCTCCAGGGCCGGTTTTTTGAGGTTGATGCCAGCGTTGTTCACCAGAATGTCGAGCGGGCCGTAGGTGGCCTCCAGCTCGGCCACCAGTCCGTCGAGCGCCGGCAGGTCGGCCACGTCGTTGACCAAATAATGCGCCCCCGCGCCCAGCTCGGCGCAGGCCTCGGCCAGCACCGCCTCGCGGCGGCCGGTGATAATGACCGTGGCCCCGGCCGTTACCATGCAGCGGGCAATGTCGAAGCCGATGCCGGTGCCGCCGCCTGTTATCAGGGCCACCTGGCCTTCCAGCGAAAAGGGGTTGGGCTGGAGAGTGGCGGCCGGCGCGGGGGCCGGGGCCGCCTGGTCATTGGTTAAATGATTCATAATCAAAATTTTACAATAGGGTGGGTTTAGTAGGCTGTTAGCTATTAGCCGTTGGCAAGGGGCTTTAAATGGCCCTCGCAAAACGTTGTTAATCAGCAGATAAGCTATCAGCCAGGCTGCGGCGGATGCCCAGCTCCAGGCCGCGCAGCTCGGCCAGGCCGCGCAGGCGGCCGATGGCCGAGTAGCCGGGGTAGGTGCGTTTGGCGGTGCTCAGGTCGTCGAGCATCTGGTGGCCGTGGTCGGGGCGCACGGGCAGGGCGGGGCGGTTGGTTTCGCCGGCCGCGGCGCGGCGCTGCTCCTCTAGCACCAGCGCCCGCACTACGGCGTACATGTCCACATCGCCGGCCAGGTGGTCGGCCTCGTGGAAGTTGCGCGGGTTCTCCTCGCGCTTAGTGCTGCGCAAATGCACAAAGTGAATGCGCGGGCCGAAGCGCCGTGCCATGCCGGCCAGGTCGTTGTCGGGCCGCACGCCCAGCGAGCCGGTGCAAAAAGTGAGGCCGTTGGCGGGGTGGTCGTAGGCGGCCAGCAGCCCGGCCAGGTCTGCCTCGGTGCTCACCACGCGCGGCAGGCCCAGCAGCGGAAAGGGCGGGTCGTCGGGGTGAATGCAGAGCCCGATGCCCACTTTGGTCGCTACCGGCCCCACGGCTCGCAAGAAGTAGTGCAGGTGCTCGCGCAAAGTGGCCGCATCCACGGCCGCGTACTCATCCAGCATGGCCTGAAAGCCCGCCAGCTGGAAGCTTTCCTCGGCCCCCGGTAGGCCCAGTAAAATATTGTTGGTGAGGTTTTTAACCTGCTCCTCGCTCATATCGGCAAACTGCCTGCGGGCGGCCGCAGCCACGGCGGGCTCGTAGTCGGTTTCGGCCCCCGGCCGCTTCAGAATGCAGAGGTCGAACAGGGCAAAATCCTGCCACACGAAGCGCAGCGCCCGCGAGCCATCGGGCAGTTCGTAGCCCAGGTCGGTGCGCGACCAGTCGAGCACAGGCATAAAATTGTAGCACACCGTGCGCACGCCGCAGGCCGCCAGGTGGCGCAGGCTCTGCTGGTAGTTGGCGATGTACGCGTCGCGGCCCGGCTTGCCTTTCTTGATGTCCTCGTGCACCGGCAGGCTCTCCACCACGGCCCAGTGCAGGGGCGCGTGGGTACCATTATCGGCCTCAATGAGCTGCTGGCGGGCCGCAATTTCGGCCACCGGCCACACCGCGCCCACCGGCAGGTGGTGCAGGGCCGTGACCACGCCCGCGCAGCCGGCCTGGCGCAAATCAAACAAAGAAGTAGGGTCGTTGGGCCCGAACCAGCGCATGGTATGCAGCATGGGGAAATAGCTTAATCAGTGGATAACAGCGGCCGGAGCCGGAAAATATTTGCGGGCAAACTCGATAAACGCGGGCCAGTCGGGCAGGTCGGTGTGCCCGCCAGTGTGCTCCCGAAAGGCCAGGTCACCGCTGAGCAGGGCCACGTCGGGGGCGGGCATTTCGGCGGTGGGGAGGCCCTTTTTGCCCAGCAACGCATAGACCGGACTGGCCCCCACGCCGGCCAGGAAAGTGCCCCGCGCATCGGTCCAGCTGTCGGTGGTGCCGCCCGTGATGAACACCGGACGCGGAGCCACCAGCGCCAGCAGCTCGTGGGCATCGGTGGGCATGGCCTCCCAGTGCCCGGCGTACTTGAGGAAGTTGCCGGCCATCCAGTGGTACTCGCTGGGTTCGGCCACGTTGTCGATGGTTTCGCCGAAGTCGCGCTTTTCCAGCGAGGCGCCCATTGCCCCCGAGCAGCTCACGTAGGCCAGGGCCCAGCGGGTATCGAGGGCGGCGGCCAGCAGGGTGGTTTTACCCCAGCGCGAGTGGCCTTGCAGGGCTACGTGGCTGGCATCGAAGCGCTTATCGGTGACTACGTAGTCAAGCACGCGGCTCAGGCCCCAGCTCCAGGCGGCCAGCGTGCCCCAGTCGGCCGGCTGGCGAGGCTGGCCCTGGCTCATGAGGCCGATGATGCCTTCGTTGAGGCCCGCGCCGCTATCCATCTGCACGGCGGTGGGGTCGAAGGTGGCCAGCGCCCAGCCGGCGGCCAGCACCTGGCTCAGCACATCGGGCTGGCCGGCCGGGGCCGTCGGCAAGTCGCCTACCACCACTACCAGCGGCACCGGCCCGGTGGCCGCCGCCGGCGTGTACAGCACCAGCCCGATGCGCGGTATAGCGGCCGGGTAGCGGGCATTATCAATCTGTCCTTCAATAGTTTGCTTAATTACCTTCCCGCCCAGGTACTGCGCATCGGTAGCCGTGATTGCGAAGCGCACGGCCGGCGTATTGGCCGGAATGCGCCCGTAGACCTCCGTGGTGATATCGGCCAGAATTTCGGGGCGGCGCTGCTGGTACCAAGTGCGGGCAGCGCGCACGGGGCGGCCGTTGCGCAGCACCAGCGGGTCGGGGCGGGCGGCGGTGCCGGCCGTGGCCTGGTCGTAATTAGTCCACCGCCCCCAGCTAGAGCGGATGTAGCGGTTGCCGGCCGCATCAAACCAACTGCTAAAGCCGGGGCGCTGTGCCGTGCCGGCCGGCCGGGCCGGGTCGGCAGCGGGCGGCGGCAGGGTGGGCAGCGTTAGGTGTAATTTGTTGAGCATCAGCTGCCAGTCGGCGGTAGCCAGGGCCAGCCGGCGGGCTTTCTCGGCGGTTGGGTCGGGCGTAGGGGCGGTTTGCGCCCGGCCCGGCCCGGCTGCGCACAGCAGCCCCAGGCTGCAGAGGGCGGCGCGGGTGGCGGTAAGCAGGGTGGAGGGGGTGGGGGGCATGAGAATTTTTTAGGATTGAGTTTTTGAAGAGGTCGTCCTGGCGGAGCGCCTCACCCCCCAACCCATCACTCCTTATAAGCATGGTCCGTCGGCACATCCACCCCCGACCAGATTTTCTGCGAAGTCCAGGGCAGCGGCGCACTAGTCCAGAAAGCATTCGTAACCGGCAGCCCGAGCGGCAAAAAGCCCACTGCGCACAGGTAAAGACTGCCCGTCGAAATGTAATTTTCGCCAATACTGGGCTGGTGGCCACACAGCCCGATGCGCAGCCAGCCCGCTGCGTCGAAGGTGCCCGGCGCATCGAGGGTGCGGTGGATAACGGCCGTGAGCGCGGCCCGCACCTGGCCGGGGGGCAGGGCCGGGGGCAGTTCGCCTTGCAGCGCCACCTGCCCCAGCAGCTGGAAAGCTCCGCAGCGGTAGGCCAGCGAGCGCCCGAAGGTGGCAAACGAGCCATCGGCGCAAATGAGGCGCTCCTGCACTACGGCGTAGCGCTGGGCGCGGGCCAATACCTTATCAGCAAAGGCTTTATCGCCCTTGCCAGCCGCTACCAGCGTGCGCGTGATGGTCAGCAGCATGGGCTGAATGACGTAGCTGTTGTAGTAGTCCCAGTGAAAATCGGGGCCGTCGCCATAGATGCCGTCGCCCTTGTACCAGGCCTGATGCTGGCGCAAGGCGTAGTCGAGGCGCATCTCATCGCAGGTGCCGGTAAATTTGAGCAGCGCCGCCTCGATTATGGCGCTAAACAGCAGCCAGTTATTATAGCCGGGCTTGATGACGCGGGTGCTTAGCAGCGCCGCCACCAGCTGCTGCTGGGTGGCGGCTGGCAACTGCGCCCACAGCTGGGTGGGGGCGCGCAGCAGGGCGTGGGCCAAGAAGGCGGCATCCACCACCGGCTGCCGCTCCTGGGTGAAGTTCATAAAATCGGGCGAGGCGGGGTCTACGCCGGCCGCGATGCCGCGGCGGGCCAGCTCGCGGTAGCGGGCCTGGCGGGCCAGCTCGGCGGGGGGCGCTTCGGTTTCGAGCCAGGGAGCCAGGCCGGCCAGTAGGCGGCCCAGGGCTTCGAGGTGCGATACCTTGCGGCGGCCGGCCTGTTCGTTGGCCGCCGATTCCACGGGCATTTGGGCGTGCAGTTCCCGTTTTTCGAGGGCCAGTAGCACGGGGTCGGCCACGCGCAGCAGGGTTTGCAGCCAGTATTGCCGGTCGGTGAGCGTGGGCTTGGGCTTGGGCCGCGCCGCCGCGCCGGGCGCGCCCGCGCCGACGAGCGGCAGGGCTGCCGCGCCCGAAAGCAAGCCGGTGAAGTGGCGACGTTTCATAGCTTAGTGCTTGATTTTCAATATTTCTGAGCCCGCCAGCAGGTAGGCCCCGGCCCCGTACACCTCCCAGCTGTCGGCCGAAAAGTTGCGGCGCGGGTCGCCGCCAATGGGCTGCACCCAGCCCACCCGGCCCTCGGCCGACACCAATCCATTCATTGCCACCCAGGCCCTTTGCACGGCGGGCAGATAGGTGGCGCGGTCGAGCAGGCCGTTATTGATGCCCCAGGCCAGGGCGTAGCAGTCGAAGCCCGAGCCCGAGCCTTCGCCGCCGGGGTAGGCGGCGGGGTCGAGCAGGCTGGCCCGCCACAGCCCATCGGGCTGTTGCAACTGCACCAGCCGGGCGCTCATCTCCTTAAAAAGCGTGACGTAAAATGCCCGGCGCGGGTAGTCGGGCGGCAGTTCTTGCAACGTCAAGGCCAGGCCGCCGATGACCCAGCCGTTGCCCCGGCTCCAGAACACGCGCTGGCCGTTGGCCTCGCGCTGGCCCTGGCCGGGCACGGGCGAGAGGTAGCGGGCATCGCGGGCAAAGAGGTGTTCCTCGGGGTTATAAAGGCGGGCGTAGGTCTGGCGGTAGAGCGAGTCGGCGTAGGTGAAGTAGCTGGGGTCGTGCAGGGTTACGCTCATTTTGGCCAGCAGGGGCGGGGCCATAAACAGGGCATCGCACCACCACCAGGTGATGCCCTGCCGGGCTTTTTCGGGGTTGGTGGGCAGCCGGCGCAGCTTGTTTACCGTGTCGATGGTGGCCTGAATGAGCCGCTGGTCGGGCCGCAGCCGGTAGAGGTCGAAGTAGGTCTGGCCGATGGCGATGTCGTCGGCGTGGCCAAACTTGGGGCCGGGCCGCCAGCGGGTGCGCTCACCCATCGCCCGCAGCGAGTCCAGAATTTTGGGCGATTTCGTGGCCTCGTAAGCGGCAAACACGCCGGTATAAAAAGCCCCGTTGGTCCAGTCAGTGAGCGGGTGCCGGGGGTGGGCCAGCTGCCAGTTGGCCACCTTCAGCAGCTGCCGCTTAATGTAGGCGGGCCGGAACAGCCGTTGGTCGGCGGCAGCGGTAGCCGGGGTGGCCGGCCGACTACCGGCGCAGCTGCCAAGCAGCCCCATCAGCAGCCCGGTAGCGAGGAGGGCGGAAAGAAAGCGGGAGTGCAAACGCATGGTAACGAAGGTGATAGCCCTAGCCAGGGCTGGCTATTTTTTCGGCTTGTCAAAGAAATTAATCAGCCCGAACACCTGCTGGTTTAGCGCCTTCATATCGGTCAGCAGGGTGGGATAGGGCTGGTACTTGGTGTCCACAATGCCCTTGTTGGAGCCCATGTCGGGTTTGTCGGTGCCGGGCTCCGAAGCGTCATTATCCTGGTAGCGGAACCAGTGCCAGCCCACGCAGTTCCTGGCTTGCAGCAGGCCCAGGCCGAAGTTTTGGTAGAAGATGCCCCGGTCGGCTTCCTTGTGTACCAGCCAGCCCGCGCCGGCAATGTTGCTCAGGCCCGACTCCTCCGACTTGGTGTAGAACTCGGTGATAAAGAAGGGCTTAGTGGTCCACTTGGCCCAGTCGGCCATCATGCCTGGCGTGGGCCGCCAGTAGCCGTAGAAGTTGATGGAAACCAGATCCACAAAAGGCTCGGCGGCCGTGAAAACGTAGTGGTTAAACTTGGCCGACGAGTGCAGTCGGGTCCCGATGTACAGGTGGTTAGGGTCATGCTTCTTGAGGGACGGCCCCACCGCCTGGTAATACTTGCCGGCCACGTAGCCCACAAAGGCCGCCTTGAGGTCGTCGGTAATATGCGCGGTATCAGCCTTTTGGGTGCGCAGCCAGTCCAGCGCCGCCGCGTAGGCGGGCTGGGCGGGGTCGCGCAGGGCCAGCACCTGGGGCAGCAGCTTGGGCAAAAACGGTATCTCGTTGTCGGAGAAGTGCCCCAGCACGTTGGCATCTTGGGCAAATGGCTCGGCCAGCTTAGCCCGCTCCTCGCAAAAGGCCGGCCACTCGGGCTCAAACACCAGCGCCGGCTCGGGCACGGCCTTGCTGGCGGGCCGCGCCTTGGCCTGCTGATTGCCGAAAGAGGAGATAAAATTGAACATGGTGGCGTAGGTGATGGGCTTCGTCGCCGTGCGGTTATAGGTCTGAATAGCCGGAATATCTGACCACGACCCCACCCCGTTGAACCCATTATCCAGCAGCAGGCCCTGAGTCTTGGTCAGCCAGGCCTGCGCCGACGGGAACGCCGCCGCAAACGCCGCCTTGCTAGTGGCCGAGGGCGCGGGCCGCACGCTGTTCATGGGTACCGCAATGTAGGGGTGCCCGGCGGGGTCCACCATCCACCAGCGCCCCTTGTCCTGCTGCACGCGGATGAAGCCGGTCGCCTTCCAGGTGCGCCCCAGGTCGCCGCCGTACTTGCTGAGCTTGGGTGCCACAGTCGGCTTAAAACCCGGCAAGCGCTTGAGCGTCATCGACTGGTACGGCTTCCAGGGCGAGTACACCACCTGGCGGTTTTTGTCGCGGTTCCAGGCGCGGGCCTCCACGGTCACCGAATCGGCCCGCTGGGCGTGGGCGGCGGCGGGGCCGAGTAGCAGCAGCCCAAGGGCCAGGCGCGGGCGAGAATTGAGGAGGAAGGGCAAGGGTAAGGGGTTGGTTGGTGGAGAAAAAGAAGGGGGCGCGCGGAGTCCCGTGAGGCGCACCGTTGGGACGACACTAATACCCCGGATTCTGCGTCATCACCTTGGTCAGATTCGCATCAATCACCGACTGCGGAATGGGCAGCAGCTTGTCGCGGTCCGTGATTTTCGGCCCCGAGAGCTTGTTGTAGAGCTTCGTGCGTTCCAGCCACTTATTGGTGCGCAATAGCGTGTAGCGGCGGTACTCCTCCGTCACCAGCTCGCGCGAGCGCTCATCCAGGATATAGTCGAGCGTGACGTTGGCGGCCGTGATGGGCTTGGCGTGGGCGCGGGTGCGCAGGGCGTTGATAGTGACGGCCGCCCCGGCCGCGTCGCCGAGCTGAAACTGGGCCTCGGCCAGCAGCAGGTAGGTATCGGCCACGCGCAGGTAAATCTGGTCATTGTAGGTTGAGGAGTTCTGCACGTCGGTGGCTACGGGCGGCGCGTAGTCCCACTTGCGGGTGCTGGGCCAGTTGGTGCTATTCACTGCCTCAAAGCCGGTGGCGGTGGTTTTGAGGGTATCGCCCAGCTTGGCCTTGCTCGGCAGCGAGGCGGGGTTGTTGTAGAGGTAATACTTGCGGATGGCGTAAACCGAGCCGCGGTCGTCGCCAGGAGCGTACAAGTCCAGTCCGAAGCGGGTGATGCCCAGGCGGCCCAGGCCGCGCCCGCCGTACTCGGCCGATATCGCGATGGGCCGTTTGCCGCCCACCGTGATGTTATCGTAGCGGTTCACCCACCAGCGGCGCATGATGTTGAAGTCGCCGCCCAGCGAGAGGTACTCGTTTTGCAGCACCCACAGCTCCTCGGTGTTGCCCTGGCTGCGCAGCGAATTGCCATCCAAGAACATATCGGTAAAGGGCGTGCCGGGCAGCTTGCTATTCACGCCGTAGCGGGCCGTAATGAGCTTGTAGCGCGGGTTCCGTACTACGCTGAGCGCCTTGTCTTTAGCTTTCTGGTTGTCGCCGGTAGTCAGGTACAGCTCAGCCAGAAAGTGGGTGGCCATTGCGCGGGGCATCCGGTTTTCGGTGGGCGGGGTGTCGGCCATGTTGGCTTCGGCAAACAGGAAGTCGTCCTCCATCTGCTTGCGCACCTCGGCCACGGGGTTGCGGTCCCAGTCGGTGCGGATGGTGGACCCGGTGCTCTCCACCAGGTTCAGGGGTACGTCGCCGAAGAGGTAGGCCAGGTGGCGGTAGGCCATTGCCCGAATCAGGCGGGCCTCGCCCACAATCTGACCCTTATCGGCATCCGAGAGGCTCACCTTGGGGTCGTCGGCCCGCCCGATAATGGTATTGGCCGCGTTAATTAGCTGGTAGAGGTAGCGCCAGGTCTGGTTTACGCCGGCAAACAACGGGGTGTTCACCGCGCCAAAGTCCTGGAAAACCTGGTCGTTGCTCGACACGGCCGGAAAAATGCTGTACCCGTTGTCAGTGCCATCGAAAGCGGCCCCAAACGTGAGGAAGTTGGCGGCCCCGTCGGTGCCCGACCGCTCGTTGCGCACCAGGTTGTAGAGGCCATACAGCCCGGTCTCAAAGCCGGCCCGGTCCACGTACAGGTTGTCGGGGGTGAGAATGCTTTTGGGGTTCTCATCCAAAAAGTTTTTGTTGCAGCCGGAGAGCGTAGCCAGGGCCGGCCCCAGCAGCAGGGCCGCCAGCGCGTAGCGGGTGGGAAAAGTATATTCCATCTTGAAAGCGAGGGGAGAAAGGAGTTGGTTTTTCGCGGCTCATTTTTCGTTTTTCGTCGCCGGCGGTCAACAGTCATCGACGAGAAACGAGTCCCGAAAAATGGATTTAAAAGCCCACCGTGAGGCCGCCCACAAACTCGCGTTGCAGCGGGATGCTAGACTGGTTAAGCAGTTCGGGGTCGAGGCCCTTGTAGCTGGTCACCGTGGCCAGGTTGCGGCCCGTCACGTACACTTTCAGGTTGGCCAGGTGCAGGCGTTCCATAAGGGGCGTCGAAAAGTTGTAGGCCAATGACACATCCTTGAGGCGGGCAAAGGAGCCGTTCTGGTAAATGTTGACGTTGAACAGGTTAGCGTTGTTGTCGTTGGCCCAGTGCGCGGCGTTGGGGTTGTCCGGGGTCCACCAGTCCTTGCGGGTCGTGTTGCGGCGGGCATCGGTGTACACCCCGTCCTGCTCCAGCGGGTTTTCCTTGGTTACGGATGCAATGCCCTGAATAAACACCAGCAGCGAGAAGCCCCGGTACGTCACCGTGTTGGTGAGGCCGAAGGTGTAGCGGGGGTCCGTGTTGCCCTGCACCGTGCGGTCGAGGGCCGAAATCTTACCGTCGCCGTTCACGTCGGCCACCCGCACGTAGCCGGGCTTGGACGTGGGCTGGGCCGAGGCGGCTACCTCATCGGCCGAGTGGAAAATACCGTCGTACTTGTAGCCGTAGATGATGCTGATGGGCTGGCCGATAAACCAGCCGTTGTTGATGTCGTCGTTGCCGTCGCCGTACAGGTCCACGATGCGGTTCCGGTTGTAGGCCGCGTTCAGCGAAGTGGTCCAGGTCAGGCCGTTGCGGCTCAGGTTGGTCGAGGTCAGGCCCACCTCAATGCCCCGGTTCTGGGTCTTGCCGATGTTCTGCACAATGCTGTTGAAGCCCTGTACCGACGAGATAACGCGGCGCAGCAGCAGGTCGGAGGTGTTTTTCTGGTAAACGTCCACGCTGCCCTGCAAGCGGTTGTTAAAGAAGCCGAAATCGAGGCCCACGTTAACCGTGCGGGTCGATTCCCAGCTGAGTTTAGGATTACCCAGGCGCGAGGGGGTATAGCCCGGCAGCACCGTGCCCCCGAGCAGGTACGAGTTGAGGCCAAACGTGGCCAGCGACTGGTAGGGGTCCACGGCCTGGTTGCCGTTCAGGCCGTACGAGAGGCGCAGCTTGAGCAGGTTCACCACCGGCAGGGATTTCATAAAGTTCTCATTAGCAATGTTCCAGCCCACGGCCACCGACGGGAAGGTGCCGTGCTTGGTATCGACCCCAAAACCCGAGTAGCCATCGCGCCGGGCCGTGAAGGTGAGCAGGTAGCGGCTGTTGTAGCCGTAGTTGAGGCGCACCATCTGCGAAAGCAGATTCTGCTTGTTGTAGCTGGCCGTGGGCGTGAGCAGCGCGGCCGCGTTCATCTGAAAATTGGTGAGCACGTCGGCCGGAAAGCCTTTGCCTGTCAGCTGCTGGTTTTCACCATCACTGCTCTGGGTGCTGTACAGGGCCGTAACGCCCACCGTGTGCTTGCCGAAGTCCCGGTTGTAGTTCACAATGTTTTCCACCGTGAAGTTGCGGTTTTGCGTGGTCTGGTTCGTCGCAATGCCGTTGCCTTCGTAGCCGGTGCGGGTGTCGCGGCCGTAGTAGGTTTCCTGCGTCCGGTTTTCAAACTCCACGCCGGTGTTGAGGCGGTAGTTGAGGCCCGGCACGAAGGGAATATCCACCCGGAGCGAGTTGTTGCTGAAGGTGCGGTAGGCGCGGTCAGTGTTGCTGGCCAGGGTAGGCCCCAGCGGATTGCCGGCCAGGTTGTACTCGGGCCAGGCATAAATGGCAATCGAGCCGTCGGGGTTGTAGGGCGTGGCCAGCGGAATGAAAAAGTTGGCCCCGTACTCGCCCCCAAAGTCGGCCGGGTTGCCGCTGCGGTCGGTGAGCGAAAGCTGCGAGGCGGACGTAAAGTTGAGCCAGGGCTTAATCTGAACCGTGACGTTGGGGCGCAGGGTGTAGCGCTTGTAGTTGTCGTTGATGGCCACGCCGCCCACGTCGAGGTAGGTAGCGCCCACGTAAAAAGTAGCCTTCTCACTGCCGCCCGACAGCCCGATGCTGTGCTGGGAGCGGTGCCCGATGCGGGTGGCTTCCTTGTACCAGTCCGTCGATTGCCCGGCATCGTAAAGCGCCTGCTCGGAGGGCGCAATGGAGGTGGGCGGAATGTTGGCCCGGTTCTTCACGAAGGCGTAGAACTGCGAGCCGTCGAGCAGCTTGGGCTTGTTGATGATTTGCTGAAAGCCGTAGAAGCCGTCGTAGCTCACGCGCACCTGCCCGGCCTTGCCGTGCTTGGTAGTTACCAGAATAACGCCGTTTGAGCCGCGCGAGCCGTAAATGGCCGCCGCCGAGGCATCCTTGAGCACCTCAATGCTCTCCACATCGGAGGGGTTGATGTCGGAGATGCTGCCCGTGTACGGGATGCCGTCCAGAATAATCAGCGGGCCGGTATTGGCGGTGATGGAGCTGCGCCCGCGTATCAGAATGGAGGGGCTGCCCTGCTCGGCCCCACCGCCGCCGTTAATCACCGACAGGCCCGGAATGGCCCCTTGTAGCGCCTGGGCAATGTTGGTGTTGGGCAGCTGCGTGAGGCGGTCCTTGTTGATAGACACTACTGAGCCGGTGAGGTCGCTGCGCTTCTGGGTGCCGTAGCCCACCACCACTACGTCGTTAAGGGCTTGGCTCTCAGGGGCCAGCTGCAAGTCAACGGTGGTGCGGCCGGCGGCCAGCGCCACCGACTGCGCCGTGTAGCCCACCGACGAAAACGTGAGCGTGCCCCCCTCGGCCGGGATGGTCAGCGAGTAGCGCCCGGTGGCATCGGTGGTGGCGCCGGTGGTGGTGCCTTTCAGCAATACCGTTACGCCGGGCAGGCCCGAGTTGGTTTCGTCGCGCACCGTGCCGCCAACGGTGCGCGTGGCCTGCTGGGCCAGGGCCAGGCCTGGGGCCAGCGTAGCCAGCGCCCCGGCCACCAGCCCCCGGCCCAGGCGGTACCTGAAGCAACCTGCAAAACAGTAAACGTGCTTTTTCATAAAGGGTGGGAAGTGGGTGTGGTGGTGCGGGAAGGGCCAGCTTCAACCAGTAGGAACGCCGGGTGGAATATTGAAAAAATACAAATTCAATCGTAAAGCTGCCTGGGTTGCGTAGTAGCTGCGCGAAGAAAGGCTAGCGGCTTGTTTAGCTATGTTACCCAAATGTAACCTGTTTGCCCAATCTTAAAAAGGCCTTAAACGGGTAAAAAATGAAGTTTTTCTGCTAAAAAGTATCGGCACCGATGCCGGTTGCGATGCCGATACGTATTTCCGGCTGTTATTTAGCAAAAATAAGTTGGTAGTAAGCGAGTGATTACTTTTTGCCGGTTCCCGCGCTTTTTCTGACCAAATACTCACTTTATAAGTTATGTGCAACTAAGACTATGCCCGCCTGTGTCAAATGCCAGCGCCCCGATGCCGTGCTGAAAGCCGGTTTTGTGCGGGGGTTGCAGCGCTACTTCTGCAAGGCCTGCGACTACCGCTTTACCCTGCCGGGCGATGCTCCCGCCGTGTCGCGCCGCCGCACCCAAACCACCATCGACGACCTGGCGCAGGCCGTGGGCGTTACGCCCTCCACGGTGTCGCGGGCGCTCAACGGCCGTGCCGACGTGAACGCCACCACCCGCCAGGCCATTCTGGAGGCCGCCCGCCAACTCGACTATCAGCCCAACCTGCTGGCGCAGCACCTCAAAAGCAACGCCACCCACACCATCGGCGTGGTGATTCCGGATATTGAGCGGCCGTTTTTTGCCACCGCCGTCAGCGGCATTCAGCAGGTGGCCGACGAGGCCGGCTACCAGGTCATGATTTGCCAGTCGCGCGAGTCATATCCCACGGAGGTGCGCAACGTGCGCGCCCTGGTAGCCAGCCGGGTCGATGGCCTGCTGATTTGCCACTCGCGCGAAACCCAAGACTTTGACCACGTGCGCCGGCCGGCGGCCAGGGGCCTGCCGGTGGTGCATTTCGACCGGGTGAGCGACGAGGTAACCAGCGCCCGCGTGATGATTGACGACTGGAACGGGGCCTACGCCGTGGTCGAGCACCTGGCGCAGCAGGGCTGCCGCCGCATTGCCGTGCTGGCTGGCATCGAGGGGCTGCTCATCAGCCAGCAGCGGGTGGCCGGCTACCAACAGGCCCTCAAAGCGCACCGCCTAGAGGCCCGGCCCGAATGGGTACGCTACAACGATTTTCAGCCCGAGCTGACGCGGGCGGCTCTGGCATACTGGCTGGCCCTGCCCGAGCCGCCCGATGCCATTTTTGCCATCCGCTACACCGATGCCTTCGACGTGCTGCTGGGCCTCAAGCAGCGCGGCCTGCGCATTCCGGACGATGTGGCGGTGGTGGGCTTTGGCGATGAGTTCCTGGCGGGCATGATTGAGCCAGGCCTCACCACGGTTAACCTCCACCCGTACCGCATGGGCCAGCAGGCCGCCCGCCTGTTTCTGGAGCAAATTGAGCTGCGCGAGCAATTTCACCCCCGCACCTACGTCATTCAGGGTGACCTCATTGTGCGGCAGTCCTCGCGCAAAATCCGCGACGATGCCTTCCGGTTGGGCCTTTAGCCTACCCGCCTGCTTTAAAGCGCGGCGGGCGCTATGAACAGTGGCCGAACTCAACACGCACTTACAGAGCTTTTTACAGGCCTATAATCAAGGTAAACGCCTGAAAAGATTACGCCGCCAGACACAAAGCGAATTTATAAGAGTGGAATACGCTAAAAATCTTAATATCTTTATACGAGACCCAATCTACGACTTTCCGGGGCCCTATAGGGTACTGTTAAATAAACAGGGGAAAACCTCTGGCTCTGGTGCGTGGCTACCTAATTTTCATAATGAGAACCCTGGCTGACAATATATTACCCAATATGTGGACAAAACTATCGTCTTAACGTTCGTTTTCGCTGGCAGATTTTGATTGCGTTCAGGAACGTGTAAAACCATCGGTTTTCGATGCTCTTACGCCGCATTTGCACCTTAAAGTACCCGTTGCTCATTAGTTTGCTATACAAAAACGTCATACTGAACGCAGTGAAGCATCTTAATCAGAAGAGCAATCTTCACGTTTAGAGCTGGTTACGCGACTAAGATGCTTCACTGCGTTCAGCATGACATTCTTTTTTTAACATAAACTATTTGCCAACGGGTACTTATCACGAGAAACAATACCAGTTAGTCACGGACTCGGAGGATTTCCCGTATTTGTTTAACAACATCCCATATAGGTAAGATTTACTTTGCCATGCGGCAAAGTAAGCTGAATTGTTAGTGAATTAGCTATTTATAAAATTATTCTAAATAATTTGTTATCTAGCCATTAATTATAAGCCACTATGCGAGGTCTAGACCCGACTACCTTTGGCGAGTGGTTTTCACGAGTAGTAAGTGGCTTAGTAAATAAACAAAAATTTTATTGTATTAAATAATATTTGATACAATAATTTTAAATATTTTAAAGAAATTTTTATTACCCATTAATGGGTTATTCGGTTGGTTTAGGTAAGAGGCGTTGCACGCCCATGGGATGAAAGGCCTTCCCGTGCCGTGTGCGGTAACCCGACTGGTTAAGCTGCTCGGCAATGGCCCGCAACGTCGCCCCCGTTGCTCGCAGCAGGGTGGCTAACTGCGCGGCCTGCCGATTATTGAGATTGGCCTGCGCATTTTCGCGCATGGCCACCCACGACTTTTCCCGGGCGGCCTGGGTCAAATTAGCCGGCGTGCCCAGCTGCGCGCCCCGCGCTTTCTTGGCGGCGAGCGCCTCGCGGGTGCGGGAGGAAATAGCCGACGCTTCTTTCTGGGCGACGGCCGCCATGATGTGGAGGGTAAACTCATCGGCGGCCGGCAGGTCGACGGCCTGGAAGCGCACCCGGCTTTCCATGAGGGTGGCCAGGAAGACGACGTTGCGCGCCAGTCGGTCCAGTTTAGCCACGAGTAACACCGCGTCCTCCTGCCGAGCGCGGGCAATAGCCGCCTGCAACTGAGGCCGCGCGTTTTTGCGGCCGCTCTCAATTTCGACAAACGTAGCCACTAAGGTGGAGTCGCCGCGCAGGAAATTTTGCACGGCTGCTTGCTGGGCATCGAGGCCCAAACCGGATTGGCCCTGGCGGACGGTACTGACACGGAAGTAGGCCACGAATTTGGTCATCGGGGCAAAAGTACCCCTGTTTTACTATTTGTCACAAAAGTTAAACGTGCGTTGCTAAGATGTAAAATGGTGTGCTTTTACCTTATATCTCCCCAAATCCGGTTTTGTACTCGCCTTTTGTGCCATGACTTCACTGCCCATCTATACTCCTTAGTATAGAGTCTCCACCCAAAAGCAAGGAATCTCGGGGCTCGGTCTCGAAGCTCAGCAGGCCGCGGTCCGCGGTGCGGGCCTTCGTCCCCGACCCCGCGCAGCTACTGAGCGAGTACGTCGAAATCGAGAGTGGCAAAAAGGACCAGCGCCCCCAGCTGCTCGCCGCCCTGGCCGAGGCTCGGCGGGTAGGTAGCACGCTGCTCATCGCCAAACTCGACCGCCTCTCCAGGAATGCCAGCTTCATCCTGGCCCTGCGTGATTCGGGGGTGGACTTTGTCTGCTGCGACATACCCGACGCCAACACCCTCACCGTAGGTCTCTTCGCCGTGCTCGCGCAGCACGAGCGGGAGACGATTTCCAAACGCACCAAGGACGCGCTCGCCGCCAAGAAAGCGCAGGGTGACCAGCTGGGTAATCCGCAGAACGTGACGCCGGCCATCAACCGGCAGGGTCGGGAAGCCATGCAGCGCAATGCCCGCGAACACCAAGCCAATCGCCAGGCCGCGCAGTTGGCCGAACTCCTGCGGGCAAAGGGGCAGACGTTGTGGCAAATCGCTACTAAGCTCAACGAAGCGGGTTACCGCACCCGACGTGGGAAGGGGTTTCATGCCACCACGGTCCACCGACTGCTATATATGCCGCTCGTTACGTGATGGCGGTAAGCCTAAACCGTCCAGCGTAATCGGACCACCTCAACCTTCCCCCAAGTACTGCGCATCGAGGTGCAGCAGGCCGTTTACCAGTATTTTCAGCAGGGGGCGGAACTGGTGCCAACCGAAGCCGATTTTTCCGGCTAGCTGGCGGGCTTGCCCCCAGCACTCACTAGGCTGTACCGGGCCACCGGCTTTACTGCGGCGCGGCATAATCTGTCATTTAAGCGGTTTCTGCTCGAAGTCCGGGGCTTTTCGTTGCACGAGCACCTGACGCAGCAGCTCAGCCCCGCAGCCTTTGCGTGGTGGCTCACACTTGACGAGCACGGCTCCGGCCCGAATGCCAATCGCCTTGTGTCTGAGCGTGAGCACCGTAGCGCACGAAAAAATCAAGGCCATTGCACCCCAAAACCACGCTTACCGGGCCACGAGCCTGAGCCGCAATGGCCTCAACATCCTGCGGCAGCTCACGCGGCCCAATGCCCGACTGCAAGAGCCAGTGGCCCGTAAAATTACGGCCCTGTTAGACTGGATTATTCGACAAGTTACTTATTATCAACTCCCTAAAATAGTAGGGTAGAGTGGGCAATAAGCTATTCTTGTCACTCGGCTGGCTCCACGTTGAGGTTGAACCGGAAGAGATTTTCCGGGTCGTAGCGGCGCTTCACTTCCCGCAATCGTAGCCAGGAGCTTTCTGTGAAAGCGGCGGCTACCTGTACTTGCTGGTCGCCGCGCAGGTAATTGTAGTACAACTCGCCCGTGAGCACGGGGGCCAGGCGAGCAAACGTTTCCTCAGTAACCTGCTTCACTTCTTCCCAACCACTTTGCTCGGGCATCGTCACGGTATGCAGCATGAAGGCGGCCGTGGGCGTGCGGGAAGCCTGGCTGGGCAGCGGGCCAGCCACGCTGGGCGTGAGGTGGCCGCCGAGCTGCAGGATTTCCAGCTGCAAAAGGGGCGGAAACTCCGACCGGCCGATTTCGACCAGCAGCGCGATGGCCTCGTCGCTCAACTCCCGCAGAAAGCCCGCCTGGTCGTACGTAATGGCGGAGGACTCGTGGGAGGCCGGCTCCGCGGCCGCGATGGCGGGGTAGGCCATCATTTTTACCTGGTCGAGGGCCGGCTCGCCGAATACGGCCAGTGAGGCGAGCACCTGCGCCTGGGTAGCTGGGTCGGCGTGGCACAGCCCCACGATGCAGGCCGACTTACCCCGGATAGAAGCCGGAAACTGGGGGGCATCGGGCACGCGCATCAGGCGAAACACGGTGCTGGTAGCTTGGCTCAACGTGGCCGCCCAGTCGCGGTAGAGCGGGAGTAGTTCGGCCACGCGCGCCATTGGGTACCAGCGCAGGCCCGCCAGCATATCGTGCGGCTCGGCCACCAATTGCAGCTCCAGCTCGGCTACCACGCCCAGGTTGCCCCCGCCCCCGCGCAGGCCCCAAAACAGGTCGGGGTGCTCGGTGGCGCTGGCGTGCACTATTTCGCCCGAGGCCAGCACCACGGTCGCGCCCACTACGTATTCGCAGCATTCGCCATGCTTGCGCACCAGCCAGCCAATGCCGCCGCCCAGCGTGTAGCCAATCACGCCCACGCTGCTTACCTGCCCCGAGAGCCCCACCAGGCCGTGCGGCTGCGTTTGGGTCAGCAGGTCCTTCCAGCTCACGCCCGGCCCCATCCGCACCCGGCGGGTAGCGGTATCAAGGTCGATGGCGTTGAGCTTGTCGAGCTTGAGGAGCAGGCCGCCGTCGCAGGCTTTGGCAATGCCGTGTCCGGTGGCCTGCACGCCCAGCGGCAGGCCCTGGGTGCGGGCGTAGGTGATGGCCAGTACTAAATCAGCCACGTTGGCGGCTTCTACCACCAAGGCCGGGTGCTGGTCAATGACGCGCAGCCACGGCGCGCGGGCTTCGTCGTAGCCGGCATCGCCGGGCAGTAGCAGCAGGCCGGTTAGCGCGGCCCGCAGGGTAGCAACGGAAGTAGGAGGAGTATGCATTGCTAGAGAGAAATAGTGGCCGGAGCAGCCGCATGCAGGGTATCCGGCAAGGGCGCGGTAGTAGTCCGGCCGGCCGCTTAGCCGTCGGTGATGGTAACGGCCTCGTGCAGACACTGGTTGCTCGTGAGCTAACTCACCAGGAACGCAGCCACGAACAGGCGGTCGTACCAGGGTAAAGTCCACGGCTTCTGCTCCTAAGTATGCTGCGGCGTTTTCGTGGCCAAGCCGCAGCAAACTGACAGCGCTGCCGCTTTGGGTGAGAAGGTGAGGTAGGTTTGCCCGCTGAGTTAGTAGTATTAAAAGTAGATTTGCTACGAAATCAAATTAATATGTCGGCGGCAAAGCTGCTTTTTTTCCTGATTCATTGCCGATGAATGATGCTTTTGCCCTCTTGCAGCAGTTGCTGCCCGAACTAGCCACCTACGCCCAAACCGCCGACAACCCGCAGGTGGCTGATTTTGCGGCCTGGCTGCACCGGCGCACCGCCCTGCCCGCTGCGCCCGCTGCCCAGCTGCCGCCCCAGGAGCCGGCTTTTCTCAACCACCTCTCGCCCCTGACGCAGTTGGGGCCGTTGGTAGCGCGCCTCCAGCACTTTACCCACCTGCGGGCGCAGCAGCTGCTGGCCGACCTGGTCCCCATTACCAGCCTGCGCGATTTTATCGTGCTGGCCGCCATCACCAACCAGGCGGCCCCCACCAAATCGGAGATTGCCGCCACGTCGCTGCTGGAAATGAGCACTATCACCGAAATCTCCCGCCGCCTCGTGCAGGCTGGCCTGGTAACGGAAGTGACTGACCCTCAGGACCGCCGCACTCGCCGCCTGCAAGTAGCCCCGGCCGGCCGGCGGCTCTTCGATAAAGCCACCGCCCGCATGGAGCAACTCAGCCCCGACCTCTACGAGGCGCTGACGGCGGGCGAGCAGGCCGAGTTGCGGCGGCTGCTCAGCCTAGTAAATGCGGCCCATACCAGCGCCGTTGGGCGCAAAGCGGGTGAGTAAGCCTCCGGGCGGACCGCCATTTTCTATTTATTTGATTATCAATTAGTAACGCATTTATTGCCTATTTATTTCAATTTCGTAGCAATCATTATTTAAAATTCGTAGTAAATTTACTTCTTCAACGAAGTATCCACGCCATGGTCCCGTCTCCTTCTTATGTGGCCCAGGTGCGGCAGGCCAGCAAGGTGTACCAGACCGGCGACACCACCATTACGGCGCTGGAACCCAGCGACCTGGATGTGCGGGCTGGCGAATTGCTGCTGATTATCGGGCCGTCGGGCTCGGGTAAAACCACCCTGCTCTCGCTGCTAGGCTGCGTCATCTACCCCACGCAGGGGCAGGTAGTGGTGGGCGGCCAGGATATCTCCCAACTCAACGAAACCCAACTGGCCGCGTTGCGGCTGCACTACATCGGGTTCGTTTTTCAGAGCTTCAACCTGATTCAGCCGCTCACGGCCGAGGATAACGTGTTGTTGCCCTTGCGCTTGCAGCAGGTGCCGGCCGCCGAGGCGCGGGAGCGCGCCCGCCGCGCCCTGGCCACGGTGGGCATGAGCGACCGCGCCCGGCAGCTGCCCAAGCAGCTTTCGGGCGGGCAGCAGCAGCGCGTGGCCATTGCCCGCGCCCTGGTAACGGAGCCGCCCCTGGTGCTGTGCGACGAGCCGACCGCCGCCCTCGACCCCAAATCGGCGGAGGTGGTGATGCGCGAGTTGAAAACCCTGGCCAGCCAGGGCAAGGCGCTGGCCGTCGTGACCCACGATATGCGCCTGCGGGCCTTCGCCGACCGCATCGTGTACGTAGACCAGGGCCGGGTCAGCACCGAGCCCCCGGCCGACGAGCTGCATTAGCGCGGTTTGAGTAAGCTGACCAGCTAATTTTTCAGGCGGTTTCACTCCCCTCTCCGCAAGGCAAGCCGCCGTAGTTCCCGCCGGCTTTATCTCCGTTATAACCTTGTTTTCCTGCTAATTATGCGTTTCATCTTCATCCTGCCGGCCGTGTTGCTAGTGGCCTGCTCGGCCAAGGAAAGCACTACGTCGGCTGCCGGGCCGGCCCCGGTGCAGCCCGCCACGGTGCGGGAAGTGGTGGCGCTGGGTCGCATCGAGCCCGAGCACAAGCTCACCAGCCTGGCGGCGCAGGCCAGCGGCGTGGTGGAGGCGCTGCCCGTGGCCGAAGGTCAGGAAGTGAAAAAAGGCGAGTTGCTGCTCACCCTCAACCACGCCGTGGAGCAGGCCCAGGTAACCCAGGCGCGGAGCCAGCTCGGCACCCAGCAGGCCCAGATTGCGGCCGACGCGGCGGCCCTGCGCAGCGCCCAGGCCCAGGCCCGCAACCTGGCCCGCACCGCCCAGCGGGTGCAGGAGCTGACCGCCCGCGGAGCCGAAACCGCCCAGAGCCGCGACGATGCCCAGACCCAGGCCACTACCCAGCAGCAGGAAGTGGCCCGCCTGCAAGCCGCCGCCCAAAGCGCTCAGGCCCAATTGGCTACGCTGCGGGCCGGCGTGGCCGTGGCCGAGGCCCAGCTGCGCCAGCGCTTCGTGTACGCGCCCGGCGCGGGGCGCGTGCTGAAGTGGGAGGCCGAGGTGGGCGGCAGCGTGAGCCCCGGCACGTCGCTGGGTGATTTTGCGCCCGCCGGCCGCCCCACCGTGCTGTGCGAGGTGGACGAGCTGTTTGCCAGCCGGGTGCGGGTGGGCCAGGCCGCCTACGTGCGGCCCCAGGGCGGCACCGAGCACCTGGCCTCGGGCACGGTGCTGTTTGCCGCGCCCTACCTCAAGCAGAAATCGCTGTTTGCCGCCACCGCCGGCGCGGCCGAAGACCGCCGGGTGCGCGAGGTGCGCGTGGTGCTGCCCGTGGGCGGCGATAAGCTGCTGCTCAACAGCCGGGTAGAGTGCGTGATTGACTTGCAGTAACCTTGAAGTAACCCCACCCGGCCATGTTTCGCACCGCGCTTCAATTCATTCTCTTTGATAAGGCCAAGGGCATTGGGGCGCTGCTGGGCATCGTCATCAGCCTGTTTCTGATTGGGCAGCAGAGCGGGATATTCCTGTACCTGACGGGGGCCATGTCGAGCCTGGTGGACAACACCGCCGCCGACCTGTGGGTGGTGGACAACCGCACGACCAACGTGAACGCCCTGGCCCAGTTCGACACCCGAATTCTGCGCGAGGTGGCCAGCCTGCCGGGCGTGGCGCGGGCCTACCCGGTTATCATCGCGGGCGGGGCGGCCAGCTTCCCCGACGGCACCAATGCGGGGGTGCAACTTATTGGCTCCGAGGCCCCCGCGTTTCGGGCTGGCCCCCGCACGCTGGTGCAGGGCAGCTACGCCGACCTGGTGCCCGACGGGGCCATGAGCTTCGACCTCTTCGACAGCAAGGCGCTGGGCGGGGCGCGGGTGGGGGCAGTGTTTGAAATCGGGGGCAAGCGCGTGTACCTGGCCACCATGAGCGAGGGCCTGCGCGGCTTCGGCGCGGTGTATATGTACACCACGCTGGAACGCGCCCGCTACCTGGCCAACATTCCGACCACCAAAATCAGCGCCGTGCTCGTGGACGTGCGGCCCGGTGCCGACCCGCAGCAAGTGCGCGACCTCATCAACCGAAGCATTTACGGGGTGCGGGCCTGGCAGCCGGCCGCGTTTGCGGCGGCCACCAAAAAAACGGTGCTGGGCACTTCGGGCATTGCCACCAGCTTCGGCACGCTCATCGTGTTTGCCGTCATTTCGGGCTTTTTTATCATCGGCCTCACGCTTTATTCCACGGCAACCGACCGCCTCAAGGACTACGGCACGCTCAAGGCCATCGGGGCCAGCAATGGCTACGTGGCCCGGCTGATTCTGCTGCAAGCGGTGCTGTTTGCGCTGGTGGGGTTTGGCGTGGGCTACGGCTTTATCGAGCTTTTTCGCTTCGGCATCAGCCAGGTGGGGGTGCTCTTTAGCCTGGGCTGGGGGCTGCGGGCGGTGTTTCTGGGCCTCACCCTGCTCATCAGCCTCGGTGGGTCGGTGTTCGCCATCCGCCGCATCAACGGGGTGGAGCCGGCCAGTGTTTTTCGGGGCTGATTTCTACCTATCGTTATGCGTAAGCTTCTCCTGTTAATTGCGCTGGCCGGCCCCGCCCCAGTCCTGGCCCAACCTGCCGCCCGGCTAGCCCTGCCGGCCGCTACCGCCGCCGTGCCCACCGAACTTAGTCTGGACCAAGCCCTTAGCCTGGCCCGCACTCACCAGGGCGCGTACCAGAACCTAGCCCTGGACGAGCAGATTGCCGGGCAGGCCGCCCGCGCCGCGCGGGGCCTCTACGCGCCTCAGCTGGGCGCGGCGGCCGACCTGCGCTACAACGCCATTCTGCCCACCAACATCATTCCCAACTTTGCCAACCCGGCCTCGGGCGAGCGGCTGGCGTTGCAGTTTGGCACCCGCTACCAGGCCAGCGCGGGCTTCACCGCCACCCAGCGCCTCTACGATGCCAGCGCCCTGGCCCAGCGCCAGGTGGCGGCCGTGAACGAGCAGCTGGCCGCCAACGCCACCCGGCGCGGCCGCGTGACGCTGGTGCAAACCGTGAACGCGGCCTACTACGAGGCCCTGCTGCGCGAAACCCAACTCGCCTTTGCCGAGGCCGACCAGGCCCGCACCCAAGCCGCGTACCAGGATATAATGGCCCGCCAGCAAGCCGGCCGGGCGCTGGCTACCGACGTGAGCGCCGCCCAAATCACGGCCCGCACCGCCGGCCTGGCCCTGGATTTGGCCCGCCAGAACATCGGCCTCAGCAAGCAGAACCTGCTGGCCGTGCTGGGCTTGCCCGCCGCCCCGGCCGCCGCCCTGCGCCTCACCGACCCGCTGGCCGCCCTGCTCGCCGCCCGCGCCGACACGGCCGCCTGGACCGCCCCCACCAGCGCGGCACAGCGGCCGGAGTTGGAGCAGGAAGCGCTGAACGCCCGGCTGGCCACCGCCACCGGCCAAGCCGAGCGGAGCGGCTACCGCCCCACGGTGGGCGTGGTGGGCTACCTGGGGGCCAACGGCTACGACAATGGCCTGGTCAACGCTCTCGACCCCGTTCACCACTGGTACGGCAACTCCTACGTGGCCCTGCAAGCCAGCCTACCCCTGCTCGACGGCTCGGCCCGCGCCACCCGCGTCGAAACCCAGCGCCTGCGCCAGCAGCAGGCCCAAAACCGCCGGGCCGACTTGCGGCAAAGCACTGATTACGAGGTAGCCAATGCCCGCGTTCAGCTGCAAAATGCCTGGCAAACCCTGCGCGTGCGCCAGGCCAACGTGGCCGTGGCTGCCCAAAGCGCCGGCTTGGTGGCCCTGCGCCAGCAGGCCGGCCGCGCCCTGCCCCGCGAAGCCCTCGATGCCGAAGCCACCCGCCAGCAAACCCAGCGCGACTACCTCCAGGCGGTGTATGATTTTCTGGCCGCCCGGCTCGAATACGCCCGCACCACGGGCGCGCTGGCAGAGTAGGTTTTCGCTGAAAGCAGGCGATTATACGGCCTGCCTGGCTGAGTCACCCCTGATTAGTCGCCTTACCAGATTCATCTCCCTTTGCCATGTCCGAAACCCTTACCCCGCGCCAACGGCGGCTCACGTTTGCCGGCATCCTGCTGGCCCTGTTTCTGGGGGCGCTCGACCAGACGATTGTGAGCACGGCCCTGCCGCGCATCGTGGCCGATTTGCACGGGCTGGCGCGTTTTAGCTGGGTAGCCACGGCCTACCTGGTGGCCAGTACGGCCCTGGTGCCGATTTATGGCAAGCTGGCCGATATGTACGCCCGGCGTACGATAGAAGTGGTGGCCATCAGCGTGTTCCTGGTGGGGTCGATGCTGTGCGGGCTGGCGGGGCAGTTTGGGCCGCTGCCGCTGCTGGGCGATGGCATGAGCCAGCTCATCATCTTTCGGGCGGTGCAGGGGCTGGGGGGCGCGGGGCTATTTGCGCTGGCTTTCATCGTGATTGCTGACCTGTTTGCCCCCGCCGAGCGCGGCAAGTACCAGGGGTTCGTAGGGGCCGTATTCGGGCTCTCGTCGGTGCTGGGGCCGGTGCTGGGCGGCTTCCTCACCGACCACGGCACGGGCCTGCTGCCCGGCGTAGCGGGCTGGCGGCTGGTGTTTTACGTGAACCTGCCGGTGGGGCTGCTGGCGCTGTGGTTTGTGCTGAGCCAGATGCCGCCGCTGCGCCCGCGCACCGCACCCCAAGCCTTTGATTTTCTGTCGGCCGCGCTGCTGGCCGGGGGGCTGGGCACGCTGGTAGTGGCCTTGCAGCTCGACAAGGCGCACCACGGCTGGACGGCCCCGCTCACGCTGGCGCTGCTGGCCGGGGCCGGGCTGGCGCTGGCCGCGTTCGTGGGGCGCAGCCGCCGCCACGCCAACCCGATTCTCAACTTCGGGTTGTTTGATAGTCAGTTGTTTCGGGCGGCCACCGGCATGGCGCTGCTGGTGGGCGGCGCGTTTTTGAGCCTCGTTATTTTCGAGCCGCTTTTCATGGTGAACGTGCTGGGCACGTCGGCCACGCGGGCGGGTATCAGCCTGGTACCACTCTCGCTGGGCGTGGCGCTGAGTTCGCTCGTGGGGGGGCGGCTGGTGTCGCGCTACGGGCACTACACCTACTGGTTGCGGGGCGGGGCGGGGCTCCTGCTGCTGGGCGTGGGGCTGCTGGCGACCATGCCGGCCACGGTAAGCTACGCGCGGGTGCTGGGCTACCTGGCCCTGTGCGGGCTGGGCGTGGGGCCGGCCTTTCCGCTGCTCACGCTGGCCGTGCAGAATGCCAGCGAGCCCCGGCTCATCGGGCAGTCCACGGCGGCGGTGCAGTTTTTCCGGCAGATTGGCGGCACCCTGGCGGCCTCGGTGCTGGGCGCGGTGCTGGCCCTGGCGCTGGCCACTACGCTGCCCGCCAGCCAGTTACCCGCGCCGGCTGGGCCGGCCGCGCTACGCCCCGCCGTAGCGGCCCAGGGGCTGGGGCCGGCGGCCCCGCCGGCCAGTGGCGGCCCGTCGCCGGCCGTGCGGGAGGCGTTTGCCGGGGCCGTGCGGCAGGTATATCGCGGTACCCTGTTGCTGGTAGCGGGGGCGTTGGTGTGCGCCTTTTTCATTCCTGAAGTCCCGTTGCGCACGGCGGTCTAAATGACTCTTTTCAACTCCAACCCAATTTTATTCCTCATGAATATTCCCCAATACGTGGCCGACCTGCACGCGAATTCGCAGGCTGCCCTCGAACTCATCCGGCACTACACCCCGGCGCAACTCGCGGCCAAAAACGCGGGCGAGTGCAGCGTGGCCGAGCTGCTGGAACACATTTGTATATCCGACCGGCGCACCCTGGACTTTCTCACCAGCCAGTCGGGCAGCGTGGCCGAGGTCAGTGAGCTGCACGGCGACGAAAAGCTCCGGCGCGTAGTGGTGGAGTACAAGGGCGGCCCCAAAATCACGGCCATCGAGCTGCAAGAGCTAACCGGGGCCGTGACGGACGTGCCGGGCTTCCGGGAGCTGTTTTTGCGCCAGCGCCTCCAATTGCAGCAAGCCCTCGAAGGCGGCCACATTGCCCTCACTAACCACACCTACCCGCACCTCTACCTCGGCGCGATGACCGTAACCGACTGGCTGCGCTACCTGCTGCACCACACCAACCGCCACCTGGGCGACATCCGCGACGTGGTGCTGACCGTCAAAACCTGGGACCCGGCGCGGGAAGCCGAATTGACCGCCGCCCGCCAGCAAGCCGAAAAAAACAGGGATAATTCAACGGCTCCAAACGGCCAATAAATCAAGGCTATTGGGCTGCCGGCTTCACCGGCCGGCGGCCCGTTTTCCCTACCCCCTTATGCAAGCCGAACCCCTTATTCCGCCGCTGGTTGCCAGCCGCGACGACGCGCCCGCCTATTGGCAGGGCGATATTTTGTGGCTGATGCTGGCCACCGGCGCGCAAACCAACGGGCAATACGCCCTGCTGGAGCAACTCTGCCGCGAAGGCTCCGGCCCTGGCCCCCACCAACATACGCAGCACGAGGCGCTATACCTTATGGAAGGCACGGCCGAAATCCACATCGGCAACCAAACGGTGCAGGCCAAAGCAGGCGCGGTGGTGTTCATTCCCCGGCACACCACGCACAGCTTCCGCATTACCAGCCCCGTGGCCCGGCTGCTGAACACCTACGCGCCAGCCGGCTTCGAGGAATTCGTGCAGCAAACCGCCGCCCCCGCCGCCGCCCGCACCCTGCCGCCGCCCGGCCAGGCAGATAAGCCTCAGCTACCTAAAGACCAGCTAGTTGCGCTAGCCGCCAAGTGCGGCATGACGATGCCGGAGCTGGAAAAGTAGGCTTTTCTACCCAGCGGGAGCGGGCTGGTTTTGAGTAGCCCGGCCAACGTTCATTGGGATAGCCGCTTAGTCCTCAAACTCCCAACCAAACGCCTCCCCGTTGCGCGAAATCCGACCCACGGAGCTACCGGGGAAGTGGCTGCTGAAGTAGCGGATGTCGCGGTCGGCCACGGTAGTGGCGAGCCAGCGCCGAGCGGCTCGGGCAGCCTCCGGAAACTCGCAGAACATGGATGTCAGCTCCGGGTCGTATAGCTCAAACGGGTGATGCACCACATCGCCCCCGAAAATAGCCTGCTGCTGCTGCTGCTGGGCCACCTCAATGGAGGCGTGGCAAATACTGTGGCCCGGCGTGGGCAGAAAACGAATCCCCGGCAGCACTTCCGTGCCGTCCACCGCAGTGCGGCGCACCAGGCCGGCCCGCTGGCGCTTAGCGTACTCAACGTGTAAGCGCAATGAAGTGGCACGGCACGGCCTACTTGGCAAAACCATGCATGCGCAGCCTCCTCCCAAAGTAGCATATACCTCACGGATTTTGGCCGAACGTTGCCGCCCATTGTTGAGGCTGTGACTCAATGGGAGAAAATTGCCGGGCTTATCTGGAGCGGGTATTGGATTCTTACTGACTGAGGTTTCACGTCACCTCAGCTGAAGCTTCCCAAAGACGCTTTTGCTACCTCAAGCACGCTTATTAGCCACGCCCCCCGTTCGGCCCTGTCTAGTTAGATACTACCAGGGTTATTTCGCTACGCAAGGCTCCCGGCTGCACCGCATCGTAGTGGCGGCCCCAGCTACGCAGGGCCTCAATCAAGGGCCCCACCGAACGCCCTAAGTCGGTCAGGGAGTACTCGACCCGCGGTGGTACTACGCTATGCACCGTGCGATGCACCAGCCCATACTGCTCTAACTCGCGTACTACCTTCACCAGCATCCGGGGGCTGATGGCGGGCAGCAGTTGTTCCAGTTCACTAAAGCGGCGGGTGCCTTCCAGTAATTGGTGGAGCGTCAGGAGCTTCCATTTGCCGCTGAGCAAGGTGAGCGTGAGGTCGACCGGGCAAGAAAGAAGCGGAGGAGCCATAATTTTTTCAGTCTGATAATGAGCAAAACTTCCCGCTGGTATAGTGCCTTACCAACCAGTAACCAGTTGTAAAAGTATAGTGCCTTTAAATAGGTTTGTAACTTCTTGTGCGCAACGCTAACGAACTCATTTATGGCCACTTCCCCTGAGTCCTCGCCCGAAGCGCCGGCCGTCAGCCATTATTTTGCCGACGTCAACGGTATCCGCATTCACTACGCCACGGCTGGGCAGGGCGAGGCCCTGCTGCTGCTGCACGGCTGGCCCTTCACCTGGTACACCTGGCGGCTGGTGCTGCCCGCGCTGACCCGGCACTACACCGTCATCATGCCCGACCTGCGCGGCATTGGCCAGACGAGCCGGCCCGCCACCGGCTACGACAGCCGCACGCGCGCCGCCGACGCGGCGGGCCTGTTGCACCACCTGGGCTTCGAGCAGGCCTGCGTGATGGGGCACGACTTGGGCGTGGAAATCGCCTTTATGACGGCTTTGGCTTACCCGCAGCTCGTGCGCAAGCTCGTGCTCAGCGAGGCCATTGTGGGGGGCTTGCCGGGGGCGGAGACCTTCTTGCAAAATGCGCCCTGGTGGTTCGGCTTCCACGCCGTGCCCGACCTGCCGGCCGCAGTAATTACGGGCCACGAGGCCCGGTACCTGAATTGGTTCTACCAGCACAGCACCTACCAGCAGCGCGGCATTGCCGCCGAGGCCCGCGCCGAATACGTGGCGGCCTACACCGGCACCGAGGCCCTGCAAGGCAGCTTCCGGCACTACCAGGCTTTCCCGCAAAACCGCCAGCAAGTAGTCGAAGCGCTGGCACATGGGCAGCGCCTGACCTGCCCCACGCTGGCCGTGTGCGGCAACGTGGTGGGCGAAGTGCTCTTCCAGCAGCTGCGCCCCATCACCGATTCGCTGGAGACCCACCTCCTACCCGAGTGCGGCCACGTAGTGCAGGAGGAGCAGCCCGAACAGCTCCAGCGCTTACTACTGGATTTTCTGGCTGAAGACTGATAGTGGACTCACCACCATAGAATCCGGGATAGGCTTTTCATCCTCCTTTTTTCCTTTCGCACGAGAATCGCCGTAACTGGTTTGCTGGGAAATAGCAGTGAGCTAATGGCTAAGCACCCACCCACCCAAGGCCACGCTGTAATAGCCTGCCGGGCGCAACCGAAGGCTGCCGGGAGCTTTGTTCTCGCGAAGCCCTGGACGGACGGTCGGCTCAATGGCTAGAGCCAAACCGACGGCTGCCCCGCTGGCAATAGCTCCGTTTTCGTGAAGCAGATAGCTGTATGGTCCCGGAGGATGGGGGAGGGATTTTGCGTCGTAGCTTTCAGGCCAACTTATGGGAAAACTACCACACGGCTGCGCCACAACAACGCCGGCAACTCGGCGCCTTATCCAGCAAAGTGCAGA
>NZ_JASITD010000002.1:287431-391772 GCF_030063445.1 Hymenobacter sp. H14-R3 | reverse complement strand
CCGGGCGCGTGCGACGCGCCCCTACCCGGCTACCGCTTGCAGCTCGCGCACCAGGTCGGCCGAGCCCACGAAGAGCGGCACGCGCTGGTGCAGGTCGGCGGTGGGGGGCACGTCGAGCACTTCGGTGGCACCGGCAACTGCCAGGCCACCAGCTTGTTGGCTAATGAAGGCGATGGGGTAGCATTCGTAGAGCAGGCGCAGCTTGCCGCTGGGCCACTCGCCGGTGGGCGGGTAGAGGTAGATGCCGCCCGTGAACAGGTTGCGGTGGAAGTCGGCAGCCAGCGAGCCCACGTAGCGGGCCGTGTAGCGGCGCTGCTTGCAGGTGGTGAGGAAGGTGCGCGCAAATTCCGGGAAATCAAACCAGTTGCCTTCGTTGCACGAGAAAACCGCGCCCCGCGCCGGAATGGTGAGCCGGGGGTGCGAGAGGAAAAACTCGCCCAGGCTTGGCTCGTAGGTGAAGCCCGCCACGCCGTGGCCGGTGGTGTACACCAGCATCACGCTGGAGCCGTAGAGGATGTAGCCCGCCGCCACCTGCGCCCGGCCGCCCTGGGTGAAATCTTCGGCCCGGGCCGGCCCGCCGTAGCGGCTCACGCGCCGGTAAATGCTGAAGATGGTACCGGTGCTCACGTTGAAATCGAGGCTTACCGAGCCGTTCATCGGGTTGAGCGCCACCACGTATTTGCCGTCGTGGTTGCCGGTGTCAATAATTTCTTCCCGGGCCTCGCTGAGGATGGCGCAGCACTCGCGGCCGTTGGTGAGAGCCCGCACGAAGCGGATGTGCGCCTCCTCGCCCAGGCGGTGGCGCGGGGCGGTGGGCTGGCCCTCGGCCTCCACCACTTCGCCCATGCCGCTGAGGCCGGCGCGGCTCACTTCGCGCACCATTATTTTGCTGGCCAGGGCCAGGTCGCGCAGCAGCTGCGAAAGCTCACCGGTGGCAAACGGAAACTCGGCCTGCTTGCGCATGATGTAGCGCTCCAGGGTGGTGCCGACGGGGGTAGCCAGTTTGTCGTGCGAGGGTAGCGTGGGGGACATAACTATCGGGTATGAATTCGTAAAAGCCAGTCGCCATTGCGAGCAACGCGAAGCAATCGCATCCGAACGACCTAGCCCGAACGAAAGGCGCTGGTATCGTTCGGGTGCGATTGCTTCGCGTTGCTCGCAATAACAGGCTTTTTGCAGGTTGTTACTTGGCTTCCGGTTGCTTCTGCGATTGCCAGAGCACCACTTGCCAGCCTTTTTTGGGGTCTTTCACCTGCACGGTTACGTACTTGAGGTGGGCCACATTGGGCGTGCCGTCGGGCTTATTGGGCTGGTAGATAATAATTTGGCCATTGACTGCGGCGGCTTGGCCGTTGTTGTAGGCGCGCACGTTGATGTTTTCGACGTCGATTTTGTCGTACACGCTTTTGCCCTCGCGCACGCCCTGAAGGTAGTCGGTTTTGCCCTGCTGCTTGCCGTTGCTGTGGGTATATACCAGGTCGTCGGCAAAGGCTTTGTCCAGGAACGTGAAGTCCTTGCTTACCAGGGCAGCGAAGCGCTGGCGCTCCAGCTTATCGACCTCCTGGGCGGCGGCCTGGTCCTTGCTGTTTTTGGCCGGCGCCTGGGCCAGGGCCAGCAGCGGCAGGCCCAACAGGGCAAGGGTATACACTAACTGTTTCATAGTAAGTTGGTTAGGTGGTGGCAATACTATCGTCCTTATCGAGCTGAATGGGCTCCATGCGCGGCACCAGCGTAAACATGATAACCCAGGCCAGCAGGTAGGCCCCGCCGCAAATCAGAAACATGATGAAGTAAGCCTTGTCGAGCTGCCCGATGGCCTCGTAGTGCACAAACATTTTCTTTTGCACCAAGGCCGTGAGGGCGATGCCGCCCAGCCCGCCGGCCATGCCGCCAATGCCCGTAACCGAGGCCACCGCGCGCTTGGGAAACATGTCGGACACGGTGGTGAAAATGTTGGCGCTCCAGGCCTGGTGGGCCGCCGCCGCAATGCCGATTACCAGCACCGCCAGCCACATATTGAGCTGCCCCAGGTACTGCGCAAACACAATCGGGAACACGCAGAACGCAATGAGCAGCATGGCCGTTTTGCGGGCCTTGAAGGCCGGCATACCGCGCCGCATAAAGCCCAGCGGCAGGTAGCCGCCGCCCACGCTGCCAATGCTTGAGAGCACGTACACGGCCGCTACCGGCAGGGCAATGGCCGTGCCCTGGAGGTGGTATTGCTTGCCCAGGAAATCGGGGAGCCAAAACAGGTAAAACCACCAGATGGGGTCGGTGAGGAACTTGCCCGCCACGAAGGCCCAGGTTTGGCGAAACGAGAGCAGCTTGCCCCACGACGCCTTGGGCCGCTCCTCGGTGACGCCCTCCGTGGGCAGGCCCGCCGGAATGTCGGCGTTGATGTAGTCGAACTCGGCCTTGGTGAGGCGCTTGCTGTCAGCCGGGGTTTCGTAAATCAACATCCACAGCACCAGCCAGATAAAGCCCAGCGCCCCGGTGATAATGAAGGCCCACTGCCAGCCAATGGTTTCGGCAATGAGCGGCACCGTAAGCGGGGCCACAATGGCCCCCACGTTGGAGCCCGAGTTGAAGATGCCCGTGGCCAGCGCCCGCTCGCGCTGCGGAAACCACTCGGCCGTGGTCTTGATGGCGGCCGGGAAGTTGCCGGCCTCCGTAATTCCCAAAAACCCGCGCGCAATGCCAAAGCCCAACGTGCTGGTTACCAACGCGTGGCCCATGGCCGCCAGGCTCCACAGCACCGTCGAGAGCGCGTAGCCAATCTTGGTGCCCAGCTTGTCGATGATGCGGCCCACCCCAATCATGCCCACCGCATACGCCAGCTTGAAGGCGATTTCGATGTTGGCGTAGTCGCCGGCATTCCAGCTAAACGTCTTTTCGAGGTAGGGCTTCAGCAGCGAGATAACGGCCCGGTCGAGGTAGTTAATGGTGGTGGCAAAAAACACCAGCGAGCAGATGGTCCAGCGGTACCGGCCCATGGGCGAGGTATCGAGGCCGGGCGGCGAAGGGTAAAGGGTGGGATTCATAGGTAATGAGCAATGAGTAGTGAGCATTTGTCATTGCGAGCGCAACGCAGTGGAGCGCGGCAATAACAGGCTGTTGCAGCTACTTGCCAGCGGCCAAAAAGGCCATTAGCGGGGCCACGCGGCCGGTAATGGTGGCCGCATCAGTAGCGCCCTTAAAGAGCTGGGAGCCAATGCCCACCACATTTACGCCGGCCCCAAACCATTCGGTGAGGCTGGCCTCGGTGGGCTCCACGCCGCCCGTTACCATGAGCTTGGTGGTGGGCATGGGCCCGCGCAGCGATTTGATGTAGTCGGGCCCGACGAGGTTGCCGGGAAATATCTTCACAAGCTGCGCGCCGAGCTGGGTGGCGGCGTGTATCTCGTTGGGGGTGAGGGCGCCCGGTAGCCAGGCTACGCCGTGACGCTGGCAGGCGGCGGCCACGTCGGCGGTAGTTACGGGCTGCACCACGAAGGCCGCGCCGGCCGCAATGAAGCGCTCGGCCTCGGCGGCCGTGTAGATGGTGCCGATGCCCAGCACGAGGTCGGGGCAGCCATCGGCCACTAGCTGGGCCAGCTCCTGAAACACCTCAAAGGCGTTGGCCCCGCGGTTGGTAAACTCAAATACCCGCACGCCGCCCGCGTAGCAGGCCCGCACCACCGCCTGCGCGTAGGCCGCATCGGCGTGGTAAAAAACCGGCACCAGCGGCGCTTGCAGCGTGCGGGCGATAACTTCGGAAGAGGACATCTTTTTAAGCTGTTAGCTAATAGCTGCTAGCTGTTAGCTTGATGTTCAAATGGAAAGCGCCGGGGGCCAAGGTGGTGCCCGGCTAAGGGAAGAGCTAACAGCTAGCAGCTATTAGCTGACAGCTCACCTTAGCAGCCGCCCCGTGAGGTTGCCCTGCATGAGGTGCTCGACTTCGGCGGGCGTTACCAGGTTGATGTCGCCGTGGATGGTGTGTTTCAGCGCCGAGGCGATGGTGGCGAAGGACAGGGCTTGCTCGCAGCTCTCGTAAGTACTTGAGCCGTAGATGAAACCCGAAATGAATGAGTCGCCGCCGCCGATGCGGTCTACCACCGGCGAAATGTCGTAGAAGGGCGTTTCGAAGAACTCGCCCTGGTCCCAGAGCAAGCCGCAGATGCGCTCGTGCGAGGCACTCTGCGTTTGGCGGCGCGTGGCAATCACGCGCTTGATGTGCGGGAAGCGCTTGGCCAGCTGCTCGCTCATCGAACTGAAGCCGTTGGCCGAATTTGCGCTGGCCTTGATGCCGAACAGGTCGTCGGCGTCGCCCTCGGTGCAGACTACGATATCGCAGCCGGCTACCAGGCCGGGCATCACGTCCTGGGCCGTTTGGCCATACTGCCACAGGTTGCGGCGGTAGTTCACATCGGCCGATACGGTGAGGCCCAGGCGGCGGGCGGCCATGATGGCATCGGCGGTGGCCTGGGCGGCGGCGGCCGAAATGGCGGGCGTGATGCCCGTCCAGTGCAGCCAGCCAGCATCTTGCAGTATTTCGTCCCAGTTGAAGGCGGCCGGGTCGAGGTGGGCGAAGGCCGAGTCGGCGCGGTCATACACGATGCGGCTGGGACGGAGGGAGGCCCCCACTTCCAGAAAGTATAGGCCCAGCCGGTGGCCCTCGGTGAAGCGGCAGTGGCTGACGTCCACGCCGTAGCGGCGCAGGTGGTTGGCGGCGGCGTGGCCCAGCTCGTTGGCCGGGAAGGCCGATACGTGGGCGGCGGGCACGCCCATTTGGGCGAGGGCGGCGGCCACGTTGGCGTCGCCGCCGCCGTAGGTTACTTCGAGGGCAGCGGCCTGGGTCAGCCGATAGTTCAGCGGCGGCGAGAGCCGCATCATCACTTCGCCGAAGGTTACGACTTGCTTCATGGGGTGGGAATCAGCGCCCCGCTACGGGGTAAGCTGGACTTGGCGGGAGCGTATTCGACTTGAAAGGTAGGCCGCTAACGGGGTGCTTCGGGGCGCGTTTGGGGCTTTTTTTAACGCAAACGTTTCCGATAACCCGTCCGTGCAGCAGGCCAAAACTGTCAGTTTGGTAAAGGCAAGGCCTACAGCGGTTGCCAGTTCGGGTTACGTGCCCCGGTCCGCCGGCGGAGCCGATCGACCGGTTGACGGGCGCACCGCCTAGCTGGTCGTGCAGCTACCGTTATCGCGACAACCGGTCGGCCGGCGGAGCCGGCCGACCGGTTGTCGCAACCCGGCTTGGGGATTGTGCTAGCTGGCTGCCAGCTCGCCAGTGCTTGCCGGGGCCGCCGCCGGCGTGAAGCCGAAGTAGTCGCGGGCGTTGCCGTAACTGATGTTTTCGACCAGCTGGCCCAGCCAAGGCAGCTCCTCGGCGGGTAGCTCGCCGTTTTCCACGTCGCGGCCCAGCAGGTTGCACAAAATGCGGCGGAAGTACTCGTGGCGCGGAAACGAGAGGAAACTGCGCGAGTCGGTGAGCATGCCCACGAAGCGGCTCAGCAAACCCATGTTGCTGAGGGCGTTGAGCTGCTTTTCCATGCCATCCTTCTGGTCGAGGAACCACCAGCCCGAGCCAAACTGCATTTTGCCGGCCACCGAGCCATCCTGAAAGTCACCAATCAGGGTGGCAAACACGTCGTTATCGGCTGGGTTGAGGTTGTAAAGGATGGTTTTGGCCAGCTTGTCCTGGCTGTCGAGGCGGTCCAAGAAGCGCGACAGGGCCTGGGCCTGGGTAAAGTCGCCAATCGAGTCCCAGCCCGTGTCGGGGCCAAGCTGGCGCAGGGCGCGGGCGTTGGTGTTGCGCAGCGCGCCCAGGTGAAACTGCTGCGTCCAGCCCTTCTGCCAGTCCAGCTCAGCCAGGAAAATCAGCATGGCCGATTTGAATTGCTCCACCTCCAACGTGCTCAGCAACTGCTCGTTGCGGGCCTTGTCGAAAATGACGGCTACCTCCTCCTCCGTGTAGTCGGCGGCGTACAGCTGCTCCAGGCCGTGGTCGGAGAGTCGCCCGCCCTGCGCGGCAAAAAAGTCGTGGCGCTGGCGCAGGGCGTCCTGCAAGTCCTTGTACGACTGAATGTTAACGCCCGCAGCCGCGCCCAGCTTATCCAAGTATTGGCGGTAGTCGGCGGCCTCGGGCGTCATGGCCTTGTCGGGGCGGAAGGTGGGCAGTATCTGCGTGCTAAAGCCTTGGTTGGCAATGGCCTGGTGATGTTCCAGCGAGTCGGCCGGGTCGTCGGTGGTGCACACCACCTTCACGTTCATCTTGGTGAGCAGGCCCTGCACGCTGTACGCGGGCGTTTGGAGCAGCGCATTGCACTGGTCGTAGATGCGGCGGGCGCTGGTTTTGTTCAGCAGCTCAGTGATGCCGAAGTAGCGGCGCAGCTCCAGGTGCGTCCAGTGGTACAAGGGGTTACGCACGGTGTAGGGCACCGTTTCGGCCCATTTCTCAAACTTCTCCCAGTCGGTGGCGTCGCCGGTGACGAAGCGCTCGTTCACGCCGTTGGCCCGCATGGCGCGCCACTTGTAGTGGTCGCCGTAGAGCCAGATTTGGGTGATGTTCTCGAATTGCCGGTTTTGGGCAATCTGGTCGGGCGGCAGGTGGCAGTGGTAGTCAATAATGGGCTGCGGCGCGGCGTGAAAGTGGTAGAGCTGGCGGGCCGTTTCGGTGTGCAGCAGGAAGTCGTCGGAGAGGAAGGGGGTCATAACTTCAGTTATCAATGAGTAATTATCAATTGCTGTATAAATCAGTTTGTCATTGCCGCGCTCCACTGCGTTGCGCTCGCAATGACAAAAGGAGCTAAATACCTACAGGGACACGCCGCGCTTCCACGGAATGAAATCGGTTTGGCCGTGGCGCACGGCGCTCACTTCCAGGCCGCTGGCTACCTGAATAACGTAGTCTAATATCCGCGCGCCGGCCTGCTCAATGGTTTCGGCGCCGTCGATGACGGTGCCGGTGTTCACGTCGATGATGTCGGGCATGCGCTGGGCCAGCTTGGTGTTGGAGCTGATTTTGACGACCGGTGCGATGGGGTTGCCGGTGGGCGTGCCCAGGCCGGTGGTGAAGAGCACCACGTTGGCGCCCGAGCCCACTTCGGCGGTGGTGCTTTCGACGTCGTTGCCGGGCGTGCAGAGCAGGTTGAGGCCGGGCTTGGTGACGAGCTCGGGGTAGTCGAGCACGGCCACTACCGGCGACGAGCCGCCCTTGCGGGCCGCCCCCGCCGATTTCATGGCGTCGGTGATGAGGCCGTCGCGGATGTTGCCGGGCGAGGGGTTGCTGTCGAAGCCCGAGCCCACGGCCACCGCACTGTCGCCGTAGGCTTTCATGAGGGAGGTGAAGCGCTGGGCCGTTTCGTGGTCCACGGCGCGGTTCACTATTTCCTGCTCCACGCCGCACAGCTCCGGGAATTCGGCCAGGATAACCGAGCCGCCGAGCGCCACCAGCAGGTCGGAGACGTGGCCCACGGCCGGGTTGGCCGAAATGCCCGAAAAGCCATCCGAGCCGCCGCACTCCAGGCCGATGGTAAGCTTGCTGAGCGGCGCGGGCCGGCGCTGCTGCTGGTTGGCCAGCATGAGGCCGGCAAACGTTTGGCGCAACGCCGTGCTCACGAGCGCTTCCTCGGTGCCAATGGTCTGCTGGTCAAGAATAAACAGCGGCTTGCTGAAGTGCGGGTCGCGCCGGGTAATCTCGTCCTGCAACATGCTGGCCTGCGCGTTCTGGCAGCCCAGGCTGAGCACGGTGGCCCCGGCCACGTTGGGGTGGGTGATGTAGCCGGCCAGCAGGCCGCACAGCGACTGCGCATCCTGCCGAATGCCGCCGCAGCCGCCCTCGTGGCTCAAAAACCGGATGCCGTCCACGTTCGGAAACGGCTTGGCTTTCTGCTGGCTGCTTTCGGCCGCGTGCAGGTCGGTGGCCAGGATTTCCTCCACCGATTTGCCGGCGTGCAGCAGCGCCAGCAGGGCCTGGGTTTGGGGCTGGTAGCTTTTGCGGCGGGCGTAGCCCAGCTCGTTCACCAGGGCTTCTTCGAGCACCTGAATGTTGCGGTTCTCGCAGAAAACCAGCGGGATAACCAGCCAGTAGTTGGCGGTGCCCACGCGGCCATCGGCCCGATGGAAGCCCATAAAGGTGCGGCCCGCAAACTGCGTCACGTCGGGCTGGGCCCAGTGGTGGGGGTGCCGGCCCTCCTGGTAGGCGTCGGTGGCGTGGGTGAGGTTGGCGGTGGTGAGCAGGCCGCCCTGGCCCACGGGCGCGGCCACGCGGCCCACCAGCACGCCGTACATAGTTATTTCATCGCCGGGGGCGAAGGCTCGCAGCGCCAGCTTGTGCTTGGCGGGTATCTTCTCGGTGGTGGTCACGGTCACCCCGTCCCAGGTTACGGGCGTGCCGGTAGGCAGGTCGGTGAGGGCGACGAGCACGTTATCGGCGGGGTGAATTTTGGCAACTAAATGATTCATAAGTAATTAGCAAAAGCCTGTTTATCACTGCGAGGAGGAACGACGAAGCAGTGACAAACAGGCTTTTGTATAGTAGCTATTAAACAGGGACGCGCTGGTTTTTAGCTACTAGCGTGGCCAGGGTGGCGGTGGTGCCCTCGGCGGCCAGCTGGGTGAGGTAGCGCGTTACTGCCTCGGTAAAGCCGGGCAGGGCCGTAAGGTCGGTGCCCCAGAGCGCCACGTTGCTGAGCACAATCTGCGCCAGGCTGGCGGCCGGCTGGTGCTGCCACAAGTCGGCAAAGTAGCCGGCCTGCTCGTCCTGAATGGGGTATTCCTGGCCGTGGGCCTCGCCCAGCCAGGTGCTGCCTTCCTGGCGGGTGCCGCGCATGAAGAGCAGGTAGGCCGCGAAGCCCAGCGCCACGTGCTGCGGCACGGCCCCGAAGCGCCCGCAGTAGTGCAGCAAATCGGGCAGCACGCGCACACGCAGCTTGGCCGAGTAATTGAGCGTGATGGCCAGCCAGCGGTGCTCCACGGCGGGGTTGCGGAAGCGGTCGAGCACCTGCATGCCAAAGCGCTGGCCCACTTTTTCGTCGATGGGGTAGGGGATGCCGGGCAGCAAATCGGCCAGCAGCAGCTGGTGAATGTAGGCGAGCAGGTTCTCGTCCTTCATGGCTTCGCGCACGGTGGGCACGCCCGCCAGCACGGCCAGCCCGCAGGCCAGCGAGTGCGTGCCGTTGAGCAGGCGCAGCTTCAGCTCGCGGTGCTGCGTGATGTCGGGCTGCACCACCACGCCCGCGTCGGCCTGCTGAAAGCTCAGAATTTTCTTCACCCGCTCGTCGCCCTCAATGGCCCAGAGCAGGTACACCTCGGCCATGGTCAGCAGCTCGTCGGTATAGCCTAGCTCCTGGCTGAGGGTCGCGCAGACGGCCGCATCGGGCCGGCCGGGTACAATGCGGTCCACCAGCGAGTTGCACACCGTGTTGGCTTTGTCGAGCCAGGCCAGGAAGCCGCTGTCGGGCACCTGCTGCCCGGCCAGCTCGCGCAGAATATTGCGCAGCTTGGTGCCGTTGCCGGGCACCAGCTCGGTGGGCACAATGACGAGGCCCTTGTCGGCCGCGCCGGCAAAGGCCTCGTAGCGGGCCAGCAGCACGGCCAGCAGCTTGCCCGGAAACGAGCGCGGCGGCGCGGCGCGCACGTCGTCGGCCAGGTCGAGCACCAGGCCCACCTCGGTGGTGTTGGAGAGCACAATCTGCAAATCGGGGCTGGTGGCGAAGGCCAGCACCTGGGCCCACTCGCTGCGGGCCGCCAGCACCCGGCTGATGCTGGCGCACACCACGTTCTGGCTCACGAGCTGCTCATTTTCCACGCCGCGTACGCACACGGTGTACAGGTTATCCTGGCGGGCAAAGGCGGCGGCATCGCCACTGGCGGTGCTTTTCACCACCACCACCCGGCCGTTGAAAATACCCTGGCGGTTGGCTTGGTCAATCAGGAAATCGGACAGGCCGCGCAGCAGCACACCGGTGCCAAACTGCAACACTTTCTCGGGCAAGTCGAACAAGGCCGGCGCGGGCAGCACCACGGTGGGGGCCGCCGCCCGGGCGCGCACGAATGCTTCGGATAGAGTAGGCATGGGGGAACTGAATGCGGGAGGAAGAAGGAAGAAGTTGGAATTTTCGAAATAAGAAAGGGGAAATCAATTCTTCATTTCCCCTTCCAAATTCCTCGTTCAGCGCAAGCGTTAGCGCAAATCGGCCAGCGCTACGGCATCCATGTCGGTGTATTCGAGGTTTTCGCCGGCCATGCCCCAGATGAAGGCGTAGGCCGAACTGCCGCAGCCGGTGTGGATGGACCACGGCGGCGACAGAATGGCCTGCTCGTTGCTCACCCACAGCGGGCGGGTTTCCTGGGGCTCGCCCAGCATATGCAGCACGCGCTGGCCGGCCGGCAGGTTGAAGTAGAGGTAGGCCTCCATGCGGCGGTCGTGCACGTGGCTGGGCATGGTGTTCCACACGCTGCCCGGCTTGAGCTGGGTGAGGCCCATCACGAGCTGGCAGCTGGGCAGGCCCTCGTTGAAAATGTACTTGTAGATGGTGCGCTGGTTGGCGGTTTCCAGCGCGCCCATTTCCACGGGCGTGGCCTCGGCCTGGGTGCGGCGGGCGGTGGGGTACTCCTTGTGGGCCGGGGCCGAGAGCAGGTAAAACTTGGCCGGGTTGGCGGCGTCGAGGCTATGAAAAACCACCTCCTGGCTGCCCTTGCCCACGTAGAGGCAGTCCTGATTGCCCAGCTCAAACGCCACGCCATCGACCACCACGCGGCCCGCGCCACCCACGTTGAGGGCGCCCAGCTCGCGGCGCTCCAGAAAGTAGCTGGCCTTGAGGCCGCCGGGGCAGGGCAGGGGCAGGGCGGTGCCGGCGGCGGGCTGCGCGCCGCCCACCAGCATGCGGTCGTAGTGGGTGTAGGTCAGCTCGATAGCGCCGGCCGTGAAGATGTTTTCAATTAGAAAGTGCTCGCGCAGGCCAGCCGTGTGCAGGCTGGCGGTTTCGCGGGGACCAATGGCAAATCGGGAATTCATACGTAATAAGCAGTTAGCAGTGAGTAATGGGCAATGCAGTGAAAAGAAGCGAATTGCCCATGGAAGTTACCAGCCCACCCAGCCGCCGTGTTGCTGGCCTCGGTGGCCAGCAACACGGCGGGGCCGCGAAAATTATCGGCTACGGCCCAGCGGCCGGCCAGGATGCGGCTGAGGATGGCTGCGCTACGCTCAGCATCCTGGCGCAGCGCGGCGGTGTTGTTGGTGGCCACGCTATCGCATTCACGTTCAAGTTTTTGGCAGCCCACTCGTTGGCCAGGGCCTTGGTGAGGCTGCCGATGGCGCCCTGGCTGGCCGCGCAGCCCGGCACGTTGATGCCGCCCTGGAAGGTGAGCAGCGAGGCCGTGAAGATGATTTTGCCGCTGCTACGGGCCAGCATGGGGCCGGCCAGGGCGCGCGCCAGCCGAAACGGCGCGTCGAGGTTCACGCGCAGCACGGCGTCCCAATCTTCGTCGGCGTGCTCGGCGGCCGGCGCCCAGCGGATAATGCCGGCGTTATTAAACAAGATGTCGATAACCGGAAAGTCGGCCCGCACCTTATTAATAAAGTAATGAAAGTCACTAAGTTGGCTCAAGTCGGCGCGGTATTCCGCAAACTCGCGGCCCAGGGCCCGCACGCCCTGCTCGGTGATGCCGCCGGTGGGCAGGCCGCGCGATACGGCAATGATGTTGGCCCCGGCCTCGGCCAGGCCCAGCGCAATGGCTTGGCCAGTGCCGCGGTCGGCCCCCGCAACGAGGGCGCGCTTGCTGGCCAGACTAAAGCTCGCGGGGAGGCTCATATAAAAACAGGTGGGATTTGATTTTGGGGAGAACGAAACGCCGTTTGCTGCCACCCAGGGGTAGATGCTAGTGCCGAAGTTTAGGGCCGAAACCGGACGAGGTAGCCATAGGGGGGCGTTTTTATTTGCGCAATCGTTGCCGGTAACGTTTTCAAGGAGGGCGGGCCGGGCGGGCGCGGGGGCGCGGGGCGCGGTTCCCTTCCCTCAGCCTTTACCTTTAGCCGCGTGAGCCAGCTGGCTACTAGCCATTAATAATTGCATTTTAAGTAGAAATCAATTTGGCACCCGCCACCCTCAAAGACATTGCCCGCGAGCTCAATATTTCCGTCTCGACCGTGTCGCGGGCGCTGCGCGACAGCTATGAAATCAACGCTGACACCAAGCGGCTGGTGATGGAGTGCGCCGCGCGCCTGCACTACCGCCCCAACCCCATTGCGCTCAGCCTGAAAGGGGCCAGCAGCAAGGCCATTGGCGTAATCGTGCCGCAGATTGCGAATTATTACTTTTCGCAGGCTATTAATGGCATTGAGGAAGTGGCCAACCAGCGTGGCTACGACGTGCTCATCTTCCAAACCCACGAGGCCTACGACCGCGAAGTGGCCAACCTGCGCCAGGCCCTGGCCCGCCGCGTCGATGGCCTGCTCATCTCGCTGAGCAGCGAAACCAACGACGTGAGCCACTTGCAGGAATTGCAGCAGCAGGGCACGCCCATTGTGCAGTTCGACCGGGTGTCGGCGCTGCTGAACACCCCCCGCGTGGTGGCCGATAACTTCGGCGGGGCGTTTGCGGCCACCGCGCACCTGTTGCAGTCGGGGCGGCGGCGCATTGCGCACCTCACCATTCAGCCCTGGCTCAGCATCACGCAGGAGCGCCTGGCCGGCTACCGCGCGGCGCTGGCGCACTATGGCGTGCCGTATGAGGAGAGCCTGGTGCGCTTCGGCACTTTCGGCCCCGACGAGGTGGGCCCGCTCGTGGACGAGCTGCTGGCCCTGGAGCCCCGGCCCGATGCCTTTTTCACGGCCAGCGACCGGCTGGCGGTGGGCTGCCTGGCCGCGCTACGCCAGCGCCGCGTGGCCATCCCCGGCGACGTGTCGCTCATCGGCTTCACCAACCTCACGGTGGCCGATATGCTCGCGCCCTCGCTAAGCACGGTGATGCAGCCGGCCAAGCAAATCGGGCAGGAAGCCGTGGGCCGCCTGCTCGACCTCATCGAGCTGAAGCACCGCGCCGCGCCGCCAGCTACGCTCACCATGCCGACTACGCTGGTAATCAGGGAGTCGTCGTCGTGGCCAATTGATATCATAAGTAAATGATTGTCAATAAGTTATAAATAAAATGTCGTGAACATAGGGCCGGCGTTGTGCGCAAGCCCTGCAGTGTCGTTGGCCCCCGCTGCTTGTTTCCTGCGGCTCCCAGCCGGCCGCACCGCCGAAAGTATTTTTCAGCGTGTAGCGCTTGGCTTTGGTGGCAGTGAGCTGATGCGCCCAGTTGACCCGGCCCGAGGCGCGGGCACTGGGGCGGGCAGCCGGCCAATCAGCCTGGTACGCGGCGCGCCCGTTGGCAGCAGCGCGCCAGCTGCCGTAGCCGGCGGGCAGGATGTGCGCGGCTGGTGCGCAGCCCAGATACACGGTGCGGGGATGTGGCCCCAGGGGCGGCCCCGCAACACTTGGTGGCCGGCCGCATCGGCGGTGTGGTCGCGGCCGGTGATGACGGGGCCAGCCGCGCTTTCGCCCACCAGCCGCACGTGGGTTTTGTGGGCCCGCACCCCCAGCTTCTCGCGGTACATGCCGTTTTTGACCTCCATAGTGCGGTGGTCGCCGCTGCCGTTCTGCGCCACGCGCAGCAGTAGCACCTGGGGTGGCGGGGGCGGCCGCGCCGGCGGCATACCCAGGCCGGTAGCCGGCAAAATGGGGACCTGGGCAAGGGCCGGCCCCAGCGGCGGCAGCTAGCTGGCCCAAAGCTGGCACCAAGAAGCGCAGTGGCGGCAAGGTAATTAGGCCGGCCCGGCAAAAGGTCCGCCGCCCTGCGCACACTGCGAAAGGAGTAGTGATTCTTGAAATTAAAGATTGGATAAAAGCGATAAATAATAGTCCTGGCAAGTACTTTCGTGCCGACTCATTTCTCTCGTTTCTATGAACAAGCTTACGCTTATTGACCAACTAGGCACTGGTGATTCGCTTATTGGCCGGGCCCGCCGGCTAGCAACCAGTAAGCGTAGCCCCCGCAGCTTGCTGGCGGCAAGTTTTGGTGAAGCAATTCGAGCTAAATACCTGGTGATAATGGTTTTGTGGGTTTCGAGGCTTTGCCTGAGCCACGCTTGGGTGCCGTGCTAAGGCCAGCGCGCTTTAGCGGGGCCGGAAGCACAGCTTTTGCGTTTATAAAACTTTGATTATCAAAATTTTGCATAATTTATTGGTGGTATAGGCTACTTTGAAATGGTGCTTTCACAACGCATAGCGCGAGCTGGCCAGCCGGGTATTGCGGGCTGACCCCGGTAGTATTGCCACGTATCTATTCTTTTTTTCTATGAATTCAACTCTACTAGTTCGCTTGAATGCCTGGCTGCGGGTGGTACTGGTATTGCTGGTGCTGGGGGCGGCCCAATCGGCCCGGGCCGCCCACCTGCTGGGGGGCGAAATGACCTACCGCTACCTCGATGCCAACGGCCCGGCCATTGCGCCGCTGCGCTACGAGCTGACAGTGACGCTCTACAACAATTGCGGCAACAACGTAACCACGCTGCGGCCCTCGGCCAGCATCGGCATTTATGACCAGGCCACCAATGCCCGGGTGGCGCTGACCCTCGATAACTACGACAACACGGTGACCTACGCCGGGCAGGACGGCATGATGAGCATTCTGCAAACGTCGGTTTCGGCGTGCTTGTCGCCGGCCGTGCCGCCGGGCTGCACCATAACTGGGCCGTCGCTGCCCTACCGGGTGCAAAAGTTTGTGGGCGTGGTGAATTTGCGCCGGTCGGCCAAAGGCTACTACGCCCTGTTTACGGACGGCAACCGCAACAACGACGTGACCAACCTGTACCAGCCGGGAACGCAGGCCCTCACGCTGTACGCGGCCCTGCAACCCCCGCAGCTGCCCAACCACTCGCCGGTGTTTTCGGACGTGGCGGTGGCCGTTATCTGCGCCGGCGACACCACCATCCTGCTCAATAACGCCGTGGATGCCGATGGCGACCGGCTGGCGTACACGTTTGGGCAGCCCTACGGCATCGTGGGGGCGCTGGGCGCGTTGCCGCTGGGCGGCTTCGCGCTGCCGGTGCCGGTGCTCGCCTACGCGCCGGGCTACGGCTACTCGGCGGCCACGCCCTTTGGCACCGCGGCGGGCAACTTTGCGGCCCTCGACCCCGCCACTGGCATAGCTAAGTACTTGGCCAGCACGCCGGGCGGCAAGTACGTGGTGGCTGTGGATGTGAACGAGTACCGCACCATCAACGGCCAGGAAATCCTCGTTGGCACCACCCGGCGCGACTTGCAGCTGGTAGTGGCCCAATGCCCGGCTACCAAGGCCCCGGTGCTGCCGCCGCCAGCCGTAATGTCCCGCAACTACACCATCGAGGCCGGCAGTAGCCTCCGCATTCCGATTACGGTGACCCAGGCCGATGGCCACCCGCTAACCCTGACGCTCAACAGCCAGCTGCTCGACGGGCCCGGCGGCTACGCGGCCACCCTCAACGGCGACCCTGGCACCGTGGCCCCCGGCAACCCCACCGGCACCGCCACCATAACGGGTACCAATGGCACCGTTACGGGCACCTTCGCCCTTGCTACCACCTGCGCCGACGCCCGCCCCACGCCCTACGACGTGGCCCTCACGGCCAAGGATACGGGCTGCGCCGGCAAAACCGTGGTGGAGGTGCTGCACATTACCGTAACCAAGCCGGCGGGGCCTACCATCAGCGGGCCCGCAGTGGTGTGCGACCTGGGCATGCCCTATGGCTACGAAGCCCGCGGCAGCGCCGCCCGGGTAAGCTGGCGCGTGGTGGGGGGCACCCTCTTGGGCAGCCCCACCGCCACCACCGTGCAGGTGCAGTGGGGCAGCGCCGGCGGCACGCTCACCGTGCGGGGCACCGCGCAGTACGGCTGCCCCACCGACTCGGCCACGCAGCGCGTGGTGGTGGGCCAGCCCGTTGCGCTGGCCGTGGCCGGCACCCTAAGCATTTGCCGGGGCAGCAGCGCTACGCTCACCGCCAGCGGTGGGGTTACCTACACGGTGGTGGGCGGCCCCGCTACGCTCACCGGGCCCGGCCCGTTTGTGGTGAGCCCCACCCAAACGACCACTTACACCATTACGGCGCTGGCCACCAGCACCGCCTGCGCCACTACCTCGCAGGTAACGGTGGCGGTGCTGCCCGGCCCCGCCGCCGCCGCGGGCCCGAGTGGGCTCATCACCTGCTCGGGAGTACCCATTGGCCTGGGGGCCGCCCCGGTAGCGGGCAGCACCTACAGCTGGAGCCCGGCCACTGGCCTGAGCAGCGCCACGGCTGCCAACCCCACCGCCACGCTCACCAACCTCACCGGCGCGCCCATCACCCAGACGTATACCCTCACCGAAACCAGTGCCACCGGCAGCTGCCAGGCCAGCCACTCGGTCACGGTCACGGTGAGCCCGGCTATTGTGGCGGCAGCCGGCCCGATTACCGCCATCTGCTCGGGCGAGGTGGGGCAGCTGGGTGCTGCGCCGGTGGCGGGCTTTGTGTACAGCTGGAGCCCGGCTACGGGCCTCAGCAGCAGCACTATTGCCAACCCTACCGTGGCGCTGCCCAACGCCACCGGCGTGCCTGCTACCCAAACCTACACCCTCACCGCCACCAACACCCGCACCGGCTGCGTAGGCGTGGGCTCAGTAACCGTAACGGTGAGCCCCCCGCCCGTGGTGGTGCCCGGTTTGCCCATCGTCATCTGCTCGGGCGAGGTGGGGCAGCTGGGTGCTGCGCCGGTGGCGGGCTTTGTGTATAGCTGGAGCCCGGCTACGGGCCTCAGCAGCAGCACTATTGCCAACCCTACCGTGGCGCTGACCAATACTACCGCCGCGGCTGTTGTGCAGGCCTACACCCTCACGACCACCAACTTGGCCAACTGCTCGGCCTCGGCCTCGGTTACGGTGCGGATTAACCCGCTGCCCGTGGCGGCGGCGGGCCCGGCTATTGCTACCTGCGCGGGCATTGCGGTGCAGCTGGGCGCTGCGCCAGTGGCGGGCTATACCTACAGTTGGAGCCCGGCTATAGGCCTCAGCAGCAGCACTATTGCCAATCCCACCGTGACGCTGCCCAACGCCACCGGTGCGCCCATTACCCAGGGGTATACCCTGCTGGTGCGCAACCCGGCCACGGCCTGTGCCAACACCGCCACGGTAGCCGTTACGGTGAACCCGGCGCTGGGGGCCGGCACCATCGGCCCCGACCAGGCCCTGTGCCCCGGTACCAGCGCCGCGCCGCTCACGAGCGTGGCCGCCGCCCGCGGCGGCACGGGCACCTACACCTACCAGTGGGAAACCTCGCCCGACAACCTGAGCTGGGCCGACCTGGCGGGCGCTACCGGCCCCACCTACGCGCCGGGCGTGGTGGCCACCACCACCTACTACCGGCGGCGGGCCACGTCGGGCAACTGCACCGCGGCTACCTCCAACGCGGTGGCCTTGCGGCTGCAACCGGTGCTGCCAGTGGGCGTGGCGCTGGCCACTCCGGCCACGCAATGCGCCGGCCTGCCCTTCGTGTTTACCCCGGTGCCCACCAATGCCGGAGCCGCGCCCACCTACCGCTGGCTGGTGAATAACATCCTGGTAGCCAATGGCCCTACCTACACGGTAACCACGCTACGCAACGGCGACCAGGTGCGGGTAGAGCTCACGCCCACCGCCGGCATCTGCACCACGGGCGCAGCCACGGCTACCGTCACCATCAGCCTCACGCCGGCTCCGTTGCCCACGCTGGCCATCAGCGTGCAAACGGGGCTGCCGGTGTGCCCCGGCACGCCCGTGGTGTTTCAGGTAGATAAGGTGACGGACTCCGGGGCCAACCCGCTTTACCAGTGGCAGGTAGACGGCGCGGCCGTGCCTGGGGCCCAGGGCACCACCTTCAGCACCACCACCCTGCGCAATGGCCAGGCCGTGACGCTGGCCCTGCGCACTACCAACGCCTGCGGGCCCATTACGCTCATTTCCAATGCGCTACCGGTCAGCATCCTGGAGGGCCTTGAGGTGAAAGCAGGCCCCGACAAAACCGTTATGGAGGGCGACCACGTGACGCTCGAAGGCACAGCCAGCGGCAGCTATCCGGTAACCTGGACGCCCGCCGCCAGCCTGTCGTTTGAGGGCACCAGCCGGCTGCGGCCCATTGCCTCGCCCCTGGTTACTACCACCTACACGCTGTCGACCGGCAGCGGCTACTGCGCTATTAGCAGCACGGTAACCGTGACGGTGACCCCGCGCCTGCGCATTCCCAACGCCCTGAGCCCCAATGGCGATGGCCTGGACGACACCTGGCAAATCGACCACATCGGCGACTACGCCGCCAACAAAGTGACGGTGCTCAACCGCTGGGGCAACAAGATTTTTGAAACCTCGGGCTACCGCCGCGGCAACGAGTGGGATGGCACCATCAGCGGGCAGCCCGCGCCGGTGGGCACCTACTACTACCTCATCACGCTGGGCAACGGCAAGGCGTACACCGGGTCGCTCACGGTGGTGTATTAAGGCGGTTTGCTGGGTTGCGCACAGCTTAGCGCAGCTCCCAAATCAGCGTACAGATTGGCCGGTGTAACAGTCCTCACATAGCTGCCGGCTGCCGTAACCGAAGGCATAAAGCGTGTCCTGAAACCCCAGCAACCGGCAGGGCTGGCGGCGGCTGCGGTGAAAACAGGCCAACCTGCCAAAGCAGATTTAACGCACCCCGCCTATAAGTCGGCCGGGTGGGCGCGCACGGTTTGGCGGGCGGTGCCGAGGCAGGTGATACCCAGCTCCACCACGTCGCCGGGGGCCAGGAAGCGGGGCGGTTTCAGGCCGCTGCCCACGCCGGCGGGCGTGCCGGTCGAGAGCACGTCGCCGGGCAGCAATGTCATAAACTGGCTGACGTAGCTGATGAGGTAGGCCACCCCAAAAATGAGGTTGGCCGCGTTACCATCTTGCACCTTTTCGCCATTTACCGACAGCCACAGGCGCAGGCTTTTGGGGCTCGACAGCTCGTCGGGCGTGGCCAGCCAGGGGCCGAGCGGGGCGAAGGTGTCGCAGCCCTTGCCCTTGTCCCAGGTGCCGCCGCGCTCCAGCTGGTAGGCCCGCTCGCTCACGTCGTTGTGCAGCACGTAGCCGGCCACGTAGTCGAGCGCGTCGGCCTCGGGCACGTAGCTGGCGCGCTTGCCGATAACCACGGCCAGCTCCACTTCCCAGTCGGTTTTCACCGAGCCTTTAGGCAAAATAATATCGTCATCGGGCCCGGATATGGCCGAGGTGGCCTTCAAAAAAATAACCGGCTCGGTGGGCAGGCCCAGGCCCATTTCCTCGGCGTGGTCGGTGTAGTTGAGGCCGGCGCACACAATTTTGGAGGGCCGGGCCACGGGCGGGCCCAGGCGCGCGGTGGGCGCCAGGGGCAGCAGCAGCTCGCGCTGCACGGCCACGTAGGCGGCCAGCCGCGCCAGGCCATCGCTGGCAAAAAAGCGCTCGTCGTAGTCTTCGTCAAAGGCGCTGAGGTCGTAGCGCTGCCCATCGAGGACAATACCGGGTTTTTCGCGGCCGGGCTGGCCGTGGCGGATGAGAAGCATGGGAAGTAAGGAGCAGTGAGCAGTGAATAGTGAACAAAAGAACGTCAGGCAGCCCGAAGGGAAGCACCTTGCCTGGTGCACTAACCTTGCCGTGCCCCGCTTTTGATTACGGCCGCAAGCGAGATGCTTCCCCTCGGGCTGCCTGACGTTCTTTTGTTCATTGGCCACTGCTCCTTACTTCAGCAGCCAGCGCCCAAGGTCCTTGCCGGCCTGGAAATTCTCGAACGTAGCCGGGATTTTCCGCCCGTCGGTGTATTCGTTGTAGAGCCACGGGTCGCCGAGCACGAACACGCGGCCCTTGCCCACCTGCGCCGTGGCCATGATGACCTTGCCGCCATTGGTCACCAGCGGCTGGGCCGGGCTCTGCAACGCCAGCACCGACAACTCCTTGACATAAGCCGCTTTAGCTTGCTTGAAAACGGCCGCGCCGCTGGCCAAATCTACCCGGCCCTGCTCAAACTGGCTGCCCTGCACCATGTTCACGCTCTGGTTGGTGAACTGCATGCCGAAGCGCTGGGCCAGGGTGTTGAAGTGGGTGATTTCGCAGTTGGCGGTGTCGTTGGCGAGCAGCACCAGCGTGCCGCCGGCCCGCACCCAGTCGGCCACGGCCTGGCCATCGGCGGGCGATACGTAGTTGGGCGTGGGCGACTCTTTCTTAGAGTCGGGGTCTACTATCACGTACACGCGCAGGCCTTTGAGAGTGGCGGCGGTGGGGGCCGCGGGCACCGGCACGGTGCGCGCGCCCAGCTCGCGCAGCTGAGTGCCCCACAGCCAGAAGCCGCCGTTCGAGCGGTCCTCCCAGGTGTAGTGCCACTGCTCGGGCTGGCCGGTGAAGGCGTTTTTGCGCATTTCGTGGTTGAAATAGTAGTCGAGGCCCACGGTTTTGCCCTGGCCGGGCGCGTTTTCCTGCGCTATTTCCATCTCCGTGCTGGCCAGGATAAACGGGCCCACGCCCTGCAAATCGTTCTGGCGCAGCGGCTCGCTGAGGTAGTACTTGAACGAGCCATCGCGGTAGGGCGTGCCGCCCAGGCCGCCCGGGCCCACGGTGCCGTTGAGGGCCAGCGCGCCGTTTTCGGTGCTGATAAAGGTTTTCAAAATGCCGTCGTAGCCCTTGCGGGCCACGGCGGCGTATTTTTTATCGAGGTAATCCAGGCGCACGCCCTTGGCCAGCGCGTACACAAACATGCTGCTGCCCGAGGCTTCGGCGTAGTTGCCTTTTTCGGTTTCGTGGCCCATTACGAGGCTCCAGGTGCCGGTTTTGGCATCCTGGTACCTGGCCAGCACGGGGGCCAGGCGGCGCAGGTCCTGCACCAGCTCGGCGCGGTGGGGGTTGGTGGCGGGCACGTAGTCGAGCACGTCCACGAGGGCCATGGCGTACCAGCCCACGGCGCGGTTCCAGGCGTTGGGCAACTGCCCGGTGGCCTTGTTGGCCCAGGGCTGGGTGCGGCTTTCGTCGTAGCCGTGGCGCAGCAGGCCGGTTTTGGGGTCGAGCAGGTGCTTTTCGACGAGGGCAAACTGCTTGGCCACGTCATCGAGGCCGGCCGCGTCGCCCGTGAGGGCGCTGTACTGGGCATAAAACGGCGCGGCCATGTAGAGGTCATCGAGCCACATCTGGTTGGCATACACCTTTTTATGCCAGAAGCCGCCCTCCTTGGTACGCGGCTGCCCGGCCAGCTGCTTGCGCAGGGTGGCGGCGGCCAGCCGGTACTTCCCACTACCGGGCACCGAGAGCTGGCTGAGCAGCAGCAGGGCCGGGCCGGTGGCAAGGTTAGCAAGTGTGTAATCGGTGGCCTGGTAGGTGCGGATGCTGCCATCCTGCTGCACAAACTGGTCGAGGTTCTTCTGAATGTAGGTGAAGTAGCGGCCGTCGCCGGTGCGCTCCCACACCCGCTCCAACGCCTTGAGCATCAGGCCTTGCTCGTGGTCCCAGTACGCAGTTTTGCGGTTGGCAAGCACAATGGAGTCGGGGTGCTGGGCAATAAAGGCATCGGCCATGCGCTGCAACATGGCGGCCGGCGCGTTTTGGGCCGGGGCTAGCAGCGGCAGGGCCAGGGCGGCCGTGAGGAGGAGGCGGGTGGGAGAGGGCATAAGGGGAATTTCGTTTATCGTTTGGTGTCGGCCTTGAAGCGCCCCCGGCAGCACGGCGGGCAGCGTGGGCGGGCCCGGGGCAAAGGAGGCCACGGGGCGGGTTGGGCGGGGGGGCGCGCAGGGCCGCGAGGGCCAGCAGCGCCCCCGGCAGCAACGGAAAGCGGGGCATAGAAGCGGGTGGGAAAGTGGGGCCGCCCGGCCGCAGCCACTGAGCAACCAAAAGCAAAGAGCAGCCAAAACCAGGCGCAAACTCAGGTTTGGCCACGGAATACTAGGCCCGCCGGGCAGTATCTGCAAGCAACGGCCAGGATTTAGTTGCGCTATCGTTACCGGGAACGTTGCCGCTGGGCTTGCCCGCCGGGGCCTGAGGGCAAGCCCAGGTGGCCCGCCCACGCCAAGCAGCCGCGGCAGGATATCTTCAGAATCGGCCGCTAGGTTTGCAAAGGCAGCAAAAAATGGCTGACTTGCGTAGAGCGCATTTCAGTACCTTATCGTCACCCTATGCGTTCACTTTTTTCCTCTACCCGAGTGGCAGTGCTGGGCCTGTTGCTGAGCACTGCTACGCCCGTGCTGGCCCAGGTGCCGCTCAACCCCGCCAACCCCCCGGCCGCTACCGACACCACCCATAAGTACGAGAACCCGACCGGGGTGCCAACCACGGCCAAGCAGCCGTTCTTTAAGAGCAAGCTGTTCAGGGCGGTAGCTATTCCGGCGGTGCTCATTGGCTACGGGGCCTACACCTTCAACGGCAACGGCTTTTATACCAACCAGGAGGCGCAGCGCGACATCCACCGCATCTTCCCGTCGTCGCAGAGCCGCGTGGCCGACATTCTCATCTTTGTGCCCTACCTGGAGCTGGGGGCCGTGGCGCTGGCGGGCGTCGAAAGCCACAGCGACCGCATCAATACCCTGCTCATTATTGCCAAAAGCGAGGCTATTATGCTGGGCAGCACGTACATCGTGAAAGCGCTCAGCCACGAGGAGCGGCCCGATGGGTCGGACAACCTCTCGTTTCCATCGGGCCACACGGCGCAGGCGTTTTTGGCGGCCAGCATCGTGCACACCGAGTTTCGGGATAAAAGCCAGTGGTATGGCATCGGGGCCTACACCGTGGCTACCAGCGTGGCCGTGCTGCGCATGGTGGTGGACAAGCACTGGCAGAGCGACGTAGTGGCCGGCGCGGGCTTCGGCATCCTGAGCGCCCACCTGGCCTACCTCACGCACCGCAACCGCTGGGGCCGCAAGTCCATTGGCCGCGATGTGGGCATCGTGCCCACGTTCTACGGCAATACGCCCGGCCTGTGCCTGACGTGGCGCCCCTCGAAGTAGGAAGAATTGTAGGGCAAGCTTTAGCTTGCCGGCGCCTGGCCCAGTGTGGCATAATGTGCTGGCAAGCTGAGGGTTGCCACCAGGCGCCCCAGGCGCCGGCAAGCTAAAGCTTACCATACAGCCAGATTTACTTCAGAATTGACTCGTTTTTTCGCGGGCTACACCAGCGTTGCCTACCCATGAAATTACTGTTAGTTGAGGACGAGCCCGCCCTGCGCTCTACCCTTGTCGAGGCCCTGCGCCAGGGCGGCTACGTGGTGGAGGTAGCCGCCGACTTCACCCAGGCCTACGAAAAAATAAAGCTCTACCGCTACGACTGCGTGCTGCTCGACCTCACGCTGCCCGACGGCAACGGCCTCGACCTGCTGCGCGCCCTCAAGGCCGATAACTCGCCGGCCGGGGTGCTGGTTATTTCGGCCCGCAATGGGCTCGACGACCGCGTGGCTGGCCTAGACCTGGGGGCCGACGACTACCTGGTCAAGCCCTTTCATATCTCGGAATTGAATGCGCGGCTGCGGGCCATTATCCGTCGTCGTCGCTTTCAGGGTAGTAATCACTTGATTTTCAGAGATTTAACCGTATGGCCCGACCAGGCCGAGGTGCAGGTGCGCGGCGAGGCGCTCACGCTCACCCGCAAGGAGTACGACCTGCTGCTCTACCTGCTGGCCAACCCCGGCCGCGTGCTCACCAAGGAAGCCATTGCCGAGCATCTCTGCGGCGACTCGGTAGATGCGGCCGACTCATTCGACTTCATCTATACGCACCTCAAAAACCTGCGCAAAAAGCTTCAGGAAAAGGGGGCGGAGAATTATATTCGCACGATGTACGGGGTAGGGTATAAGCTTAGTAGTGAGTAGGTTGTGATGAAGGCATGAGGGTAATAAAAGAACATCACGCTCATCTGGCGGCCACGCAGTGAAGCAGCTCGCTCACTTCATTGAGCGGAAAGGCAACGTGCTAACAAATGATTTTACTGCCCCGTGCGAGCTGCTTCACTGCGTGGCCGCCAGATGAGCATGACGTTCTTTTATTACCCTCATGCCCTCAAAAATGAAGCTCCTCGCCGCCACCAACCGCTACTACCTGCTGCTGAGCGCGGGGCTGTTTGTGCTGGGCAGCGGGGTGCTGTACGTAGGCATTGAGCGGGCCGTGCGTGATGAGATGAGCGAGCAGCTGCACAACAACCAGCTGGAGCTGGAGGAGCGCGTGGCGGCCGGCCGGCCATTGCCCGAGCCCGTGTACCGGCAGCAGTACAGCGTGAGCGGCCAGCCCCGGCCGCTGGGTTTTTCCGATACGCTGCTGCTTGACCCCACCGAGGGCTCGATGGTACCGCACCGGCAGCTCACGTTTCGGGCGCTGGGGCCGGGGCAGCCCCCCGTTTGGGTAACGCTGCGCAAGTCGATGGTCGAAACCGATGAGCTGCTGGCCGCCACGGTGGGCAGCATGCTGGTGGTGCTGGCGCTGCTGCTGGCGGGCATTGTGGGGCTGCACCGCTACTTATCGGGGCGGCTGTGGGCGCCGTTTCAGCACACGCTGGCCACACTGCGGGGCTACGACTTGCAGCAGCACCAGCCGCTGGCCCTGCCCGGTTCTAAAATTGAGGAATTTGCCGAGCTCAACCAGGCCCTCACCCAGTTCAGCCGCCGCCTGGTGGCCGACTACGAGAGCCTGCGCGAGTTTACGGCCAACGCCGCCCACGAAACCCAGACGCCGCTGGCCATTATGCAGGCCCAGCTAGAGCAGCTGCTGCAACTGCCCGCCCTGGCCACCGATGCCGCCGCCGCCCCGCTGCTGGCCGACCTCTACGGGGCCACGCGCCGGCTTTCGCGGCTGCACCAGGCGCTGGGCCTGCTCAGCCGCATCGAAAACGGGCAGTTTCACGCCGCCGTGCCCCTCGACCTGGCCGCCCTGGTGCGCGAAAAAGCCGCCCAGCTGGCCCCGCTGCTGGACGCCCGCGACCTCACGCCGCACCTGCACCTGGCCGCCGCCCCGCCCCGCCAGCTGCACCCCGGCCTGGCCGATTCGCTGCTGCACAACCTGCTGCACAACGCCATCCGGCACAACGTGCCGGGCGGCGACGTAACGGTGCACCTCACCGCCCATGCGCTGGAAGTGAGCAACCCCGGCCCCGTGGTGAGCGGCGACCCGGCCCGCTTTTTCGAGCGCTTCCGCAAGCACAACGCCGCCTCCGAGTCGCCGGGCCTGGGCCTCAGCATTGTGCAGCAAATTTGCGCCTACTACGGTTTTGGGCTCAGCTACACGTTTGCGCCGGCCGGGGCGCGGCACACGCTGCGGGTAGCGTTTGGGCCGGGGCCGGGCGGCGCGGCGGTGGGCCGCGCCTGATTTTTCGGATAGGTTTTGGGCTGATTGGCCAACTAAACGCGGCCGCCTGGCCGCGCCGCCGGTAGCTTTGCGGGATGAAGCCACTAGCTATTCTTTTTCTGGTCCAGGTTAATCGAACGCGGGCTTTGGGGCTCGGCTGGGGCCGCGCGGCGGGGCGGCCGCTGGGGCTGCTGCTACTGGCCGGGGCGGGCTTCGGCCCCCAAACGGCTCAGGCTCAGGCCGCGCCGCAGGGCCGCATCACCATCAGCGGCACGGTGAAAGATGCCCAGACCGGCGAAGACCTCACCGGCGCGTCGGTGCGCCTGGTCGAGCTGCCCGGCGTGGGCACGGCGGCCAATGCCTACGGCTTTTACACTCTCACCGTGCCGGCCGGCACCTACACCGTGGAGGCCAGCTTTGTGGGCTACCCCGCCCAGCGCCGCCAGCTGGCCTTGGGCAAAAGCCAGCGCCTCGACTTCAAGCTGACCCCCGGCGGCCAGGAGCTGAACGAGGTAGTGGTAACCGGTCGCAGCTCGCAGGCCAACATCAGCCGGGCGCAGGGCGGCGTCGAAACGCTCGATATCAAGCAGATAGCCAAGGTGCCGGTGCTCTTTGGCGAGAAAGACGTGATTAAAACCCTGACCCTGCTGCCGGGCATCAAAACGGCGGGCGAGGGCAGCAGCGGCTTCTCGGTGCGCGGCGGCAACGTGGACCAGAACCTGATTCTGCTCGATGAGGCCGTGGTGTACAACGCCTCGCACCTGCTAGGCTTTTTCTCGACCTTCAACTCCGACGCTATCAAGGACCTGACCGTGTTTAAGGGCGGCATGCCGGCCCAGTACGGCGGCCGGCTCTCGTCGGTGGTCGATATCAAGATGAAGGACGGCAACAACCAGCAGCTCCACGGCAGCGGCGGCATTGGGCTCATTGCCAGCCGGTTGGCTTTGGAGGGGCCGCTGGTGAAGGGCAAGGGCTCGTTTCTGCTCACCGGCCGGCGCACCTACGCCGACGTGTTTTTGAAGCTCTCGCGCAACGAAACTACCAAGAACGCCAGCCTGTATTTCTACGATTTCAACGCCAAGGCCAACTACACCCTCAACGACCGCAACCGGCTCTATTTCTCGGGCTACCTGGGGCGCGACGTGCTGGGCATCAACAACTTCGGTAACAACTACGGCAACCAAACGGCTACGTTGCGCTACAACCACCTGTTTACCGACAAGCTGTTTTCGAATACGACGCTCATTTTCAGCAAGTACTCGTACCAGATTAAGATTCGGGCCAACGAGCAGGATTTCAGCATCGACTCCAAAATTCAGGACCTCAACCTGAAGCAGGATTTTGAGTACTCGCCCGGCGCGCGCCAAACGCTGCGCTTTGGCCTCAACGCCATTTACCACACCATTTCGCCGGGCCGCGTCACGGCCGCGGCCGATGCGGTGGTCAACTCCACGGCCGACCGCACCAACCACTCGCTCGAAACGGCCGGCTACGTATCGCACGAGTGGAGCGCCACCGACAAGCTCGACTTCACCACCGGCCTGCGCCTCTCGCAGTTCAGCCTGCTGGGTTCGGGTACTTACTCGGCGTACGATACGAATGGGAAGATTGTTAGCAGCCAGACGTATAACACGGGCGAAGTAGTAAAAACCTACCTCAACCTGGAGCCACGCTTTGCCGCCAGCTACGCCCTCACGCCCGACGTGTCGCTGAAGGCCGGCTACGCCCGCAACGTGCAAAACCTGCACCTGCTCAGCAACTCGGCCTCTACCTCGCCCACCGACCTCTACGTGCCTACCTCGCTCAACGTGAAGCCCGAGCTGGCCGACCAGCTCTCGGGCGGCTACTACCGGCGCTTGCAGGGCGGGGCGTACTCCTTCTCGGCCGAAATCTACTACAAGTGGCTCCAGCGCCAGGTGGACTACCGCGACGGCACCAACCTCAACGGCAACCAGGACGTGGAAAGCACCCTGCTCTACGGCAAGGGCCGCGCCTACGGCATTGAGCTGCTGCTGCGCAAGGAAACCGGCCGCCTCACCGGCTGGGTGGGCTACACGCTCAGCAAGAGCCAGCGCCAGTTTGCCGACATCAACGCCGGGGCCTGGTTTAATGCCCGGCAAGACCGCCCGCACGACCTCTCGGTGGTGGGCATCTACCAGCTCTCGCCCAAGTGGAGCCTCTCGGGCACCATTGTGGGCAGCACCGGCAACGCCGTGACGTTTCCCATTGGCAAGTACTTCGTGGCCGGCCAGGCCGTGAGCCTCTACGGCGCGCGCAACGGCGACCGCCTGCCCAGCTACCAGCGCCTCGACTTGGGCGCCACCCTCGAAAAGCCCCACCAGCAGGGTCAGCGTTGGCACAGCTCCTGGAACTTCTCCATCTACAACGTGCTGGGCCGCGAAAACCCCTACACCATTACCTTCGAAACCAACCCCGACGACGCCACCAAAACCCAGGCCCTGCAAACGGCCTTGTTTCGGATGATACCCTCGGCTACGTACAATTTCAGCTTTTAGGTAGTTGTCGTTCGGGCGGGTGGCCTCGCCCCCCGGTCCCCTCTCCTTCAGAGAGGGGGAGCCGGACGACTTTCTTCCTACCACAAGGTGCAGATTCACTTGCGCCCGGCTCCCCCTCTCTGAAGGAGAGGGGGCCGGGGGGTGAGGCGCCCCGCCAGAACGACCATCTCCATGCAATTTCCTTTCATCCTCCGCCAGCTGGCCCTGGCCGCTGGCCTGCTCACCGCCGCCTCGTGCCAGAAAGTGGTGACGCTCGACCTCAAAAACACCAGCCCGCAGCTAACCATCGAAGCCAACCTGGCCGACGATGGCCAGCCCTGCACCGTGCTGCTCTCCAAGAGCGTCGACTACACCCAAACCAATAGCTTCCCGGCCGTGAGCGGGGCTGCCATTACGCTTAGCGACGACGCGGGCGGCCGCGAAACCCTGGCCGAAACCAGCACCCCCGGCAAGTACCGCGGCCGCACCCTCACGGGCCAATCGGGCCGGCGCTACATGCTGCGCGTGGAAACCGAGGGCCAGGCCTACGTAGCGGCCTGCACGCTGCCCGCGCCGGTGGTGCCGCTGCTGAGCCTCAAGGCCCAGAAAAGCGTGGTGGGTACCAACATTCAGCTCGTGCCCGAGTACCAGGACCCGGCCGGCGTGCCCAACTACTACCTGTTTCGGCAGTACCGCAACGGCCGGCTCAATAAGACCATTTTCCTGCAGAACGACGAGTTTACCGATGGTAAGCTCAACGCGCGGGGCCTCAATGCCCAGGGCGGCGGCAACAATGCCGACGATGCCGACAAGCTGGCCACCGGCGACAGCGTGCGCGTGGAGATGCAAAACCTGGACCCCAACGCCTTCGAGTACTTCCGCACCCTCAACCAGACCTTGCAGGCGGGGGGCGCTTTTAGTACCACGCCCGCCAACCCGAAGTCTAATTTTGCGGGCGGTGTGCTGGGCTATTTCAGTGCCCACTCGCGGCGGCAGCGTAGCCTGGTGGTGCCTGCCTTATAAGCCCAGCGGGCCGAACACGAACCGCACCCAACTGCGTATACATATTTTCTTTTTCCTTCATCAACCAGCCCAACGGCTCTCTTCTTATGCCCGGAATTGAGGACATTCTAGCCAACAACCGCCAGTGGGTAGCCACTAAAAACAACGAAGACCCCGAGTTTTTTCAGCGCCTGGCCAACGGCCAGCAGCCGCGCTACCTGTTCATTGGCTGCTCCGACTCGCGGGTGCCGGCCTCGGGCATCACGGGTACCGGCCCGGGCGAGATGTTTGTGCACCGCAACATCGCTAATATGGTGGTGCACACCGACATGAACCTGCTCAGCGTGCTGCAATACGCGGTGGAAGTACTGGGCGTGCAGGATATTCTGGTGTGTGGCCACTACGGCTGTGGCGGCGTGGCGGCAGCCGCGGCCAACAAGCAGTATGGCCTGATTGACAACTGGTTGGTAAATATCCGCGACGTGGTGCGCCTGCACGAAACCGAGCTGCTGCGCATCAAGGACGATACGCAGCGTATGCGCCGCCTGGTAGAGCTCAACGTGATTGAGCAGGTGCGCAACCTGGCCAAAACCAACATCATTCAGAACGCCATGCGCGGCGAAAAACCGCCCCGCCTGCACGGCCTCGTGTACGACATTGCCGATGGCGTGCTCAAGGACCTGGATATGCACGGCGATGCGGTGATGGAGGAGATGGAGCACATCTACGGCGTAGATGCCGCCATCGAGAAGGGCGACGAAGCCGACCCCTACGAAGGCCCCCAGGTAGGCCCCACCGAAGAAGCCGAATGGCGGCCGAACGGGGGCAAGTAGCTGGTTGAGCAGGCGGGAGCAGCCCAGCGTGCTGAACGCAGGAGGGCCTCTTGCCTGGGGGAGTAACTTAATCGTCCCACGACGTTGGTTGCTCTCCCAGGCAAGAGGCCTTTCTGCGTTTGGTACGTCGTTGTGGTAGCGTATGTTCGGGCAAACTACTGCTAGTAAATAACTTATGCTAAGCTGGTCTGCCGTGGCGCTCGGTTGGTGCGGGCTAGCAGCCAGCGGTGCACCGGCCGCTCAAAAAAGCGGTAGCCGAGCTCGGCGAGAATAATAGTGGCCACAAACTGCCACCCTACGTGCCGGCTCCAGCCAAATGCACCGCGCCACCAAATGCTGAAAAGACCCACGTGAAACAAGTAAAAAAAGTAGGAGCTGCGGCCCAGCATTTGCAGTAGCGGCGTGGCTAGCCAGCGGCGCAGCCAGCTGGCCTCGGCCAGCAGCCCCGCCAGTAGCAGCGCCATGGCTAGCGGAAAAGCCACGATACTGAGCACGATGGCCGACGGGTATAAGTTGCCCTCGTAGGCCGGCTGGGGTGAGTTGATGGTGGCCAGCGCGCCCACCAGCAGCGCCATGCCCAGCGCTCCGGCCAGCGTGCGCCACGGCCACGTAGCTGCCGCGCAAGTGGGCCGCGCCCGCCACCAGCGCGCCAGCCCCACGCCGAGCGTGAACTCCAGCACGCGCCCAAAAAAAGTGAAGTTGAACAGGTGGTAATAGGAGCCGAAAAAGCCATGTAGCGCCGGCCGGCCCTGGCATAGACAGGTTAGCAGCAAGCCAAATGAGAAGACAGCCGCCACGAACCCCACGGCCCCCTGCCAACCGCGCCGCCCCCACAGCACTAGCAGCACGGGCACCGAAAAGTAGAAGCATTCCTCGGGCGTGAGCGACCAGCCCTGGGGCAGCCCTACGTACTTGAGGGTGCTGGAAAAGCCGCGCAACATGCTTTCGCTCAGAAAAACGAGTAGCAGCGAATTGCCCACTTTGCCCGCCGGCAGGGGCCAGTAGATGCGGGCCAGCACCGACGTGTTGAGCAGCAAGTAGGCCGGGTAGATGCGTGCTGCGCGCCGCCAAAAGTAGGCGCGCCACCAGCCCCGGCTTAGCTGCACGCTGCCCTGGTAGCGGTGGGCAATAACGAAGCCGCTGAGCACAAAAAACATGCTCACACCCAGGTAAAACTGCCGGCAAACCAGGTCTACCCAGCCCTCATGCCACGCCAACGGCCGGAAGTGTAGAAAAAAAACTAGGTAGGCCGCCACCGCCCGCAGGCCGGTGAGCGCCGGGTAATAGGCAGTTGCGCCGGCGGGCGCGGTAGGGATAGTGGGCGACATGGGCCCGCAAAATACTAACCCCGGCGCAGCCTTGGCCACCTGGCCGCAGCGCCCCAATACATTTGCACCAGCTTAACCGCGGCAAGCTGCCGCTTGCGGCAGGCGCTTTTTATGAAAAAACCCGTTACTCTTTTCTTGCTCGCGCTCGGCTGGGTGGGCACCGCCCAGGCCCAGGCGGTGCCCGCCGTCGCGCCCGCCGATACCGCGTACTGGCGCACCAGCCTCAAGGCGGGCGTTAACCTCAACGAGGCGGTGATATCGGATAACTGGAAGGGTGGTGGGGCTACCTCGCTGGGCCTGAGTACGCTCTTTAACGGCCAGGCGCACTACCAGCGCGAAAAGCGCAGTTGGGACAACGAGGCCGATTTTCTCTACGCCGGGCAGTACACCCGCGGCCAGGGCTACCGCAAAACCAACGACCGCCTGTGGCTCGACACCAAGTACGGCCACGCCCTCACGCCTAAGTGGGCCCTGTTTGGGTCGCTGAACCTGCTCTCGCAATTCGCGCCCGGCTACGACTACTCGGGCGAGGTGCCGCGGCTGGTATCCAGCTTTTTAGCGCCGGCTTACCTGACTAATGCGTATGGTATTGATTTTCACCCAAATAAGCGTTTTAGCCTGCGGCTATCACCGTTTGCGCCGCGCCTTACCCTGGTGCGCGGCCTGGCGCGCTTCCAAACCCTGCCTACCGATGTGGTGTATGGCGTGAACCCCGGCCACCACACGCGCTGGGAGGTGCTGGCGGCCCAGGTGCTGGCCACCCTCGACCAGCCGCTGGGCCCCAGCGCCAACTTCAAGGCCCGCTACCTGCTCTTCACCAACTACGGGGCGTTTCGGCTCCGCGACGTCAACCAGCGCCTCGACGTCACCCTCACGGCCAAAGTATATGGGTTGCTGAGCGTCAATTTTCAGAGCACCTTACTATATCAATACGACCAGGACCCCGGCATCCAGTTCAGCCAGGGGCTGGGCCTGGGCTTGTTGCTAACGCGCCAGAAGCCGGTGGTAGTACCGAAATAAACGTAGCCTTAGTGGGTTTTCGGTGGGGGTGGCGGGTACCTTTGCGGCCGTTTTCAAACCCCTCTTATGCCCCTGTTTTTACGAAATACCCTGGCCCTGGTATCGCTGCTGCCGCTGGCGGCGCAGGCCCAGCGCCCGGCCACCCCCGCCGACAGCGCCCGCCAGCGCGAGCTGAGCGAGGTAACCGTGTACGCCACCCGCCTCGGCCAGCTGGCGGGCCAGAGCGGCCGCTACGTAACCGTGGTGCCCGGCAGCACGCTCAGCCGCTACCCAGTGGCCTCGCTCGACGATTTGCTGCGCCTGCTGCCCAATATCGAGGTGCAGAGCCGGGGCAACTTTGGGGCGCAGGCCGACATTACGCTGCGCGGCTCCACGTTCAACCAGGTGCTCATTTTGCTGGATGGCATGCGGCTCAACGACCCGCTTACGGGCCACTTTGCGGGCTACCTGCCCATTACGCCCGCCGAAATCGAGCAGCTCGAAATAGTGCGTGGCCCCGGCGCGGCTCTCTACGGCCCCGATGCCGTGGGCGGCTTCATCAACATTGTAACTAAGACCTTTGCCGCCACCCACCGGCCCGATGCCGTGGAGCTGGCCGGTACTTTCCTGGCCGGCGAATACGGCCTTAAGAGCACCAATGCCGGCTTTTATGGCCAGGAGAAGGGCCTGCGCCTGGCGGGCGGCATTCTCAACAACACGGCCAGCGGCCAGCTGCTGAACCTGCCCGGCGGCCTGCGCAACGACTTCAAGCTGAATACCTACTCGCTGTCGGGCGCGTACCAGCTCACCGAGAAGTTCAGCGCCGCCGCCCGCGCCAGCTTCGACCGGCGCGACTTCAACGCCCAGAATTTTTACACTACCAACGCTGGCGACCGCGCCCGCGAAACCACCAGCCGCGACTGGTACCAGGGCCAGCTACGCTACGAGTGGAACGAGCGTGCCCGCACCGAGCTCTCCATTGTGGGCACGGCCAGCACCGACCTCTACGTGTATACGCCCACCACGGCGGCCAGCGACCACCTCCTGCACTACCTCAACGTGCAGGGTCAGCATCAGTTGCAACTATCTGCTAAAGTGCGTGTTACGCTAGGTGGCCAGGCCGACCGCCGCGCCGTGCAGAGCAACGACCGCGGCGACCACGCCGTGTGGCACACCGGGGCGTTTGCGGTGGCGGCCATTGCGCCCACGCCGGGCCTCAACGTGACGGCCGCCCTACGCCTCGACCACGACCAGAACTACGGCACCGAGGTGGTGCCCCAGCTCAACGCCAGCCAGCAGGTGGGCGAAAAGCTGACCGTGCGCGGGGCCGTGGGCCGCGGCATCCGGGCCCCCAACTTTACTGAGCAGTATAACTCGGCCATTCGGCCGGGCGTGGTGCCCACCGGCTTCAACGTGGGCAACCCTGGCCTGAGCGCCGAGCGCACCATCAACTACGAAGCGGGCCTCGACTACCAGCCCCTGCCGGCCCTCACGTTGCGCGGCACGTACTTCAACCGCTACGGCCGCAACCTGATTGACTACGTGAGCCAACCTAGTCAGCAAGTGATAGAGGCTACGGGCTTTACCAACCTGGATACGAAGCCAGGGAATACCACCACCTACCGCTTCGCCCAAAACCTGTTTGCAGTGACTACCCAGGGCATTGAAACGGAGGTGACTGCCCGCGCCCAACTAGCTGAGGGCTTGAAGCTTGATGGAAGCGTGGGCTACACCTACGTGAACCTTGCTACCGAGGGCGATGTGCAGTCGCAGTACCTCTCCAACGTGGCGCGGCACCTGGTGGCCGGCAATGTGAGCCTCACGCACCGCCACTTCACGGTGGCGTTTGGCGGCTTGTTCAAGCAGCGCGCCGGGCAGAATACCGTAGTCACGCCCACCAATGGCCAGCTGGTGGCCAGCCTCACGCCGAGCTACGCCGTCTTCAACGCCCGCCTCGACCTGGCCCTGCTGCCCGAGCGCGTGTGGCTGGTGGGCCAGGCCCAAAACCTGTTCAACGCCAAGTATTCCGACCTGCTGGGGGCCCAGATGCCCACCCGCTGGCTCATGGCCGGCGTGCGCGTGGCGCTGCGGAAGTGATACAGTGCCACCCGTCATTGCTTCGCGGTGCTCGCAATGAAAATTTTATAGCTATCTTAATGATTACCAAACCCTCCCGCCTTCTATTCATCGCCGCTTTTGCGGCCGTGTACCTGCTGTGGGGCTCCACGTACCTGGCTATTAAGTACGCCATCGCCACTATGCCGCCTTTCCTGATGGCGGGTAGCCGCTTCGTGCTGGCGGGCGGCATTTTGGCGCTGGCGGGCCGGGCCTCGGCCACCTACGAGCGGCCCACCTGGGCGCAGTGGCGCACGAGCGCGGTGGTGGGGGCGCTGCTGCTGGTGGGCGGCAACGGCCTGATAGTGCTGGCCGAGCGCACGCTGCCATCGAGCCTGGCGGCGCTGCTGGTGGCCAGCGAGCCTTTTTGGGTGGTGCTGCTGGGTTGGTGGTGGCTGGGCCAGGCGCGGCCCAGCGGGCGGGTGGTGCTGGGGCTGCTGCTGGGCTTTGGGGGCGTGTATCTGTTGGTAGGCGAGCAGCTGACGGCCGGTGGGGGCGGGGCCCAGCTGCTGGGCGTGGGCCTGGTGTTGCTGGCGGCCTTTAGCTGGGCGGCGGGCTCCATCTACGGGCTGCGCGCGCCGCGGCCCCGCTCGCCGGTGCTGGCCTCGGGTATGCAAATGCTGTGCGGCGGCACGCTGCTGCTGCTGCTGGGCACGGCCACTGGCGAGTGGCGGGGGCTGCACCCCAGCCAGTTTGGCACGGCGGCGTGGCTGGGCTGGGGCTACCTGGTAGTGTTTGGCTCGCTGGTGGCGTTCACGGCGTATAGCTGGCTGCTGCAACACGCCCCGCCGGCGCGGGTGGCCACCTACGCCTACGTGAACCCCGTGGTGGCGGTGCTGCTGGGCTGGGTCCTGCTGCACGAAGCCCTTACGGCCCAGATGCTGGTGGGGGCGGTTGTTATCGTGGGCTCGGTGGTGCTCATCACCACGCAGCAAAAGCAAGTTTGAGGGCCATGTAGTTCCGTTTGCTTTACCTTGCCCAAGTGTACCTAACTAAGTAGTGAGGAAGAACTTATGGGAAACTACACGTACCTGATTATCCGCACTGAAACGGAACAGAAAGAGCTGCTCGAAGCCAAGAACTTCCTGCCCTTTTTCTGGCTGACCCTGCTCGATGAGCCGGCCCTGGCGCGCGCCGAGCCTACCTGGAATTATGCCTTCTATGTGTGGCTAAATGGCGATGAGTACGAGCGCGAAACCCTGGACGATATCTGGCCCCGCCTCACCAACATCCACCTCCATAAGCCCGAGCTACTAGCCAACAGCGCCAAAGCCCAGCGCTGGCTGCAACACTACCACCCCGCGCTCGCGGCGGCCTACCAGGACTTTGTACGCTACCTACTGGCGCACTTGCCGGCCGAAGACGACCATATTCACCTGGATATCTACTCGTTAGCCGGGATGCAAGGTGCCGAGGGGCTGCTGGCAAGCCTGCGCGAACAACTCACGGCCATCGACCAGCTTCACCCCGGCCCGCTGGGCAGCCTGCCCCCCGACCTGCTCGCCCTAACAGGCTTTGCCAGCCTGCCGCCGGCCGTTGGGGAGGCCTACCCCGCTCTGCGCCAGCTCCGGGCCGCCCCGCCGCCGCCCGCGCGCCCGCCCACCCCGCCCGCCAAGGGTAGCCCACGCACTGCCTGGTGGGCCGCGCTAATCGGGCTAATGCTCCTATACACCAGCTACCGAGGCTACCACAAAGAGGGCCTGAGCTGGCTAGTGGCCAGCGTAGCGCTGGCCGGCGGGGCGGCGCTGGTGGCGGGCATCTTTCTTGCCCGCCTAAAGAAGGTGAGCTAGCGCCTAATCGCTAAATCAGGTTGTCGCGTGAGCGAGGGCTGAACGACTGGCCAGGCGGCGCACGCGTCAACCAGTCGGCCGGTCCCGGCGTCGGGCCGGGTGAATGACTGGCCAGGCGGCGCACGCGTCAACCGGTCGGAAGCCTCCGGCGTCGGACCGGTGCATGGCGCTAAGGGACACAGAAACAAGGGGATAGGGTAGTGGTAGATTTTAGTGCGGCGGCCGACTAATTAGGCGGAATATTGCGGCACATGCTGCATCTGCACCAGCAGAACTACTTGTCAAACACCCTACCTTATGCGTATTTTGCTATTGCTGTTTTTTGCCGGGGGCGTGGGGCAGGTGTTACCCCTGAGCCGGGGTTGCCAGCGCCCCCACTTTATTGTTTACCAAGGCAGACTTTAGTGGGAGCTTTTTGATTTATTATGATATTGATTAACAAGAGTTTGAAGAATAAATAAGAGGACTTCAGCGGGCTCGTTTCAGATTAGGTAATGCGAAAATACCCACCGTATTTCGCCCAGTCAATTATCCTTTCTGAGCCATGAAACACCTTGTTCTAAGCCTAAGTCTGCTGCTGGCTACCCTGCCAGCGGTAGCGCAAGTTTCCAGCCCTGGCCCCGCCGCCCGGCCCGATTCGCTTGCGGCCGCCCTGGCCACCGCGCCCGCCGTGCCCGATGCCGCGCCCGCCCCCGCGTTTGCCGCGCCCGATACGGTGGCGGCCCTGCACCAGTTGTTTGAGCGGGGCCGGGCCCGGCGGCGGCGGCTGGTGTTTGGGGCCCTGGGAATAGGCGGGGGGCTCACGGCCTTTGGCCTGTTCTCGAAGCCCGCCACCAACGACCCCCTCGATGCTGGCCTCACGCGCCTCTTCGGCGTGGCGGTGGGGGTTACCACCACGGCCATCGTGGCCGCCGGTATGATAGGCTTCGACCAGTACAGCCGCCTGAACGAAAAGCAGGCCTTAATGGACTTACAAAACAACGCCTTACCCAAGCGCGTGCGCCGCCAATTAACCCCCGCGTACTTCGAGCCCTACAAGCCCGGCCCCGGCCGGCGCTAAGCGGCACCTCGCTTCCTGCTCAGCATTTCGGGGCCTTTCGCTGCTTAAATAACGGGTTTCTGCCTTCTGAAAACGTCAGCATTGCCCCATAATTCGCTGCCGTCACTTGCTCTTTCTGCGCTATGAAAACGCTACTCTTGCCAATTGCCCTGGAGCTGGCCAGCTTCCCCGCCACCACCCAGGCGCAGGCCCTCGCCACTACTCCCGCGGCTACTTTCACACCGGCCGCATCCGATACGGTGGCGGCCATCCACCGGCTGTTTGCCGCCAAGCGCCGAGCGTGAAGCTGTGTACTAGCAGGCACCATACTGGCCGCGCTGGGAGTTGCTGTTGTAGTGGCATCGCAACCCCAAGAGCATAGCGGTGGGGGCGGCAGCTTTGCGCTCAGCAACGGTCCAATAGTTGGTTCAGCAGGCAAAGCTGTGCCAGCGGCGGGCATTCTCGGGGTGCCAGCAGTAACCGCCGAGCTGCTATTTTATTGCGACTTCAGCCGCCGAAGCGAAGAGCAGGCGCTGGAGGAGTTCCACACGCATCAGCTCCCAAAATTTATCAAACGGAAGCTTAAATCCAAGTATTTTCACTAAAACTCGCTAACCAACTCCCAACCAAACTGATTGGATAAAGCCGACCTTTTCACACCGTATTTTTGTTGATTGAACACGCCGCCGAAATCTGCGAAATCCGCGTAATCTGTCTAAATCTGCGATGAAAGTTTGCCTTGCCGAAAAGCCCAGTGTGGCCCGCGAAATTGCCCAGGTTATCGGGGCCGACCGGCGCATGGACGGCTACTACGAGGGCAACGGCTACCAGGTAACCTGGACGTTTGGGCACTTCTGCCAGCTTAAGGAGCCCGACGACTACCGCCCCGAGTGGAAGCGCTGGAACCTGCACGACCTGCCCATGATACCCGAGCAGTTCGGCATCAAGCTCATGCGCCGCGACGAGGGCGTGGTCAAGCAGTTCAACACCATCAAGCGCCTGCTCGACGCGGCCACCGAGGTCATCAACTGCGGCGATGCCGGGCAGGAGGGCGAGGTCATTCAGCGCTGGGTTATTCACGAGGCCAAGTGCCGCAAGCCAGTGAAGCGCCTCTGGATTTCGTCGCTCACGGAAGAGGCTATCCGCCAGGGGTTTAATAACCTGCGCGACGGTAAGGAATTCGACAGCCTCTACCAGGCCGGGCGCAGCCGCGCGGTGGGCGACTGGCTGCTGGGCCTCAACGCCACGCGCCTCTTCACCCTCAAATACACCACCTACCAGGACAAGCAGCTGCTCAGTATCGGGCGGGTGCAAACGCCCACGCTGGCCTTGCTGGTGGCCCGCCACCACGAAATCACCAACTTCCGGCCCGAGCCGTACTGGGTGCTGAAAACGCAGTACCGCGATACCACCTTTACGCGCATCAACACCGAGGCCGAGCAAAAGCAAGCCCAGGACGCCCCCGACGAGCAGAGCCGCCTGCGGGCGCTGGGCTACTTCGTGAAGGAAGACGAGGCCAACCAAGCCCTGGCCGCCGTGCGTCCCGCGCCGCTCACCGTCACGAATGTTGAGATTAAAAAAGGCCGCGAGTCGCCGCCGCGCCTCTTCGACCTCACCGCGCTGCAAGTGCAGTGCAACAACCAGCTGAGCCTCTCGGCCGAGGATACGCTCAAGATTGTGCAGGCCCTCTACGAGAAGAAGGCCGTGAGCTACCCGCGCGTCGATACCACGTTTTTGCCCGACGATGTGTACCCCAAAATCCCGGGTATTCTGAAGGGAATCGGCTACTCGAATCTCACCGCGCCGCTGCTGGCCAATAAGATTCCGAAGACGCCTAAGGTATTCAACAACAACAAGGTAACCGACCACCACGCCATCATCCCGACGGGTAGCGGCGGGCCCGGCGGCGGCATGGAAACCAGCGTGTACGACATCATCGTGCGTCGCTTCATCGCCGCCTTCTACCCCGACTGCGAGGTGAGCAACACCACCGTGCTGGCCGAGGCTGCCGAGTACCTGTTTCGGGTGCGCGGCCGCCAGATTCTCAGCCCCGGCTGGCGCGTGGTCTACGGCGACCCGGCCCAGCAAACCGCGCCCAAGCCCGCCGCCCCCGCCGGCGCGGCTACTGATAAGGCCGCCACCGGCAACGACGACGACGACGTGGTGAGCACCGTGCTGCCCAGCTTCGCCAAGGGCGAAAGTGGCCCCCACCAGCCGCGCCTGGAAAGCAAGATGACCCAGCCGCCCAAAGACTACACCGAGGCCAGCCTGCTGCGCGGCATGGAAACGGCCGGCCGCAACATCGACGACGAGGAGCTGCGCCTGGCCATGAAGGAAAGCGGCATTGGCCGCCCCAGCACCCGCGCCGCCATCATCGAAACGCTGTTCAAGCGCAACTACATCCGGCGCGATAAAAAGCGCCTGCTACCCACGCCCACCGGCGTCGAGCTGATTGGCCTCATCACCAACCCCACCCTAAAATCGGCGGAGCTTACTGGCCAGTGGGAGAAGAAGTTACGTCAAATTGAGCGCAACGAATTGCCCTCCGACCAGTTCCTGGACGAGCTAAAGGGCCTGGTGCGCGAGATGGTGCAGGAGGTGAAAACCGACCGTAGCGGCCGGGCCGTTTCGTCAACTGCCAACTCTCAGCCGCTAGCTGGCAGCCCTGAACAAGCCAAGGCTGCCAGCCGAATAGCGGCCGCCCCCAAGGAAAAAGCTAACAGCCAACAGCTAACAGCTAACAGCTTAGGAACCTGCCCCGCCTGCAAAACCGGCCACATCCTGCGCGGCAAAACGGCCTTCGGCTGCGCCCGCTTCCGCGAGGGCTGCCAGTTCCGGCTACCCACCGAGATTTTGGGCAAAAAGCTGACCGACTCGCAGGTGAAGAGTCTGTTTGCCAAGGGCCGTACGCAACTCATAAAAGGCTTCATGACGGGCGCGGGCGAGAAGCTCGACGGCGCGCTGGTGCTCGACGCCAGCCTCAACCCCGAGCTGGTGCCCGCCGCCGAAAGCAAGCCCACCACCGCCACCGACCCCGGCCAGATTCCGTGCCCCGTGTGCAAGCTTGGCACCATGCTCAAGGGTAGCAGCGCCTTCGGCTGCTCCCGCTTCCGCGAAGACTGTCAGTTCCGGGTGCCCTTCGAGTGGGGTGGTAAAAAGCTGACTGATACGCAGTTGCGCCAGTTGCTCCGCCGCGGCGAAACGGGGGTTATCAAGGGGTTCTTATCAGCCAAAACCGGCAAGAAATACGACGCCGCGCTGAAAGTGGAGGAGGGCCGCGTGGTACCCGTATTCAGTTAGTAGCGTAAGCTTTAGCTTGCGAGTGAGCGCAGCGAGCATCTTGCGCCAGGGTCGTTCGGTCCCGCCTGTTCGCTGCGCTCACTCGCAAGCTAAAGCTTACGCTACTTTTTTTTCGGCACGTAGGGCTTGCCGTTGAGTTTGGTGCGGGTGGTGGCCCCGGCGGGCTTGCCGTCGCGGTACGTTACCTGGCGCGCAATATTGTGGCCGTCAGCTTTGTAGTAGGTCCAGTCGCCGCTTTGCTTGCCATTTTTGTAGAGGCCCGTCACGGCCGGGCTGCCATCGTCGTGAAACTCCTGGAAGGCCCCCACCAACAGGCCCTTGAGGTAGTTGGCCTCCTTGCGGGCCTGGCCGCTGGCGTAAAACTCCTGGCCCAGCCCGGTTTGCAAGCCATTAATATCGAATTGCTGGCGCGTTTGCACTTTGCCGGTGTCAAAATACGTCACGCGTTCGCCGGTGAGCTTGCCGGTGAGGCCGTAGGTTTCTACTTGGCGCGGGGTTTTGCCGTCGGGGTAAAACTCGCGCCAGGTGCCGGCCGAGCGGTTGTTTTTGTACTGCTCCTCGGCCTGGCGTGGCTGGCCGGCGGCGTCGTAGTAGCGCGTTACTTTGCGGTCGCGGCCCTGGGCGGCGTAGTCGGTTTCTTCCTTTAGCTGGCCGCTTTCGTAGTAGCCCAGGCCGCGGCCGGTGGGCGTGCCCAGGCGGTAGGTGGTTTTGCCGCGCACCTTGCCGCTTTCGTAGTACGAAGTGGCGGGGCCGTCGAGGGCGGCGGTGCCGGTGCGCGGGGCCACGCGCTTGGTGAGGTCGTCGCCGAGCTTGTTGGTAACCTGGCGCTCACGCAAGGCCCCGGGGGCGTAGGTGCCTTCGGTTTGGAGCTGGCCGGTGGGGTAATAGGCGCGGTAGCTGCCCTTGCCGGTTTTGTCGTTCATCACCGTCTCGCTTTCGAGCTGGCCGGTTTCAAAGTACGTTTTGTAAGAGCTGGCCAGCAGGCCATTACGCAGGGTGCCTTCGCTCTGTACCTTGCCGCTGGGATAAAAGAACTTCACCGGCCCGTTGGGCTGGCCGTCCACGTAGGTGACCTCAGCGGCGGCCTGGCCATTGGCGTAAAGCTCGCGCACCGCGCCGTTGGGCTGGCCCTTCACGAGGGTGGTTTGCAGCTTGATTTCGCCGGTGGGGAAGTAGGTAGTGAGCGGGCCGCTGGGCTCGTCGTCGAGGAAGGTACCGACCTGGGCCACCTTGCCATCGGCGTAGTAGGTTTTGAAGGGCCCCTGGCGCACGCCGGCCAAGTAGGTAGCCTCTAGCCGCCGCCCGCGGTTAGCGTGAAACTCCACGTAGAGCGAGTCGCGCTTGCCGTCGGTGTAGCGGGTTTGGGCTTCGAGGCGGCCATTGGGGTAAAAGCGCTTGTAGGGGCCCTGCATCACGGTATCGCGGGCTACGAGAGCCCGGAATATCTCGTGTGGATGCAGCTTAGTCGAGTCAAACCAAATCGTAACACGCTGAGAGCGTTGGGCTTGGGAAGCCAACGGCAGCAGTAAAAATAACAACAGATATCGCATAGGGGGTACAACGCGCCCAGGCATTTTTTTAGCGCAAAGTTTGGCAAAGTTGGCAGAGTTTCGCGGAGTCAGCTGCCTCAGCCTTTGCGAAACTCTGCCAACTTTGCCAAACTTTGCGCTAAAAATGGCTGACTGCCTACAGCGGCTTTTTTTGCGAATCCCTGTACTGCTTGAGCTGGGGCGCAATCACCTTCTGGTCGCCCACCACCACGGTCGTCATGGCCTCGGGGCGGATGTACTGGCGCGCCGTGGCGCTGACCTGCGCGGGCGTGACAGCGTTGATGTTCTGCACCTGCTCGGTCAGGTACGTATCGGGTAGTCCTTGCAAGTGCATGGTGCTGAGTTGGTTAATAATACCGCCCGGCGTGGAGTTGCGCAGCACAAACATCCCGGTTTCGTAGTTCTGAATTCCTTTCAGCTCGGCGGCCGAGGGTGGCGTCTTTTGCAGCAGCTCAATCTCCTTCACAATCTCTTTCAGGGAGTTATAAGTGTCCTTGGTGGTCACGTCGGCTTGTTCTATCCACAGGCCGGTGTGATAATTTGTATCGATGTAGCTGTAAGGCGAATACGTGTAGCCCTTGTCCTCCCGAATGTTGCGCGTGATGCGCGAGCCAAACGAGCCGCCCAGCAGCGAGTTGGTCACGCGCAGCCGCACGTAATCGGAGTTGGTGGGGTCGACAGCGGGCAGGCCAAGCACGAGCGTCGATTGCGGCGCGCCGGGCCGGTCCTGGGTCAGCACCGCCGCCCGCGTAAGCGCCTTAGCCACCGGAATGAGCGGCGCCGGCCCGGCCGGCCACGCGGCCCACGCCGCCTCAATAGCCTGGTGCAACGCCGGCGCATCAAACTTGCCGGCCACAAAAATAGCGGTGCGCCTGGCTCCGTACTCCTTGTCGTAGAAGGCTTTAGCCTGCACCAGCGTGAGGGCGTCTAGCTGGGCATCGGTGGGCAGGGGGCGGCCGTAGGGGTGGCCCGCGTACACGGCCTCGCGCATTTTTTGCTCGGCCTGGAAGCCTGGCTGAGCGCGCTGCAAGTTCAGCTGCCGCTTAAAATCGGCGGTGAGGCGCGGCAGTTCGCCGGCCGGCAGGGTGGGGTGCTGCACCACGTCGGCTAGCAGCGCCAGCAGCTGGGGCGCGTACTCGCTCAGGCAGTCGGCCCGCAGGTAGGTTTGGTCGGCCCCGGCGCTGATGCTGAGCGAGCCGCCCATGCCGGCTACCTGCCCGGCCAGCGCGGTGGCCGGCCGGGTGGGGGTGCCCTCCTTCAGCAGCCGCGCTAGCAGGTCGGCAATGCCCGTCTGCCCCTCGGGCTCGTGCACGTTGCCCGCCTGAATGGTGATGAGCACGGTGGTCTTCGGAATCTCGCCAAACGGCACTAGCTTGGCCTGCAAGCCATTAGCCAGGGTAAATTCTTCGCGCGGCGGTAGCTTGAAGTCGCGCGGGGCCGCGCCGGGCGGGGGTGTTTCCTGGGGCGCGGCCGGGGCGGCGGGCGCAGCTTTGGCCGTAGGGGCCGGCTTTTTGGGCTTCGGCCGGGTCGTTTGGGCGAGGGCCGGCGGCAGGGCGAGCAGCGAAAAGCAGGCGGCGCTGAGCAGCCCGGTAACAAGGGTTTTCATAGGAAGCATCAGTTTTTAGCCAGCGGGTTAACGAGCAGAATGGTGCGGTTGGTGGGCCGCAGGTAGTCGCGGATGGTCTGCTGCATCAGCTCGGGCGTCACCTTCCGAAACTCCGCCTCCAGCCGGTTGATGCGGCCGGGGTCGTTGTCGAACAGCGCAAACGCGGCCAGCAAATCAGCCCGCCCAAAGTTGTCTGACCCGCTGAGCTGGTCGTAGAGCGAGCTGCGCAGCTTTATCACCGCCAGGTCGAGGGTGGCCTGGCTCACGCCACCTTTAGCCAGGCGGTTTATTTCCTGGTCGAGTACGCTCACCACCGAGTCGGCCTTCACGGTCTGGTCGTAGGTGAGGTCGCCCATCCACAGCATGGGGCCGCTGTAATTGAAGGCGTTACCAAGGTAATTGATGCCGCCGTTCACGTTGTCGGTGAGGCCGCGCCGTTGCACCATGGCCTGGTAGAGGCGGCTGTCCTTGCCCTGCAACAAAATCTGGTCGAGCAAAATCAGCGCGTAATATTCCGGCGTGTTGCGCTCGGGCATGTGGTAGGCGAAGGCCAGCGCGGGCTTGGTGGCCAGCTTGTCATCCTGCGTGAAGCGCTGCTCGGCCTCTTGGCGCGGCTCGGTGAGGTCGGGCTTGGGCGGGCGCGGGGCACCCGGAATAGTGGCGTAGTACTGCTCGACCCACGCCTTGGCCTGGGCGGGCTCAAAGTCGCCCACCACGGCCAGCACGGCGTTGGCGGGCGAGTAATAGGTCTTGAAAAATGCCTGCGCATCGGGCAGCGTGGCCGCGTCGAGGTCCTTCAGGTCGCCATAAAAATTGTGCGCGTTGTTCCAGTTCTTGTTGGCTTTCTGGGGCATGTCGAGCCACGGAAAGCCGCCGTAGGGCTGGTTGAGCACGTTCACGCGCACCTCGCTTTTTACCACGCCCTGCTGGTTGGCCAGGCTGGCCGGCGTGAGGGCGGTGCCGCGCATGCGGTCGGCCTCGGCCCACAAAATGGTTTCGAGCTTGTTGCTCGGTACCACCTCGTAGTAGTTGGTAAAGTCGAAGCGCGTCGAGCCGTTCATTGCCCCACCATTCTGCTGAATGAGGTTGACAAACTCCATCTTGCCCAGGTTTTTCGAGCCCTGAAACATCAGGTGTTCAAATAGATGCGCGTAGCCCGTGCGGTTGCGCGGCTCGTTGCGAAAGCCCACGTTGTAATACGCGGCCACCGTGGCCGTGGGGGCCGTATGGTCGGGCGAAAGCACCACCCGCAGCCCATTGGGCAGGGTGTAATACTCCACCGGAATCTGAAAAGCCGGCGCGGCCGGCACTGTTGCCACCGCAGCCGCAGCCGCCGCCGCCGGCGGGGTAGTCACTACCGACCCGGCGCGCGGGCTGCACCCGCCCAGCAGTAGCCCCGCCGCAAGTACGGGCCAGCCAAAAGTCAGTAAAAAAGCAGGCAAGTGTTTCATAAGCAGCAGAGAGTAAGGTGAATGACGCTGCCAACCTACTCAATTTTTCGTGTTCCTCCCCTAATCAAGCTCACTTACCCCAAAAAAAAGAGGTCCCGCCCAGTCCGAAGACCAAACGAAACCCCTTCTAACTTGCGAAACCTCTTTTAACCTCGCAAAACCTTGCGCTATAGCTTTTCTAACACAATGGAGCTGGCCCCGCCGCCGCCATTGCAAATACCGGTAACGCCGATTTTGCCGCCTTCCTGCTGCAACACGCTCAGCAGCGTGGTCACAATGCGCGCGCCCGAAGCCCCCAGCGGGTGGCCCAGGCTCACGGCGCCGCCGTACACGTTCACCTTGGTGCCTTCCAGGCTGAGCAGCTTGTTGTTAGCCAGCGAAACCACCGAAAAAGCCTCGTTAATCTCGTAGAAATCAACGTCTTTCGCCTCCAGGCCCGCATTCTTTAACGCCTTCGGAATAGCGATGGACGGTGTGGTCGTAAACCACTCCGGCGCCTGCTCAGCATCGGCAAAACCGCGGATGAGGGCCAGCGGCTTAATGCCCAGCTCCTCCGCCTTTTCGCGGCTCATGAGCAGCACGGCCGCCGCGCCGTCGTTGAGGGTCGAAGCGTTGGCCGCCGTCACGGTGCCCTCTTTGGTGAAGGCCGCCTTCAGGCCGGCAAACTTCTCAAACTGCACCTTGGTGTACTCCTCGTCGTCGCTGACGATGGTTTCCTTGCCGCGCACCGTAATCGTCACGGGCACAATCTCATCCTTCTTTTTGCCGGCCTGGGCGGCGGCGGCGCTGCGCTCGTAGCTCTGGCGCGCAAAGGCATCCTGCTCCTCGCGGGTGATGCCGTAGTGGGCGGCCGTGGCATCGGCCGCGTTGCCCATGGCGTAGTCGTGGTAGGGGTCCCAGAGACCATCGCGCACCAGGCCGTCAATCATCTGGCCATTACCATACTTAGCGCCGAAGCGGGCTTTATCGAGGTAGTAGGGCACGTTGCTCATGCTCTCCATGCCACCGGCCAGAATAACCTCGGCCTGACCCAGCATAATCGCCTGGGCAGCATACATAATGGCTTTTGAGCCCGAGGCACACACCTTGTTCACGGTGGTGCATTCCACGGTGTCGGGCAGGCCGGCTTTCTTGGCCGCCTGGCGGGCCGGGGCCTGGCCCAGGTTAGCCGAAATCACGTTGCCCATAATCACCTGCTCAACCAACTCGGGCGCTACGCCAGCCTTGTCCAGGGCCCCTTTCAGGGCAATGGCGCCCAGCTCAGTGGCCGAGAGCGAGGCCAGGGCGCCGCCAAACGAGCCAATTGGCGTGCGCACGGCGGCTACGATAACTACTTCTTTTACTTGCATATACAGGAGGGGTGGGAATAAGGAAATCGAAAAAGGCAGTAGGTGGGTGGGGCCGGCCGCGTAGCGCTACACGCCAGGCAATCGGCCCCGCTCAAAAACTAACAAACCTTCGTTTGTTTGCTCAAAAGTACGGCGGCCGCTGTAGTTCGCTCACCAGGTAGGCTGGCCGGGGGCAGGGGCCTCCCCCTGCCGGGGGCGGGGGCGCTGCTGCAAATACTGCTGCTCATCGGCCCGCAGCGCATCAAGTACCTGCTGGGCCTGGGCGGGCGTCAGGTTCATGGCATTCAGGCGCTCCCGCTGGGTTTGCAGCTGCAAGTCGGCGTCGGTGGCCGCCTCGGTGCCGGGCCGCTGGCCTTGGCCGGCGGGCGCGCTGGCATCGAGGCCCCGCTGGCGGCCGGGCGCGGTGCCGCTGGGCAGGGGCCGCGCCTCTCCCTGGCCGGGCCGGAAGCCGCCGTTGGCGCTGGTACCCGCGTTGGGGGTGGGGCGCTGGCGGTCGGGCTGGCCGGTGGCGCTGGGCTGGGGTGCGGCGGTGGGGCCGCTGGCCGGGGGCTGCATGGGGTCGGGGGCCTGGCCGGGGCGGTTGGTGCCTTCCTTATCCGCCGGCTGGGGCGCTTTGCCGCCCTTTTCGCGCTGTGTAGAGTCGCGCGGGGTGGGGCGCTTGGGGGCGGGCGTGCTAGTGGCCGGTGGGGGCAGCTCGGGGGTATCGGGCCGCTGGTGAGCCAGGTATTGACTCAGTACCTCGTAATTGTAGCGCGCCGTGGCATTGGCCGGGTTCAGCTTGAGCGCCTGCCGCAACAGGCTGATGGCTTGCGCAAGCTGCTTCTGCTGCACCAATAGCCCCGCCAGCTGCTGCCGCGCCGCGCTGCCAATGGCGGCCGGCACGCTGGGGGCCAGCAGGCGGGTGTAGGTGGTGCGGGCCCCCGCCAGCTGGCGGGCGCGCGCCTGCGCCAGCCCCAGGTTGAGTAGCAGGGCCGGGCTAGGTCCCGCGCGGCCCGCCAGCGCCACGGCCTGCTGGTAGTAGTATACGGCCTCCGTGGGCTGCCCGCCCGCCAGCGCCGCCTGGCCCCGCGCTTGGGCCGCGTTGTGCTCGCGTACCTGCGTTAGCCAGTGCCAGCCAGGCAGGCCGCCACTCAGTACCAGCACAAGTAAGAACCAGCTTTTCATAGTTTGAGGCGTAGTACGCGTACCGTTATCAGGCTGTCAATCAACAATAAAGCGAGCGCAATGCCCAACGGGTAGCGGTAGCGGTTATCGGCCACGGCCACCGTGCGGGCCGTGGCCGCACTGGCCGTGGGGGGCAGGTTGCGCAGGCTATTCAGGAGGGTGGTCAGGCCGTTTTCACGGTCGTTGAGGGCTACGTACTGGCCGCCGGTTTGGGCAGCTACTTGCAGCAGTGGGGCCTCACGCAGGCGGCTCACTACCGGGTGGCCCTTGGCATCGCGCAGGCCTACTTTGCCACCCGGCGCGGGCACTGGGCCACCGGCGGCCGTGCCCACGCCCACCGTGTATATCCGCGCCCCGGTGCGGCCCAACGCCCGCAGCACGGGCTCCAGGTTTTCACCAAAGTCTTCGCCGTCGCTCACCAGCACGGCCGCTACGGTGCGCGGCGGCGCGGCCACGCCGCCGGGGGCCGTGGCGGGGGCGGGCCCCAGGCGGGCCAGCAGCAGGTCGAGCGGGGCCCGCAGGGTGGTGGGGCCGGGGGCCGTTAGCCTGGTGCTCAGGGTATTCAAAAACAGCTGCAACGAGCCTTGGTCATAGGTGAGGGGGCACTGCACGTAGGCCTGCGAGCCAAATACGATGAGCCCCAGCCGGTCGGCCGGGAAGGCGGCCGCCAGCTCATTGAGGGCCGCCTGCGTGCGCAGCAGGCGGGTAGGGGCCACGTCGGCGGCATCCATCGAGCGCGACACGTCTACGAGCAGCCACAGGTCTTGTCCGCTGCTGCGCACGGCCTGCTGGCGCACGCCCAGCGCTGGGCCCAGCCAAGCTATTAGCAGCAAAGCCCCAGCTACCAGCCGCAGCGGCAGCTTCCAGGCTAGGCGGCCCACGCCAAGGCCCAGCCGCTGCCCCAGCCGCGCCGTGCGCACGGTGTAGAGCGCCAGCAGCAGCAGCAGCAGTGATAGCCCGGCGGCTGCCAGCCAAAAATCAGGGTAAGCCCAGGTAAACATGTGTGCAAAGGAAGCCCGGGAGCCCGCAAAACCAGGAATTTTGCGCCCAAGCCAGCTCCACAGTGGGTTCCGCAGTAGGCAGTTGCGCAAACGACGCGTAAAAACTTCTCGAAAAGTTGAAGGAATCTGGTTTGTCTGCGTATCTTTGCAGCCGCTAAGACCAACCGGGACTTGGCAAGCCACTTGTACGGAGAAGTGGGTGAGTGGCTGAAACCAGTAGTTTGCTAAACTGCCGTAGCTCTAAAGGTTACCGGGGGTTCGAATCCCCCCTTCTCCGCGCTTTTTTGAATTGTGAATTAAAAATCAGAAAGCAGAAATTGTTTAACCGCAATTTTTAGCTCCTGATTTTTAATTCATAGTTAAGTCACCTCGGGGTGTAGCGTAGCCCGGTATCGCGCCTGGTTTGGGACCAGGAGGTCGTAGGTTCGAATCCTGCCACCCCGACATATTGAATGGATTTGACCCCATAGCTCAGCTGGATAGAGCAGCTACCTTCTAAGTAGCCGGTCATTGGTTCGAATCCAATTGGGGCCACGTTGAAAGGTCCTGGATTGAGCTTCAAACAAGCACATAAAAAAGCCCTTGCCGACCTCGGTAAGGGCTTTTTTTGGCCCCTGAAATACCAGGGAAAAACCCGGTAAATACTAGGCAAAATGGAATAAAAAGAGTACTTTTGGTTGTTCTCTTTGTGACTGTATTTTCAGTCGGCTTAACCCCCCTCTCTCGCATGAGTGAAGTAGTAGAAAAGAAAGCCCCCGCCGATTATTCGGCCGATAGCATTCAGGTGCTGGAAGGGCTGGAGGCGGTGCGCAAGCGCCCCAGCATGTACATCGGCGATACGGGTATCAAAGGCCTCCACCATTTGGTGTGGGAAGTAGTAGACAATTCCATTGACGAGGCCCTGGCGGGGCACTGCGACCTGATTCAGGTTACGATTAACGAAAATAACTCGGTTACCGTCCGGGACAACGGCCGGGGTATTCCCGTGGACTGGCACGCCAAGGAAGGCCGTTCGGCCCTCGAAGTGGTGATGACCGTGCTGCACGCCGGCGGCAAGTTTGACAAGGACAGCTACAAGGTATCGGGTGGCCTGCACGGCGTGGGCGTGAGCTGCGTAAACGCGCTCAGTATCGACCTCAAGGTGAACGTGCGCCGCAAGGGCCACCTCTACGAGCAGGAGTACTGCATTGGTGCGCCCCTGTATCCGGTGAAGGAGATTGGTGATACTGAGGAGCACGGCACGGAAGTACGCTTCCTGCCCGACCCTAGTATATTTACCGAAACCGAGTACCGCTACGCCACCATCGCGGGGCGCCTGCGCGATTTGTCGTTCCTCAACAAGGGCATCCGCATCACGCTCACCGACCGCCGCGACGTGCTGACCGGCGATGCGGCCGTGGGCCACTCCGACGCCGAGGGCTTCCGCTACGAGGAGTTTTACTCGACGGGCGGCCTGCGCGACTTCGTGCTGTACCTCGATGGCACCGAGCGGCCTTCGCTGCTCGCCGAGCCCATCTATGTGGAGAGCGAGAAGGGTGGTGTGCCCGTGGAAGTAGCGTTGCAGTACAACACTTCCTACCAGGAGAACGTGTATTCCTACGTAAATAATATTAACACCATTGAGGGCGGCACGCACGTGGCGGGCTTCCGCTCGGCTGTGACGCGGGTGCTGAAAAACTACGGCGACAAGCGCCAGCTATTTGATAAGGCCAAGGTAGATATTACCGGCGACGACTTCCGCGAGGGTCTCACCGCCGTTATCTCGGTGAAGGTGATGGAGCCGCAGTTTGAAGGCCAAACCAAGACCAAGCTCGGTAACTCGGAGGTAAGCGGCGCGGTGAACGCCGCGGTAGGTGAAATCCTGGGTCAGTACCTGGAGGAAAACCCCGGCCAGGCCAACCGCATCATGGACAAGGTTATCTTGGCCGCCAAGGCCCGCATCGCCGCCCGCAAGGCCAAGGACATGGTGCAGCGCAAGAACGTGCTGGGTTCCAACTCCTTGCCCGGCAAGCTGGCCGACTGTTCCGACTCTGACCCCGAGGTGTGCGAGCTGTACCTCGTCGAAGGTGACTCGGCTGGTGGCACTGCCAAGCAGGGCCGCAACCGGGCGTTTCAGGCCATTTTGCCACTGCGTGGTAAGATTCTGAACGTGGAGAAAGCCCAGGAGCATAAGATTCTGGAGAACGAGGAAATCAAGAACATGATTACCGCGCTCGGCGTCACGTTCAACGAGCGCAAGTCACTGGCCTTCGGCACCGACGACGATGGCAACGAAACTGGCCCGCTCAACTTCGACAAGCTGCGCTACCACAAGGTCATCATCATGACCGATGCTGACATCGACGGCTCGCACATTCGGACGCTGATTCTCACGTTCTTCTTCCGCTACATGCGCCAGCTCGTGGACCAGGGGCACATCTACATCGCCCTGCCGCCCCTCTATCTCGTGAAGCGGGGCAAAGAGGAGCGCTACTGCTGGACCGAAGAGGAGCGCGTACTTGCGCAGGACGAAATTGGCCGTGGCAAGCCCGATACCGTGCATGTGCAGCGTTACAAGGGCTTGGGCGAGATGAACGCCGAGCAGCTCTGGACTACCACCATGCAGCCCGCCACCCGCACCCTGAAGCAAGTAACCGTGGACTCGGCCGCCGAGGCCGACCACCTCTTCTCCATGCTAATGGGTGACGAGGTAGCCCCCCGCCGCGACTTCATCGAGCAAAACGCGAAGTACGCCAAGCTCGATGTCTAACCCGGACCGCAGATTCAAACGGATTTAACGGATTTCGCAGATACGTCGCTTCGCTCCTTTGCTACGCGATAGGGGAGAATATAAAAAGGGCTGCCTTCTTGGGCGGCCTTTTTTAATATGGAGATACTTGGTCTGGGCTTGTCTCTTTGGGACTAGCTGGCACGGGTTGGCTACTTTTACCCAGATACTTGCAAGGCTTTGCCGCCTTAAAACCAATGTCCCAGCTACAACTACTGAATAGCACCCATGCTGATACTGACGAGATTTTCAGGCTGTATCAGCTTGCTACTAACTATCAGAAAACCAAGCCAAATTCAGTTATTTGGTTGGGTTTTGAGCGGTCGCTGGTGGAGCAGGAAATTCGGGAAAACCGGCAGTGGAAACTGCTTATCAACGGTGTTATCGCCTGCGTTTGGGCAACTACGGACAACGACCCCGAAATTTGGGAAGAACGCAATGCTGACCCGGCCGTGTACATCCACCGCATTGCGACTAACCCCGATTTTCGGGGCCAGGATTTAGTAGCAAAAATTGTAGCCTGGGCAACTGGTTACGCACGGCAGAAAGGCAAAAAATACGTGCGTCTTGATACCATAGGTGATAATCAAGGACTTATCCGGCACTATACTTCCTGCGGGTTTACGTACCTAGGCTTAGTTAAGCTCAAAAACACGGCTGCCTTGCCAGCTCATTACCAGAATTCTACCGTCAGTTTGTTTGAGCTGCCGGTGGAAAGATAGAACTGCTCAATACGCAGCCTTGCCTTCCTTAGCGGCCCACGCCTCAAATGCTACGAGCGCCTCTTCGCGCAGGAACTGCTGCATGGGTAACTGCCTTTCAGATAGTGGTTTATCTATTTCATCGTAGATAAACTGGTCGTCGAAGCCGATGGCGGCGGCGTCGGCTTTGGTGTTGGCGTAGAACACCCGCGCCGGGCGGGCCCAGTAGATGGCACCCAGGCACATGGGGCACGGCTCACAGCTGGTGTAGAGGTCGCAGCCGTCGAGCTGGAAAGTGCCCAGCACTTGGCAGGCCTTGCGAATGGCATCGACCTCGGCGTGGCAGGTGGGGTCATTGGTACTGGTGACCTGGTTGAAGCCCCGGGCGATAATCTGACCATCTTTGACCACGACCGCGCCAAAGGGACCGCCGAAGCCGGCCTGCATCTTTTCCAGCGAAAGTTGAATGGCTTCGCGCATGAAGCCGGCTTCGGGAAAGGTGGGTGAACTGTGGGGATTTTTCATGAGCTGATAATCAGGATATTATTTCGGCGCGGTAATAAAACTTCTGATTTACCGGAATCTTTTGCCGGGTTGTTTGTTCTACCTGCGTGAAAGAATAGTTTTTTAAGGTGTTTTGGTTGGAAAGCCCTTCGCTAATGGCGTAGGGCTTTTTTCATGCCCTACCAGCCCGGGCTGGTAGGAGAGTGGCAACCCAAAAACTGCGGCCGCAAAATTAGGGCTTTTGCTTGGTTTGGCGCTTCCTGCGGCTGCCCAGGCTGAGGGCACCGTTACTGACTAACGGGTGTTGCCTCGCTTGGCAAACTAAGCTGGGTTTGAGCGGCCAGCGCACAGAAGTGGCCGCTGGCGCTGAAAAAGACTCGCTTTTTACTGATAGTTTATTAACAAAAAATACCCACAAGCTAGGCCATAGGTAGCCGGGCGGGGTAGTGGTAGTGGCCGCCGGGTACGCCACATGGGGTTGCCACAAGGGCTACTGTGGCCGAGGACTATCAGCGCTATGTTCGGCTACGCAAAAGTGCTGTGCCAGCGCTGCGCAGGTAACTATGAGTAGAATATAAGTTACTTATTTACCGTGAGTTATCTAGTTTGGAGAGTTGGTATAGCTGCCTGCGACCCAACCAGGCCAGGCCTTGGCAGGCCTTGACGTGAGGTGCCTTGACTGCGTCAACTGGCGCACCCTGCGGGCCGCAGCGCGTGGTGGTCTTCTTGCCCGAACAATAGTGAAATGCTGGTTTGGGAAAGCCGGGAAACGTGTAATTTGCAGTAACTACCTCTTTTCCTACCCGCACTATGAACCGGCGATTAGCTGTTAAAAACTTTGCGTTGCTGGCTGCCACGGCCACCTTGCTACCTAGTTGCTTCTCGCAGTCGGAAGATGGCAAGCAAGCCGCCGCGCCGCCTGCCGCGGCCGTGACGGCTGACCAGCAGCAGTTGCTGGCTGAGGTCTGCGAAACCATTATCCCTAAAACGGATACGCCGGGAGCTAAGGACCTGGGCCTGCATCTCTACGTGCTTAAAATGCTGAAAGACTGCACACCAGCCAAGGAGCAGGAGCTGTTTATGACGGGCCTGAAGCAGCTGGACGGCGCTGCGCAGAAGCAGCACGGCCAGGCATTTGCGGCCAGCACGGCGGCCCAGCGGCTGGCTTTGCTCCAGCGCATCGACCAGCAGCCCGACGGGTTTTCGCCCGAGTTGATGGGCTTTTACCGGATGGCCCGGCAATTGACCGCTGATGGCTACAAGGGTAGTAAGTACTTCATGACCAAGGAGGTAGTGTATGAGTTGGTGCCCGGCCGCTACAACGGCTATTACCCAGTAAGTAAAGTAGATTTATCCGTTCCGCACCATGGCCAATCTTAATATCGACAGCGTAAAGGAGCGCACCTTCGACGCCATTGTCATTGGCTCGGGCATGAGCGGCGGCTGGGCCGCTAAGGAGCTCACTGGTAAAGGATTAAAAACCCTGGTAGTGGAGCGGGGCCGCCAGGTAGAGCACAACAAGGATTACCCCACCACCAACCTCAACCCCTGGGAGTTTCCGCACGGCGGCAAGGTGCCGCTGGCCGTGCGCGAGGCCAACCCCATTGCCAGCCGCTGCTACGTGTTTAAGGAGGACGCCATGCACTTTGTGGTGAAGGACGCGGAGCACCCCTACGTGCAGGAAAAGCCGTTTGACTGGATTCGGGGCTACCAGGTGGGGGGCAAGTCGCTGCTGTGGGCGCGCCAGACCCAGCGCTGGAGCAAGTACGATTTTGAGGGCCCGGCCCGCGATGGCTTTGCCGTGGACTGGCCCATTCGCTACGACGACCTGGCCCCGTGGTACAGTTACGTGGAGAAGTTTGCGGGCATCAGCGGCAACCGCGACGGCCTGCCCGCGCTGCCCGATGGCGAGTTTATGCCCGGCTTCCCGCTCAACGCCGCGGAAGACTACTTTCGGAAGGAGCTGAAAAAGAGCCACCCCGACCGGCACGTTATTAGTGCGCGGTGCGCGCATTTATCTCAGCCCCAGCCCATTCACTACGAGCAGGGGCGGGTGCAGTGCCAAAACCGGGTGCTGTGCCAGCGCGGCTGCCCGTTTGGCGGCTACTTCAGCAGCAACTCCTCCACCCTGCCGTGGGCGATGAAGACGGGCCACCTCACGCTGAAGCCCGATTTGGTGGTGCAGTCCATCCTGTTTGACGAGCAGAAGGGCCGGGCCACCGGCATTCGGGTCATTGACACGCATACTAAGGCCGTTACCGAGTACTACGCGCCCGTGCTGTTTGTGAATGCCGGGGCCTTGAATACCAATCTGTTGCTGCTCAACTCTACTTCGCAACGCTTCCCTAACGGCCTGGGCAACGACAGCGGGGTGCTGGGCAAATACGTGGCGTTTCACAACTACAGCGCCCACATATCGGCCGAGTACGAGGGCCTGAAGGAGTTTACCACCGATGGCCGCAACCCGGCGGGCGGCGGCTACCTGCCGCGCTTTCGCAACGTGTTTAAGCAGGAAACCGACTTCTTGCGCGGCTACGCCACCAGCTTTGGCGCATCGCGCGGGTTGGTGCAGCCCGAGCACGGCCTGGGGGCCGATTTCAAGCAGCAGCTGGAGCGCCCGGCGCTGGGGCCGTGGCGGGTGCAGTCGGGCATGATGGGCGAAACCATCCCGAAGGCTACCAACTACGTGCGCCTCGACCCCACCCGCAAAGATGAGTGGGGCATGCCCTTGCTGTCGATATCGGTGGGCTACGACGACAACGACGCCAAGATGAAGCAGGACTTCTTCGAGCAGTTTACCGACATGTATACCAAAGCCGGCTTTGTCAATATTAAGGCCGTGGACACCGGGCAGGCCCCGGGCCTTGACATCCACGAAATGGGCGGCGTGCGCATGGGCCGCGACCCCAAGACGTCGTTGCTCAACCAGTGGAACCAACTACACGCCTGCCCCAACGTGTACGTAACCGACGGCGCCGCCATGACGTCTACCTCCACCCAAAACCCCTCGCTGACCTACATGGCCCTCACGGCCCGCGCCGTAGACCACGCTGTGCGCGCCGCCAAGCGCGGCGATGCGGTTTGAAAAGTGAGTAATTACTGCTACCTTGCCGGGGAGTAAAATACCTATGCCGCTGCGGGCGAATTAATTACAACCAATTGGCCTTTAAGCAAACAGCCAACGAATAGAGGCCAGCTCCTTCCGTCTATTTCCCACCCTATCGTTTTGTAGTAGTTCATGGAAAAAAACACATATGATGCCATTGTAATTGGCTCAGGTATATCAGGCGGTTGGGCAGCTAAAGAGCTGACTGAAAAAGGATTAAAAACAATAATGTTGGAGCGTGGCCGCAACATCGAGCACGTAAAAGATTACGTAAACGCCAATAAAGCGCCCTGGGAGCTGCCCCACCGCGGCGGCAAAACCCAGCAAATGATAGCCGACTACCCGGTATTGGGGCGCGACTATACGCTGAACGAAGCTAACCTCGACTATTGGGTCAATGAAAAGGAGAGCCCCTATACGGAGGTGAAGCCTTTTGACTGGTTTCGGGGCTACCAGGTGGGTGGGCGCTCACTCATGTGGGGCCGGCAGTCGTACCGCTGGAGCGACTACGATTTTGAGGCCAACGCCAAGGACGGCATCGCCGTGGACTGGCCCATTCGCTACAAAGACCTGGCGCCGTGGTATAGCTACGTGGAGAAGTTTGCGGGCATCAGCGGCAACCGCGATGGCCTGCCGCAGCTACCCGACGGCGAGTTTATGCCGCCCATGGAGATGAACGTGGTGGAGAAAGACGTGGCCGCCCGCATCAAAAAGAACTTCAAAAACCGGCACATGGTGATTGGCCGCACGGCCAACCTGACGATGCCGCACCACAACCGCACCAACTGCCAGTACCGCAACAAGTGCTGGCTGGGCTGCCCGTTTGGGGCGTATTTCAGTACGCAGTCGGCCACGCTGCCCGCGGCCGTGGCCACCGGCAACCTCACGCTACGGCCGTTTTCGATTGTTACTAAAATCTTGTACGACAAAGACACCAAGCGCGCCAAGGGCGTGGAGGTGCTCGATGCCGAAACCAACCAGACCTACGAGTACTACGCCAAGGTTATTTTCCTGAACGCCTCGGCCCTCAACTCGGCCTGGGTGCTGATGAACTCGGCCACCGACGTGTGGCCCGAGGGCTTGGGCAGCAGCAGCGGCGAGCTGGGCCACAACCTGATGGACCACCACTTCCGGGCCGGCGCGCACGGCGACGTGGAGGGCTTTGAGGACAAGTACACGTATGGCCGCCGGGCCAACGGCATTTACGTGCCGCGCTTCCGCAACCTGTTTGGCGATAAGCGCGACTACATCCGCGGCTTTGGCTACCAGGGCAGCGCCGGCCGCGAGGGCTGGAGCCGCGAAATTCCGGAAATGAGCATCGGCGGCGAGTTTAAGGACGCGCTCACCGAGCCTGGCAAGTGGACGATGGGCATGACAGGCTTCGGCGAAACGCTGCCCTACCACGATAACCGCACGTTCTTGGACAAAACCAAGAAGGACAAGTGGGGCCTGCCCGTGTTATCAATGGATGCGCACATTCGGGAAAACGAACTGAAAATGCGCGTCGATATGATGAACGACGCCCAGGAAATGCTCGAAAAAGCGGGCCTCAAAAACGTGAAAACCTACAACGGCAGCTCGGTGCTGGGCGGCGGCATCCACGAGATGGGCACCGCCCGTATGGGCCGCGACCCCAAAACGTCGGTGCTCAACCAGCACAACCAGGTGTGGGACGCGCCCAACGTGTACGTGACCGACGGCGCGGCCATGACCTCGGCCGCCTGCCAAAACCCCTCGCTGACCTATATGGCCCTCACGGCCCGCGCCGTGGACCACGCTGTGAGCGAAATGAAAAAGCAAAACATTTAACTAACAGCCTGTTATGAACCGCCGCAACGCCCTCGCCCGCGTGGCCGTCCTGATGGGCGGCACCGTTATTGGAGCCGATTATTTTTTGACCAGTTGCTCTTCACCCGGCAAGGAGGAAGCTAAAACCGACACCTCGGGTACCGCCGGCGGGGCCAAAGTAGCCTTCACGCCCACCCAAATTGGGCTGCTCGATGAGGTGGGCGAAACCATTTTGCCCGCCACCAGCACGCCGGGGGCCAAGGCCGCCAAAGTCGGCAATTTTATGGAGGTGATGGTGCGCGACTGCTACAAGCCCGCCGACCAGCAAGTTTTCCTTACCGGCCTCACCAGACTCGACCAGGATTGCCAGAAAATGCAGGGCAAAGCCTTCCTGGCCTGCGACCCGGCCCAGCGCACCGCCTTCCTCACGGCCCTGGATAAGGAGCAGAAGCAGTTCACCCAAAACCAGCGCAAGGACGACCCCAGCCACTATTTCCGCATGATGAAGGAGCTGACGCTACTCGGCTTTTTCACTTCCGAAGCGGGTGCTACCAAGGCGCTACGCTACCTGCCCGTGCCTGGTAAGTACGACGGTAATGTGCCTTACAAAAAAGGTGACCGCGCCTGGGCTACCAGCTGATAACACCTTGGCTACTAGTAAAGAACGTTGTGCAGACCGCCGGAAAGCATCGCGCGCGGCAGCAATCAAAACCGTTGAACGAGTGAGATTACTACTCCACGCGCGATGTCTCCCGGCGGTCTGCATGCCAACGATTACGCCCTAATCACCACCTGCCTTTTCCCACCCGCTGCTTATGACGCCGACCGTTCGCTTCAAACTGTCCCTGATGATGTTCCTGGAGTTCTTTATCTGGGGCGCTTGGTTTGTGACGCTGGGTACGTACCTGCTGCAAAACCTGCACACCAGCGGCATTCAGGTGGGCGTGGCGTTCCTCACCCAGTCCATCGGGGCCATTGTGGCGCCTTTCGTTATCGGGCTGATTGCCGACCGGTTTTTCTCGGCCCAGAAGATATTGGGTGTGCTGCACCTGGCCGGGGCTGTGCTGCTGTGGCAGGCAGCGGGCGCCCCCGATTTTGGGGCGTTTTACCCATACATCCTGATTTACATGATTTTGTACATGCCCACGCTGGCGCTGGTTAACTCCATCTCCTTCCGGCAAATGCAGAATCCGCAGCAGGAGTTTGCCAATATTCGGGTGCTGGGCACCGTGGGCTGGATTGTGGCCGGTCTCACCATTGCCAAGCTGGGCTGGGAGGAAAGCGGCACCCTGGTGCTCACGCTCAAAATGGCGGCCGGCGCGTCGGCGCTGCTTGGGGGCTTCAGCTTTTTGCTGCCTGCCACGCCGCCGGTGAAAAAGGCTGGCCCCACCACCATGGGCGACCTGCTGGGCCTTGACGCCATCCGGCTCCTGAAAAACCGCTCATACCTGATTTTCTTCCTGGCGTCGGTGGCTATTTGCGTGCCGCTGTCCTTCTACTACGGCTTCACCAACCCGTTTCTCAACGAAGTGGGTATGAAGTCGGCGGCCGGCGTGCAGAGCCTCGGGCAGGTCTCGGAGGTGCTGTTCATGCTGCTTATTCCGGTGTTTTTTGCCCGCCTGGGCGTGAAGAAAATGCTGGCCATCGGCATGCTGGCCTGGGTGGTGCGCTACGTATTCTTTGCCTTCGGCAACGCCGACAGCAACTACTGGATGCTGATTGCGGGCATTGTGCTGCACGGCATCTGCTACGATTTCTTCTTCGTAACGGGCCAGATTTACACCGATAAGCTGGCCGGCGAGCAGTCGAAAAGCGCGGCCCAGGGCTTCATCACGCTGGCCACCTATGGCGTGGGTATGCTCATTGGCTCGCTGCTGAGCGGCCAGATTGTTGATGCCCATATAATTAAGGTTAATCTGCACGACTGGCAAACCATCTGGCTGATTCCGGCGGCCATTGCGGCGGCCGTGCTGGTCGCGTTCCTGCTCCTTTTCAAAGACCAGCGCGTGAGCGTGCCGGCCGAGGAAATGAGCTTCATCGAAACCAAGGCCCGCCTGGAAGTATAAGCAGCTGATTTACTGATTTTTAGTATGAAGTTACGCTTGGGAATGATTGGCGGAGGTACCGGGGCCTTTATTGGCGCGGTGCACCGCCTGGCGGCCAACCTCGATGGCCTGTATGAGCTAGTAGCGGGCGCGTTTAGCAGTGACGCGGCCAAGTCGGCGGCTACCGGCGTGCTGCTGGGCTTGGCGCCCGACCGCGTATACGGCTCCTTTCAGGACCTGATTGCCCGCGAAAAGCAGCGGCCGGCGGCCGAGCGGGTGCAGGTTATTGCCATCGTAACGCCCAATTATTTGCATTTTGAGCCCGCTCGGCTGGCTCTCGAAAACGGCTTCCACGTCATCCTCGACAAGCCGATGACCTTTTCGCTGGCCGAGGCCAAGCAGCTGCAAACCGTGGCCGAGGCCAGCGGCTGCCTGCTCTGCCTCACCCACACCTACACCGGCTACCCCATGGTGAAGGAGGCGCGCCAGTTGCTGGCCGCCAACACGTTGGGGCCTATTCGCAAGGCCTACGTGGAGTATCCGCAGGGCTGGCTGAGCAAGTTTGAGGAGGGCGGCGACAACAAGCAGGCCGCCTGGCGCACCGACCCCGCCCGCAGCGGCGTGGCCGGGGCCATGGGCGACATTGGCACGCACGCCTTCAACCTGCTGGAATATGTAACTGGCCTGCAAGTGGTTAAGCTGTGTGCTGACATAAACACGGTAGTAGCCGGGCGGCAACTCGATGACGATGGGGCGGTGCTGCTAAAGCTCAATAACGGGGCCAGCGCCGTGCTCATGGCCTCGCAGATTGCGGCCGGCGAGGAAAACAACGTCAAGATTCGGGTGTATGGCGATAAGGGCGGGGTAGAGTGGCAGCAGGCCGATAACAATACCCTGCTGGTGAGGTGGTTGGATAGCCCGGCCGAGATTCGGCGTACCGGTACCGGCTACGTCGGCTCTTTTGCGCAGCACAATGCCCGCGTGCCGGCCGGCCACCCCGAGGGCTATATTGAGGCCTTCGCCAACCTCTACCGCAACTTTGCCCTGACGCTGCAAGCGCGGGCCAATGGCACACCCGCCACGCCCGAAATGCTTGATTTCCCGAGTATTAGCGATGGGGTGCGGGGCATGGCGTTTATCGAGCACGTTATTGCCTCGGGTAAATCGACTGAAAAATGGACCGAATTCACCGTTTGATTAAGCTATGACTACTATCCAGGGACCGGCCGTTTTTGTGGCCCAGTTCATCGGCGACGAAGCCCCTTTCAACACGCTGGAGGGCATTTGTGCCTGGGCCAAAGACCTGGGTTTCAAGGGTATTCAGCTGCCCACCACTGATACGCGCTTCATTGACTTGCAGTTGGCGGCCGACAGCCAGACCTACGCCGACGAGCTGAAGGGCAAGGTGAACGCCGCCGGCCTGGAAATAACCGAGCTCTCGACCCACTTGCAGGGCCAGCTGGTGGCCGTGCACCCGGCCTACGACCAGCTGTTTGACGGCTTTGCGCCCGAGGCGTACCGTAACAACCCGTTTGCGCGCCAGCAGTGGGCCGTGCAGCAGCTGAAGGCAGCCGCCAAGGCCTCGCGCCGGCTGGGCCTGAAGGCGCACGCCACGTTTAGCGGCGCGCTGCTGTGGCCCATGGTGTACCCTTGGCCCCAGCGCCCAGCCGGCCTGGTCGAAACCGGCTTTGCGGAGCTGGGCCGCCGCTGGCTGCCCATTCTGGACGAGTTTGATGCCCAGGGCGTGGATTTGTGCTACGAAACGCACGCCGGCGAAGACATTCACGATGGCATCAGCTACGAGCGATTTTTGACGGAGGTGAACGACCACCCGCGCGCCTGCCTGCTCTACGACCCCTCGCACTTTGTACTGCAATGCCTTGATTACCTGGAGTATATCGACATCTACCACGAGCGCATCAAGATGTTCCACGTGAAGGATGCCGAGTTTAATCCCACCGGCCGGCAGGGCGTGTACGGCGGCTACCAGCCCTGGCTGGACCGCGCCGGCCGCTTCCGCTCGCTGGGCGATGGCCAGGTCGATTTCAAGGCCATTTTCAGCAAGATGGCGCAGTACAACTTCCCCGGGTGGGCCGTGCTGGAGTGGGAGTGCGCCATTAAGAACTCCGAAGATGGGGCCCGCGAAGGGGCCCAATTTATCAAAGACCACATTATCCGTGTGACTGACAAAGCTTTTGACGACTTTGTAGCTACCGCGGCCAACCCCACTTTCAACAACTCCCTGCTCGGAATCTAACCGCCGCCTCCTATGAAAAAAATTGCTTTGCTCCTCAGCCTCGGCGCGCTGGTTGCCGCCTGCGACTCGGGCTACAAGCCCGACGGGGCCGATACCCAAGCGACCGTAACTACCCCGGTCGATGCTACTGCCCACGACACGACGGCCGGCGCCAAAGTTGCGGCCGTGGCCAACCAAGTGCAGGTAGACACCAACGTGACCAAAATCGGCACCGAGCACTCGGGCGGGGTCATGAATAAAGGGGCGCAACTAATTGCCGGCTCCGACTGCGGCGGCTGCCACAAGCAGAATGAAAAGGTGGTGGGCCCGTCCTACGTCGAAATAGCCCAGAAGTATCCGGCCACCGCCGCCAACATTGCGATGCTGGGTAATAAAATCATTACCGGCGGTAAGGGTAACTGGGGCGAAATCCCCATGACGCCGCACCCCACGCTGGCCCTGGCCGATGCCAAGGAAATGACCAAGTATATTCTGAGTCTCAAGTAAAGCTTCCCACAATGGCCCCGCAACCCACTCGCCGCACGGCGCTCAAAAACCTGCTGGCCGGCACGGCCGCGGCCGGCGTAGCGGGTGCGCTAAGTGCTTTTGCCTCAGCCGACCAACCCCTAGCAAAGGCAGTGTTGAAAAACAATATCAAGCAGTCCGTTTGCCGCTGGTGCTTTGGCGATATGCCGCTCGACCAGCTGTGCGCCGCCGCCAAGGGCATGGGCCTGCAAGGCATTGACCTAGTGGGCCCGGCCGACTGGCCCACGCTCAAAAAGTACGGCCTCGACTCGCCGATGTGCAACGGCGCGGAGCTGAACCTGACCGATGGCTTCAACGACCCCAAGTACCACGCGGCGCTGCAAAAGCGGTACGCTGAGATGATTCCGCTGGTGGCCAGGGCGGGCTACAAAAACCTGATTTGCTTTAGCGGGAGCCGCCGCGGCATGAGCGACGAAACCGGCCTGGCCAACTGCGTGCAGGGCTTCGCGCCGCTGCTGAAGCTGGCCGCCCAGCACAACGTGGTGCTGGTGATGGAGCTGCTCAATAGCAAAATCGACCACCACGACTACCAGTGCGACCGCAGTGCCTGGGGCGTGGCCCTGGCCAAGCGCGTGGGCTCCGAAAACTTCAAGCTGCTCTTCGACATCTACCACATGCAGATTGACGAGGGCGACATCATCCGAACCATCACCGACCACCACGCCTACTTTGCGCACTACCACACGGCGGGCGTGCCCGGCCGCCACGAACTAGACGACTCACAAGAGCTTAACTACCCGGCCATTGTGCGCGCCATCAAGGCTACGGGCTTCACGGGATTTGTGGCCCAGGAGTTCGTGCCCACGCAGGCCGATAAGCTGGCCTCCCTGCGCAAAGCGGTGCTGCTGTGCGACGTGTAGGGGTAGTTGCTTGCGCGCGCTGGCATAGTTCATGCAGACCGCGGGGAAGCATCTCGCGCGCATTGTTGAACCGAAGGTCAGCGGAGCTAACGATTGAGCTGGTACCCCGGGCGAGATGCTTCCGCAAGCTCAGCATGACGTTCTGAATCACACTAAAAATTTACCAATACTATGACGCAACGCCGGGATTTTATAAAGCAAGTTGGCGTACTATCCGCCGTGTCGCTGACGGCGCCGGGGCTGCTGCTGGCCGCGCCGGCCGCGCCCAAAGTGGGCTTGCAGCTGTATAGCCTGCGCGACTACATCGGCAAAGACGTGAAGGGCACGCTGGCGAAAGTGGCCAAAGCCGGCTACCAGACCGTGGAAACCTACGGCTACAGCCGCGACAAGCACTTCTGGGGGCTCACGGCCCCGGAGTTGAAGGCGGCGCTGGCAGCCAATGGCCTCACTACCACCAGCGGCCACTACGACATGGGCGCGTTTATGAGCACGGGTAATGAGGACGACCTCACCGCCTACATACAGGCGGCCAAGGCCAGTGGGCAAACCTACCTCATTGTGCCGTATCTGGATGACAAAGTGCGCACGTCGGTGGCTGATTTTAAGGCCATTGCTACGAAGCTCAACAAGGCTGGTGCGCTGTGTAAATCGGCGGGCCTGCGGCTGGGCTATCACAACCACGACTTTGAGTTTAAAGTACTGGGCGGCAACACGTTGTATGACGTGATGCTGAAGGAAACCGACCCGGCGCTGGTTGATTTTGAGCTGGACATTTACTGGGTGGTGCGGGCCGGCCAGGACCCCATTAAGCTGATGCAGGCGCATCCCAAGCGCTTCCCGCTCTGGCACGTGAAGGACATGGACAAGGCCAAGCCGGAGTTGAATACTGAAGTAGGAGCGGGGTCCATTGACTTCAAAAAGATTTTTGCCCACGCTACCGTGGCTGGGCTCAAGCACCCGTTTGTGGAGCAGGAAAACTTCGGCATGGACGCCTATAAAAGCATTACGCAGAGTGCGGCGTACATCAAGAAAAGCTTGCTGCCCGCTCTGAAATAACTTTCCTCTAAACCCACCCTTTCGCGCATGAACATTCGCCTGGCTGCTACCGCTCTCTTGGCCCTCGGTGTGGGGGCCGCCCACGCCCAGCAAACCGGCAAGCCCGAGGACACGGAGGTGTGGGAGCCCGTGCCTAAGGTGGTGACGCCCGGCAAAACCGTCGGCGACGCCCCCAATGACGCCATTGTGCTGTTCGACGGTAAAAACCTTGACCAGTGGACCTCGACCGACGACCACAGCGTGGCCGCGCCGTGGCCGGTGTCGGGCGGCATGTTTACGGTGAAAAAGGGCACTGGCAACATCGAAACCAAGCGCTCCTTCACCAACTACCAGCTGCACCTAGAGTGGCGCGTGCCGGCCAACATCAGCGGCACCGGCCAGGCGCGCGGCAACAGCGGCCTGTTTCTGGCGTCGCTCGGTAAGGGCGACCTCGGTTACGAACTGCAAATGCTGGATTCGTACAACAACAAGACGTACGTGAACGGCATGGCCGGCAGCATTTACAAGCAACTGATACCGCTGGCCAACCCCACCCGCAAGCCCGGCGAGTGGCAGGTGTACGACATTGTGTGGACGGCCCCCACCTTCGCCGCCGGCGGCGCCATGGCTACGCCCGCCCGCGTAACGGTACTGCTCAACGGCGTGCTCGTGCAAAACAACGTGACCCTGAAAGGCCCCACCCAGTACATTGGCCCGCCCAGCTACCAGGCCCACGGTGCGGCCCCCATCAAGCTGCAAGCCCACGGCGATAAGAGCGAGCCGCTCAGCTTCCGCAACATTTGGATACGGGAGCTGTCAGCGGATAAGTAGTTTGTTATTAGTATGTTATGAAAAAACGTCATGCTGGGTTTGCCCAAGCATGACGTTCTTTTTTGCGGGCTAGGAGTGCTGCCTACACCAAATTCTTCTTGATGTAGTTGATGCTCTGCGTGATACTATCAAACGGCGAGCCGGGCGTAACATCCTGCTCCACAAAGAAATAGGCGAGGCCCGCCTCGTCGGCGTGGGCGAATATCTTCTTAAAGTCGATGCTGCCGTTGCCTACTTCGGTGAAGGCGTGCTGCGGCGTGCGGTCCATGTCTTTGACGTGCCAGAGCGGGAAGCGGCCGGGGTGCTGCTTGAAGAGGGCGAGTGGGTCGTGGCCCGCCTTAGTTACCCAGTACAGGTCCAACTCCATCTTTACCAGGTCTTTGTCGGTGCTGGTGAGCAGCAGGTCGTAGGGCAGCTTGCCGTCCTGGGCCTGGAATTCGAAGTCGTGGTTGTGGTAGCAGAGCTGCAAGCCGGCCTTGTGGGCGCGCTCGCCCGCCTTGTTGAGCTGCTCGGCAATGTACTGGTAGTGGTCAAGGTTACCGCGCTCAGGCTCCGACAGATAGGCGCACACCATGTATTTGACGCCCGCCGCGGCGGCATCGTCCACGGCGCGGTCCCAGTCGTGGAGCATGGTGCCCCGCACGGGGGCCCCGTTGGCTTGCTCCTCGCCCAGGCGGTAGTGGCTGCTGGGCATGATGAGGCCGTTTTGCTTGAGCAGCGCGGCAAAGGCCTGGGGCGTCATGCCGTAAAATTGCTGGCTGCCGGTGTAGGTGGCGCCCTCTACCGAGTTGAAGCCGATTTTGGCCAGGTGGGCCAGCGTGCCGGCGGGGTCTTTGGCCATGGCCTCGCGCACGGTGTAGAGTTGCAAGCCCACGTAGCGCTTGTTGTAGGCGGCAAACGCGGAGGGCGCTACCAGCAAGCTGGCAGAAAGCAGCGCGGCGGCGGTCAGAAAGCTTCGGCGGGTGGTCATAGCAGGGAGAAATGGGGTGGGTGGAAAGAAAGTGCGCCGCATGGGCGGGCGGAATTGGGGAGGCAATATAAAGCAGCCGCGTAATCTTGGCAGTAGGCGCGTGCTAAGCGGCCTATATTCAGCGAATTACCAGCCATTACTTCAGGAGCGTAACGAGCCGGAGTAAAAGAAAATTTGGGGCCAAAGCGCTCGTTGCCCAGCAGCTTACCGCGAAAAACTTAGTAATTCAACGTCCAGCAGCCCCCCTTTGCGGGGCCACCGCCCGCGGGTCCGCTGCCGCCGCGCTGCCTTATGGAGGCCGCCCGCCGCCGCACCCAGCCACCATAGCTGCCCGCGAAAAGGAGGGAGGCCCGCCCGAAGTATCGGCCACCGATTATCTAACGCGAAGCAGGGTGCCCAAAACGTGCAGCCAGGGCCGGAAGGTCTGTTTAGGAGGATTTTGAAGCGCTTTCTGCCGAAAAAGTACCCCCTGCTCCGGCAGGAGGGCAGTAATTTTGCCTTGCAAAACAGGTAGTTGTCCGCGGCATTGTGGCCCGGCGGCTGGTGTCCGTGCAGGCCACCGGCCCAGGGGGCTATCAGCGTGAAGTTGGAAGCGTCGGGGCTAGGGGGTAAGGTGCCACCAGGGCGATACCCTAAAACTTATCATCATTCACCTCCAGCCAGAAATTATCCGGGTCTTGGAAATACACCTGTTTGATACCGTCGGGGCGCACGGTAGTCAGCTTCTGCTCGCCCTGCCAGGTGCCGTAGCGCACGTGCGCCTGGTCGAGGCGCGCCATAAAGGCCTTAAGGTCGTTGACGCGGAAAGCCAGGTGCGAGTTGATGTCGTGCGGCTCCACCTTGGCCGCGCCCTGAATGACGTGCAGCTGGCTGTGGGCCCCGGTGCGAAACCAGATGTGCTTGCCATCCTTAAACGGCTCCGGAATCTCGGTCAGGTTCATCACATCGCGGTAAAACGCCGCGCTCTTGGCCAGGTCATGCACGTAGAGCGCCGTGTGGTTGACGGCCACCGGCACCTCCTGCGCCGCCGCGCGCGAAGCCAGGCCGGGGGCCGCGGCGGCCAGCAGGCCTCCCAGCACAACGAGGTATTTTATGCGTAAGCTATTGAAAAGCATAAGATTGGGTGGGATTATGGAAGTGGGTAGCTAACGGAAGCGCGGGCCGCTAACCCGGCAAGCCCCGCCCGGCGGCCTAACTTGCAGCGGGGCCGCTCCCGCCACAAAATCAGCGCAAACGGCTTGTCAGGAAGTAGTCAGGCGAAATGAGACGGCACTCGTACTCTTCGCAACTACTTGTTAATCAAAACAAAAGCTAGTAGCTAACGGCTAGTAGCTACTAGCTCAAGACATTAGCTGATGCACAAACTTACTACGCTCCTGTTGTTGCTGGCCGCTGGGGAGGCTAACGCCCAGGCTTTTACGCCCGCCGAAATGTCCCGCTGGCAGCAGCAGGCCCGGCGCGTCAGTATCACCCGCGATACCTGGGGCGTGCCCCACATCACGGGCAAAACCGATGCCGACGCGGTTTTTGGCCTGCTCTACTCGCAGTGTGAGGACGATTTTGCGCGCGTCGAGGACAACTACCTCACTGCGCTGGGCCGACAGGCCGAAGTGCGGGGCGAGGCCGCCCTCTACGAGGATTTGCGCCAGCGGCTGTTTCTGGATTCAACGCGGGCGGTGGGCATTTACAACCGCAGCCCCCGCTGGATGAAGGACCTGCTGCACGCCTTTGCCGACGGTACCAACTACTACCTGGCCACCCACCCCGCGGTGCGGCCCCGGCTGCTGCACCGCTTCCAGCCCTGGATGCCGCTACTCTTCAGCGAGGGCAGCATTGGGGGCAACGTGAGCGTGGTGCCCCTGGAGCGCCTCAAGGCGTTCTATAGCCAGCAAAAAGGGACCTCGTATCAGCCGCCTAAAGCGGAAACGCGGCTGGCCTTTGAGCAAGCCGACGACGAGCCGACCGGCTCCAACGGCTTCGCCATTGCGCCCGCCAAAAGCGCCAGCGGCCACCCGCTGCTGCTCATCAACCCGCACACTTCGTTCTACTTTCGCTTGGAGGTGCAGATGACCAGCGCCGCCGGCCTCAACGCCTACGGGGCCGTTACGTGGGGGCAATTCTTTATTTACCAGGGATTTAACGAGAAATGCGGTTGGATGCACACCTCCAGCCAGGCCGACTCGATGGACGAGTACCTCGAAACGGTAACCGAGCAGGCCGGCAAGTTCGTGTATCAATATGAAGGCCAGCAGCTGCCCGTGGTAACTGATACGTTGTCATTGGTTTACCTGAAGGATGGCCGGCGGCAGCGGCGCACCTTCACCACCTACCGCACGCCCCACGGCCCGGTGGTAGGCAAGGTAGGGGAGAAGTGGCTGACCGTGAAGATGATGGACACGCCCCTCGAAGCCCTGGAGCAGAGCTACCTGCGCACCAAGGCCCACGACTACGCCGGCTTTCAAAAGGTGATGCGCCTCAACGGCAACGCCTCCAACAACACGGTGTTTGCTGATAACCAGGGCACTATCGCCTACTGGCACGGCAACTTCATGCCCCGCCGCTCCGCCGGCTACGACTTCAGCCAGCCCGTCGATGGCAGCCTCAAAGCCACCGAGTGGCAGGGCCTGCACAAAGTGGAGGAGCTGGTGCAGGTGCGCAACCCCGCCAGCGGCTTCATCCAAAACTGCAACTCGACGCCCTACACCGTGGCCGGCCCCACTAGCAGCCCCGCCAAAGCGCAGTACCCCAGCTACATGGCTCCCGATGCCGAGAACTACCGGGGCATTAACGCGGTGCGCGTGCTGAGCCGCAAAAAGGTCTTCACCCTCGATACGCTCATTGCCGCCGCCAACGACCCGCACCTGGCCGGCTTCGAAAAGCTGCTGCCCTCGCTGCTGCGCGACTGCCAGCTACTGCTCGACGAGCCGGGCGGCACGCTGCCCGCCGGGGTCGAAAAAGCCCTGCCCATACTACGCGCCTGGAACCTGAATTACAGCCAAACCTCGGTGGCCCAAACGCTGGCCATCTACTGGGCCGAGCGCTTGCAGCGGCTGGCCCGCCCCCGCGTGCCGGCCGGCCAAGCCACTGATTACATTAGCTTTACCAACTTCCTCATTGAGCACACCGCGCCCGATGAGAAGGCCCAGGCCCTGAGCGAAACCCTGGCCGAGCTCACCCGCGACTTCGGCAAGTGGCAGGTGCCGTGGGGCGAGGTCAACCGCTACCAGCGCCTCACCGGCCGCATCGACGAAACCTTTGATGACCAGCAGCCGAGCCGCCCGGTGGCCTTCACGTCGTCGGCCTGGGGCTCGCTGGCCGCGTTTGGCGCGCACACCTACCCCGGCACCAAAAAGCGCTACGGCGGCATAGGCAACAGCTTTGTGGCGGTGGTCGAGTTTGGCCCCCGCGTGGTGGCCCGCTCCGTGGTAACGGGCGGCCAGGCCAGCCGCCCCGGCGACAAGCACTTCACCGACCAGGCCCCGCTTTACTGCGAAGGCCAGTTTAAGGACGTGTGGTTTTACCCCGAGGATGTGCAAAAGCACGTCGAAAAGCAGTACCGGCTGGGCGAGTAGCGCGAAGCTTCCGCTTTCGTGCGCGAGCGCAGCGCGCCTCGCTATGCGCGCCGTGCGATACCGCCTGCTCGCTGTGCTCGCGCACGAAGCGGAAGCTTCGCGCTACTTGTCATAAGCGCCTCAAACCTAGCCCCTATGCCTAAATTTATAATTATTAATGCATTGGTTTTCTGGTTATTAACGCCAGTATTCAGCCGCGCCCAAACCTCGGCCCTGCTCCTGCACCCCGCCGCCGTGTTCGACGGCCAGGACCTGCACCCCGGCTGGGCCGTGCTGGTCGAAGGCGAGAAGATAACCGCCGCCGGCCCGGCCGCGCAGCTGGCCGCCCCGGCCGGCGCGCGCACCCTGGAGCTGCCCGGCCTCACGCTGCTGCCGGGCCTCATCGAGGGCCATTCGCACCTGCTGCTGCACCCCTACAACGAAACCAGCTGGAACGACCAGGTGCTCACCGAGCCGCAGGCCCTGCGCGTGGCCCGCGCCACCGTGCACGCCCAGCGCACGCTGCAAGCCGGCTTCACCACGGCCCGCGACCTGGGCACCGAGGGTGCGGGCTACGCCGATGTGGGGTTGAAAATGGCTATTGACCAGGGTATTATCCCCGGCCCGCGGCTACTGGTGGCTACCCGGGCGCTGGTCGCCACCGGTAGCTACGGCCCCCACCTGGCCGCCGTGGAGGACCTGCCCCAGGGTGCGCAGGAAGCCGATGGCGTAGATGGCATTGTGCGGGCCGTGCGCGAGCAAATTGGCCACGGGGCCGACGTTATCAAGGTGTACGCCGACTACCGCTGGGGGCTGAACAACGCGCCCGAGCCCACTTTTTCGCAGGAAGAGCTGACGCTGATTGTGCAAACGGCCCGCTCGGCCGGGCGCGGCGTGGTGGCCCACGCCAGCACCGCCGAGGGCATGCGCCGCGCCACGCTGGCCGGCGTCGAAACCATTGAGCACGGCGACGGCGGCACGCCCGAAGTCTTCCGCCTCATGAAGCAGCGTGGCGTGGCCCTGTGCCCTACGGTGGCCGCCTCCGACGCCATTTCGCGCTACAAGGGCTGGAAAAAGGGCCAGGGCCCCGACCCCCAGCGCATTGTGGAGAAGCACCGCGCCGTGCAGGCCGCCCGCCAGGCCGGCGTCATGTTGGCCATGGGTGGCGACGTGGGCGTGTTTCCGCACGGCGACAATGCCCTCGAAATGGAGCTGTTGGTGCAGGACTACGGCCTCACGCCCCTCGAAGTGCTGCGCCAGGCCACCAGCGGCAACGCCCGCATTTTCCACCTCGCCGACCGGGGCCGCATTGCGCCCGGCCTGCTCGCCGACCTCGTGGCCGTGGCCGGCAACCCCACCCAGCAGGTGCAGGCCCTGCGCCAGGTGCGCCTCGTGCTGAAGGGCGGCGTGCTTTATAAGCAGCCCTGAGTAGTAGCTGCCCTACCGGAGCGCCTGCGTAATCTGGTCCTGCCACTGCGCTTTCATGGCTGCGGTAGCGGGTGTAAACGGCTCTGGGCTGTGCGGGGCGAGGCGCGCCAATAGCCGGCTTTGGGCCTCGTAGCGCCGGCAATACACGCACAGGCGCAGGTGGGCCCACAGGCGCAGGCGCTCGCCGGGCCGCAGGGTGGCCGCGGCCCGGCGCTCGATGAGGCGCGTGGCCGTGCGGCAGTCGCGCACAAAAGCAGGGAGTAGCATCAGCTTGGGGAAGAGGTGGGTAGGGGCGGGGCCGCCAGCCAGTGGCGCTCCAGGCACTGGCGCAGGCTGAGCTTGGCGCGGTGCACCAATACCCAGAAGTTGGCCGCCGATAGCGCCAGCTCCTGGCAGATGTCGGCGGCCGGAATTTCCTCCACGAAGCGGCGGGCAAACACCAGCTGCTGGCGCGCCGGTAGCCGCTGCTGGCAGGCCGCCAAAATCCGTTGCAGCTCCTGCTGCTCCAAGGCATCGTGGGCCGGGGGCCAGGCCTGCGGGGCCTGGGCCGCCAGCCAGTGGCCATCCGGGCCAAAGAGCGGCTCGGCCGTTTCGTGGTCCTCGGGGGCGGAGTCGGCTTGTTCTACTGCCGCCCGGCGCGCTAGCTGGCGATAAAAATCCACCAGCTTGTGCCGTAAAATCACGAACAGCCAACTGCGCTCCGACGCCTCGCCCCGAAAGCCAGCGCGGGCCGCCAGCGCACTCAAAAACGTTTCCTGCACCAGCTCGGCTGCCGCCTCAGCTTCCCGCACGCGCCGGTAGGCAAAGCGGTACAAATCAGCCCCGTAGCGGTCGGGCCACCGGGATGGGTCAAGCGAGTGAGCAGCAGAGTCGGCCACGAAAGAAGGGGTTGGTGCCGCAAGTAACGCGCTGGTTTGCCGGCGCTACTGCGCCCGTGCACCCTCGCCCAGCGCCAGCGTGCCCACGCCTACCACTTGCCGGGTGCGCACCGCCTGCACCAGTACCACGGCCCGCAGGTGGGCGGGGTTCCAGCCGGCGGCCAGCGCCAGGGTGGGGGCCGCCTCGAAGGTGCCCGTAGCGGGCACCTCGCCCAGCGGGCGCAGGCTGCGTACCACGGTGGCGTGGCGCAGCAGCTGGCCCGCGTTTTCGCCCCGCCCCACCTGCGTAGAGAGGCCGCTTTCGGTCACGAACAGCACTACCTGCGCTGGGCCAATGCCGGTGGGCAGCTCCGTTACTTGCACGCGCAGCGGCTGGCCGTCGCGGCCCCCGCTCAGGCGCACCTGGGCCTGGGGGGCCTTGGCCGCGCGGCCAATGGCCGCCAGCAGGTCGGCGCGGCGGCTGCCTACCAGCTCTTCGCGGCCCTGCACCACCGCCTGGGGCGTGTAGGAGCCACTGCCGAAGTGGGCGGCGTACTGGCCCTGCCGCGCCGTGTAGGCCGGGGCCGAAAAGGCATCCTGCCAGCCGAGCCGGTTCCAGTAATCGACGTGCTGGCCGAGCGCGATTATCTCGGCCCCCGGCACGGGCTGGCTGCTTTCCAGCTCACGCAGGGTGGCGTCGGCGCTCGGGCAGCTGGAGCAGCCCTCCGAGGTAAACAGCTCTACCACCACGGGCGTGCGCGCCGGGCTAGGGCTCACCGCCGGCCCCAGCGTGGTAAATCCGGCCAGGCTCAGCAGCCCGCCAATACTTGCAAACAGCATTTTCATACGGCTAACGCTAAAATGATGACTGGCCACCCGTGGGCCGCCGGTTTGGCTAGACGCCGATGGTGCCCCATCCTTACACATAAGCTGCGTCTGGCCGGTTATAAATAAAAAAGAAGGTTTCCGATGTAAGACCCGCCGCGTCGCCGCGTCTGCCCCAGGGCCAGCGGCTACCAGCCCGCGCCCGGTCTTGCTTGGGTAGCGGCTTACATTCGTAGTAGCGCACCCGCTTTTCGCTTTTGTATGAAAAAACTAGTTGAGAAACATCCGCTAGCTATCCGCTGGTTTCACTGGGTCAATTTCCCCGTGCTCATGCTCATGATATGGAGCGGCCTGTGGATATATTGGGCCAATGATATTTACCGCATTGGCTGGGGCTCTACCACGCTCTACAAGTTCTTCCCGCAGTCGTTCTACGCCGCCACCCACCTCGACCACAAGCTGGCGCAGGGCATGGCCTGGCACTTCATGCTGATGTGGGTGTTTTTCATAAATGGCTTATTATACGTAGGTTACACATTAGTGTCGGGCGAGTGGCGCTACCTGCTGCCCAACCGCCACTCCTTCCGCGAAGCCATCGAGGTGACCTTGCACGACCTGGGCCTGCGCAAAACCGCCCCGCTGGTGCAGAAGTACAACGGGGCCCAGCGCATCGCCTATACCGCCGTGGTAATCATGGGAATAGGCTCGTTGCTGACGGGCCTGGCCATCTACAAGCCCACGCAGTTTGGCTGGCTCACCCAGACGCTGGGCGGCTACGAGGCGGCCCGCGTGCAGCACTTTTTGCTCACGGTGGGCTACGTGCTGTTTTTTGTGGTGCACGTGGCGCAGGTGGGCCGCGCCGGCTGGAATAACTTCCGCTCTATGGTAGCCGGCTTTGAGATTGAAGACGTGCCCGCTGCTGGTGTCACTGGCAGTATGCTGGCCCAGCGCGACCCCGATGCCAAGGCTTAGCGTTGCTGGCCAGCCGGCCCCGGTCCGCCGGCGCAAGCCGGCCAACCGATTGTCGTTGTTAAGCGTGGTGTATTCGCTGGGTGAAGCAAGTTTAAGCCCGCCGTGTTTGCTGGGTGAAGCAAGTTTAAGCCCGCCGCCTGCAACGACAACTAGTCGGCCGGCTTGCGCCGGCGGACCAGCGAATTATCCTGGTTAATGTGTTGATAATAAATAAATTAACGTACTAGTAGTATGGCTCTGGAAGTAAAGCCCCCCGCCGACAACCCCATTCCGCCGCACGTATCGCCCGATGGCCAGGACCTGACGCTGCCTCCCGGCTCGGCCCTCGACCGCGAGGCTACGCGCCGCACCCGGCGCTCGTTTATCGGCCTGGGGCTGGCCGGGCTGGGCGGTGTGCTGGGCTGGCGCTACCTGCTCAACCGGCCCGATGCCGAAGGCACGCCGCTGCCCTTCCGGCGCGTACTCGATGCCAACGGCCGCCTCTCGGCCGCCTATTTCCGCGAAACGCGGCTGGCCCCCGAGTTTGCCAAAAGCCAGGGCGTGGCCCAGGTGCGCACCAACGGTACCGCCGGCCTGCAATCGGCTATCGACCTGGGGGCCTGGCGCTTGCGGGTGCAGCCCTACGGCGGCGGCCCGGCCCAGGAGTTCACTTTGGCCGACATCAAAGCCCTGCCTCGCATTGAGATGACGACCCAGCTCAAGTGCATCGAGGGCTGGAGCATTGTGGTGAACTGGGCCGGTACGCGCTTCGCTGATTTCCTGGCCAAGTACCCGCTGGCCAGCCGCAGCGGCCAGCCCATCAGGGACATAGCCAACCCGCCCGCCGACCTGGCGCCCTACGTCAGCCTCGTCACGCCCGACGAAAAATATTACGTGGGCCTCGATATGCACAGCGCCATTCATCCCCAAACGCTGCTCTGCTACGAGATAAACGGGCAGCCCCTGAGCATAGCGCACGGCGCGCCGCTGCGCCTCGTCACGCCCCTCAAGTACGGTATCAAGCACCTCAAGCGCATCGGTACTATCGCCTTCGCCGACGTCCGCCCCGCCGACTACTGGGCCGAACTAGGTTACGACTGGGACGCGGGACATTGAGTTTACTTAGCGTAAGTCCTCCCGCCAACTGAATTACATTACCACCCGCAGCTCGTAGTGTTCGGCGTTGGTACTCTGGGCGTTGGGTACGCTCCAGGCGCCTACGCGGCTGGGGCCGTAGCCGAGGTTCACTTTCACCCACTCGTTGCGGGTGGGCAGCAGCGCCATAATATCCTGGGTGAGGCCATTGAGGTCGGCCTGGGCATCGAGGCGGCGCTGGGCTAGCTCGTCGGCGTGCTGGTCGAACGAGCCGGTGGGCGGGCGCTGCTCAAACTCGGCGGCCGAGGTAGCCACGGCCGCATCGTGCGCGGCTTCGTTGAGGTCGGCCACGGTGAGCTTGCGCAGGTCCTCTTTGGCCACGAGGTACGCTTCTACTTTTTCAACGAGCGGTTGGAGGTCGGGGCTGAGGTAGTCGAGGTTGGAGGCCATTATTCTTTGTTAAGGGGTAATTAGACAGAGGAGCAACGAGAAACATAAGAACGTCATGCTGACGGCACCAACTCAACCGTTCGGTGCTGCGAGCGAACTGCTTCCTGCCGCCAGCATGACGCTCAATTAAGCGGGGGTGGCCGGCTTGTTGCGCTGGCACCTTTCGCTGCAATATTTCACCTCCGCCCAGTTGTTGCGCCACTTCTTGCGGTACTCGAAAGGCAGGCCGCAAGTGACGCAGATTTTGGTGGGAAGCTGACCTTTTTTCTGGGAAGCAGCCATGGGGCGAGGATGAAAACGAAAAGCTGCCGGACCTTTGGCGGCCGGCCCGGCGCTGTTTACGTTCAAACGCGCGTCACCGGCCATCCTCTCCTATGCCCCACCACGCCCCCGACCTTATTGGCCAAGCCCTGCTCGACTACCAGCACGGCCAGCACGCCGCCGCCCTCACCGTGCAGTGCAGCGCCGCCGATGACGAGCCCCTGCCCGCCGCCTACTTTTTCCGCACCCTGCTGGCCATGCCCGAGCTAGAGCGCCAGGCCCTCGACGAGTGCCGCGGCCGCGTGCTCGACCTGGGGGCCGGCGCGGGCTGCCACGCCCTGGAGCTGCAAAGCCGCGGCTTTGCCGACGTGCGCGCCATCGACCACTCGGCTGGGGCAGTGCAGGTGATGCAGGCCCGCGGCGTGCGCGAAGTAGCCTGCCACGACATCTTCGCGCCCCGCACTGCCAGCGAGCGCCCCTACGACACCATCCTGATGCTGATGAACGGCCTCGGCCTGGCCGGCACCCTCGAAGGCCTCGATAAATTTCTGGTGCACGCCCGCACCCTGCTCGCGCCCGATGGCCAGATTCTGGCCACGTCGTCCGACATCAGCTACCTCTACGAGGACGAGGAGGGCGCGCTGGTGTTCAACCTCAACGGCCCGTACTACGGCGAGGTTGCGTACACTTTTCAGTACAAGGACCAGGCCGGCGAGCCGTTTCCCTGGCTTTTCATCGACGCCTCGCTGCTGGAAGACGCAGCCCGCGCCGCCGGCTACGAAGCCGAGTTTCTGGGCGAAGACGAGGGCGGCCAGTACCTGGTGCGCCTCACCGTAGTAGGCGGCTTCGAGCCAGCCATTGATTAAGTTAGGCAAAGCCGTTCGTCCTTGCCGCGCTCCACTGCGTTGCGCTCGCAATGACGAACGGCTTTGCCTAAGTTTGATAATTAAAAAAGACTATAAATGACTCACGAGCAAGAATATACCGTACGCTGGGCCGAGCTGGACCCCAACGGCCACATGCGCCACTCGGCCTACGCCGATTTTGCCGCCGACCAGCGCGTGCAGTGGCTAGCCACCATCGGCTACGACATCCGGCGCTTCGGCGAACTGCGGCTCGGCCCCATCCTGTTTCGCGAAGAAACCAAGTTTCTCAAGGAGCTGCACGGCGGCGAGCGCACTCGGGTAGAGGGCCGCGTAACGGCCGCCGCGCCCGACGGCTCCCGCTGGACCATCCTGCACACCATCTACAAAGCCGATGGCCGCGTGGCCGCCACCGTCGAAGTCGATGGCGCCTGGCTCGACCTCGACCGCCGCAAGCTCACCGTGCCGCCTACTGATTTGGCCCAGGCGCTGGCCGTGGGGGAGGAGTAAGTGGGTAGGTGAGTAAGTGAGTAAAAAAAACGTCATGCTGAACGCAGTGAAGCATCTCTACCACGCCGCTAGGTTGCTAATCCTCACGGCGTGGTAGAGATGCTTCGGCAGGCTCAGCATGACGTTCTTTTTTACTCACCTACCCATTTACCGCTTATTTACTCAGCACCTTACTAATACGGTTAAGCTGCTGCTGGTGGTGCAGCGTATGGTCGAGCACCGAATTTATCGTTTGGCCCAAGGTGAGCCAGCCGGCGCGCGGATGCCGGAATACGGTGTGGTTCAGCTTGGTACCCGGAAACTCGTGCAGCACCTGTTCCAAATCGCGCCGGATGCTGGCCCACTCGGCGCGCAGTTCGGGCAGGGGCGCAATGGTGGTAGGGTCGGGCGGCGGCGGCAGGGTGGGCGGCACCTTAAACCTGAGGCCCGGCAGGCGCAGGGCCAGCCGCAGCAGCGTGGCCCGCAGCCGGTGCTTGGCCTTGGATAGCTGCCACTTGCTGTTGTCCGAGGCCAGGGTGCGGCGCAGCGCACCGGCGATGCTTTTTTCGGCCGTGAGCAGGTGGTGAATCACCTGGGCCGCCGCCCACTGGCCGGGCACCGGGTGGGTGTAGGCGCGCGGCCCCAGCGCCTCGGCCGAGGCCAGGGCGTTTTCGGTGGCGCGGTCGAGCTGCTCAAATACGACGTGCAGGCGGTTGGTCATGGGTGGCGTGGGCGGGTGGGGTGGGAGAGGCGTAGATTTGGCTAAAAGGTAAGCACTGGGCGGGCGGGCAGCGGCAAGCCGCTGGCGTTGCAAAACGGCGTGTACGCTGGCCTGCAAAATTCGTGCAACCCCCGGCCCGCCGGCCGCTCACCTGCTCTAAGTCGCTCGTCCCGTGATTTTTAAAAATACGATTTCCAACCTCACGCGCATCCGGCAGGTGGCCGAAGTGCTGCTGCGCTACGGCTTCGAAGACGTGGTAACCACCACGCCCCTGCGCCGCCTCGTGAGCCAGAGCCGCCGCCTGCGCTGGCTCGAAGCCGACGAGCGCCCCGTGTTTCAAACTACGCGTTGGGAGCGTATCCGCTTGATAATCGAGGAGTTGGGTCCCACCTTCATCAAGCTGGCCCAGGCCCTGAGCAACCGCGCCGACCTGCTGCCCCAGGCCCTCATCGACGAGTTTGAGAAGCTGCAAAGCAACGTGCCGCCCTTCCCGGTGGAGGAGGCGCGCCAGATTATCGAAGCCGAGCTGGGCCGCCCGCTGGCCGAAGTATTCGCAGCGTTTGATGATGAGCCGATTGGCTCGGCCAGCATCGGGCAGGTGCACCGGGCGCGGCTACCCAGCGGCGAAGAAGTAGTGGTGAAAATCCAGCGCCCCGGCGTGCGCGAAAAAGTGGAGGGCGACCTGCGCCTGCTGCACGAGCTGGTGCGCCTCACGGCCACCTTTTTGCGCGGCCAGGGCCTCGCCAATCCCCAGGACGTGGTCGATGCCTTCGAGCGCAGCATGACCAAGGAGCTGGACTACACCTCCGAGGCCCGCGCCATGGAGCAGCTGCGCAAGCTCTACGAGCGCTACACTACCTTCTACATCCCCAAGCCCTACCGCGAGCTGAGCACCAGCAAAATTCTGGTTATCGAATTCGTAAATGGCTGTAAGATAACTGATAAGGCCCAGCTGCTGGCCTGGGGCCTCAGCCCCGAAACCGTGGCCGAAACGGGCATGGACATCTACCTGACCCAGATATTCGAGTTCGGGTTTTTTCACGCCGACCCGCACCCCGGCAACGTGCTGGTGCGCCCCGATGGCACGCTGGTGCTCATCGACTTTGGTATGGTGGGCAAGCTCACCAAGCAGCAGAAATACGCCTTCGCGGGCGTGTTCATTGGTATGGCCCGGCAGGATGCGCGCAGCATGGCCCTCAACTTCCGGCGCCTGGCCATCAGCAGCGACATCCCCGACATGCGCACTTTCGAGGCCGACCTCAGCCTGCTCATCGAAGACTTCGTGGTGCTCGACGTTAAGGACATGAGTATGAACGACTTGGCTGATTCGCTCCAGGGCATCATCTACCAGTATAAGCTGCAAGTACCGGGCGCAGTGTTCCTCATTTTGCGGGCGCTGGTTATCCTGGAAGGTATCGGCAAGGTGCTGCACCCCAATTTCAACACCTTCGAGTTTGTGCGGCCCTACGGGGCCAAGATTTTGCGCGAGCAGTACTCGCCCGAGAACATCCTCAGCGAGGCCGAGTACACGGGCACCCAACTGCTGGCCCTGCTGCAAACGCTGCCCATCGACCTGCGCCAAATCATGCGCAAAATCAGCAAAGGCGAGCTGCGCGTGAAGGTCGAGCTGAGCGGCTACACCAGCCTGCTGCGCGTGGCCGACCGCCTCGTCACGCGCACCATCCTGGCCCTGCTCACGCTGGGTACGCTGCTGTTTGCGGGCCTGAGCCTGCTGGGCCATTATTCGGCCGCCATGCCCTACTACCGCGGCCTGCCCGTTATCACCTGGTACAGCCTCGGAGCTACTGCGTTTCTGACGCTGCTGCTGACGCTGCCGCGCCGCGCCCGGCGTGAGTAGGCGCTTTGCCGTAACTTGGAGCTATGACCCCGACGAGGCCCGTGATTACCGACATTTCGCAGCTCGATTTGAGCCAGTCGTACACCTACGCCGACTACCTGAGCTGGAAGTTCAGCGAGTACGTAGAATTAATCCGCGGAAAAATATTCCGGAAAATGTCGGCCCCGGTTTCGGCCCACCAGATAATTTCTGGTAACTTATCCGGTGAGCTTTACGTGCACCTGAAAAGAAAGCAGTGCCGGGCTTTTGCCGCGCCCTTCGATGTACGCCTGCTGCGCAGCTCGGGCAATGGCGATGCCCAGATTCGGACGGTGGTGCAGCCCGACCTGTGCGTAGTCTGCGACCCCGCCAAGATTGACGCGCGCGGCTGTCTGGGCGCGCCCGATTGGATTATCGAAATTATTTTGCCCAGCACGGCGTGCCTCGACACGGCCACCAAATTTGATTTGTACGCCGAAAACGACGTGACGGAATACTGGCTGGTTTTCCCGCTCGATAAAATAATTCAGGCCTTCGTGCGCAGTGAGCAAGGGGAATACGTGCTGGTAAATTCGTACGAGCAGTCTGGCCCGATACCCAGCCACACCCTGTCGGAATTAACGCTGGAGTGGGCCGATATTTTTGACGGCGTCGATTAGTTGGGCGTTGTCTGTTGCTGCTGCGCTGCCGCTGCGGCGTGTCTCGCCCGCACCCACTCGCACAGGCTGGCCGGGGCCAGCGCCTCCACCTCCGGCCCGTAGCTGAGTAAGTAGTTCCATGGACAGCTCATGGGTAGGATACACGCGTAGCGCCAGTCGGATTTCGTCCTCACTTTGCACCAGCACCCGCTGCGACGCGTGCAGTGTGGGAGCATAGCGCTACTACTTCCTGCGGGTCTGCATCTTGCGGCCGTGGGTCTGTTACCAAGTAGCCCAATGCCGAAGGCTCCAAAGGTGACTACTTACCGCGCCAAACCGCGTCGTTTTCACTGGGCCCCAAAATTATTCTTCCGCGCCCGGCACGCGCCAACGGCCGCCAAGCCGTTATTTTGTCTAACTGACACGCCTGCGCCGGTCGAATCCGCGAAATCCGCGCAATCAGTCTAAATCTGCGATTTATGAAATTGTTCAAGTCTGCCGACCTTATCCGCAAAAGCAAGTATATCAGCCGCGATTTGAGCTGGCTGCGCTTCAACTACCGGGTGCTCGACCAGGCCAAGGACCCCAGCCGCTCGCTGTTTGACAAGCTGCGGTTTATGAGCATCACCAGCTCCAACCTCGACGAGTTTTTCATGATTCGGGTAGGCTCGCTTTATAACTACCTCGACTACGGCAAGGAGCGCGTCGATTACTCGGGCATGCGCGAATTGCCGTTTCGGCGCAAGCTGCTCGACTTTGCGCACCGCTTTGTTAACGACCAGTCGCTCATCTACTTAAATGAGCTGAAGCCGCAGTTTGAGAAGCAGGGTTTCAGCATCCGGCGGGTGGAGGAGCTGACCGAGATTGAGCTGAAAAAGGTGGAAGGCTACTTCAAAAACACCGTTTTCCCGCTGCTCACGCCCATGGTGTACGACTCGTACCACGGCTTTCCGCTGCTCATGAACCAGGTGCTGGCGTTTGGCGTGGTCACGCGCGAAAAGGCGGCCGGCGAGGGCGTGCCCGTGTCGGCCACGCCCGACGTGGAGAAGGGCCAGGAGCGCCTCACCTTCGTGCAGATTCCGCAGAACCTGACTCGGTTTTTTGAAATCACGCGCAAAGACCGGGTGGTGTTCGTGCCCATCGAGGAAATTGTGCGGGCCAACCTGCACAAGCTGTTTCGCAACGTGGAGATTGTGTCGGCCGACTTGTTCCGGGCCACCCGCAACGGCGATTTTACGCTGGAAGAATCGGAAGACATCGACAGCGATTTTATTAAGGAAATACAAACCGGCCTCAAAACGCGCAAGCGCGGCCGGGTGGTGCGCGTGGAGGTCGAGCCCGACGCCTCGCCCTACCTGATGAGCATTCTGCGCGAGCGCTGGAATATCGACAATGGCAACATCTTCGTTATCCCGGTGTTGCTGGATATGAAGGGGTTGAACCAGATTTTGCGCTACCCAAGCTTCAAGGGTAAGGGGGCTAAGCTGCCCGCGTCGGTGCTGCCATTGAGCCTGCCTGAGGGCGCCGAGGACAACATGTTCGAGTACCTCAAGCACCACGACGTGCTGTTGCACCACCCCTATAATTCAATTGAGCCCGTGGTGCGGCTACTGGAGCGCGCCGCCGAAGACCCGCACGTGCTGGGCATCAAGCAAACGATTTACCGGCTGGCCGAAGACTCGCGCGTGAGCGCCGCTTTGCTGAAGGCTGCCGAGAATGGCAAGCACGTATCGGTGCTGTTTGAGGTGAAGGCACGCTTCGATGAGGAGCGCAACATTCGGGAGGGGGCGCGGCTCGAAAAGGCCGGCTGCTTCGTCATCTACGGCGTGGGTAAGTACAAGACCCACACCAAGATGCTGATGATTATCAGGAAGGAAGGCGAGAAGGTGACGCGCTACGTGCACATCGGCTCGGGCAACTACAACGAGCAAACCTCGCGCCTCTACACCGACCTGAGCATGCTCACCACCAACGACACGTATGGCCACGATGTGTCGGAGTTTTTCAACGTAATCACCGGCCACTCGCAGCCCGACGATTACGAGTACCTCATTACGGCCCCGCGCGACATGCGCCAGCAGCTTATCCACCTGGTGCGCGAGGAGGCTAAAAACGCTAAGAAAGGTCTGCCCAGCGGTATCGTAATAAAAATGAACTCCCTGGAAGATAGAGAGTTGATTGATGAGTTTTACAAGGCCAGCCGGGCGGGTGTGCCCATCCGGTTCATTGTGCGGGGCATTTGCTGCCTGCGGCCGGGCCGGGCCGGGCTGAGCGAAAACATCGAGGTGAAGAGCATCGTGGGCGAGTACCTGGAGCACGCCCGGCTGCTGTACTTCCACCACGGCGGCGAGGCGCGCCTCTACGCCGGTTCGGCCGATGCCATGGTGCGCTCGTTTGACCGCCGCATTGAGGCGCTGTTTTTGATTGCCAACCCGCAGCTGCGCCGCGAGGCTATTCTCATCTTGCAGCTCAATCTGCTTGATAATCAGAACAGTTACCTCATGCGGGAAGATGGCGCCTACATCAGCCAGCGGCCCAACTCCGGCGAGCCGGCCATCAACATTCACCGCGACTTTTACCGCCGCCCCGACGAGGCCCAGCTAGCCCAGGCCACCCCCGAAGGCCTGCTGGCCCTGCTGCACGACCAAACCGCCAAGCGCCGCCAGCTAGTAGCTGACGAAGCTGCCGCTGCCGCTGTGGCCGTGGTAGCCCCGGCCATAGAAGAGGGCGACGACTTTGGGCAGGGCGAAACAATTACGGATGCCGAAATAGCCCAGGAAGCTGATATGGCGGCCACGGTAGTGGATGAGTAGGGCCGCCCGTCCTTGCGAGCGCAAAGCAGTGGAGCGCTCGCAAGGACGGATTGCTACACCAGCGGCCCGTTTTCCACGTCGGCCACTGGTAGGATACTGGGGTGCACGGTGGGGCTGATTTCGTCGAAAAACTGCTCGAAAAGTGCCTGTAACATCCCGTCTTTCAGGCCGATATCGGGCACAATCATGCTGCTGACGTTGGCCCAATCCATGGCGGCGAGGTAGATGTGGCCGGCGGGCACAATCACATCGGCGCGGTCGGGGTTGAGCATGGCCACATTCACGCGCTCGGTCATGGTCATGGCCCCGAGGCGGTCGAGAATGGCCTGCACGCTGCGCTTGTTCACGGGCTTGTTGGGCGCGGCCGGCGACATACTGTAAATCTTGTTGATGTTGCCGCCCGTGCCAATGGCGCGGGTTACGTGGTAGCGGCGGGCGTTTTCGCGCACCCAGGCCTCCATGCGCTGCCACAGGCCGTTCATCTCCTCCACGGTGCGGCCGCTTTCTTCCTGCTGCATGCGCCGGATGGAGCCGATTTCGAACGACTGCGCGGCCACCTTGCGGCGGTCGTGGTAGATGTTGAACTCGGTGCTGCCGCCGCCCACATCAATGTGCAGGTAGTGGCGATTATCCTCCAGCACGTGCTCGATTACCCGGTTGATGTATGCGGCTTCGTCTTGGCCATCAATTACTTGAATGTTTAGCCCCAGCTCCTCCCGCACGCGCGCGGCCACGGCTGCGCCGTTGGCGGCGGTGCGCATGGCCGAGGTAGCGCAAATGAGATGGTGCGATACCTCGTGCACCTCCATCAAGAGCTTGAGCGAGTGCAGAAACTTGACGAACTTGTCGGCCTTGCGCGGCGGAATTTCGCCGGTGGCGAATACGTCTTCGCCCAGGCGCAGCGGGTAGCGCACGTACTCGACGCGCTTGAGACGGTAGCGGCCGTTAAAAAAAAGCACGGCCGAAATCTGGCAGCGCACGGCGTTTGAGCCAATATCGATGGCGGCGAGCTTGGTAAGCTGATACTCCATGGTGCAAAGCTAACCGCAGATTCAAACGGATTAAACGGATTTCGCAGATACGCCCGCTGCGCGGACTGATTACGCGGGCGTACGCGCTTGGTGGGCAGCTTGGTGCCCGCGTAGCGGGCGCATTTGCGCAACCTGTGGAGTTGGGCGTTGGTTGAGGAACTGCTCAAGCGCTTCGCTCAAGCTCAGTGGTACGCCAGGGCAAGTACTGTGCACGGCCGGCTGACTGGGTAATAAATTGTTATAACTAATTGATAATCAAGTAGTATTGTTACTGAATGCTGCCGGTAGCGTAGTGGTTAAGTACCGCTCCCACAGTTGGTGCGCCAGGGCATCGCAAAACGGCTTTTGGCTGGCCAGCAGGTCGGCATATACAAGTAGGGGGGGTACGCAGCGCGGGTCGGTCGGCGCGAAGCAGGCGGCAGGCGCAAAGGCGTTGAGGATTTCAAGCTGACCCTGGGTGTTTGGCACCAGGTCAAGCTGCTTAATTAATTGGCTGCGAGGTGATTGGCTGTATAGCGTCAGGCTGCTTGGCACGGCCGACGTTTGCAGGAGTAGGTGCGCGGCCGCTTCGCCACTCCACAGGCATTCGGCCGGCAGGGCTTGCTGGTACCACCTGGCCAGCGTAGCGGGGTTGCGGGGGCTGTAGCGGTGCGCGTTCAGGCGGGAGCGCAGCGTTTTGGCGTACCGGGCAAGCCAGTAGTGAGCAGGAACTGGCAAGCACAGCTTGCTGCCCGCCAGGTTGGTGTTTTCTTGCCAAAAGCCTTGCTCTGCAAGGCTACGCAGTACCCGCCGCACCAAGAGCACAGGCAGCTGCGCATGAGCCGCCAGCTTGGGCACGGCATAAGTAGACAGGGCGGGCTCCAGCACTAGCTGAAACAACAGCCGCAACTGCTGCACCTGCAGCGCCGGGCTGATAACGGCGGGCCTGGGAGCCCTGGGCGGGGCGCAGCCCTGCACGCTCACCAGCAAGCCAGGGTGCCGGAGCCATGCATTACCCACGGCATCAGCGTAGTACTGGCCCTGCGCGCGCAGCTGCGCGCCAAGCTTGCTCGATACGTAGTCGTACACCAGCAGGGTGGGGTACTTCGCAGAGGCTGGGTCGGGGGCGGGCGGCTCCGTGGCGGCGGCGGGCCGCGTGGCCAATAGGCAAAGGGCGGAGCCTATCTGCCAGAGCTGCGCACCGGCGGCCACCGCGGCCTGCGGCATAATGAGCGTAGCCAGATTACGCTGCAAGCACTGGCGTACCTGCTCAAGCAGTGCACTGGAAGAGGGGGAAATCAACGTGGGCAACAGGGGAAAAACCAGGCGGCGGCGAGGCGGCAGCTACCAAAAAAAAAGCCAAAGCTGTGCACCAGCCCTGGCTTCTATTATTATATCTTATTTATAACTAACTGCTAGCCAATAAGTTAGTATTCTGTGTTCTGCGGGTCAAAGTTAGTCCAGGTCGCCAGCCAGCTGGTGGCTCCAGCGGCGTTGGGGTCAGCAAAAGCCCCGATGTAGTTGACTTTGGTGAAGAAGGAATCCGTGAGCTTGTCATCGGTGAAGCTGGCCGGCACGGCGGGTGCGGTAGCCGGCGACACGGTTACGATGGGCGAGCCCGTGCGGGGCAGGAAGCTCGGGGCCGTCAGATTGAAGGGGTTGAGCAGCTGCACGTTGTCGGCCGTAACGTAGCGGCGATTGACGTTGGCGGCCACCTTCAGCCAGGTAAGCGGCCCCACGGCCGCGCCCCAGGCGGAGGAGTCGGCGCTCATAACGCTGTTTATGGTGAGGCTACCGGCCCCGCCGGTTGGCCCTACGTAGAGGATGCTGCGCTGGCCGGCCGTGGAGTTGGACCCTACCAAGGAGCCGGCTACGATGTTGTTTTTAAACCGGGCATCGCCGCGGGCAATGGCGCCCGCCGTGGGGGCCCCGTCGATGAGGATGCCCGTGGGGTAGCCCATTATTACCGAGTTCATAATGCTCAAGGCCGAGTTGCGGCGGATGTGCGCGCCCGCCGTGTACTGCGGGCTGTAGTTGGCGGCACCTGGGTTCAGGATGGGCCCCACCGCCGTAACGTTGGAGAACACGGCCGAAGTCTGGGGCAGGTTGGCCGAAGCGTTGGAGTCGTTATCCGACTCAAACGCCTTGGAGCCCGACTGGTCAGCCTGCAAGGGGTCGCGCAGCGACACGGCGAATTGAATTTTGCCCGAGAAGCCGTTATCGGTATCGAAGTCGTCGTCGAACGTGCGATGGGCTACCAGGTACTTGGCGTTCACTGTGCCACCAAACCATTCAAATGCATCATCGCCCGAGTACGACACCTGGATGTGGTCCATGACGGTGCCGCTGCCCACGGCGGCCAGCGTAAGGCCATTTACTTCGTTATTGGGCGAGAAAGCTACCCCGCCAAACTCCAGGCGCACGTATTGCAGCGTGCCCGAATTGTCGGCAGCGTTGGTGCCGCCAAACTTGGTGGTGGGGCCGCCCTCGATGGTTGGCAGCGTGGTGCCCACGATGGAATTGACGGGCGCGTTGCCGGCAATGATGAGGCCGCCCCAGTCGCCGTAGTTGCGCGAGCCCTTGGGCTGGTTGGAGGTAAAAACGATGGGCTTATCAACGGTGCCCACGGCTATAATCTTGGCCCCGGGCTCGATAATGAGGGCCCCTTTGGTGTCCTTATCCCCCTTGATGATGGTGCCGGGCTCAATGGTGAGCGTGACGCCGCTGCGCACGTACACGTAGCCCTTGAGCAGGTACTTATTGCTGGCCGTCCAGGTGGTGTTGGTGGTGATACCTACTGTCCCTGTTTCTACCGTTACTGTAGTGCCGGTGGGCGTGGTGGGCGTAGGGGGGGTGGTGGTGCCGCCGCCGGTGGTATTGGGAGCGGGGGTAATGTCCTTCTTTTCGCACGAGGCCATGAACAGCAGCGTGATAAGCGAGCCTGCGGAGAGGATATTCTTTTTCATCAGAAAAGGAAGAAAGGGAGGTAATGAAGGCGAGAGGAGGAAGCGTTGAAAGGCAGCTTAGGGCAGCGGCGTGGCTGGGCGGGGCTCCAGGCTAAAGCGCAGACCCACTGTGTAATAGGTGCCCCGCTTGTAGTGGGTGAGCGACGGGTCGTCGGCCGTGTATTTCTGGTCGCGGTTGTAGTCCTGCACCAGGTTCACGGGCTGGTTGAACAGGTCCTGAATGCCCGCGTTCAGCGAGAAGCGGGAGGTAATCGTCTTGGTCAGCGACAGGTCTACCGTCTGGCGGGGGCGTTCCACCACGTCGGGGTACTGGTCGCTGCCGGCAAACAGGATGCGCGGCCCAAACACGTTGTAGAGCGCCGTTACCTGCCACGCGTTGTCGGGGGTGTTGAAGTACAGGCCGCCGTTGAACACGTAGGGCGACTGGCCTTGCAGGGCGCGCTTGCTGTTCCAGGCCACGATGCCATCGCCGAGCGTCACCTGGCTTTTAATGAGCGAGGCGTTGAATACTACCGAGAGGTTGCGCAGCGCCTCGTTTGCAAAGCCCAGGTTCTTTTTCAAGTCCAGTTCCACCCCGTAGGCGTAGGCGCTCGGCGCATTGGCAAAGGTGTAGGCCAGGTTGGAGGTCAACACCACCACGTTTTCGATGGGGTTCTGGAAGTTTTTGTAGAACGCGCCAATGTGCACCAGCTCGCCGGCCGAGGGGTACCACTCATAGCGCAGGTCGAAGTTGTCGATGGTGGCAACTTTGAGCGGGCTATCCGGGGTGAGGTACAACGAGCCGTAATTCAGCACGTTAAAGTCAAAGTCGTAGTAAAAGAACGGAGCGGCTTCGCGAAACTCGGGCCGGTTGAGGCTCCGGCCGTAGGAGGCGCGCACCAGGTTGGTCGCGTTGAGGTTGTAGCTCAGGTTGGCCGAGGGCAACACGAAATTGGTGGTCACATCCTGGCTCACCGGCTGGCCGTTGAGGCCCGTCGTAATGGACTGCACGTTGCGCTCGTAGCGGGCCCCGGTCACCAGCTTTAGCTGCTCGGTGAAGGGAATGTTAAGTGATAAGTAGCCGGCTTTCAGCTCGTTGTGAGCGTTGTAGCGGTAGGTCGAGTTCAGGTCCTCATCCACGCGCCACCCGTTGGAGCCGATGTTGCCCGGCGAAAAAATATTGCCCACGTCCTCGTTGCGAAGGCCCGCCACGCCGCCCGTAGTGAGCGAGTAGCCAAAGGCGCGGGCGTCGAAGCCGCGGCGGCGGTACTCCAGGTAGGTGCCGGCCCCGATTTCAACCTGGCGGCCCGCCACGTCTACGGTGCGCTTCAGGTTGGCATTGACGGTGAAAATGTGCTCGCTGAGTTTCTGGTACAGCCGGCCCGCGTTGTTAACGTCTACCTGGCCGGCGGCCGGCGTGAGCACGGTTTGCGTTTCGGGTGCGGCATCAGAGCCCGGCGTAATCTGGTACGATACGCGGCGCAAATCGGGCTCATTGCGGGCCGAGTAGCCATAGCCGCCCACCCAGTCGAAGTGCGTTTTATCATCGGCCGAGAGGTGGGTGCCCGCCAGCTGGCCGGTGTAGGTGGTGCGGCCCTGGTAGCCTTGCAGGTAGCTGCGGCGGTTAAGAATGCCGCTATCGTCGCGGCCATCGCGCGTTACCTGCTGGTTGCGCGACTGCTGGCTGAACAAATTGCGCAACTCCAGCCGCCCCCCATGGGGCAGCACGAGGCTGAAATTCTGGATAGCCCCGAGCCGGATGTTGTTCGTCGATTGGTCGTCGCGAAACTGGTCGGTGCGCTGCCCCGCGCCATCAAACAGGTTGCGGCTGATGTTGAAATGCGTGTAGGTGTTGGTGTAGTTGAGCGATGACACGCTGCCAATTGCCAGCCCGCCAATGGTGAGCTGGTCGAGGTACGAGGCATTGAAGCGGATGTCGGGCATCGCCTTCATCTTGTAGACGGCGAAGTTGTTGTCGAGCTGCTTGGCGTAGAAATCGCGCTCGTACTGCTGGTAGGCCGTGCTGAGCTGAGGCATCCCGTTCGGCAGGTCGCGCTTGGCAGCCCCGAAGCCAAACGCGTCGCCCGCCTGGGGCTTATCGGAGTAAAAGTCCTTGCCCGTGGTGCCCTGGCGATAGCCCGAAGAGTAGTTAACCGTGAGCTGGCGCTCGTTGAACACCGGCTTGCGCAGGTACACTTTTACCAGGCCCCCGGCAAAGTCGCCGGGTAGCTCGGGCGAGGGGTCTTTGAATACCAGCACCCGGTCGATGAGCGAGCTGGGCACAATGTCGAATGAAAACGACTTGCGGTCCGTCTCCGAGCTGGGGGCAGTTACGTCGTTGAGCCACACCGCGTTGTAGCGGTCGCTCAAGCCCCGAATCTGGATAAAGCGGTTATCCACAATCGTGACGCCGGGAATGCGCCGCACCACTTCGGCCGCATCGCGGTCCTGGGTTTTCACGATTTGCTCCGACGAAATACCGCTCACCACCACGTTGGCCTGCCGGATTTCGTTAATCACCGATACCTCCGTGTTGGTGCGCCGCACGCCGCTCACTACTACCTCGTCAAGCTGCTGGTTGTCGGCCTCAAGCTTGCCGTTGACAACGGTCGTTTTACCGGCAACGACGGCCACTTGCTGCACCGTTACCGTTTTGTAGGACACCGAGGAAATGCGCAGCGTGTATTCCCCGACCGGTACTTTAGTGAGTAGAAAAACGCCTTTCACATCGGTGGGTCCCGCAATGGTGGTGTTTTCTAGGTGGGCAGTGCCCCCAATAATGGGCTCCTGGGTTTTGGCATCCTTAAAGGTGCCCTGAATGCTGCCCGTGCCTTGCGCCGCAGCGCTAGCCAACGACCCAACGCACAATAAGAAAGCTAAAACAAGCTTGGTAATAGGGTCTTGCATAATGGGTGCAAAATTCCCCCGCACCTATTTCGCTAATATAACGGCCGTGTTACCAAATGAATTTAGCATGAAACCGCCATTTTTGCTTCCCACTTGCACGTGGGTACTCCCCAAAAACCAGACGGTCAAGGCGGGTTAGCTTGGCCCGGCAATGTGCCCCGGTTGCTCAGGCCAACCCCGGCGGCTCGGGGGCAAGCCTACTGCCCGAGCGCCGGTTGAGCGCTTGTGGGGAAAGGTAGCAACCCCTTTTTTAGCGCTCCAAAGAGCAGGTTAGCGCCGCCGAGCTACGCTTCTATATCTGGCTCCCCGGGTTTGGGCATGGCTGCGCGGGCCTGCTGCCCCGCAACTGTCCTGCTGGCCCCTTCTCAAGCAGCCACGGCCCCACCAACGACCAACCCCCCCCCGCAACTTGCGCGCGGCGCGGGGATTGGTGGTTGGCCGGGGCTTGGTACGTAAATTATTGATAAATAATAAGTTAGCTAAACAGCTTACTCGCCCGGCGCTGCGATGCCCAGGGCCTGTAAGTTGGCCGCGTACTTGTCGTAGATGACGCGCAGGTCGGCATTGTGCTTGGTGGCATCCACGCCCTGGCTCACGTTGGCCGAATGGAAGCGGTGCAGGTGGCTGTAGTGCGGGCACAGCACGGGCAGGTGGCCGGCCAGCAAAAAGCGCACATAGAGGTCCAGGTCTTCGGCCATGGCCAGTTCGGCGTCGTAGCCGCCCACGGCATCGAGCAGCGCCTTGCTGTAGCACACATTGCCCTGAATGAAGTGCTCGGCCCGGAAAATGGCGGTGAGCATGGCCGTGGGCGAGTCAAATTGCCAGGCGTAATAATCCTCGCTGGGCAGGTAGCGAGCCTGCTCGTCTACGCGCAGGAAATCGGCTACCAGCCAGGGCCGGCCGGGGTGGGCCTCAATCTGGGCGGCGTAGTGGTAGAGGGTGCGCTGCAGCAGCAGGTCGTCGTCGTCGAGGGGCACCACCCAGGCGTCGGCGGGCGTATGCTGGCTCAGCTCGTTGCGGGCAAAGCCGGGGCGCTTGGGGTCGGGGTGCTGCCAGTGGCGCAGCGGCGGGTAGGGCTGGGCGGCGGCAGCGGCGAGCACGGCGGCGGTGCCATCGTCGGGGCCATTCTGGTAAAGCAGGTGCTCGAAAGAAAAATCAAGCGGACCCGTGATGCTGGCCCGCACGCTGGCAATGGTTTCGGGCAGCAGGGCGCGCCGCTGGTGGGTGGGGGTAATTACTGAAAAATGCATTAGCTCCTCTTTCGGATTAGGCGGCCCAAAAGTTACGCCGCCACTCCGGCACCAGGCAGTAGTGGCTGCACTTTACGGGGCTGGCGGGTGTTGAGAAGTACCACCCGACTCGCCACCAGGGTGCTTTATTTTGGCTGCTGCATCTAACGCTTATTTTTTGGTAAAATACTGACTATAAGGCCAGTATAATTAGTAAGCAGTTGCGCTAACGCAGCCCGGCGCCCGGCGGCGCATGGGCGCTGGCCTAGCCGCCGGCTGTTGCGCTGGCCCGGGGGTTACTTTCAGCGGCCGACCTCACTTTTTATTTAACTACTCATTCTATGCTGCTCGTTTTTCTTGGATTTATTGTGTTGATAGTGGGCCTGAATGCCGGCCGTTATTCAGAGGGTTTGGGGCGCTGGCGCAACGGCCTTCTGGTACTGGGCGGGGGGCTATTGGTGCTGGGCGTGGCCTTTAGCACGGTGGTGCAGGTGGGCGTGGGCCAAGTGGGCGTGCAAACGCTGTTTGGGCAGCCCCAGCAGCGGGTGCTGCCGCCCGGCCTGAGCGTGGTGAACCCGCTGGTAGACGTGACGCGCTTCGACACCCGCACCCAGAACTACACCATGTCGGCGGTGCGCACTGAGGGCCAGCAGGCCGGCGACGATGCCATCCGGGTGCTCTCGGCCGACGGCCTGGAGGTGGTCATCGACCTCACCGTGCTCTACCACGTGGTGTCCAGCGAAGCGCCCAAAATCCTGGCTACCATTGGCGAAGACTACCAGGATAAGGTGGTGCGCGCCCTGGCCCGCACCCGCATCCGCGACAACGCCGTGTACTACGACGCGGTGGCGCTGTATTCGACGCGCCGCGAGGAGTTTCAGACCCGCATCCTGGCCGCCATCGAGAAGGATTTTAACAGTAACGGCCTCAAGCTTGACCAGCTGCTTATTCGCAATATTCAGCTGCCCGAGTCGGTGAAACGCAGCATCGAGAGCAAAATTTCGGCCGAGCAGGATGCCCAGAAAATGGAGTTTGTGGTGCAAAAGGAAAAGCAGGAGGCCGAGCGCAAGCGCGTAGAGGCTCAGGGCATTGCCGATTACCAGCGCATTGTGAATACCCAGCTGAGCGACAAGCTGTTGCAGTACGAGTCTATCAAGGCGCAGCAGGCCATCGCTACCTCTCCCAATGCCAAGGTCATCATCATGGGCGGCAAGGGTACGCCGCAGATGCTGATTGGGGATAAGTAAGAAGCAACCCACCTTGCGGGGCTGCCCCGGCCGGCCGGGGCGAGCTGGCCGGCCGGTTAGCGTTGCGCAAGCTCAGCCACAACAACGACAAGCGGCCGGCCGGCCGGAGGCAAGCAAAAAGAACGCCTTACTGTAGGGCAGAGCCTATGCGGATAGCCTTTTAGCGAGAAGTTCTGAGCAGGACGGCCTGGATATGAGGTTAGAGTGATTCCGGAGTTCATATACAGAATTAAAAATGATAAATCTGGCTGTCAGATTTATCATTTATCATTTTTAATTCATTCCGAAAGAGTACACCAACTTGGGAACGGCTCTATCAGTCCGGTATCACTACCGCGCCGGCACCGCGCTGGTTTCCTTGCGCTCGCCAATCTGCTGGCGCCACATGGCGTAGTACAACCCTTTCTGCTCCAGTAGCTCGTTGTGGCGGCCGGCCTCGGCCACCTGCCCGCGCTCCAATACGAAGATGCGGTCGGCGTGCAAAATCGTGCTCAGGCGGTGGGCGATGAGCACGGTAATGTGCTGGCGTGAGCCCGAAAGCTCGCGCACCGTGCGGCCGATTTCCTCCTCCGTGAGCGAGTCGAGGGCCGAAGTGGCCTCATCAAACACCAGCAGCGTGGGATGGCGCAGCAGGGCGCGGGCAATGCTGAGGCGCTGCTTTTCGCCGCCGCTCACCTTCACGCCGCCTTCGCCAAGCACGGTGTCTAGGCCCTTGGGGGCGCGGGCCAGCAGGCCATCGGCTGCGGCCTGGTGCAGGGCGTGCAGGCACTCCTCGTCGGTGGCTTGCGGGGCCACGAAGCGCAGGTTTTCGCGGATGGTGCCGGCAAACAGCTGCGTATCCTGCGTAACGAAGCCAATTTGCTCGCGCAGCTGGTCAAGGTCTACCTGCGCGCTGGGAATGTTGTTGTAGAGAATCTCGCCCGAGAGGGGCGGGTAGAGGCCCACCAGCAGCTTCACGAGCGTGGTTTTGCCCGAGCCGCTGGGGCCCACAAAGGCAATGGTTTCGCCGAGCTTGGCCCCGAACGAAATGTCCGACAGGGCCGGCACCGGGGCCGTGAGGTGCTTGAAGGTAACGTGGTCGAAGGCCAAGGTTTCGATGCGGTTAACGGCCTGCGGGTGGGCCGGCTTCACATCGCGCGGGGTGTCTAGAATCGTCTGGAAATTGCCCAGCGAAATCTGGGTCTCGCGGTAGGTGCCGATGATGGTACCCAGCTCTTGCAGCGGCCCGAAGATGGAGAACGAGTAGATGAAGAACGAGAAAAACTCGCCCAGGCTAATGTGGTTTTGCACACGCAAGTACAAGAGCATCAAGATGATGATATTGCGCAGCAGGTTTACAAACGTGCCCTGCACAAAGCTCAGCGAGCGCAGGTAGCGCACCTTGCGCAGCTCCAGCTTCAGGATTTTATCGGTGATGCCGTTCAGGCGCTCGGTTTCCTGCTGGGCCAGGCCCAGGCTTTTAATGAGCTCAATGTTGCGCAGGCTCTCGGTGGTGGAGCCGGCCAGGGCCGTGGTTTCGCCCACAATGGTCTTCTGAATGACCTTGATTTTCTTGCTGAGCGCAAAGCTCAGAATGCCCAGCAGCGGAATAGTGATGAAGTAGCCCAGCGCAATGGGCCAGTACACAGTAATGGCGTACCACATCACGAAGATGATGCCCACCAGCGCCGTAAACAGCACATTGACAAAGCTTTGAATCAGCTTCTCCACATCAAGGCGCACCTTCTGGAGCTTGCCCAGGGTCTCGCCCGAGCGCTGGTCCTCAAACACCTGGTAGGGCAGGTCGAGCGAGTGGCGCAGGCCGTCGGAATACATGGTGGCCCCCAGCCGCTGGGTAATCACGTTGACGTAGTAGTCCTGAAAGTTTTTGGCAATGCGGCTCACCATGGCCACGCCCAGCATCATGCCGATGTAGGGAATGGCTTCCCAGAAAAACGGCCAGAACGGCACCAGCCGCAGCCCGCTCAGCGCCCCGGTGCGCGGCACAAAGTGGTCGACCAGCTTGCGAAATAAGTAAGGGTCGAGCAGCGAAAAAACCTGGTTGACGGCCGCCAGCACCAAAGCCAATACTAGTAGGGGCCAGTAGCGCCGTAGGTAAGAATAGAGAAGTTGCATAACACGAGTGCGCCGGGCCTCACGGCCCGGCAGCAAGCTAAAAAGTGGCGCTGGCTGGCCAGCGCCGTGTAAAAAAGATAAACTGGTTGGCCAACGGCGCGGGCCGGCGCAGCTGCGGCAACACTAGTAGCAACTACTTCGCAATTAATTGAACAACAGGCTATTAAGTATTTATACGAGTGGCGCACCGTGGCTGGCACTAGCCGGCTGGTGTTGCCCAGCGCCACGGCACCCGCAAGGAAGTAGGCAAACCAACCGGGCAAGTACCTGCCGCTAAAGCTGGTTGTAGGGGCCTCAACGCACAACGCTTTGTTGAGGCCTGGGGCAGTAAGTGCAAAGGTAAGTCGGCCCTGCAAAACCTAGACAAGGGTATTGCGGGCAGCAGCAACTGGGGTGCGCGAAGAAGGGGTAAGCGTAAGAAACTAACCCACTCCTGCGTGAATAGTTGCCACGGGCCCAAAGGAGGGCGCCGGTTTTTTGCTGCCGCCTGCCACCCAGGGCGCGCGCCAGCTGCACGGCGGCGCAGGTCGGAGCGGCGGGCCAACAGGCCAACGGAAATACGCAGCAGGCTAAATTTTAAACTCTTACCTTAATCTTGTTCGTCGGTGAGCGCGCTGCGCAGTGGAGCGCGGTCAGCTTTCCTGGTCGTCCTCGGCACTGGGTTAGTAGCCCTGGCATGCGGGGCAGCCTGCCGCGCCTCACTGCGCAGCGCACGCACTAACAAACGAGGGCTGGCCCCACTTACTTAGCCAGCGGCGACGACACGTGGGGGGCTTCGGGGTCTGTTGGTGCGGGGCTTGGCGGGCGGGGGGCCGGCCGGAGTTTTGGGCCTGGGGGCCAAGCGGGTGCTCACGGCCAGGCCCTCGGTGAGGTTTTCGGTGAGGTTTTCGGTGGGGTTGCTAACGAGCAGCTTGCCGCCCTTCAGGCCCTGCGTCATTCCCACGGCCGCCACTTTGGGGTCGATGCCCAGCACCAGCGCATTGGCCGAAATAAGAATGCTGCGCGCAGTCCGGGGCAGGCAGAAACGCACCTACGCATACACGCCGGGGTGCAGCAAGCGCTGCTGGCGGTGGTTGGGCAGCACCACCCCGGTGCGCCGCGTACGGGTTTAGTCGTCAAGGGCTTCCGCATTGTGGGCCACCCGGCCCCCAAATGGCTTAGTAGGAAACTTGGGCACCAACACACTGGCTCGCAGCCCGCGCCGAATGCCGGGCACGAAGTTTTGGGGCACGTCCACGAAAGCGCGCAGCGTGTCGGCTTGCTCCACCTTAAACAACTGGGCGCCAGTGGTATTGCCGCCAGTTACGAGGGTGCCTGTTTCCGCGTTGCGTTGCGCTGCGTTGCAATGCCGTCGAATGGGGCAGTTACCTGGCGGTAGCTGCGCTAGTCTTACAGCTGCCGCACCACTGCCTACTGGGCCTTGCCCACGTCCAGCTCCTACTTGAAAATAGCCCCCACAGGCTCCTGCTGTTGATGCGGCCGTAGAAGCTGCGCGCCAGGCGCAGGTTGGCCTGGGCCTGGGCAATCTGCTGAGTCTACCTCGGGTGCGGCAATGGTGGCCAACCCCTGGCTCTTACGCACGCGCTGGCCGATGTCGGCCGTCCAGCTCGGCCCAAAACCATTGACGCGGGCAAAGGCAAAGGGTTCGTGGTTGGCGGGCAGTGTTATAGTGGTATCGGGCGCGGCTTGGGCGCCCTGCACCACGGCCAGCCCCGGCCGAATCAAGGCGTCTGCCGTGGTAAACAGGTTCGGCTCGCCCAGCGTTTCCGAGCTGCGTGAGGCTTTGGCAATGGGCACGCTGGAGGCCGAGTAGCGGATAATGAGCGGCGGCGTGATGCCCGGCGGCACCCGCAGCAGCGTTAGTGAAATGGCTGTGAACTGGCCCCCGCCCGCGTCGGGGGTGGCCCCCGGCTGGGAGAATGCCTTTATCAGGCCAATGCCTTTAAGACTCTGGCTCTCAAACTACTCAATATTGGTAACGGTAGTGGTGAAAGCCCGCTCGTTGGGAATTACGATGCGTTGGTTCAGCTCCTGGGGCGCAATGCCGGCGTAGGTTTAGATAACGCCCACTACCAGCATGGGAATGTCGGGGAGGATATCGACCGCTATGCGCTGAATCGTCAGCACGCCGCCAATGAGAATCAGCAGCGCCATCACTACGAAGATGTAAGGCTGTGCCAGGGCCAACCGAACTATTCGTATACGCTATGCTCTGGGTGAAGGCTTGCGGTGCTCGTTCAACCGATAAACCCCACGGCCCTAGCCCGAATTCTGCACTACAAACTACTTGCAATGAGGATGGTTGTACTGCGGCCCATAAGTAGCCAGCCAGCTAATAGGTTCATTGATAGTATGTTAGCTAACTACTAGCTGCGAAGAGTACGGCGGCAGGAAGAACGGCAACGGGTAGCATTGTGCGGTAACCAACACGGAGCCAGGCAGCAGGAGCCTGGGCTGCAAGCTACCCACGGCATTGCAGAGTGGGTACTAAGCTGCTTAAAAATAGCCAACGCAACAAGCAAAAAAAGAGCCTCTCCCAATTGGGAGAGGCTCTTTTAAAGACTGAGCTTATGGCTAACTAGTAGCGGTAAACTTTGTCAGCGTTGTTGGTTTTGAACTGCTCTTCGAAGTACTTGGCATCTTCGGCGTTGCGCGGCTTTACACCCATCACAATACCGCCGTTCTTGATGCCCTGCTCGTACTCAGCGGCATGCTCCTCGGGAATACCCGAGCCTACCAAGGCACCTACCAGGCCACCCGTGAGGCCACCTGCACCGGCACCAGCCAAAGCTGCGGCCAGCGGGCCAGCGATAATCAGGCCGAGGCCCGGCAGCGCTACCGACGTGCCAATGGCGGCGATAGCACCAATGATGGCACCAGCAGTGCCACCAATAGCAGAGCCTACGCCCGCACCTTCCATCGCCTTGTCGCCCAACTCAGTGCGCTCAGCATCGTACTCATCATTGAACTGGCTCTTGCGGGTGTCATCCGACATCATCAAATGCACATCGTCTTTGTGGTAGCCGCGCTCGTGCATCGACTGGTAAGCCTTCTCGGCGCTGCTGCGGTCGCGGAAGATACCGCTCGTAGTGCTGCCGTCTTTGTAGTCGTAGCTGTCGTTTTCGCCAGTGAAGGCATCCTTCACGGCGTGGGCAGCGCGGTCAGTTGTGTTTTGCACGGCATCAACGCCGCGGCCTACTGCAGCACCGGTAGTGCCTGCTACGTTTGCGCCTTTTTGGGTAGCGCTAAAGTCGTCGCCGGGGCGGGTGTCCGAGTCAGTGCCGTTGGTAGGCGAGGCAGCAGGAGCTGCTCCTTCGGTGGTGTTGTTATAATCAGTGCCGCCAGCGTAGCTGGTGCTCTCGTTGCTAAGGTTACCGCTGTTGCCAAGGCCGGTGCCCGTGTTGCTGGTACCGTAGTTGGCGCCTGCGCCAGTGCCTGAATTCATCGGGTTGTTTGAATCGTTGGTGCTCATCGGAAAAGAAGTAGGTGTTAAGAATAAATCGGCAAGCAAGCAAGTGCTTGGCCTTTGGTAGCTAAACGGGGGTAAGGGAGCGCAGGTTACGTAGCTGGCCCAGCTAGTAGCTGGCAGGAGCACCTCCGGCAGTATAAAGCAAAAAATAAGCCCCAACCTTAGTTGGAGCTTATTGCTTTACTATTAATAAGTTGAGCTGATAAAATTACTCGGCTGCTACTTCGCGAGCAAACTGCGCATAGTTGTCTTCATTTTGCCAGAAAGCGCGACATTCTTTTATCAGGTCCTTCAGGAAGTTTTCATCTTGCTTAAGAGTGCGCCACTCGCCCATGCCCAGGCGCTCGCAAAGCTTATAAAAGTTATCACCCTGGCCCTTGGAGCCTTGCACACGAACCAAGCTGCTCAGAATGGGCCGGCCCGCGGCGTGCTCGGCAGTAGATATTTCAGTCAGAATCTCGTTGAGGCGCGACTTCTCGTGCGAGATGTCGAGGTTCAGGCCCAGCTCAGATTCTTGCACCAGCGTGAGGTAACTGACCGTGCCGGCTTGTTGGCGAGCGTAGCGGATGAGGTAGTGACGGAGGCGAATAATCATAGACAAACGGGCGGCTCCGACGCTAGCGAATGGCTAGCGGGGCCTTTGTTTTTACGAAAAAGGGTGGGACTTAGATTGCCCAACCCCAACTAGCAGCTCGCAAACGCGTTTTTTGCCAGCCGGTTAGGGAGAAGTAGGTTATTCTACCAAAAATCGGGCCTACGTTGCAAAAATCTCCATCCTGCCCCAAAAAATACCTCGCTACCGGCCCTGGCGGCGGCGCAGCTCCTTTTGGATAAGCAAGAACTCGCGGCTGCTTTGGCCCGCAATGGCCGTGTTTTCGTTGGCGCGGCGCAGCAGGTAGGGCATCACGGCGCCCACCGGGCCATAGGGCACGTACTTGGCGGTGTGGTAGCCGGCGTGGGCCAGGTTGTAGCTCAGGTTGTCGCTCATGCCGTAGAGCTGGGCAAACCACACGCGCTCATCGCCGGGGGCAAGGCCCGCCTGCTGCATCAGCTGCGTGAGCAGCAGCGAGCTGGCCTCGTTGTGGGTACCCGCGCACAGGCTGATGCGGTCCACGTGCTGCACGCAGTAGCGCAGGCTCTCATTATAGAGGTCGTCGGTGGCCTGCTTGCTGGGGTTGATGGGGGTGGCGTGGCCGCGCTGCTGGGCCACGCGGGCCTCCTTTTCCATGTAGGCCCCGCGCACCAGCTTCACGCCCACGTAGTAGTTGGCTTGCGCGGCGCGGTCGTGGGCAGCTTGCAGCGCCTCCAGGCGGTCGTGGCGGTAGAGCTGGTAGGTGTTCCAGACAATGGCGCGCTCGTCGTTGTAGCGCCGCATCATGTCCTCGGCCAGCTCATCAATGGTGTGCTGAAACCAGCTTTCCTCGGCATCCACAAACAGGCGCACGCCGTGCTTGTGGGCGCTGGCACACAGGGCATCGAGGCGCTGCTGGCCGCGGTCGAAGCTGGCCTGCTCGGGCGCGGTGAGGGCGGTGCCAGCCTGCTTCTTTTCGAGTAAGGCGGTGGGCATCAGGCCCGTTACCTTAAAGACCGAGAACGGGATGTTGGGCGTGGTGGCGGCTATGGCGATGGTGGCCAGAATCTCGTCGCGGGTGTGGTCGAAGCTGCGGTCGTTGCCGGTGCCCTCCACCGAATAGTCGAGGATGGTGCCGATGTGGTAGCGGCCCAGCTCGGCAATCACCGGCTTGCACTCGGCAATGGTTTCGCCGCCGCAAAACTGCTTGAAAATGCTGTGCTTGATGAGAAACCTGGTGCCCGGGAAGTTCAGCTTGAGGGCCGACTGCATGAGGCCGCCGCCGGCTTTTACCAGGCTATTATTGTTCATAGCCGCAAACAGGGCGTACATCTTGCGCAGTTCGCCGTCCGACTTGGCTTCGAAGGCAATGCGGGTGTCTTCAAATGAGATGGGGGCCACAGGTGGCGCGGGCACGGCGGAAGGGGCGGACATGGGAAACGGGTGGGGGAGGGGCTGGAAGAGACGAGTGTGCGAAGATACGGCCGCCTTCCAAAAACCCTGTTCGGGCCAGGTTAGTTACTTTTGTACTTTAATGTAGCGTGGACTCTGCGGAGTCCGCGCGTACGCAACGATAGCAACCACCCAGCCGTCCCCACGCGCAGACTCGCAGAGCCCGCGCCACCCCCCGTTAATGGAAAATACTGCTACCGCCGACACGTACTTCACCCGTCGGCTGGCCACTAAGGGCCACCCCATCATCATTGCCGGCCCCTGCTCGGCCGAGTCGGAAGAGCAGGTGCTCACCGTGGCCCGCGCCCTCAAGGCCGCCGGCCAGGCCGATATGTACCGCGCCGGCATCTGGAAGCCGCGCACCAAGCCCGGCGGGTTTGAGGGCATGGGCACCGCCGCGCTGCCCTGGCTGCAAGCCGCCCGCCAGGAAACCGGCCTGCCCATGTGCATTGAGGTGGCCACGCCCAAGCACGTGGAAGAAGCCCTGAAGCACGGTATCGACGTGCTCTGGATTGGGGCGCGCACCACCGTGAACCCCTTCGCGGTGCAGGAGTTGGCCGACGCGCTGGCCGGCACCGGCACGCCGGTGATGGTTAAAAACCCCGTCAACCCCGACCTCGCGCTCTGGATTGGGGCACTGGAGCGGCTAGAGCGGGCCGGCATTACCGACCTGGCGGCTATTCACCGCGGGTTCAGCACGTTTGAGCCCTCGCGCTACCGCAATGCGCCCACCTGGGCCATTCCGATTGAGCTGAAAACCCGCTACCCGCAGCTGCCGCTCCTCAACGACCCCAGCCACATTGGCGGCGCGCGCGATTTGCTGCTGCCCATCGCCCAAAAGGCGCTGGACCTTGACTACGACGGCCTCATCATTGAGACGCACCCCGACCCCGACCACGCCCTCAGCGATGCCGCCCAGCAGGTGACGCCCGCCCGCCTCCAGGAGATACTGAGCGAGCTGAAGTATCGCTACCGCAGCTCCAACAACGTGGACTACCGCAACAAGGCCGAGGAGCTGCGCCAGAAAATGGACACCGCCGACCACGAAATTCTCGAAATGCTGGCCCGCCGCATGGCCCTCATTCAGGAGCTGGCCGAGTACAAGAAGGAAAACAATGTGAAGATTTTGCAGCTGGAGCGCTGGCAGGAAATCTTCAAGACCCGCCCCGAGTGGGGCCGCAAGCTCAACATCGACGAAAAATTTGTGGGCGAGCTCTACAAGCTCATCCACATCGAAAGTATCCGGCAGCAAACGGTCGTGCTCAACGGCCGCTCCGTTGATGAGGAGGTGAACCTGGGCCCCGGCCTGTGAGTCTGGCCCTCGCCTTTACTCAAAAGCCCTTCCGGCCACGTGGCCGGAAGGGCTTTTGAGTAATTGCCCATCCATTTTGGCGCTTTGCAAGTGGGGCACACCCGCGGCTACTGGCGGGTGTAGGTATACTTGGGGCCGTCGGCCGCGCTACACTGGTCGATGACGAGGGTGTTGCTGGTCAGCGTGTAGGCACCTTCCGGGACGTAGGTGTTGGGGGTGCTGGCGGTGAGCGTAATAATCGGCTCGCTGGTGCCACCCCCGCAGTTGCTGCCCTGGCCCGTGGCGTAGGTGCCCTCGGCCGCGAGCACCTTATTGCGGTACAGCTTGAAGTGCTGGCTGGCATCGAAGGTGACCGACTCGTTGGGCAAGGGGTAATTGGGGGGGCAGTTGCACTGGTAGGCGGTTACGCGCCAGCTGCCCACCAGCGTGGTGCCCTGCGCGGCCTCCGGCTCGGGCGAGCTGGCGGTGCGCTGGCAACCGGCGAGGCCGGTAACTAACAGGAGCAAGGAGAGGGGCTTAGTCATGGGAAAGGAAAAGATTGGTTACTCGGCTACCCAGTGGTATTTCTCCTCCGAGCCGCCATCGAGGCACACCGACTCGCCGGTGAGCAGCAGCGTTTGCTGGCCGCCCTGCTGGCTGAGGGTGTATAGCTTACGCGCATCGTTGGGCAGGGTAGCTTCTTCGGTAGTAAAAACGAGCAGCGGCACCGGGCTCACCGAGCCGCAGGGCGCGGGCGTGCCCATGGTGAGCTGGTAGCTGGTTTGGTAGTCGGGCTGGCCGCTGCGGCGCAGCATGAGTTGGCCTTCGGGGCGAAAGGTAAGCTGCCGCGAATACCCTTCCGTGGCCGGCGTGCGCAGGCCCGCAAACGAGCCGGTGGTGTCCCATTCCCAGTGCCCGGTGGCCATGGCCAGCTCGTCGTAGCTGGCGGGCCGAATGTCGGCTTCGTCCTGGCAGCTGGTGGCGAGCTGGGTGGTGAGCAGCAACGTGGCGAAGAGCAGTAGTCGGTTCATAGAAGCAAAGTAAGGATGCAAGCAACGGGGTATAGCTGAAGGGAGCGCCAATCGGCGAAAACAGTTGCACCCCGCCGGGCTTACCTAAAGCGGCATGGGTCGCCCGGCCTTTTCTTTGCACTCGTCACACTTCCGTTGCTGTACCCTTGACTAACCCGCCCACCATCGGCCCCGCGGCCCTGCCCGCCCTGGCCGAGCTGCTGCGCCAGGCCCCGCCGAGCCGCCTGTTTGTGCTGGCCGATGCCAATACCGCCCGCGACTGCTACCCCTTGCTGCGCGCGCAGCTGCCCGCCCACGAGCTGCTGGTCATCGAAGCTGGTGAAGTGTATAAAACTCTGACAACCTGTGAGATAGTCTGGAGCTGGCTCACCGGGAACCAGGCCGACCGCCACGCGCTGCTCGTGTGCCTGGGCGGCGGCGTAGTCACGGATTTGGGCGGCTTTTGCGCCGCCACCTACAAGCGCGGCCTGCGCTGCGTAGGCGTGCCCACCACCCTGCTGGCCCAAGTAGATGCGGCCATAGGCGGCAAAACGGGCGTTGATTTCCAGGGGTTTAAAAACCACATCGGCGTGTTTCAGGAGCCGGAAGCGGTGTTTATGGAGCCCACTTTTCTGGCCACGCTGCCGGCCGGCGAGCTGCGCTCGGGCTACGCCGAGGTTATCAAGCACGCCCTCATTGCCGACGCGGAAGCTTTTGCCGCCCTGCACGGGCTGGCCGTGGCCGCCGTGCCCGACTGGACGCCCATCATCCGCCATTCAGTCGCCATCAAAGAAGCCATTGTGGCCCAAGACCCGCACGAAAGCGGCCCCCGCAAACTGCTCAACTTTGGCCACACCGTGGGCCACGCCCTCGAAAGCTACCTGCTGGCCCAGCCCGGCCGCGCCGTGCGCCACGGCGAAGCCGTGGCGGCGGGCCTGGTGTGCGAGAGCTGGCTCTCGGCCCAGCGCGGCCTGCTCAGCGCCGAGGAGCTGGCGCAGGTGCGCGCCGTGGTGGAGCTGTCGTTTGAGAAGCTGCAATTCAATGCTAGTGAGCTGGATGAGATTGCCGCCTACGCGTTGCACGACAAGAAAAACCGGGGCCACGTTATTAAGTGCACGCTGTTGCGTGGGCTGGGCCACGGCATTTTTGACCAACCTGTGACGCTAGCGGAGATTAAGGATTCGCTGCGGGCATATGCCGCGTAGGGTAAGCTGAAGCTTACTCTACATATCAACGGCAAGCTGAAGCTTACCGCACATTTTATATGACCAACCAACCTTTGCACTGGCCGGGTGGCCCTTTGAGCGGCACGGCCCACCTGCCCGCTTCCAAAAGCGAGGCCAACCGTGCCCTGCTGCTTCAGCGCCTGGCCGGCGGCGGCACGCTCAGTAACCTTTCCGAAGCCAACGACACTGTGCTAATGGCCCGCCTGCTGGGCCAGGCCGCCACCACCAACCACCTCGACGCCGAAGATGCCGGCACCGTGATGCGCTTTATGACGGCCTACCTGGCCGTAACCGGCTGGCGCGGCACCCTCACTGGCGCGGCCCGCATGAAGCAGCGGCCCATCGGCATTCTAGTGGAGGCGCTGCGTACGCTGGGCGCCGAAATCGGGTATGCCGAAAAGGAAAACTACCCGCCGCTCACGTTTGGCGGCCAAGCGTTGGTGGCCCGTGGCCCGCAAACCGAGCTAGCCGTGCGCGGCGACATCAGCAGCCAGTACATTTCGGCGCTGCTGCTGGTGGGGCCCACACTGCCCGGTGGCCTGCGCCTGCGCCTGACCGGCGACATTGGCTCGCGCCCCTACATCCGCATGACGCTGAGCCTGATGCGGCACTTTGGGGCCACGGCCACCGAGCTGCCCGGCGAAGTAATCGCGGTAGCGCCCGGCGGCTACCGCCCGGCCGACTACGCGGTGGAGAGCGACTGGTCGGCGGCCAGCTACTGGTACGCGCTGGTGGCGCTGGCCCCGGCGGGCTCGGCCATCGAGCTGCCCGGCCTGCGGCAGGAGTCGTGGCAGGGCGACCACGTTGTTCAGGACATTATGCGGCCGCTGGGCGTCAGCACCGAGTTTTTGGCCGATGGGAGCGGGGTGCGCCTCACCCAAACGGCCCTGGCCCCCGCGCCGGCCACCTACGCGCCCCTCGACTTCACCGATTGCCCCGACCTGGCCCAAACCGTGGCCGTGGTAGCGGCCGCCCTGGGCCGCCCGCTGCGCCTGAGCGGCCTGCACAGCCTGCGCATCAAGGAAACCGACCGCATCGCGGCCATCCAGACCGAGCTGCGCAAGTTTGGGGCCGATATGCCCGAGGTAGCGCCCGGCGTGTTCGAGGTGCAGCCGGGCAGCTTTAAAGTTGACGGCCAAGTAGTTGCTACCTATGAAGACCACCGCATGGCCATGGCATTTGCGCCGCTGGCCATGCGCGGGCCGCTGCTGGTGCACGAGCCGCAGGTAGTGCGCAAGTCGTACCCCAGCTTCTGGCGGGCGCTGGCGGCCGCGGGCATGGTAGTGGATTGATTTGACCTTTTTATTAAGTGGTTCATAACCTGATTGTTAAGTTAGCTTTCGTGCCCCAGTCCGCCGGCGCAGCCGGCCGAC
>NZ_JASITD010000002.1:78333-287290 GCF_030063445.1 Hymenobacter sp. H14-R3 | reverse complement strand
AAACGGTGGGCCGGGGGGCCCGGGCGGACCGGGGTACGTACCCTGGCTTGAAAATCGAATTAGACAAGATAGCATGATGAATTATTGCGAAGCGGGCGCGGTGCTGCTGGCGAGTGGCTTGCTGCTGGCCAGCTGCCAGTCAAAGCCCGGCGCGGGGGACGATGCCAGCGCAGAAAAATCTGGTGTCATCTGGCAATCAGCCGCTTACACGCTGTATGCCGATAGCGTGGTGCAGGGCGCCAACCACGCCCGCGCCACCTCGGCCACCGCGCTCACCTCCAATTACCGCAGCCCGGCCAACGAGCGCCAGAGCCCCAAAATCCTGTTTAAGTTCAGCCTCAATGGCCAGGACAACGAGCTGGCCTCGGGCCAGGATAATAGCTTTCTGGCGCTGCCGGCCACGCCCGGCGCGGTGGTCGAAACGCCGGTTATCGCCTTCGGCCAGCGCTACGTGGACCCCCGCCCCGAGCCCGCGGGCCAGTGCCTGGCGCCCAATACCAGGCTGAAAATCAGGCTCGACCTGCGGCCCGTGCTGGCTGCCTTCGCCAAGCAGGGCTACTACACTACTTTCAAGGGCGAAAAGCTTTATAAGCAAGACTTTAAACAGGTATTCGTGGCCGGTGGGCAAGCGCCGCTGAGCTGGGATTTTGACAACCTCGCCAACAAGCCCGAGCTGGCAATGCACGACCCCAACGGCGACGGCATCTACGAAGTGACGCTCACGCTCAACGCCCCGGCCGCCGCCAAAACCACGGCCCAGCAGTGGGAAAAATCCATCAAGACCGACGATTTTCCGCAGTATACTTCCGAGTATCCGCTGGCCGATGCGCTCTACAACCTGGCCCTGGAGGAGGCGCGCCGCGCCGTGGAGCCGGATAGCACCTTCCGCACCGGCAAGGAGTGGGCGGGCGTGTGGACGCGCGACGTGAGCTACTCTATCCTGCTGGCCCAGGCTACGTTGCAGCCTAAGGTGGCCATGAAGAGCCTGCTGCGCAAGGTGAGCCCCGAGGGCCGCATTATTCAGGACACGGGCACCGGCGGGGCCTACCCGTGCTCTACCGACCGCGTGGTGTGGGCCGTGGCCGCCTGGGAAGTGTACAAGGTGACCGGCGACGAAGCCTGGCTGCGCCAGGTATACCCGGTCGTCAAAAAATCGCTGGAAGAGGACGCCCAAAACGCCTACGACCCCGCCACCGGCCTGGTGCGCGGCGAGTCGTCGTTTCTGGACTGGCGCGAGCAGACCTACCCGCGCTGGATGCAGCCCGCGGACATCTACCAGAGCGAAAACCTGGGCACCAACGCCGTTCATTTTCAGGCCAATACCGTGCTGGCCCTCATGGCCCGGCAGCTGGGCGAGGCCGCCGTGGCCGCACGCCACGAGCAGGTGGCCGGGGCCATCAAGCAGGCCATCAACCAGCACTTATGGCTCGATAAGGCGGGCTACTACGGGCAGTACCGCTACGGCCGGGTGTTCCCGGTGGTGTCGCCCCGGGCCGAGGCGCTGGGCGAGGCCCTGAGCGTGTATTTTGGCGTGGCCGATGCGGCGCGGTCCCAAACGGTGGTGGCTAGCACGCCCACCACGCCCTTCGGCATCCCGTGCATCTACCCGCAGATTCCGGGCATCCCACCCTACCACAACGACGCGGTGTGGCCCTTCGTGCAGAGCTTTTGGGCCCTGGCTGCCGCCAAGGCCGGCAACGAGGCATCGCTCACCGAAAGCATGGCCGCCGTGTATCGCCCGGCCGCGCTGTTTTTGACCAACAAGGAAAACTTCGTGGCCAGCAACGGCGACTTTGCCGGCACCCAGGTCAACAGCAGCAACATGCTCTGGAGCCTCTCGGGCAGCCTGGGGCTGGTGTACAAGGTGCTGTTTGGCCTGCACTACGAAACCGACCGGCTGGTGTTTCAACCCTTTGTGCCGCAGGCGTTTAAAGGTATGCGCAAGCTCACCAATTTCAAATACCGCCGGGCCGTACTCAACATTGAGCTGACGGGCTATGGTAAGGAGATTCAGGAGATTACCCTGGATGGCAAGCCGCTGGCCGGCGCAGCCGTGCCCGCCACGCTCACTGGCACCCACGCCCTGCGCATAACGCTCAAAAGCCAGGCCCTGGCCGCGGCAAAAGTTACCCGCGTGGCCAACCTGTTCAGCCCCGAAACGCCGCAGGTCACCCTTGCCAACGGCCAGCTGCGCTGGGCCGCCATAGAAGGTGCGCAAACCTACCGCGTGCTCCAAAACGGCCGGCCCGTGAACGCCAGCGGTGCCCTCACCTACGCCGTGCCGGCCGGCCCCTACGCCGAGTACCAGGTGCTGGCCATCGACCGCCAGGGCCTCGAATCGTTTGCCAGCGAGCCGCTGCCGGTGGGCGCGCCCGCCACCGAAGTGCAGCTCGAAACCCTGGCCCCGGCCGCGGCCTACGCCTACAAAGGCTTCAGCGGCAAGGGCTTTGTGGAGGTGAGCACGGCCAAAAACACCCGGCTCACCATTCCGGTAGACGTGCCGGAGGCCGGGCAGTATGCCCTCGATTTCCGCTACGCCAACGGCAACGGCCCCCTTAATACCAATAATAAGTGCGCCATTCGCACCCTGCGCAACGGCCAGGGCGCGCTGCTGGGCACCGTGGTGCTGCCCCAGCGCGGGGTAGCGGAGTGGTCGAGCTGGGGCTTCTCGAACCCCGTGCTGGTGCAATTGGTGAAGGGTAAAAACACGCTCGTGCTCACCTACGAGGCCGCCAACACCAATATGAACGGCCCCGTGAACCAAGCCATGCTCGACTACCTGCGGGTGCGGAAAATTGATAAATAAAAAATCGTTTGTTATTGCGAGCGCAATGCAGTGGAGTGCGGCAAGCCTTCCTGGTCGTCCTCGGCATTTGATTACTAACCCCAGCGTGAAGGAAAGATTGCCAAGCTCCACCGCGTTGCGCCCGCAATGACAAACTACTACGAAGCAGTTCTTACTTTTACTCCCTATGACCGACGCCGAATTTGACTTGCTGGACGAATTGTATTTCGTGACTCCCTTTAAAGTGTTGCTCGAAAAAACCGGCCAGCCCGCCGCCGAGCTGCTGCCCGTGCTGAGCCGCCTGCTGGAGCGTGGCCTAGTGCGCTACTACTGGCCCGACCCCGACACTGAGCTGGCCTACGAGCCCACCTCGTTTGGCGCGCTGGGCCAGGATGCCAGCTACCTGGCCTCCAAGGAAGGCCTGCTGCAACACAACACCCGCTAGCCGTGGCCGCCCAACCGGGTACGACCGCGCCCGCTACCCTGCCCGCCGCCCCCGATACCGCCGTGGTAGTGCCGCCGCCTGCGCGCACGCCCGGCTACTACGTGCGCCAGCGCCTGTGGGCCAACCGGCCCGCCGTGGCCGGGCTGGTGTTTATCGGGCTGTGCGCGCTGGTGGCGCTGCTCGGCTACTGGGTGCTGCCCGATAACTCGCCCGATGCCAACAACGGCCTTGTGCAGCTGCAAAAGCAGCCGCCGGGCTTCGTGGCTACCATCCGGCAGGTGCCCAACGCCAACGCGCCGGCCCCCGGCAACGCGCTGCAAGTGTGGCTGCACGGCCGCCCGCCCCAATTTAAAGACGAGGTAGCCACCAGCGCAAACCCACTCCTTCCTTCACTCCTTCGCACGTACTGGCTGGGCACCGACAAAGCCGGGCGCGACGAGCTGAGCCGGTTGCTGCTGGGTACGCGCATCTCGCTGGGAATCGGGCTGGTAGGGGTGCTTATCTCGCTGGTGCTGGGCGTGAGTGTGGGGGCGGTAGCGGGCTACTTCGGCGGCTGGGTTGACAGCCTGCTGCTGGGCCTCATGACGGTGGTGTGGAGCATTCCGGGTATTATGCTGGTCATTGGCATTTCGCTGGCTCTGGACAGTAAAGGCGTGTGGGTCAGCTTTGTAGCCGTGGGCCTTACCATGTGGGTCGATGTGGCCCGGGTGGTGCGCGGGCAGGTGCTGAGCCTGCGCTCGGCCACGTTTATTGAGGCCGGGCGGGTGCTGGGGCTGCCCACCAGCCGGCTCATTTTTGTGCACCTGCTGCCCAACTTGCGTGGGCCCGTTATTGTGCTGGCTACCAGCAACTTCGCGGCGGCTATCCTGCTCGAAGCGGGCCTCAGCTTCCTGGGCCTGGGCGTGCAGCCGCCCGCCCCCAGCTGGGGCCTGATGGTGAAGGAGGGCTACGACCTGCTGGGCACCGAGGCTGGCCTGTGGCTTACGGCGCTGCCGGGCCTGGCCATTAGCTTGTTGGTGCTGAGTTTCAACGTATTGGGTAACGGCCTGCGCGATGCCTTCGACCCCAAAACCTCGCTCACTTAAGCACGTGGCCCGCCAGTTGGGCGGCTGCGCGTATCATTGTGGCACCTTCTCTTTTTCTGCGCCCGCCCGGCTTTAGTGCCGGCGGGCCTCCTTCGTACCTGCCCCATGCCTAACACCGCCGCCCTCGTTGGCCTCGAAAAACGCCTCTTTCTGAAGGAGCGCGAGTTGGGGGCGCTGCTCGAAATCACGCAGGCCATCACCCACAACTCGGCCGAGGCCGACCTGTACAAGATTTACCAATTCACGCTCATTGGGCAGCTGGGGGTGCGCCGCGTGGCGCTGTATGTGCTCGATGAGGGTGCCTACCGGCTGAAGGTAAATTTCGGCACCGACCTGCCCGCCGATTCCCACTTTATGCCTGCCGAGGTGGGCCACTGGTGCCCCGGCCCCTCGTGCGCCGTGCAGGAGCTGGGTTTGGGCCACGCTTGGCACAACTTTGAGCTGCTGGTGCCCGTGCGCCAGCAAGACATGGTGCAGGCCCTGGTCTTTATAGGTACGCTGCATGGCGAATATGCTAGTAGTGAGGCACTTTCGTTTCTCGAAACGCTGAGTAATATTTTGCTTGGGGCGGTGGCCAACCTGCGCTTGGCCCGTCAGCGCGAAACCCTACTCGTGGCCGAGGCCACCGTGCGCCGCGAAATCGAGATTGCCCAGCAGGTGCAGCAATTGTTGTTTCCGCAGCACCTGCCCAACAATGCCTACTACGCCCTGCACGCCACCTACCAGCCCCACACCGAGATAGGCGGCGACTACTACGACGTGGTGGAAATTGACCAGCACCGGCTGCTCATCTGCGTGGCCGACGTGAGCGGCAAGGGCGTGCCCGCCTCGCTGCTGATGTCCAACTTCCAAGCGGGCCTGCGCACGCTGCTGCGCCAGAACGTGGACCTCATGACCTGCGTGCACGAGCTCAACCACCTCATCTTTCGTAACTCGGGCGGCGAGAAATTTATCACCGCTTTTCTGGCCATTCATGACCGCCGCACCCAGGTGCTGGAATACGTGAACGCCGGCCACAACGACCCACTGCTGCTGCCCGACGTGGGCCCGCCCCAGCCCTTGCACGACGGCACCGTGATGCTGGGCATCATGCCCGACCTGCCCCGCTTTAAGGTGGGCCTGGCTGCCATGCCGCCCCACTCGCTGCTATTCGCCTACACCGACGGCCTCACCGAAGTATTTGATAGTCAGCAGGAAGAGTTTGGGGAGGAAGGCGTGCTGCGCGCGCTCACCCACAACCGCTACCTGCCGCTGCCGCGCCTGCACGAGGAAATGCTGCACGATATCCAGCGCTTCAACGCGACCGGCGACCGCTTCGCCGACGACGTAACGATGTTGAGCCTACGGGTGAAATGAGGGGGTGAGGGGGTAAAAAGAACATCATCGCCCCATTACCTCCTCACTTCCTGATTTCTTCACCTCAGTACCTCCCTCCAGCCAGGTGCCGCACCGAATAAGTACAGCTAATGACAGGAAAAAAACGGAACCGATTTTGTCAACCTCAATCAGCTCGTTGAGAAACAAGTGGAAGAGAATGATGGCAAAGGATAGCGAAGCCACGAGCACTACCCCGTGCACTTCGGGCCGGTGTCGGCTCGCGTGGTAGAGCCGCTCGGCCGTGAGCAAGGCCGTGGCTACCAAGGCACAAAATAGCAGCAAGCCAGGAAAACCCTGCTCAGCCGTGAGCAATATAAAGTAGTTGTGGGCCGTGGAGTGCTCGCGGTTATCGCTCACGTAGGTGCGGAAGCTGGTTACCGTATAGCGCTTGTACTCAGGGTAAAAGGTGGCGGGGCCGCTGCCGGTAATGGGCTTGTCGGCTATCATGCCAATAGCCGCCACCCAGCGGTACACCCGCTCCATGCCCGATACGTCCTGAAACTTATAGGTGGAGGCCAGGTGCGCCGAGAAGTCGCCGCCGTGCCAGATAGTCTTCTCATAGTCGGGCCGAAACCGCATGAAGTTCTCGCCACTCACAAAGTACACCGCCGAGCCCATCATGCCCAGCCCTACTATTACCAAAGCTATGCGCGTGAGGCGCAAGCGCATTACCCAATAAAAAACGGCTGCCACCGGCAACGACAGCCACGAGGCGCGCGTGTAGGAAGTAAGCAGGCCAAATAGCAGGATGGTGCCCACCCCCAGCCACAGCCGCCGCTGGGTGCGCGTGGCCGCCTGCGCCGCCAGCCCGCCCACCAGCGGCAGCAGCAGCGCCAGCACCGTAGCGTAGGTAACGTGGTTGCGGTAAAATGGCTGAATGGCCCAGTTTACCTTGGCAAAGCTGAATCCCACGCTGGCGTGGCGTGGCAACACCCACAACAAGCTTACCGCAGTGGCCGCCGCGTAAATACCCATTACCCGCCAAAAATCGGCGGGGCGCCGCACCAGCAGGAGCGTGCCCAGCAAAAACGGTATCAGGTACCAGCACTTGGCCAGCAGGTATTTACACGATTTCAGCAGGTTGGTCGAAAATACCGTGTCAAGCATCGACCAGGCCAGCATAAGCAAGGGCAGTAGCAGTAGCGGGTGCCGCCACTCGCGGCGGGCCAACTGGCCCAGCCCACCCGGGGCCAGCAGCAGCGCCAAGGGCACGCAGCCCAGCAGCGCCAGCATGAGCGGCTCGGAAGGCACATCCATGCTAAAGCCGCCCGGCAGGCCGATTTCGCGCGTGAAAGGCAGCGTCAGAAACAAGCCGTAGTAGAGCCACTGCCAGCGCGTGGCCGCCAGCACCACGGCCAGCAGCGCCAGGGCCGGCACCAGCAGCAGCGGCTCCCTCAGCAGCCCAGCCAGCAGCCCGCCCAGCAGGAGCAGCCCCAGAAAAGCCAAAAACAACCGCTGGCTAGCATCGACGGGCCGCAGGCGGAGCAATAACTGGTGCATGGCAAATCAAGTAATAGGTACTGATTACCAGGCAGCCCGTAGCAGGTACCAAGCAGTAGCGAATACTGCCTGCTACCTGCTACGGGCTGCCTGGTACTTCATTAATTGCTAATTGGCGTGGACGGGCGGCGGCGGTACAACTCTAGCAGCAGGATGATGAACACGGAAAGGGCCAGCGTGAGCAGCACCGAACCCAGCACGATAACCGTGCGGAAGGGCTTGCTCTTGCGGGTGGCGGGGTACGCCTTCTGCACCAGGTACAGCGACGATACCCGGCTGCGCAGCGACGTTTCGGCCTGCTCAAACGAGCCCTGCGCGGCTATCAGCCGGGTTTGCAGGTCCGTAATGCGCAGGCTTAGCAGCGTTACGGAGTCCACGCCTTTGTTCCAGCCCTCCAGGTTGATGGGGTTGCCTCCATCGGCCTTGGTGAGGCCATTGAGCGCCCGGCGCAGGCCCGCCGCGTTGCCGGGCCCGCCGCCCTCGGCCAGGCGCAGCTCCTTTTCGGTTTCGATAATCTCCTTGCTGAGGTATCGGCCCTGCTCTTCGGTGCGGAAATAGACCCCGTAGCGCTGGCGCATAGTAAGGAGCTGCCGGCGGGTAGTCTCGTAGATAACCCCCAGCTGATTAGAGCGTAACTGATAGATTTGCAACACGTTGCGTCGGTTTTCCAGCGTCAGTTGCTGGTTCACCGAGTCGATGGCGGCCACCATGGCGTTGGCCACGGCCGCGGCCAGCTTCTTATCGCGGTCCTGAAAGGTGAGCTCAATGGCGTCGCGCTCATTGTGCACGATGCTCAGGTTGGAAGTAAACTCGCGCAGCACGCTATTCTCGGCCGCGTCGGTACCGGGCTGGCCCGCGTCGTAGTGCTCATACAGGTTGAAGCGGCGAATCATGAGCTCGGCCAGCGGCAGCGACTGCCCCACGGTAATCACCCGGTCCAGGTCCTCGGAGCGGGCCCCTACTTCCAGCTTCGAGCCCTCCACCAGGCGGTCGGGGTCAGTGCTTTGGGGCGAAGTAGGCAGGAAAACAGCCGTGGAGCTGTAAATATTGGGTAAAGTCCACGATACCAGAATGCTTATCGCAGCAGACAGCACTACGGCCAGGGCCAAAAGATATTTCCAGCGATGAAAAATGGCCAGCAGGCCAGCCATGGCAAAGGAAGGACGCGAATCGGGGGACATAGACTATAAAAAGAAAACGGCGGCATAGGCAGCCCTTTGCCACTTCTGGCAAAGATAATGGCCTAACTGCCCTGGCTGGTACCCTATGCCGGGCCCGGCTGGCTCGTTGTGCCCGCCCAAGAAGCGGCCAGCCCGGCCGGGGTAGTAAAATTGCCAGCGCTCGCCTGGCCTAATTACCCGTAGTAGCTTTGCGGTCTTTTATTCGGTCTTTTATTCGCTACTATATCAAACGGTTTTTTGGAAATATCAGCCTGGCAATTGGGGTTAACCTGCTTGTGAAACCCGGCTGGGTAGTGGTCGAGAGCCTCGTGCAAAACCAAATTGGGCACGTGGCCTACGGCACCTTCACGGCCCTTTCGTCGCTGACAATGATACTGGCTACCCTCTCCGATGTGGGCCTCACGCACTACACCGTGAAGCGCATTGCCGCCGAGCCTACCTACCTGAGCACGCATTTCCCGGTTATTCTGCCCCTGCGGGGGCTGCTCAATGGCGTGGCGCTGCTACTGCTGCTGGCCCTTGGCGGGTTGCTGGGCTACCGGGGCAGCCAGCTGGGGCTGTTGGCCGCGGTGGGGGCGGGGCTACTGCTCACCCAGTATGGGCAGTTTTTGCGGGGTACGCTGCAAGCCAACCAGCGCTTCAACACCGATGCGCTGCTCTCGGTGCTCGAAAAAGCGCTGCTGCTCGTGTTGGTGCTGGCGCTGCTGCCGGTGGGCCTCACGCTGAACGTGTACGTGGGGGCCCGCCTGGCGGCAGCGGCCTTCACGGCAATGCTACTCTATGGCCTTATGACCCGCCTGTATGGGCGGGTGCGCTACCACTGGCACTGGGGCCACGCCCGCGGCGTACTGCGCGACGCCCTGCCTTTTGCCCTGATAACGCTGCTCTACGGGGCCAACGAGCGCATTGATATGGTGATGCTCGAACGGCTGGCCTCGCCCACCGAGGCCAGCTACTACGCGGGCGCCTACCGCTGGGTCGATGCCGTACTCATGTACGTTTGGACCCTGATGCCGCTGTTTTTTGCCCGGTTTGCGGCCGCCCTGCACAACCGGGGCGAGCAGCAGGCCCTGCTCTGGTTTGGGCAGCGCATCGTAACGCTGCCCATGCTGCTGGCCTGCGCGTTTGTGCTGTTTCGGGGCGAGCTGCTGTTCTGGCAGTTCACGCACAGCACCGCCGCTGAGGTGGCCCGCATGACGCTCTGCCTCAAAATTCTGTTTATCAATGTGTTGGTGCAGTCCTTCTTTGTCATCTACAGCACCCTGCTCAACAGCACGCACTACGTGCAGATTGTGAGCCGCCTGATAGCCTTTAGCCTGGCGCTGAACGTGGGGCTGAATCTGTGGCTGCTTCCCCACTACGGGGCCGTGGCCGCCGCCGCCAACACCCTGCTGTGTGCCACGCTGGTGGCGGGGGGGGGCGTGTGGCTGGTGCACCACCGGGCGCAGGTAGCCGTGCCGTGGCCGCTGCTGGGGCGGCTGGGGCTGGCTTTTGGGCTGCTGTGCGCCGGCTGGTACGGCTTGCAGCACTTGTTGGTGCTACCTTGGCTGGCCGAAAGCGCCCTGGCGGCCGGCTGGTTTGTAGCCATTAGCCTGGGGCTGGGGCTGGTGCCGCTGGCCGAAATCAGAGCGTTTTTCCGGCCTTCAGCACCAGCCCCGGCCGCTGAGAGCGGACCTCTTACGTAGTTTATGTTACCTCATTCCTCTTTGCTTACCAGCGACTTGCTGCAGCGGCTCCGCCGCGTTGAGAAGCTGGCAGCACTGCCTAAGATTGGGCGCTTGCTCCGCCTTCGGGGGCGTTATATCTATGCCCTTGGGTTTCGGTTGCTGCGCTACCGGCGCACCAAAAAAGGCGTGGCCCGCCAGGCTCTCACCTTCTTCAACATGCCCATGACGGTGGTGCTGCCCGCCAGCACCGATATTTACCTGACGGGTGGCAAATCGCACGATTCGGAAATCCGGCTGGCCCGGTTTCTGATTCAGCACCTCACGCCAGGAGCCGTTTTTGCCGACGTAGGGGCGCACTTTGGCTACTTTTCGCTGCTGGCGGCCCAGCTGGTAGGCGCGGCGGGCCAAGTAGTGGCCTTCGAGGCCTCAACCGCTACCTACGCCGTGCTGGCGGCCAATGTGGCAGCGGTGCCCACTGTGGCGGCGCACCACTGCGCCATATCAGACACGCAGGAGCGGCTGTCCTTCTACGAGTTTCCGGTGCACTACAATGAATTCAACTCATTGGATGTAAGTCAGTTCGCAGAAGAAAAATGGTTTAAGAACGACCGGCCGGTTAAGATTGAAGTAGCAGCCACCACCCTCGACAGCGTCTTTGCCGCGGCGGTCTGCCCGCCCGCCATTATCAAAATTGATGTGGAAGGGGCTGAGTTTAAGGTGATTAAAGGCGCTGCTGAGCTCTTGCGCCGCGCCGCGCCCGCGGTAGTGCTGGAGTACCTGGAGCCCAAGCGCCACAACACCGAGCATCGGCAAGCGGCTGCCTTGCTGGCCGACCTGGGCTACCAGGCCCACCGCATCAGCTCCGAAGGCTTGCCCATTGCCTGCCCCAACGTAGATGCCTATTTGCTGGCACAAGGTATTGATTCTGATAATTTTGTATTCCTGAAAGCCCGGGCTTAACGTGGGCCGTCTCGCGCCTATTAGTTGATTACTAATAAAGCAGTAGGAAGAAATCTAGCGCGGGTTGCGGCTGCGTAAAGCGGCCGCACTGCTTGGTGCAACGCTCCGGCCTGTGCTTGGCAGCAGGTTTTATCTTTGCGCCGTTGGGCCCGCCTGGCGGCTAAGGTGCCAGCTGGCTGAAAGCCCTTGCACAATGAACCAGTAGCTTGCTGGCAACAATTGAGCAGAGGAAGCAGATAGGTTGTCTGGCTACGTGGCTTGCACAGTTTTTTGATTTATAGATTGATAACAGCTATTGCTCCAGCCTGACAGGATAGTAGAAGAAGCGCTGAAGCAGCAATTGTGGCAAGCTGGCTCGCTGGTAGGCGCAGTGCAGGTACTTCACCAGTTTAAAGCGTCAGGTGGTAAGCAGCAAGATGCGTTGCGTATTTTAGCGCACTTGCGACGCCTGGTGGTTAGCGAGCAGGAGGAGGATAAAATACTGGAATTGATGGATTTGGCAACCGGGTTTTGCCAGGCACACAGGCGTATATGGTGATTTGCCAGAAGAATAAATTCTTTCAAGTAATTCATAATAAGCTGCTTTAGTGGGGCCTGCGCCAGAGCGGCCGTCGTTGTGCTGCAGCCAGCTTACAAGCACTCAGGTGCCTTACGGGCACGGCCCGCACACACTGGCTTGAGGCGCAACGTGTTCGCAGTACCAAACGATTTGGTGTAAGGCCTACTTTAGAGCGGATTACCCAACAGTGTGCAGTTTTTAGAGGAATGAAGAATTAAAAATCTGTTAGTCAAATTTTTAATTCTTCATTCTATTCATCCAAGCGGAAACCGCTCTAACAATCAATTGCGAAGCTGATTCAGCTTCGCAAACCCTGGAAAAACGTTTTACGCCTTCTATAATGGCCCGCCCGCACCCGCATCAATTTGCTTATTCTATGCTGCCCCAGCTGGTGTGGCGGCGGCCCGCCGCCGTGCGCCGCGAGCTAGCCGACCCGCTGCTGGCCCGCGAGCTGCTGCTCTACATGTGGGATAAGGCCGCCGAGAGCCTGCCACCCCGCGAGCGCGTGGCCCCCAGAAGCTTGCAGCTAAGCTGGCACCAACTGGCTGGCCGCGCCACGGCGCTGCTGCAGCTGCCGGCTCCCCAGGCCACCGGCGAGGCCCACTTGGTGGCCATCGTGTACGACGAGGCTGAGGCCGACCCCGACGACCACTCCCGCATCCCCAACGATGACGAGGACGACGACGAGGATGACCTCAGCCCCAGCCTGGAGGCCACCCTGCCGCGCTATTTTCTGCTGGAAGCCACCCTGGGCCGCAGCCCCGAAGAAGCCGGCACGCCTACCGTGCTGGGCGAGCTGCGCGGCGAGCACCACCGCCACCACGCACCCGGCCCCCCCGCCGGCCGGCCCGATACGGCCGGCCGTTTCCTGCAAGCCCTGGCCGACCTGCTCGGTCCCCTGCCCGATACAGTGCCCTACATGCGCGTGGTGCGCGGCTAGCGCTTGGCGGCCGCGCCCACCACGGTGATGTCGTTGCCCGTTTCGGGGTACACAAAATGCCCGCCCACGGCCCGCTTGCCGTTTACCCGGCACTCCCAGGTATAGCTGCCGGGGGTGGGCTGGGCCGCCAGGCCGGCCATGTTTTTGAAGTATTCGGGGTCGCTGGGCTCGGTAGGGAAGAAAACGTCAACGCCGTTTTCGCCCTTGGCCACCACTTTCGTCAGCAAAAACTGCTTGGTTGTTTTTTCGTCCGTTACAATAAACACGGCGCTGTAGCCGCCCAGCGCGTTGTATTTATCCAGCACGCCCAGTTTAATGTAGGGCGTGGTAGATACCATCCAGGTTTGCGCTTTGGCCGGCGTAGCCACCAGGCCGCCCGCCAATAAAGCCGCGGCTGCGGCGTAGCGGCGCAGCCCACCAGTGAGGAGAGAAGTAGTGAATGATGCCATCAGAAAAGAAGGAAAGAGTTAAAGAAAATAATGGATAAATGACAAATCGCTAAATTGCTAAGTTATTAATTTGTGGTCAATATAGTCACCTATTTGCTCAGTACGCAACTTCTTCGGGCCAATAGGGTAAAATACCGGCCCAGTTAATCCTATTTGCCCACCATTTTGTGACCCGCCGCCAGCAACTTGCCCAGGCTGCCGCCGAAGCCGCGGCCCGCGCCCAGCGCCCGCCCACTACCCACTGCGGCCTTTGCGAGCGGGCTGTGCAGCAAACCAGCCGCCACCACCTCGTGCCCCGCGAAGAGGGCGGCCGCCACGGCGAAGTAGTGGACCTGTGTCAGCCCTGCCACAGCAGCGTGCACCGCTTTCTTACTAACCGGGCGCTGGCCCAGTATTACCACACCGTAGAAGCCCTGCGCGCCGCCCCCGAGCTGCAAGGCTACCTCAGCTGGATTCGGAAAAACAAGGTAGAGAAAATTCGTAATCGCCGTGGTAATAAATAATTGATTTATAGATAATTATGGAAAGTAAGCAACTGCTAATCGCCAGCGAGCAAGGGCGATACTTCGTGCCGTTTGGGCAGCTGCGGCGGCAGCCCACCATCGTGGTCGATAGTACCGGGCTGGGGGCGGCCATTACGCTGGCGCACTGGCGCGGGGCCGCCACGCCCACCGCCCTGCGCGACGATACCAGCGCGGGCTCGTGCCTGCGCGCCCTGCACGCGCCCGCCACGCCGGGGCTGGCGGCACGCGCCGTTACGGCCAATCACTTTGATATCGACGGCTTCATTGGCGTGTGGGCGTTGCTGAACCCCACGCTGGCAGTGGCCCACGAGCCCCTGCTGCGCCTGGTAGCCACGCTGGGTGATTTTCGCGAGCTAGACTGGGCTAACCCATTGGCAGACTACGCCTTGCAGCTGGTGTGCTGGCTCAACGCCGAGGAAAAAGCCCATTTCTACGAGCCCTTTGGCGCGCCCGCCCGCCGCCGCCGCGAGGATGAGGCTTCGGCCGAAAAATTTGCCTGGTTTTTGCCGCGCTTCGCCGAGGTTTTGCTGACTGCAGAGGTGGGCCGCGCCGCCTGGGAGCCGGAGTACGCCCGCGTGAAGCAGGCCGTGGCCACGCTGCAAGGGCCGCTCACGCAGCGCAGCGAGTACCCCGAAATTGGCCTGGTCGTTATCCGCACGCCCGAGCCGGGGCCGTACTACGCGCTGTTTGGCCCTACGGCGGGCTTCGATTGGGTGCTGAGTCTCTACGATGGCCAGCGCTACGAGCTGGAAGCCAAGTACACTACCTGGATTGACCTGGAGAGCCGGCCCACGCTGCCGCGCCTGCCGCTGCCCGCCCTGGCTGCCCGCCTCAATGAGCTGGAAACCAGTAGTTACCGCTGGGCCGCTGATGGCCTCACCGATACCGGGCCACTGCTGCGCCTGGCCGGCCGCCGCCTCACTAAAGCCGAGCGCTACGCCGACCCTGAAGGGCGACCTATTTACGTTTCCAGCCTGGCGGCTGGAACGGTAGAGGCGGAGGTAGTTGCCTTCCTGACAAGGGGTTATGCTGATGTGGCGCCGAAGCGGTACTGGACCTGGGCTGAGGTGCGCAATGCAGGGTAAGCTTTGGCTTGCCGACGTTTGCCGCTATATGGGCCAGGCGTCGGCAAGCTAAAGCTTACCCTACGTCGTTTCAACGGGCCAAGTGGGGTTACCCTACGCCTCGCAGCTGGTTTCGGTGCCTACTACATCCACCACGCGCACGGTGCTGTTGCCGCCGGCACCGGGCTGCACCCGAATCTGGGTGCCGATGCGCTCCTTCAGGTCGGCTACGTGCGAGATGATGCCAATCATCTTGCCCGAGTGCTGGAGGCGCTCCAGCGCATCGAGGGCCGTGTTGAGCGAGTCGGGGTCGAGGGTGCCAAAGCCTTCGTCGATAAACAGCGATTCGATACGGGCCTTGTAGCCAGCTAGTTCGCTCAGGCCCAGCGCCAGCGCTAGGCTCACCAAAAAGCTTTCGCCGCCCGAGAGCGAGGCCATGGGCCGCACGGTATCGGCCTGGTCGTGGTCGATTATCTGGAGCTCCAGGTTGCGGTTGGGGGTTTTGAGGATGGTGTAGCGGCCCGTGAGCTGCTGGAGGCGCAGGTTGGCCAGCCGTGCCAAGTGGCTGAGCGTGAGGCCCTGGGCAAACTGGCTGAACTTGTCGCCCTTGGCCGAGCCGATTTGCTCGGCCAGGTCTTGCCAGCGCTGCTGCTCTCGCTGGCGGGCGGCCAGCTGGCGCAGACCTTCGGCCTGCTGCTGGCGGGCCTCATCGTCGTGGGTGAGCTGGCTGGCGGCGGCCCCGAGGCGCTGGTGCAGCTTCTCGTTTTCGGCGTTGAGCTGGGCCAGTTCGGCGGTGAGGGCCGCGGTGGGCAAGGCGGTGAGGGCGGCCTCATGGTGGTGGGCCAAGTCGGCGGCCAGCTTGGCTTGCAGTTGCTGGCTGGCCTGCTGGTCGGTGAGGTGGCGCTGGCGGCGCTGGGCCAGCTGCCGGGCCTCGGTTTCGGGCAGCAGCAGGGCCTGGGCCTCGGCCGCACTGGCAAAGCCGGCGGCGGCCAGGGCGGCGTGCAGGTCGGCCTGGTGGCCCTGGTAAGTAGCCTCGTGGCGCTGCAGGTCGTCTTGGCGCTGCCCTAGCTTCTCGCGCGTGCTATCGAGGGCTTGTTGCTGGCGGGCTTGCTCATCGTGCGTGGTCAAAAAGGCTTTGGCCAGCTGCCTGGTAGCTTGGTGGAGGCGCTCTTGCTCGGTGGCGGGGTCGGGGCCGGCGTAGGCCGCCATGCGAGTGGCTCGTTGCGCATCAATAGCCTGCTGCTCAATACGTAAACTGTCAGCATCGGCTTGCAGCCTGGCCGCGGTTTTGGCTAAGTTATCGGCGCGCACGGCTTGTTCTTTTTGCAGCGCGGCCAAGTCACTCTGGCTTTTATCCAGCGCCAGGTTGCGGGCGTGGTAGCAGTCGGCGCGCTCATGCAGCGTAGCCAACACCCCCGCGTAGCGCTGCGAAGTTGCGGGTAGCAGCAGTTGGTGCGGGGTAAGCAGGCTCTGGATAACGGCCCGGTAATTAGCGGCTTGCTCGCGGGTATCGACCAGCTCGGCATCAAGGGGTTGCAGGGCAAGGTGCGCCTGCTGGCGGCGGTCCGCGGCCAGCAGGCCCTCGTCCTGCGCCTGGGTTAGCCGAGCGCCGGCGGCCGTATGCTCGGCCTTGAGTTGGGCCAGCTCCTCGGTGAGCGTGGCCAGGCGGCGGCGAGCCAGGTCGGTGCTGGCTTGCTGGGCGGTGGTGGCGGCCAGCAAGTCGCCGACGGCCGCTGGGTCGGCGGGGTCGGGCGGGGCCGGGGTGAGCAGCGCGGCTAGCTCCGTGGCCTGGGTGCGGGCCAGGGTGGCGGTGGCCGTCGCTTCGTCGTGGCGGGCCAGGCGCTGCTGCTGGGCGTAGCGCAGGCGGGCTAGTTCCTGGCCTGCGGTGGTAAGTGCCTCATTCATTTGGGTTAAGGCAGTTTTTTGCGTGGTCACGCGCTGCTCCTGCTCATCGGCCTCGGCCTCAAAATCAGCAGCGAAAACGTGCTCGGCCGCCCCGCAAAGGGGGCACGGCTGCCCAGGCCGCAGGTGCTGGCGGTGGGCGTTGAGGTCGGCCAGGGCCTGCTGGGCGCGCAGCTCACGCTGGTAGCTGTCGAGCAGGCGCTGGCCATCGGCGCGGCGTTGCTCCAGGTGGTCGAAGGTGGTTTCGGCGGTGGTCAGGCCGGGCGCGGCCTGTGCATGCTCTTGCACCAGCGCTTGGGCGCGGGCGGTGTGGTCGTGGGCGGCCTGGGCCTGGGGCAGCAGGCGCTGCAACAGGCTCAGGCGGGCCGTGAGGTCGGCCGCGTCCTGGGCCAGCGCGGCGGCATCGGTGCCGCGCAGCAGGGTGGTCACTTCCTCCCGGTAGGGGCGGCCCTGCTCTACCAGCGCGCGTTGTTTTTGCAGGGCTTCGCCGGCCGCCTGCGCGTGGCGCTGCTGGTCGGCGGTGGCATCGGCCAGCAGCTTAAGCTGCGATTTTTGCTGCGCTTGCAGGGTTGCCAGCTGGGTATTAACTAACTCTAAATCTAGTAGTTGGCTATTTATTTCGGTGAGCTCGCTCGTGAGGTCGCGCTCGTGGTGGTGGGCAGCAAGCCACTCGTGCAGGGTGGCTTGCTGCTGTTGCAGCTGGGCCAGGCCGCTGGCCTGGGTGTGGTTCCAGGCGGCTTGCTCGTCGGCGTGGGCAGCGGCGGCGTGGTCGTGGGCGGCGCGGCTTTTCGCCAATTGGTTTTGCGCGGCCCGAATGGTCGTGTCCTGGGATTGCGCTTCCTGCAATACCGGGTACAGCCGTTCAGCCTCGGCGAGCGCCGTGGTCTGGCTGGTTGCGGCCAGCGCGTGAGCTACTTTGGCCGCCTCTGCGGCTGTGTGCAGCTGGGGCAGCTGCCGCTCAAGCTGCGCCAGCGCCTCGGCATCGCGGCTTAGCTCTTGCTGGGCTTGCTTGCTCAGTACCAGCGCGTTGGATAGCGCGGGCGTAGCGGCGCGCTCGTGGTCGGCGAGGCGCGCAAATGGGGGTTGCAGGGCCGCATCGTCGGCCCCGAGCTGGGTGGCCTGGCGGGTAGCGTCGGCCAGCTGCCGGTCGAGCTGGTCGAGGATGGTGCGCCAGGCCAGAAATGCGCCCAGCTCCTGCTGGTGGTCATAAATGCCCTGCGCCTCGCGGTCCAGCTCGTCGAGGAGGTGCTCCAGGCGCTGGCGCTCCTCGTCGGGCAGCAGGCGGGTGGCGTGCAGGGTGGCTTCGAGCAGCTTGGTTTTTTGCTCCTCCTCCTTGGCTTTCTCAAACGCCGCCACCGACAGCCGCGAGTAAATACCCACGTTGGTCATCTTTTCGAGCAGGGCGCTGCGCTCCTTTTCGGGGGCGTGCAGGAAGCGCGCAAACTTGCCCTGGCTCAGCAGCACGGCCTGCTCAAACTGCCCAAAATCGAGGCCCGACAGCTCGCCCACCTTGGCGGGCACGGCCTCCTTGCCGCTCACCACAGCCTCGCCCGAGGGGCTGAGCACCAGCGTCATGGCGTCCTGGCCGAGGCCGCCTTTGTCGTCGCCGCGGGTTTTGCGCTTCACCTCCCAGCGCGAGCGGTAGCGCACCCGCGCCGTGAGGCCGGTGTCGGGGTTGGTTTCGTGCACCTCAAACTCCACCTCCGACCACGCGCCCGCGGCGTGGCGGCTCACCATCTCGCCCACCTGGCGGTCGTGGCGCGGCACCCGGCCGTAGAGGCCCACCGCAATGGCGTCGAGCAGGGTGCTTTTGCCCGCGCCCGTGGGCCCGGTAATGGCAAACAAGCCCGTGTCGGCCAGCGGCGCCGCATCGAACCGGATGAGGTAGGGCCCCGGCAGCGAGTTGAGGTTGGCGAAGCGCAGGCTGATAATCTTCATACCCAAAAATACGCCCCAGCCCGCGCTATGGCGAACCGGGGCGTATTTAAGAGGGCGTAAAAACCGGCTTATTTGGCCGGCTCGGCCGGGGCGGCGGCCTGCTGGCGGCGGGCATTCTCGACCCAGTAAAAGTCCATTTCCCTCTGGTAGGCGTCGGTGCTCCAGTGCAGGCGCGCGCGCATCAGATTGGCGAGGCAGCTTTGCAAGGCGACTCGCTGCTCGGGTGGGCATACCGGGCCGGTGGCATCAGCTACTAGCGCCAGGTGGCAACGCTCCAGCTCGGCTTCTAAGTTGGTAATCAGCTCCGTATCCTGGCGGGGTAGCTGGGCCGGGGGCGTGCGTTGCATGGGGTACTGCTGCCCTTGGTAGTCTTGCATCGTGATGGGCCGCCCGGAAGCCTGCTGGTTTACCAGGCGGCCACCCGCCCGGCCCAGGTTAAAAAGCTGCAAGGGCAGCTGCGCGTGGGCTGAGCTGCTGAGGCACAGCGCCCCACCAAAAATAAGGAAGGCGTAAAAGTGTTTAGTCATATACTTGAAGTGGCGTTGCCAAAAGCAAAGCTAAACAACGCCACTCGCCAGCAGCGTAACCAGGGCTAGCCGTCGGCCCCCGCATCGCCGCCCCAGGCCTGTGGGTCGGCCTCGGCTAGCAACTGGCGCAGCTCCTGGAAGGTGGCGGCCAGGGCGGCGGCGCGCTCGGGCGGCAGGCCCGCCACGCGCCGTCCAAACACCTCCTCTACCGAGAGCTCGTGCAGGTGCTCGATGGGCGCGGCAGCTTCGGCCAGCATGGTGGGCGCGTCGGTTTGGCGCTGGTGGCGGGCGCCGCGCGGGGCCAGCACGTGGGCGCGGCGCTCGTGCAGGGCGGCCTGCACGCGGCGCTGCACTTCGGAATAAGATTCGTCGGAGCGCACCTGCACATCGGCCCAGGCCACTAGGCTAAAGGCCTCATTGTCATAGGCTAGGATAGCGGCCTCCACCTCCTCCAGCCCGCCGTGGAAACGCTGTAAGCGGCGCGCCACCGGCACAGCCAGCGCCGTAATCCGGGGTTCGCCGGCCCCCGCAAAGTCGAGCAGCAGCACTTGCTGGCGGTCGTCGGCCTCGGTGAAGGACAGCGGCACCGGCGAACCCGAGTAGCGGATACGCGCCTGCCCGCCCACCACCTGCGGGCGGTGCAGGTGGCCCAGGGCCACGTAGTCGAACGCGGCTGGGAAGTGCTCGGCCGCAATCACGCCCAGCCCGCCGATGTGCACGTCGCGCTCGGCCCCCTCACGGGCCTCGCCGCCGGCGGCGTAGAGGTGGCCGGTGGCCAGCACCGGCACGTCGCGCTCGCGCAGGCTGCGGATTAAGTCGTGCTCACTCAGTAGTTTATAGTGGCCCGCGATGCTGTCGCGCACGCGCAGCTGGCGCTCGTCGGGCGTTTCGCCGGCCACGGCCAGGCGCAGGTCGCGGTCGCGCAGGAAGGGCACGGCGGCCACTACCAAACCTGGCCGGCCACCGGCGTCGGCCAGCGAAATAACCTGGTCGGCGGCCTCAGCCGGCACCCCGCCCACCACATGGATGCGCAGCGCCCGCAGCAGCTGGCGGCTGGCGTTGAGCAGGGTGGGGGAGTCGTGGTTGCCGCCCACTATCACGATATCGCGGCAGCCGGTGCCTTGCATCCGCACCAGAAAATCGTAGTATAGCTCTTGGGCCGCGTGCGAGGGCGTGGTGGTATCGAACACGTCGCCGGCCAGCACCAGGGCCTCCACGCCTTCGGCCTGCACGGTGGTTAGCAGCCAGTTAAGGAAGGCCTTTTGCTCGGTAAGGCGCTCGTGGCCAGTGAGAAAATGCTGGCCCAGGTGCCAGTCGGCGGTGTGCAGTACACGCATCAAAAACAACAAAACAGAATCTACCCAAAGATACGCCGCTGCCCCGGCGACCGCTGCGGGCGCACGCTGCGTAAGGGTTCGTGCCCGGCCCCGGCCCCGTGCGAAGCCTCCTCATTATCGTTAGCCAGTCGCCATAAGGGTATTGGGCGCGTTTACAGAGAAGAAATAGCGGCAGGTCAGTTAATTTTTAAAAGATTAACTACTTATAAATCAAATATTTGTACGAAAAATTGTATAATGTATGCTGGATGATACTTGCCAGCCGGCCCGCCAGAGCCGCGTTCAATTGTTCAGCATTTCCGTAAGCTAAACCAGCACTACCCAGCTGGTCTGGCTTCGGTGGCCAATGCATTAAATCAGAATAAATCAGCCTCTTATGAAGACCAGCCAGCTTTTCGGCGCCGCCCTGCTTGGGTTGGCTATCAGTTTTTCGGCCCACGCCCAAACGCCCGTGAGGAGTACGGCCGGCGCACCCGTGGCGCCCAACCCGGCCGGCATGCCCAACGGGCTGAATACGGTGCCCGCCGGGGCCGTACCCGCCAACGCCACCACGCCCATCGGCAGCTCGGGTGGCCGGCTGTACCCGGTGGGTAGCGTGCCCACCCGCAACGTGAACGGCGGCACGCAGCGCGCCGACCAGCCCACTATTGGCACCGGCCGCCCCGCCACCATCGGCGGCCAGCCTACGCGCCGCATCAATAAAGGCCGCGCCAGTTCTGCGTCGATAAAGAAATAAGTAATTGATTCATAAGTGTTTGCACAAAAAATCCCGCTTGCTCTGGTTGAGCAAGCGGGATTTTTGCATAGTAGCCGGCCGGGGCGGCTAGCCGATTTTCTTGCCGCTCATGGCTTGCTTGATGGAGATATTCATCACGCGCTCGGCGTAGGGGCGGGTCAGCTCGTCGAGCTCGTCCATGCGCTTGAGGATGAGGTCGCGGTCATTGCCGGTGAGGGCTTGGCTGAGTTCGTCGGTTTTGGCGGTGGTGGTGGCTACCTCGCTGGTTTCCAGATGCTCGGCGTTCTTTTTGAGGAAGCGGCCGACCTGGTAAAGCAGCTGCTCGGCGGCGGTGCGCGCCTCAATGAGCAGGCGGGCGGCCACGTCCTGTTTGGCGTTGAGGAGCGAGTCCATCAGCATCTGCTCCACCTGGTCGTCGGTGAGGCCGTACTGGGGCTTGATATCGACCTGCTGGCGGGTGTCGGAGCGCAGCTCCACGGCCTCCACGCGCAGAATGCCGTCGGCGTTGAGGAAGAAGTTGACGTCGATTTTGGGCAGGCCGGCGGGCATGGCCGGAATGCCGCTGAGTATAAACTCGCCCAGCTTGCGATTTTCGCTAACCAGGTCGCGCTCACCCTGATAGACACCAATTTTCAGGTTCACCTGGCCATCGACGCTGGTGGTGTACTGGCGGCCGGCCTTGGTCGGAATTTTGGAGTTGCGCGGAATAATGGCGTCCATGAGCCCACCCAGCGTTTCGATACCCAGCGTGAGGGGCGTCACGTCGAGCAGCAGCACGTCGCGCCGGTTGCCGGCCAGGATATCGGCCTGAATGGCCGCGCCCAGCGCCACTACCTCGTCGGGGTTGAGCGAGTTATTGGCCTCCTGGCCAAAGAAGCTGCTCACCTCGGCGTGCACCAGCGGCACGCGCGTGGAGCCGCCCACCAGCAGCACCGCGTTGATGGCCGACGCGGGCAGCTGGGCATCGCCCAGGGCCTGGCGGCAGGCGGCAATGGTGCGCGCCACCAGCGGCCCGATGAGGCCGTCGAACGCGGCGCGGGTGAGCGTGACGCTGGTCACGTTTTCGTCGCCGTCGATGAGCTGGGTCGTGAAGTCGTCGTGCTGGCTAAGGTAGCGCTTGGCCATTTCGGCGGCCAGGCGCAGCTGCTGTTGCAGGGCAGGTATTTCCTGGTAAGTACTTGGTAGGTTGAACGTTGACTGCCAGTGCTCCACTACGGCGCGGTCCATATCATCGCCGCCCAGCCAGGTATCGCCGTGGGTGCTCAGCACCTCAAAAATGCCCTGGTGCAGGCGCAGAATGCTGATGTCGAAGGTGCCGCCGCCGAGGTCGTACACGGCCACGGTTTTTTCCTCGTCGGGGTCCAGCCCGATGCCGTAGGCCAGGGCGGCGGCGGTGGGCTCGTTCACAATGCGCAGCACCTCCAGGCCGGCCAGGCGGCCGGCGTCGCGGGTGGCTTGGCGTTGCGAGTCGTTGAAGTAGGCGGGCACCGTAATCACGGCGCGGCGCACCGGCGTTTTGAGGGCGTGCTCGGCGCGGTGGCGCAGCTCGCGCAGGATGTCGGCCGACAGCTCGATGGGGGAGTAGAAGCGGTCGCCCACCCGCACCTTCACCAGGCCCTCGGTGTCGTCGTCAATCACCTTGTAGCCCAGCTGGCCGGCGTGCTGGCCCAAGTCGCGGTAGCTTTTGCCCAGAAGGCGCTTCACCGAGTAAATGGTGTGGGCGGGGTCGGAGAGCAGAAAATCGCGGGCGTCGTTGCCTACCAAGGGCGAGCTGCCATCGGCCGGAAAGTGCACCACTGAGGGCACAATGGTGCCGCGGCCCAGGTCGTTGATGGCCGCCGGCTGGCGGGTTTCGGGGTGCACGTAGGCCACGAGGCTGTTGGTGGTGCCCAAGTCGATGCCCACAATCAGCTCTTCCTGCTGAACGGCGCCGGTGGCGAGGTTGATGGCAACTTTAGCCATAAGAAAACAGAGCAGCCGCGCAGCCGCGGCTAACTAACAAACAAGTGAAAAAAAACGCCGCCCGGCCCGCAAAAGTACGCCCGGCGGGGGCGGGCTGCCCGGCCGGCCCTTAGCACAAGCCAGGGCCGCGACAAAAGTTGGGAAGGTATAAGATTCGGGCATATGAGCGAAGCCTGCGAACCAGCAGATGGCTTACGGCGTAGGTGAGAGGAAATAAGAAAATATTACGGATAAAGTACTTATTATCAGGGCGAAAAAACGTAGAATTATCCAGTTAAATTTTAGCATCTTTCCACCATTTCCTTTTCTTTTTTTCATGAAAAAACTGCTTACCCGTCCCGCTCTCCAAGTAGCGTTAGCTGCTGCCGCCGTGGGCGGCCTGCTCACGTGGAGCGGCCATATCAACCACCTGGAGGCCTCTTCGCACCGCGAAGCCCCCCTCATTGCCGACGACCCGCTGGCCGACAACACCGACCTGTACGTTTTCCGCTCGCCCGATGCGCCCACCAACGATGGCAATGCTACCGTGACGATTGTGGCCAACTACATTCCGTTTGAGCTGCCGCAGGGCGGGCCAAACTTTAACACCTTTGGCGAGAATATCCGTTACGAGATTCACGTTAAAAACAACACCACCACTACCGGCGACGACATTACCTATCGCTTTACCTTCACGCGGGCCAACGAGGACCCTACCACCTTTTTCCGGGTGCGGCTGGGTAAAGAGAACCTCAAGACCACGTACAAGCTGGAGCAGAGCATTGGCGGCGCAGCCTTTACCACGGTGGTGGCGGCCGGCGTAGTGCCGGCCCCGAACATCGGGCCAGCCTCCATTACCAACCCGGCCGGTTTAGGCAAGGCTAGCTACCAGGCCTACGCCGAGAGCACCATTCAGACGGTGAATGGCATGAAGATTTTCTGTGGTCCTACCGACGACGCTTTCTTCGCTGACCTGGGGGCTATTTTCGACTTGGGCGGTGTGCGTACGGCGGGTGCTGCCCGCGACGGCCTGGCCCGTAAGAACGTGCACAGCATTGTGATGCAGGTGCCGGTATCGGCACTGGTGAAGGCCGGTACGCCGGCCCTGACGGCGACGACCAACCCGCTGGCTGGTGCGGGGGCTTCGCCCGTATCGCCGTTCACCATTGGTGTGTGGGCTTCGGCCAGCCGCTTGTCGCTACGCACCATCAACGCCGATGGTACCCGCAGCGAAACCGGCAATTACGTGCAGGTATCGCGCATCGGTATGCCGCTTACCAACGAGGTTATCAGCGCCATTGGCGACAAGGATGGCTGGAACGCCGGCTCCCCTTACGGTACCTACCCAGCCCCGGCTGGCTCGGGCTTGGCTAAGTATCAGGCCAACCTGAAAAACCCCGAGTTGGGCTTGTACATGGCTGACGACGTGCCCAAGAACGGCGCGGCTCCCAAGCCCACTGGTCAAACATACTATGGTGGAGCCGTACCAGGCTTAGGGCCGCTGCGCATCCAGACCAAGTCGCTGGCTGGCTTGCTACCCGGCGCTTTTGCTGGCGGCTTCGACTTCCGCAATGGCGCACCGGGCCTGGCTCCGCTTTTGGGCAACGCGCTTACGGCCGGCACTGCCCTTGCACGCAGCGCAGATGGCGGTTTTGGTGAACTGCTACTAAACGAAGGCAACAGTGGTGCCCCGCGCTCGGTAGACTTGCTGCCCCTATTCCACACCGGGGTGCCTAACCTGCCTCCCTACCAGCTGGCAACCGGTAAAACGGGTAATAACCCGCTGACGGCCGGCAAGCCGTTCATCAACAACTTCCTGCCGACCTATGGTGACATGCTGCGCATTAACCTGGCCGTAGCACCTACCTCCCGCACCTCGACCGACTTTAGCTCGGAGGGTCTGCTGGCTGCCGCCAAGCTAGGCCTCACCGATGCGCGCTACACGGCTGGCGGTGCCGCCTACACCGCCATCCCGAACATGGACGGCTTCCCGAACGGCCGTCGCCTCGAAGACGACGTAACGCGCATCGAGCTGCAAGCAGTGGGTGGCGTAGTACTGGCAGCCATCGGCCTGTGGTACGACGACTACACGGTGGGTACCACAGTTGACCCCGTAACGGCGCAGTTGGGCAACGTATTGACTTTCACCACGAACGTGGAGAAAAACGATACTACCTTCCGCACTACGTTCCCCTACGCCCAAACTCCTTGGAGTGGCACCAACGCCCAGCGCGTAGCCCTGGCGCAGCTAACGGGTAGCCCCACGCTGGGCCTGTCGCAGAACCTGGCCAAAGCTTCGGCTTACCCCAACCCTTCGAACGGCAGCACCACGCTGCACTTCGAACTGGCCGTTGCTTCCAACATGAACGTGCAGATTCGGGATGTAATGGGCCGTTTGGTAGCTACCATCCCCGCTAAGGATTACGCCGCTGGTGTAAACGAAGTGAAGTGGCAGCCGAACGCTTCGATAGTGCCCGGCCAGTACATTGCCTCCATTTACATGGGCAAAACGCTGGTTCAGTCGCTGCGCGTAGAGCGCCGCTAGCAACTGCCCGGCCGCTTGCACTGGCGGCTGAGTGCTAAAGAAAAAGGGCCGTCGGTTAGCTTAATTCAGCTAGCGGCGGCTCTTTTATCTTCGTAGCTTGCCGGTAAACTGGCCCAGTAGGCCCTTTAAATTAACTGGCTATCCGATAATCTATTCCACATCCCGCCCATGCGTAAAAAACTATATCCTGCGCTGCTGCTGGCCTTTGCGGTGGCAGTAGTAGCCATCGTTTTCTTCAAAAAGCCCGCCGCGCCCACCCTGCCTGCGCCCAAAGACCGCATCGGCAACCTGGCCCTGGGCGGCGAGTGGGTGAACACCAAAGCCTCGATGGAAGGCCTGCTGGCCAAGCTGCGCAGCAACCCCGCCGACCAGAAAAGCCGCCTGCTGCTGGCAGAAGCCTACATGCAGGAAGGCCGCGTAACCGGCAACCATCCGTACTACGACGCCGCCGCCATGCAGCTGCTGCAAGAGGTGCTCAAAACCGACCCCGAGAACTTCGAAGCCCTCTGCTGCCAGGCCTCGCTGAGCCTCACGCAGCACCACTTTTCGCAGGGCCTGGCCCTGGCCGAGCAGGCCCAGGCCATCAACCCGCAAAGCGGCTACGTCTATGGCTTGCTCACTGATGCCAACGTGGAGCTGGGCCGCTACGACCAGGCCGTGAAAATGGCCGACAAGATGAACCAGGTGCGCCCCGACCTCACCGCCTACACTCGCGTGAGCTACCTGCGCGAGATTCATGGCGACCTGCCGGGTGCCATTCAGGCCATGGACATGGCCGTGAAAGCCGGCTACAACGGCCTGGAGCAAACCGAGTGGAGCCGCGTGGCCCTGGGCCACCTCTACGAAGTGAGTGGCCAGCTCGACAAAGCCCAGGGCTACTACGCGCAGGCCCTGGCCATGCGCCCCAACTACGCCTACGCCCTGGCCGGCCTGGCCCGCGTGGCCGCCGCCCATAAGGACTACGCCACCGCCATCAAAAACCTGAACCTGGCCCGCGCCACCGTAAAAGACTACGCCTTTACCGACGAGCTGGTGGATGTGTACCGCCTCAACAACCAGCCCGCGGAAGCCGAGAAAATGGCCCGCGAATCGGTCGAGATGCTGGCCGACGCCGCCAAGCAAGCCAATGACAACGAGGAGCTTGGCCACTACACTGACCGCGAGCTGGCCTACGCCTACCTCAAAACCAACGAGCTGGACAAGGCCCTGGAGCACGCCAAAATCGAGTACGCCCGCCGCCCCGACAACATCGACGTGAACGAAACCCTGGCCTGGGTCTACTACAAGCGCGGTAATTTTCCTGATGCGCTGAAGTACATGACCGTGGCTCGCCGCACCAACTCCCAAAATCCCGTGCTACTGTGCCGCGCTGGCCTCATCCTCACCAAAACCGGCAAAGTCGCCGAGGGCCAGGCCCTCATTACGAAAGCCCTGGAAACCGCACCCTACCTCAACCCTGAGGTTGAAGCCGAAGGCCGCAAAATGCTGGCCGCCCGCTAATAAAATGGCGAAAATTATCAGTCATTGCGAGCACAGCGAAGCAATTGCACCCGAACGACACCCGAACGACAACGCGCTGCTGTCGTGGCTGCGCCACGCCGGCGCGGGGCGGGTTTTGCTCTTGGTGCTGCTCGCCAGCCTGCCCGCCGCCGCCCACGTCATCGATGCCGACCTGAGCAAGCTCTCGCGCACGGCCATTTTCTGGACGTATATCCAGCTGGGGTTCACGCACATTATTCCGCTGGGTTTCGACCATATCCTGTTCATCATCAGCCTCTACATCCTAGAGCCGCGCCTCAAGCCGGTGCTGTGGCAGGCCACGGCCTTCACGGTGGCGCACTCCATCACGCTGGGGCTGGCCATGTACGGCATCATTAAGCCGCCGGGCAGCGTGGTGGAGCCGATTATCGCACTCTCCATTATGTTTGTGGCGATTGAGAACATCCTTACGACTAAGCTAAGTCCCTGGCGCATAGCTATCGTGTTCGGCTTCGGGCTGATTCACGGCATGGGCTTCGCCAGCGCGCTCACCGGGTTGGGCCTACCGAAGCAGGCTTATTTCGGCTCGCTCATCTCATTTAATGTGGGCGTGGAGCTGGGCCAGGTTACCGTCATTATGCTGTGCTGGGCGCTGGTGGGCCGCTGGGCCGCCGACCGGACCTGGTACCGGGCGCGGGTCATTATCCCGGTGTCGGTGGTTATTGGCCTGGTGGCCGCCTACTGGACCGTAGACCGACTGCTGGCGTAGATTAGCCCAGCCGTTTGCCGATGCTTGTTTTGGTTAGAATAAGTACTTATTTCGTCAACAAGCCCTTGATTGCTAAACCGAACCACTACCTAATTGCGTAGCTTCACGCAGTTGTTTTATTTCCTATGCTCCGTTCACTGCTCACTTGGCTTTTGCTGCTCAACTACCTGCTGGTAGTGGGGGCGGGCCTGCTCGTGAGCCGGCCCCCGGAGCCGCTTTTCACCGCTGCACACCCCTACGTGCACAGCAAAGAGTGCCAGCAGCATAACTACCTGCGGCTCGATTGCTTTGAGCACTGCAACGGCAACCAGCACGAGGTAAAGACCAAGCTGCCCACCGGCACCGGCCTGCACTACCTGGCACAGCTCAAGGGCTTGGATGTGCACTGCGCCACCGGCCCGCTAGCCATGTTGGCCGCCCCGCGCCACTGGGCCCAGCTGGCCGCGCGCCGCGCCCTGGCCCACCCTGCCCCGCGCCCCAGCTTGGGTGCGCCCGACTACCCCCCACCCCAGCGCGGCTAAAACTGCCCAGCTTCCCGCAGCCGCCCGGCCGCCGGAACCACTACGCGGGCCCAAGGCCTAGCAACGTGGGCCGTTTTACTTTTTTAAGCTAGCGCCGATGTTGCGCCCTTTGGTGGGCGCGCGGGCGGGGCTAATTCGTTGGTATGCAAGTCAATTACTTTGTGGGAAATTTCAAGCAGGGGCTGCGTTGGCAGTCGCTGGGGCTATTAGTGGCCATGCTGCTGCTGGCGCTGGGTGCGCAGGCGCAGCGCCCGGCCGCCTTGCGCGGCACCGTGGCCGACTCGCTCTCGGGCCAGCCGCTGGCGGGCGTGAGCGTGGGGCTGGTGGGCCAGCCCGGCGGCACCGCCACCGATGCGCTGGGGCAGTTTCGCCTCACTGGGGTGGCCCCCGGCACCTACCAAGTGCGGCTGGGCGCGCTGGGTTACCGTCTCACCACCAAAACGGTAACGCTGCTGGCCGGCGAAACGCGCGGTCTTGCCGTAGCGCTGGCCACCACCAGCCTCAACCTGAGCGAGGTAACCGTGAGCCAGCCCCGCGACCCCAACCAGACGCTGGCCGCCATCTCGCACATCGACCAGACGCTGCGGCCCATCAACTCGGCCCAGGACCTGCTGCGGCTGGTGCCTGGCCTCTTCATTGCGCAGCACGCGGGCGGCGGCAAGGCCGAGCAGATATTCGTGCGGGGCTTCGACGCCGACCACGGCACCGACTTTGCGGTGAGCATCGACGGCCTGCCCGTGAACATGGTGAGCCACGCCCACGGCCAGGGCTACGCCGATTTTCACTTCGTGATTCCCGAAACGGTGGAGCAGCTCAAGGTGTACAAAGGCCCCTACACGGCGCGCTTCGGCGACTTTGCCACGGCCGGCGCGGGCGAGTTCAGCACCAAAACCAGCCTCGACCATAGCCAGGTGAAAGTAGAAGTGGGCCAGTTCGATACTTACCGGGCGCTGGTGATGCTCGACCTGCTGGGCACCCACCACCTGCTCAGCAAGCGGCCCGAAAGCGCCTACGTGGCCGCCGAGTATAACTTTACCAACTCGTACTTCGATAACCCGCAGCACTTCAAGCGCTTCAACGGCATGGCCAAGTACACGGGCCAGCTATCGGATAAAACCTCGCTCACGCTGTTTGGCTCGCATTTCGCCTCCAGCTGGGATGCCAGCGGCCAAATACCACAACGCCCAGTGGATGAGGGTATTATATCGAGGTTTGGCAGTATCGATGCCAGTGAGGGCGGCAACACGCGCCGCACCAACGCCTACGCCGTGCTCACCACCGCGCTGCCCCACGATGCCGTGCTGCGCCAGCAGGTGTACTACTCGCGCTACTACTTCAACCTGTTCTCCAACTTTACCTTTTTCAAGAACGACCCCGTTAATGGCGACGAGATAGCCCAGACCGACACCGGCCGTAATCTCTACGGCTACACCGGTACCTACGACCGCGACGACCAGTTGGGCACCCGCAATCTGCACTCGACCTTTGGCCTGGGCACCCGCATTGACGAGGGCGGCCTGCAATTGCGCCACGCCGTGCAGCGCCGCATCCTGGATACCGTGAGTACCGGCCGCCTCCACGAGCAGAATATCAACGCCTACCTCGACGAGACCCTGACCCTTACCGACCGCCTCACGGTGAACGCGGCGGTGCGGGCCGACGTGTTTGTGTTTGATTTTCGGGGGCAGCGGGCCGATTCGGCGGCCGGCTTTGTGCCGCTGGCGGGCCGCGTTACCCGCGCCCGGGTGTCGCCCAAGCTTAACCTGTACTACCAGCTTTCGCCGGCGGTGCAACTGTTTGCGCGCTCGGGCCTGGGTTTCCACTCGAATGATGCGCGCGGTGTGGTGCAGGGCACCGGCAATTTCAACGCGCTGCCCCGCGCTCTGGGCGCCGAGGTGGGCAGCACCTTTAAGCCGGTGCCGGCGCTGGTGATAAACGCCGCCCTCTGGACGCTGCACCTCGAAGATGAGCTGGTGTACTCGGGCGATGAGGGCACCACCGAAAGTGTGGGGCCCACGCGCCGCTTCGGCGTCGATGTGTCGGCGCGCTACCAGCTCTCGACCCGCTTTTTCCTCGATGGCGACTTCAATTACAGCCACGGCCGCATCATCGACGCGCCCGAGGGCGAGAATTACATTCCGCTGGCACCCACATTTACCAGCATCGGCGGCATCACCATGCGCAGCCCTAAGGGCCTGAACATCAGCCTGCGCTACCGCCACATCGACAACCGCCCGGCCCAGGAAGACAATGCCATTCGGGCCGTGGGCTACTTCCTGCTCGATGCGGTGGTCAACTATACCCAGCCGCGCTACCAGCTCGGCATCACGGGCCAAAATCTGCTCAATGCCAAGTGGAACGAGGCCCAGTTTGCCACCGACAGCCAGCTGCGCGGTGAGTCTGCTTCGGTTAATCAACTAAATTTCACGCCCGGCACGCCAGTCTACGTGCGGGCTAATGCCAGCATCTTTTTCTAACGATTTGCGCAAAGATGCCCGTCACTACGCAAGTCCTAAAAACCAACTAACCCTTCACCGCCGTGTCCCGCTCGCTTCTCGTTATGATGCTGGTGCTCAACTACCTGCTGGTGGTGTGCGCTAGCGTAGGCGGGCGGCCCGCGCCGCCAGTGGCGCGGGCCTACGGCTACGTGCACAGCCCCGATTGCCAGCTCCAAAACGCCTGGCGCGGCGGCAGCTGCTTCGACGATTGCAACGGTGTGCAATACCACGTGCAGAAGGGCCACAAACCCGTGCCCTTGCAGCAGCTCCTCACCTCGCTGAAGGGTGTGGACCTGCACTGCCTGCCCGCCGCGGAAGGGACGGCGGGCCGCCCGTTTGTAGGCCGCAACGCCCGGCCGCTGGCCTGGTACGCGGCCGGCACGCCGGCCGGCGTGCGGGGCCGCCTTTACGACCCGCCCCGCCGGGGATAAGCCCACGCGGCCGCCTGCCCGGCGGCGGCGGCTGGGGCGGCTGCCAGCCGCTTCGGCCACTGTGTTTTATCCCCACCAGGCAGTGCGCCGGCGTGCGCCAGGCGCTGCTATTCCGCTCATTTTCATGCATTTCCTGTCTTCCAATACCGTGGCGCTGGCTGCGGCTGCCTCGTCGGTGCGTCTGCCGCGCCCCGCTACTTCCTGTGCCGGTCTCAACCTGGCCGCCCTCAACCCCAAGGGGGCCCGCGCAGCGCTGGCTGCCGCCGCCCCCGACCAGCGCGCCCGGCACCGCACCGACCAGTCGCGCTACCAGGCCAAGTGCCGGATGGCGATGTCGTTTTAGCTGATTAGCTACTTGTAAATCAGCTTGATGAAAATTTATTGTAAGTGGGCAGCCGCCGCCACGAGCGTGCTGCTGCCCGGCTTTGCCCTGGCCCAAACTAGCGGCCAGCGCCCCCCCGCCGACAGCACCAAAACGCAGCGCCTCGGCACGGTAGAAGTGCGCGGCGAAACGGTTTCGACCAGCAAAATGACCGTTTCGGCCGAGGCTACGGCCAGTCCGGCGGCCGTTACGCTGGTGGGCCGCGCCTACATTGCCCGCCAGGCCGTAACCAGCTACGGCGACCTGCTGCGGCCGCTGGCCGGCGTGAGCGTAAGCAATTTCCAGCTCGGCGGCGTGGCCTACGGCATTCAGATGCGCGGCTACGTGGCCACCGAGCACGCCCGCGATATCGCGTTCTTTATTGATGGGGTGCCCCAGAACCAAGGGTCTAACCTTCAGGCCAATGGCTACGCCGACCTGAACCCGCTCATTCCCGAGATTATCCGGCGCATTGAGGTGGTGCGGGGGCCGTTCAGCGCCTTTTCGGGCGACCACGCCCTGGGTGGTACCATCAGCTTCGACACCGAGGACCGCCTGCCCACCAGCCTCACCCTGGAGGGCGGCACTTATGGCACGGCGCGGGCGCTGGGCATCGTGGGCCTGGGCAAGCCCGGCAGCAAGGTGGCCGCCTACGTGGTGCTCGATGCGGCCCACGGCGACGGCTACCGCGACAACGGCCGCGACAACCACCTCAACGGCCTGGCCAAGGTAACGGCGGCCCTGCCCCACGGCACGGCCACGCTGCGGGTGCAGGCCTACGGCGACAATTCGGGCTCGGCCAGCTATCTCAGCCGGGCGGCCGTGGAGGCCGGCACCCTCAGCCGCCGCGCCGCCGTGGACCTCACCGACGGCAACCAGACCCGCCAGCAGAACGCGGTGTTCAACTACAAGGGCAACAACCCCAACAGCTACTTCAGCACCACGCTCTACGTGCTGCACCACAATTTTCCGCGCTTCCGCAACGGCGGCGGGGGCCAGCGCGTGGACCGCGACGAGCGCACCTACGGCGGCGGCGACGTGCGCTACACCCGCATCACCACGCTGGGCGGGGCGCCTACGCTACTGGCCGCCGGCGTCAGCTACCGCGCCGATGCTGCTTCCGACAGCCGCTTTCCGACCGTGGGCCGCGTGCGCGGGCCGCAAACCCGCCAGCGCGACCTCACCCTGAACACGCCCTCGGCCTACGCGCAGGTGCAGTACCAGCCCCTGGTGCGCCTCAAGCTAACGGCCGCCGCCCGCTACGACCGGCTGTATTACGACGTGCGGGTGGGTAGCTTCGACGTGGCCAGCGTGGCCAATACTACCACGACTACCAACGTGGGCGCCTTCAACCCCAAAGTGGGTGCGGCCTTTAGTATCACGCCGGTAGTCAGCCTGTTTGCGAACTACGCCCGCGGCTTTAAGGGCATTGATGGCTACGGCGACCTGCCCGGCAATGCCAGCCTGGGCTTGTCGCGCCTCAACAGCTACGAGGCCGGTTTCAGCGCCGACGATGCCACCGGCCGCCTGCACGGCCTGCTCACGGCCTACCATTCGGAGCAAACCGGCGAGGTGCAGGTCGACCCGCTGGGTAACCTCACCAATTTTGGCCACACCCGCCGCCAGGGCGTGGAGGTGGAGGGCCGCTACCGCCTGGCCGAAACCAGCGCCGGCCCCACGGTTTTCGGCAACTACTCCTACGTGCAGCCCAAGCTGCTCAACGAGGCCCCCGACGATGGCTACGTCACCAACACGCCGCGCTACCTGGCCACCGTGGGCCTCGACCTGCCCCTGCTGGCCCGCTCGGCCGGCGTTAGTCGCCTGGCCCTCAGCTTATACGACCAGCTCATCGGCCCCAAGTATCTCGACCAGGCCGGCACCATGCAAACCAGCGCCTACCAGCGCCTGGCCGGCAAGCTCCTGTATACCCGCACCAGCTGGGCGGGCTTCCGGCTCTACGTGCAGGGCACGTTTTACCCCGGCACCGGCGCCCTCGATGAGATGACCTTTCTCTCGGGTGGCAGCCTGCTCACGGCCCCGCAGCCCAAGGGCACGTTTACGGCGGGCCTAAAAATTCCCATCAGCGGCTTCAACTCGACGCAGTAAAGGGGCTTTGTAGCCTGCTATGCTTGTTTAGTAAAGTGTTGATTTGTAATTAATTAACAATAGTAAAAAATATTCACCCCAACCTTTCGCTTTTCTGAGTTATGAAAAAAGTACTTGCTGCCGCTGCCCTGGTGCTGGCGGCCACCGCCCTGCCGCTGCTGGCCCACGATGCCTGGGTCGACCCGCTGGGCGGCCCCATCTACCAGGTTTTTTACGGCCACAAGGTGCCCGAAAACTACCCCGCCGCTAAGGTGACGACGTTGCAGGTGCTCGATGCCGAGCAGCATTTCCTGCCCTACACGCGCCTGCCCACGGCTAAGGGCCTGAGCATCAAGCCCACGGGGCAGCCCGCTATGTTTGTGCTCGACTTCGACAACGGCTACTGGACCAAAACCCTGCAGGACAAGGAGAGCCGCAACGTGCGCCTCACCGCCCAACCAGCCGCCGCGGGCGGCGTGGGTTCGCGCCTGTTCAAGTACTCCAAAACGGTGCTGCGCTGGCAGCCCTGGATGTTTAAGGCTGTGGGCCAACGCTTCGAGTTTGTGCCCGAGGCGTTTAGCGGCGCGCTCAGGGCCGGCCAGCCCTTTCAGGTGCGGCTGCTGCTCGACGGCCAGCCCCTGGCAAACGCCATGGTCGAAAACAACAGCAACGAGGAAGGCCCCCATACCGATGCCAATGGCTTGGTAACCATAAAGTTGGTAAAAGGCATTAACCGCCTTGCCAACGACCTCGACATTGCCCAAACGGCTGACCCCGACGCCACCCGCCTCAGCCTCACGGCCGCGCTGGTATTCGTGGCCGAGTAGGGGCGGGGCTCCGCCCGAAAAGCCGCGCCGGTTCCTTTTTTTAGCCGAAAAGGGAGCCGGCGCTGCTTTTTCGCGGCTAACTTTGGGTAATGAGATGCGCTGCATTCCGCCCGTTTTTGCCCTACTGCGCGGCTTTTTTAAGCTTGGGCGGCCTGGGCCTGGGGGCCTGCCAGCCTCAGGCGCACCCGGCCAGCGCGGCCCCACTGGCGGGGCGGGCCGCCGCCGATTCGCTCCGCCGGGCGGCGCTGCCCGATTCGCTACTGCCTACGCCCGTGCCCACCGTGGCCGGCGTGCCCGATACCCTGCGCCAGGCTATTGCCCAGCTGCACAGCGCATTGGGGCCCGAGGCGGCCGCGCTGCGGCCCGAGGTGCTGGCGCAGGCCTGCGTGGGCTACCTCACACTGCACCCCACCGGCCGCATCGAGCGGGCCGGCCTGCTGGCCGTGGCCGACATGGACCTGCCCAACTCTACCGAGCGCCTGTGGGTTATCGACCTGAAAAATGCTAAAGTGCTGCACCATAGCCTGGTAGCTCACGGCCTGGGCTCGGGCCACCTGCGGGCGCGGCGCTTTTCCAACGAGCAGAGCTCGGAGTGCACGTCGCTGGGTTTTTACCGCACCTCGGGCACCTACGGCGGCAAGCACGGTTACTCGCGCCGGTTGCAGGGCCTCGATAAGGGCGAAAACAGCAACGTCTTTGACCGCTACATTGTGCTGCACGCCGCCGACTATGCCAGCCCCGACTACCTGCGCCAGCACGGCCACCTGGGCTACAGCCGGGGCTGCCCGGCGCTGCCGCCCACGCAGTACAAGCAGATTATCAGCACGGTGCAAACGGGTAGCCTGCTGCTGGTGAGCGGGCCGGGCCTGGCCTCGCGTTGGCTCAACGGGCCGGCCGCCGGTCGGCGCTTTGCCCGGCGCGGCTGGCGCTGAGCCGGAATTATTTGGGCGAGTGTTCCGTTTGGCACTACCCAACCGGTTTCGAATCTCGTATAGTATCTTTCGAAACAGGTAGTTCGTTTTGGCGGACGCTTTCCACTTACGTTTCACGTCGAAATTGTTATGAAAAAGCATCATTGCAGCGTAGTTCAACGCCAGCGCGACGGTCGCCGCCGCTCGCAGCGCTTTGTGCGGCGCGTGCTGCCCTTTGTGGCCTCGCTGTTTTTGGCTACGCCGCTGGCCGGGCCGCTCATGCGCTCGTCGGCCCACACGCCGGCTGCTACGACTACAGTAGCCGTAGCCCTCACGCCGCTGGCCCGCTTCGATGCAACCCTGCGCCAGACCTATAACCGCTTGGGTGCCGAGCAGCAGGGCCTGCGCTTCGAGGTGTTTGAGAAGGCGATGACCGGCTACCTCAACCTGCGTGAAACCGGCCACCTGGCCGACAACCAGCAGCACCTGACGGTGGTGGACTTCGACCTGCCCTCGACCGAAAAGCGCCTCTGGGTACTCGACCTGCACAGCAACAGAATCCTGTTTCACACGCTGGTAGCCCACGGCCACAACTCGGGCGAGAATGGGGCCGACCAGTTTTCGAACACCGACCAGAGCAACATGAGTAGTTTGGGCTTCTACGTTACGGGCCAGGAGTACGAGGGCAAGCACGGTCACTCGCTCCGCTTGAAAGGCGTAGATGAGGGCTTCAACACCAATGCCTTTGCCCGCTCCATCGTGATGCACGGCGCCGACTACGTGAGCGAGGAATTCATCAAGCAAAACGGCCGCCTGGGCCGCAGCCTCGGCTGCCCCGCCTTGCCGCTCGCCCAATATTCGCAGATTATCGACGCGGTGGAAGGCGGTAGCTGCTTGTTTCTGAGCAAGTCGAACGCCGGGTACACTTCCAAATACCTGAACCAGAATGTGGCGTTGGCGGCGCTTTCATTGAAGCCGGCCAGCAACTCGTAACAGTTGTTTTTAGCCCGCAGAGGGCGCTGAGGTTTACGCAGAAGGCGCAGAAGCATACGGTCCCACAAGGGCTTTAGCCTCAGCGCCTTCTGCGTAAACCTCAGCGCCCTCTGCGGGCTAAAAACAGTCACGGCATTCGTACCAGCTGCTGATGTTGTCCGGCCAGCTCCACCTCATAAACGCCGGGCGTCAGCAGTTGGCCTTGGGCATCGCGGCCATCCCAAGACAGGGCATGAATACCAGCGGCGGCTTGAGTAGGCAGCTCGCGCACCACCTGCCCGCGCGCGTTGCGAATGCGCAGCGGCGCGGGGCTATCGGCCGCCACGTAGCGCTCGTAGTGCAAGCCTGCCGAGCCGGTGAAGGTGCGGCTATCGGGTGCGGTGAGCGTCAGGGTTTCGGGGTCAAGCTGCATAGCGGGCTCAGTGAGCAAGCGCAAATTGGCGACAGAGACACTGGCTCGCTGTGCGAGTGGAAATTGCAGCTGCAATTCGTGGCGTACGGCATCATAGTGCCACTCGGTGGCGGCTAGCGGCTGGCCTGCCAACTGCACCGCGACAGGCGCGCTGGCTACTCTGGCTATGCGTAGCTGCACCAGCCGCTGGCTGGGGGCGCCGGGGTATTTGCCCGAGGCAACGGCTGTGAAGGTGGTGTAATCATCAGTAGTACTGGCAGTTAATTCTATTGTGGCGAATTGCTGCTGCTTGAGCGCCTGCGCAGCGTGCCCATCATCTTCATACATCGTAAAAACCGAGGTCGAAACGCTAGGGTCGGGGAAGTAGCGCACCACCAGCGTGTCGGGCCGGTAGGCGGTAGTGCTGGCGCGGTAGGCCGTCATGGGCACAATGGCTCCGGCACGGGCCAGCAGCGGAATGTGCTCCAGCGGCGCGTTTAGCCCAACAGTTTGGCCGCCGGGCAGCGTTTGGCCGGTTTCCCAATCGACCCAGCCGCCGGGCGTGGCGGGCAGCACCACGTTGCGCCGCCGCTGGCCGGGCTGGTTGATGGGGGCCACCAGCAGGTTGGGGCCGAGCAGGTATTGGTCGCCAGGTGGGGCTAGGTCTGCTGTGGGGGCTGGCGTAAGAGCAGTTTTGCCCCCACCTTCTTCCACTGAACTTGGGGAAGATGCGGAGGCAGGGGAGGCGGGCACTCCCCAGTCTCCGCCATCCAATTCTTCCTTCCTAAGTCCCCATTCTTCCTTCGAAGTAAAATCCATAGCCCGTGCCAGCGGCGCGCCCGTTAGCGTGTTTTGCGCGGCCAGCGTGTAGAGATAGGGCAGCAATTCGTAGCGCAGATGCGCGTACCGCCGCACGATGCTCCTGTAAGGCTCGGGGTAGGTGTAGGGCTCGGGAGCCACCACCTGGTCGGAGTGCGGGCGCATGATGGGGCAGAGCGCCGCCAGCTGAAGCCAGCGCGTGTAGAGCTCGGGGTCTTGGGTGGCGTTGGCCCCGAAGCCGCCGGCGTCGGAGTGCATGTAGCCCACGCCCGCCTGGCCCATGCCCAGCATGATGGGCACCTGCGCTTGCAAGCCATTCCACGAGCGGTTGATGTCGCCGCTCCACGGAAACACCGAGTTGCGCTGCATACCCGCCCAGCCCGAGCGCGCCAGGTTGAAGAGGCGCTCATCGGGGTAGGTGCGGGCGTAGTTGTCCTGCAAAATCTGGGCCCAGGTCATGCCGTAGGCGTTGTGCACCTGGGCGGCGGGGCCCAGCGCGTGGTGCATGGCCAGGGGGTGGTTTTCGGGTTCGCCGAGGTCGCTCCACCAGCCGGCGGCCCCTTGGTCGTGCAGGCGCTGGTACTGCGCCCACAGCCACGTATGGGCCTGGGGCTTAAACACATCCAGAATGCTCGCCGGCCCCGCCCAAAACGAGCCCACCGTAAACGGCCGGCCCGCCGCCGTGGTGCCCACCAGCCCCTGCGTGCGCACGAGGCTATCGTTCAGCGAGGTACGCATTACGTAGGGCTCCGAAATGAGTATCGTGTGCACGCCCTGCGCTTTCAGGTCGTGCATCATGCCGGCGGGGTCGGGGAAATTGGCCGCGTCCCAGGCAAAGTCGCCCTGCCGGGTGGTGCCGCCAAACCAAAACAGGTCGAGTACCAGCGCATCGAGCGGGAAGTTTTCGCGGCGCATGCGGGCGGCCACGGCCAGCATCTGGGCCTGGCTGCGGTAGCCAAAGCGGCTCTGGATGAGGCCCAGCGCCCAGCGCGGCGGCAGCGGCTGCCGGCCGGTGAGGGCCGTGTAGCGGTTCAGGATTTCGCCCTGGTCCCGGCCCGTTACCACAAAGTAGCTCAGGCTGTTGAGGCCCCGCGCGCCGTATTCGAGGGCGTCGGGCTGCTGCTGGCCCAGGTCGAGGTAGGCCGGGGCATAGTGGTCGAACAGCAGCAGGTAGCCCCGGCTGCTGAGCACCACGGGCAGCGTCACGTTCAGGTTTTGCTCGCCGTTCTGGTAGCCGTAGTGGGCCTGGTTGTAGAGCTCCAGCCGGTAGCCGCGCCGGTCGAGGGGCAGGGCGCGGGCCCCCGTGCCATACAGCCGCTCGCCCGGCGCGAGGCGAAAGCGCACCCCCGTGCCCACCCCCTCATCCGCGGCGTAGCCCGGGCGCTGCGAGTCCGGTCGTGGGGGCAATTGGGCGGTGCGGGGCTGGCGGCGAAAGGGCGCGGCGGCTTCGCTGAACAGGATATCGCTTCCATATTCCCAACTGACTTGCAGCGAGCTTTTTTGAATAATTATAATGCCGTGGTTGGTGCGTAGGCGAACCGTGGTCGCCGTGGCCGACGAAGGGTTGGCGAGCAGCACTACATGCTTCCCATCTGGTGCCCTTACCGTTACTCCGTCTGTGTGAGGTAATGTATTGTTATTCAATACACTCAGTGATGAATCAGCCACTGGCTGCCGACCGGGCGCGAAGTAGTTGATTTTCACGACGCCTGTACCCCATTCCTGTATTTGCCGGCTACTGCCATCGGTAGCCTGGATTGTTAGTAGCCCTTTTTCTGTGTCAAATGAGTGCGACTCATACCGTCCGCCCGGCACCTCCCGCGCCCGCACCGGGCGGCGGCCAAACGGGTCCTGGGTGGGCGGCCGGTCGCCTACTTGCTGGGCGTGGGCGGGCGTGGCGAGCAACAAAACCGCCGGAAGCAGCCAGCCGGCGCGGTAAAGAAACGGAGACAACATAAGGCAAGGGCAGAAGGCCGCAAAGGTCCACACCACACCGCCGCTAAGCCCAGCCAGGAACAATCGGGCGGGCGGCGGGCTTCTTTGAAAAGCAGCTAATTATGAGCTTGCCCTGACTTTTTAGCTGGCCCGCTGCCGGCCGCGGCCCGCCTGCCCCCGACATTTGCCCCCACCCTCTTGCTCTACCGCTCACCGGGCTATCCGGTGGTTGGCTGCCTTCTTATTCTACTACTAATGCCCAATCCTACTACTTTTTCGGCGGTGCCGGCGGCGGCCTCGCCGTATGCCGCGGTTTTCATTGATTTTGAGAACGTTTACTATTTTCTTAAAAACCACTACCTCGACCCGCAAGACCCCCACGACTACGCCCTCGACTTGGTGCGCGCCCTGCGCGACACGCTCAAGCGCGAGCTGGGCCTCGATTCGCTGGTGCTCTACGCCTACGCCGATTTCGACCGCCTGCCCACCGGGCCGCAGGGCCCCCTGTACCTCATGGGCGTGGATACGCGCAACGTGCTGGGCACCGACCATAAGAACGCGGCCGATATGCAGCTCTGCATCGACGCGCTGGAGGTGCTCTACACCCGGCCCGATATCGGCACGTTTGTGCTGGTGGCCGGCGACCGCGACTACATTCCGGTGCTGCAACACCTGCGCCGGCAGGCCCGGCAGGTGAAGGTGGTGGGTTTCCGCGAAAGCGTGTCCGGCGACTTGCTGCTGATGCTGGGCCAGGAGCACTTCCTCGATGCCCGCCGGCTGCTGCCCGCCGAGCGCCTCCAGGCCCTCGAAGACCACCGCGCCGCCCGCCTGCAACTGGCCGAAGATGCCCGCCGCCTGCGCGCGCAGGGCACCGTGGGCGTGCCCACCGCCGCCGCCCGCCAGGCCGCCCAGGATGCGGCCGATACCCCGGCCCCAACCACCCAGGATGCGGCCAGCACCCCGGCCGCCGCGCCCGTGCGCCCGGCCCCCAAGCCCCTCAGCCTGATGGACCAGCTGCTGCAAGAGCCGGCCACCTTCCTGCCCATCCGGCGCGTGATGCTGCCCGACGAGCGCCGCTGCCTGGAATTCCTGCTGGAGCAGATGCAAAAATTTGGTAACCAGCAGAATGCGTCCGAGATATGGGCCAGCCCTTTCCTGCGCCGCCTCACCGACGTGCTGCCCGAACTGCCCGACTGGGAGCGCCGCCAGCTGCTCACCCACCTGCGCGACGCCGGGGCCGTGCGCATCGAAAAGCGCGAGGGCGAGCCGCACCCCTTCTCCGTTATCCTCGTCAATTACCAGCATCCCGACGTGCGGGAGCTGAACCCTGGGGAAGATAAGTAGGTAGTAATCAGTGCAAAATCTGCTGCTAAAAAGAAGCCTCTTGCTGAGGCTTCTTTTTAGCAGCAGATTTTGCTGGGCCTAGCAATTGTGGTGCTACTTGGCTCCGCCAGTGGGAGTGGTAGTAGTGGTGCCACACCAGTCTTTGGGTTTTGGGTCGCACTTCTTATCGCGGTCGAAGCAGGACGTGAGCGCGAAGCTCGTGAGCAGGGCCAGCAGGGGCAGGCGCAGGTGGGTAAAGAATTTAGGCATGAGTGGTAGTGGGGTTTTGGAAAATAAGCAGCTGGTACGTTGTGGGGAGCCCCGCCGAATGCAACAGGTTGCAGCGCCGCCAAAATATACCGGATATTTCCCGAAACGCAACTAAATCAGCCTATTGACCCAGCTCAAACAGCGGGAACGGTTGCAAGCCGGCGTACTTGCTGCCCAGCTTGGGCAGCTCGTCGCGGTGCACTCGCAGGTAGGCGTTGTAGGCTTTGGCGGCGGCATCATAATGGGCGCGGTAGCCTACTACGTTGTGGTCGGCAGCCTGCACGGCTTCCACGCGGTCGCGTACTCCTTCGGTGGGGGCATTGCCGCCGGGCGCGGCAATGGTGTACACGTGCCTCAGCAGCGAGTCCTGCGCGGTATCGTACTGGTCGATGAGCGCCGACGAAGCCATTGTTGTGCGGGTGTAGCGCTGTTTCTGCACGCTGGCGCGTTCTGCGCGCAGCTGAGCCAGCCGCGGCTGGTTGGCCCCGGGGTACTTGCTGAGGTCTTGCAGCAGCTCGCGCAGGTTGTCGAGGGTTTTATCGTCGCTGGCCACCATGCGCTGCCAGTTTACGTTGGCCGAGTCGCGCAGTACGTCGAGCTGGGCGCGCACGGCCGCCGGCGAGGCGGGGCTGGCGGCGGTGGTGGTGCTTTTGGTGGCATCGGGCTTGCACATGGGCAGCACGGCGAGGGTCAGCAGACCGGCAAAAAGAACGGCTTTCATCAGAACCAAACGAATACCCGGCGGTAATAAGGTGCGGCCGGGGGCACCAAATTACGGCCCCGCGCGCCCGCCTGCCCCCGGCCGTACCTTTGCGGCCGTTTTTAGTGCTCGTTTTCCCCTCGTTTTTATGGCTGATTTAACGCCCCTTTCCCAACTCGGCGAGTTTGGCCTCATTCGCCGCTTGCAGCGCGACATTGCCCTCACGCAGCCCAGCACCGTCCTGGGCATTGGCGACGACGCGGCCATTCTGGCCCCGCCCGCCGGGCAGGAGGTAGTCTTAACTACCGACCTGCTGGTGGAAGGCGTGCACTTCGACCTATCGTTTTCGCCCCTCAAGCACCTGGGCTTCAAGGCAATAGCCGTCAACGTGTCCGACGTGGCCGCCATGATGGCCACGCCCACCCAGGTGGTGGTGGGACTGAGCCTGCCTGGCCGCTTCACCGTGGAGGCCGTGGAAGAGCTGTACGCCGGCATGCGCATTGCCTGCGAGGCCTACGGCGTCGACCTGGTGGGCGGTGACACCACCAGCAGCCGCGGCGGCCTGGTTATCAGCGTTACGGCCTTGGGCATGGTGGCGGCCGGCCAGGCCGTGCGCCGCTCGGGCGGCAAGCCCACCGACATCCTCTGCGTATCGGGCGACCTCGGCGGGGCCTACCTGGGCCTGCAAGTGCTGGAGCGCGAAAAGCAAGCCTTTTTGGCCGACCCCGACACCCAGCCAGAACTCGATAACTACGACTACGTGGTGCAGCGCCAACTGCGCCCCGAGGCCCGCCTCGACATTATGCACGAGCTGCGCGAACTGGGCGTGCAGCCCACCGCCATGATTGACATCAGCGACGGCCTCGCCTCCGAAGTGCTGCACATCTGCGCCGCCAGTGGCACCGGCGCCCGCGTATTCAGCGAGTACCTGCCCCTGGCTAACCCCACCCTCGAAGCCGCCGCCGAGTTCAACCTCGACCCCATTATGGCCGCCCTCAACGGCGGCGAAGACTACGAGCTGCTCTTTACCATCCCCGTTGGCGACCACGCCAAGATTAAAAACCACCCTGATATTACCGTTATCGGCCACCTCACGGAGCACAACGACGCGGTAAATCTCATCACTAAAGCCGGCCAGGCCGTGCCGCTGCAAGCGCAAGGCTTTAACCACTTTGGGGCGCGCTAGTGCCGCAAGGGCGCACCTGGCACGAAGTTGGGAGGTGAGTAGCCGTGTTTTCTGCGGGCTATTCCGTAGCTTACCCGTCTTGTTCTAGTTGCCTCTTCCCACCCGTTTTTCCTGCTTCCCAATGAATGTATCAGTACGCCTAGCGGGCCTTCTGCTTTTGGGGGCAATGGGTAGCTACCGAACGGCCCACGGCCAGTGTTTGCCCCTTCAAACTCTAACCAAGGACCTCGCCGAAGGCCACCTGACGCCCCAGACGCTGGGGGCCAGCCTGCCCACCAGCGAGTGGGAGCTGCATCAGCCGCCCACGGGTGCCGTGTACTGGGCGTTTAGCGCGCCCGCCAACCCGGGCGCAACGCCCGCTGCCCCCGACACTCGCCTGGAGCTGCGCCGCAGCAACCAACAGGCACAGTTCGATGTGGTGTACAAAACGCCCCGCAAAGCCTGTGTCAGCGAGTTGCGGTCCGAGTTGCGCCGGGCCAAGCTCAAGGCCGAGCCCGTCACCTGCTTGCAGTGTGAGGGCGAGCGCTTTACCGCGCCCACCTATACCGTGACGATTTATAGCCAGCAGGAAAACTTCAACCAGGGCAAGGCACCGTACCCGTTTGTGGTGGTGGTGCACTCGCTGGCGGGTGGGCCGCCCGCCGCCAACTAAGTAGTAGCCAGGGCCAGGGCCGGCAACGCAGCCGCAGGTAGCGGGTAGGTAAAATCCTACCCGCTACCTGCGGCTGTTAGCGTAAAAACCTTTCGCATAACAACAGCTGTGGTTGAACGAAGAGAAGCAATAGTTCGGCTATTAAGGTGGTGGGCAACATAAGCCAGTAGTTAGCTTTGTTGTTTGCCATTATTCCCGTTAATTGCGGGGTCTTACTTTTTCATGATAAAATACTACTTTTGGGGATTGTGTTGCCTGTTGCTGTCGTTGACGGGGCGGGCACAAAACGGTGCCAGCATTTCGGGCACTGTTCAAACGGAGGCCGGTACGCCGCTGCCCGGTGCCACCGTGTTTTTAAAAAGCACCTACTTGGGGGGCAGCACCAACGAGGAGGGCCGCTTTGAGGTGCGGGGCGTGCAAAACCGCTTTCCGGCCATCCTGGTGGTGTCGTTTGTGGGCTACGAAAACCAGGAGTTGAGCCTGACCCAGCCCGATAACAACATTGAGGTGACGCTACGGCCCGCCACCCTGCTCACGCAAAAGGTGGTAGCCGCGTCGCGCGTGGAGGAAAACATTGGCCAGGTGCCAGTAACCATCGAGAAAATCGACCAGCGCCAGCTGGGCCAGCTCACCACCCCCGACCTCGTGGCTGGCCTGGCCCGCTTTAAGGGCGTGGATATCAGTAGCTCCAGCCTGCTCACCACCAGCTTTAGTACGCGGGGCTTTAACTCCTCGCGCTCGGAGCGCGTGATTCAGCTGGCCGACTACATGGATACCCAGCTGCCCAGCCTGAGCAGCTACTTTGGCAACCTGCTCGGCACGCCGGTGCTCGATATTGCCAGCGTCGAGCTGGTGCACGGCCCGGCCTCGGCCCTCTACGGTGCCAACGCCTTCAACGGCGTGCTGCTCACCAACTCGCGCGACCCCTTCCTCAACCCCGGCCTGACGGTGCGCCTGCGCGGCGGCAACCGCAGCCTGCTCGACGGCCAGCTGCGCTACGCCCAGAAGTTTGGCGAGCGCGTGGCCTTCAAAATCTCGGGTGGTGCCACCGTGGCCGACGACTTCCTGGCCGATAGCCAGGACCCGACTTCCCTGCTCATTGAGCCGGCCAATAATCCGCGCGGCTCCAACCTGGGCTACGATGCCGTGAACCGCTACGGCGACATTGGCAATACCTTCACTACCGGCGCGCTGGCCGGCAAAACGGTGTTTTTGCCCGGCTTTACGGAGCGCGACCTCGTGGCCAACGACAACAAGGCCCGCTCGTATAAAATCGCGCCCAGCCTGTCGGTGCTGCTCGGCAGCAGCAGCAAGGCTACCCTCGACTACCGGTATGCCAACGCTACCACCTCCTACCAAAGCGCCAGCCGCTACCGCTTCGTAAACAGCGGCGCGCAGCAGGGCCGCTTGCAGGTGGAGGGCCGCAACTGGTTTGTGCGGGCCTTCTCAACGCAGGACTTCTCGGGCGGGCGCGACCCGCAGACCGATGGCTCCTACAACCTGGGCTTCCTGGGCGGCTTTCTCCAAAACCAGCAGGCCCTGGACGCCACCGGCCAGCCCGTAGCAGGGGCCAACGGCCAACCGGTGACCTATGCCCAGCGCTATTTCGGTACCTACGCGGCGGCCTACACCGCCGCCCTTGCGGCCAACGGCGGCAATGCCGACGCAGCGGCCCTCGCCGCCCACACCGCGGCCGACACCAATGCCCCGCTGCTGCAACCCGGCACGCCGGAGTTTGCCGCCGCCCGCAACGCCCTTATTCACAACCCGACGCAGGGCCAGGGCGCGCGCCTCGTTATTCGCTCCGTGCTCAACGAGGGCAGCGGGCAGTACACGTTTAAGAATGACGTTGCCGACCTCACGGTGGGCGCGGCCTACCGCCAGTTTCTGCTCGGCTCCGACGGCAGCCTTTTTGCTGACACCAAGGACGGCGACCGCATTAAGAACTACGAATACGGCGGTTACGCCCAGGCCATCAAGCTACTGCTCAACGACCACCTGAAGCTATCGGTGGCCGGCCGCCTCGACAAGTTTCAGAACTTCGGCACCGCTTTCTCGCCCCGTGCTTCGGCCGTGTACTCGGTGGGGGCCGATAAGCAGCAGAACTTCCGCGCCAGCTTCAGCCGCGCCTTCCGGGCACCTACCCAAAACGACCAGTATATCAAGCTCGACGTGGGCCGCGCCTTCTTGCTCGGCAACGTAGGCGGTGGCTTCCAGGGCTACACGCCCGCCCTGGGCGGTGCCATTGCCGCCAACCCCGGCGTGCTGGCCGGCGACCTAACGGCCTACAACTACAGCAGCCCGGCGCTCAAGCTGGAACAGGTAAATACGGTGGAGGTGGGCTACCGCGCCCAGCTCAGCCAGGAGCTGTCGGTGGATGTGGACTACTTCTACAACACCTACAACAACTTCATCGCCACCCAGAACTTCATCGGCAACACCGACGGCAGCCGGCCCACGGCCGCGCAGCTTGGGGCCGCCGCTCCCGGCCGCTTCCAGCGCAACACCCTGCCCACGCGCATCATCCAGATTGCCACCAACGTGGACCAGCGCGTGCAGAGCCAGGGTGCGGGCCTCACGCTGAGCTACGTATTTTCGCCCGCCCTCACGCTAGCCGGCAACTATAGCTTCAACGACCTGATTACGAATAATTTTAAGGCCGGTACGCAGTCGTTTTTCAACACGCCGCGCCACAAGTTCAACCTCGGCCTCGATGGCCAGGCCCTGGAGCGCCGTCTGAGCTACAACTTAAACTACCGCTGGGCCGATAGCTTCCTTTACGAATCGACCTTCGCCACCGGCCCCGTGCCCGTGGCCCAGACCGTGGACGCGCAGCTCGGCTACACCATTAAGGCGGCCCACACCACCGTGCAGGCCGGCGTCACCAACCTCTTCGATAACTACAACCTGCAAGTGTACGGCGCGCCTGGTTACGGCCGCCTGGGCTATTTCGGCCTGCTATTCGACATCAAATAGACCGCAGATTCAAACGGATTTAACGGATTTCGCAGATACGCCCCTGCGGGGCTGACTACGCTAGCTGCCCGATAGGACACTGTCTGATAGTGGTTCCAAAGAAAAAGCCGCCCTGTTCAGGGCGGCTTTTTTTGCATACTGCGCAAGTAGCGTAGTCAGCCCCGCAGGGGCGTATCTGCGAAATTCGTTAAATCCGTTTGAATCTGCGGTCCGGGTTAATCTTCAGGGTAGGGGATGTATACAAAATTCGTGAACTCCTCATCGACTACGAAGAGGCAGCAGAATTCGTCGGGGTCTTTCCAGGTTTCCATGAAATCGGCGACTTTGTCGGGGTCCACGATGCCTTGCTGGGCCAGGATTTCGAGGTAGCTGGCGAAGACGTGCCACTGCAAATCGAGCTCGTCGCCGTTGATGAGCAGGCTGCCGAGCTGCACCGTTTGGCGGGCAAATACGAACACCGGGTACTGTGAAATCTCGCGCTTGCGGATTTGGTAGGAGGCTTCCTTGATAGTGTCGGAAGCGGTGGCAAAATCCTTGGTGATGGTACCCAGGTATTTGCCGTTTAGCTCGGGGTCGTTGAAGTAATCCATTAGTTTAGGTTCGTTTCGGGTAAGCAGGCAAGTTCTTTTTTGATAGCGCTACTAACTAATTGCATAAAATAATTATTTTTGCTTCTAAATAATGGGAGCCGGCCCTTACTGTTGCTGCTACTTAGTGCGTTTAAGTAAAGTGTATCATCGGTAATTAAACAAATAATGGTTGCGTAGTGGATAGCATACCACTCATGAGGGGCGACCGCTGAAACAGCGCAATCACCTTTTTTTACCCATTGCCAGCCTAATTTATTGAAAGTATCTTGTAAGAGCTTCGTGTTTCTAGTGGCGTTAAGACCAGTAGTAACGGAAATAAGATTTCGCTCAGTAAATAAATTATATAAGCCATAAAAAAATGAGGTTCCTAGTGTTAGAAAGCAAAAAAGCACTAGTGCAAAGCTAGTGCCTGAGGTTTCAAGGAGATAGCAGGCGCTCATGAACCAGAGTGCGGATAGGCTGAAAAGACCTGTGAAGCCGCTGTACCAATCGGCATCAGCCGGCCTCTTGCCTTTGCGAATACTATCCTGTGCTACTTCAGCCTTCATGTTACCCCTATTTTGATTTTAGCAAGACCACTTTCGCCACGTAATTAGGTATGTAGAAATAGAACCGCTGGCCATACCCGCATTACTCAGTACGTAAGTACCCGTTGGCAAATAGTTTATGTTAAAAAAGAATGTCATGCTGAACGCAGTGAAGCATCTTAGTCGCGTAACCAGCTCTAAACGTGAAGATTGCTCTTCTGATTAAGGTGCTTCACTGCGTTCAGTATGACGTTTTTGTATAGCAAACTAATGAGCAACGGGTACTTACTGTTTAGCTCGTGGTCATTGGAGTAGTCTATTCAAGTGTTTTATTGAAACTGCTTAAGAAATATCTGAGAATTAAATAGAACGTCATGTCGAATAAAGTAAAGTATCTCAGGTGCTCTACTTTGAATATTAAATTCCTAATATGCAGTAATTTATTTAGAATTATAATCTTTGTGCTCAGAAGGAATTTTCTGAATAGATTAATTAGAACGATACACCTTGTCAAACACACCTGTATGAATTATCCTGCGTAAAAACAAGATATTTTCAGCTGATAAACAAAGTATAATCCCACGGTTTAAAGGACCAGATTCGTATTTTAAATCAATATTAATTCCTTTGCTCAAATCTCGAAAAGTTTCATTGATATCGAGCGCTTTAGCCAAGGCCTCAAAAACTGCTGCTGCCGCTGATTTATTATTTATTAAAGTCCCTTCAAGATACCACATGTCTGGCATAGGATTAACCAATATACCTACTTCTTGGCCTTGCCAAATAATAGTAATTCGCTCCTCCAATTCCATGAATTAAAGGCTATTACTACCGCAACTCCAGCAGCACCACATTCTCCACGTGGTGCGTATGCGGAAACATATCCACCGGCTGCACCCGCGTTACTTTATACACCTCGTCCAGTAATTCCAGGTCGCGGGCCTGGGTGGCGGGGTTGCAGCTGATGTAGACGAGGCGGGGGGCGCGCAGGGCCACGAGGCGCTGCACCACGTCTTCGTGCATGCCGGCGCGGGGCGGGTCGGTGATGATGACGTCGGGGTGGCCGTGGTGGCTGGTGAAGGCCTCGGTGAGCAGGTCTTTCATGTCGCCGGCGAAGAACTCGGTGTTGGTCACGCCGTTGATGGCGGAGTTGACGCGGGCGTCGAGCACGGCCTGCTCCACGTACTCGACGCCGATGACGCGCTTGGCTTGGTGGGCCACGAAATTGGCGATGGTGCCGGCACCCGTGTAGAGGTCGTACACGAGGTCGGTGGGCTTGATTTCGGCGAAGTCGCGGGCCACTTGGTAGAGGTTGTGGGCGCCGGCCGAGTTGGTTTGGTAAAACGACTTGGGGCCGATGCGGAAGCGCAGGCCTTCCATGTCTTCCTCGATGTAGGGCTTGCCCTGGTAGCACACCACCTCCAGGTCGTGGAAGGTTTCGTTGCCCTTGTTGTTGAGCACGTAGTTGAGCGACGTGATGGCCGGAAACTTGGCGTACACCGCGTCGAGCAGCGGCAGCAGCGCCTCGTCGTCGTGGTAGCACTGCAAAATGACCATCGTTTCGCCGGTGCTTTCGGCGGTGCGCACGATAAGGTTGCGCAGCAGGCCGGTTTGCTTCACCATATCGCCGAAGGGCAGCCGGTGCTCGCGGGCATAATCGCGAATGAATAGGCGGATTTCGTTGCTCGGCTCGGGCTGGAGGTGGCAGTGCACCACGTCGAGTATCTTATCGAAGCGGCCGGGCGTGTGGAAGCCCAGCACGCGGCGGTCGTAGTGCGCGGCCTCGTCCTTAATCTGGGTTTCGGTGAGCCAGCCGTTGTTGCTGAACGTGTATTCGAGTTTGTTGCGGTAATAGGTGCGCTCGGGCGAGGGCAGTATCTGGCGCACCTCGGGCAGCGTCACCTTGCCAATGCGGGTGAGCTGGTCCTCCACCTGCTGCTGCTTGTAGCTGAGCTGGGCATCGTAGCTGATATGCTGCCACTTGCAGCCGCCGCAGGTGCCAAAATGCTGGCAAAATGGCTCGGTGCGCAGCTCGGAGCGCTTGTGAAAATGGATGGGCGCGGCCTCCATAAACCGCTTGTGGGCCTTGGTAATGCGCAAATCGACCACGTCGCCGGGGGCCACCTGGCCCACAAATACGACGAGGTTTTCAATGCGAACGAGGCACTTGCCTTCGGCCACCATGTCCTGGATTTCGACGTGCTGGAGAGCGGCGGGCGGGATGGAATTAGCGAGTTTGGTGGCTTTGCTAGGCATAACTTTTGGGCAGTAGGGGCCCAAAGTTACGACCCGGGGTAACGTGGACTCTGCGAGTCTGCGCGTGGGGGCCGGGGGTGAGGTTCCCGCGAGCGGCGAGGTTAGAACTGGAAATAAATGAACGGCTGAATCTCGGCCGACTTCACTTGAATAACCAGCCAGATAACGGCCGTAATCAGCACGGCCTGCGCCACCACCGAGCGCCGGCCCATCACGCCTTCCAGCTGGAAGGTGAAGCCGTCGGGCAGGGCGTGCAGCAGGTAGCCCAGCGCCACCAGCGCGAAAACGGGCCGGAACGAGCCTACCACGGTGGGCAGCAAATCGGGCCGCAGGTTGTGCGTGATTTGGTGAATTACCTGGCTGGCCACCGCGAAGGTGCCGGCCCGGAAAAATATCCAGCAGAAGCACACGAAATGGAAGGTGATGACCCAGCCGAGCATCTTAATTAGCCAGTTATCGCCGGGCTTGAAGACCTTTTGAAACAGCTTGTCCACAGCCAGGGCCGCGCCGTGCAGGGCGCCCCACAGCACGAAGGTGAGCGACGCGCCGTGCCACAGGCCGCCCAGCAACATGGTGAGAAACAGGTTGATATACTGCCGCACCACGCCCTTGCGGTTGCCGCCCAGCGGAATATAGAGGTAGTCGCGTAGCCAGCTGGACAACGAAATGTGCCAGCGCCGCCAAAACTCGGTGATGCTGGTGCTCTGGTAAGGCGACAAAAAGTTGACCGGTAGGCGGTAGCCCAGCAGCAGCGCAATGCCGATGGCAATGTCGGAGTAGCCCGAAAAGTCGCAGTAAATCTGCACGGCGTAGCCATACACGCCGAGCAGGTTTTCGACGCCGCTGTACAAGCCGGGGTTGTCGAAAATGCGGTCGACGTAGTTGAGGCTGATGTAGTCGGAAATGATGGCCTTTTTGAACAGGCCAGCCGCGATGAGCAGCACCGCCCGGCCCATGTCCTCACGCGAGATGAACGGCTTTTTGGGAATCTGGGGAATGAAATCGGAGGCCCGCACGATGGGCCCGGCCACGAGTTGCGGGAAAAAGGACACGAAAAACGCGAAGTCCCAGATGCTGCGCAGCGGCTTTATCTGGCCCCGGTACACGTCGATGGTGTAGCTCAGCGTCTGGAAGGTGTAGAACGAGATACCCACCGGTAGCAGCACGTGCAAAATGGGCACCGGCTGGCCCGTAAGCGCGTGGAAACCGCTGAGAAAGAAGTTGGTATACTTAAAATAGAACAGCATCCCCAGGTTGACGAGCAGGCTGAGGGTGAGCAGCAGCTTGCGCCGGCCCTGGGTGGGCGAGTCGGCAATCCAGCGGGCGAAATTGTACTCGACTATCGTGGAAAAAACCAGCAGCAGAAAGTACCAACCGCTTGATTTATAGTAGAAAAACAGCGAAAATGCCGTCACGTAGAGCAGCCGCGCCCGGTGGTGGTTACGCAGCAGCTGGTACACCGCCAAAAAGCCCAAAAACAGCAGCAGAAAGAAGCCGGTATTGAAAATCAGCGGGCTCTTGGGGTGGTACACGAACTGGCCGAGCAGCCGGTCGAGGTCGATAGTATTCAGCTTATCGATGAAGGAATGCAGCAAATCCATCCTGAAGCGCGAGGTATAATAGCAGGGCTTGTAAGTCGTAGCCCTTGGTCGAAAAATGCACGAAGTCGTTGAGGGCCAGGCCGCTGGCGCGCCACTGGCCCATGCTGCCGTAGCCGCCCTGCACGGCCGCAAAGTCCCAGTAGGCGAGGTCGTGCTGCTGGGCGTAGGTGCGCAGCACGGCCGCGAGGCGGGCCAGGTCGGGGTTGCGGTCGCGGCGGTGGCGGTACGAGTCGGCCGGGGCCACCAATAATAGTTCGGCCGTGGGGCAGCGCTGGCGCAGGCCGCTCACCAGGGTATCGAGCTGGCCGGCGAAGCGCACCGGGTTGAAGCCCGGGCTAAAGGCATCGTTGGTGCCCAGCGATATGATGAACAGGTCGGGAGAAAGCACCGGTAACTGCTCGAAAAACAGTGGGTTGCGGTTGTACTGGCGCACGGCCGCGCCATTGACCCCAATGCCGTGGTAAAGAATGCCGGGCTGGTCGTTTTCCAGCACCAAGCCGTAGAGCTGGGCGCTGCTTTGGTTGGGCCGGCGGCGGGTGGTGCGCAGGGCCACAAAATCGCGCAGCGAGTCGAGGCGCACGGTGGTGGCCACGCCGCGGCCCAGGCCGGGCACGGTGCCCAGCACCTGGCCCTGGCGGCCCAGCACCTGCCAGTCGAAGGCGGCCGGGCCGGGCTGGCGCAGCAGCGTGAGCTGCGAAAAGCAGTCGGTGGGCCGGTGCCGCAGCAGCAGTCGCTGCTGCGGCAGGCGCAGCGCAAAGCCCGCGCCCGAGTCGGCAGTGGCGAGGCTCAGGCCGGCCACGCCCACCGGCAGGCTGCTATCGGGCAGGTTGGTGACGCGGCGGGTGCGCCAAGTGCCGCCGGTGGCGGTGGTAAAATAGGTAGGCGAGCCGTTGGTGTGAGCCACGCCGTACGGGAACACGAGGCCGCGCCCGGCGTTGCCGTAGGTGCGCTGCAACTCTTGCCGCACCCGGCCCGAGTAGTCGTCGGCTTGTAGGTGCGAGTCGCCGAGGTGCACCACGGCTACCCGGCCGCCGGGCAGCCGCGCCGGGTGCAGCGGCAGTTGCAACAGTTTTTGGTAAAAGCCTTGCAACCCGATAGTTGCGTTCTCGATGTGATTAGCCGAGGTGTGCAGGAAGGGGTAGGCCGCTTGCAGGCTGTCGAGCTGCTTGCTAAGGGGTGCCTGGGCCCGGGCCGGGCCAGCCACGGCCAGGTACCAGCCCAATAAAAGCAAAAAGAGAAGGGGCCGCGCCATGCAAAAAAAGAAAGAAGGTACTATGCCCACTGGAAAGCCGGCCGGCCGCTAGCGGCTGCTGGGCTCGTCGGGCGCGGGGCTGGCGGCCGGCCGGGCGCTGCTATCGGGGCCGGTGGCTGGGGCCGGTTTGGGTTTGGGGCCAGCGGCCGTGGGGTTGGCGTACTGGCCCTGGAGGTAGGCGTAGAGCAGGCCTGCTATTTTGTGGGCGCCCCGGGAATTGACGTGTGTGTAGTCGCGGTTGGCTAGGGCGGGTGCGTCTTCCACCCAGCTCACCATCGAGTTTTCGCCACCCATCGCCTCAAATAAATTCCAGAAGGCGGCGTGGTTGCGCTGGGCCAGGCGCTGCTGGGCGGCCAGCAGGCGCGGCACGCTGGGGTCGGTGACGAACTCGCCGTCGATGCGCGAGCTTTTGTCGCTCATGCCGATGATGAGGATGCTGGCGTTGGGGAAAGCGCGCTGCATGCGGTCGACCACGCGCGTCATGGCGCGCTCATAAAAGCCGTAGTTTTTGACGCTGGCGCTGGCCACGTTCACGCCGTAGTGCAGGATGACGAGGCGGTAGTCGAGCAGGTTGCCGAAGGCCACCAGCTGCTGCGCCGGAATGCGCGTGAGCGACATGCCGCTGTTGCCGCGAAACGAAAAGTTATCGAGCACCACGCCCTGCGGGCTCTCAAAGCTGACGCCGTACACGGGCCGCGGCGCGTGGGTGGCGAAGGCCAGCCGCATGGTGCGGGCCGGCACGCCGGGCCGGAGCACCAGCTCGTTCACGGCGTTGGTGCCCGGCAGGGTGTGGGGCACCTGGTGGCCATTGGTGGTTACGAGCACCTCATCGGCCCCCGCGCCGGGGCCGTAGAACAGCCGGGCCTCGACGAAGCGGCGCAGCGGCGCAAACTGCTGGCCAGCCCGAAACTGCACCCAGCTGGTATCGGCCGGGCCGGCAGTTTCGGGCAGCACGCGCGGCAAAAAGGCGTGGCCCGAAATGCCCAGCGGGGCGGTGCCCGGCACTTGGCGCGACACCAGGTTGTACTCGCGCCAGTTGGGCGAAAACGATTGGTGGATAGTTTCCCGAAACTCGGCCGTAATCGAATTGACCGGCACGTAGCCCACGCCCGAGCCGCCAAACGCGGTTTGCAGGCTGTTGCGCAGGTCGCCGGTGATGAGGTCGCCCTCAATCATGGAGTCGCCGAAATAAGCAATGCGGGTTTGGCTACCCGTAGCCTTGGTTTGGCGCAGAGCGGCCAAAAAGCTGTCGAGGCCGCCCAGGTTGGCCACGGTGGCGGCGCGCGGCCGGGGCGTAGCGGCCGAATCGGGGCGGGTGGCGGCCGCGGCGGGCGCGGCCGCCGAGTCGACCATGAGGGCGCGGGTGGCGGCTAGGTCGGCGGGGGCGGCCGGGCCGTTGGGCGGGGGCAGGGCCTGGCTGGCCGCCGGGTCTTTGCGCAGCACATCGGCCAGCAGGCGCACGGGGCGCAGCGCGGTGCCCCCAATCGTCAGCCCCGGTTGTAAAAAGGAAAGCCCGGCCAGCAGGCTAACAATGAGCAAAACCAACAGAAACGGGCTTTGCGAGCGCGGTGAACTCATACCTCAGATTAACTCCCGCAAAACTACGCCCGCCCCCCCCGCAGGACCGGCCGAAAGTCTTTATATTTCGTGAATGTGGTGGCTACTGTTTTGGTTGTGAGGAGGATAAAAAAACGGCTCACCTGGCAAACTGCCGGGTGAGCCGTGGGGCCAGCCAGCCGCGTGGCAGCCAATTTATGGTTGAGTAGTTAATTACATAATTACCAATAAATCAACAACTTAACTACTTTATCACTTCGACCCAGCCTTTGGTGCTGGTGCCATCGGCAAGCTTGAAGAGGTAGTAGTACACGCCGGCCGCAAGGCTGGGGTCGCCGCCCCAGGCGTTGCTGGTGTTGTTGTAGTTGGTGGTGGCAAATACCTCGCGGCCCCAGCGGTTGAAGATGGTCATGGTATTGCTGGGGTACAGCTGTACGTTGTCGATGATGAGCAGGTCGTTCTGGCCATCGTTGTTGGGCGTGATGATGTTGTAGAACGCCGTTTTGTTAGCAAAATCCACGCAGGCCGAGTTCGAGTTCGACTCGCGCCCCGGGCTGCCGGCCGCCGCCGGGCTCTCAAACGCCACCACTCGGAAGCACTGGTTGAAGCCCTGGCCGGTGTTGGTAGTGCTATACTGCAACGCGTTGCCAGCTAGCGTAGTAACGAGCGTATAGCCCCCGTTATCATCCTGGCGGAACACGCGGTAGCCCGCCACCACAAAGCCCTGGTAAGCCGACCAGCTGAGGCCGACCGAACCCTGGTTGCGGCCGCCGGGGCCGGGCGCGGCCAGGGCTTTTAGCAGCATCGTGGTGGCCGGGGTGGGGGCCGTGAGTACGTCGCCGCAGCCGTTGGTGAGGCTCAGGCTGTACTCGTAGGCCGTTTGGGCGGCGGTGGCGGTGGCATCGACGAAGGTGGTGGCGGTGGCCGCCACCGTGCCCACCTGCGCAAAGGCCCCGGGGCTGCCCGCATCGCGGCGCAGCACGCGCACCGGGTTGGGGGCGGTGCCGGCGTTGGCCACGGCCACGGTGAGGGTTACTTTGGTGTTATCGGTGGGCACCACCGAGGCCAGCAGTAGCTGCGGGGTCTGGGCATTGTCGGGCACCACGGTAACGGCCGCCGCCGCCCCGCCGCAGCCAAACTGCGAGGTTTCGGTCACGGTCACCGTCTTAGTAGTGCTGGTGCCGGCCGCAAAGCTCACCGTGATAGTGGCCGTGCCCTGGCCCGCCGTGATGGTGCCGCCCACCACGGCCCACTGGTAGGTGGAGGTGGCCGGGGCATTGGGCACGGTATAGGTGAGCGGGCCCGAGGCCGGGCATACAAAGCGCGGCCCGTTTATAACGAGCGCGCCGGGCCGCGGGTCCACGGTAAACGCCTTGGTAATGAGCGGCCCCGCGCAGCCGCCGGCGTTGGTCTCGCGGGCGGTGAGGGCGTAGGTGCCCCCGGCCGTGCTGGCCGGAATAATTACTACGCCGCCCACGTTGGCGATGGCCGCGCCATTGAGCTGAAACACGTAGCCGGAGCCCGCCGCGCCGGGCAGGGTATAGGTCTGCGGGCCGCTATTCGCGCAAAACCGCGCCGGCCCCTGAATGGTGATAGTAGCTGAGGGCGAGGGCTTTACTGTGATGTAGAGCGTGTCGCTCACGCCGCGGCAAATGCCGCCGGCCGGGTTGCTGGTTTGCGTCACGACCAGCTTGGCCAGGCCCGCCTGCGCAAAGCGGATGCTGGTGGTGTTGCCCGTGCTCACGAGCGTGCCGGTAGCCGGGCCAAACAGCTGCCAGGCAAACGACGACCCCGCGATGGCGGGCGTAGAATACGCATACGGCCCATTGGCCTGGCACACGCTCACGGACCCGGCGGGCTTCACCGTTTGCAGCACCTGGTTGATGCGTACGGGCAGCATAAAGGCGTCCGACACGCAGCCCAGCGCGTTGCTGGCCGCGGCGCGCACCGCGCCCGTGCCCGCCGCGCCCCAGTTCACGGTAATGCTCGCCGTGCCCTGGCCGCTGGCGATGGTGCCGCCCGCCACCACCCACTGGTAGGCCGCGCTGCGCGGGTTTTTAATCGAATACCCAATGCCCGCCACGGTGGGGCACACCGACTGCGGCCCCGCAATGGAGTCGGCCGCCGGGCGTGGGTTACTGGTAATCAGCACCGAGTCGCGGGCCGCGCAGCCCTGCGCCGTGGTGGCCAGCACCACGTATTTCAGCAGGATGGGCGCGTTGGTCAGGTTTGCCCCTGTGAGCACCGGCTGCGCTAACGTGCTGTTGTTAAGGCCCGTAGCCGGTAGCCAGCGGTAGGAGTAGCCCGGCAGCGCCGGCGCGCCCAGCGTGATAGTCGAGTTATCGCACACGGCCTGCGCCGGGCCGGCCGCCGCCGTAGCGCCCGGGCTCACGGTCACGGCCACCGAGCCCGAGCCCGGGCAGCCGAGCGGGGTTACCACGGTGAGGGTGTAGGTGGTGGTAAGGGGGGCGTTTGTGTTGTTGGGGAGCGTGAGCGTGGGGTTGGCTACTGTGCTGCTGCTCAGGCCGGTGGCGGGGCTCCAGCGGTAGGTGTAGCCCGTTTCCGGGGCCGCGCCGAGGCTGATGGGTACGCCCGGGCAGGTAGCGCGGGTGGGCGCGCCCACGTTGGCCGTGGGCGCGGGGGCCACTACCACCGTTACCTGTTGGCTGGCCGTGCAGCCCAGCGCCGTGGCACTGCTGCTGATGGTATAAGTAGTTGTTTGCGTAGGAGTTACGCTAAATGGCCCCGCGCCGGTTTGCGTAGTGCCACCCCCGGTGAGGGTGTAGGGGCCGGTGCCGCCGGCCACGGTGAGCGTGGTGCCGGCACCCGGGCACACGGTGAGGCCGCCCCCAATGGTGAGCGCGCCCGCCGGGGCCACGGCCACCGTTTGGGTCACCGAGTCGGTGAGGCAGCCGTATTGCGACACGCCCTTGGCCACTATGGTGCCGGTGCCGGCCGTTGTCCATCTCACCTGAATGGTGCGGCCAACCTGGTTCAGAATAGTGCCCCCCGTCACCCGAAAGCGAAAGGCGGAAGTAGTGCCACCGTTAACCGTGTAGGCCAGCAGCGTGGATAGGTCGCACACCACCGCAGGCCCGCTGATGGCGGTGGGCCCCGCCGGGCGCGTCACGGTAATGCGCAGCACATCGGCCACGGTTTTGCCGGCGCAGCCGTTGTCGCGCACCGTTAAGGCCACATCGTAGGGGTTAGCGCGGGCTTCGCCGCAGGCCGAGTTATACACGAACGTGCCCGTGACCGTGCCCGAGCCGGTGGCGGTGGCCGTGCCGGTGGGGTTGCCGGGTACCACGGTGCCGGCGCTGCCATTGAAGGTGGCGTTGAACCCGGCCGGGCCGTCGAGCAGCACGCTGTTCAAGGTCATGGTGAGGGGGTGGCCGTCGGCCTGCGTGGCCCTGATTGGGATGCTCAGCACCTGCCCTTCCTCCATAGTATAGGCGCGCGGCGTGGTGGCCACCGGCGGCAGCACCGGAGCCACCGTGGGCGGGCAGTCGGAGGCCACCAGCTGCAAGTCGCGCCGGGTGGTGCCGATGAGCACCTCGCGGCCGTTAATAGTACGGTACTCGCTCACATCTACCGCAATGATATACAGGCCTTTCCTCGTGGTTCCGTAGCGGGCCGTGCCGGTATTAGCATTAATCAGCGCAAAGTTGCCGGCCCCCGTGCCCAGCGGCCGGGCCGCGCTATACCCTGGGTTGTAGGGCACTAGGTTGGGCAGCGGTGGGAAGGAACTGGCGTTGGACAGCGCCCCGTAGGGCGTGCCAAAGGAGTAGATAAGGCGGTCGCCATCGGCATCGAAGGCGTTGTTGAGCAGCACCGTGGTATCGGTGGTGCAAATGATGGCCACGGCCGTATCGGAAAACACCGGCGAGCGGTTGTAAATGAGCGGCGAGGCCATGCTCACGTACAGGGTCATGGGCAGGTTGCCGCCGTTGGTGGTGGCCGGGTTGCTCACGTTTTCGAGGCCGGTGTTGCGGGCGGTCTGGGTGCACACCGCGTAGTAGCCGTCGATGGTGGCCGGCAGCGAGGCGGTGTACACGTACTTAAACAGCCGAAACGGCTGCGTGGGCCCCTGCACCGTGCAGCCCGAGGGCAGGCGCGGCTGCACCACCGCGCCCACGGGCGTCTGGCGGGGCACGCTCACGGTGGTGAGGCGGGCCCCGGTGGTGCGGTTGAAAATGCTGAGGTTCACGCTTGTTACCGAGGCATCGTTGAGCCCCACCTGCCCGTTGGGATTATAGTAGCTGGTCACCGTAATCTGGTAGCGGAAGGGGGCCGAGGCCGGCCCGTTAGCATCCAGGTACTGGTACGACATCTCGCCGCCCAGCAAATGCGAGGCCCACGCTGGCTGCGCCGCGCCCAGCGCCAACACGATGAGTAGCAACACCAGCCGGGGCACCATTCCCAGCCGAAAAAGTAGCGTTTGAAACATACGAAAAAAGGAGATTGAAGCAGAAAGAGGCGGGCCGGCGGGGCCGGCGGCCCGCTGTGGGTAAGCGGACGAAATCAAGCGGAGTAGTAACTGAGTAGCTAAGAGGTCGCCCTCCGCGGGCGACTACCCCATGACTTCTGGATTATTATTATCGCAAATTACTGTAAATCAATATGAAAGCCAGAGATTGTCTTTACATAGTTTAGAAGGAATTAAAAATGATAAATGATAAATTAAAAAATTGATAATCACGCTTTTAATTTTTAATTCACCCCGACCTACTGGCGCACCACGCGGCGCAGCGCCGTTTGGCCCTGCGCATCGGTGAGGCGCAGCAGGTAGAGGCCGGCCGGCAACGCCCGCAGGTCGAGGGTGGCCGGGGCAGCGGGGCTCAGGCGCAGGGCCTGGCTTAGTAGGCGCGCGCCCAGTAGGTTTAGCACCTCTATTTGGTAGAGGCCGCTGGCGCTGGCCTCGCCCACCAGCACGCGCAGCTCGCCGTCGGGCGTGGGGTTGGGGCTCACGCTGAGGGTGGCCAGGGCCTGGGCCTCGCGGGCGGCCAGGGCCGTTACGTTCACGGGGTAGTCTTCTACCTCGGCCTGGCCCTGGTTGAGAGCGCAGGGGTTGGGCGTGTTGGCATCAATGGCCACGGCCACCCGCATGCGGGTGGTGCCCACGCCGCCCGGGATGGCCGCGGCCACGGTAGCCGTGGCCGCGCTCACGATGCCATTATACACCAGCTCGCCGCCCGCGCCGGTAGTGCTCCCAAAAAAGCCGTCGTGGTTATAATCCACCCAAATGCTGACGCGGTGGTTCAGGGCCTGGCTGGTGGTCACGCTGATGGTTTGGGTGGTGCCGCCCATCAGGCGCACGCTCTGCCCGGCAAAAAACGTGTAGCCCGTGCCCGTCGAGTTGCCCGAGCCGTTGCTGAAGGCCGCGCCGCTGGCCGTACCGGCACTCACGCTCACGTTGGTTATCCACAACAGACTGTTGGTAAATAGGTTACCCGATACGCTGCCGCCGTTGGCCGCGCAGTAGCTCAGGCAGGGCACCTGCACAAGCAGCGCGTTGGCCTGCGTACGGGCGTTGCTGCCGTTGGCGTTGGTAGCGCGCAGCGTGGCCGAGTAGTAGCCCGCCGTGGTAAAGGCCACCTGGGGGTTGGGCGAAGCGGCCGAGGTGCCGTTCACAAACGACACGCCCGTGGCCGGGCTAAAGCTCCACTGCCAGCTGGTGGGGCCGTTGGTGCTCTGGTCGGTGAAGGTGAATACGTTGTTTGCCGGGCAGGCCCCCGCCACGTAGCTCGACGCGAAGGCTGCCTCCGGCGGGCTGGTATTGGGCACCACCGTCACGGTGTAGTCTTCTACCTGGCCCAGCACCGGGGCGGTGCAGGGCTGGGGGTTGTTGCCCGCACCATCGGCCACCAGGCGCAGGCGCAGCGGCTGGCCCAGCACGGCCGTGGCCGGCACCACGAAGCTGAGGGCGGAATTCGCATTGGTGGTGTTCAGGGCTTCGGCCAGCTTTTCGCTGGCGCTGAACACGCCGTCGTTGTTGAGGTCGAGCCAGGCGCGCACGTCGTAGGCGCTGGTGCTGCCCGCGGTCATGCCCGTGGTCACGGCGAGGGTGTAGGGCAAGCCCGCTGCTAAGCTCGTGCGCTGCGGGCAGGTAAAGTCCTGGTAGCCCGCGCTGCCATCGGCCGAGCTGTTGTCGATGCTGCCCAGCCGCACCCGCCCAATGCCGTAGTTGCAGCAGTTGGCCGAGGCCGCCAGGCCGGGGCAAGCCGCCGCTACCGGCGCGCTGGCGTTGTAGGTGATGGCTACCGGCGCGCTGGTGCTGGTGCCGGCCGCGTTGGTGGCCGCCAGCCGCACCTGGTAGGTACCGGCCGCGGCGTAGGTGTGCAGCGGGTTTTGCAAGGTGCTGCTGGTGTTGTCGCCAAAGTCCCAGCGCCAGCTGGTGGGCGCGCCCACCGACTGGTCAGCAAACTGCACGCGGCCCGAGCAGGTCGTGGTTACATCCGGGGTGAAGGCGGCCGTGGGCGGGCTGGCGTTGGCGGCCAGCGTCACGCGGTAGTCCTCGGTTTGCGAGTACTGCGGCGTCGAGCAGGCCGTGGGTACAATCCCGTTGTTGAAATCGGCGGCCACGCGCAGCCGCAGCGGTACGCCCAGCGTGGCCGTGGCCGGCGGCGTAATGCTGCCCGTGTGCAGCATTTTGTTATCCGAAGAGAAAGCTAACTCGTTGTCGGCAAACGCGCCGTTGTTGTTGTAGTCAATCCAGACTCGCACGTTTTCGCTGGCCACCGTGCCGTTGCGCACGCTAATGGCCGTGGGCGTGCTCACGGCCAGCGTGGTGCTCACGGCCCCAGTAGCAACGCAGCTAAAATCTTGATAACCAGCATTATAACCCGCGCTGTTGTTGTTGATGCTGCCCAGCGTCACGTTGTAAATACCCATGCCGAAGCCCGAGGCCACGGCGCTGCTGGCCGGGCCGGGCGTGCAGGTGGCGGCCCCGGGGCACTGCGCCTGCGCCAGGGCGGGCAGCAGCAAAAAGCCCAGCCCGGCCAGCTGGCTAACCCACGAACGTAGAGGTAGAATCATGCAATAATGCAATAAAGAGAAGGGCAGCAGGAGAAAAAAGGTGGCCCGAATTAAAGTGGCGCGGACCGCCGATGAGGCCTAAAAGTAGGTACAAAAAAAAGCTTTAGGCGGCGAAAATAGTCCAATTGGTGGCCACAACGGAAATTTGCCGGCGCCCGGCCGCTGGGGCCGCTGCTGGCCGTAGGTTTGCGGCCCGGTTGCGGGCGGCCCCCGGCTAATTCCTCATTTTCTCCTTCATGAATAACGTAGTTCTCATCACGGGCGGCACCTCGGGCATTGGCCGCGCCTGCGCCCTGGAGTTTGGTCGCGCCGGGGCCAGCGTGGTCATCACGGGCCGCGACGCGGCCAAGCTGGCCGCCACCGCCGCCGAGCTGGCCGCCGCCGGCATTGCCCACCGCACCGTGCAGGGCGACGTGGGCGTGCTGGCCGATGCCAACCGCGCCGTAGCCGACACTATCGCCGCCTTCGGCCGCCTCGATGTGCTCATCAACAATGCCGGCCTCAGCATGCGCGCCAAGTTTGCCGATGTGGACGTGCAGGTGCTGGAGCAGCTCATGCAAACCAACTTCTTCGGCACCGTGTACGTCACCAAAGCGGCGCTGCCCCACCTGCTGGCCAGCAAGGGCACCATCGTGGGCATGAGCAGCATTGCCGGCTACCGGGGCCTGCCGGGCCGCACCGGCTACTCGGCCTCCAAGTTTGCCATGAACGGCTTTCTCGAAGCCCTGCGCACCGAGCTGCTGCCCCAGGGCGTGAACGTGCTCACGGCCGCGCCCGGCTTCACGGCCTCCAACATCCGCCACACGGCCCTGCTCGCCAACGGCCAGACCCAGAACGAAACCCCCCGCAACGAGGGCAGCATGATGACCAGCGAGGAAGTAGCCCAGCACCTGCGCCGGGCCGTAGCGCAGCGCCAGCGCACCATGGTGCTCACCGGCGAGGGAAAATTAGTCGTGTTTTTAAATAAGTGGCTACCCGGCCTGATGGACAAGGTGGTACTGAATAAATTCCGCAAGGAAGAGGGCGAATTATAGGGGTAGGGGCGCGCGGGCTCATCAGGGCTTCATACAGTGTGGGGGTAACTTTCCGGTTCCTTTTGTCCATTTCGGATGCGAGGGACCGGTTTTTTGTGTTATCAGTTACCCGCTTACATGAAGCAATTTTTAGCTCCCGCCGCGCTGCTCAGCGCCGCCCTCACGTTGCCCAGCCTGGCCCTGGCGCAGGCCCCCACCACCCCGCCGCCCACCCAAACCCAGGCCGACCAGGCCACCAGCTACCCGCAGCCCGCCGTGGCCGCCCCCACGTTTTTCCTCAAGGATGGTAAGCTGCCGCTGAACGCCGACGCCAGCCGCTACGTCAAGTTCACGCTGCTCAACCAGGTGTGGATGCGCTACAACGAGAGCAACCCCGGCTCGACGGTGGGCGGCTACAACGCGCCCACTACCTACGACATCGGCATCCGGCGCTTCCGCATCCAGTTCTACGGCCAGCTCACCGACCGCGTGTTCGTCTACTCGCAAATCGGGCTTAACAACCTCAGCTACAACGCCGACCGCAAAAGCGGCGGCACGCCCGGCGCCAGCCAGAGCGGCACGGGCGGCTTCTTCCTGCACGATGCCGTGGCCGAGTACGCCATCGTCAAAAACAAGCTGTCCTTTGGGGCCGGCCTCGGTGCCTGGAACGGGCTGGCCCGCTACGCTTTTTCCTCGGCCGGCACCATCATGGGCCTCGACCTGCCCACCCTGGAAGAAGCTACCAACGACGTGAACGACCAGTTTGGCCGCAAGCTCAGCATGTACCTTAAGGGCAAGCTCGGCAAGCTCGACTACCGCGTGGCCATCTCCGACCCGCTGCTCTACCAGAAGGCCGCCGGCTTCGTGGCCACGCCCGGCCCCAACGCCTCGTTTGCCCTCACGCCGCCCAAGCCGCAGTACCAGGGCTACTTCTCGTACCAGCTCAAGGACCAGGAGAGCAACCTCACGCCCTACTCGGCCGGCACCTACCTGGGCAAAAAGGCGGTGTTTAATATCGGCGCGGGCTTCGTGGTGCAGCCCGAAGCCGTGTGGTATACCCAGGGCAGCCCCACCAACGTGCAAACCAAGGCCATGCAGCAGTACGCCGTCGACGTGTTCTACGATGCCCCGCTGGCCACCGGGCCCGACGCGGCCAGCGTGAGCCTCTACGCCGCCGCCCTGCACTACGATTTCGGCCCCGGCTACCTCCGCGGCGGCGCGGCCATGAACCCCGCCACCGGCACTTCCAACCCCGGCACCAACACCATCGGCGGCTTCGGCAATGCCTTTCCCGAGTACGGCACCGGCAACTCGGTGTACACCCAGCTGGGCTACAAGTTTAAGGATAACCTGGTGGGCAGCAGCACCTTCATGCCCTACGTGGCCTACCAGCACTCGCGCTACGCCCGCCTCTCCGACGACGTGAATTTCTACGACGCCGGCGTCAACTGGCTGGTTACGGGCCACACCTCCAAGTTCACGCTCTCCTACCAAAACCGCCCCTACTTCATCACCCGCGCCAGCGACGGCCTCAACGTGGTAGACTCGCGCCGCGGGGCCGTTATCCTGCAATACCAGGTGTATTTCAACTAGTTAGCAACTCCTGGCTTACGTGCCCCGGTCCGCCGCCCGACCGGTTGACGAGCGCGCCGCCCGGCCAGTCGTTCCGCCCTCGCTCCCGCGCCAGCCAGTTCAATAACGGAGCCAGCACCCGTAACCTGACCTGAAAATTGCGCTAGCAAGCCACGCCAGGCAAAAGAGGGGGCTTTCTGCACGTGCAGAAAGCCCCCTCTTTTGCCTGGCGTGGCCTACGTGCGGGCCACCGATGCGCTGCTGCTGCCTACTCCACCACCAGCGCATCGGTGGCCCGCACGTAGGCCACGCGCTCCTGCCAGCGCACCCGCAGCCAGATGTCCTCGTGGCCCAGCACGGGCAGGCGGTCGCCGGGGGCGGCCGTGCTCAGCCAAGTGGCCCCGGCCCCCGGCCCCGCCATGAGGGCCACTCCGGCGCGCGTAACTACGCCCACGGCCTCGGGGCGCAGTAGCGTGAGGTAGGCTCCCGTGCCGAGCACGTAGGCCCCGTAGGCCAGCCAGGTGCCGGGCTTGGTGCGCCGCCGCCGCAGGCCCAGCCCAATGGCCAGCACCACGGCCCCGGTCAGCAGCACTTGCAGGGTGGGGTAGTAGTAGCGCTGGGCCTGCACTCGCAGCTCCTGCTGCCAGGTGGTGGGGTAGCCCACCAGCCGCTGCCGCTGCGCCAGCGCGGCCAGCTGCCGCCAGGTACTGAGGCGGGGCTGCCGGGCCTGGGCCAGGTTGAGATATAGTAGCTCGGCGGGGTAGTGGCCCAGCTGGTGCTGGGCGTAGGCCATGCGCAGCACCAGCTGCGCCGACACCTCCCGCTGCCGCCATATCTGGGCCCGGTAGAGCGGCGAAGCGGCCGCATACTGCCCGCTGGCAAACAATGCATCGGCCTGGCGCAGGCTGGCCGCCGCCTCAGTGGCCGGCTCGCCCGAAAAATTCACGGGACCGCAGCTCGTAGCCAACGCCCACAAAGGCAGCTGAATAAGCCAGCCCAGCCGGCCCCGGCCGCGTGCCAAAACGATTTCTTTTTGCCCAGGGGTTGTCAGATTCAAAATGTCGCTGTACTTTTGCACCCACAAAAAACGGTAACACACCGCGATTGTGGCACAAAGATATTGGTTCTGTAGCTCAGCTGGTAGAGCAGTACACTTTTAATGTACGGGTCCTGGGTTCGAATCCCAGCGGAGCCACCAAGTTCTCACCGGTTATAGCCCGTTGAGGATTTTTTATCCCCATTATGCTATAGGTTATACTTATTTGGTTCTGTAGCTCAGCTGGTAGAGCAGTACACTTTTAATGTACGGGTCCTGGGTTCGAATCCCAGCGGAGCCACCAAAGCCCCCTCAGTAAGCTACTGAGGGGGCTTTTTGCGTTTGCCCCGCGCCGTGTCTGAAGCGCCCGGTCGCGCCCTCCCGTAGGCTGCCTCGCCCGCCTGCTAAGCGGCTACCCGAATAGGGCTTGGGCGAGTTGGCGCCCTTGGGCGGGCTGCCGGGGTTGCGCCGGCTGTGCGCTCGCCGCCAGCACGAGCGGCGCGAACAAAGAGCGGACAGCCTACCCAGCGGCGCCAACTCGCCCAACGCCTATTCGGATAGGCGATAAGTAGCAAGATGCTAAATAGTGAAGTAGAATTGATTATCCAAAAAGGCGGTCCTGCTTAGCTGGTATCGGCTCGTCGAAGGATGACGGTCTAAAGTATCAACTCATTTTTAATCAATTACTTATCTAATTACTGATGAATTTTATGCTGATTATCAGTTTGTTACAAAGAAAGTAGTTCTGGCTTCGCGTGCAGCAGCTTGCGGCACAGCGTGAGCCAGTACACGTAAAGCGTGGCCAGGAAGGCTGCGCTTAGGGCATGACTGTCAAACAGGAGTCCGCCGGGAACCACAAGCCAGTGGGAAATAGGCTGAAGCTGGTAGAAGATGCGCATATAATCCTGGTTATACGTAGTAGAGCTTATCTCGTAATCAACTAAGGTATAGTATTTTAGCAACCGGTATAGCTTCAGGCTGATACTGCCAATCGCTGCCCACCAAAGCAGTTTCCGGTTGGAGTAGGTGGCGGCGGCCAGTAACCCAAAAAGCGCCGCGTGGCCAGCCGTGAAGGCGTAGCGCCTGGGGTACTGCCCGCAGCGCTCCCACGCGCTGCCATAGGCAGAGAAGAACAGGTCGCCCACTAGCCCAAGCGCAATGAGTAGGGCAAAGCCAAGCCACCAACGCCGCAGAATAAGACGGGCTTTTTGCATGAAGAAAAGTAGGGGAGGCACCAGAGCCTCCCGGTAAACATACAAGCGGAGAAAATCTCCCCGCCTGCCACGGCCCCGTGTGGAGGAAGTACGGTTGGTTTTTCACGGCGTGGCCTGTGCTGGGAGTGGTTGCCGTGCTGCCCGCAGTAGGCAGGGATAGTCACTACGTAGTTATACGGAGGATGCCAGAGCTATAAACACGTATTTACTATCACCTTGCGGCGTAAGTTATCGCTTGCGCCGTAAGGGGCTGTCATGAACAACCTCTCCCCGGACCTGGCCCATCAGCAGCTCGCCCTTGAGTGGGCCATTGCCCTGGCCACCGGCCCGGAAACAGGTATTGCTGAAGGGCTTCCGGCCTATTTGCCGCCGCCGCCCGAGCAGCCTGAGCTGCCTCAGGAGCCGGGCGTGTATCACTTGCTCTATTGCAGCCAGGCCGTGCACGTGTTTGGCGAAGAGCAGCTGGCCGACCTGCTTGAGCACGCGCTGGCCCGTAATGCCCAGTGCGATATTACGGGGCTGCTTTGCTACGGCAATGGGCACTTTGTGCAGGTGCTGGAAGGGGAGGCCGCCGCTGTGGAGAAGCTGTTTACCCGCATCCTGTGCGACCGCCGGCACCACCGGCTGCACGTGCTCAGCCGCGGGGTAGGGCCGGCGCGCCGCTTCGACGACTGGCGCATGGCCTTTGCCAAGAACCAGACTCACGAGTTTTACTGGCTCATTACCTTCCTGGAGGCGCATCACCATCACCTGCTGCTGCGCCAGGTTCCCATTGCTGAGCCCACTTTCACTGGTGCGCTCGAAGAGTTCAGCAATACCTGCCCGGATTCCTAGCCACCCAGCAAGGGCCCTGGTGTCTGCCAGGGCGGTATTGCTGCTCTTGAACCAGTTCTATGCTTCTCATTCTATGCTTCTCAACCTCAACACCGACCCGCGCGACCACAGCAGCTGCGCCCTTTCCTACGACGAAACCGAGCACTGGCTCCAGGCCATCTGGCGCGGCTCGGTAGACCAAACCGAGGCCATGCGCGGCGCGGAAGCCTACCTGCAACACGCCGCGCAGCAGCCCTGCGCCTTCCTGCTCAACGACAACTCCCGCCTTGTGGGGCCCTGGTTTGAAAGCCTGGAGTGGCTCTTGCACAGCTGGGTGCCCCAGGCCGAGCGCCTGGGCCTGTGCTACGTGGCCCACGTAGTGCAGGCCGACCAGCACCACGACCTCTTCACCCGCAGCCACGTGGCCTTGCCCTTCGAGCTGCAAATATTTGAAAACCGCGAAGATGCCCGCCACTGGCTGCGCGAAGAGCGCGATGCCAGGCTGGCCCAGCAAGCCTAACCCAGCGCGGCCGAAGTAGTTGAATCAGGTCAGGCTGCGCTGCTTCTTTAACTTATCAATCAATTGGTTATCAAGGGGTGGGCGTGGTGCACGCCCACCCCTTGCCTTCTTATGGCACCATTACGGCCAGCACCAGGCTCACGGCCACGGCCTGCCCCTGCTGCTGGCCGGGCGTGAAGCGGGGTAGCTTTCGCGTAGCCACCACCACCGCCGAATCTACGTCGGCCCGCAGGCCCTTGATAACCTGCGGCTGAACTACCACGCCTTCCTTGGTTACCACAAACTGCACAAATACGCGGCCGGGTGGGACGGCCTGGGGCAGCACCAATTGCCGCTGGATAGCGGCGCTGATGCCTGACCTATCGCGTTGCCCGGGCAGGGTGGGCATGTGCTCCGCGCAGGTATAAACCAGGTTGGGGTCGAAATTGCCGGTAGGTGCGGGAGTTATCGACAGCTGGCAGTGCTCCTGCTCGGTTGGCGTGTCGGGATAATATACCGTTGTTGGCTTACTATTCTGCTTCTGCGCCACTGCATGCCGGCGGCCGGGTTTCTTGGGGGAGGGCGTTCGGGCTAAGGCAGCACTTTCCGCAAGGCCTAGTAGCAGGCAGCAATAAGCAAGTTTCATATTAATAAGGAGTTACACCTTTGGGCTCGCCAAAACAGCGGACCCAGGTACTAGATGCTGCCCGGGTGCGAAATGCATACCGGCCCGCCCGCAAACCCGCATGCCCAGCGCCTGCGTACCGGCGGCATGGCCCTGGTGCCCGCCGGCTGGGTGGCTCCGCCCTGGTGAGTGGCAGCGGCACCGCTACGGCGCTGGATTGTGCGGGCTTAGTAACTGGCTGCTGGATAGTTAGTTACTAAAATATTTAGCTCGGTATGGCCGTAGCGGGGTGGCGTGCCCGGGCCACCAGCTCTCCCCAGCGGTTGCGCGGCAAGGGGTTTTGACTTTGACTAACAGTCGGATACCTTTACGCAATGGAAGAGCTTCGGTGCTTGTTAAATTCTCCCGGCCTGCGCGTATCGCACGATGCGCCCAACGGCTGGCTCTACAGCCAGTGGCGCGGTACGCACGACGCGGCTTCCATTAAAATGCACGCCGAAGGCCTGGCCGCGTGCCTGGCCGCGCAGCCCTGCTCCAAAATTCTGAGCGACCACAGTGAGCTCACCGGCACCTGGCACGGGGTGGTCCCGTGGGTTGGTGGATATTATTTCGACCGGTTGGCCGCGCTGGGCGTGGCGCACTTTGCCTGGGTATGCGCAGCGGGCTACCCCGACCGCACGGCGATGGAACGCGCGTGCTTTCTGCTGCCCCGCCCCGTAGTGGCTATTTTTTCCGATTTGGCCTCGGCCTACGACTGGCTGCGGCGCTGCCCCGGCAAGGCTGGCCAGCTGGGGGTAAGCCAGCAAAAAGCCTCCCCAATTGCTTGGGGAGGCCTTAAGTAACCCTGGTTTGGAAAAGGAAAGTGTTGGAAAGGATGAACGTTGACCACCCGGGAATGGGAAGTAGTAATGCAAAGAAAGCCCAATAAAACGGCCTGCGAAAGGACAAACCGCACGGGTTTGTGACATTATGATTTATTTTAAAAGTGTAATAAATCATAAATTTTCAGTCATAAATGAAATTATGCTGGACTTACAATTACTTGCGTATTGATAAAATACTGTAAATAAATAAGTTATCTAAAAAAAATAGGTTTCAGCAAGTGAGGTAGGTTGTGACTTTGGCGTTTTGCTTGCTTATTATTTTAGCTGGCTTCTGCCTGGTAACGCTGGCACTAGGGCCGGCTGGCCAGGTAGCCACTTACCAGGCTGGGCAGAAGTAGAATGCCGCAATCAAGCGTGCAGTTCTGCGTGCTAAGGCCCCGGCCGCGCTGGGTTTGTTGCTTTAAGGGCGGGCCAGTGTAACCACCGGCCGGGCCAGTTGCGTATACAAGCAATGGACCAACCTACCTTGTGCCCGCCCAGTTTGCTGCCCACGGGCAGCGATTCCAAAGACAATGCGGAACTACTTGATATGGCTCACCAGGACCTGATTTTTATGCAGGACCTGGGTATGCTGCCCAAGCGCATTGTTTCGCCAGGCCGCGTTGGCCCGGCCCCCAAGGCCGAACGCCAATGGCTGGGGACTGACTTTTCTCATACTATCGTTTCGCACTAGCCCCATCGCTAGTAGGCCACGGCCCGAATCAGATACAAGGAGCGCCGAATAATCGGCGCTCCTTGTGTTTATAAATAGCTGGTGCATAAAGCTTAGCCAAAAAAATAAGCAGGCTTATCGCACCCCGCTGGCAATGCCGAACACTCCCCGGCCACCCCACGGCACCACGGCAGCCTTTGCGCCGGCTTATGCGTAGCAGGGGCTGGATGGGGAACCTGCGCAGGCCGCTTCGCCCGTCACCTTTCTCAGATTTTGCCCATGCTGCTTGCCATTCTGCTGCCTAGTGTATCGATGTTTCTCAACGGCCACTTCCTGAGAGCTTTCATCTGCTTCGTGCTGCACCTCACGCTCATCGGCTGGATTCCGGCTGCTATTTGGGGCGTGGCTTCGCTGAACGAAGACCGCGCCCGCCGCCGCCAGGAAGAGCTGCTGCGCGCCGTGCAGCGCCCTTAGCGCCGGGCGGGGGCGGGGCGGCCCCGCCCGCTGTTACCTTTGCGGCCCGCTTCGGCCCAGCCCCGCGCTGCGGCCCGTTCCCTGCCCCATGCTCAAAAACGACCTCCTCCTCCGCGCCGCCCAGGGCGAAACCACTGAACGCACCCCCGTCTGGCTCATGCGCCAGGCCGGCCGCATCCTGCCCCAGTACCGCGCCCTGCGCGGCCGCCTCTCGGGCTTTAAGGAGCTGGTCGAAACCCCTGCCCTGGCCGCCGAAGTCACCATTCAGCCCGTTGATGCGCTCGACGTAGACGCGGCCATCATTTTCTCCGACATTCTGGTGGTGCCCGAGGCCATGGGCCTCACCTACGAGATGGTGGAGGCCCGTGGTCCGCTTTTTCCTGAGGTAGTGAAAAACGCCGCCGACGTAGCCAAGCTGCGCGTGGCCGACCCCGAGGAGCACCTGGGCTACGTGCTGGAGGCCCTGCGCATCACCAAAAGAGAGCTGGCCGGCCGCGTGCCGCTCATCGGCTTTGCGGGCGCGCCCTGGACCATCCTGGCCTACATGGTGGAGGGCCACGGCTCCAAAACTTTCAGCAAGGCCCGCCGCATGCTCTACCAGGAGCCCGCGCTGGCCCACCAGCTGCTCGAAAAAATTACGGTGACCACCATTGCCTACCTGCAAGCTCAGGTGGCGGCCGGGGCCGACCTGGTGCAGGTATTCGACTCGTGGGCCGGCATTTTGCCGCCCGCGCATTACGCCGAGTTTTCGACGCCCTACATCAGCCGCATTTGCGCGGCGCTGGCCCCGCTGGTGCCCGTTACCATTTTTGCTAAGGGCGCGTGGTGGGCCGTGGAAGACCTCGCCCACACGCCCTGCCGCACCATCGGGCTCGACTGGAACCAGTCGCCGGCCCAGGTGCGCCAGCAGGCCCCCGGCAAAACGCTGCAAGGCAACCTCGACCCCTGCGCCCTCTATGGCACGCCCACCCAGGTAAAAGCCGCCACCGAAGCCATGCTGCGCGAGTTTGCCGGCGGCCCCCACATCGCCAACCTCGGTCACGGCGTGTACCCCGATACGAACCCCGACAATGTGAAGGTTTTCGTGGAAACGGTGAAGACGTGGCGGGGGTAAGCTGGTAACTTATTGTTTTTCAGCTACTAAAATACGTTATGGATATCCCCACCAAAGACAGTAACGGCACCGTGCTCGCCGAAGGCGACGCGGTTACCCTCATCAAAGACCTCAAGGTGAAAGGCTCGTCGCTGACGCTCAAGCGCGGCACGCTGGTCAAGAATATCCGCCTCACCAACTCGCCCGCCGAGATTGAGGGCCGGGCCGGGGGCGGCACGATGGTGCTCAAAACCGAGTTTTTGAAGAAAGCCTAGCCGCGCGATGGAGCTTGCAAAAACAGGGTTCGGCGTTGGTTTCTACGTGGTGTCGCTGCTGGTTTCCGGCGTGTTGTTTTTTGGCTGGCGCCGGTTGTTTCGGCGCGTGTTCAGGGCCGAGGGCGTGGTAGTGATAGCGACGGCAATGGCCGCCATCGTCACCACGCCGCTGGTGCTGCTGGTGTTGCTGTGGCTGCTTCGGCTACTAGCTTAGGGCAAAGTAGCTTATGCTGAGTGAGGAAGAAAAAATGCTGGCTGGCGAGCTCTACGCTGCCTTCGACCCCGCGCTGCTGGCAGCCCGCACCCGCGCTAAGCGCCTGCTGCACCGCCTCAACGTGACGGAGTACTTGCTCACCGACGCGGCCCGGCTGGTACTGGCCGAGCTGCTACCCCACGCGGGCGAAAACCTGTATATCGAGCCGCCCTTTCACTGCGACTACGGCAGTAATATCTACTGCGGTAACAACGTGTATTTCAACGTGAACTGCGTAGTGCTCGATGCGGCGCGGGTTACCATTGGCTCCAACGTGCTCTTTGGGCCCGGCGTGCAGCTCTACGCCGCTACCCACCCGCTCGATGCCGTGGTGCGCCGCACCCTGGAGCTGGCCCGGCCCATCACCATCGGCAACGATTGCTGGCTGGGCGGCGGCACCATTGTGTGCCCCGGCGTTACGATTAGCACGGGCTGCGTCATCGGGGCCGGCGCTGTGGTGACCAAAGATGTGCCCGCCTATTCGCTGGCCGTGGGCAACCCGGCGCGGGTGGTGCGCAGCCTGAGGTAGCGCGCACGGGGGGCGGGTGATTGCGCACGCCAGCTGTTCGCTGCACTCATGCGCGCGCGCAACGTCCACGCTATAACCCTGCGGCTTCGGCTTCGGCCAGCAGCAGGCGCTTCTCGATGGGTACTACGCCCACCTGCTCGCACACCAGGCCGCCACCAAGGTTGGCCAGCGCCGCCGTGAAGGCTGCCGGCTGGCCCAGCGCCACGCAGCAAGCCGCGATGCTGATAACGGTATCGCCCGCGCCCGACACGTCGGAAATGGTGCGCAGGTGGGCCGGGAGGTAGGTTTTCTGGTCGTCCTGCTGGGCAAATACGCCGTACTCGGAGAGCGTGACCAGCACGATTTCGGGCGTCAGCACTTCGCGCAGGCGAGCTACGGCAGTCTCAAAGCCGGGGCGGTCGGCGTCGGGCGCGCCAAACTCCAGCTTCAGGCCCTCGCGCAGCTCTTTTAGGTTGGGCTTGAAGAGGGTGCAGTGGCGGTAGGCCAAGAAGTTCTTCTTTTTGGGGTCTACTACCGTGGGAATACCGTGCTGCCGCGCGCGCGCAATGCACTCAGCAATAATGGGTTCGCTGAGCACGCCCTTGTCGTAGTCTTCGAAGATAACCACGTCGGCGCGGGTCAGCAGGTCGTCGTAGGCGGCTAGCAGCTGGGTGGCTTCCTCCGCATTGAGGTCGGTTTCGACTTCCGAGTCGATGCGCACGAGCTGCTGGCCGTGGGCCAGAATGCGCTGCTTAAAGGTGGTGGGGCGGTGCGCGCTACGGATGATGCCGTCGGCGGGCAGGTGGTGGTCGTGCAGCAGGCGTACTAGCTGGTCGCCGCCTTGGTCGTTGCCCACCACCGCGCACAGCAGCGGCGTGGCCCCGAGGGCCTGCACGTTGAGGGCCACGTTGGCGGCCCCACCGAGGCGGTTTTCGGTGCGGTCTACGTTCACTACGGGCACCGGGGCCTCGGGCGAAAGCCGGCTGGCACGGCCCCACACGTAGGCATCGACCATGACGTCGCCCACAATGAGGACGTGCAGGTTATTGAAATCGGCAAAGAGCTTGGTAAGCGGGGTAGGGGCAGACATGGGCGCAAAAGTAGCCCCGGCCGCGATTGTGGCGGCCGCTATCAGGAACGTAGGGACGGTAACAACGAGTACTTATCTGCAATATGCACCCAACTCACAAACCCAAACCTAAAGCCCTCACCCCTCGGCCCGCAGCACCGCCAGCGGCGGCTGGCTGAGCACCGAGCGGCTGTTGAGCCCGCCGATGAGGGCCGTGAGGCCCGCCACCAGGGCCACCAGGGCCGGTAGCCACAGCAGGCTGCTACCCACAAACGGCGTTTCGAATACCCACACGGCCAGCGCCCAGGCGGCAAAGCCGGCCAGCAGCACACCCGCCAGCGCGGCCAGGCTGCCCAGCAAGGCATATTCGACCACCGTGATGCGCAAAATCTGGTTGCGGCTGGCGCCCAGCGTGCGCAGCAGCACGCTCTCGCGGGTGCGCTGGTAGCGGCTGATGAGCACCGAGCTGGCCAGTACCAGCAGGCCGGTGAGGATGCTGAAGCCCGCCATGAAGCGAATGACGAACGAGATTTTGCTCAGAATCTCGTCCACCGTTTGCAGAATCAGGCCCAGGTCGATGGCCGATACGTTGGGGAAATCGCGCACCAGCGCCCGCTGGGCCAGGGCCAGCTGCTGGTTGTTTTTGACGCGGGTGAGAATGACGTGAAACTGCGGCGCCTGCTCCAGCACGCCGGTGGGGAACACCACCAGGAAGTTGGTTTGCACCCGGGCCCAATCGACCTCGCGGGTGCCACCCACCACCACGGCCAGCGGCGCGCCCTGCACGTTGAAGGTCAGCGTGTCGCCCAGTTTGAGCTTCACGCGCTGGAAGTAGTTGGCATCGACCGACACGCGGGGCAGGCCGCCGGCCACGGCCGCCTGCGGCGGCGTGCCGGCCACCAGCTTCTCGCTGGTGCTCAGCGTGTCGCGGTACGTAACGCGGTACTCGCGGGTGAGAGCGAATAGCGGCACGCCGCTGGCGGTGTCTTTGCGCAGCTCGCCCACCGTGCGCCGATTGATGGCCGCCAGGCGCATCGTCACGATGGGCACCCGCTGCATGATTGGAATGCCTTGTTTTTGAAGTAGTTGCTCCACGCCGCGCTCCTGCTCGGTCTGGATATCGAACAGCACCAGGTTGGGCTGCTTGCCGCTGGCCGACAGTTGCACCCGGCTCAGCAACAGTGCCTGCGTGAGGAAAAGCGTGGCCAGCAAAAACGTGCCCAAACCCAGCGAGATAATGAGCGTAACCGTCTGGTTCTGGGGCCGAAACAAATTGGCCAGGCCCTGGCGGGCCACGTAGCTCCAGCCCACTGGGAAGTAGCGGCGCAGCAGGTAGCGCAGGGCCAGGCCCAGGCCCGCCAGTGCGCCCAGCGCTACCAGCAGCCCGGCCGTGAAGCCCAGCGCCTGCTTCCACTCGCGCGTTTGGGCGTAGGCAAAACCCACCACAAACAGCAATACCGCGCCCAGCACGAGGTAGCGCAGCGGGTCGGGCGTGGTAGTGTCGTCATCAAACGAGGCGCGCAGCACCCGCAGCGGCGACACCCGCCGGATGGCCAGCAGCGGCAGCAGCGCAAATAGCACGGCCATTGCCAGCCCCGTGAGCAGCCCAATGGCTACCGCCGTCGGCGACACCGATACGCTCACCGCCACTGGCAAAAAGCTGCCCAGCACCTTCGGCAGCACCAGCTGCACCACCGCGCCTAGCGCCGCGCCAATAATGGCCCCCAGCAGCCCCAGCCCCGACGTCTGAATGAGGTAAATGAGCAGCGCCTGCCGCCCGCTGGCCCCCAGGCAGCGCAGCACGGCCACCGAGGCCAGCTTTTCCTGCACGTAGAGGTTCACGGCGCTGGCCACGCCCACGCAGCCCAGCAGCAGCGCCACAAACGCCACCAAGCTCAAAAACCGGGTGAGGTCTTGGAAGGCGCGGCCGGTGCTTTGCTGCCGGCTGGCCACAGTATCGGAGTCGATATTGGCCTGCTCCAGCTTGGGTTCCAGGGGCTTAATGATGGCCGCCACGTCGGTGCCAGCCGCAAACTGGAAGTACGTGCGGTACTGCACCCGGCTGCCGGGCTTCACCAGGTTGGTCTTGGCCAGCAACGCAATGGGGATGAATACCTTAGGCGCTACGGCGGCGCTAAAGCCGGTTTGGCCCGGCGTGCTCAGCACCCGGCCCACAATGGGCAGCGTGAGGGTACCCACCTTCACCGAGTCGCCCACTTTGGCATCGAACTGCACCAGTAGCACGTCATCAACCAGAGCGCCAGCACTTTGGCCCGCCTTAAACTGCGCGCCCGCCGCGGCCGGCTGGGTTTCCCAGTCGCCGTAGTACGGGAAGCCCGCGCCCAGCGCCCGCACCTGCGCCAGCCGCACGCCCTGGGTGCGCGGAAACGACACCAGCGAGGCAAACGAGGCCTCCTCGCTGCGGCGCTGCCCCAGCCGCCCCAGGGCCGGGGCTAGTGCCACGGCCAGTGAGTCGCCGGGCGTTTGGGGGCGGCCCCGCAAAGTGCCCGCCGTGAAGGGCTGGCTTGACGAGAGCACCAGGTCGGCCCCCAGCAGCTCGCGGGCCTGCTCGCGGATGCTGCGCGCCAGGTTGTCGCCAAACGAATTGATGCCTACCAGCGCCGCAATGCCCAGCACGATGCTCGACATAAACAGCGCCAACCGCGAACGGCTGCGGCGCGAATCGCGCCACGCCATTGTAACTAACCAACTGAAATTCATGCTAAAATGTAAAACGGAGTGGCACTCCGTCAGGCGTTGAACAATTTCGTGCGCTCGAAAACGGCGGACTCCTCCGCTGCGGGCTACCGCGTCTGCGCCACAGTTTCTTCCACCACCCGGCCGCCGCGCATCCGCATGATTCTCTGCGTTTTAGCGGCCAACTCCAGGTCGTGGGTCACCAGCACCAGCGTGGTGCCGGCCTCCTTATTCAAATCGAATAGCAGCTCCACCACGTTGGCGCTGGTATCGGGGTCGAGGTTGCCGGTGGGCTCGTCGGCAAACAGAATCTGGGGGCGGTTGGCAAAGGCGCGGGCCAGGCTCACGCGCTGCTGCTCGCCGCCCGAAAGCTGGGCAGGGTAGTGGTGCCCGCGCTCGCCCAGGCCCACGCGCTCCAGCAGGGTTTGGGCCTGGCGGGCCACGTTGCGCTCGCCGCGCAGCTCCAGCGGCACCTGCACGTTTTCGAGGGCCGTGAGGGTAGGCAGCAGTTGAAAATTCTGGAAAATGAAGCCCACGTGCTGGTTGCGCACGGCCGCCCGCTGGTCCTCGTTCAGGGTATCGAGCTGAATGCCTTGCAGCCACACACTGCCGCTGGTGGCGCGGTCGAGGCCGGCGCACAGGCCCAGTAGCGTGGTTTTGCCGCTGCCACTCGGCCCCACAATGGCAAACGTATCGGCCGGCTGCAAGCTGAAGCTGACTTCGTGCAGCACCGTGAGCTGGCGGCCGGCGCTGGTGTAGGTTTTGGTGAGGTTTTCGACTTGAAGGCTAGTCACGGAAAGGGTTATGAATTATAAATTATTAATTATGAGATTTTTGATGGAATGCTTCGGCAAGCTCGGCAGGCCGTTCTCCTAGTCGCAGGACGCTTTTTCTCAAAGCGTATAACACCCGAAAAAGTCTTTCGGGAAGAAAAACGTCTTCCCACTGGTTATAGGCTACGTAGGACGCGTAACAGCGGCTTATACTTTTGCGTGCTTTTTGATTTTGCTCTTATGAAACACCTAACCCGGCTGGTTTGCTTACTGGCCCTGGGGGCTGCGGGCTGCCAGTCCGATGCCCCCGCCACCAAAACCGTGGCCCCCGCCTTGGCCGCCGCGCCGGCGGCCAAGGCTCAGGCGGCCATCCTGTTCTTTGGCGATAGCATCACGGCTGGCCTCGGCGTGGACCCCGACGAAGCTTACCCGGCCCTGATTGCAACCCGCGTCGATTCGCTGCACCTGCCCTACGCCGTAGTTAATGCCGGCCTGAGTGGCGAAACCACCGCCGGCGGCCGCTCGCGCATCAACTGGGTACTCAGCCGCCAGCCGGTGAGCGTGTTTGTGCTGGAGCTGGGTGGCAACGACGGCCTGCGCGGCCTGCCCCTCACCGATACCCGCCAGAACCTGCAAGCCATTATCGACACGGTGCGCCTGAAAGCCCCGCAGGCCAAAATCGTGCTCGCCGGCATGCAGATTCCGCCCAATATGGGCCCCGCCTACGCCGCCGATTTCAAGAAGCTCTACGCCGAAATCGCCACCAAAAATAAGCTCACCCTCATTCCCTTCCTGCTCGAAAACGTGGGCGGCATCGCCCGCCTCAACCAGCGCGACGGCATTCACCCCACCCCCGAAGGGCACCGCCTGGTGGCCCGCACCGTGTGGCGCACCGTGCAGCCGCTGCTCTAATGGATATCCCCGTTCTGGAAACTGCGCGGCTGCGGCTGCGCGCCAACTACGCCGCTGATTTGGAAGGGTTTACGGCCATGTGGCAGCAGCCTGAATTTTATAACTACCTGGGTGCTAAGCCACTATCCGAAGAAGAGGTGTGGACTAAATTGCTGCGCCACCTGGGCCTGTGGCCCCTGTGCGGCTACGGCTACTGGGCGGTGGAGGAAAAGGCCACCGGCCGCTTCATCGGGGCGGTAGGCTTTGGCGAGTGGCAGCGCGCCCTCACGCCCTCGCTCAAAGGCTACCCCGAAGTAGGGTGGGTGCTGGCCCCGCACACCCACGGCCAGGGCTACGCCACCGAAGCCGCGCGGGCCGCCCTGGCCTGGGGCGATGCGCACTTTGCGCAGCCGCGCACCGTGTGCGTTATCGCCCCCGCCAACGCGCCTTCGCTGCGCCTGGCGGCTAAGCTCGGCTACCAGGAATTTAGCCGCGCGCTGTATAAAGGCAATGCTATAGTGCTGCTGGAGCGGTTTGCGCCTGGATAAATCTGCCAGCTGCCGGGCGCTGCCGGCATTACTTACGCTGGGCACAACCGCCGCGCCGCCCCACCTTTGCCGCCACCTATGACAGCTACCCCCAACCCGGCCGCCCGGCCCATTGGCATTTTCGATTCTGGTATTGGCGGCCTCACCGTGGCCCGCGCCGTGGCCCAGCGCCTGCCCCACGAGCGGCTGGTGTACTTCGGCGATACCGCCCACCTGCCCTACGGCGAGAAGAGCACGGCCGCCATCCAGGCCTACGCCGTCAAAATCTGCGATGTGCTGCTGCGCCAGCACTGCAAGCTCATTCTCATTGCTTGCAACTCGGCCTCGGCAGCGGCCTACGAGCTAGTGCGTGAGTATGTGGGCTCTAAAGCGCTGGTAGTGGGCATGATAGACCCCGTGGTGGCCTACGTGGGCCAGCACTACGCCGGCCGGCCGGTGGGCCTCATTGGCACCAAGCAAACGGTGGGCTCCAACATCTATCGCAAAAAAATCGACCAGCTCGACGTGGGCGTAGACCTGCACGCGCTGGCCACCCCGCTGCTGGTGCCCATGATTGAGGAAGGCTTCTTCGCCGGCCGCGTGTCGGAGGAGATTATCCGCGCCTACCTCGACCACGAGATGCTGCAAAATATTGATGCCCTGGTACTTGCCTGCACGCACTTTCCGCTCATCAAGCCCCAGATGGAGGCCTACTACCAGGGCCGCGTGGCCGTGCTCGACCCCTCCGATGTGGTAGCCGCCACCGTGGCCGAGGCGCTGGCAAGCCGCCAGCTGCTGGCCGCTTCTGCCGAGCAGGGGCCGCGCCACCAGTTCTATGTGAGCGATTTTACGCGTTCGTTCGAGGAAAGCACGCGCATCTTCTTTGGCCAGGAAGTGCAGCTGGACCATTACCCACTGTGGGAGTAGCGCTGAAGTTCCGGAAGTTTTCAGCAGCATAGCGTAAGCCCATGACTAGCAACCTCCAGGAGCAGCTGCTGCTAGCAGTTGCCAGCGAAGATATCGGCCTGGTAAAGCAGCTGGTGCAAGCCGGCGCAGACGTAAACTACGTCTCTCCCCGCCAGGATGCACCCTTGCTGATTGCCGTGGACACGATGAACGTGGAACTGGTGAAATTTCTATTGGCGCAGGGAGCCAACCCGAACCCAGACCCCCAGCGGGTTTATACGCTGCCCTTGCACGTGGCAGTAGACGTGGCCGTGCAAGCCATGCTAAACGGGGAAACGGACGCTATCTCCAACGAAACCGTCGAGCTGCTTGTGCAAAACGGGGCAGACTACACCAAAAAGGACAAGAGTGGCGAAAGCGCCGCCGAAATGTGCGTTAACTATAACAGTGTGGCGAGGCTTTTTTTCGAAAGCCTCGCCAGCCCCTTTCCCGCTCCGGGTGGCGATGCCTAGTCATATTTTTACATAATTAATTGATAATCAATTAATTATGTAAAAAGCATTACCGTAAATGTGGTGCCCACGCCCAGTTGGCTCTGCACCGTGATGGTGCCGCCCGCGTTTTCCACTATTTTCTTCACCATATACAGCCCCACGCCCGAGCCCTCCACGTGGTTGTGCAGGCGCTGAAACATAGTAAAGAGCTGGCCTTGCTGGCTTTCGCTCAGGCCCAGGCCATTATCCTGCACCTGAAGCAGGAGCTGACCCTGCGCCGTGGTGGAGCTGCGGAGCTGCACCACGGCCGGCCGGCCCTCGGCGCGGTACTTTATGGCATTGCTGAGCAGGTTGTAGACGATGCTGCGCAGGTTTTTGGGCGAAAACGACAGGCTGGCGCCGCCGCTCACATCTACCAGCAGCTGGGCCTGGGCGGCGGCCAGCTCGTGGGCCAGGTCGAGGCGCACGTCTTCTACCAGCGCGGCCAGGTTCACGGCTTCGGCCACCTGGTCGTGAGCCTGTTGCAGCTTGGAAATATCGGTAAGGTGGGCAATGGTTTTCTGAAAGCGCTCTACCGCGCCCTCCATCATGGCTAGCAGGGGTTGCACCTGCTCGGCCCGGCGCACCGCGGGCGGCAGCTGCTCTTGCAGGGCCGTGAGCAGGCCGTCGATGTTGGTGATGGGCGCCTTTAGGTCGTGCGAGGCGGTGTAGATGAAGTTGTCTAGGTCTACGTTGGTGCGGGTGAGCTGCTGGTTGGCCAGGTCCAGCTCGGCGTTGGAGGCGCGCAGGCGCTCGTTGGCCTCGGCCACCTGCCGGCGGCCGGCCACCTGCTCGGTTACCTCCGTGGCCACAATGGCGATGGAGGTGAGGTGCCCCGCCGCGTTGCGCAGGGGCTGGTATACGAAGTTGAGGTGCACGGTTTGCAGGCCCTCCGGGCGCTGCAAAAGGCTGGTTACTTCTTGCGCTACAAAGGCCTCGCCAGTGCGCAACACCTTATCCAGTAGTTCTTTAAAGCCCTGGTCGCGTACTTCGGGCAACGCCTCAAACAGCGGCTGGCCCAGCAGCTGCTCAGCAGTGCGGCCCCAAATGCTGGCAATGAGGGGGTTAGCAATCTCAATGATGTACTCTGGCCCCCGAATAATGCCAATGGCTACCGGGGCCTGCTCCAGCACGGCTTGCAGCTGGGCCTGCGCCGTGGCCCGCTGCCGGCGCGCCAGCACCTGCTCGGTCACGTCGTAGGCAAACACGGAGATGCCCGCCGTCTGGCCGGTTTCCTGGTAGGCCTGGTAGGTGAAATTGAGGTAGCGGATTTCGGCCGGGGCATCGGCCAGCGGGGCTATGTGCAGGGGTACCTCGCTGCCGTAGTAGGTTTCGCCCGTGCGGTACACGCGGTCGAGCAGCGCCACAAAGCCCTGGGCCAACACTTCGGGCAGCGCCTCGCCAACGGGGCGGCCCAGCAGGCGGCGGCCCGGAAAAAGCTGCTGAAACGCGGGGTTGAGGTATTCGATGCGGTGCTGGTAGCCGCGCAGCAAGCTAATAGCGGCGGGCGTGCGCTCAAACAGCCGGTACAGGTCCTCACGCTGCTGCATTTGGCGCTGCGCGGCTACCAGCACCTCGGTTTGCAGGGTCTTGCGTTGCTGCTGAGCCAGAAATTGCTCCGTCATATCGAGCGTAAAGATGAGTACGCCGTCGATGCGGCCGTGCTCGTCGTAGCGGGCCTGCTGAATGTAGTGGAAGTAAAGGTCTTCCAGCGGGCCGCCCTCGTACTTGGCTACCGGGATGCGGATGCCGATTTCTTCGTTCGTTTCGCCCGTTTCATACACGCGGCGTAGCGTGCGCCACATGGGCTGGTTGGCCAGTTCGGGTAGGGCTTCCAGCAGCGGCAGGCCCAGCAGTTGCCGGCCCGGAAACAGCCGCTGATAGGCCCCATTCACTAGCTCGTAGGTCAGTTCGGGGCCATCGAGAATGCAGATGGCCGCCGGGGCCTGGCTGAAAAACCGGGACAAGCGCTGCCGCTGCCGCTCGGTTTCGGCCTGGGCCAGCACCAGCTCCTGGGTGCGCTCGGCCACATGGTTCTCCAGCTCCTGGTTGAGCTGGCGCAGCAGTTGCTGCACCCGCCCCAGCTCCGCGTTGCTGGCTAAAAACTCCTCGTTGGCGGCCATCAGTTCCTCGTTGGTAGCCGCCAGTTCCTCGTTCAGGTCCTGCACTTGGTAGCGGGCGAGCACCTGCGCCGTTACCTCGTAGGCAAACGTGAAAATGCCGTCGATAACTCCCGCCAGGCTATAGCGAGCTTGGTAAATGAAGTTGTAGTAGCGCCTATCCAACTGCGCAGGCTGGTTGTTGTCGTGGTCGAGACGTACCAGCATCTCATTGGCGTAGAAGGTATTACCCGTTTGATACACCTCATCGAGCAACTCGAAAATGGACTGGCCGGCCAGCTCGGGCATGGCAACGGCAACGGGCAAGCCCACCAGCGGCCGCTGGCCCACCAGCGCCTGGTAGGGTGGGTTCACAAACTCAAACACGTGGTGCGGCCCGGCATTCACGCATATCATGGCTGGGGCCTGCTGCAACATGTTGTGCAGCTGCTGGCGCTGGAGGTCGGCCTCGGCGCGGGCGGCCTGCTCGCGGGCCTGGCTGGCGCGCAGCATCTGCTCCACGGCCGAGCGCTCGTGGTTGGCGCTGTCGCTGAGGCTCGCTACCAGGCGCGGCCCGCTACGCCGTGCGGCCACCAGGTAAAACTCGTTCCGGCCCTCGGCTTCGTAGTTGAAATTGTAGGTGCCCGCTTCACCCGTGGTGAATACCTGGCGGTAAAAATCCAGCAGGCCGTTGGCCCGCGCGTGCGGAAATAATGTGCCCAGCGTACCTGCTGGCTGCTCGGGCAAGCCGGCCAGAAGCTGGCCGGCCGGGTTCACGTATTCCAGCACAAAATCAAGCACTTCCTCCGCAGGGCCCAGCACCGGGCGCAGCACATTAATGGCCGTGAGCGACACGGCCAGCGTGGCTTGCAAAAGGTCGTCGGCCAAAGAAAAACTAAACTCGGAGGAAGCGGAAGCCATTAAGCCAACTAAAAAGAAAGCGCCACCGCACGGACCAGCTTCGGCCCGCGGCCATTGCGCTACAGGCTTGCAAGGTATAAAAAAGGCCTCCGTGCTTAACGCGCGGAGGCCTTTCAGGCTGTATTTGAATAAGGGGCTACACGGAGAAACTTTCACCGCAACCACATGAGCGTGAGGCATTTGGATTATGAAATTGAAAGCCCTTTCCATTCAGGCCATCCGAAAAATCCAGCTCAGTACCGGCTAGGTACAAAAAACTCTTCATATCAACTACTACGCGCACGCCTTTGTCCTCAAACTCTTGGTCCATAGGGCGCATTTCGTTGTCAAAGTCCAGCTTATAGCTCAGGCCCGAGCAGCCGCCACCGGCCACCGAGGCGCGCAGGCGGTAGGTGTTATCGAGCTGCGAGTCGCGAATCAGGTGCTCCACCTTCTCCTTGGCTTTATCCGAAACGGTTATCATAATGCGTAAGTACTAAAGGTGCGTAGAAAGAAGGAGCCGCTCCGCCCGGCTACGTTTCTACAACAAAGATATCACTAAGAAGGATTCTAAATAGCAAAAAAAAGACGACCCCAGGCCGGGGTCGTCTTCCTTACAAGCGAGTCAGCTTAGTGGTGCGACTTCTCCAACTCCAGGGCCGGCATGCCGTTTTTCACGCGGTAGTCGTTGATGGCCATCTTGATGGCATCTTCGGCCAATACTGAGCAGTGAATCTTCACGGGCGGCAGGGCCAGCTCTTCCACAATCTCCATGTTGTCGATAGCCAGGGCCTCGTCCACGGTTTTGCCCTTCAGCCACTCCGTCGCTAGCGACGACGAGGCGATGGCCGAGCCGCAGCCAAACGTCTTGAACTTGGCATCGGTGATGGTGTTGGTGGCCTCATCCACCTCAATTTGCAGGCGCATTACGTCGCCGCACTCGGGTGCGCCCACGAGGCCGGTGCCTACCGTTTTTTTGCTTTTGTCGAGCGTGCCCACGTTGCGGGGGTTGCTGTAATGGTCGATTACCTTATCGGAGTAAGCCATGGCTTGTTTTGAATTAAAAATTAAAAATTATGAATTAAAAATTGAGACGCTAAGAACGGGGGAAAGCCATTTTTAATTTTTAATTCTCAATTTTTAATTAAACCCTAGTGTTCGGCCCACTCGATGGTGCTGAGGTCAACGCCTTCTTTGTGCATTTCCCAGAGCGGCGACATTTCGCGGAGCTTGGTTACGGCTTCTTTTACGTGGCCGATAGCGTACTCAATTTGCTCCTCGGTGGTAAAGCGGCTCAGGCCGAAGCGCAGGCTGCTGTGGGCCAGGTCGTCGCTCAGGCCTAGGGCCTTGAGTACGTAGCTGGGCTCCAGCGAGGCACTGGTGCAGGCCGAGCCCGACGATACGGCTAGGTCTTTCACGCCCATCATCAGGCCTTCGCCTTCGACGTACTTGAAGCTGATGTTGGTGACGTGGGGCAGGCGGTGCTCTACCGAGCCGTTCACGTAGCTTTCTTCGAGGGGCAGCAGCGACTGCTCCAGGTGGTCGCGCAGCTTGCTGAGACGCTCGGTGTCGGCCGCCATTTCGAGGCGGGCCAGCTCACAGGCCTTGCCGAAGCCCACAATGCCGGGCACGTTGAGGGTACCCGAGCGCATGCCGCGCTCGTGGCCGCCACCGTCCATCTGGGCGGTTACTTTTACTCGCGGGTTTTTGCGACGCACGTAGAGCGCGCCCACGCCCTTGGGGCCGTACATTTTGTGGGCCGTGAAGGCCATGATGTCAATGCCATCGGCCTGCACATCCACCGGAATTTTGCCGGTAGCCTGGGTGCCGTCGGTCATAAACAGCGCGCCGTGCTTATGAGCAATGGCGGCGATTTCGCGGATAGGCTGGATGGTGCCCGTCTCGTTGTTGCCGTACATGATGGTCACCAGGATGGTCTGGGGCGTCATGGCGGCTTCCAGTTCGTCGAGGCTAATCAACCCCTTGTCGTTCACGGGCAGGTAGGTTACCTTACCGCCGAGCTTTTCGATGTGCTTGCAGGTGTCGAGCACCGCTTTGTGCTCGGTGGTGGTGGTGATGATGTGGTTGCCGCGCTGGCTGTACATCTCATACACGCCCTTGATACCCAGGTTGTCGCCCTCAGTAGCGCCGCTGGTGAAGATAATCTCCTTAGGGTCGCAGTTGATAAGCTGGGCAATCTGGTTGCGGGCGTAGTCCACACCTTCTTCAGCCGCCCAGCCGAAGGGGTGGTTGCGCGAAGCGGCATTGCCGAATACGTCGGTCAGGTAGGGCATCATGGCCTCCAGCACGCGCGGGTCGAGCGGCGTGGTGGCGTTATTATCCAAGTAGATAGGTAGCTTAAGCATGGCGCTGGGCTGGATGTTGCTAGTAAGGTCTAAAGTTAAGCTTTGACTGCCTTTGAAACAGAATTTTGGCCTAAACAGTTTTTTCGAATCCACAAAAATAGCTGGAATCTGTCTAAAAAACGGTATTACTTGATTCGCTCCAAATTGTGGCCGGTAGCTTTGCGCCGTTGGCCCAGCCAGCTACCTACCCCTATGCTTACCAACCTCGAACACCTGGGCCTGGCCGTGCGCGACCTGGCCGCCGCCACCGACCTCTACACGCGCCTGCTGGGCCAGCCGCCCTACAAAACCGAACACGTGCCCAGCGAGGCCGTAGACACTGTTTTCTTCCAAATCGGCGGTTCCAAAATCGAGTTGCTGGCCGGCACCAGCCCCGACAGCGCCATCACCAAATTCCTGGAGAAGAAGCCCGAGGGCATTCACCACGTAGCCTTCGAGGTCGATGACATCGTGGCCGAAATGGCCCGCCTGCGCGCCGAGGGCTTTGTATTATTAAATGAAGTGCCCAAGCGTGGAGCCGATAATAAGCTAGTCTGCTTCGTACACCCCAAAAGCGCCGGCGGCGTACTAGTAGAGTTGTGTCAGGAAATACGACCGTGAAGCGTCTCTACGACTGGTTTATGGAAGCGCTGGATGCAACCAGCAACTGGTCTGAGCGACGGGCTATTGCCGGACTCTTCGGGATGGCCGCGCTCTTATTCGGCCTGCTACTAGTATGGGGCATAGTAGCCGCCTGCAATTGGCTGAAATTAAACCAATAACCCGTACTATTAGTACTCCCACGTAGTCAGCCGCGTAAGCGGCGTATCTGCGTAATCCGTTAAATCCGTTTGAATCTGTGGTCTTTTTCAGGCAAGAAGTTGATATAGCAGTCGATGCGCTGCTCAACCAAGAGGTAATTCTGTACCCCACCGATACGGTGTGGGGCTTGGGCTGCGACGCTGAAGTGCCCCGCGCCGTAGAAAAGCTCTATAAGCTGAAGGGCCGCCCCGAAGGCAAGCCCAGCATTGTGCTGGTAGCCGACCTGGCCATGCTACGCCGCTACGCCGCCCAGGTGCCCGACGAGCTGGAAGCCGCCCTGGCTGCCCAAACCCGGCCCACTACCTACATCCTGCCCGCCAGCCGGGCCATTGCCCCTGGCCTGCTGGCTCCCGATGGCACGGTGGGCCTGCGCGTGACGCAGGATGAATTTTGCCACAAAGTGGTGCGTCGCCTGGGCCACGGACTGGTTTCCACCTCGGCCAACAAGCCCGGTGAGCCGGCGCCCGCCGTATTTGCTGAAGTTGATGCGGCCCTGGTGCGCGGCGTCGGGCACGTAGTGACCTGGCGGCAGGATGATGCTACCCGCGTGGCCCCCTCGCGGGTGGTGCGCTTGGGGCCGGGCGGCAAGCTTGAAGTGGTGCGCGAGTAAGTTGGTTGATGGCTTGTAGAGGCCCTTTCTGAATAGGCCTTAACACCTTATAGCCAACAGCTTACTCGCCCGGCCAGTGCCAGGTGCGCAGGTCGGTGCTCCAGGCCAGGCCGATGGAGGCGTTTTTGTCGAAGTCGCCCTGCTCCTCGGTTAGCGGGCCCGAGCCGTGGAAAAAAAGCAGGTAGCGCCGCACGCCCGGCACGTGGCGCAGGTCGAGGGCGGCACCGGCGGTAAGGCGGCCTTTGGCCCAGTCCCAGCCGGGTTGGCCCTGGCCCAGGGTGATGAGCGGCTGCCAATCGACCCAGTGCTGTAAGTCGCTGGATTTCTTGATGTTGATGCCGTTTTTGGGGGAGTTGAAGAGGTAGTAACCGTCGGGTTCGGATAATACGCAGACGTTCTCACCCGACTCGGCCGAGCCGGCGAACGTCCAGGTAACCAGGTCAGTAGATGTGGAGCGGCTCACGCCGTTCTGCTTGTAGAAGATGGAGTATTGGCCCGGCTGCCGGGGGTCGGGCAGCAGGTAGGGGTCAATCATGCGGCCCAGGCTTTTTTCGTCCACGGTGGGGCCTTTCACGCGCAGCAGCTCGGGGGCCGACCAATGCCGCAGGTCGGGGCTGCGCATGAGAAACAGGCGGGCGTCGCCGGTGCCGAAGCGCGGCATCTGGTCGGCGGTGTAGCTGGGGCGCGGGTAGGTTTGAAGGCACAGCACCCACTCGTTCTTAACGCGAATGATATTGCCGGGGCTCGAATAATCGAGGTTCTGGTTGCGCTCCGTGATTTTTTGGGCGGGCGTCCAGGCTTTCAGGTCGCGGCTCGTGCTGAAGGCCACGTAGGAGTACACCCGGCCGTCGGCCTCGGTTTCGACCAGCGTGTAGTAGAGGTAAAACGTGCCCTTTTCGTAGAGTACGGCCGGGTCGCGGTAGGCCGTGCGGGCATCGCCCCGCAGCAGCACCGGCGAGGCCAGCGCCCGCAAACGGCGCGGCTGGCTGCGGGCGGGCTGAGCCAGGGGTAGCAGTGAAAGTAGTAAAATCCAGATTTTCAGTAACATAGCGTGGGTGGATATCAATAATTTGTCATTGCTTCGCGCTGCTCGCAATGACAAACGATTTTTTATTTCGTGGGCGTGGGGTACTCCTTCGCGGCGGCCAAGCGCTTCGGAAAGGCCGATTCGCCCGTGAGGCCGCCCAGGCGCAGGCCCGTTACGCCGTGGCTTTCCAGGGCGTGGGCGAAGTAGGCGGGCGGGTTGGCGCCCCAGCGTACCGAGCAGTTGCGCAGCGTGATAGCGCTGGCGCGGTCGAGGTAAAAGGCCGACGTGCTGCCCGGTACCAGGCCGGGGCCGGGCGCGGGGCGCTGGTCGTACACGCCGCCGGGCAGGGCGGTAGTTTTGGTGAGCTGCACATCAACCTGGTCGAAGAAAATATTGCTGACCAGGCCGGCCGTTTCGCCGCTCACGTAGATGCCGTTTTCGCTCTGGCACTTTATGTTGCTGAAATAAATGTCGTGCACGGCCCCGGCGCGGCCCTCGGTTTGGCCGGGGGCGTAGCGGCGGCTGGCCCCGTGGTCGGGCCGGCGAAAGGCGGTGACGTAAATCGGTTCGGCCTTGCCCCACCAGGTACCCGAAACATAGTGTGATTCGACGATGATGTTGGAAAACAGCACGTTGGATACCGTGCCCTCGTCGCGGTTCTGGATGCCCAAGCCCCGGTTGCTGCCGCTCACCACGCAATTATCGACTACCACCCGGCCAATATGGTCCACGTTTTCGGACCCGATTTTGAAGGCGCACGAGCGCGAAATGAGCGTGCAGTTGCTCACGGTAATGTCTTCGCAGGGCCCGCGGTCGGCAAACTCGCGGCGGTTTTTGAGGCAGATGGCATCGTCGCCCGACTCGATGTGGCAGTTGGTGATGCGCACGCGGCGGCTGTGGTCCACGTCGATGCCATCACTGTTGGGCACGCGCTGGTCGTTGCGCACCGTGAGGTCGGAAATGGCCACGTCGTCGCAGCCCGCCAGGTGAATGTTCCAGTAGGCCGCGTTGCCAATGGCTAAGTCGCGGATGCGCAGTCCCTTAACGCCCACCAGCGTGAGTACGTGTGGGCGCATATCCTCGCCGTTGGGCCCGCGCTTCACGGTGAGGGCGTCGCCGCTTTCGGGGCCTAGAAAGGCCTGGGAATTGCCGTCGATGGTGCCGCCGCCGCACAGCGTTACCTGCTCCAGGTTGTCGGCGCTTATCCAGCGGCTGCCCTCGCCCAGGTTGTCGGCGGCGAAGGCCGATTGGGTGTAGCGGCTCAGGTCGGGGCTGGCCAGGATAGTGGCCCCGCTTTCCACGCACAGTTCTACGTGCGAGCGCAACGCAAACGGCCCGGCCACGAACGTGGCGCCGGCCGGCACCAGCACCCGGCCGCCTCCGGCCGCCGCGCAGGCATCCAGGGCGCGTTGCAGGGCGGGCGCGTCGTCGGTGCGGCCATCGCCCACGGCCCCGTAGGCCCGCACGTTGAACACCTGCGGGGGGCGCGGTGCTGCCAGCGAAGCCGCCGCGGTATTAGTAACGGTGGTTGGAAGGGCCGCCCGGCAGCCCAGCAGCAAGGCGGCCAGCGCCAGCGGCCAGCCCCGGAAAGTAGTGCACATGCGCATAAGCAAAAGCGCGGGCCGGCGGGTAGGAATGCCGCCGCCCGGTAGCGCAAGGTATTTCGGCGGGCCTGGGTAGGGCAGTTCCCGAAAGTATCTGGCTAGTTTTTGGTAAGCAAGCACCACTCGGGCGGCTGGTTGGCCGGGTGGTGGAGGCAGCGCGGGGCGGGGTAGCACCCGCCAACGGCCCGCGGGTGCCAACTTTGTAGTTCGCATTGCCCGCGCCGGCCGCCGGTTTTTGGCAGTGCGGCCCCCGATTTTACTAAAACTGCGCTGCCCCATGACTACGCCCACGCTGCCCGACCTGCCCATTTTCCGCACCATTGCCGACGCCGCTCAGGAACTGGGCCAGCCGACCTACGTTATTGGCGGCTACGTGCGCGATTTGGCGCTGCAACGGGCCAGCAAAGACATTGATGTGGTGACCGTGGGCGACGGTATTCGGCTGGCCGAGGCAGTGGGGCGGCGGCTGCCGGGCCGCGGCCGCGTCACGGTGTTCAAGAACTTTGGCACCGCCATGCTACCCACTGAGGAGGCCGGCGAAATCGAGTTTGTGGGCGCCCGCAAGGAAAGCTACCGCGCCGAAAGCCGCAAGCCGGAGGTGGAGGCCGGCACGCTGGAAGACGACCTGGCCCGCCGCGACTTCACCATCAACGCGCTGGGCCTGAGCCTGAACGCCGCCGACTTCGGTGCGCTCGTTGACCGCTACGACGGCATGAAGGACCTGGCCGCCAAAATTATCCGCACGCCGCTGGGGCCCGATATCACGTTCTCCGACGACCCGCTGCGGATGCTGCGCGCCATCCGGTTTGCGAGCCAGCTTGATTTCGACATTGAGCCCGACACGTTCGACGCCATCGGCCGCAACAAGGAGCGGATTAAGATTGTGTCGCAGGAGCGGATTACGGTCGAAATCAATAAGATAGTGGAGTCGCCGGTGCCCAGCTACGGCTTCAAGCTGCTGTTTCAGACGGGTCTGCTTCAACTCATTTTCCCCAAGATGGCGCTGCTGCACGGCGTGGAGAAAGTGGGCCAGCACGCCCACAAGGATAATTTTTACCATACCCTGCAAGTGCTTGATAACGTGGCTGCTGCGGGCGGCGACCTGTGGCTGCGCTGGGCCGCCATTCTGCACGACATTGCCAAGCCCGCCACCAAGCGATTCGACCCTAAAGTGGGCTGGACGTTTCACGGCCACGAGGACAAAGGCGCGCGCTGGGTGCCGCAGATTTTTACCGACCTCAAGCTGCCGCTGGGCGAGGAAATGCGCATGGTACAGAAGCTCGTGCGCCTGCATCTGCGGCCCATTGTGCTGAGTAAGGCCATCGTAACCGACTCTGCCGTAAGGCGTTTGCTGTTCGAGGCCGGCGACGATATCGACCGCCTCATGCTGCTGTGCCGGGCCGACATTACCAGTAAGGACCACCAGCGTAAAGCCCGCTACCTCAGCAACTTTGACACGGTGGAGGAGAAGCTGCGCGAAATCGAGAGCAAGGACCACCTGCGCAATTTCAAACCCGTCATCACCGGCGAGGTCATCATGGAAACCTTCGGCCTCAAGCCCTCGCGCCAGGTGGGCGAGCTGAAAGAAGCCGTGCTGGAAGCCATTTTGGAAGGCGAAGTGCCCAACGAGTGGGAGCCCGCCTACGCGCTGCTGCGCAAGCGTGGCGCGGCGCTGGGGCTGGTAGCGGTGGTTAATTAGGCGCCGTATTTGTGATAGTGTATCAGGGCCTCTGCCACAGTTTGTGGGGTAGCTGTTTTGCCTAAAGAATTGGTATATTCTGGTATAAAATCCGCTAATTCAGATAGGGAGAAGAAAGATTCATGCTTTTTGTCGGCAACTGTGATAAATAGGTAGGGTGGTACCTGCTCCAAGTCGAAAAAAACTAATTGACTATTCAGGTTGGCTTCATTGTGCATATAAAATCCTGCCTCTTCAGCATCTGGGTGCGGAATTTGATGAGCCGCAACTTCCTCAATAGATGTCCCTTGCCAAACTGATTCTATAAGCTGTAATAAGTTCACGCTTAATTACAATTGAGATGAGTGAGCAAGATACAGTTGGCACATTAGCGCCGTTTCACCATAAGCGTTTAATCTTTATGCTGCCAATTCCCGAGGTGCCCGCCACGCTTTTTTCGCATACCGAGGAAGGCGTAGTGGCCGGTGTGCAGTGGCTGAAGCTGGGCGTGGAAGTGGTGGGGGCGCTCATTATTTCGCTGGGCATTGTGGTGGCGGGCGGGCTGCTGGCGCGGGCGCTGCTGGCCCGGCGCACAACCGATTTCACGGCCATCCGGCTCACGCTGGCGCGCTACCTCGCCCTGGCGCTGGAATTTCAGCTGGGAGCCGATATTCTCTCCACGGCCATTGCCCCCAGCTGGGAGCAGATTGGCAAGCTCGGGGCCATCGCCGTTATCCGTACGGCGCTCAATTTTTTTCTATCCAAAGAAATGCAGCAGGAGCGCCGCGAAAGCGGCCCCGAGCAGGAGGCAGTAGGCCAGGCTAAGCGCAACTAATGCCGCCCCGAAGCTTATAGATGCATACAGGATTAATTCGGGATGACTGGTTAGGAAAATTAACGCCTAACTACTTATACTTGTGAGGTATTCCCATCTATACTGTACTTTTCGATGAATAAATATTTACTGCACTTTCGGGTGACGCGTCAGGTGCTGGTCGCAGCCTGGGTACTTGGCGCAGCGGCGGCTTTGCCCAGCCAAAGCGCGGCCGCCCCACTAGTAGCTGCGGCTCGCCCGGCGGCGCTCGCCATTACGGGGCGCATTATCAACGATAAGGGCGACCCGCTGCCCGGCGTGTTCATCACGATGAAAGACGCGGCCACCAACGCTACCACCAATTCCGCTGGCAACTTTTTGCTGTCCAGCGAGTTGCCTAACCCCGTGCTCACGCTCAAGTGCGCTGGCTATCAGACCCAAACGGTGGCCCTGAAAGCCGCGGGGCCCGTAGCCCTCACCATGCATGCGGTGGGGGTGGGTGGCAACACCGCCGCGGCGGGGGTAGAGGTAGTAGCCGGCCTGCTCAACCTCGCCGACGAGCAGCCTACCTACCCCGGCGGCGTGGAGGCCTACCGCACCTACTTGCAGCAAAACGTGCGCTACCCCGAGGCCGCCAAGGTCCAGAACCTGTCCGGCGACGTGTTTGTGAGCTTCGTGGTAGACGAGGCCGGGCGCATCCTCGACGCCGAGGTGGCCAAAGGCATCGGCGCAGGTCTCGACGAAGAAGCCCTGCGCCTAGTGCGCCTCATGCCCTGGTGGACGCCCGCCCGCCTCGCCGGCCAGCCCGTGCGCGTGCCCGCCACCCTGCGCATCCGCTTCAGTATGCAGGAAAAGCCTTGAGGCGGATAGGCAATGGGTGGTTCGTAAATGAGCAATACTTGTTATTGTGCAGTGCCTTCGAACCAGCGCTACGCTTGGCTGCACCCCATCAGTCAACAAAGCTGCGCAGTCGCTCTCTCGCCCGCACTACGTCTTCGGGCGTGTCGATGCCAAAGGCATCCAGCTCAGTGACAGCGGTTTGAATATGAAAGCCAGCTTCCAGCCAGCGCAGCTGCTCCAAGCTTTCGGCCAGCTCCAGGGGCGAGGGCGGCAGCAGCGTGAGCTGGCGCAGCACGGCGGGCTGGTAGGCATACAGGCCCAGGTGGCGGTAGTAGCGGTGGTGGGCCAGCCACTCGGCGGGGGCATGCTGGCGCTGGTAGGGGAGGGGGTGGCGGCTGAAATACAGCGCATTACCCCGCTGGTCGGTGACTACTTTGGGCAGGTGGGGGCTGAATAATTCTTCCTCCGTGAGCACGGGCTTGATGAGCGTGGCAATGGCCGGCGGCGGGCTTTGGCTGAATAAATCGACCAGCGCATCTATCTGGGCCGGGTGGATAAAGGGCTCATCGCCCTGAATATTCACGATGCAGCTCACCTCGGCCGGCTGGCCTAGTAGCTCAAACGCCTCCCACACGCGGTCGGTGCCGCTGGGGTGGTCGGGGCGCGTGCGCACGGCCTCGCCCCCAAAGCCGCGCACGTGGTCGAAAATGCGCGCATCGTCGGTGGCCACCACTACCCGCGCCAGGCCCGCCCGCCGGGCCTGCGCCACCACGCGCTGTATCATAGACTGGCCGCCCAGGTCCACGAGGGGCTTGCCGGGCAGGCGGGTAGAAGCGTAGCGGGCCGGAATGATGCCGAGAGCAGACATGGGGGAAGGAGTGAAGGAGTGAGTTGGTGAATAGGTGAAGGAGCCTGTGCTTTGGCCCGGCTTCCGGCTGCAAAACGGGGGCTGGCCGGCTGGCTTTGGGCCCGAAACTACCGCCGCCCGGCCGCTAGCTATTTACTTTGCCTACCGCTGGCACTGAGCCGGGGCCGGCCGAGCGCTGGTTTTGGTACATTTTTAGCCTTGCTTCTGCGCATGAGTCTGCTTGCTTCCTTCCTGATACTTAATTCGCTGCACGGCCCGCTGGCCACGCCGCCCGCCGGCCACCGCCTGCCCGCCGACTCCATCGGCCAGGAAATGCGCAACGGCCAGCGCTTCGTGCGCCACCGCGTGGCCCAGGGCGAAACCATGTTTGCCCTCAGCCGCCGCTACAAAGTGACGGTAGACCAGATTACCGCCGCCAACCCGCAGCTGAAAAGCGGCCTCGGCATTGGCGAAGTGGTGCTGATACCGCGGCCCGCCGGCCGCGCCAGTGCCGCGGCTGCGGCGGTTACTCCGGCCAAAACTATGGCTGCCATCGCGCCCGCTGCCGCTGCGCCCGCCACCACCACCGTGCCCGACCGCTACACCGTAGCCAAAGGCGAAACGCTGTTTGGCATTGCCCGCCGCTTCAACCTCTCGCCCGCCGAGCTGCTGCTGCTTAATCACTTGCCCAGCGGCGGGTCGGTGCGCGTGGGCCAGGAGCTGCTGCTGCGCGCCGCCGAGGCCGGGGCTGCGCCCGTAGCGGCCACTCCGGTAGCCGCCGCCCGCCCCGCTGCCTCAGATACCCCCGCCTCCACGCCGAAGATTAACCCCACCGCGCCGGCCCAGATTGCCACCGTAACCGCCGCCACGCCCGCCGAAAAGCGCGAAGAGGCCGCCGAAACCCGCAGCCCCACCCGCGCCAGCGAGCTGGTAGCCCGCAAAACCGACGTGGGCATTGCCTCGGCCATCGGCAACAGCGGCACCGATAAGTATCTGGCCCTGCACAAAACGGCCCCCGTGGGCACCATTATGCAGGTGAAGAACCAGATGAACGGCCAGTCGGTGTACGTGCGCGTCATCGGTACGCTGCCCGACACCGGCGAAAACGACAACATCCTGGTGCGCCTCTCGCCCCGCGCCGTGCAAAAGCTGGGCACCACCGACGCCAAGTTCCGCGTCGAAACCAGCTACGTGCCGTAGGGCCCGCGGAATTATTAAAGCTAGTAGAACGTCATACTGGGCTTGTCGAAGCATTACTACCGCGCCACTGGAGTTACCAACTCAAAAGGCGCGGTAGCGATGCTTCGGTAAACTCGGCATGACGTTCTTTTTGAGGCTGATACACAAATGGATAACCTAAAGATTAACGAGTTGCGCATCCTCCTCGATGCGCGCGCTAACCAGTACAACCAGCCCGAGTTTCTGCTGAAAGACCCGGTCAGCATTCCGCACCGGTTCAGCCAGTTGCAGGATATCGAAATCAGCGGGCTCTTTGCCGCGCTGCTGGCCTGGGGCCAGCGCCCCACCATCCTCAAAAAAACCGCCGAGCTGATGACGCGCATGGACGATGCGCCCTACCAGTTCGTAACCCAGCACCAGGACGACGACCTCAAGCGGCTGCTCAAGTTTTGCCACCGCACCTTCTGCGATACCGACCTGCTGTACTTCGTGCACTGGCTGCGCTGGTTCTACGAAACGCATAACTCGCTGGAAGACGCCTTCTTACGCGGCACAACTATGCGCGAGCGGCTCATCAACTTCCACGACCTGTTTTTCAGCCTGCCCGACGCGCCCACCCGCACCCGCAAGCACGTGGCCACGCCCGCCCGCAACTCGGCCTGCAAGCGCCTCAACATGTACCTGCGCTGGCTGGTGCGCCGCGACACCAACGGCGTCGATTTCGGCCTCTGGACGCGCCTCTCGCCCAGTGAGTTAATCTGCCCCATCGACGTGCACGTGGAGCGCCAGGCGCGCCTTTTGGGGTTACTGAAACGTGATAAAGTAGACTGGCCCGCCGCCGAGGAACTCACCGCCAACCTGCGCCTGCTCGACCCCAACGACCCGGTGAAGTACGACTTCGCGCTGTTTGGGGAGGGTGTAGGATAATGTTTTGATAATCAATACGTTAAATAGATATCGGGCAGCTCGCCCAAGACCTATTTGGATAGCTTATTAAGTGCCTTGATGCGCGGTCAATTGCTCCACGCTGGTAAAAAGGGGAGATGCCAACAACTATTATCAAGCTGATAGAGCAGCCTACCAATAAAATAGCGTACTCGCTGACCGAAAAGGTGGTGGGTACTTTGTTGCAAGCCGTGTTCTGGTGGGTTCCCATGGGCAGTCCTGACTACCATAAGAAACTGGCCGAGGTAGCTTATTGGCTTATCGAAGTAGAGGAAGACACTGGTCAGGCGGAACGAGAGATTGGGTTTGACGCATGTGGTAAACCTATTCTTTACGCACCCTCTGACCGGAATATGGGGCTGTGGACCGATTCAGGCCGTGTATTTACCGAGGCCCAATACGAAGCAGCAGATACACAGGCATTCAATCTGTTATGGCTGGCGTTACATAACTCAACTGGCCCAGACACATCAGCATAAAAATACGAGCTTCAACGACGTAGCGTAATTGTCAACAGGGTAGCGTTCTACTATTTCCCACATACACGTATTCATGTTCAAAAACTCCAAACGCCCCGAGCTGCCCGCCTGGGTATTTATGGCCCTGCGCCTAGGCGCGCTGGTGGCTGTAGCTATCGCCGCCGTGCTGATATCCCGGTGCAATCCCTGAGCCGCTGCGTTTCTGCTGCGAAACCCACTGCGTACCCGGTGAAAACACTGCTTGCGCCGAATCTTCCGGCCCCCTTTGCTGTTTTACCTTCGCGGCCAGTCAGTCCCTATTCCCGCTCGTATTCGATTTGTTAGTACCCCAAAACTTTGAGGCCAAAATTGGCTTCACCACCCTGCGCGAGCTGCTGGAGCAGCTCTGCCTCTCGGCCCTGGGCCGGCAGCACGTGGCCAACATGCAGTTTATCACCCAGCACGAGCAGCTCAGCAAGCTGCTGGCCCAAACCGACGAGTTTCGGCAGCTGCTGGCCGGCGGCAGCGAGTTTCCGGGCGCGTATTACTACGATGTCACGGTGCATCTCAAAAGGGCCTCGCTGCCAGGGGCTTACCTCGATGCGGCCGCGTTTTTTGAGGTGAAGATGAGCCTGCGTACTATTCGCTCGGCGCTCACGTTTTTCACCCAGGCCGCCGATAACCTGTATCCCAACCTACGCCTGCTGGGCATCGGCATTCAGGCCGACCGCAACCTGCTGGCCGCCATGGACAAGGTGGTGGACGACGACGGCCTGGTGCGCGACGATGCCTCGCCGCTGCTGCGCCAGGTGCGCCAGCAGCTCATTCAGCGCCAGGGCCAGCTGCGCAAGCAGATTGCCAGCGTGCTGCGCCATGCCAAATCGGAGGGCTGGATTCCGGGCGATGCCGAGCCCACCATCCGCGGTGGCCGCCTGGTGCTGCCCGTGATTGCCGAGCACAAGCGCCGCGTGCGCGGCCTCATCCACGACGAGTCGGCCTCGGGCCAGACGGTGTTCATTGAGCCCTCGGAAGTATTTGAGTCCAACAACGACATCAAAGACCTCGAAAACGCCTATCAGCGCGAGCTGATTCGCATTCTCACCAGCCTCACCGACCAGTTGCGCCCCCACCTGCCCGACCTGCGCAAGGCCTACGGCTACCTGGGCCTGCTCGACTTTATCCGGGCTAAGGCGCGGCTGGCCCGCGAGCTCGATGCCCAACTGCCCGAGCTCAGTAGCAAGCCGCTCATTCGGTGGCGCGGCGTGCGCCACCCGGTGCTCACGCTCACGTTTAAGGAGCAAAACAAGGCCGCCGGCAAGGATGCCGAGAAGCGCGAAGTGGTGCCGCTCGACCTGGAGCTAACGCCCGAGCGCCGCGTGCTGGTTATTTCGGGGCCCAACGCGGGCGGCAAGTCGGTGGCCCTCAAAACGGTGGGCTTGGTGCAGTACATGCTGCAATGCGGCCTGCTTATTCCGTGCGATGACTACTCGGAGGCCGGCATGTTTGAGGATATTCTGCTCGACATTGGCGATGAGCAAAGTATTGAGAATGACCTTAGTACGTATTCGTCGCACCTGCTGGCCATGAAGCAGTTCGTGACCGTGGCCAACAAGAAAAGCCTCATCCTGATTGACGAATTTGGCACCGGCACCGAGCCCAGTCTGGGCGGGGCCATTGCCGAAGCCGTGCTGGAGCAGCTCAACCAGGCCCGCGCTTTTGGGGTGATTACCACGCACTACACCAACCTCAAGAACTTCGCCGAGAAAACCGACGGCCTCGTGAACGGTGCCATGCGCTACGACCCCGAGCGCCTGCAACCGCTCTATCGCCTCGAAATTGGCAAGCCGGGCTCGTCGTTTGCCATCGAGATTGCCCGCAAAATTGGCCTGCCCCGGCAGCTCGTGGAGCGCGCTACCCAGCTGGTGGGCAAGGATAAAATCCGCTACGACCGCCTGCTCGAAGGCCTTGAAAAGGACAAAACCGAGCTCGAAACCAAGCTCCGCGAAACCGAGAAGCTGCAAAACGGCCTCCGCAAGTTCACCCAGGAATACCTGGACCTCAAGAAGCACCTCGACGACACCCGTAGCGAAACCTTGCGCGAAGCCAAGCAGCAGGCCAAGAAGCTGTTGCAAACGGCCAACCAGCAAATCGAATCCACCATCACCGAGATTCGCCGCAGCCAGGCCGATAAGGAAACTACCAAGCAGGCCCGCTCGACCCTCGAAACCTTCGTGCGCCAGGAGCTGCAAACCGAGCCGCCCCGGGCCCGCCCCACCCGCGAGCTGGCCGAGGCCGGCAGCCTGCTAGCCGGCGACCGCGTGGCCATCCTGGGCCAGGACGGCCACGGTGAGGTGGTGAGCGTGAAGGGCAAGACCGCCGAAGTGCTCTTCGGCGGCATGAAAACCCTGGTGAAAGTGGCCCAGCTCGAAAAGCTGAGCCGGGCCGAAGCCCGTGAGCGTGAGCAAGTTGCCCGCAAGACGGCCGCCGCCAACAGCGGCGGCCCCAGCCTCGACATCACCGGGCGCATGGCCAGCTTCAGCCCCACCCTCGACCTGCGCGGCGAGCGCGCCGAAGATGCCCTCACCAAGCTCATGAGCTTCGTGGACGATGCCGTGATGCTGGGCATTCCGGAGGTGAAAATCCTGCACGGGCGCGGCAACGGCGTGCTGCGCCAGGTGGCCCGCGACTACCTGCGCCGCACCCGCACCGTGGCCAGCGTGGGCGACGACCACGCCGACCGCGGCGGCGACGGCGTAACGCTGGCCGTGCTTAAGTAATGTAGCTTTGGACCCATGCGCAGCTTCACCAGCAAAATCCCGATAGGGCTGATTTACAGCCGCTTGCTTATCGGTATTTTGCTGGTGGGGCTCAGTTGCTACCACGTTCCACACTACGGCCCCCTTGCCATCGGGCTGTTGGTGGTGGCCGTGCTCACCGACGTGTTCGACGGCGTGGTGGCCCGGCAGCTGGGTATTTCGACGCAGCGCCTGCGGCGGCTCGATTCTACTATCGACCAGGTATTCTGGCTGCTGGTAGTGGGGGCCACGTACGTAGCCTGCTCCGGCTTCTTTGCTGCGAATAGCTTGCAGCTCAGTATATTGCTAGGGTTGGAAGCCTTGACCTACGCGGTTTCTTTTTTGAAATTTCGCAAGGAAGTAGCTACCCATTCCTTCGCGGCCAAAGGCTGGGTACTGGTGTCGCTGGCCACGCTGGTGCAGGTTTGCCTGAGCTGCCAATCGGGCTGGCTGTTTCAGCTGTGCTTTTGGGTGGGCGTACTATCGCGGCTCGAAATAGTAGGTATCTTATTGGTACTGAAGACCTGGGCCAGCGACGTGCCCACGCTCTACCACGCGGGGCGGCTGCGGCAGGGCCGGGCCATTAAGCGGCACAAGCTATTTCATGGCTAAGCGCACGCTTGCCGGCTCACAGCAGCAGCACGTCGATGCGGTGGGCGTGCACCCGGCCCAGCGCTTCCGACCACGAGAAGACCGTGAAATTGCCGTCCTGCGAGGCTACCAGCGACACCGCGTCGTGCTGGTCGTGCACAAACTGGGCGGCGGCCAGGTGGCGGGTGCCGCCGTTTTTGGCGGGGTGCAGGGTGGTGGCGCTGCTGCCCACCACGGGCTCGGTGAGCACGATTTCCTCTACTGAGGTGCCGTCGGTGCGGCGGGTTACTTTGGCCCCAAAGGCCAGCAGCTTGTAGTCGCGGGTGAGCACGGTGGCCCCGTCTACGGCGGTATAGCCACCCACTATCTCAATGGCATCCAGCAGGTTCTCCTGCCAGTCGCGGTGGCTGCGGTCGGCGCCGGTGAGCAGGTCGGCGATGCCCGCGAAGGCCGGCACCACGGGGTAGCCCAGCGGCTGCACCACCGAGGCCCGCCACGCCTCCGAGCCGGGTGGCAGCAACAGCAGCAGGCCGCCGCGGCCGTGGGCGCGCATGGCGCGGGCCAGCTCCAGCAGCACATCTACCGACCGGCCGCCGGGCGCGGTGGCCGGGCACGGAATGGCGGGCAGCGACTCGCGCAGTGTGGGGTAGTCGGCCAGGCCCATGGTATCCTCGTCCACCACCCTTATCTGGTCGCCCCGCAGCACGGCCACGTTGATGAACTTGCCAAAGCCATCGGCCCGGCGGTGCTTGGCCACCAGCAGGCCCGGCTCCACCACTTCCAGCACAAAGCACACCGGCGGCACCTGGCTGGCCGTGCCCCAGATGTAGAGACCCTCCGCGTCGAAGCTCACCCCCAGGTGAATGCCGGGATGCTCCACGGCCGGCGCTAACTTGATGAGTACCTGCGGTGTGAGGCGCAGCCGGTGCCCAAACAGCAGCGGCTGCCCGGCCGCCTCGGGCTCCAGCAGCGCCAGCGAAATGCGGGGCGGGCGGCCCTCCTCGCGCCGCAGGCTGGCCCAAAACGCCACGTCGATGATGGCTTCGAGCAGCGCCGCCGGCGGGGGTGGGGGCAGGGGCGGGCCGCCTAGTTGCGCGGCGTCGGTGCGGTGCTGGGCAAAGTGAGCTTCGAGGGCGGGGGCCACCATGCGGGCGGCCAGGTAGGTAGGTTCGGAGAGCATAGAAAAAACGAGGGGCGGCCAGCTGCGCAAAGCCTGCTACCGCGAAGCAGTAGAACAGCCAGGCAGGAAAATCGCTTGGCACCCGCCCAAAATCACTTGAAAGCAAGCTTTTTGCTAAATTTACTTTGAATTACAAAGTTCTTTACAATACCTTTGCCGGCCGGGTTGCTGCCGCCGTTGCTGGCGGCGTGCGGCGGCGGTGCCGCCACTTATTCACCGTTTTATTAGCCTTTGCTTATGCACAACCTGCTCAATGCCAAATGGCTATTGCTGCTCAATACCCTGCCGCTGCTGCTGCTGGCGGCGCTAGGCTACGGCGAGTTTTCGGTGATTGAAACGCTGCTGCCGGCCGCCAGTGTGGCCGTGTGGCAGCAGCTAGCGCTGGGGCTGGCGGCCCTGGGTGGGGCCACGCTGCTGCATGCGGCCTGGCAGTGGCGGCGCGGGCTGCCGCTGAGCAGCCGCTACGCGGGGGCCGCGCTGGTGGCCTACGTGGCGTACCTGGCCTGGTACACCAGCAGCAGCGAGGTGGTGCTGCCGCGCGATATTCCGCGCTGGATGGTGCCCACCGATTTGCTCGTCTACGTCTGGACCTTCCTCATGCCCACCCTGGCCCATGCCCTGCTGGTGCTGGTGGTGCGCAGCGTGCCCGCCGCCCGGCCCCAATCGGTGCTGCCCAGCCTGGGGCTGGCGGTGGCCATTCCCGTGGGTGGGTGGCTGGTGCTGGGGTTGCTGAGCACGCTTTTGGGTAGCTGGGTCAACGGCTCCTGGCTGGATGGGCCGCTGCTGCTGGCCGGGCTGGTGGTGGGGCCCCTCACGTTCCTGTTTTTTCTGGTGCGGGCCGCCTATCTCTTCAGTCTGCGCCGCGACGATGAGTTTACCATTATCTGGAAAGTACTCATTACCTTAGTATTACCTCTGTTAGGCTTGCTCGTGAACACGGGCATGCTGCTGGGGGGCGTGGGCAAGCAGAGCGGCATTTTTGGTAATTTCAACACGCCGTGGTTCTACGGGCTGGCGGTGCTCAACGGGGTGCTGCTGTGCCTGCCGGCCCCGGCGCGGCCGGCCGGGCGGCTGGCGCTGCTGGGGGCGCGCAGCGTGTTGCTGGGCTACACGTGCTACTTTTTTCTGGTGTTTCTACCGTTTTTGCCGCTGTCGCTGCTGGCCGTTATCGCCATTGGCACGGGCTTTCTGATGCTTGCGCCGCTGGTGCTGCTGGTGGTGCACGTGCGCCTGCTGGCCGAGGATGTGGTGGCCGTGCGGCCCCACTTTGCGCGCTGGGTGCCGCGCGCCGTGCTGGTGGGCGGGGCTACCGTGCTGCCGCTGCTGCTCACCGCCGACTACTACCACGCCCGCCGCACGCTGCACGCGGCGCTGGCCTACGTGTACACCCCCGATTATACCAAATCCTACGACCTCGACGCCGCGACCCTGGCCCGCACCCTGGCCACCGTGCGCCAGCACAAAGACCACGGCCGCGACCTGTTTATGGGCAGCCAGCAGCCGTTTCTCTCCACGTATTTCAACTGGCTGGTGCTGGACAACCTGCTACTCTCGGAAAGCAAGCTCACTACGCTGGAAAGCGTGTTCGGCCTGGGCGATACGCGGGTAGATGCCTGGAATTCAGGCATGTTTACCGCTACTGCCGCCGCGCCCGCGCCGGCCGCGCTACGGCACCTCACGGCCCGCAGCACCTACGATGCCCGCCAGCAGGCCTGGGTGAGCTGGGTCGATGTGGAGGTGGGCAACCCCAACCCGGCGCAGCCAGCCGGCGAGTACCGCACCACGTTTGCGCTGCCGGCCGGCTGCTGGGTGAGCGATTATTACCTCGACATCGACGGCCGCCGCGAGCCGGGCATTCTGGCCGAAAAGAAAGCCGCCGACTGGGTCTACACCCAGATAGTGCACCAAAACGACCGCCGCGACCCCGGCCTGCTCGCCTACGCCGGCCCCGACCAACTGCGCCTCCAGGTGTACCCGGTGGTGGAAAATACCCCCCGCCGCACGGGGGTGCAACTCACGCACAAAGAGCCCGTTAGTTTACTGATTGACGGGCAAACGGTGCAACTGGGCCGCCCCGGTTTGGTGGCCCCCACCCCCGCGCCAGTGGCCACGCCCGGCGGGGCGGTGGTGTACCTGAGCGCGGCGGCCAAGCAGCAGCTACCGCTGGTGCAGCGCCGGCCCTACTACCACTTTCTGCTTGATGTGTCGGCGGCGGCGCAGGTTCGAAAAGAGGCTTATAAGCAGTGGGTTACCACTTTTATGGCGCAGTACCCGAGCGCTGCGCCGGCCCGCTTCACGCTCGTGAATACCTACGCTACGCCCGTGCCGGCCGGGGCCGACTGGCGGCAGCAGCTCGACGGCTTTGCCAATGCGGGCGGCTGCTACCTCACCGGGGCCGTGCGCCGCACGCTGGCCGAGGCCCAACTGCACCCCGCCGCCAGCTACCCGGTGCTGGTGGTGGTCACCGATTCGCTGACCGGCACCGTGCTCGACCCCGATTTTGCCGATTTGGCGGCGGCCTACCCCGAGGGCGATACGTTTCTGGTGCTGGGAGAGGGCAAAATACTGGAAGCACAGGGCCAGGTTACCGGGCATTCGCTGCGCGCCGCTTCGGGCGAGGTAGTGCAAAATGCTGTTAATCAGGCCGAAGCAAAACCAGGCGTGCGGGCCTGGCCTACGGCCGCGCAGCCCCGCGCGTACCTGCCCAACGACGGCCGCGCCAGCGTGGTGCTGAGCCAGCCGGCCGCCGCGCTGGCCGTGCCCACCGCCGCGGCCTCGCGCTGGCAAACCGGGCTGCTGCTGCGCGGCTACGCCCAGTGGCAGGCGCTGCACCCCGCCGCCGCCGATGCCCAGCACCTGGCCTTCATTCAGGCCAGCTTTCGCAGCCGCCTGCTCACGCCGCTCACCGCCTTCCTGGCCCTCGAAAACCAGGCCCAGAAGCAGGCGCTCTACCGCAAGCAGGCCCAAACGCTGGCCGCCAACGCCAGCCTCGATACCCAGGAGGCCGCGCCGCCCAGCACCGCCACCGCCGTGCCCCTCGACGACTATGCGCCGTGGCTGCTGCTGCTGGGCGTCGGGCTGGGTAGCTGGTGGCTGCGCCGGCCCCGGCTGGCGGGGTAGGGGCGGGGCGGGCCAAGTAGGCGTATGTTTGCCCACTCATCATCCCGTCCTCATGAATCCATCTGCTCGCACCGCGCCCCAGGGGCCTTCCGCCGCTTTTATTATCGCCTCTTGGGTGGCACTGCTAGCCGGCATGGCGGCCTACAACATTGGCCTCTGGAACGCCCAGATGGTGCTCAACGAAAAGGGCTACTACTTCACGGTGCTCATGTACGGGCTGTTTTCGGCCGTGTCGGTGCAAAAAAGCGTGCGCGACCGCCAGGACGGCATCAACGTCACCAACATCTACTATGGCTTGAGCTGGTTTTCGACGGTGCTGGCCATTAGCCTGCTGGCCGTGGGCCTCTGGAACGCCACGCTCACGGCCAGCGAGAAAGGCTTCTACGCTATGTCCTTCTTGCTGAGCTTATTCGCAGCCATTGCGGTGCAAAAAAACACCCGCGACACGCAAGGCCTGGCCCGCCCCAACCGCGAGGAGCCGCTTGCCTAGGTACCTCGCTGGCGTGGCCCCGCTGGTAGCCCTGCTGCTGGCGGCGTGCCTGTCGTTCTGGCTGTCGCCGGCCCCGCGGGGCCAGCCCGACGTCGAGTACTGGGGCGAATACGTGCACCTGGCTCCCGGCCTGGGATTTGTGGTCAACCACGACAGCCACGGCTACATGCTGGTGGCCCAAGAGCCGCGCCGGCTGCTGCTGCCGCAGGAGGTGCGGCAGTCGCGCCCGCTTTATGCCCTGCTGGGCGCGGCCGTGGGCTACCCGCTCACGGCCGCGTTGCGCCTGGCCGGTCGGCACGGCCTGGTGCTGCCTTTTTACCCCGAAGACCCGCGCATTGCCGGCTACTACGCCGGCTTTGTGCTGCTCAATGGCCTGGCCTTGCTGGCTGGTATGCTGCTGCTCAGGCATTTGTGCAGGGTGCTGACGGCCGGCCGGGGGGCGGCCTGGCAATTCTACGCCCTGGCGTGGGTGCTGGTAGCCAATCCCATCACGAAGGCTTTTTTCTGGACGGCCCACCAGCAGATGTTCGCCTTTCTGGTGCCGCTCTTTTGCCTGGCGCTGGCGCTGCGGGTGGGGCGGGGCTGGCTGCGCGGCGGCCAGCTGGCGGGCCTGGCCTGCGCGCTGGGGCTGCTGCCACTGGTGTATGGCAGCTTCGTATTGGCCTGGCCTGCACTGGCTTACGGCGTGGTGCGGGCGGCCCGGCTGGCACCGGCGGGCGGGCGGCGCTGGCGGCTGGTAGCTACCCGCCTGCTGCTGAGCGGCCTGCTCTTCGGTCTGCCCACCTTGCTATGGATTGCCTTGCTGCGCACCCAGGGCACCACCTACTACAACCACGAGGCCGCGCGCTTTCACCAGCTGGTGTGGCTGCCCGAGGCCTGGCCGCTGCCCTGGCCCGAGTTCACGCAGGTGGTGGCAGCCAAGCTGGCGGCCTACGCGGCCAGCCTGGCCGTTATGAGGTGGTGGCTGCTGGCCGGGCTGGGCCTGCTGGGCGCTACCTGGTGGCGGCTGCGGCCCCGTAGCCAGCCAGTGCTACCTGCCGGTACCGGGCCGGCGCTGAGCTGGGTTTTTGGGTGCTTCGTGGTGTTTTTTGCCCTGCTGGGCTACTACCCCGAGCGGCTGGCCTACACGCTGTTGCCACTGGTGCTGTGCCTACTGGCGGGCCTGCTGCCGCATTGGCCGGCCCGCTACGCGCGGCCGGCGGTGCTGGCTGGGGCCGCCGGCTGGCACCTCTACGTGCTGCTGAGCTACGGCCCATTTTCGTAGCTTTTACCAGATAACATATTGATAATCAATATGTTATAGTGTACTCCGCATTGCAAGCCCCAGCGAGTGCGACTCCGCTGGGGCTAACGAACGCGTTGACGCAATGCCTCGCTGGAGCTTACAAATGCGTTGGCATAACGCCCGTTGGGGCTGTGCAAGCGCGGCTGCCTTAGCGCCTTGTAAAAGTCGGGTACTATACTCGTCGCGAAGTGAGTTGCGAAAACAGTGCGTAAAAAGTCCTAAACTTGCGTCATGGAATTAAGCCTAAGCCCTGCTGAGCGCCAAGCGCTACGCACCCTGCAAGGGCGGTGTGGCGAGCGAGCGGACTATGTGGCGGTGACCGTGGTGCTGCTGCTGGACAAGGGTCGTTCGGTCGCCAGTATCGCCGATGATTTAGGCGTGTCCGTGGCCACGGTCTACCGCTACACCAGGGCCTACCAGGCCCAGGGATTGGCCGCTTTCCGCAAACCCGACACGCAGGCCGGGGGCTACTGGGGCCTGCTGACCAGCGCCCAGCTGGCGCACCTGTGTCAGGAGCTGGGCCGCCACCTCTACACCGATTGTCGGCAAATCGCGGACTGGCTGGCGCTGACCTGCCAGGTGCAGTATTCCGTTTCGGGTCTGACGGACCTGCTGCACCGCCTGGGCTTCTCCTATAAATTGACCACTGCGGTGCCCTGCGAGGCGGACGCAGCCCGGCAGCACGCATTTCTGGCCGACACCTTACGGCCGTTGCTGGCTCAGGCCGAAGCAGGCACGGCGGCGGTGTATTTTGCCGATGCCGCTCACCCCACCCACAACACCCGCGCCACCCACGTCTGGACTGAGACGGGCAAAGAACGGCCCCTGCTCACGGTCAGCGGCCGCGAACGCGTCAATCTCAATGCGGCCCTGAATGCGGTGGTCGCTACCGAGCTCTACCTCGATGAAACCGACTGCGTGAATGCTCAAAGCACGCGTCGGCTGTACGAGCAGCTGCTCGAAGCCCACCCCCAAGGCCCGGTCTATGTCGTCTGCGACAACGCCCGCTACTACAAAAATAAGGCCCTTACTACTTGGCTGGTCGACTCCCGCCTGGTACAGGTTTTCCTGCCCCCCTATTCGCCTAATCTGAATCTGATAGAGCGCTTCTGGAAATTCCTGCGCCAAAAAATCATCAACACGGCTTTCTATCGCACCAAAGGCGCGTTCAGGATGGCCGTGCTCGACTTTTTCACCCGGCTCGACGAGTTTGGGCCTGAACTCGCGTCCCTGCTCACCCGCAATTTTCATATTCTCGACGCGCAACCCGCTTCGTGACGAGTATAATATAAAAATATATTAATCAGCGCTTTGTAAATAAACGCTAAACGTGGTGCCCTCGCCTGGCTGGCTGGCCACCTCGATGTGGCCGCCCTGTGCCTGCACCAGCCGGTTGACCAGGAACAGGCCTACGCCCGTGCCCGACGCGGCATCGGGGTGGAAGCGGCGAAACAGCTGAAACAGCTCGCCCTGGTGGCGCTCCAGGTCGATGCCGAGGCCATTGTCCTGCACCTCTAGCACGGGGTGGCCGGCGGCCAGCCAGGTGCGCAGGCGCACCTGCGGGGCGCGGCCGGGGTGGCGGTACTTGAGGGCGTTGGCCAGCAGGTTGAGCAGGATGGTGCGCAGGTTGCGCGGCGAATAGCTTAGCACGGGCAGGGCCTCGAAGCAGCTTATTATAACGGCTTTGCTATCAAGTATTTGCACATGCAGCGACTGGGCGATTTCGGCCACTATAGCGGCCAGCGCTACTTGCTCGATAGGCTCGGCGGCGGGCTGGCGCTCTTCCTGCACCACGCTGGCCAGGTCGGTAATGGTAGTGGCCAGCACGCGCAGCGAGTCATCGGCCAGGCTCCACATTTTGGGGGCGAGCGGGTCCGCAAAGGTGGCGGTGGCGCGCAGCTCGTCAAACAGCCCGCGCAGGTTGTTCACCGGCTGCTTGAGGTCGTGGCTGGCCGCGTACACGAAGTTGTCGAGGTCGGCATTGGTGCGGGCCAGCAGCTTGTTGGCGGTGGTGAGCTGCGCGTTTTTGGCGTTGAGGGCACGGCGGGTTTCCTCCACCATTTCCAGCGAGTCGCGCAGCTGCTGGTTCATGGCTTGCAGCTCGTGGTGGTAGTTGGCCTGGTACTGCCGCCACTCGTTTTTCTCGATGGCGTGCACCACCGTTTTGGCCAGCAGTTCGGGGTCGAACTGCTGCTTCACCAGGTAGTCGAGTGCGCCCATACCCAGGGCCTGCACGGCCAACTGCTCGTTGCCACCGCCCGTTATCATCACCACGCACAGGCCCTCGGGCGGGGCCAGCTGTTTGAGCTGGGCCAGCAAATCGAGGCCGTCTACGTCGGGCAGGTTGTAGTCGAGCAGCACGCAATCGGGCTGCTCGCTCGCAAACAAGGCCATCGCCTCCTGCCCCGAGGAAGCCTCGGTAATTTCCACCCGCTCGTGGCCCAGCTGCTTGCCTAGGTAGCGCCGGTAAAGATGCCGGTCTTGCGCATTGTCATCAACAAGAAGAATTTTCTTCACTTTACACGCGCAGAAGTTAGCTCCTCAGTTCAACCCCGGCAGCTCCGAGGCTCCGAGCCAGTAATTGATAGTGAGCCGGATTTTTTCCTCCAGTGCGCTGTACTCAAGCGGCTTGGTAAGGTAGCTGTTGGCCCCCAGGCGGTAACAGTCCTCGATATCGCGCGAGCTGGAGGAGGTGCTGAAAATAATAACCGGAATGGTGTGCAGCTGCGGGTCGCGCTTGAGGCTTTCGAGCACGGCCCGCCCGTCGGTGCCCGGCAGGTTGAGGTCGAGCAGCACCAAGGCGGGCAGCGTGGCCGGCCAGCCCACCGCCTTGCCATAGCCCTTGAGGTAGGTGAGGGCCTGGTCGCCGTCTTCGCAGCGCAGCACGGGGTTTTGGAGGGCATGCTTGCGGAAGGCGCGCCCCAGGGCGGTGAAGTCCTCGTCACTGTCCTCAACTACTAAAATGGGTTTTAATGAACTGATAATCAAGGCGTAATCAACTTAATTATAAAACGGGTAGCTGCCTGGGCAGGGAAAAGTAGAAGGTAGCTCCCTGGCCTAGCTCGGACGCAACCCACAGGCTGCCGCCCTGCTTCTCCACCATTTTTTTGGCAATGGCGAGGCCAGCCCCGGTGCCGCCGCCATACTTTTCCTGGGCATGGAGGCGCTTAAATAGCTTGAATATCTTTTCGTGGTGCCGGGGGGCAATCCCGATACCATAATCGCGTACGTAAAAAATATGAAAATCGGCTGAATTGGCCGGGCCGCCCGGCACCACCACGCCGCTGCCCACTACGCCAATGGTGACGGCCTTGGCGGGCTGCTCGCTATACTTTATGCTGTTGGTGAGCAGGTTACTCACTATTTCCTGTAGCCACACGTACTCGCCCAGCACCGTGGGCAAGGGGCCCGGCACCGCAACCGTGGTCTGGGTTTGCTCCAGGCGCGGGTGCAGCAGGTCGAGCACGCCGGCCACCACCTCATTCATGTCTACTTCTTTGAAAACCAGCTCGATGCTTCCCACGCGCGCGAGCTGGAGCAGGCCCTCAATCAGGCCTTCCATGCGCTGGCTGAGGCGCACCAGGGTTTGAAGCTTGCTCACACCGTCGGCATCTAGCTGGTCGGCATAGTCTTCGAGCAAAAAAAGCGAGTAGTTGTGAATACCTCGCAGCGGCTCCTTGAGGTCGTGCGAGGCCACGTAGGCAAACGAATCCAGCTCCTCGTTGCTGCGCGCCAGCTGCGTGTTGAGGTGCTGCAAGGCGCGGGCGCGGGCGTGCAGCTCGTTGAAAACCTTGAGGCGCACGTCGGAGATGTGCAGCCTGATTTCCTGGGCCGCCGCCAGCTCCAGGGGCTGCCAGGGCAGGGCCGTGTTCTCGACCAGCTGCTTCCAGGCCTCAAACGACTGCCGGGGCGACATAAACAGCTCGCCGCTGGCCAGCTGCTGCACTTTTTCGTGCTGGCCGGCCCAGGTCACGGTTTGCACCAGCTCGGGCCGAAACCACAGCAGGTAGTTGCCGGGGGCCTCCGACAGCGCCGCCGCCAGAATGCCGCTGGCGGTGCCGCGAATGGCCAGCCCCGCCGGGTTGAGGCTGGCGTAGGAATTGGTGTGAAACACGTCTTGCCGCGCGTGGGCTTGCAGCCAGGCCAGCAGCTCCTCAAGCTGGGGGCGGCTGGGCGTGTTGCCCAGCATAACCAGCTCGCCATCAAAGCAAATGGCCGCGCCGCCGCAGTCCAGCACATCGGCCAGGGTAGGGGCGTGCTTGTAGAGGCCCTCCACGAAGTTGGGCGTGTGCGAGAGGTGCGTAAACAGCCGCGCCTGCCGCTCGCGCAGGCGCAGCTGGTACCCCAGGGCGTCTTGCTGCTGCTTGGAGCCGAGCAGGGCCGAAAACGTTTTGGCAATAAACTGGCACAGCTTGCGCAGCTCGTAGCTCACTAGCCAGGGCGTGAGGTGGTGGCAGGTAATCATGCCCCACAGCTGCCCGTCCTGAATGAGCGAGAGCGTCATGGTGGCCGCCGAGCCCAGGTTGTGCAGGTACTGAATATGAATGGGCGACACACTGCGCAGCACCGCGTAGGTCATGTCGGGCGGGCGGCTGGGGCGGCCCACTGGCAGCGCCACCAGGCGGGCCGGCACGTAGCTGGCATCGGGGATAAAGCGTAGCCAGTTGAGCAAGTACATGGACCGCGCCTGCTGCGGAATGTCGCTGGCCGGGTAGCGCAGCCCCAGCCAGGGGGCCAGCCCGGGGCGGGTGGCCTCGGCCACCACCTCGCCGCTCTCGTCGGGCGCAAAGCGGTAGATGGCCACCCGGTCGAAGCTGGTGAGGGCGCGCACCTGGGCCACGGCCTGCTGGCAAAAATCGGCCACTGAGCCCGCGGTCAGCATGTGGCCCAGCGCCGCGTTGAGCAGGGGCAGGTCGAGGGTGGCGGGGCCACTCTCCGCCACGGGCTCAAACTCCAGCCACAGCAGCTGGTCGTGGCGGTGCATGATGAGCTTGTAGAAGGGCTGGCCCGCCACCAGGTCGAGGCGCACGCCCAGCAGCTGGTGCGTGGCGGTAAGGGTGGCCAAGCACGCCTCCACCTCGGCCATGCGGGCGGGGGCCAGCAGCCGGCCCAGGCCCGCACCCAGCAGGCTGGCGGGGTCAACACCCAGCAAATCAGCGGTATTGTCGCTCACGTAGACCACGCGCCGCGTGCTTTCGTCGAGGCACAGCAGGAAGCCGTAGGGCTGAATGGCGCCCGGAATGTGAATCGGCTCGCGGTCGCAGTTTGTGAGGGTAATGGCCTGGTCAAGCAGGCGCTCGTCGGGAAGGCTCACGGGCGGGCCAGCCAGGCGGCCAGCGTTTGAAAGGTGACAATGGCCGACTGCACCACCTCTGCCTCCTCCTGCCCGGGCGTGGCCGTGGCCGCCAGCAGGTGGCAAAACGATTTCCAGCGCGGCCCGGTAAGCGGCCCCGCGCCGGTAAAAAACCGGCCCAGGTCGAGGCCCGCCTTGGCCAGCTGGCGGGCCAGCACCTGCCCGCCCAGCGTCGAGCCTTCGAGCACGTACATGGCGCCCAGCAGCTGGGGCCGGGTGGCGAGCGGCGGCAGGGCCGGGCACAGCGGCAGCTGGTGGGCGGGCACCCGCAGGTCTTCCAGAATGAGGTGCGCCCGCAGGCGCCCGGGTATTTCCCAGGCGGGGCCCAGGGCCGGGGCGTGGGCCAGTAGCTGGGTTTCGTAGGGCCGCATGAAGCCGTACATATCGGCCAAAAACCGGGTGGTGGCCGCCGCGCCGGGCGTGCCCGCCCCCAGCGCCCGGTTGAACTCGTTTTGCTCCACGGCGTCGTGGTAGGGGCGGGTTTCGGCGCGCAGGCGCGCCAGCAGGCCGGAAGAAACGGGGGCGATACTCAAATGCGAAAATTAAACGAACAGAAATCGCAAATTAGCCCCAAAAACCCGGCGCTTCCGGCGCAGTGGCGCTAGTAGGCTAGTTGTTAACAACATAAGCCTGCCCATCGAGCTGATGGACAGGCTTATGCACATTAGTACGGAGGAGCCTGACCAAAAGCCGGGCCGCCGGGCTTAGCGGTTTTTGCGGGTGCTCTTTTTGCCACCCGTGATGATGGGCACCGGCGTAGACGTGGCCGTGCCGGCCGCGTTGCGCGAGCTCACCAGCACGTAGTAAGTGGTGCCGGGCTCCAAGCCATCGACCGTGATGCGGTGCTGGGTGGTGAAGCCTTCCACGAGGCGCTCCTGGGTGAGCTCGGTGGCCGAGGGGCCAAATTTGAGGCGGGTATCGCCGGGGTAAAGCGTGGTGTATTCGAGGGTGAAGCTTTGGGGCGTGGTGCCCACCGGCACGGGCTCGCCGGTGATGCGGGGCACGCCGCCGCCGCGCACGATGTCGCTGGCCAGGCGCGGCAGCAGCTGGTAGCCACCCGTGCCACTGGGTGAGAACTGGCTTAGAATACCGCGCACGTCAAACGTCTCACCCTTAGGCACTGCCGAGTCGATGAGGCCGGTAGGGCCGGTGCTGGCATTGGTGATGCGCAGCAGGGCGTTTTTGTCGCCGTCGAGCAAAAAGTTGGAGTTGGCCGACAGCGTTTCTACGGGTGTGCCCGTGGAGTTGGTGAGCTGCGACACGCCCGTTATTTCGAGCAGGCGGCCCTCGTTGGCCTCCACAAAGGCGCTGGCTACGTCGGCCATGGGCACCTTGAGGGGGTGCAGCGTCCGGCCGCCACTTATTTTGTGCACCGCCGTGATGGGGTCCATCTCCAGCAGGTTGTTGTAGCTCTTGAGCTGGCCGGTCACTTGCAGGCTGTCGCCGGCGCGCAGCTCATCGAAGCCCGGCACGCGGGTGGGCAGGGCGTAGAGGGCCAGGCCCGCCTCGCCATCCTGCACGTAGCGCAGGCCGCCCAGCTCGGGGCCGTTGAGCACTACCGCCCGTATCGTAACCGTGGCACCCGCGCCCAGCGCCCGCGCCGCCTTAATCGACTGCACGACCGGGCCGGGGGGTGGCGAAGCGGGCTTGGGGCCAGGCCCAGCCAGGCTGCCAAGTAACGTAGCGATAACTAGGGGAGTAACAAAAACCATAGGAGGAAAAAAATAGAACTGCTTACAAAAAGGACGGGTAAACTACTGTGCAAAACTAGTAGGCAGGCACTTAAAGAAGGTTAAGGCAGGATTAAAAATGTTGCTATTCCAATAATAGGCTCATTTACAGAATATTAACTTCGGGATGCAGCTCAATGCCAAACTGCGTGCCCACGGCCCGAATGATTTCCTCGGCCAGTGCGCGCAGCTCCTGGCCGGTGGCCCCGCCGTGGTTCACCAGCACCAGGGCCTGGCGCTCGTGCACGCCGTGGGTGCCCGCGCCCGCCCCGCGCCGCAGCCCCTTGAAGCCGGCCTGCTCGATGAGCCAGCCAGCGGGCACCTTCACGCCGCCCGGCACCGGGTAGCCGGGCAGGCCGGGGTAGCGCCCTTTCAGCTCGTCGAACTTGGCTTGCGACACCTCGGGGTTTTTGAAAAAAGAGCCCGCGTTGCCAACCTCGGCCGGGTCGGGCAGCTTCGAGCGGCGGATGTGCACCACGGCCTCGCTCACGTGGCGGGCGGTGGGCTCGCTTTCGATGCCCAGCTCGGCCAGCGTCTCGCGAATGGCCCCGTAGCTGCTGTTGGTGGGCCGGGCGGCGGCGGCGCGGTGCAGCCGCAGCACCACGGCCGTTACCACAAACTGGTTTTTGAGGGCGCCCTTAAACACGCTTTCGCGGTAGCCAAAGCCGCAGGCCTCCTTGCCAAACACCCGCAGCTCGCCGGTGCTGATTTCCAGCGCCTCCAGCCGCTCAAAGGTGTCTTGCAGCTCGGCCCCGTAGGCCCCGATATTCTGGAGGGGTGCCGCGCCCACCGTGCCCGGAATGAGCGAGAGGTTTTCGACGCCGCTCAGGTCTTCGTCGAGGGCGTAGGCTACCAGGCCGTGCCAGCTTTCGCCGGCCCCGGCGCGCAGCAGGGCGGTGTGCGTGTCGGCATCTTCGCCGCTGATTTCGAGGCCCATCAGTTCGTTTTTCAGCACCACACCGCCGAAGTTTTGGGTGAGCAGCAGGTTGGAGCCGCCGCCCAAAATGAGCAGCGGCCCGGCCTGTACCTCGGGCTGGGCCAGCAGCTCGCGCAATGATTCTACCGAGGCGAAGCGCGCAAAGTAGCGGGCCTGCACATCGAGGCCAAAAGTGTTGTAGGGGCGGAGCGAAACGTTTTCTTCGAAGAGCGGCATGGGGCAAAGGTCGGCAAGTAGCGGGGACTCTGCGAGTCCGCGCGTAGAACGATTGCGTGAACGCCCCCACGCGCGGACTCGCAGAGTCCGCGCTACATTGCCGCTATGGACCCCAAAACCGCTACCCGCTACAGCAAATTTCTCAGCCAGCACCTGCGCCACCAGCCCGAGGCCATTGGCCTGACGCTGCAAGCCGGCGGCTGGGTAGCCGTGGCCGACCTGCTGGCCGCCTGCGCCGCCCACGGCTATCCCCTCACCCGCGACGAGCTCGACGACCTGGTGGAAGACAGTGATAAGCAGCGCTTTGCCTACGACGAAGCCGGCCAGCGCCTGCGGGCGCAGCAGGGCCACAGCGTAGCAGTTAACCTGGAGCTGGTCCCGGCTACGCCGCCCGCCGTGCTCTACCACGGCACGGCCCCGGCCGCGTTGCCCGCCATTCGGGCCACCGGCTTGCAGAAAATGAGCCGCCACCACGTGCACCTCACCGCCGACGAGGCCACGGCCCGCCGCGTGGGCCAGCGCCGGGGCCGCCCCGTGCTGCTGGCCGTAAACGCCGCCGCGTGGCACGCGGCCGGCGGCGTGTTCTACCGCTCGGGCAACGGCGTGTGGCTCACCGAAGCCGTGCCGCCGCAGTACTTGGAAGGTCTGGATGCCTGATGTTTAGAGCGGTTTATGGGTTGGTGTATAGTAGCGCGGATTTTCATTCCGCGAGTGGAATAGCCCGTTCACTCGCGGACTGAAAGTCCGCGCTACTTCTACTTCTGTACCCTAACTCTGCTACTGAGGCACGTTGGCCTTCACGAAGAAGCGGGCATCGGCGCGCACGTTCGTGGCCTGGGGCAGAGGTTGGGCCAGCTCGGCGGTGGTGAAGAGCGTGTAGGTATTGGTGCGCAGGTAGAGGTCAAACTTATTGCCGCTGGGCGTGAGGCGGATGGTGGTTTGGCCGGTGGGCACGGGGCTGAGCGAGGCCAGCAGCGTTTTGCTGTTGCCGCTAGCATCGGTGTCGATATAGAGGCTGATACTCTTCAGAAAGTCAAAGTTTTGCGTGCTGGGGTCGGTAACGGTGAGCGTGAGCTGGTCGAGGGTCACATCCTGCACGTAGTTGGCGGTGGTCTTGTTGCTCGCGTAGGTGCTCGTCGAGTTCGACGCCACCGCAATGGCCGGGAGCGTAAGCACCGTGTTCGTGAGCGGCCCCGTGGCCGGAATAGTAAAATTGGTAGCGTCGTTGACGTTGAACGTGAGCATGCCCAGCAGCTTTTTACAGCCAATGGCCCCTAGCAGCAAAAGGGGCAGGAGCCACCAGATTTTGGGAGACAGGATATTTTTCATGGCTGATTGGCAGGCAATAGTCGTGCGTAAAAGTAAAGTACTCTGCATCAGGTGGTAAGCAGCCCGGTACTGCCCCGCGTAGGTGGCCAGTGCCAGCCGGTGGTGCGTTGGGCAAGGCCAAACGATACGGAACCAGGTAAAAAGAAGTCCGCTGGGCTGGCTGCGCCGCTAACTGCGAAATAAGCAGCAAATTTGTTCTTTCCCGCCACTCTGCCCATGAAAAACCTTTTGCTTAGCGCAAGCCTGCTGCTGGCCAGCCTCACCGCCGCGGCCCAGCCTACGCCCGCGCCCACGCCCCGCCAGCTTTACCCCGGCCTGTTCGAGGCCGTGCAAATGGGCCGGGTGTATCCCGATGGCAAAACATTCGTGGATGCCCTGCCCACCGCGCCGCCGCCCGAGGTGATGGCCGCCTACGAGCGCCTGCGCGGCCAGCCGGGCTTTGCTTTGCAAGCCTTTGTGAAGCAGTATTTTACGGCGCCCGTGGCTGGTACCGATTTGTACCGCAGCAACATCGGGGCCGGCATTCGGGCGCACCTCGACACGCTGTGGACGGTGCTGAGCCGGCCGGCCCAGCTGCAACCCGTGCCGTATTCGTCGCTGCTACCGCTGCCCCGGCCCTACGTGGTGCCGGGCGGGCGCTTCCGCGAGATGTACTACTGGGACTCGTACTTCACGATGCTGGGCCTGCGCGAGGCCGGCCGCACGGCGCTGGTGCGCGATATGGTGGCCGATTTTGCCTCGCTCATCGACCGCTACGGGCACATTCCCAACGGCACGCGCACTTACTACATCAGCCGCTCGCAGCCGCCGTTTTTTGCCCTCATGGTGCAGCTGCTGGCCGAGAGTGAAGGAATTGGCAGCCAGGCGTATACCCAGTTTCGGCCCCAGCTGCTGAAAGAACACGCCTACTGGACCGCCAACGGCGCTAGCCCCGCGCCCGGCACCGCCGAGCGCCTGGCCGTGCGCATGCCCGGCGGCGAGCTGCTGAGCCGCTACTGGGACGACAGCGACCAGCCCCGCGAGGAGTCGTACCGCGAAGACGTGGAAGCCGCCAAAACCAGCGCCCAGCCGCCGGCCGAGTTCTACCGCAACGTGCGCGCCGCCGCCGCCTCGGGCTGGGATTTCAGCTCACGCTGGTTTGAGCCCGGCCAGGGCCTGGGCACCATCCGCACTACCCGCCTCGTGCCTGTGGACCTCAACTGCCTGCTGCTCACCCTGGAGCAAACCCTGGACCGGGCCGCCCGCCAGGCCGGCGACTCGGCCGAGGCCTTTCGCTACCGCCAGCTGGGCCAGCGCCGGGCCGGCGCCATCCGGCGCTACTGCTGGGATGCCAAGGCTGGCTTCTATACTGATTATGACCTCGATAAGCGCCAGCCCACGCTGGCGCGCACGCTGGCGGCCGCGTTCCCGCTGGCCTTTGGGGTAGCCACGCCCGCCCAGGCCAGCCAGGTGGCGGGCCACCTGCGGCAGGAGTTTTTGCGGCCCGGTGGCCTGCTCACCACCCCCGTGCCCAGCGGCCAGCAGTGGGACGCCCCCAACGCCTGGGCCCCTCTCGAATACATCGCCATCGTGGGCCTGCGCCGCTACGGCCAGCACGCCCTGGCCGATACCATCGCCGACCGCTGGACCCGCCTCAACGTGCGCGGCTTCGCGCAGACCGGCAAGCTCCTCGAAAAATACAACGTGGAGGCCACCGGCCCCGCTGCCGGCGGGGGCGGCGAGTACCCCCTGCAAGACGGCTTCGGCTGGACCAACGGCGTGCTGCTGACTCTCGAAAACGCCCGGCAGCGCGCTAAAACGGAGCCGGCTCCGCGCCCGGCTATTGTGCCTAGCCCCGCCCGCAAGGCTGCGGATAAACGCCGGATTGCGCCGATGCGGTAACTTATTGTACAATAATAAGTTGTATTAAATTATTTGCTTTGAGGCCGCCTTGCTACCTGAGGTAATTGCCTGCTGATTGCAGCCCCACCCCCGGCCCACGCCGCTTGATGCGCGGAATCCTGCGGGGGAGGGGAGCCTGACGTTAGTAAACGCCGGGGATGGGGCTGCTACGCCACCGTGCCGCCGCAGCTGGAGCCCGCGCCGGCCGTGCAGCCGTAGCAGTGCTGGTTGAGCACAATGACCCGCTGGGCCAGGGCCACCGCGTCGAAATCGCGGATGTGCTGGCTGGTGCTGGCCACGTGCAGGTCGAGCATCTGGTTGAAATCGCAGTCGTAGAGGCCGCCGTCCCAGCCCACCGAAATGGTGTCGCGGCACATCACGCCGGCCGCCGCCGTGGGGTTGAAAGCGTTCACGAGCTTCTCCATGTAGCCCGCGTAGTTGCCCGATTCCACGAGGTAGTCGAGAAAGCGGCTCACCGGCAGGTTGGTGATGGCAAACAGGCTGTTGAACACGATGCCGAAGTCTTTGCTCAGGGCCTGCTTGAACTGCCGCTCCAGCGCCGCCTGCGGGCCGGGCATGAAGGCCCCGGCTGGGTTATATACCAGGTTCAGCGTCAGGCCGCTACCGGGCTGGCCGTAGCCCACGGCGTTCAGCATCTTCAGGGCTTTGATGGAGTCGTCGAACACGCCGTCGCCGCGCTGGCGGTCGGTTTTGTCGGCCGAGTAGAAGGGCAGCGAGCTGACCACCTCCACGCCGTGCTGCTTGAAAAATTCGGGCAGGTCGTGGTACTTTTTATTGGCCACGATGATGGTGAGGTTGCAGCGCACCAGCACCTTGCGTCCCAGCTTGCTGATTTCCTCCACAAACCACCGAAAGTCGGGGTTCATCTCGGGCGCGCCGCCGGTGAGGTCCACCGTCGGGATGTCGGTGGCGGCCAGCGCGTTGAGGCAGAGCTGCATCGTCGCGCGGGTCATAATTTCCTTGCGGTCGGGGCCGGCATCCACGTGGCAGTGCTTGCACACCTGGTTGCACATTTTGCCCACGTTGATTTGCAGCACCGCCGGGGCCACCGGCCGCAAAGGGAACAGGTTGGCCGCCTGCATCTTCTGGTGGAAGGGCGGCAGGTGCAGCACGTCCACCACTTCCTGGCGCAGTACGGTGAGTTGGAAAGCCGAGTCGGCGAGCTGGTTGCCGGTGGCCTTGAGAGATTTTATCATAGAAATAAAAATCTGTCTACCAGGTTGATAGACAAAAAAGAACGTCATGCTGAGCGCAGCGAAGCATCTCGCTGGCAGCAGTAACTCAATCGTCCAACGGCGCGAGCGAGATGCTTCGCTGCGCTCGGCATGACGTTCTTTTAAAATACTTTACATCGATAACTCCTTGACCTTGTTCATCATCTGCACGCCGTGCACCAGGGTGGCGCCGCCCCGGATGGCGGCGGCCACGTGCACGGCCTCCATCATTTCGGGCTCGGTGCAGCCTTTTTCGAGCGTGTCGGCCGAGTAGGCGTCGATGCAGTAGGGGCACTGCACGGCGTGGGCCACGGCCAGGGCGATGAGCGACTTTTCGCGGGCCGTGAGGGCACCTTCGGCGAAAACAGCCCCGTAGTAGGCGAAAAACTTATCGGCAAACTCTTTCTGAAACTCGCCGATGTTGCCGAATTTCTTGAGGTCGGCGGGGTTGTAATACGTTTCCATGGGCAGGACTTTTAAAGTATACTACGAAGAAAGGACAGGAGACAGATTGCCGGCGGGCTACTCGTAAAAATTGCGCAGCCGGCGCTGGGAAGTTAGCACCACCCAGTCGCCGAGGCGGGGCAGCAGCGTGTGCACTACCAGAATGAGGCGGCCCAGGGCCGAAATAACCGTGCGCCGCCGCCGCCGCCGCACGTGGTTCAGGATAATGGTCGCCACCTGGGGCTGCGATTTTTGCCAGCGGGCCGAGCGGTGCGCAATGGGCACGGGCTGGCCCGCCGCGTTGAGCACGCGCTTGTCGGGGTCGTTTCGGGTAAAGCCAATGTGCACTACCCCAAAATGCACGCCGGTGTCGGCCAGTTCCAGGCGCAGGGTGTGGGCGAGGTTGGCCAGCGCAGCCTTGCCGGCGCAGTAGGCCGAGCCGCTGGGCATGCCGTTGAGGGCCGAAATGGAGGAAATGAAGGTGACGCTGCCCCTGGCTTGAATGAGGTGCGGCAGAGCCGCCTTCAGCGGGTACACCGCACCGTAGACGTTGCTATCGAGCACCTGCCGAAACACGTCGGGCTGCATATCGACAAAGTAGGCCCGCTGGGAAATACTGGCGTTGGCAATCAGGATATCGAGCCGGCCGAAGTGGGCGATGGCCGTGGCCACGAGGCGCTCGCAGGCAGCGTAGTCGGTGACGTCGGCCACGCAGGCGGCCACCTGGTAGCCCTCGGCGGCCAGGGCCTGGCGGGTGGCTTCGAGGCGCTCGGCCTGGCGGCCGTTGAGCACCACGGCGGCCCCCTGCCGGCAAAAGGCGCGGGCCGTTTCGCGCCCAATGCCCGACTCGGAGCCCGTGATAAGGGCAACTTGCCCCGCCAGCGGGCCGGTAGTTTTAGGTAGCATAGCCGTGCGTAATAAACCAGTCGCGGGCCTCGGCCACGGCTTGGGTAATGGGTGTTTGGGGGAGGGCCAGCTCGGCGCGGGCTCTTTGGGCGGTGAAGTAGTGGCCATCGTTGGCCACGGCCGCCATGGCGGCATTTAGCTGGGCGGGGCGGCCGGTGAGGCGGGCTTTGAGGTCGCAGAGCACGCCGTAGAAATTGGCCAGCGGGGGCAGCACCGGCCAGCGCGGGGGCACCACGCCCAGCACGCCGCTTATCAGCCCGAAGGCTTCTTTATAGCTCAAGTTTTCATGGCCCAGAATGTACGACTCGCCCACCCGGCCCTGGGTCAGGGCGTTGGCAGTGGCCACGGCCACATCGCGCACGTGCACGTAGTTTTTGCCGCCCAGCGGGTAGCCGGGCAGCTGGCCGGCGCGCAGCGCCAGCAGCAGCGCGCCCGAGGTGGGCCGGGCATCGCCGGGGCCCAGCATAAAGGTGGGGTGCACCAGCACGGCGGGCAGCTGCTCGCGGGCCACGGCGGCCAGCACGCGGTCGGTGGCGGCGCGCTTACTATCCATATAATCAAGCCCGTAGCGGCGGCCAGCGTAGGGCCTGGTTTCGTCGCCGGGCCGCTCTTTCGTGCCGAAGCCGAAGACGTTGGCCGTGCCCACGTACACGAAGCGCTCAATCCCGCCTTTGCGCGCCAGGCGCAGCGCCTGCTCGGTGCCATAAATATTGGTATCCCGCACGGCCCGGCTGCGGGCAGGATTTACCTGGGCCAGCGCGGCGGCGTGAATAATGGCCCCGCAACCGCCGATAGTATCGGCCAAAGCCTCCTTGTACACTACCTGCGCCAGGTCCAGCTCGCACACCTCAATGGGCAGCGACTGCAAGGGCGGCAGGGCCGAACTCGCCACGCCGCCCGGCCGCACCAGCGCCCGCACGGGGTAGCCACGGCGCAGCAGCTCGGCCACGAGGTGGCGGCCCAGGAAGCCGTTGGCGCCGGTCACGAGCACGCGGGGGAGCGGGAGCGGGGGCATCAGCGGTAGTTGAGCAGGGCCTTGTAGGTGCGCGCAATGCGCGTTGGCGGCTGCTTGAGAAAGTAAAGAGCGAAGGCCGTGAGGTTGGCTAGCTGCACGCGCAGCCAGCCGTTGGTTTCGTACTTGCGGGCCGACACCACCACGTTCAGCGGCACGATGTAGAAGTCGGTCACCCGCCGAATGCGCTGGATAATCTCGAAGTCTTCCATTATCACAAACTGCTCATCGAAGCCCCCCAGCTGCTCAAATAGCGCCCGCGTAACGAACAGCGTCTGGTCGCCGCCCCGGCTCATAATTCCCTTAAAGCGAGTGCCGTAGCTGTTGAGGCGCAGCAGCGGGTGCGCCGAGTCGAACCGGAAGCGGTAGCAGCCCGCCGCGTGGCCCTGGGCCACGGCCGCCGCAATGGTGGCCACGTAGTCGGGGTGAATGCCCACGTCGGCGTGCACGAAATACAGCACCTCGCCCCGTGCCTGCCGGGCCCCGTGGTTTAGCTGGGCCGCGCGGCCGGGCCGGGGGGCTTGCAGCACGGTGGCCCCGGCGGCGCGGGCAGCCTCGGCAGTGCCGTCGGGGCTGCCGGCATCCACCACCAGAATCTCGACCGCCTCGGCCGGGGTGTGGCGGCGCAGGTCGGCCACTAGCCGGCCAATGTTAGCGGCTTCATTGTAGGTGGGAATAATAACGCTGAGCATAACTGGCAAAACGGCTACGGAGCCGCAATTTCCGCATCAATTAACGAAGATGAGGGCGGGTTGGACCAAAGTGCCTCCCCAATGGCGCGGTAAAAGCCGTTTGCAGCACCGGCCGCCGCGCTTGCCCGCGCCCGCCGGCCCTGGGGCTGGCACCCGGAAGATTGCACCCGCTAATCTTTATGTTGGCCTTTCCCCGTATGTAACCCCAATGAACAAGCTCATGAAAACCTCGACCATAGCCGCTCTCGTGCTAGCGGCGGGCACGCTCACGGCCGTGGCCGTGGTAGTACCCGGCCTCAACCCCGTGCCAACGCCCACCTACGCCATGCCCGCCGCCAGCGCCGTGGTGGACCACAGCGCCTACGACCGGCTGCTCAAAAAGCACGTCAATGCCCAGGGACTAGTTGACTACAAGGGCTTTAAGGCCGATGAAGCAGCCTTTAACCAGTACCTGGCCCTGCTGAGCAAAAACCCGCCCGCCGCCAACTGGAGCAAGGCCGACCAGATGGCCTACTGGATAAACGCCTACAACGCCTACACCATCCGCCTCATCCTCAACCACTACCCGGTCGAGAGCATCAAGGACATTGGCTCGAAAATCAAAATCCCGTTCGTGACTACGCCCTGGGCGGCCAAGTTTTTCAGCATCGGCGGCGAGAAGATGAGCCTCGACAACATTGAGCACGGCATTTTGCGTAAGAAGTTCGACGACCCGCGCATCCACTTTACGCTGGTGTGCGCGTCCATTTCGTGCCCCCGCCTGCGCAATGAGGCCTACACCGCCGCCCAACTCGAAAAGCAGCTCGACGACCAGGGCCGCGACTTTGTGAACGACCCGGCCAAGAACAAGATTGGCAAGCCGGCGGCCCAGCTCTCCAAGTATTTCGATTGGTACAAGGGCGACTGGGAAAAGAATGGCCAGTCGGTGGTGAAGTGGGTCAACCGCTACTCAACCACCAAAATCGACGGCAACACCAAGATTTCTTACCTGGATTACAACTGGAATCTGAATAAGCAGTAGCGTGCTGTTGAGTAGCCATAACAGAACGGTATGCTGCACGCAGGGAAGCACCGCGCCTGCTTCGCTCAACGATTTGATTATTGCTGCGCGCGCGATGCTTGCCTGCGTGCAGCATGCCGTTCTGTTAGTTTTCTGCCTTGGCCCTGGCGCGCCGACAGCGCCGTGGTACAGACCTGAATTTCTGCCTAAAAAACCAGTAAATGAGCTACTTAGATACCACCGCCGATGTATACCGCCAGGCGGCCCAGGAGCCCCAGGTGGGCCTTTGCTGCACCACCAACCCGGTGTGGCAGCTGCCCGGCCTCCGCATTCCGCAGCGCATGCTAAGCATGAACTACGGCTGCGGCAGCACCGTGAACCCGCGCGACCTAACCAACTCGCCCACCGTGCTTTACGTGGGCGTGGGCGGCGGTATGGAGCTGCTGCAATTTGCGTATTTCAGCCGCCGGCCGGGCGCCGTGATTGGCGTAGACGTAGTGAGCGAGATGCTCGATGCCTCGCGCGACAACATGCAAGCCGCTGAGCAGCAGAACGATTGGTTTAAAAGCGAGTTTGTGGACCTGCGCGCCGGCAATGCCCTGCACCTGCCCGTGGCCGACGAGAGCGTAGACGTGGCGGCCCAAAACTGCCTGTTCAACATTTTCAAGCTCGACGACCTCAAGCGCGCCCTCCAGGAAACCTACCGCGTGCTCAAGCCCCACGGCCGCCTCGTGCTATCGGACCCCACCTGCGAGCAGCCCATGAGCGACGAGCTGCGCGCCGACGAGCGCCTGCGCGCCCTCTGCCTCACCGGCTCGCTGCCCTTGCAGCAGTACCTGAACCTGATTGCTGAAGTGGGCTTCGGCACCATCGAAGTGCGCGCCAAGCGCGCCTACCGCGTGCTCTCGCCCCAGCACTACGCCACCAACGAACTGATTTTTATTGAGAGCGTGGAAGTGTGCGCCATTAAGGACCCGATGCCGGCCGACGGGCCGTGCATTTTCACGGGCCGCACCGCCATTTACTACGGCGGCGAAGCGTATTTTGACGACCACCGGGGCCACGTGCTCATGCAAAACCAGCCCCTGGCCGTGTGCGACAAAACCGCCGGCAACCTGGCCCAGCTGCGCCGCGCCGATATCTTCCTCTCGCCCCCCACCTACCACTACGACGGCGGCGGCTGTTGCTGAGGGCACAATAGCGGACTAGAAATAAACGGCATGCAGAGCGCAGGGAAGCATCTCGCTTGCAGCAGTAACGCAGCTGTTCAGCCCTGTTGACTACCACCCCATGCGAGATGCTTTCCTGCGTTCAGCATGACGTTCATTTGTACTATAAATAATTGAAAATAAGAATGTTAGTGCCCAGCCTGCTTTTTCTCAGCGCGCTACCTTTGGCGGCGGTGGCGCAAGCCCCCAGGCCCGTTGCGGCCGAGGTGCGGCACTACGGCATTGAGGTGGCGGGCCTGCGGGTGGGTACCATGACGGCCACGCGCCAAGCCCCGGTGGGCCCCGATGTGACGTACGCGCTGGTGAGCGACGTGAAGGTGAACTTCCTGTTCTACCACCTCAAAATTTACTACCAGGTAACCAACCGCTTCCGCAACGGCCAGCTGCTGCTCTCGACCGTGGAGGCGCATACCAATCAGGGCAATTTTTCGTCCAGAGCCGAGTGGAAGGGCGACCACTACGACATTGTGGCCGACCAGTACAAGCACCACTACAAGGCCACCGAAACGCAGCCCATCCGCTACGCCGTTACCAACCTGTTTTTTGGCGAGCCGCCAGCGGGCCAGGCGCGGGCCTTTGCCGAATACTTCGGCGACTACTTCGCCCTGAGCTGGGGCAAGGCCGGTAGTTGGCAGGCCCTGCGCGATGGCCGCGAGGACGAATACCAATACGCAAACGGTCAGTTGGTTACGATTATTAAAAAGAACCCGCTCAAGAACTTTATTATCCGCCTGCTGCCGGAGTAGAGGGTAAACGGTTGCTGTGGGCAGCAGGTCGTGCGGGGCCTCACCCCCCGGCCCAATCCTTCAATACACCTTTTCGCCGCGCTTGAGCCAGATGCCCCAGGCAGGCGAGTAGGCGTGCACGCGGTCGGTGGGCTGGTTTGCGGCCGTTACTATTGGCTGGCCCTCGTTCACCCACTCAAAAATGCCACCGTAGAGGTTGCGCACGTGGGTGAAGCCGGCTTGCGTTAGCTGCGCGCCGATTTTTTCGCTGCGCACGCCCACCGAGCAGTACACCACGATGGGCGCATCTTTGGGTATATCCTGCACGGTGGCCAGCGAAAACTTATCGTAGCCTACCAGCCGCGCCCCGCGCAAGTGGCTGACGGCAAACTCCGGGGCCTCGCGGGTATCGAGCAGCACCGGGGGGGCGGGTTGCTGCCGCAGCTGGGTTACGCTCACAAAGGGCACCGACTCTTTGAGCAGGCTATTGAGCATGGCTGAATAGAGGGAATTGGTGGTCGCGGGGGCGTCGGGCTTGCGGCGCTGGCAGGCCACAAACCCGAGCAGCGCGAGTACCCCGAGCCAGGAAAAAAAACGAGTCATGGGTAGGAGAGAGGGAGCCACAAAAACCGCTTGCCGCGCTGGGCTAGCCGGGTGGTGGCTTAGCTACGTAATACGAGGGCGGGCCGGTTAACTAGCTGGCCGATTGCGCTTATTTTTCCTTCAGGGCTTACGCAGTCAACGTGTAGCGTACATTTTGGCTCACCGAAAAAATTACGTAAAATACTGTTTATCAGCTATTTAAGTGCTGGCTGTCTTAGGCCCTGGCTCCCAGCTGCTGGCGCAGGCCGTAGCCGGTGAGCGTGCCGAAGCCCGCCACCAGCAGCCCGTGAAACGGGAGCAGCCCGTAGCTGCCGTAGTAAAAGCCCGCCGCTATTCCCACCAGAAAATAGAGCGTCAGTGCGCCCTCGGCCAGGGGCAGCGGCGCGGCCTGGCGCGGGCGGTTGTGGCGGGCGGGCGGCTCGCCGGGCCTGCCTGCCCCCAGCTTGGGCGTGCGCACAAAGGGCGAGGCCCGGCGCAGCCAGCCCTGCACCACGGCGCGGGCATTGTGCAAGGCCAGGCCCATCGACAAAGCCAAAAACAGCAGAAACGTCGGCCCAAACCAGCGGCCACCCTGCGGCCCCGCCCGCCGCCAGGCGGTGTAGTAATAGTAGGCCAGCGGCAGCAGCGTGAGCACAAAGCCAGCGGCGAGCCGAAAAACCAGCTCAAACCCCGGTTGGTAAGCCCGCACAAAAAGCAGCGGCACGCTCAGCAGCGCCATGAGTAGGATAACGGCAAACACCGAGCTGTTGAGCAGGTGAAAAGTGGCGTGCAGCCGGGTAGCCAGCGGCAGGCCGGGCGTGCGCCACACCCGGCCGAGGTGCTTGCGGGCGGTTTCGGCGGCGCCCTTGTTCCAGCGGTGCTGCTGGGCTTGCAGGGCGTCGAGGTGGGCTGGCAGCTCGGCGGGGGCCACCACCTGGGGCAGGTATCGGAAGCGCCAGCCGCGCAGCTGGGCGCGGTAGCTCAGGTCGAGGTCTTCGGTGAGGGTGTCGGCGTGCCAGCCGCCGGCGTCCGTGATGCAGGCGCGCCGCCACACGCCGCCCGTGCCGTTGAAGTTGAGGAAGTGCCCGCCGGCCTGCCGCCCCACCTGCTCCACCAGAAAATGCGCGTTCAGCCCAAACGCCTGGAGGCGCGTAAGCAGCGAGTCGTGCTCGTTGAGGTGGCCCCAACGGGTTTGCACCATCCCAATGTCGGGGCTGGTGAAGTAGGGAATAACACGCCGCAGAAAATCCGGCTCGGGCAGAAAATCGGCGTCGAAGATGGCAATAAACTCCGCGTCGGTTTCGGCCAAGCCGTGGGCCAGCGCGCCGGCCTTGTAGCCCTGGCGGGTGGGCCGGCGCACGTGGGCAATGCGGTGGCCCGCCGCCCGGTAGTGCGCCACGCGGGCGGCGGCCAGGGCCACGCCCGCATCGGTCGAGTCGTCGAGCACCTGGATGAGCAGGCGGTCGGCCGGGTAGTCGAGCGCGGCGGCGGCATCGAGCAGGCGCTCCACCACGTTGCGCTCGTTGTAGAGGGGCAGCTGCACCGTTACCGAGGGCCACACGGCGGGCGCGGGCGGCGGGGGCAGGGGCCGCGCCCGGCGCGCCAGCCAGGTAAGCTGCCCCTGCGTGAGGCTGAAGCCCAGCATAAATACCAGGCACAGGCCGTAGACAACGACCAGCCCGGTGGCGAGAAGAAGCATGAAAAGAGAGGAGAAAAAGAAAGGGAGGCTGCCCGCGCAGATGCCCTACAAAATTCGCAACGAATCGGCGTGAATGAACGCCGAAGCCGCCAGCCGGCCCGCGCGCGGGCCATTTTCCAGGCTGAGCACGCCGCGGGGGCAGGCGGTGGCGCAGAGGCCGCAGCCCACGCAGGCCGCCCGCACAATGGGCTCGCCCCGCTGGGCATACTGCTTCACGTCGATGCCCATTTCGCAGGCGTTGGAGCAGTTGCCGCACGAGATGCACTGCCCGCCGTTGGTGCTGATGCGGAAGCGCGAGAAGTGCTTTTGCAGCAGGCCCAGGTAGGCGGCCATGGGGCAGCCAAAGCGGCACCACACCCGGCTACCCATGAGCGGATAAAAGCCCACGCCCACAATACCCGAAAACACGCTGCCAATCGCAAAGCCATAAAACTGCCCCAGCGGCCCCGTAACCACGCCCAGCGCCGGCACCGCCCCCGAGGCCCCCACCCACAGCAGCGCCGTGAGCAGCACTATCAGCCCCAGAATGGGATAGAGGAGGCGCACTTCCCAGCGCCAGGCCTGCCGGCTTTTGTCGGAGAGGTGGCGGTAGGCATCGCCGGCGGTTTCGGCCAGGCCGCCGCAGCCGCACACCCAGGAGCAGTACCAGCGCTTGCCGAAGAAATAGGTGAGCACCGGCGTGGCCAAAAACGACATTACTACCCCCCAAAACACCATAAACACGCCTAGCCCGCCGCCGTGCAGCAGCTTGCCAATGGTGTCGGGAAAGAGGTAGTCGTACTTCAAAGGCCAGAAATACGAGAAGTAATACTCGGGCTGCTGCATTGCCAGCAGCAGCCCCGGCAGCAAAAAGCTGAAGCCCAGCTGGAAGAACATTACCGAGGCGGTGCGCGCCAGGTGGTAGCGCGAAAAGCGGTATTTCCACAGCGCCCGCCCCCCCAGCACCAGCACCGCCAGCGTGTAGAACGTGCCGTAGAGCAGCCACTGGTCGGCCGGCCGGTGCCGCAGCCACTGGCTGAACGGGTCGAGCGCCCTAATGAGGTTTTCGAGCAGCCACGGAAACCAGTACAGTACTACGTAGAAGCCCGTGAGGGCCAGGCCGGTAGCCCAGGCCGCGGTGCCCCGGCTGGTACTGGCCCGCCGCCAAAGGTCGTGCGGGTGCCAGCCGGCTTCCGTGCGCCCAAACGCCAGCCAGGCCCAGCTCAGCGCGCCGCCGCTCACCAGTGCCAGGGCCGCGTACAGGCTCAGTCGGGCCCGGTTGTGGTCGGCATCGGCGGCGGCTACCAGCAGCGCCAGCAGGCCCAGGGCCACGGCCGCCAGGGCCGGTTTTTCGCCGGGTGGCGTGGCGGCCGCTGGCGGCTGTGCCAGGGCCAAGGAAGGAGCGAGGAGGTCTTGCATAGGAAAGAATTTTAAAGTACGGTGCCGGGCAGCCCACCCCCGCAGGGGAGGGGCTGCCCGCGGAGGGCAATGGGGCGTGCATCACTTTAGCAGCCCAAACAACCTTTTGCGGCGCGGCTTCGCCACCGCGATGCCCGGAAACTGCTGGGCAAACGCGCGCTGGATGGCCGGCTCGTGCTGGCGCGAAAACTCGGCATCGAAGTTGGCCGCTGCCAGTTGGGCTACCACGGTGCCAATGGGCGTTTTTTCGCGCAGCCAAGGCTCCCACACGTCCTGGCGCTGGCGCAGGCCCAGGGTATTTACGCCCGTCACGGCCTGGTCGGCTTCTCTGAAATTGATACGCAGCAGGTGTTTTCCATTCGGGTGCTGCCAGCAGAAGCTGGCGATGCCGGCTTCGGGCCGGGCGGGCACGCGGCCGTAGGTCTGGTATTCGAGGTTGAAAAACTTGGCCGAGTTGAACCACTCGCCGCGCTGGTAGGGCGTGGGCTGGCCGCAGAGGGTGTGGGCTACGGTTTCGCCCTGCATGCGGCCGGTATACCAAAGCTGCTCCACGGCCACTTCGCCGGGGGCGGGCTGGCGGTGCTGGGCGCAGTCGCCGGCCGCGTACACGCCGGCCGCGCTGGTTTCGAGCAGCTCGTTGACCAGGATGCCGCGGTCGGTGGCGAGGCCGGCGGCCCGGGCCAGGGCCAGGTTGGGCTGCACGCCGGTGGCCAGGCCCACCCACTCGGCGGGCAGCTCGCGGCCAGTGGTGGTTACTACGGCTCGCACGCGGCCCTGGGCATCGCCGTGCAACTCGCGTAGTTCGGTAGTCAACTGCAAGTCAATGTGCTGGTTACGAATGTGCGCCTCCAGCATGGCCGACTCTTCGGCCGGCAGCACCGACTGCCAGTAGCGCGCCTCGCGCACCAGCCACGTGACCTGGATGCCGCGCGAGTGCAGCATTTCGGCCAGCTCCACGCCAATGAGGCCGCCGCCCACCACCACGGCGCGGCCGATGCCCTGGGTGTCGCGGCTCATGCGTTCGAGGTCGGGCAGGCCGTAGAAGCCCTGCACGCCGCGCAGCTGCCGGCCGGGCCAGTCGGGAATGCGCGGTACCGAGCCGGTGGCCAGCAGCAGGTGGTCGTAGGCCAGGGGCGGGCCGGCGGCCAGCTGCACGGTGCGGGCGGCGGTATCTACGCCAGTGGCCTCGGCGTGCACCAGCTCCAGGCGGTTTTCGGGCCAGAACCAATCGCCGTAGGGCTTCACGTCGGTGTAGCGCAGGTGGCCCAGGTACAGGTACATGAGCGCGGGGCGCGAATAGTGGTGCGCACTTTCGGCCCCTACCAGCGTGATGCGGGCCTCGGGTGAGAGCCGCCGCGCCGTGATGGCCGCCGTAACGCCCGTAATACCGTTGCCAATGATAACGAGGTGCATAGAAAGCAAAGAACGCCCAAACCGCCGGGCTCTGCCGGGCAAAGCACCTACGTGCCTGCCCCGCCGCCGGGTTTAGGACCCTCAAATAGTCTTGTTTTTCTGCATGACGTAAATTTGCGATACCCTATGACGTATATTTACGTCATAGAACGAAAGGTGATTGCCAGTTACCGCTTTTTTACACCATGACCTACGCCAAAACCGCCGCCTTCACCGCCGACCAGCAGCGGCTGGCGTGCGTGGCCAAAGCCCTGGCCCATCCGGCGCGGGTGGCCATTATTCAGCTGCTGGCCAGCAAGCAAACCTGCATTTCGGGCGACATCGCGGCCGAGCTGCCGCTCTCGCGCACCACCGTGTCGCAGCACTTGCAGGAGCTGAAGGCGCTGGATTTGATACGCGGCGAAATCGACGGCCTCACCGTTTGCTACTGCCTCAATACGGAGCTGCTGCGGCAAGTGCAGCAGCAGTTTACGGCTTTTTTTAGCGCAGCCACGGCGGGCACAGCCTGCGGCCCCGAAGACGCCTGCGCCTGTTAATCCCCGGCTTGCCCTAATTCGTTTTCTATGAAAATCTCTGAGTTGAAGCAGGCCCTGGTGGGCCTCGCCGCCATTGGCTTCCGGCTGCCCGATGGCACGGCCCTGCCGGCCCATTTCCACGTAACGGAAGTTGGCCTGGTAACCAAGCACTTCATCGACTGCGGCGGCGTGGAGCGGAAGGAAACCGTGGCCAACTTCCAGCTCTGGGAGGCCGGCGACTACGACCATCGGCTGGCTCCGCAGAAATTTCTGCATATCCTCCAGCTCTCGGCGCGCATGCTGGGGTCTGAGGACCTGGATATTGAGGTGGAGTATCAGCAGGCCACCATCGGCAAGTTTGGCCTGGCCTTCGACGGCCACGACTTTCTGCTCACGCCCAAGCAAACGGCCTGCCTGGCCCAGGCTGCCTGCGGCATCCCTAGCGCGGCCTTTGTGCTGCCGCAGCTGCTGGTGGCCGCCTGCACGCCGGGCGGGGGCTGTTGCTAAATAGTGTGTCAGAGGTAATCAAGTAGCTAATAATAAATTAGTTATGCTTATTTGTTATGCTGACTAACGCCCTCGCCGCCGCCCACGGCTTTTGGCTGGTGGGCCGGCGCGAGCGCATTGCCCAGCTGGCCGGCGTGTGGCGCGACACCCTGCTGCTGGAGCGCCGCAGCCCCACGGTGGGCCAGTCGGCGTAGCCCCGTTTTATTGCCCTCTAGCCCGAGTCTCCGGTGGCCCTTGGCAGCCTCGGCTGGCCCGCCGTGCCCGGCCGTCAGCGGCCTGACTCGTTCTTTCCCCGCCCTCTTCTTTTTTCTTTATGGAACTGACCAACCAGGCAGCGCTCCCGCCCGTAGCGGCAGTGGCCCAAAGAAAGCTTTCCGGCCTCGACCGGGGGCTCACGCTCTGGATATTTCTGGCCATGGCGCTGGGCGTAGGCCTGGGCTACTTTGTGCCCCATATCAACCAGGCTATCAATTACTTCACGGTGGGCACCGTGAACGTGCCGCTGGCCGTGGGCCTCCTCCTGATGATGTACCCACCGCTGGCCAAGGTGAAGTACGAACAGCTGCCCCGCGTTTTTCGCAACGTGCGCATTGTGGGCTTGTCGCTGGTGCTCAACTGGATAATCGGGCCGCTGCTCATGTTTGGGCTGGCCATCTGGTTGCTGCCCGACCGGCCCGACTACATGATGGGCGTTATCCTCATTGGCATTGCGCGCTGCATTGCCATGGTGCTGGTGTGGAACGACCTGGCCAACGGCAGCCGCGAGTACGCGGCCGGGCTGGTGGCGCTCAACTCCCTCTTTCAGGTGCTGTTTTACAGCGTGTTGGCGTGGCTGTTCATCACCGTGCTGCCGCCTTATTTTGGGCTGAAGGGCTACGCCGTGCATCTCGGCATCGGCGACATTGCCCCGAGCGTGCTCCTGTACCTGGGCTTGCCGTTTGCGGCGGGCTTTTTGTCGCGCCTCGTGCTGCGCCGCCTCCGGGGCGACGCCTGGTACGAGCAGGTTTTCCTGCCGGCCATCAGTCCGATTACGCTTAGCGCGCTGCTGGGCACCATTGTGGTGATGTTCAGCCTGAAGGGCGACCTGATTGTGCGCATCCCGCTCGACGTGCTGCGGATTGCGCTGCCGCTGGCCATTTATTTCGCCATCATGTTCATAATCAGCTTTATGGCGGGCAAATACCTGGGCGCGAGCTACGCCGAAAACGTGTCCATCGCCTTCACGGCCACCGGCAATAACTTCGAGCTGGCCATTGCGGTGGCCATCGGCGTGTTTGGGCTGAATTCGGGGCAGGCGTTTGCGGGCGTCATCGGCCCGCTCATTGAGGTGCCGGCCCTCATTGCGCTCGTCAACCTGGCGTTTTGGCTGCGGCGCAAGTATTATGCAGCTGCTTGATTTTTTGTGATTAGCCCAATTTCCAGAGCAGGGTACCTGCTCCGGCTCCGCCGGCCGACCGGGACAGGCGCTTTGCATCTACTTAACTTACAGATTGACAATAGGTTATGAAACATGACATCTTGGTGCTGTGCACCGGCAACTCGTGCCGCAGCCAGCTGCTGCAAGGCTACCTCCAGCAAGCGCTGGGCAACCGCGCCACCGTGTATTCGGCGGGCATCGAAACCCACGGCCTCAACCCCCGCGCCGTGCGCGTGATGGCCGAAGACGGCGTGGACATTAGCCACCACACCAGCAACCACGTGGCCGAGTACGCCGCCGTGCCGTTCGCCTACGTACTCACGGTGTGCGACCACGCCCACGAGGCCTGCCCAGTGTTGCCCTCGCCGGCTCAAAAGCTGCACCACAACTTCCCCGACCCCGCCAAAGCCACCGGCACCGACGACGAGATTATGCAGCAGTTTCGGGCCGTGCGCGACGAGGTGAAGGCCTACGCCCACAACTTTGCGCAGGCGCACTTCGGGGCCAACTAGCTATTTCATGGATTTGCAAACAGTTGATATAGTGGTAATTGGCGCGGGGCAAAGCGGGCTGGCCGTGGGCTACTACCTGCGCCGGGCGGGCTACTCGTTTGCCCTGCTCGACGACCAGCCGCGGCCCGGCGGCGCGTGGCCCCACGGCTGGGATGCGCTGCACCTGTTTTCACCGGCCGAGGCCAACTCGCTGCCCGGCTGGCCCATGCCCCGCCCGGCCCCCGGCGGCCCCGAGTTCCCGCCCCGCGACGCGGTGGCAGCGTATCTCACTGACTACGAGCGCCGCTACGCGCTGCCCGTGCACCGGCCGGTGCGCGTGGCGGCGGTGGCGCGCGCCGGGGCCGGCTTCGTGGTGGCTACCGACCAGGGCAACTGGCAGGCGCGGGCCGTGGTGGCGGCCACCGGCTCGTGGGGCCAGCCCTTTATCCCTGAGTACGATGGCCGGGCGCTGTTCGGCGGCGAGCAGCTGCACTCGGCGCACTACCGCCGGGCGGCGGCCTTTGCCGGGCAGCGCGTGCTGGTGGTGGGCGGCGGCAACTCGGGGGCCCAGATTTTGGCCGACGTGTCGCGGGTGGCCCGCACCACCTGGGCCACCGAGCGCCCCCCGCGCCTGCTACCCGATGAGGTGGATGGGCGCGTGCTTTTCGCCCAGGCCACCCAGCGCTACCAGGCCGGCCCCGCGGCCAGCCCGCCCCCCAGCCTCGGCGACGTAGTGATGGTGCCCGAGGTGCGGGCGGCCCGTGCGCGCGGTGTGCTGCACAGCGTGCGCCCGCCGGCGCGCTTCACCGCCACCGGCGTGGTGTGGCCCGATGGCCGGTCCGAAGCGTTCGACGCCGTTATCTGGTGCACGGGCTTCCGGCCGGCGCTGGGCTTTTTGGGCGGGCTCGGGCTGGTGGGGCCCGATGGGCGCGTGGCCACGGCCGGCACCCGCGCCCTGGCGCTGCCGGGGCTTTGGCTGGTGGGCTACGGCAGCTGGACGGGCTTTGCCTCGGCCACGCTCATTGGGGTGGGCCGCTCGGCCCGCGCCACGGTGGTAGAAATTAAGGATTTTTTGGGCTAAGTAGTTGTTGGATAAATGCTTTTGAGAAGCAAGCGCGGTGCGCCGGCCCCCGCCCCGGCGCGCCACCCGCTTTCTTTGTGGCTCCCCCCGTGTCCCACTTGCCCTTGACTGCCGCCCCGCCCCGCATTGCCGTGCTCATTCCGGCCCACAACGAGGAGAAATCCATCGCATTGGTACTGAGTGAGATACCCACCGGCCTGGTGCAGGAAGTAGTGGTGGTAGACAATGCCTCGACCGATACCACCGCCGCCGCCGCCCGCGCCGCCGGGGCCACCGTAGTAGCCGAGCCGCGCCCCGGCTACGGCCAGGCCTGCCTGGCCGGGCTGGCCTACTACGCCGCCCAGCCCGCCGCCCAAACCCCGGAAATCATCGTGTTTCTGGACGGCGACCATTCCGATTTTCCCGAGGAAATGCCCGCCCTGCTGGCCCCCATCCTTAGCGGCGGGGCCGAGTTGGTTATCGGCTCGCGGGCGCTGGGCCAGCGCGAGCGTGGTGCCCTGCTACCCCAGCAGCGCTTCGGCAACTGGCTGGCCGCCTGGTTATTGCGCCTGCGCTACGGCGGCACCCACACCGACCTGGGCCCCTTCCGCGCCGTACGGGCCGACGCGCTGGCCCGCATCGGCATGGTGGATACCAACTACGGCTGGACGGTAGAAATGCAGGTGAAAGCCGCCCGCCTGGGCCTGCGCGTGGTCGAGGTGCCCGTGCGCTACCGCCGCCGCATCGGCGTGAGCAAGGTGTCGGGCACGGTGCGCGGCACCATTGGGGCCGGCTACAAGATTTTGTGGACGATTTTCAAGTACTGGTAGTACCGGTCCGGCCCGCCGGCTTTTTCAGCCGGCGGGCCGGTTGTCGTTGTTAGCAGCCGCGCTCTATTAATCTATAGAAACGAAAATCAGTTAGTAACCTACTGATAAGCAGTGCCTTAAATGAGGTGACGCAGTGAGGTGTAGCGCGGACTTTGTAGTCCGCAGCCCTGCGCCGGGAAAGCTAACCCATTGGTGCGGGACCGCGGACTACAAAGTCCGCGCTACACCTCACTGCGTAACAGCAGCATTAATCTACGACTGGTTGGCAACGAAAACTGGTCGGCCGGCTGAAAAAGCCGGCGGACCGGAGTAGGCGTCAATAGCTTTGCTTTTAGTTTTTTACGAACATTGTCCCTCTCTATTCTGCTTCGCCTCAGCCAGCTGCTGGCGCTGCTGCTCACGGGCGCAGCCTACTGGGGCCTGGCCTACGCCACGCCGCGGGCGCATTTTGGGCAGCTGGTACTGCTCTTTGCGGTGGCGGGCGCGGCCTACGCGTGGCTGCTGCACACGCGGCTGCCGCTACGCTGGGGGCTGGGCGCGGCGCTGGTGTTTCGGCTGCTGTGGCTGCCCGCCACCCCGGCGCTGAGCGACGATTTTTACCGCTTCCGCTGGGATGGCCTGCTGGCCAGCCACGGCCATAGCCCCTTTGCCGAAACGCCCCGGCAGCTGCTCCAGCACCCGCCCACCGACTCGGCCGCCCTGCCCCTGGGCGAGCTGCGCCGCCTGCTGCCGCACCTCAACTCGCCCACTTATTTCTCGGTGTATCCGCCCGTGGCCCAGGGCCTGTACCAGGTGGCCGCCGCGGTGTTTCCAACCTCCGAAACCGGCTTTCTGGTGGTGGTGCGCCTGGCCCTGCTGCTGGCCGATGCGGGCGCGGCAGCCCTGCTAATCTGGCTGTTGCCCCTGGCGGGCTGGCCCGCCCGCCGCGCCCTGGCCTACCTGCTGCACCCGCTGGTAGTGGTAGAAGTGGCCGGCAACGTGCACATGGAGGGCGTGGTAGTAGCCTTTTTGCTGCTAACGGGCGCCCTGCTAGTGCGCCGCCGCACCCGGCTGGCGGCCGGCGCGCTGGCCCTGGCGGTGGCCAGCAAGCTGCTGCCGCTGCTGGCCCTGCCGCTGCTGGCCCGGCAGCTGGGGCGGCGGCGCTTCCGGTGGTTTCTGGGCGTGCTGGCGGGCAGCCTGGGGCTCCTGTTTTTGCCCTACCTGTCGTGGAGTTTGCTGCTGCACATCGGCCTCAGCCTCGACTTATACTTCCAGAGCTTCGAGTTCAATGCCAGCATATTCTACCTGCTGCTGGGCCTGGGTAAATGGCTGACGGGCGTTGACTTGGTGGGGGGGCTGGGGCCGCTACTGGGGCTGGGCGCGGCGTACCTGGCTTTTGGGCTGGCGCGGCGAGCGGGCCGGCCTCGGCTGGCGGCGGTGCCGCAACTGCTGCTGCTCACGCTCAGCGGCTACTTCGCGCTGGCCACCATTGTGCACCCCTGGTACCTGGTGCCGCTGGTGGCGCTCAGCTGCTTCTCGCCCCTACGCTACGCGCGGGTGTGGGGCGGGCTGGCAATACTGTCCTATGCGGCCTACCGCACCACCGCATACACCGAAAGCGGTCTGTTGCTCACCCTCGAATATGGCATCGTGCTCGCCTGGGCCGCCTGGGAATGGGTGAATAGTGAGATGGTGAAGGAGTGAATTGATATGTTCAAGGGCGCATTATGGTGACCGCAATTCACTCACTCCTTCATCAACTCACTCCTTCGCCAGGTAGCCAGGTCCTGGGCCGAGTCTACGTCGTGCAGCGTGGGCAGCTGGGCCACGCGTAGGCCCAGGCGGGCGGCGTCGGCCAGGGTATCGGGCAGCACGGTGGCAGTGCTCCAGTCTTTGTTGGCGAATAGCTCGGCCTCCAACTTATTCATACCCAGCAGGTAGTAGCCGCCGTCGTCGGCCGGGCCTGCCACCAGGTCGTGGCTTAGTAGCTGGTCGAAAGCCTGTCGCAGCAGCTCCGTGCTCAGGCCGGGGCAATCGGTGCCGATAACAACCACCCGGCCCGCGCCCGCCGCGAAGGCTTCGCTAAAGGCCTGCGCCATACGCGCCCCGAGCGAGCCGGCGGCCGGCTGCACGCGCCAGGGCAGGCCGGGCCACTCGGGCCGGGGCTGGGTGGGGTCGCCCTCGGCCGGCGCTTCCGCCAGCCAAACGGTGGCGGGCACCTGCGCCACCGCCACGGCCGCCGCCGTCAGGGCCAGCAGCTCGCGGTACACGGCGAGCGCCGCCGCCTCCCCAATACCCGCCGCCAGCCGGGTTTTGACGCGGCCCAACACCGGCTCGCGGGCAAATATCAATAAGTGGCAGGCAGGCAGGGTAGGAGGGGGCATAGGAAGCGGTTTTTACTTGAAAAATAAGGGCGGCAAGCTACACCCAAGTGTAGGGTAAGCTTCAGCTTGCCACTACCACAACCGGGCAGCTAGCGCAGTTTAAGAGCTTGTGCATAGATAATTGAAAATTAAAACATATAAGTTAAAAATCTAATTATCAAGTTTTTAACTCATCATTTTTAATTCCTACCAGATGCGCGACGGCCATTACAGGCGAGCTGAAGCTTACCCTGCATTCCTATAACTTACCCTGCCGGATGAGCCGGCGGTAGAGCTGCACCAGGCGGCGCTGCGATACGCCCAAGCGGTAGAGCACCACGATAAGCGTAAAAATGCCTTGCAATCGAAACACCCCGTTAACCAGGTACTTACGCGCCGAGGTGGTGACCGCGCGGGGCAGCAGCCGAAACGGAGCCTGGGCCCGCAGGCGGCCCACAATTTCCTGGTCTTCCATCACCAGCAGGTCTTCGCGGTAGCCCCCGATGTGGCCAAACAGGCCGCGGCGCACCCACAGACTTTGGTCGCCGAAGCGTACGGCCGTGAAGGGCAACCGGGTGCACCAGGCGCTAAAGCGCAGAAACCAGTGCTGGTGGTCGAAGGCCAGCCGGTAGCAGCCCGCCCCATAGCCCTGCCCCACGGCCTGCCGCACTTCGGCCAGGAAGCCGGGCGGCGGGTAGGAGTCGGCGTGCAGGAAATACAGCATCTCGCCCCGCGCCTGCTGCGCGCCGTGGTTGAGCTGGGCGGCGCGGCCCTTGCGTGGGCTGGCCAGCACGGTAGCCCCGGCCTGCCGGGCCAGCTGCACGGTAGCGTCGGTGCTGCCCCCGTCTACCACCAGCACCTCCGGCGCGGGCTCGCCGGCCGTGGCCTGGCGCAGGTAGGCCAGCAAGGCCACAATGGCCTCCGCTTCGTTGTAGGTGGGAATGATGATGCTGAAGCTCAGCTCAGCGCCCGGCGGGTAATGGGGAGCCAACGCACTACTGGCCGGCCCCGTCGAAAAAAGCATACGCATAGCACCCACAACGGAACAACGGCGGCCCGCCTGGGCCAGTAGGTACGCCGGGGCGCGGCGGGCGTTGTGCCAACCGGCCAAACAGTGCGGGGCCGGCCAGCTACCTCGCCCCCAATTGCGTAGGGTTTCTGCTACTTCCTTGCTGGCCCATCACATCGCTTTTTTCGGTTTCAAATTTCTTCCTCAAATGCTTCCCGCGGGAGATTGAGGCTGAGAAACGGTGGTTTTGCGGGCTGCAAGGTAGCCGCCGCTGCTACTTGGTAGGTAGCGCGCGCGCCAGGCCCGACCTTTGCGCCATGCACCTTACCGCCACCACCCAGTTTGGCCTCGAAGAAGTCCTGGTAGACGAACTGCGCCAGCTTGGCGCCACCATCGAATACGTGGGCAGCCGCGCCGTCGAGTTTAGCGGCGACAAAAAGCTCCTCTACAACACCATTCTCTGGAGCCGCACGGCCATGCGCCTGCTGCGCCCCTTCGCCGATTTTTATGCCCGCGACGAGCAGGCGCTCTACGACCAGGTGGGCGAGATTGACTGGAGCCGCTTCATCGGCCCCGGCCAAACATTTGCCATCACGGCCGTGGTCAACAAGTCGAGCTTCGAGCACTCGCTCTACGTGGCCCAGCTCACCAAAGACGCCATTGTGGACCAGTTTCGGGCCCGCACCGGCGAGCGCCCCAGCATCGACACCCGCAACCCCGACATCCGCATTCACCTGCGCATGCTCGAAAACGACGTCATTTTGAGCCTCGACGCGGCCGGCGACTCGCTGCACCGCCGCGGCTACCGCCAGGCCACCAACGATGCCCCGCTTAATGAGGTGCTGGCCGCCGGCCTCATCCTGCTCAGCGGCTGGGACCAGAAAAGCCCGCTCATCGACCCCATGTGCGGCTCGGCCACCATCCTCACCGAGGCCGGCCTCATTGCCCAGCGCATCGCGCCCGGCCTGTTTCATCAGGGTAAATTTGGCTTTGAAAACTGGGCCGACTTCGACGCCGACTTGTGGCAGCAGCTGCGCGAAGAGGCCAAGGCCCAGCGCATGGAGGAGCCGCAGGCCTACCTGGCCGGCTCCGACCTCGACCCCCGCGTGATTGACCAGGCCGCCCAGAACATCGAAGCCGCCGGCCTCGATGAGTGCATCCGCCTGAGCGTGCGCGACGTGCGCGATGCCCAGCCGCCGCAGGGCCAGGAGCCCGGCCTCGTCATCACCAACCCGCCCTACGGCGAGCGGATAGGGGAGGAGGCCCAGATGGACGCGCTCTACAAAACTATTGGCGACGCGCTGAAGACGAATTTTCAGGGCTACGAGGCCTTCATTTTCACCGGCAACCTGGAGGCTGCCAAGGCCATTGGCCTGAAGGTATCGCGCCGCATCCCGCTCTTCAACGGCCCGATTGACTGCCGCCTGCTGAAGTATGAGCTGTATCGGGGTTCGCGTCGCGCCCCCGCCCCGGCGGCCGACGAAGCGTAGGCCAGCGCCAGGGTAAACGGAGCATCCAGTAAAAATAGGGAGCTGAAAGTCAGTCAGTAATTGGCTTATTTTCAGCTCCCTTGTAGCTTTTTGGGGAGATATGCCGTAAGAGCGTCCTTCATACAGGTACATTTTTTCTTCTCATGTTTCAATTCTGGAAAAGCGCTTCGGCGCGCTGGGCCGCGCCGGTAGCGGCCCTGGGTCTGCTGGCCGCTTGCAGCAGCAGCCAAACCACCGGAACTTCCTCGGTCACTGCCACCAGCGACCCGGCTACCGCCCCCGCCCCCGCCGATAGCGCCGCCACCAGCCAGCCCATGGCCGTGAAGCCCAGCGCCCCCGCGCCCGCCTGGGGCACCGGCCTGCACCCCGAGATGCAAGCCGTTATCGAGCAGCTCACTGCCCTGAGTGGCCCCACGCCCATGGCCAAGCTGACGCCCCAGGAGGCCCGCAAGGCCCCCAGCGCCACCGACGCGGCCATGGCCACAATGCAGAAATTCAGCATCCCCACGCCGCCCGCCACCGCCGACACCATGAGCCGCGTGGTAATGCCCGGCGTGAAGGTGCGCATCTACACGCCCAAGGGTGCCACGGGCCCGCTGCCGGTTATCGTGTACTACCACGGCGGCGGCTGGGTAATTGCCAATCTCGACACCTATGACCCGTCGGTGCGCGCCCTCGTCGAGCAGACGGGTGCCATCGTTGTGTCGGTGGCCTACCGCCAGGGGCCGGAGAATAAATTTCCGACCGCCCACAACGACAGCTTCGCCGCCTACCAGTGGACGCTCAAAAACGCCGCCGGCTTCAGGGGCGACCCCGCCCGCGTAGCCGTGGCCGGCGAGAGCGCCGGCGGTAACCTGGCCTGCGCCGTGAGCCTGATGGCCCGCGATAAAAAAGTGGCCCTGCCCAAGCACCAGCTGCTCGTGTACCCCATCGCGGGCTACGACCTGAACACGCCCTCGTACCTGGCCAATACGCAGACCAAGCCGCTCAATAAAGACCTGATGGCCTGGTTCTTCCAGTACTACCTGCGTACCCCCGCCGATGGTAAGAACCCGCTTATCGACCTCGTGCACGCCAACCTGAAAGGCCTGCCGCCCACCACCCTCATCACCGACCAGTACGACCCCCTGATGAGTGAGGGCAAAATGCTGGCCGACAACCTACAAAAAGCCGGCGTAGCCGTGAAGTACCAGAACTACGCCGGGGTAACGCACGAGTTCTTCGGCATGGCCGCCGTGGTGCCCGAGGCCAAAGAAGCCCAGGCGCTGGCCAGCGGCGAACTAAAAAATGCGCTGGGCAAGTAAGCTAACCTTAGCAAGTTTGTTACTAAAAACGGCACCCCAGCGGGTGCCGTTTTTTTATGGCCCACGTTTTTCAGCAACTAGCAAGGCCTCTGCCAGCGGTTTAGCAACGGCGTGGTACCTGGCCGGGCGCGGCTGGTTGGGGCCGCCTGGTGAGGTTGGCTAAATTCTTTGGAACTTCGTGTGGCCGATTGTTATTTTAATCTTTCGACCGAAGTGCCTTATGCCCGCTACCACCGCCCCCGCCGTTTCCCTTACCGCCGCCCGCCAGGCACTCAAGCGCTACTACGGCTACGATAATTTCCGGCCCATGCAGGGCGATATCATCCAGAGCATTCTGGGTGGCCAGGATACCGTGGTGCTCATGCCCACCGGCGGTGGCAAGTCGGTCTGCTTTCAGATTCCGGCCGTGGTATCGGAGGGCGTGTGCGTGGTGGTTTCGCCGCTCATTGCGCTTATGAAGGACCAGGTAGAGGCCCTGAAAGCCAACGGCATAGTGGCTGCCTACATCAACAGCAGCGTGGGCCAGAGCGAGGCCAGCGACATCTCGCGCGCCGCCCTCAGCGGCCACCTCAAGCTGCTCTACGTGAGCCCCGAAAAGCTGCTGAGCGATGGCTTTATGCAGTTTCTTACGCGGCTCAACGTTAGCATGTTTGCCATTGACGAGGCGCACTGTATTTCGAGCTGGGGCCACGATTTCCGGCCCGAGTACACGCAGCTGGGCGCGCTGCGGCAGCAGTTTCCCAGCGTGCCCATCATCGCGCTTACGGCCACGGCCGACCGCCTCACGCAGCGCGACATCAAAACGCAGCTCAACCTGCACGAGCCCCAGGTGTTCCTGTCCAGCTTCGACCGGCCCAATATCAACCTCGTGGTGCGCCCCGGCCAGGACCGCATCGGGCAGATTCTGGACTTCATTGGCCGCCACCCCAACGATGCGGGCATCATCTACTGCCTCTCGCGCAAGAGCTGCGAAACGGTGGCCCAAAAGCTTCAGCAAAAGGGGATTAAGGCCGGCTACTACCACGCCGGCATGACGCCTAACCAGCGCGCCGAGGCCCAGGAGAAGTTTTTGCAGGACGATATGCAGGTCATTGTGGCCACCATCGCCTTCGGCATGGGCATCGACAAGAGCAACGTGCGCTGGGTGATGCACTACAACCTGCCCAAAAATATCGAGGGCTACTACCAGGAAATCGGCCGCGCCGGCCGCGACGGCACTGATGCCACCGCGCTGCTCTTCTACAGCTTCGCCGACGTGATGTCGATGCGCGACATGGTGACCAAGGACGTGCCCCAGCGCCAGGCTCAGCTCAACACCGCCAAGCTGGAGCGCATGCAGCAGTTTGCCGAGGCCGCCAGCTGCCGCCGCCGCATTTTGCTGCACTATTTCTCGGAAGACCTGGGCCACGACTGCGGCAACTGCGACATCTGCCGCAACCCGCCCACCACCTTCGACGGCACCCTGCTGGCCCAGAAGGCGCTCTCGGCCAGCACCCGCGCCCAGCAGCGCGTGGCCATCAACTTACTCATTGATATTCTGCGCGGTATGCGCAACCAGGCCGTGCTGCAAGGCGGCTACGACCAGCTCAAAACCTACGGCGCGGGCCAGGACCTGCCCTACCTCGACTGGTACAGCTACGTGCACCAGATGCTGAACGACGGCCTCTTTTACATCGCCTACGAGGAAGGCTACGCCCTCAAAATAACCGAGCGCGGCCAGCAGGTGCTGAAGGGCCAGTTGCCCGTATCACTCAAAAAATTCCAGGTGGCTGAGAAGGCTGATAAGCAAACCCGCGCCACTAAAAAAGCCGCCGCCGATGCCGCCGCGGCCGGCGCCGGCACCCCCGAGGCCCGGCTATTCGAGCGCCTGCGCCAGCTGCGCAAGCAAATTGCCGACGAGCAGGGCGTGCCGCCCTACGTGGTATTTACCGATACCACGCTGCAAGAAATGGCGCGCGAGCAGCCCACCAGCCGCATCGCCATGCTCTCGGTATCGGGCGTAGGCATGAAGAAATTTGAAACCTACGGCGAGGCGTTTATCGAAGCCATTTTGCAGCACGGCCCGCCCCGCGCCGTGCCCGATGCCATAGATGACTCGCTCAACGTGCCGCCCTTCAGCGAGGACGACTACACGCCCGGCCCCCGCGCGGCGGCCCAGAAAAAGACCGACCGCGACGTAAACGACAGCGAGGACCAAACCTTCCAGCTGCACCGCCAAGGTCTTAAGCCTGAGCAGATTGCCGAGCAGCGCAACCTGGCCCTCAGCACCGTGAAAAGCCACCTGGAGCGCGCCTATACCAAAGGCCTCGACCTGCGCATGCAGGATTTCCTCTCCGATTCACAATTGGCTGAAATTGCGGCGGCCCGCGCCCAGCTCGGCGGCGCGCCCGCCCTGCGTGACCTGTTTGACCACCTGCGCGAAAAGTACGACTACTTCCAGCTGCGGCTGGCGGGCATTCGGGCGCAGCGTGGGCGGCAGGGCTAAGGGGCTACCCAAGTAGGCCACCCAACGGCATCCGGGCGCAGCGCGGGCGGTAGCAGTGAGCTGTGCTACAGCGTATCAGCCTCCGTATCCTCGGCCGGGTGGGAGTGCTGCCACTCGTCGTAGTTTTTTTTCAAGCCCCACAGCGCGCCAAGCAGTACCACGGCCAGCACGAGCCCTACGGTCACACCCACGAATAAAAAGGCGATAAAAGCCACGATGATGGCATAGATACGCAGTCCTACCTTCTTGTATTCGTCCTCATACAGCTTGTAGGCAGTGAGCCGAAAACCCAGGTAAGCGGCCCACAGCAGCAAGGCCCAGGATACTATGGAGAGGGCCACGCCTGGCTGCACAAACGTGGCTAATATGCTGATTAACAAGCCTAAGCTTGAGAGCACAAGGGCAATGATGGCAGAAATGCGGAGCGTAGCGGGTTTAAACATCTGCCAAGGGCAAAGTGGAAAGGTGTTGCAAAGTACTCGCGCCATGCTATACATGGTGATACTGGGTATGCTGCACTATTTTTAGCATCGTCTCAACAATTCCCACCCCGTTAGCGTTGGCAAGTCTAATGGAATTAGTAACTTGCGGCCAGTGTTGCCAGTATTGTGCGTCGCGCCCCCTCCGCGTTGGGTTTTTCTTCCCCTGTCTTTCCTAACCGTTATGATTAATACCAACCTCAAGTTCTGGCGTCGCGAGCTGAGCCTGACGCAAGCCCAACTAGCTGACAAGCTGGGCATTAAGCGCTCTTTGGTGGGCGCGTATGAAGAAGGCCGCGCCGAGCCGCGCCTGGCCACGCTCGTCAACATGGCGCGGCTCTTCAATATTCCGCTTGACTCGCTGGCTACCACCGACTTTACCAAGCGCAAGAACGCCAAAACGGCCGCCGCCCTGCGCGAAGCCGGCCCCCTCGACGATACCCTGCCCGAAGACAAGCCCCTGCGCATCCTGGCCATCACGGTGGGCCCCGACGACCGCGAAAACATCGAGCTGGTACCCCTGAAAGCCGCTGCCGGCTACCTCAACGGCTACGCCGACCGCGAATTTATTGAAGAGCTGCCCCGCTTTCGGTTGCCCATGCTCACGAGCACCGGCACGTTTCGGGCCTTCGAAATCGCCGGCGACTCTATGCTGCCGCTGGTCAGCGGCACCACCATCGTGGGCCGCTACGTCGACGACTGGGCTACCATCAAGGATGGCAGCCCGTGCATCGTGGTGAGCCAGAAGGATGGCATCGTATTCAAGCGCGTGTATAACAAGCTGAAGCAGAGCGCTATGTTTGCCCTGCAATCGGACAACCCGCTGTACTCGCCCTACGACGTGAAGGCGGAGGACGTGCTCGAAATCTGGGAAGCCAAGAGCTATATCAGCAGCGCCTTCCCCATCGGGGGCGTGTCGCTGGAGCACCTGGCCAGTATGGTCCTCGACCTCACGCAGCAGGTGAAGATGATGCAATTGCAGCGGGCGTAACGCCGCCAGCAGCAGGCGCAAAAAATGCCTGTCATGCTGAGCTTGCGAAGCACCTTATCACGTTTGAACGACTTGTTCTGGCGTAATAAGGTGCTTCGCAAGCTCAGCATGACAGGCATTTTTTGCGCCTGCTGTGCTATTTCAACTGCATTTCCTCTATAATGCTTTTGATTTTAGCCTCGCCTTTTTTGTGCGTCATCTCATAGTCAGCGATGGAAGCCAGCGGCTCCTTCACGCTGAAGTAGAACTTGATTTTGGGCTCGGTGCCGCTGGGGCGGGCCGATACTTTGTCGCCGGCGGCCGTGATGAATTGCAGCACGTTGGAGCTTTCCACGCCGGTGCTTTCCTCTACCTTCGTGGTGAGGTGGTGAATCTTACCGGTCTGGTAATCACGAATTTCCACTACCGGCGAGCCGCTGAGCGTGGTGGGTGGGTTTTTGCGCAGCTCCACCATCATCTCCTGAATTTCCTCGGCCCCGCGCTGGCCTTTTTTGGTGAGCGAGATGAGGTCTTCGACGTATAGGCCGTATTCGGCGTACATTTTCTGCATCTCCTCGTAGAGCGTGCGGCCCTGGTTTTTAGCTACGGCGGCCATCTCGGCCACCAGCGCGCAGGCCGTTACGGCATCTTTATCGCGCACGAAATCGCCGATGAGGAAGCCGTAGCTTTCCTCACCACCGCAGATGTAATTCTCCTTACCCGCCAAGTCGCGGATGAGGCCGGCGATATATTTGAAACCCGTGAGCGTGCGGTACGACTTCACGTTGTAGCGGCTGGCGATGTCGCCCAGGATTTCGCTCGTTACGATGGTGTACACAATGAAGTCGTTGGGCTGGGCCTTGCCCGCTTGCGCCCGGGCCGATAAGATGTAGTGCGTGAGTAGCGCGGCCGTCTGGTTGCCGTTGAGCAGTACCCACTCGCCCTTGTTGTTTTTCACGCCCACGCCCACGCGGTCGGCGTCGGGGTCGGTGGCGAGTACGATATCGGCGTTCTGTGCCTTGGCCTGGTCGAGGGCCATTTGCATGGCCGGCTTCTCTTCGGGGTTGGGCGACTGCACAGTGGGAAAATTACCATCGGGCTGGGCCTGGGCCGCTACCACGCTCACGTTGGTGAAGCCAAACTCGGCCAGGGCCGGTGGCACCAGCGTAATGCCCGAGCCGTGAATGGGCGTGTACACAATGCCCAAATCGTGCTGCTGCTGAATGGCGGCGGGGTTGATGCTCAGCTTCTTCACTTCAGCCAGGTAGGCATCGTCCACCTCCTTGCCAATGAGGTGAATGAGGCTGGGGTTGCCTTCAAATTTCACTTCGTCGGGGCTGGTGATGCGGTTCACCTCCGTAATAATATTCTTATCGTGCGGGGCTACCACCTGCGAGCCATCGTTCCAGTACACCTTGTAGCCGTTGTACTCCTTGGGGTTGTGCGAAGCCGTGATAACGCAGCCGCTTTGGCAGCCCAGGTACCGGATGGCAAACGACAGCGCCGGCGTAGGCCGCAGGCTATCAAACAGATAGGCCGTAATACCGTTGCCCGAAAAAATGTTGGCCACCGTTTCGGCAAACAGGCGCGAGTTGTTGCGCGAGTCGTGGGCGATAGCTACCTTGATTTCCTGGTTGGGGAAGCTCAGCTTCAGGTAGTTGCAGAGGCCCTGGGTGGCCATGCCCAGCGTGTAGCGGTTCATGCGGTTCGAGCCCGCGCCCATGATGCCGCGCAGGCCGCCCGTGCCAAATTCCAACGAGCGGTAGAAGGCGTCGTTGAGCTGGTCGTCCTGGTGGGTGTCAACGAGCTGTTTGATTTCGGCCTGGGTAGCAGCGTCGTAAGCGGGCGTGAGCCAGGTGTTGATGCGCTGCTGAACGTCGGGGGCAAGGGGCATGGGAAGTAGGAGTTAGGAAAGGCGGTGTCGCACAAAAGTAAAGACGCCACGGGGCGTCTTTATAGGGTAATGCTTACGGGGAGTGGCGGCCGAAGTTGAGGCCCGCGGCGCGGGCGCGGGCTTACTGGCCCGCCGCAGTTTCTTCGCGTAGCTGCACGCCGTAGCGCTTGGCAAAGGCTTCGAGCTGGCCGCGCAGTACGGCCAGGCGGCGGGTGCCCTTCACCTCGCGCATGTTGAGCACGTGAATGTCGCCATCCTTGAGGCGCACCCGCAGCTGGCGGGGCAGCAACTCCAGCTGGCTCATGCTTTCGGCGGCAAACACCTGCTTGGCCCGAAACAAGCCCGCCTTGTGCACCAGGTAGCCGGGGGCAAACTCGAAATAGCTTTGGGTGCCGAAAATCGGCGCATTGTGCACCAGAATAAAGCCCAGGTACACGACGCAAAAGCCCAGGAAAACGTAGCTCAGCCAGTAAAAATCCTGGGTGTCGGGCGAGTTACGCAGCATCAAAACGGCGTAGGCGATGGCAAAAAGTGCCAGCGAAACCTGCACCCCAAACGAGAGGCGCGAAGAGTTGGCGGGGCGAAGGCGAATGCGGGTAGTACCAGTGGGCATGGGGCAAAAGTAGTGGGTAATGGTTAATGGTTAGTGAGCAATGAGTTAACCTTCTATTAGTTAAGATATTAAGCCCCTTCCTCACTAACCATTCCTCCCTGATTATTACGCCCTAACGCAGTCTTCAAGTCGTTGCTCCAGTCCGATGGCGCAGCCAGCCGACCAGTTATCGCGTGAACGATGGCCGAACGGTGCCCGCGTCAGCCGGTAGGCCGGCTGCACCAACGGACCAGAGCAACTTAACAAACCGCGGTAATGACGCCCTACGCCAGCTTGGCTTCGAGCGTCATTTCGGGCACCGCGCTCAGCAGCTTCGATACCGGGCAGTTGGCCTTGGCAAACTCGGCGTGCCTCTGGAAGTCTTCGGGCGTGATGTTGCCACCGGTTACGTGGCCCTCGGTGCTCACGTGGATTTTGGTGATGAAGGGCGGGTTCTGGCTGGGGTCGAGCGTCACGGTTGAGGTCGTGGTGATGCTTTCTACGGTGTGGCCGTGCTGGCCCAGGATATTAGTCAGAAACATGGTGTAGCAGCCGGCGTGGGCCGCGCCAATCAGCTCCTCGGGGTTGGTACCTTTCTGGCCCTCAAAGCGCGAGCCGGTAGAGTACGTAGCGTCCACTACCCCGCTTTTGGTGGTGATGGTGCCGTGGCCTTTGATGTCACCCTGCCACTCGGCTTTGCCAAATTGATTAATCATGGGAGTTTTGAAAAGAAGAAAAGAATAAAAAACATTCACCGGCCGTAAGCCAGCAGCTTTGCAGGCGCGAAAGCTTTGTTTAAGTCCGGTGCCCGCAAAGCTAAACAGGATAAGCTGCTCAGTACGCTGCCTGCTGGCCAAATTTTTTCGATAGCTGGCCAGTACTCTGCTATTACGTGCGAAAAGTCGCCCCAACCACTAGCGTGCCGTCTATTTTTGCCAGTCATGGGAATTAAAGCCGCTTTGAGCCGCCCGCTGGCGGCCTACACCTTGCACCGCTACCGCCAGTGGCAGCGCAACCCCGCCGCCGCGCAGCGGCGCCTGCTGGGCGAGTTGGCCCGCACGGCTGCCAGCACCGCCTTTGGCCGGGCCCACGACCTGGCCGCCGTGCGCACGCCCGCCGACCTGGCCGCCCGCGTGCCCATCCGCGACTACGAGGCCCTCAAGCCGTATTTTGACCGCATGAAGGCCGGCGAGGCCGACGTGCTGTGGCCCGGCCGCCCGCTGTACCTGGCCAAAACCAGCGGCACCACCAGCGGGGCCAAGTACATCCCCATTACCCAGGCCAGCATTGGCAACCACATCAACGGGGCCAAGGACGCGCTGCTGCACTACGTGGCCGCCACCGGCCGCGCCCGCTTTCTCGATGGTAAGCTGATTTTCCTGTCCGGCTCGCCCGAGCTGGAAATGGTGGGCGGCATCCCCACGGGCCGGCTCTCGGGTATCGTCAACCACCACGTGCCAAGCTACTTGCGCCGCAACCAGCTGCCCAGCTACGCCACCAATTGCATCGAGGATTGGGAAACCAAGCTCGACGCCATCGTGGCTGAAACGCTGGGGCAGGATATGACCCTCATCTCGGGCATTCCGCCCTGGGTGCAGATGTATTTCGACCGCCTCACGGCCCGCACCGGCCGGCCGGTGGGGGAGGTGTTTCCGCAGTTCGACCTCTTCGTATCGGGTGGCGTGAGCATGGAGCCCTACCGCGCCCGCCTAATAGAAAGCATTGGTAGGCAAATAGATAGCATCGAGCTCTTCCCAGCCTCCGAAGGCTTCCTTGCGTTTCAGGACCAGCCCGGCAATCCCGGTCTGCTACTGCGCCTGGACAGTGGCATCTTCTTCGAGTTTGTGCCTGCCGAGCGCTTTTTCGAGGAGACCCCGCCCCGCCTCACCATCGCCGAAGTCGAGCTGGATAAGCAGTACGCCGTAGTGCTCACTTCCAACGCCGGCCTGTGGGCCTACTCGCTCGGCGACACCGTGCGCTTCGTCAGTTTGCATCCGCACCGCGTAGTGGTCACGGGCCGCATCAAGCATTTCCTCTCGGCCTTCGGCGAGCACGTTATCGGCGAAGAAGTAGAGGCTGCCCTGCGCGAAGCTATCCGCCAGCACCCCGAAGCCGAGGTCACCGAATTCACCGTGGCCCCGCTCGTGAGCGAGGACAAAGCCCAGCCCTCGCGCCACGAGTGGCTGGTAGAATTTGCCCAGCCCCCACGCGATGCCGCCAGCTTCGCCGCCGCACTGGATGCTAGCCTGCGCCAGCGCAATACGTATTACGACGACTTGCGTCAAGGTAATATATTGACCAGCTTGCAGTTGACTCAGCTGCCCGCTGGGGCTTTCCGGCGGTATATGAAAAGCGTGGGCAAGCTGGGCGGGCAGAATAAGGTGCCGCGTTTGGGCAACGACCGGACGCTGGCGGAGGGGTTGTTAAACAACAGCTTAACGAGCTGGTAGTATGAATTTTAGCGTGTTTACGTTCGTGCCCGTCTGTCTTGGTTTAGCGTACTGGTGGTACCAGTACACTAAAAAATCAGCCAATACTATCGAAAAATCGGGTTACCATGCATGGGCTATATTCAGGAGTTATCGCAAAGATTATGTGCGGGTTGCGGGTAGTTGGCACTGTCTGGATTATCCTTATGTGGAGTATAAAAGTGCAGAGGGAGAAATGGTGTTTGAGCGTCTCAAATATGCGGAAAGCAATGGGCGGTTGTTGGAAATCGGCGACGAAATAGAAGTGGTGCGCTACGACGAGATTCTCTACTACCGGGCTGCCTTGCATCCAAACTATGAATGGTCCTACGTACTATGGCTAGCAGCAACAGTGGGTGCTTTGGCCGCGTTGGGCGGCTTAGCCAATTATTTCACAAAAAATAAGTGACTCACGGTAAAAAAAATCGCGCAGGTTTTCGTAGAAATATGGTGCGTCCAGCCCTGCGAAAACCTGCGCTTCAACATCCCAAAACCCTGCGTGAAACTCGTTTAAAAAACCGCCTTCGTAATGGCAAAGCGCGGCGAGGTGGCCGTGTACGGGTACAGTACAAATGCCTCCGTGCCATTGCGGCGGGCGATGGTGGTGGCGCTCACGGCCCCCGTGGCGAAGCTGCCGGTGGGGGCGGTAGTAGCCCAGGCGTTGGTGCTGGCCATGCGGAAAACGGTGTTTTGGCTGCCCGCTACTACTAGCAGGGTGTTGTTGTCGAGCAGCAGCAGGCCGTCGGCGCCCACCAGGCTCTGGGTGGTGGTTACGGTGGTGAAGCCGGTGGGGTTGGCGAGGGGTACTTTATACAGCGTGCCATCGCTGGTCTTGGCCGTCAGCAGGTAGCCATCGGGGTGAAACACGATGCCATTGAGCCCGAAACCGGTGCCGCCGCTCAGCTGCGGGTTTTCCAGAAAAACCGTGGCCACGCCCTGCGCATCCACCTTGTAGATGATGGGCGAGAGGCTGTCGGTGATGTAGGCGTTGCCCTGGGTGTCGACGGCAATGTGCGGCAGCGTGGGCCGCAGCGCCCCCAAATCGACGTAGCTGAGCAGCGCGCCGCTGCTGGGATTAAAGATGGCGAGGGCCGCCAGCTTGCGCAGCGTAGTGGCCGTGGAACGGGCGGTGTTGACGCCAATATCCGACACGGCGGCCAGCAGGCGCTGGCGGGTACCGTCGAGGTTCAGGCCGATGGTCGAAACCAGCCGGGGGTCGTCAGCGAGCTGGGTGTAGGTGCTGTCGTCGCGCACGGTGCCGATGCGGCCCTGGGTGCGCGAGCTCACAATAAAGCGCTTATTGGTTTCATCATACTGAATGCCCTCGGGCGAGAGTGCCCGCTGCGGCACCGTTATTTTGGCGGGGGTGGGCACCGCAATGGGGTAGTCTTGCTTAGAGCAGCCTGGCAACAGGCCCAGCAAACCCACTGCTAAGGCCGCCAGGCCCACCACGCGCGGTAAGGCAGCTGACCCAGTGCGAGCCGACAGGAAAAAGGAAGTCATAAAAAATTGATTTTGATGAATAAATAATAAAGTAGTGGCTTGTACGGCGGGTGGTCCAGAAAGCTGCCGGCCCAGCCTAGTTCAAGGCAATAAAATAATAAATAACTGATAATGAGCTATTAACATCCGAAATTACCCGCCAGCCGCGGCCGAAGCTACATTTGCCCAAGGCGCTTGCGTGCCTAGGTAGGGCCATTGCAGCTGGATTTTCCTGACCATTTCCCCATTCGCCAACGCCTCATGCGCATCACCTTCGACCTGAACAATACCCTGATTTGGGGCGAATACCACTTTGCGCTGAAAGCGCCGAAACGCAAGCTTTGGGCATGGCTGCTGGGCAAGGAATCGCTGCGGGCAGGCACTGTGGAGCTGTGTGAGTTTTGCCGGGCTCAGGGCTGGGAACTGTGGGTATACACCACCTCGTACCGCAGCGCGGGCTACATCCGGCGGCTATTTTGGCTGCACGGTATTCGCCTCCATGGAGTAGTGAACCAGGCGCGGCACAACCGCGAGGTGAGGGTGCGCAGCACTAAATACCCGCCGCAGTTTGGGATTGATTTGCTGATTGACGACTCGGAGGGCGTGCGAATAGAAGCCGAGCGCTACGGCTTCAACATGCTGGTAATCAGTCCCACCGATGCCGGGTGGGTGGCCAAGGTGCAGGCCCGCCTGTAATGCCAGCCGGCCGGGCCGCGATACAGTTGCCCAGCGGCTGTGCGCCTTACATTTACGCCGCCAACTTACGCGCCCGTGCCATGAGCAACATGATTCAATTCGTCGCTAATTACGACGACCTGTCCACCGACAAAGGTTTTCAGTTTAAGTTTCATTGCGACCAGTGCCGCAACGGCTATATGTCTCGTTTTCAGCCCAATGCGATTGGCATTGCCGGCAGCTTGCTGAGCGCGGCGGGCAACTTTTTTGGCGGCTTGGGTGGGATGCAGAACGCGGCCTACCAGATTCAGCAGGCTGTGGGTGGCAAGGCCCACGACGAGGCCCTGGAAACGGCCGTGGCTGAGGGTAAGAAAAATTTCAAGCAGTGCACGCGCTGCGGCCACTGGGTGTGCCCCGATGTGTGCTGGAACCACAGCGCCGGCCTTTGCGAAGCCTGCGCCCCCGACGAGCACGAGGAGCTGCGGGCCCAGCAGTCGCAGGCCGCCCGCGAGCAGATTCGCACCAAAACCCGCGCCACCGACTACACCCAAGACCTCGATTTTTTTGGCCGCGGTACCCTCGTGCAGTGCCCCAACTGCCAGGCCAAGCTCGCGGCCGGCCAAAAGTTTTGCCCCAGCTGCGGCATCGCCAACCCCGCCGCCAAAACCCAGGAGCGGTTTTGCGCCGGCTGCGGCACCAGCCTCAAGCCCGAGCAGAAATTTTGTGCTGAGTGCGGCACCAAAAACTAGGCCCGCCGCCCGTGGCCGGGCCCGGCGGGGCCAGCAATTGGTTGGCCGCAAGCCACTTACCGAGTAGCTTGCGGCCGTGGCCCGGCGCGTAGCACCCCCGCCGGGCCACGGCGCGTATGGAAATCCCGTATCCCGCCCTGGCCGCTGCCGCCCTCACCTGGAAATACGCCGGGCGATGCTTAAAAAGCACTCATTACTCAAATTATTGATGAGAAATTCTGCCGTACTACTCAGTCATTTATTTCCTGTGTAAAACCAACGGAAAGCGTGCGTGTCGAGGAGCAGTCGCGTTAAGTATATTATTGTAAATACTATACCTGTCTATTAAAATCATTCGTTATGATAATGAGCCCATTACCAGCCCCAAACTGCCGTTTCGCCAGCGGCGGTTGCTGCTTCTGCACCTTCGTTTTCAAAAAGGTTACAAAATCCTGCACCTCCTCCTGGAGGTTGGGTGGGAGGGAATCAATTTCTTCTAAAAGCTGGGTATTAGATATTTAAATTTGCTTTAAATTGTAGAAATATCATTGCCACTCAATAACCCAGTCAGTTTCTGCAAAGTAATGAATAAGGTTTTTCTTCTTTTCTAGCCAGTCGTTACCGCCGCCATCCTTACTAAAGTACAGAATAAAATAACCGCCGGTTTCGCCCGCCGAGTCATTTACAACTTCAATAGTCCAGCCAAGATATTCTCCGTTGGTAATTTTACCCTTGCGGCCAATATAATAACCGGGGTCAAGCATAGCTACGCCAATTCAAACTGCAACCGCAGCAAATTGGCGTACAGCCCACCCTCACGGTCGCTCAATTCCTCGTGCGAGCCGGCTTCCACAATGCGGCCACCGTCAATCACTAAAATCTTGTCCACCTTGCGGATAGTCGAAAGGCGGTGGGCGATGATGAGGCTGGTGCGGTGCTGCATCAGCTCATCGAGGGCGCCCTGCACCAGCTTTTCGCTCTCGCTATCGAGCGAGGAGGTGGCTTCGTCGAGAATGAGGATGGCGGGGTTTTTCAGGATGGCGCGGGCGATGGCCACGCGCTGGCGCTGCCCGCCCGACAGCTTGATGCCGCGGTCGCCCACCACCGTATCGAGGCCCTCGGGGAAGGCCGAAATAAACTGCCAGGTATTGGCGCGCTGGGCGGCTTCAATGATTTCGGCCTCGGTGGCGCCGGGCTTGCCGTAGGCGATGTTCTCGCGGATGGTGCCGCCGAAAAGCAGCGTTTCCTGGGGCACGATGCCGATGTGGCGGCGCAGGCTGGTGAGGTCGTAGTCCTTTACGTCGTGACCATCGACCACGATGCGGCCGCCGCTGAGCGGGTAAAACTGCATGAGCAAGCCGGCAATTGTGCTTTTGCCCGCGCCGCTGGGGCCCACGAGCGCGATTTTCTCGCCCGATTTAATGTGGAAGTCAATGTCTTGCAGCACGGCCACGTCGGGCCGGGTGGGGTAGCGGAAGGCCACGTGCTCGTAGCGAATGTCGCCCTTAATCTGGCTGGGCACCAGGCCGATAGCTGGCTCCAGGTGCGTGGGCTCGGGCGTTTCGTCCAGTATTTCCAGAATGCGCTCGCTCGCGCCCAGCGTGCTCTGCACCTTGCCGTAGAGCTCACCCAGCCCCGCCACCGAGGCCCCGATGTACACCGTGTAGAGCAGGAACGACACTAACTGGCCGATATTGAGGTGGTTGGGGTCGGTTATGGGCGTGTGTACCAGCGTAGCGCCGCGCCACAGCACCAGAATAATACCCCCAAACAGGCCGATAATCACGAACGACACGAAGCCGCCGCGGTAGAGGTTGCTTTGCAGCGCCGCCTGCACCACCTTGCGCAGCGAGGTGGTGTAGCGCCCAATTTCAAACTGCTCATTGGTGAACGCCTTCACCGAATTGATGGCTTGCAGGGTTTCCTCCACAATGGTGTTGGTGTGGGCCAGCTCCTGCTGCACCGTCTTGGCCAGGGTGCGGATTTTGCGCCCGAACAGGCCCGCTACCAGCACGATGGGCGGAAACGTGACCAGCATAAATACCGACAGCTTCCACGACACAAACATGATGAAGGCCAGGCCCGCCACCAGCGTAAATATCTGCCGAAACAGCTCGGCCAGCGTCAGCGAAAACGAGTCCTGAATCTGGGCTACGTCGCTGGTAATGCGCGAGGTGATGGCCCCCACGCGGTTTTGCTCGAAAAACGGAATGGGCAGCTGCACGAACTTAGCGTAGAGCGCCTGCCGGATGTCGCGCACCGTGAACTCGCTCACCTGCGTAAAAAACCAGATGCGCCCGAACGAAAACACGCCCTGCAATATCGTTACCAGAAACAGCCCCAACGCAATGTGGTTGATATCCAGCACCATACCGCCGGGCAGCGTGAAGGGCTTGTCGGTGGCCGCATCCACCAGCTTGCCGCCTATCCACGGAAATGACATGGTGCTGAGGCTGCTGAGCACCAGCAGCACCATGCCCACCGCAAACTTGCCCCGGTAGGGCAGCACGTAGCGAAAAATCCGCAGGCTGCGCTTGAGCGACTCTTTGTTAACTTTTGGTTTGGGTAGGTCGGCGGTTGCGTCGTTGCCGCTGGTATTCAGTCCACTTCTTGCCATAATTCAATCGGGCCGGCGAGGGGCCGGCCGGCTTATATACTAGACGCAAACAAGTCAAAATTGCTTTGAACTGTTTGCTAAACTTCTACAAAAGAACGTCATGCTTCGCCGGCGTCCACGCCGCTGAGCACAACGTTTTTACTTAGTAATCAACCTGAGCTACCAGCCAGCGCAACACCCAGGGGAGTTTCGCATCAGCCGGCCGACCGGTTGTCGTTGACAAATGCGGGCCGACTAGTTGTTAGTAAAAAGGTCACCCGCCCAGTCATCATTAAAAAACGCGGGCCGCCCCGTTACTACTGAAAATCAAGCGCCTACCAGAATAAACCGGTCGGCCGGCCCACGCCGGCCGGCTGGCGAGCGCCAAAACCTAGTTCAGCCCCGGCGCGTCCTTGGCCGAGCGCGGCACCTTGCGGTCGTTCTCAAACTTGACCACGCCCGCGTTGTCGAACGGCACGGGTACTTGTACCATTATGGGCACCGGCACGCCGCGCCGGGTGGCGGGCTGCCAGGCCGGCAGGGCCTGCACCACGCGCAGGGCCTCGGCGTTGCACTCGGGCGTTAAGCCCTTGGCAATGATGGGGTTGGTGAGCTTGCCGTCGGTGCCCACGGTGGCGGTCACGAGCACGTCGCCGGTCACGCGGGCCTGCTTGGCTTTCACCGGAATCTTCACATTTTGGGTGAAGAACTCGCCCATGGCCTCCTCGCCGCCCGGAAACTCTGGCGCGTGGTCGGGGCGGTTGTCGGCCCCGCCGCCGGCTTGCAGCTTCATGTTGCCGGGCGCGAGCACGATGGGGGCCTTGGCCGCCGGGGCGGGCCTGGTTTGGGCCAGGGTAGCCAGGGGCGCGGCCAGGGCCAGCAGAAATAAGCTAAAACGCATAGAATCAATAGGAAATGAAAAGTACGGGTGCTGCCAAAAGCGGCTACCCACACCCCAAGTTAGGACAATTGCGGGGCGGCTTCGGTTCGGTCGCCGGGCCGCGAAATCAAGAGTAGCCCCAGGTAGATGAGCGCGCCATTGAGCAGCAAAATCTCGAAGCCGAACTTATAGCCGCCCAGCCACTGCACCGAGTGCGACACGATGAGGTAGGTGAGGGCCACGCCCGCCACGCAGGTGGGTAGCACCAGCCGTTCGTGCAGCCGCCGGGTGGTGAAAATACCGAACGCAAACAACCCCAGCAGCGGCCCATAGGTGAAGCCGGCCGCCTTGTACACGGCATCAATCAGGCTTTGCTCGTTGAGGGCTCGGAAAATGAGGATAATCACAATCAGCACTATCGACCAGCCCATGTGCGTGAGCTGGCGCAGCTGCGTTTGCTTGGCCTCCGAATACTGCTTAATATCCAGAAAATCAATGCAAAACGACGTGGTGAGGGCCGTCATGGCCGAGTCGGCGGAGGCGTAGGTAACGGCGATAATGCCCAGAATAAAGATGATGCCCGCCGCCAGCGAAAACTGCGTGGTGGCCAGAAACGGGAACACCTTGTCGGTATCGAGGGTACCCTTCACGTTGAGCAGCTGCGGCAGGTGGGCCAGGTCGAGGCCCCGTGCGGCGGCGTATTTATACAGCAGCACGCCCAGCGTGAGAAACAAGATATTGACGCTCACGATGACGGGCGTGAACCAGAACAGGTTTTTCTGGGCCTCGCCGAGGCTGCGGCAGCTCAGGTTTTTTTGCATCAAATCCTGGTCGAGGCCGGTCATCACGATGGTGATAAACATGCCGGAGGCAAACTGCTTCCAGAAAAACTTATCATCCCGAAAATCAGCGAAATACACCTGCGACATGGGGCTGTCGTGCACCGTGCTAATGAGCTGCTTGAAGGAATAATTGAGCGCATCCGACATGAAGTAGATGCTCAACCCCACGCAGCTCAGCATGGCCATCGTCTGGAAGGTATCAGTCCAGAGAATAGTCTTGAGCCCACCCTTAAACGTGTAGAGGTAGATGAATAAAATACTGACCACCACCGTGATGGAGAACGGTACGCCCATCGAATCGAACACCGCCAGTTGCAACACGCCCGCCACCAGGTACAGCCGCAGGGCCGAGCCCAGCGAGCGCGAAATCAGAAAAAACAGCGCCCCCGTTTTGTAGCTCCAGTAGCCAAAGCGCTGCTCCAGGTATGAGTAAATACTCACCAATTGCAGCCGATAATAGAGCGGCAGCAGCACGGTGCCAATCACCACGTAGCCCGCCACAAAGCCCAGGGCCACAGCCAGGTAGCTCCAGCTTTTGCCATACACATTGCCCGGCACCGAGATGAATGTGACGCCCGAAAGCGAGGTGCCAATCATGGCGAAGGCCACCATGTACCAGGGCGCGTTGCGGTTGGCAATAAAAAAGCTTTCGCTCGTGGCCTTGCGCGAGGTGAGTATCGCAATAATGATGAGCACGGCGAAGTAGCCGGCAATCAAACTCAGAATAAGGGTTGGCGACATGTTGTTGGCTGTTAGCTATTGGCTGCTAGCTGTTAGCTTTTTATACCAGTCCAATAAGCCGACAAAGCTAAAAGCTATTGGCGCTTAACCGCTAGCCTGGTCCAGGGTTGAGAAAGCTAACAGCTAGCAGCCAACAGCTAACAGCCAAAAAAACCTATTCCCACTTCGTCCAGTCGAGCACTTCGCCCACGGCGGGGGCGTGCAGCTCGCCGCGCAGCAGGCCGCCGGCCGCCACCTCCGTAAGCAGGCGCAGGGGCTCGGAGGCGGGCTCATCGCTGAGGTCGAAGGTGCCGTGGTGCATGGGCACCACGTGGCCGGCGCGCAGCACGTTGGCCGCCTTGGCGGCCTCGTGGGGGTTTTGGTGGCTCTGGTGCATCATAAACGGCGGCTTGTAGGCCCCGATGGGCATGAGCGCAATGTCGATGGGCCCAAACGTCTGTTCAATCTGCTCGAAGTGGTCGGCGTAGCTCGTGTCGCCGGCGAAGTAGATAACCCGGTCCTCCGTCTTGATTAAAAAGCTGCCCCACAGCACTTTATTAAGGTCAAATACCCAGCGGCGGTGCCAGTGGTCGGCCGGCAGGAAGTAAATTTCGAAGGGCGCGGCCGGCCCCAGGTCAAACTGCTGCCACCAACCGGCCTCCTGCACCGGCAGGGTGGGGGCCATGCCGCGCAGCAGCGCGGCCGTGCCCAGCGCCGAGAGAGCCTTCATCTGCGGGTTTTGTGTGGCTAAGAGCTTGATAGTCTGCTCGTCCATGTGGTCGCGGTGGCCGTGCGAGAGCAGCAGGTAGTCGATATTGCGCACATCGGTGGGCTGGCAGGGCAGCGCGTGGCGGTGGCGCAGCGCTACTGAGCTAAACAGCACGGGGTCAAGCAGTAAGCTCACGCCCGCAATGCGCAGCAGAAAGCACGAGTGGCCCAGCCACACCAGCATGTCATCGGTCGAGAAAAAAGCTTCGGCGCAGGGCACCACGCGGGGTGCCCAGGTGTCGCGCTTCTTTTCCTCCTTCTGGGGGTTGGCCGTGAGCTGCCAGCGCAGCAGGGTGCTCAGCTGCGGCTCGTAGAGCGTGTCGCCGTTGCAGTATTCGGCGCCGATGAGCTTGTTGCCCAGGTAGCCGGGGCGAATGGTGCGCAGCGCCTCGTTGCGGCGGTAGTGAATGGAAGCAGACATAAAGGCAGGCAAAGCAAATGGCACAAATCGGCCGCAAAGTTGTTATAGTACCGTCGTTGTCGGCCAAAGTTCGTAAGTTGAGCTGCACAACGCCTTTCATCTGCCTAACTACCTTTTTTCATGAGCGATAACCAATTTTCGCCCGGCCGGTCCACTGCCCATCAGCTCTCCGCTGAGGATGCCGCCCGGATTCAGGCCAATTTCTTTGCCCAAGTCTACGGCTGGATGGCCGCCGGCCTGGCCCTCACCGGGGGCGTGGCCATGTTTGCCGCCGGCACGCCCGCCATCACCGATTTTATCTTCGGTACCAAGTTCGTGTTCTTCGGCCTCATCATCCTGGAGCTGGTGATTGTGGGCTTCCTATCGGCCCGCATCTTTCAGTGGAGCCGCACGCAGGTGCAGGCTGCTTTCATCGGCTACGCGCTACTTAATGGCCTCACGCTGAGTGTGATATTCTTGGCCTACACGGCCAGCTCCATCGCCTCCACCTTCTTCACCACGGCCATTATGTTTGGGGTGATGAGCGCCTTCGGCTACTTCACCAAGTCGGACCTGTCGGGCTGGGGCAAGCTGCTGAGCATGGCTCTAATCGGCCTGGTTATCGCCATGGTAGTCAACATGTTCTGGGGTAATTCGACGTTGAATCTGCTTGTGTCGTTCATCGGCGTCATCCTCTTCACCGCCCTCGCCGCCTACGATACGCAGAAGCTCAAGCAGCTGGCCTTCCTGGGCGTAACCGAAGGCGAGGATGTGCACGACAAGGCGTCCATCCTGGGTGCCCTCACGCTGTACCTCGACTTTGTGAATCTGTTCTTATTCCTGCTGCGCTTCTTCGGTCGTCGCCGTTAGGCTGCAAGTAATCAGTTAGTTAAAAGGCCGCGCCCAAAATTTGGGCGTGGCCTTTTTCGCGAAAGAACGTCAGCTTTGCGTAGCAGTAAGTAGCAGCAACAAGAACGTCCTGCTGAATGCAGCGAAGCATCGCGCTCGCCTCATTCAACAATGCGAGCGAAATGCTTCACTTTATTCAGCAGGACGTTATTTTTTATAAAAACTTGACTAACAGTTACTTGCTATTATTAATCAAAAAGCCTTCCGCCGCTTTGCGGTGGGCTTGCAGCTCGGCCAGCGCCGTGGACTGCGCCAGTTCGTAGCTAGCCAGCGCAACCTGAGTTTTTTGGCGCTCGGCGGCTAGCTGCCGCTGGGTATCGGCCAGTTGCTGTTGCTTGGCTTGCAATTGCTGGCTGAGGGTGGCCAGGTCGGCAGCCAGCTGGCGTTCCTGCTCGGCCAGCTGCACCAGGGGGCCGGGCGCGCCGGGGCCCACGGCCTCGCCCAGCTTCTCGCGGTGGCGCGCCAGCACGTGGTCGCGGTCGGCGGCCAGGGCTGCCTCAAACTGGCCGGCGGAGGTCAGCAGGCCCGGTACGGTGGCCCCGTTCACGGCTGAGAAGGCATTGAAGGAGGTCTGGTAGAGCATGGGGCCGTTCAGGCCCGCCGCCGCCAGGCTCTTCACCACTTTCAGGTAGGCCGGAAAGTCCTTGCCATCGCCGGCCAGCAGCCCGGCAACGTGGTCGAGGTGGCGCTGTTCGGCCTGGCCAGTAACGGGTAGCCCGGTGGCCTCGGGTGCGGCGAACGCTGGGCCCGTGTTGGCCCGGGCAGGATTGGTAACAAGCTTATTAACAAGGGTTTCGTTTCCCGGCTCTACAAAAAAGCCCTTAGCCGCCTTGGCCAGATTATCAAAAATTTCCATGAGCAAGTAGCGCGCGGGCGGAAAAGCAAGTGGGCCGGCAGCCGCCCGGTGTATCGCCAAACCTGCCGCGGCATTACACTACTGCTGCCAGAATGCGCCAGCGCCTCCCCCAATCGGCACCAAAAAGCCCCCTGCCTTCGGCACGCCGAAAGCAAGGGGCTTTTATCAAAGGGTAAAAAGGCTTACTTGGCGGCGCTGGCCAGCCAGGCGGCGCGCTGCTCCTTTTGGGCGGGGGTGGCGGTCATTTTGTCCACGCTTTCCATGCCCTGCACCTGCACGTTGGTATCCTCGGTGAGCACTACCTGCACGGCGCGCTCCTGGCCGGCGCGGTTGCGCACGCGCACGGGCACGAGGTCGGCGGGCGTGTGCTTGCGCATGATGCCTTCGAGGGTTTCCATGTTATCGACTTTTACGCCGTCGAGGGTCACAATCTGGTCGCCCCGGTCGATGCCGGCCTTGTAGAGACCCGAGCCGATGGTGGTGTTGCGCACCAGAATGCAGCGGCCTTCCTCGTCAAACTCTACCTGGCGGGGCAGGGCGGCGGCCAGCGCCTTCACGGGCACCACGGCCAGGCCCATCGTGGCTAGGTTTTCGCCGAAGCGCGGGGCCTCGTGGCCGTAGATATAGCGCCGGAAAAACGAGCCGGCAAAGGCCGTATCCTTGGCTACGGTGCCCAGCACGCGCTGCAAGTCGGCCACGGTGTAGGTTTTGGCGGGGGCCAGGCCGGGCGTCTGGTCTTTGCCAAACTCCTGCCACATGGCTTGCATGTACTTGTCGAGCGAAGTGCGGTAGCGCTGGCGCAGCTGCAAATCGAGTACCAAGGCCAGGCCCGCGCCCTGCACGTAGTACGATAGGTAGGTATTGTTGCGGTTGGTGGGGTCTATCGACACGGCCGCGTCGGTGAAGGCGGCCTGGCGGCTCATCTCCACGGGCGAGGTAAAGCGCGCGCCCGGCGAGTTGAGGCGGGCATTCACCCAGGAGCTTATCTTTTCGAAGAACTGCTCGTCGTCGTAAAAACCCGCCCGGCGCAGCACCAGCTCGCCGTAGTACTGCGTAAAACCTTCGCCAAACCAGAGCGCATCGCTCATATTAACGCGCTGAAAATCAAAAGGCTCCAAGCCCTGGGCGCGAATGCGCTCCGTGTTGTAGGCGTGGAAAAACTCGTGCGACACGGTGCCCAGGTTGCGCAGGGCACCTTCCTCGCGCAGGGGCAGCGGCGAGGTGAGCGAGGTCGAGTTGCGGTGCTCCATGCCGTCGCCGCTCGCTTGGGGTAGGTAATCGCCCAAAAAGGTGTACTTGCCAAAATCGAACTGCGGCAGTTCGCCGTTGAACACGCCGGCGGCCTCGCGCACTACTTTCTGGGTCTTTTTCACGAAGGCATCAACCTCAGTGGCGGTGCCGTTGTAGTAGGTCGCCATCTCGAAGTTGCGGCCGCCATCCTGCCAGGCGTGCAAAAACTGCGGTGCGCCCAGCACCACCGGGCTATCCATAAAGTACTGAAGGTTGGGCGCGGTAAACGTGGCTTTGTCCGTGCCGCTGGCGCGCAGCTGAGTGGCGGCCTTCCAGTTGGCGGGTAGCTCAAACTTCACTTCGGCCGCCCGGTTTTCGAGGCCCTGCGCGTAGCAAAACGTGGCCGGCATGTTGAGGTGCGCGTGCTGCTGGTCGATGCCCGCAAACGTGCCATCGGTGCGGTCGCCGTAAAGCGTATAATTGAACTGTACCGTGCCGTCGGCCCCCGGCGTCACCTCCCACGAATAGGGGTCGGGCCGGGTAATGGGTAGCAGCTTGCCCGCGCCATCGGTGGCCACAGTATAGTACACGTTCTTCACAAAATCGTGCAGCGCGTAGCGGCCCGGCGACGAGCGCGCCATGCGCACCACCAGCTTCTGGCCCGCTGGCAGGCCCGCAAACGTAGCTGCAATGCGTGCTTCGTGGTGCACGGCATTCGGAAAAGTAACTGCGTAGCGCACGGCCGGCCCCGCGCCGGCCCCCTGCGCCAGGGCTAGGCTAGGGAGCAATACCAGCCCTAAACCCGATAACGACCCGCTGGTAAGAAGTTTTTTCATAAAAAGGAGTTGAATAATGCTAAATTGTATCTTTAAAGGGTGCGACGCACCTATAGGCGATGCAAAGTAAAGCGCAAACCGGCGCTAAAAGCGGGGTTGCAGGCCAACTATTTCTCGCTACGGTTCCCAGAGTCAGGCTAGTTGCACCGGTCGGCCGGCTGCGCCGGCGGACTGAGGCAACTACCCTGATTTGGTGATTGCGCTAGGCTGGGCGAGCATTGTGCAGGACCAGCCCCGCCATTGCGCCGCCAAAAAATCGGTGCTCCCAGCCAGCTACCAGGCCCAGTTTGGCTAGCTCGGCCGGCCAGGGTGGCATCTGCCGCACCCGCAGGCCCACCGCTAGGCCAAAGAAGACGTACATGGCCGCCAGCAGCCAGTGCCGCCAGCCGCGTTGCGCTGGCCGGAAGTCAGTTACTAGCCACGGCGCGCCCGGCTGCCGGGCGGCTTGCAGGCGCGCCAGCGCCCCCGGCAGCGCCGCCGCCTCAAAGCAGTCTAGCACGAAAAACGTCACGATAACATCAAACTGCTCGCCGGGCCGCAGGGCAGCTTCGCTGCCCTGGCGCAGTTCCACGGCCGCGCCGGGCGGGGCGGGGTGCCGCAGTAGCCGGGCGCGGGTGCGTGCCAGCATGGCCGCCGAGGTTTCGAGGTACAGTACCTGGGCCTGGGGCCGCTGCCGCCAGATTTCGGTGAGCACCCAGCCCGCGCCGCCGCCCAGCACCAGCACGCGCGGGGCCGGGCCGGGTGGTAGCCCCGCCGCCAGCGTGGCGCGCTGCGCCCGCCGCAGTGCTCCCCCAAACGCCAGCCCCGCCAGTGCGTCGTAGAAGCTGGCCGCTGGCCCAAAGTCGGCGGCCGGCTGGCCGGTAGGAGTGGGGTGGGCAGAAGCAGCCATTAAAAACGTGGTGAATGAGCCGGCAAGTTGCGGGCAACCGCGGCAAAAGGCTGGGTAAAGTATTCGCTCCGAAAAATAAATGGGCACGCAAGTAGCTGAAAGACAATTTTCCGGCTTCCGGGCCGCTCACTGCCTACCTAAAAATGCAAGGTTATGCTTGCATAAAGCCGAAAGAAGCCCCTATCTTTGCAGCATCAAAAGCAACCGCCGACCGGGCGGCCCGATTTTTGAGACTCGTTTGCGCTTGTGGCGAAATTGGTAGACGCGCTGTCTTCAGGCGGCAGTTCCGCAAGGTGTGGGAGTTCGAGTCTCCCCGAGCGCACGATTATCCTGAGTAAAAAAGCCAGCCCCGCAACGGGCTGGCTTTTTTATTGGGCCGTGGCCAGCGCCCATAGCGGGCTGCGGAGTACCAGCGGGGCAGCCAATCCTGAAAAAAACCCGTTCAAGGAAGTTCTCTGTTAGTTGCCCGCCATGCCTGTTCCCCTTGTTCCACCCGATTCGCCGGCCTCTACGCCGGCCTCGCGTACGGCGGGCGTGGCGGGCCTGCTCACGGCCGAAGTACTGATTGGCGCGGTGGTTTTCGTGCTGACGTTTGGGCTGTTTTTCTACCTCACGCGGGTAATATTTCGCGAGCACTCGGAGGTGTTCGATGACTGGGGCTTTGCCCAAATGGACCGCCTGCGTGCCGCCCAGCCCTGGACGTACGGGGTGATGCAGACTATCACGTTCTTTGGCTCAGTTAAGTTTTTTGTGCCCGCCAGCATCCTGGTGCCGTTGCTACTGTACCGAAGCGGCTACGGGCGCTACGCCATAGAGCTGCTCCTGTCGATGGCCGGGGGCATATTGCTCAACGCGCTGCTAAAGCTCTGGTTTCACCGCGACCGGCCCAGCACGGCCCTCTTTTACCAGTACGGCCTGAGCTTTCCGAGCGGCCACGCCATGATGGGCGTGGCTTACTACGGCTGCCTGGCCTGGCTGGTGGTGCAGTACCGCGCGCGTTGGGGCGTGGCTGCGGCGTTGGTAGGCTTTGCCCTGCTCATTGGCCTCACGCGGGTGTATTTTCACGTGCATTACCCCACCGATGTGGTGGCGGGCTTCTGCGGTGGAGCGGCATGGCTGGTGCTGCTGCGCACCGGTATCCAGCTGTTTTGGAAAGAGAAGGGGGCGGCCGAGGAGGCGATTGGTAATTTTAATTAATTTTCACCGTTACGCGCAGCGCCAGCAAGCCTTTCACGCCCTGCAATTCTTCCAGCTCCAGCTCTTCCACCTCGGGCATTAGCAGGTTGCGGTCTTGCAGGTAATCGATGTATTCGAGGTATTCGGTGGCGTCGCGGGGCTGGGCGTACACCAGGGCCAGCTGGCCGGGCTGGGTGAGGCGCTCGCCGGTGCCCAGTACGGTAGCCTTGTCGATGCGCTTCTTAATTATCTCATACCGAATGTTATACGCGCCATCGACGTCGAACTGGCGCTCGTCTTGCCGGAAGCGGATGCTCAGCGACTGCGAGTGAATGAGGATGAGCTGGGTGGTGTCGAGGGGCACGGGCAGCTCGGCCTTGAGGGCGTGGGTGCGGCGCGTGATTTCCACCATCACTAGTAATTGCCAGAGACGCAGGTTTTTAAGAAAAACCAGGTCGAAGGGCTTGTCCTGCACCAAGCTGCCACCCACGTAAATGTTATATTCCACGCCATCGGTTTTGAAGCGCTGGAAGTAGTGCGGAAACATGAGCTGGGCCTTGTCCTCCTCCTCGTCGAGGTAGTCGCTGATGGCGTCGTTAAGGCGCGTTACGCTCTGCTCAAAGTCGCGGCGGCGGTGGTACAGAATACCCAGGCGGGGGTCTATCTGCTGCCAGTAGGCGGCGATGGTGGGCCGCAGCTCCACGTTGTTTTGGGCCAGGTACTCAAACAGCGGCTCTACCTCGGTGCGCAGCGAGTCGTAGATGCTCACCTCGTCGCCGCTGATAATGCCTTGGCGCAGGCGGCGCAAGTTCTTGGTAACGTAAAACTTAAGCTCATCTAATATCGGTAGCTGCTGAAAGTCGGACGCCTTTTTGAGCACCCGGTTGGCCAGCGTGAGGTGCTCAATGAGGTCGCCCTGCACGGCCTCGTTGCGGGCCACGCTGCTGCCCCGAATATCGCAGGAGCCGTGCAGCGGGTACACTTCCTCAAACACGATGGCCTCCATTTCGGCCTGGCGGTTGCCGTCTTCCTGGCGGGCCAGCAGGCGGCGCGCCGCGTCATTAAAGCGCCACTCCATGGTGGGGTGAATGGCGGTAAAGCGCTCTTTAACAACGGCCTGGATGCGGGTTTCCAGGTCTTCGGCGTTGCGCTTCACGGCCACCGCAAACAGTGGCAAAAACTGGTTAACCAGCTCTAGGTCAAACTCATCGAGGCTATTGGCATCGGGCGAGCCCAGCTCTAGCAGGCCCACCGTATCGGGGCCGTAGGGTAGCAGCGCCAAAATAGCCGAGTGAATGCCCATGCGCAGCATTTGCTGGCGCAGGCCCTCCGGAATGCCTTCCTCGGTGGCCACGTCTTCGAGCACCAGCGGGCGGCGCTCGGTGAGCAGGCGCTCGTAGAGCTGCCGAAACTCTTCCTCTAACTGCTGGCCAAGCAGATGCTTGGTGAGAAAGCTGTGGTTGATTTTGCGCCCAAAATCCACAAAGGCCTTTTTGCGCTCGTCATACGCGGCAATGCCTACTTGCAGGGCCGGCCGGGCAAAAAGCACCCGCAGCTTTTCCTGAATCTGCTCCAGGCGGTCGGAGGCTTGCAGCACGTCGCGCTCCAGCAGGTCATACTTCAGCTCCGACAATATTTCCTGGCTTGTCACATCCACTAGCTGAAGCAGATGGAATCCTTCGAGCACAAACAGTTCGGCCGGCAGCAGGCTGCGCCACAGGTCGAGGCGGTGGCGGTTGTGCAGCAGGTGTTGCACCTGCTCGGGGGTGAGCACGGGCTTGTCGCCCACCACCCGCACCCGCACAAATGCCGCATCAAAGCTCACGCCGTAGTGCCGGTAAAGACCTACCTTATAGTCTGGTACGGTAAAAATAAAGTTGTCCGGGCCGGGCGCTTCCGCCCCGTACTCGCGCACCAGAATGAGCAGGTAAGCCATGCGCGCCATGTGCACCTCCAGCATGGCCAGGTCCACGTTGAGGGGCTGCTTGATGGTGCGGTCGCGGCCCAGCAGTATCTCGGCAAAGCGCGACGTGTGGTAGAAGCTTTGGCGCTGAAACGGGGCCACCGCCCCGCTGATGGCCGTGGCCATAGTAGCGGGCGGAAACACGGCTAGCATGAGCGTGGCCACCACATCGGGGCACTCGTCGAGGGCCGTAATGCCGGGTAGCTCGCCCCGGCAGGCCAGGTTATCGGCTACTTGCTCCAGCACGGTGCGGGCCAGGCGGGCCACGCCGAGGTTGGTATCAGTGGCTCGCGCCTGCCAGTACTCGATGAGCGGCTCCAGGCTGAGGTGCGTAACGAAAGAAAAAACTGCGGGCGCCTCGGCTACCGGCTCCGGCAGGGGCGCGGCCGGGGCTTCGGGTGGCGCAGGGGCAAGTAGGGAAGCAGGCATAAAGCAGCGGAGTAGCAGAAAACAGGCGCGGGCAAACTACGCGCAATAAGTACGTTATGAAGCTCGCCAAAGGCTTTAACCAGGTTTGGCCAGCGTCACGGCGATGGGCTTACCATCAGTTTCGGTAGCGGGCTCGAATACCTTATTGACATTGAAAGTTTTCTTCGTGTTGTGGTAATAGGTGCAGCAGCCGTCGGCCTCATAATTACCCTTCAACACAATGTCGGTTATCCGAAACTTATACAGCATCGAGCCCTTGGCTCCGTCGTGCACGGTGAGCAGGTAATTATAGTCGCTCAGCTTACCGCCCGTAGTGCTGGGCGCAAACGGCGTGATATTACTGATAACAAGGGTATTAGCATCTAGCCCGGCGTCTTTGAGCTTGGCAATAATGGAGGCATCGCGTTGCTGGCCCCGTATCAGGAGCTGCGGGTCGGTTATTACCGTGGAGTCAGCGATGCTGTAGCGCTGCAGGTACACCGTATCCAGCTCAGTCTCGGTAAAGATGGTTTTGTCGCCGACGGGGGCGCTTTTGAGCGTTAGGTAGAGCGAATCGGCTTGCAGGTCGTCGCGGTTACACTGGGTATTGGCGCAACAGGCGGCCAGGGCCAGCAGGGGAAAAAGGACGAGGCAGCGAACGAGGGTTTTCATGGCCGGTATAACGAAAGACCCGGCCTCGGCAGTGCCCACCGGGCACGGCGCCGGGGCCGGGCAACAAAGATGCGGCGGCCGCGCCGCCCAAAAAACTATTGCTTGGAAGTGCCGCCGCCGGGCAGCGTGGGGTTGTTTACCTGGCCGCCGGCCATCATGAGGGGGCGCAGGCGGGTGGCGGCGGTGTCGAGCTGGGGCCGAATCTGGCCCAGGGCCTCGCGCAGGGCAATGACGTCGGCCAGGCGCGGGGCCTCGGTTTGCGAGTAGCCGCTGTACATGGCCACTTTCACGTTGGAGGTGCCCTTGCCGGTGTAGGTGCCCAGCAGCTCGCCGTTGGCATTCATCATCTGCACTTCGGCCTGAATATCAGTCTTATACCACTCAAGCGGCGCGCCGAAGATGCTGGGTATCAAGAAGGTAATAACCTGGGCGGCTTGCAGGCTGCGGCCGGTGCGGGTGGTTTTTACCTTGGTTACCACCAGGCGGGCGTAGCCGTAGGTGGCGGTATCGGTGGGCTCCAGCACATTGCGTTGTAGCTCGGCCTTAAACATGCGCAGCGGGTCTTCGGGCAGGGCCCCATCGTTCATGGCCAGCGGGCCGGGGTCGGCGGTGATTTCCAGCGGGGGCAGGCGCTTACTGATAGTAGCCGTGGGGGTAGAGGAGAAGGTGCCTTTCACCGACTTGCAAGCCCCGAGGCTGCCCAGTGCAAAGGTGGTCAGCCAAAGAACGCGGCTCGCAGGAGAATAGAATTTCATATAAGGAAAGTAGTACTACGGGGTAATGTTGAATTATGTAAAGAACAGATTAGCTGCTAACGGGATAAAGAAAAGAACCAGGCAAACATGGGGCTAAGTTAAAGAGCTGAACGCAATTACTGCCACTCACTACCCGCCTTCTCCCAGGTAAAACGTCCTAGTAACGTTTTGTTTGCTTATTCATAAAAATGATACTTTAGCGGTATCTAGTGGCCGGTCAGCTCGGCGGGCTCCACGGCCATCAGGTCGGGCGGGGCCACGTAGTTGTCGATAAACTCGCCCTCCCAGCGCGCTACTACGGCCGAGGCCAGGCAATTGCCGAGCACGTTGACGGCAGTGCGGGCCATGTCCATGAGCGCATCAATGCCCAGGATGATGAACACCGGCCAGGCCGGCAGGTTGAACGAGGGCAGCGTGGCCAGCAAAATTACGAGCGAGGCACGGGGCACACCCGCCACGCCCTTGCTGGTGAGCATGAGCGTGAACACGAGCAGCATCTGGTCGCCAAACGCGAGGGGCACGCCCGCCGCCTGCGCCACAAACACGGCCGCCAGCGAGAGGTAGAGCGTGGTGCCGTCGAGGTTGAACGAGTAGCCCGTGGGCATCACAAACGCCACAATGCGGCGCGGCACGCCAATGCTTTCCATGGCTTCCATGGCGCGGGGCAGGGCCGCCTCGCTGCTGGTGGTGGCAAAGGCAATGCTCACCGGCTCGGCCACGGCCGCCACAAAGCGCCGCAGCGGAATGCGCATGAGCAGCGCCACCGGCAGCAGGATTAGCAACACAAACGCAATGAGCGCGCCATACAGCGTAAGCAGCAGTTGAAACGCGTTGAGCAGCGGCCCGAAGCCCAGCTTGGCCACGGTGTAGGCCATGGCCCCGCCCACACCCAGCGGCGCAAAGTACATGACCACGTTGGTGAACTTGAACATTACTTCCGACAGGCTTTCGCACATGTCGAGCATCAGGCGGCGCGGCTTTTCGGGGGTGAGGGCCAGGCCGATGGCGAAGATGATGGCAAACACCACCACTTGCAGTACCTGCCCCTCGGCCACCGACTTGGCGATGTTTTCGGGGAAAATGTGCAGGATGATATCGGCCACCGACTGCGGCGCGGCCACGGCCAGCGTGTCGGCCTTTTCGGCAATGGCCGTGTTTTGGATGCCCACGCCGGCCTTGGTGAAATTGATGGCCGCCAGCCCGATAAACAGGGCAAACGTGGTCACTACCTCAAAGTAAATGAGGGCTTTAAGTCCCATGCGGCCCACCTGCTTGAGGTTGGCGTGGCCGGCAATACCCACCACCAGCGTACCAAAAACCAGCGGCGCGATAATCGTTTTGACCAGGCGCAAAAAGGCGTCGCTCAGCACTTTGAGGTGCAGCGACAGCGCCGGGGCATCGTGGCCCAGCTCAATGCCGATGAGCATGGCCAGCACTATCCAGGCGGTGAGCGAGCGGCGCGGGGCCACGGCCAGCGCAATGGCACCCAGGGCCGCCCAGCGAATGGCACTCAGCACCACCGGCGGCAGGCCCAGCAGGCCGTAGGTGGCGAGTAGGGTGAGGATAATGGCCAGGGCCGCCAGCCCTACAGCGAGCCCGGAAAGACGCGAAAACTTCATGAACTATTGATGGGGGGAAGGCCTATTCGGGTATAAAGTACGGTAGGCAGCGCCGAAACCGGCCGCTACCCCGCGCCCAACGGCCCCGCGCGCCGCACCTTTGCCCGCGTCATTTGCCCGCTTGCCCCCATGACTACCTGGACCCTCACCGCCCACGAGCTACCGCTGCGCTACCTCTGGAAAATAGCCCGCAACGCTTCCGCTACCAAGACCAACCTGGTGCTGCAAGCCACCCAGGCCGGCACCAGCGGCCGGGGCGAAGCCGCTCCCAACGTGCGCTACGGCGAAACCCCCGCCCTGCTGCAAGCCCAATTTACCGGCCTGCTGGCCCACGGCCTAACCCAGGCCGACACCCTGCCCGACCTCACGGCGCTGCTGGCCGCCCGGCCCGTGGCCCACGCCCTGCGCTTTGCCCTGGAATCGGCCCTCACGCACTGCCTGGCGGCTCGCGCCGGACAGCCGGTGTGGCAGTGGCTGGGCGTGCCCGCGCCCAGCCCGCGGGTGGCCACGGCGTTTTCGCTGCCCATTATGGAGCCGGGCGCGGTGGCCGGTTTTATGCAGGAGCACCGCGCCGGGCGGTTTAAATTATTGAAAATCAAGGTAAATCAGGAGGGTGGGCTCGACCTGCTGCGGGCGGTGGCCGCCGCCGTGCCCGGCCACCCGCTGCTCGTAGATGGCAACGAGGCCTGGCCCGATGCCGACAGCCTGCTGCGCTTTCTGGAAGAAACTGCCACCATCCCCGGTCTGCGGATGCAGCTGCTGGAGCAGCCCCTGCCCGCCGCCTGCGCCACCGACTACCGCTACCTGCGCCCCCGGGTGGGCGTGCCCCTGCTGGCCGACGAGTCGGTAACCGATACGGCTGATTTTGAGGATATTGCCCGGCAGTTCCACGGCGTGAATGTGAAGCTAATGAAGGCCGGTGGCTACCAGCGCGGCATCGAGCTGCTGCGCCAAACCCGCGCCCACGGCCTGCTGCCCATGCTGGGGTGCATGGTCGAAACGTCGCTCGGCATCTGGGCGGCGCTGCAAGTGAGCGCCCTGGCCGACGTGCACGACCTCGACGGCCTGCTCATTGTGCGCAACGAGCCGTTTGGGCTGGTGGATGAGGAGGAGGGAGCATTGCTTGTTAAATAATAAGTAGCTGATTTATAATCATTTATAATAAAAAGCACGTCATGCAGACCGTAAGGAAGCATAACGTGCTTTTTTTAAAGTAACTAGTAGGCTAACAGCTACTTAACTGCTTTTATCTGCTCATCCAAATCCAGCAACTGCTTGTCTACCGCGCCGGTGTCGGGTGGGTTGGGGTGGGTTTGCTGAAGCAGGGCCACCTTGCGGGTGAGTAGCTCTACCTTTTGGGTGAGCAGCTGCTCGCGCTCGTTGGGCGCGTTGCCAATGATGGTGGTGGGAGCGGTGCCTACCTGCACGTACTTATCATATTTAGCATTGGCAGTTACCGAGTTATCACCGCGGGCGGCCGCGGCGCTGGCGGGTGTGCTGAATACAATGCCACCCTCGGCATTGATGTAGTCGCCCTCGTGCAGGCTGGTGATTTTGCCGCCCGGAAACTCGACAATACCGCTTTTTACGTTAATTTTGGTGCCGTTGGGCAAGCGTACGTTTTGCGTGAGCGGCGTAATTCGGGTGGCCAGGCGCTGCACCACTTCGCCGTTGCGAAACACAAACTGAGCGTTGCGGTTGGGGCGAACGGGCGTGCCGCCCGACTGGGCCCGGCTGGAAAGGGCGGTGAGCGACAGCGTGGCGCCGAGCAGGGCTACGGCAAAAAAGTGGGGTTGACGCATAAGAGAGGTGAAAGAGTAGGGAAGAAGCAGGCTAAAAAGCTGGCCTTTCTACGCGACAAAAAAAAAATCGATGAATTTTCTTAATGATGTAGCTACATTCAATGTATGTACACTAAATTTGCATCCGTAATCAGTTCAACACCGTGCGCCTAGAAGACGAAATCAAGCAACCCACCTTCCAAAGCGAAGGCCAGAAAGCCTACCTGAACATCCTGTTCACATCGGGCTGGCTATCCTTGCGCCAGGCGGCCGCCTTCCGGCCCCTTGGCATTACACTGCCGCAATTTAACGTGCTGCGCATTTTGCGCGGCCAGCACCCGCTACCCGCCACCGTGGCCCTGCTCATCGAGCGCATGCTGGATAAAACCAGCAACGCCTCGCGCATTGTGGACAAGCTGGAGGAAAAAAAGCTCGTCACGCGCACCGTGTGCCCCGCCAACCGCCGCGCCGTGGACATCCGCATTACCGAAGCCGGCCTGGGCCTGCTGCGCCAGATTGACGAGAGCGGCCTGGTCGATGTGCGCCAGAACGGCCTGAACACGCTCACCGACAGTGAATACCAATTGCTTAACCAGCTACTCGACAAAATTCGGGCATAAAAATTGGCTGGCGCCTCCCTTGATGTGGTGCCAACCTATTGCCCACACTAGTTTTCATTCTCCCTTTTTTCTTTTTTAAGTACCCCCAACCATGAAAAAGTTCTTGATGCCCGCCCTGCTCGGTGCTGCCCTGCTCGCTGCTCCTGCTGCCTTCGCCTACACTGCCCCCACTAAGGTAGCTGCTAAGGCCGTGGCCGTGTACAAGCTGCAGCCGCAGCTCAGCACCCTGGGCTGGGAAGGCAAAGCCGTAACGCACGGCCACAACGGCACGATGCAGTTTACGGGCGGTGATTTGCAAGTAAATGGTAACCAGGTAGTTGGTGGCATGGTAACCGTGGACATGAAGACCATGAAGGCCACCGACATCACCGATGCCGAAAACCACGCCAAGTTTGTGGGCCACATGAGCGGCGACGACTTTTTCAGCTCGGAGAAGTTTCCTACCTCGACCTTCAAAATCACCAGTATTAAGCCCATTGCCGGCGCCGCCGCCACGGCCGATAATGCCACCATCAACGGCGACATGACCATCAAGGGCGTGACGCAGGCCATCAGCTTCCCCGCCAAAGTGGGTGTGAAAAACGGCGTGGCCGCCGCCACCGGCAAGGTGACCATCGACCGCACCAAGTTCGGCCTGAAGTACGGCTCCAAAACCTTCTTCGACAGCATTGGCGACAAGGCTATCAACGATGACTTTACGCTGGTTTTCAATATTGTAGCCAAGCAATAATTTCTGTTGCGTGCAACCACGCTGCCCAAGTCAAAAGGCCGCTTCCCAGCTTGGGAAGCGGCCTTTTGACTTGGGCAGCGTGGTTGCAGCGGCTAATTAAAGAGATGAAGACCAATCAAAAACGGGTCGTTGGGCCCAAGGCGGGGGTTGAGGGTAAGCCACAGCGCACGGGGCTTTGTGGGGCCGGGCACAGTCAGGTAAAAGCGCAGGTTATGCTGGCTGGGGGTGCGGCCATTGACTCGCGCGTAGCCCAGCAGTTGGTAGCTGGCCAGTGGGGTCAGCTGCTGGGTAATCGCGGCCAGGCGCGGGGGCATGTTACCGGGGCTGGTGGCCCCGAAGGCCGCCGGGTCCAGGCGGGCCACAACGTATTGGTAATCTTGCCGTTGTAGGGCAGCCATAATGGTAGTGAGGCGGCTCACCCCCTGGTCGGCCAGTGCCAGGCTAGCCATCGAAAAGGGGAGCGTGTGGCTGGCCTGGCCTTCTATTAGCTTGATGCTGAGGTAGTCATACGCCGTGCGCTCGGCGGCCGTCATCTGGTGGTAGAGCAGGTAGGCACAATTAGCGGCGGGCACTTCGAGGTCGGTGCCGTAGGTAGAGGCAAAGTCCACATCGCCAAGGCTCAACTGCAGAAATTTACCCTGGGGCTCACGCGCGTTGGCCGAGAAATGACTGCCTTTCAGGTAGGTGGCGTGGCCGCCATAAAATTTTTCCACCACGTGGAGAGCCTTGTTCTCGGCGTCGGAAGTGCAGCCAGCCAGCCCAAACAACGCCAGCATAAGCCAAGCGGTATTTTTTAGCATCATGGTTCGAGCAGTAGCAAGCCAACTAAAACCCCGGCAGGAGCGCTGCCGGGGTTACTGCCGCCGAGGCGGAAACATAGCAGTAGGCTACAGGTGAATTACCTCATCATAGGCGGCCGCCGTGGCTTCCATAATGGCCTCGCTCATGGTGGGGTGGGGGTGCACCGATTTAATGATTTCGTGGCCGGTGGTTTCGAGCTTGCGGGCTACCACTACCTCGGCAATCATCTCGGTCACGTTGGCCCCAATCATGTGGGCACCCAACCACTCGCCGTATTTCTTGTCGAAGATGACTTTTACGAAGCCATCTTTCACGCCGGCCGCGGCGGCTTTGCCGGAGGCCGAGAACGGAAACTTGCCCACCCGGATGTCGTAGCCCTTGGCCTTAGCCTCGGCCTCGGTGAAGCCCACGCTGGCAATTTCGGGCTGGGCGTAGGTGCAGCCGGGAATGTTCTGGTAGTTGAGCGGCTCGGGGTGGTGACCGGCTATTTTCTCGACGCAGATGATGCCTTCGGCCGACGCTACGTGGGCCAGCGCGGGGCCGGGCACAATGTCACCGATGGCGAAGATGCCGGGTACGTTGGTCTGGTAGAAATTATCGACCACCACGCGGCCTTTTTCCACCTTAATGCCCAGCTCTTCGAGGCCGATGTTTTCGAGGTTGGTTTGCACGCCCACGGCGCTTAGTACCACATCGCAGGCAATTTGCTGCTCGCCCTTGGCCGTCTTGATAAACACCTGGCAGCCCTCGCCGCTGGTGTCCACTTTGGTTACCTCGGCGCTAGTTAAGATAGTGATACCCAGCTTGCGGTACGATTTCTCCATCTGGCGCGATACCTCCTCGTCCTCCACGGGCACAATGCGCGGCAGGTACTCCACAATGGTTACCTCGGTGCCCATGGTGCGGTAGAAGTAGGCAAACTCGACGCCGATGGCGCCCGAGCCCACCACCACCATGCGCTTGGGCAGGTTGTCGGGGGTCATGGCCTTGCGGTAGCCGATGATTTTTTTGTCGTCGATGGGCAGGTTGGGTAGCTGGCGGGCGCGCGTGCCGGTGGCCAGAATAATGCTCTTGGCCTCCACGATTTCGGTGGTGCCGTCGGGCTTGGTTACCTCTACCTTGCCGGGGGCCAGCAGCTTGCCGGTGCCCACCACGGTTTCGATTTTATTCTTTTTGAACAGGAAATTGATACCCTTGCTCATGCCATCGGCCACGCCGCGGCTGCGCTTGATAACGGCCTCAAAGTCGAAGCCCGCCTCTTTCACCGTCAGGCCGTAGTCCTGGGCGTGCTGGAGGTACTCGTATACCTGGGCGGTTTTGAGCAGGGCCTTGGTGGGGATGCAGCCCCAGTTGAGGCAGATGCCGCCAAGGCTTTCGCGCTCGATGACGCCTACTTTCAGCCCGAGCTGCGAGGCGCGGATGGCGGCCACGTAGCCACCAGGCCCTGAACCAATTACTACCAGGTCAAATTGCAATGCCATGAGGTTTAGTTGTGCGGAGGAATGGAAAATGGAAAAGCCCAGGCCGAAACCGGGGCGGGCAAATATAACCCCGGTGCCGGGCTACGGGTTCGGCGGGCTTTTTGCAGGGCCGCTTACTCCCAAAGCGCGACCCTGGCCGCGCTTTTCCGTAGAAGTCCCGGATGCCCCAATACCTGGGTCGGCTAGCCAGCTTATTTATATTACCTAATGCGCTACTTGTCTACTACTTACGTACCCGTTGCCCTGGCATTGCTGGCGCTGGCCACTAGTTGCGCCACTACTACCGAAACCGACCGGCCCACCGTTAGCTCCTCCGCCGACGTAACGAGGAGCGCGCCCACCGTGGCTTCTCCCGAAACCCCTGCTACCGATGTGACGGCCCTGCCCACGCCCGACCCCGCCGCCCCTGCGGTGGCCGCCGACGAAACCCTGGACGCGCCCTCGGCCGAGGCTACCTCGGCCGTAGCCGACCCCACGGCGCTATCGGCCAGCGCCGCCAGCGCCGAGCGCGCTGCCGAGCGCAAGCTCAGCGCCGCCGACTACCGCTACCAGCTGGCCCGCGCCAACCTGGTGCTCAAAACCAAGCCCAAGGACGCCCGCGCCCACCTGGAGCGCGCCAAGGCGCAATCCAACCTGAAAAATTATAAAGAGGCCAAGTCCGACTACGTGGTGGCCCTGCGCACCATGCGCGGCAACCCCGACGTGTACTACAACAAGGCCGTGAACGAGCTGATGCTGCGCGAGTACAAAGCGGCCTCGACCGACTTTAGCGGCGCGGTAAAATTCCGCCCCGATGATAAAGAAGCTTTCTTCGGCCGCGGCGTGGCCAAAATGCAGATGTACCAGTACAAGGCCGCCGTGTCGGACTTCAGCCGCGCCCTAGCCCTCGACTCGCTCTACGCCGACGCGCTGGAATACCGCGGCATTAGCTACGCCAGCTACGACCGCCTGCCCGAAGCCCGCAAAGACCTCACGAAGGCCGCCCAGCTAAACCCCGAAGCCGAAAAAAGCCTGCGCCGCTATGGCAAAGGCAACAGCATGGTGCGAGGCGGGAATAAGTAGGTGAGTAATTGGAGTAAATGAGTAGGGGGAGTGCGGTCGTTCTCACAGTTGAACGACCGCACTCCCCTTACTTATTCACTCCTGTTACTCACTTACTTCTCCAGCAGCCCGAGGTGGCCCAGGTGGTGGCGGCCGTGCCAGGTGTACTGCACCAGGGCCTGGTCGAGGCGCAGGGTGGTGTCGTAGCGCGGGTGGTAAAAGGTGCGCTGCCACTGGGCTTCATCGAGGTGCTGAAGCAGGCCGCCCCAGCGGGCGTGCAGGCTCTCTAACAGACTCAAGGACACGGCCAGGGGCGTGGTTGCCACGTCGGGCAATTCGGCCCAGGCCGCTTCGTCGAAGGGGCGCACCGTGGGGTTGTCCTCGGTGAGCGCCAGCCGAAAGCGGCTGTATAGGTTGAGGTGCGTATCGGCCAGGTGGTGAATGACTTGGCGACCCGTCCAGCCGCCGGGGCGGTAGGGCAGCTCGATGCGCGGGCCGGCGGCCGCGACGGCGGCGGCCAACTGGGCCGGCAGCTCGGCCAGCTGCTGCAGGTAGGGCGCCCGCTCGGCGGGCGTGAGGGGCGCGGTGGGCAGCTGCAGCCGGCCAATGGGGAAGCGGAGCAGGTCGTCGGGCGAAGAGGGGTTCATATTAAGAGCGGGCTAAGCAGCCAGTAAGTTGAGGTGGGCCAGGTGGTGGCGGCCGTGCCAGGCGTAGAGTACCAGCGTTTGCTCCAGAGTCGAAGTTTTTTCGGTGCCGGGGTGGTAAAAGGTGCGCTGCCACTGGGCCTCATCGAGTTGGTGCAGCAGCGTGAGCCAGCGGCTGTGCAGGTTATCTAACAAGCTCAATGATACGGTGATGGGCGAGGCGGCCACGTCGGGCAGCTCGGCCCAGGCCGCTTCATCGTAGGGCCGGATGGTGGGGTTGTCCTCCGTAAGAGCCAGCCGAAAGCGCACGTAAGCGTTTACGTGCGAATCGGCCAGGTGGTGAATTACCTGGCGGCCCGTCCAGCCGCCGGGGCGGTAGGGCAGTTGCAGGCGCTCGCCGCCCATGCGGCGGGCCGCCGCCGTGAGCAGGGCCGGTAGCTCGGCCAGCTGCTGCAGGTAAGGAGCGCGCCCGGCGGGCGTGAGGGGCGTGGTGGGCAGTTCGGGCGGGCCAATGGGGTAGCGCAGCGGGTCGGTTTCGGGCGTGAGCATGGAGGGAAAGCCAGGGAATAGAAGGCCGGATTGGGTAGGTAAAAGTACTAGCGCCGGCTACGCGCCCGCGCCAGCCGCCGCAACCGGCGACAAGGCCAACGAACGAAAAAAGCCCGGTAACGCAGGGTTGTAGTAAAGTATTGATAATAAGAATTTTGTGAGAAATGAAGGCTGGTAAGGTTGCTTTTTGGCTTAAAACAATTAATAACTATACTATAAAGGAAATTTTGCTGATTAATGCAGGTAACTACCTGGTAAGCACGTAGATTTAGAAACGCGCTTGCTTTAAGCCCCAGCTTTTGGCACTGCGGCCCGCGGCTGGGCGGCGCGTGCGCGTACGGCCCGGCCGCGGGCATCCTACCTGCTTCTACCCTTCACCATTTCCTTTTCCAACCCATGCAAAACCTCTCTCAACCCCGGGCCGGCCGCTTGCGGCGGCACCTGACGCACACCCTGCTGGCGGCCCTGGCCACCGTGTGCGGGCTCCCGGCCCAGGCCCAGGCCCAAACGCCCGTGGCGAAGTACGGCGCCCTCCAGGTAAAGGGCAACCGGATTTTGGGCCAGGCGGGCCAGCCGGCTAGCCTGGCGGGCAACAGCCTGTTTTGGAGCAACAGCGGTTGGGGCGGCGAGCGCTACTACAGCGCCAACGTGGTGGGCTGGCTGAAAAACAACTGGAAAGCCAGCGTAGTGCGCGTGGCCATGGGCGTGGACGAGACCGGCGGCTACCTCGAAAACAATGCCCGCGAAAAAGCCAAGGTAAAAACGGTGGTTGATGCCTGCATTGCGGCCGGCCTGTACGTGATAATCGACTGGCACTCGCACCACGCCGAGCAGCACCAAGCCGAGGCCATCGCGTTTTTCAAGGAAATGGCCACCACCTACGGCAACAAGCCCAACGTGATTTATGAAATCTACAACGAGCCGCTGCAAGTGTCGTGGAGCGGGGTGGTGAAGCCGTATGCGCAGGCCGTAACGAGCGCCATCCGGGCCATTGACCCCGACAACCTGATTGTGGTGGGCACCCCCACCTGGTCACAGGACGTGGATGTGGCCGCCAACGACCCCATCGCCGGCGTCAACATTGCCTACACGCTGCACTTCTACGCCGCCTCGCACAAGGCCGCGCTACGGGCCAAAGCCAGCACGGCCCTCAGCAAAGGCGTGGCGCTGTTTGTGACCGAATACGGCACCTGCGATGCCTCGGGCGCGGGCGCGGTCGATGCCGCCTCCACCCAGGAGTGGATGACGTTTCTCAAGCAAAACAACCTGAGCCACTGCAACTGGGCCCTCAACGACAAGGCCGAAGCGGCCTCGGCGCTGGTGCCCGGCACCAACCCGGCCGCCGCGTGGGCCGATAGCTACCTCACCACCTCGGGCCGCCTTGTGAAAGGCTACGTGCAAAGCTGGAGCGGCAGCCCAGCGACTACCCCAACACCCACGCCTACGCCTACCCCAACACCGACGCCCACCACGGGCACCAAGGTAGAAGCCGAGGGCTACCATGCGATGGCCGGGGTGCAAACCGAAAGCACCACCGACACTGGCGGCGGCCTCAACGTGGGCTGGCTCGATGCCGGCGACTGGATGGCCTACACCGTGACGGTACCCACGGCGGGCAGCTACACCATTCAGTGCCGGGTGGCCAGCCCCGGTACCGGGGGCCAGATTAGCCTGGAGCAAAACTCGGGCACCACGCGCCTGGGCACGCTCACGGTGCCCAACACGGGCGGCTGGCAAACCTGGACCATCATCTCGCGCACCGTAACGCTGCAAGCCGGCCAGCAGGATATTGCCATTGGCGTGCCGGTGGGCGGCTACAACCTCAACTGGTGGAGCTTTGCCCCAGCCAGCGCCCCGGCTTCGCTGGCCGCCGCAGCCGTGTACCCCAACCCCGCCCAGCAGCAGCTGCGCCTAACCCTGGCCGAGCCCGGCACCGCCACCCACCTCACGGTAGTGAACGCGCGGGGCAAGCAGGTGCTGAGCCAGGACGTGCCGGCCGGCACCGCCCCCGAAGCCACCGTACCCCTTGCCACCCTGGAGCCCGGCACCTACCTGCTGCGCGTGGTCACGGGAGCCCGCACCACCACCACCCGCTTCGTGAAAGAGTAGCGGCGGAGTAACGAGCCAGCGCTTTTTGGCTAAAGAAAATCCCCGCCAGCGCGAGCCAGCGGGGATTTTCTTTAGAGCGGATTGCACAGCAGTGTGCTCTTTTGGTATCATTTTTAATTGCCTCTTACACGATACACTGACTTGGAAACCGCTCTAACGCCCGCGTCTTACCCCAGCTTCAGCCAGATGCCCAGCAGCACGGCCACCGCGCCCAGGGCCAGCAGCAGGCCGTAGAGCGGGCCGGCAAAGCGCAGCCACTGGTCGTAGCGCACGCCAGTGGCGGCGAGCATGGCCATGAGCGCGCCGTTGGTGGGCGTGAGCAGGTCGGTGAGGCCCGCGCCGTACTGGTAGGCCAGCACCGTTACCTGCCGGGGCAGCCCGATGAGGTCGGAGAGGGGTATCAGCAGCGGCATGGTGAGCACGGCCTGGCCGCTCACGCTGGGCACGGGCAGGTGCAGGGCCGCTTGCACGCCCATCATGCCCAGGGCGGCCAGCGCCACGGGCAGGTGAGCCAGCGGCGTGGCCAGGCCCTGCACAATGGTATCGACGATGTGGCCCTGCTCCAGCACCACGAAAATGGCCCGCGCAAAGCCCACCAGAATGGCCGAAAACGCAATGTCGCGGAAGCCCACCACGAAGCCCTCGGCCGTGCCCGTGAGGCCCAGCCCGCCCACCAGCCCGGCCGCCACGCCCAGCATAAAAAACAATGCCGCCATCTGGTCGAAGTCCCAGCCCAGGCTCACCACGCCGTAGGTGAAAATGCTGAACGCCAGTAGCATAAGCAGCAGCACCAGGCCGTGGCGGCCCGCGCTGGCGGCCCCGGCCGCCGCCGCTGGCGCCGAGGTATCGGGGGCGGTGCGGTAGCGGGTAGCATGGCGCATGGTGCCTACTATCCAGATAGCCAGGCCGATGGCCAGAAACACCAGGCGGTAGCCCCCGGCCGACAGCAGCGGCAACTGCGCCAGCTGCTGCGCAATGCCCACCTGAAACGGGTTGATGGGGCTGAATGCCGCCCCCACCAGCGCCGCGCCCAGGCTGGCCGCAATGGCCGTGAGCACCGGGTAGCCTAGCCGCCGCATCAGCACCAGCAGCACGGGCAGCAGGGCAATTATCTCCTCGCCCATGTTCTCCAGCGCGCCCATGGTGGCAAACAGCAGCGCCACCACCGGAATAACGGCCACCTCACGCCCCTGCGCGTGCCGCAGCAGCCAATCGACCCCAAAGCCGAGCGCGCCCGTCTGGTCGACCACCGTGAAGGCCCCGCCGGCCAGAAAAATCATGAATACCACGGCCCCGGCCGCCGCCAAACCTTTGGGGATGGACACGGCCACTTCGAGGGGGCTCACCGGCGTGGCCGGCACGGTGTGGTAGGAGCCCGGCACCACCACCTCACGGCCGGTGGCGGCGTTGGCGCGGCGCTCAAACTGCCCGGCGGGCAGCACGTAGCTCAGGGCCGCCGCCGCCATGATAAACAGGGTTAGTAGCACTAACGGGTGCGGAAAACGAAACGACTTCATGGGTGCAAAGTTGCGGCCCGCGCGCCGAGTGCGCCGCGCCGGCCGGCCCCGCCGTAGTACCTTCGGAAAACCCCTATGACGATTGCCGCCTTCAAAAACCTGCATCAGCGCCAGCAGGCCGAGCACCTGGCCCAGCACGGCCACGCCCTGGCCGAGCGCACCGAAGACAGCTTCGAGCTGCACCTCTTCGCCGTCGAAACTTACTACGCCGAGGTGTGGCGCAGCCGCGGCGACGAGGCCATCCTGTTCATCCACGTTTTTGAGCGCGCCAGCGGGCTAACTGATTATCTGCCGCTCATTTCGATTAGCAATTACCAGTGACCAGCAGGAACGTTAGGCAGACCGAAGGGAAGCATGACGTTCCTGCTGGTCACTGGTAATTGCCTCAGCTGCTGCGCTCTACGGCGGTGAGTAGCTGGTCGATTTCGGCAGCCAGGCGCTCAATCTGCTCCAGGCCGGCGCGGGCCTGCTCCATTTCGCCGCGCTGGTGCTGGCGCACCAGGGCCTGGCTGGTATCCAGGGTTTGGCGAATGAGCCGCTCAATGCCCGCAATTTCGGCGCGGTGGCCGTACTGGGGCTTGAGCACCGCGTGCAGCCACTGGCCCAGGGGGTTATCCTGAAACGTGAACAGACTGGGCTCCGGCTCCCGCACCCCGTAGAGCACCGAGCGCAAGCGCGACTTGAACAACACCTGCTTCACGCGGGCTTGCTGAAAGTCGAGGGCGGTAAGCTCCATAAATGAGGGTGGAAAAGGCGGGGAAGGCGCGGGCCTGTGGGGGCAGTGCCAGCGGCGTGGAAGCGCTGGCTGTGCAAGCCTGCGGGCAGTAAAAAAGCAATGCGCGCCGGCCGCCTAGCAAATAAACGGCCAAAGTAGCAAAAAAGTACTTGTGGTGGTAATATGTTGCGGTAGAGAGCCGCGGCCAGGCGCAACGGTTGCAGCTATTCCAGCGCCTTGCGCGCGTTTACCAGCTCGGTTACCTCAAAGGCAAAAACCATAATGCCGCCCACTTCGCCCCGCTCGCTAAAGCGCTGGTAGGTGAAGTTGAAATAGGCCGGGTGTAGGCTGGCCGGGGCTTCGCGGGCGGGGCCCTCCGGCGCAGGCAGCTCAACCAGCAGCTCATCACCGATGAAGGTTTCACCCGTTTCCAGTACGTTATCGAGCAGTTGCACAATGCCTTGGGCCACTACTTCGGGCAGGGCTTCGGCCACGGGCCGGCCCAGGAGCTGGCGGTCGGGAAAGCGCGCCTGGTAAGCAGTATTCACAAACTCGCAGCGGTGCTCGGGGCCGCGCAGGATGCAGATGAGCGCGGGCGCCTGCATAAACAGACTTTGATAAGTATTGCGCTGATTTTCAAAAAGTTGATAATTCTGATAAGCCTGTTCCGAAAGCAGGGCTTGCTGCTCGCTGGCCGACAGAATCTCCTGCACCATCATTTTCTGGTCGTGAATATCAGTTGCGCCCCCTACCCACAGATTAACCTGGCCCTCGGCGATGCGGCGGGGCTGCGCCCGCGACAGTAGCCAGCAGTACTGGCCGTCGTGGCGGCGCAGGCGGTACTCTACCTGGTAGGGCGTGCCGCTGGCCGCGACCTGCGCCCACTGGGTGCGCACGCGGGCGCGGTCGTCGGGGTGCAGGTCGCCGAGCCACTGCTCGCCCAGCTCCTCGGCCATTGCCTTGCCCGTGAAAGCCAGCCAGCGCGGGTTGAAATAATCGCGCTGGCCATCGGGGGTGGCCGTCCAGATGAGCACGGATAAGTTGTCGAGCATAAACCGGGGGCACTCCTGCTCGGCGGCCAGCTGCTGCTGGGCTTCGGCGGCGGCCAGGGCGGCGCGGTGCTGCGCCGTCACGTCCTGCGGCATTTGCAGAAGGTACTGCACCTCGCCCTGCGCGTCGAGCAGGGGGTAGTGCGTGAGCTGCCAGTAGCGCTCCTCAATGCCGCCGCCCTGCGCGGCGGGGCGCTCCAGGTCGTAGCGCAGCAGGAGCATAGTATCGGGCTGGCGGGTGCGGCGCACGTCTTCCTGCGAGTCGAACAGCTGCCGCTGGCTTTCGGGGGCCGAGGGGAAGGCCTCAAAAATGGAGCGGCCCACGGCCGACTCGCGCGTGCGCATCGACGCGGCCACGTGGTGGTCGGAGTTGTCGAGCACGGTGCCATCGGCGGCCAGCAGCAGATAGGAGCCGGGCAGCGCGCGAAAGAGAGCTTGGTAATCGACGGGGAGCGCGGGAGCAGGCATGGAGCAATACAGGCTAGAAAAGGCGCAAGGCAGGAGCGCCCGGTTTTCTAAACGGGTACCCCCGGCCCGATCTTTAGCAACAAGCTTGAGCCGGGCGGGCCGACGGTTGGGGGCCCGCTTTTGCGGCCTGGGTAGCTTTTAATTGGCCCGGCCGCCGGGGCCGGGCACCTTTGAGCCACTTTCCTGCCTCCTTCGCCAGCCCCGTGAAAGCTACCCTCCTCCTCGCCGCCCTGCTTGCCTTGGGCCCCGCCCTTGCCCGCGCCCAAAGCGGGCCCGTGCTGGCCCCGGCCCACGCCGCCACCCAGCTTAGCGGCCCGGTGCTCGACGCGGCGGGCCGGCCGCGGCCGGGGGCCAACGTGTTTTTAAAATCGACCTTCGACGGGGCCATGGCCGCGGCCGACTGGCTGCCCCGCTACTACCAGGCCTACGCCTTGATAGGCAATGTTTTTCAAAGCAAGGAGGATGCCGACGCCAAGGATAAGACCCTGGACCGGGCCGAGGCCGCCCTGGCGCTAAAGTGGGCGGCGACGGGTCGGAGCTGCTCACGCTGCAAGCCTATGGGTACCAGGCGCGGCTGGGCAGTTCGCTCATGCAGCGCGCCCAGCAGTATCTGAGTACGGTGGAAGAAGCTGTGGACCAGACCCGTAACTTGAACCCTGCCAACCCGCTCCCCTACTTGATGGAGGCCACGTGCACTACACCCCCGCGGCGTTTGGCGGGGGGGGGGGCGGCCGCCAGGCCCCTCTACGAAGCCGCCAAGGCCAAATACGCCGCTTTCCGGCCGGCCGGGCCGCTGGCTCCCAACTGGGCCGCTGGCTCCCAACTGGGGCCAAGGCCAGCTGCTGGGTCGCCTCAAGCAGGATGACCCAGCCCCAGCGCAGGCCGCCCGGTAAGCGCCCGGCCGGCTTTTTTTCATTGAGCGCGCGCGGCGGCCGGGTCGCTGCGCGCCTGGCTTCTACATTTATGACCCGTTCGTTTTTTTCGCTGCCCGCCGTGCCCGCCCTTTTGCCGCCTGCCTCTGCCGCCCCGCCCTACGCCAACGCGGCCCCGCCCGGCACGCCCTGGGTTACTACCGTGGAGCGCTCCAACGTGCGGGCCTTTGGGCGGGTACTGGGCTGGATAGCGCTGGTGTGCGCCGGCACGGCGCTGCTGTTTGCCCCGCCGCCCTGGCGCGACCCGCTCAACTACGGCATCTCGGTGGCCATTGCTTTCAGCTACGCGGCGGGGCTGTGGTTTGCCAATGCCTACACCGCCGACCTGCTCAACGTGCGCACCGGCTGGGGCGAGCAGCCCATCCGGCGGCTGCTGCTCACGGTGGGCCTGTCTCTTTTAGCGTCGCTGCTAGTGATTGTGCTGGTGAGCGAGGGGTATTCGGTGCTGCTGTTTCACCAGCGCCTGGGCTACTCGCTGCGCCACAGCTTCTGGTCGCAGTCGGCTTTTCCGCTGCTGGCTACAGTGGTTATTTCGATGTTTTTGCACTCGCGCTCGTTTTTGCTGGCCTGGCGCGAGGCCACCGTGCGGGCCGAGCGCCTCGAAAAAGAAACGGCCGTGGCCCGGCTCGACTCGCTACGCCGGCAGGTGGACCCGCACTTTTTGTTCAACTCGCTCAACGCCCTCACCAGCCTGGTGGAGGAAAACGACCCCGCCCGCGCCGTGCGCTTCATCCGGCAGCTCAGCAGCGTGTACCGCTACGTGCTCGATAGCCAAAGCCAGGAGCTGGTGTCCCTGCGCGAGGAGCTGGCCTTTGCCGAAGCCTATGTGTTCCTCCAAAAAACCCGGCTCGACGAGGCGCTGCAAGTCGAGTTCACGGGCGTTGATAAAGATAATAATCAGTTAATCAGTAGCTTATATCTACCGCCGCTGGCGTTGCAGCTGCTGCTCGAAAACGCCCTTAAGCACAACGCCGCCTACCAGGCCGACCCCCTGCGCCTGCGCGTGGCCGTGGATGTGGCCGCCGCCACCCTCACCGTGCGCAACACCCTGCGCCCCCGCCGCCTGAGCGCCAACGAAGCCTCGGGCCGCGGGCTGGCCAACCTGCGCGCCCGCTACGGCTTCCTCACCCCGCGCCCCCTGGTAGCCGGCCCAGCGGGCGAAGAGTTCGTGGTTACTTTGCCGCTACTAGCCCTGTAGGGTAAGCTTTAGCTTGCCGCCGCAGGGCCGCCGCCCGCGCCCCGTGAAAAAAACCGCCCGCGCCTCGCGCCACCTAGTTCGTTTGTAAAACCCTGATGATAAGAGCCTTAATTGTTGAGGATGAGCCGCTGGCCGCCCGCCGCCTGGCCAGCCTGCTGCACAAGCAAGCCGTGCCGTTTGAGCTCCTCGGCCCCGCCGAGTCGGTGGTGCAGGCCGTGGCCCTGCTGCAAGCCGGCCCCGCACCCGACGTCCTCTTCCTCGATATTCACCTTGCCGATGGTCTGAGCTTCGAACTGTTTGAGCAGGTGCAGGTTACGTGCCCCGTTATTTTCACCACCGCCTACGACCAGTACGCCCTGCGCGCCTTCAAGGTCAATAGCGTCGATTACCTGCTCAAGCCCATTGACGAAGAAGAACTTAGCGCAGCCGTAGAGAAACTACGGCTGCGCCTCGGCCCCACCGATGAGTCCAAGATTGGCACAAAAAGTTCGGTTTCCAGCACAACTCCACTGGCGCTCGACGCGGCCACGCTGGCCCAGCTGATGCAGCAATTGCGGCAGCCCGCGCCCACGGCCAGCTACAAGGCGCAGTTTGTGGTGCGCGTGGGCGAGCACCTCAAGGTGGTGCCGGTGGAGCAGGTGGCGTACTTCTTCAGCCTCGAAAAAACGACGCTGCTGCACAGCACCGACGGCCGCAAGTACGTGGTCGACTACACCCTGGAGCAGCTCGAAGGTCTGCTCGACCCGGCCCGGTTCTTCCGCCTCAACCGGGCGTTTCTGGCCCAGCAGGCCGCCATCGCCGATATTATTCACTACACCAACTCGCGCCTGCAAACCATCCTCAAGCCCGCCCCGCCCGAGAGCGAAGGCCCCGTGCTGGTGAGCCGCGAAAAGGTGAGCGTGTTCAAAAGCTGGCTCGATAGGTAAAATGGAGGGTAAGCGTTAGCCTGCCAGGCAGGTAGCAGTGCGCATTAGCCGGGGTCTTTACCACAAAAGCCAAGCTGAAACTTACCCTGCGTTGCGCAGGCGGCGCAGCTCCAGGGCAAAGCCGGGCAGCACGGGCTCGCCGCTGAGGAGCTGGTCGAAGCCCACTACGGGCCGCACGGGCTGGCCCGGCGCAAAAATGTAGACCGACTCGCTGCCCGGCGCAAGGAGCCAGCCCAGCCGGGCACCGGCTTCGAGCCAGTGCTCCATCTTGCGCATGGTGTCGGTGAGGCGGTCGGAGGGCGAGAGCAGCTCGGCCACGAAATCGGGGCAGATGCGGGCAAAGCCGCGGCGGTCGTCGGGCCCCAGGGCGTCCCAACGGGCCTGGGCAATCCAGCTGGCATCGGGCGAGAGCATGGCTCCGGTCGAAAGCGTGAAGCCCGCCGAGGAGTCGAAGACAATACCTAATTGCTTATCCTCGTTCCAATTTCCTAACAATCGGGTTAACTGGCTATTAAAAGCACCGGTTTCTGAGCTGGCGGGTGGCATAATGGTGATTTGGTGGCTGGCATCGCGCTCGATGCGCAGGTCGCGGTGGTCCTGGCAAAACTCAAAAAACTCCTCGTCGGTGAGGCGGTCCAGCACCGGCGTTTTCAATTTGATACTATCCATGGCAGCGAGCAGTTGAAGGCAACAAGATACGAAAAAGCTCAGCCTTCCAGCCACGCCTTCACGGCGCTGGCTTTCTCCTTGCTCACTACTATTTCGTCGGCGGGGGCGGGGTGCAGCGCTACCAGCAGCTTGCCGCCGAAGTGGGGCATCAGCCGGCGCACGGCCGGCAGCTGGGCAATGAGCTGGCGGTTGAGCCGGAAAAACTGCGCCGGGTCGAGCAGGCTTTCCAGCTGCTCCAGGGTGTAGTCGACTACGAAGCGGCGGCCGTCGTGGGTGGCGAGCGTCACGGTTTCGTGGTGGCTCCAAAACCAGGCGGCCTCGGCGGCGGGCAGGGGCAGCAGCGTGTCGCCCTGCCGCACTAGAAAGCGCGTTTTATGCGGCCGTTGCGGCCGGGGCAGCGCATCGAGCAGGCGCTCTAGCCCGAATGGGGAATTGGAAGTTGGGAAGGCAGAACTTGGGGTGGGTTCTTCCGCGGAGGTTGCATCACTTCCGGCTTCTTCATTCCCCATTCGCTCAGCTTGGCCAGCGCTGCTTGCAGCTCGGGCAGCTTGAGGGGCTTCAATAAATAGTCGATGCCATTGGCCCGGAAGGCTTGCAGGGCGTACTGGTCGTAGGCGGTGGTAAAAATGACCGGGCTGCGCACCAGCGTTTGGGCATACACGTCGGGGCTGAGCCCATCGGCCAGCTAGATATCGCTGAGAATGAGGTCGGGCGCGGGGTAGCTGTCGAGCCAGGCCAGCGCGCCAGCTACGGTGTCTGGCACGGCCAGCACCTAGGCCGTGGGCGCGGCCAGGGCCAGCCGCCGCTGCAGGCGCTCGGCGGCGGGGTATTCATCTTCCAGAATCAGGATGCGGAGTGGTAGCATGGCAGGCTATGCGGGCAGCAGACACAGGGCTACCGCTGCCAGCGCTACTTGGAACCAGCCCGCCTTTGCCAACACTGGGTTGACACGGTGGCCTATGTGCAGTGCATTAGTAACTGATTTATAATGTTTTACGAATATTTTGGCCGCCATGTAAGGGGTGGCAGCAAGGGGAGGAATGGCGCACGCTTCCATGATTTTGGCTCAAAAAAGTTTGTATTTGGTACAAAAGGGTTTACGCCGGCTGTGTAGCTGGCCAGCGCTGGCGCACGCCGAAATACACCAGCAGCCCCACTGGCCCGAACAAGAACGTGAGCAGCAGCGCCGGCACCAGCGCCCAGTGCGGCACGCCGCGCCGCTGGGCATCGCGCACTTCCCAGGCCCCCGCAAACAGGTCAAAGCACAGGTAGTGGACCCAGCCCGCTAGCAGCGCCCACGGGTCCTGAAACAGCGCCGCCACCCCGGCCAGCGAGCCGAAACCCCCCTCAGCCCCGTGCCCATTCAGGTAGTGGGTGGTGATGAGCGCGGCGTAGGCCAGGGCCAAGCCCAGCGACCACGTTCCGCTGAGTACCAGCACGTTGGTAACGCGCCAGCGCGGGGCCAGCACCAGCAGCGCCCAGCCGAGCAAGGCGAGCGGGTTGGCGAGCGAGAACAGCAAATCGGGAGTGAGCATGAGCGGTGGAGAGAGGTGGTTACTGCGTCAAAACTACCCCTTGCCTCCTCCGCTTGCTAACCCAACGGCAGCGAAGCGCCACAAGCGGCCGGCGAGCCGGCTTGGTGACGGGGCGAAGCAACAGGCGCGACTGGCAGGGCTGGGGTGGGCCCGGTTATCTTTGCGGGGCCGGGGCCACCCGGCCTTGCTAAGTAGCTAGTTGAAATTGACTTTACATCGTCTTGTTCGTAAGATACTGTTAGTCAGACCAGAAGCTAGTAGCCAAAAGCCAACAGCTCACTACTCATGGGTGCCAGGTTGATTGATTGCGCCGTTTTTTCAGTGAAAAAAGTGGCTTTGCTACTGCTGGCTGGGCTGCCGCTGCTGGGGGCCGCGCAGGCGCGCCGCCCGGCCCGGCCCGGTAGGCTGCCCGCCTTGCGGGCGGCGGCAGTGGCCGCGCCGGTAAGCGGCGGCGTAGTGGTGAGCGGCCACGTGGCCAAGCCCACGGCCCGCACCATCAGCCTCAGCTACGGGCCCGATTGGCGCGGGCGCTTCACCCAAACCGTGGAAGCCCCGGTGAGCGCCGCCGGCGATTTTCGGCTGGTGCTGCCCCTCCTGGCTGCCCCCGCCGAAGCCCGCCTCGACTACGGCAGCTCGGCGGCTACCCTTTACCTGGCGCCCGGCAACGCCCTGCGCCTCACCGTTGACCCCGCCCGGTTTGACCAGTCGCTGGCCTTTGCCGGGGCTGGGGCCAATGCCAATGCCAATAACTACTTGGCCGAAAGCTACTTAGTAGCTAGCCGCGACGATGAAGCCCGCCGTACCCCCGATGCCCGCGCCGCCACCCTCAGTGCCGCCGCCCTGCGCACGGCCGCCGCGGCCTACCGCCAGCGCCGCCTGGCCGCCCTGGCCACCTACGCGGCGGCCCACCCACTGCCGGCCGCCTTTGTGCACCAGCAGCGCCAGGCTATTGATTACGAGTGGGCCGGCTCGCTGCTCAGCTACACTTCGCGGCAGCCGGCGGCGCGGGTGCGCGACGGCTACGCCACGCTGCCGGTGGGCTACTACGATTTTTTGCGCGACATGCAACTCAATCGCCAAGATTCGGCCCTGAGCCAGAGCGCGTTCCAGAGCCTGCTGATGACCTACGGCTTCACCCAGCTCAACGACGCCGCCGGCAACCTGCCCACTGGCCCCGGGGCCGGCGCGCGCCTCTACCGCCTGGCTACCGAGGCCCTCGGCGCGGGCTCGGTGCGCGATGTGGCCGTGGGCCAGTACCTGCTGGGTAAGGTCGAGAGCGAGCACACCGATATTCGCCCGCTGCTGCCTGACTTTCAAGCTAATAACCGCGACTCGACCATTGCCCGCGACCTGCGCCAAGCCGTGCGCACCCACCTGGCCCTGGCCAGCGGCCAGCCCGCCCCCAATTTTACTTTGACAGATGCGAGCAACAAAAAACTGTCGCTCAGTAGCTTACGTGGAAAAATAGTTTACCTCGATTTTTGGGCCACCTGGTGCGGCCCCTGCCTGGCCGAAATGCCCGCTAGCCTGGCGCTGCGCCAAAAATTTGCGGGCCGCGACGTGGTTTTTCTCTACGTGTCGCTCGACAGCAAAGCGGCCGACTGGCAGAAGTATCTTATTGATAAACAAGTAGTTGAGTCTAATGCGGTGCAGCTGCACGACCCTGGCGCGTTCAACGGCCCGGCGGCGCGGGCGTTCAACGTGCAGTCCATCCCGAGCTACTGGCTCATTGGGCGCGATGGGCGCATCATAACCAACAGCCCGCCCAAGCCCTCCAACAGCCCGGCCATCGACACCGCCCTAGAAGCGGCCCTGAAACCCTAGCCAGGGTTGGCCTGTTGAGCTTCTCTGACTATTACCTATAACGGTTTGGGCGCGCCAGCCAGCCCGGGCCCGTGAAGAATACGGCTTGTTCCTTGTTACCTACTACGCTACTATTTCGGCTGCTTCGGCTGCTGGCGGGCCGGGGCCTGCTGCTTGCGGCGCTGCTGAGTGCCAACCTGGCCCAAGCCGCCGAAGCCGCGCCCGCCCCGCCCGATTCGCTGCGGTCCCCCGTGTTTGCCCGCCGCAAGCTGGTGGTGCAGGTCGATTCGCGCTACTCCATCATCAACGACCACTTTTCCACCATCAATGGCATTAAGCTGGGGCTGGAGTGGCGCGGCCGGGTGCGCACGGGCGCGGCCTTTTACTTCCTCAGTAGCCGCATCCCTACCCGCCTGGAGCCGCCCGACAACGCCGCCGACGAAGCCGATGCTACCCTGCGTTTCTACAACGTGGCCCTCTACGGCGAGTACATTGTGCTCGAAAATGCCCGCTGGGAGCTGGGGGCCAACCTGCAAGGCGGCATGGGCGCGGTGCGCGTAGAGTACACCGATGACGAATTCTACCGCCAGCGCTCGCCGCGCGATTTCATTGCCCTCATCGAGCCTTCCATGGCCGCCCAAATGCGCCTCTTTACCTGGGCCAGCCTGGGCGCGGGCGCGGGCTGGCGCCAACCCCTATTTGTGACGCCCGTGGTGCGCCGCGAGGTCAGCGGCCCCATTTTTTACGTCCGGGCCAAAATTCTCATCGGCCCACTCATCAGAATCACGCGTCGCCACGAGCCCTTTTTCTCGCAAAAAGACCTGCGCGTACACGGCCTCGACCGCAGCACGCGCCAAAAGTTTTTGCGGTAAGCGGCGGCAGGGAGAGGGGGCAAGAAGCCCGTCAGGCTTGGTTAAATTACGCGGAAGCCGCCGGTCATTGCGAGCGCAACGCAGTGGCGCGTGGCAATCTCTCCTAATTGTCGGGTTAGTAACCCTAATGTGAAGGAAAGGTTGCCACGCGCCACTGCGTTGCGCTCGCAATGACTGGCGTTTTTCATAAGTTATATACCTGAAAAAAAGGTATTTAGTCAGGCGTCATTTCCCCGTTGAATACGTGAAGCCCACTGTCAGGTTGGTGTTGAGGGCGCTGCGGTTTTCCACGGCAATGCTTTCGAACGAGTAGGAGTAGGCGGCCGTGAGGGCCAGGTGCCGGCTCACGCCGAAGCTCAGGCTGGTATTGGTGTTCACGCGGTAGTCGCCAGCAAAATTCTGGAGGGAGGGCTGGTAAAAACCCAGCGCCGTGAGCACCACCGGCCCCTTGCTAAAGCGCAGCTTGAGGCGCGTCGAGCTGCGGGGCACCTGCCGTAGCAGCCCATCGAGGTACGCCGTGTGCTCATAAAGAAAGAACTGGCTGAGCGTGACCTCATTGCGCAGCGTGTCGAGGTAAAACTGGTAGCCCACGCCGCCGCCGCCCACCAGCCGCCGCCTGATGGCGCGCAAGTTGCTCTGCTCACCCTCGGCCAGGGCGTAGTACTTGAGCCGCCCGCGCCGGTAGGCGGGCGTGAACAAGCCCAGCAGCTCGCGCTCGCGCAGCACGCCATCCTGCTTGCCGTAGCTGAAGTTGAGCGCCGCTGGCAGCAGCCAGTGCTTGCCCAGCGCCAGGTTGCCGGTGTGGCTGGTAGTGAGGTACATCCGCTCCACGGTGCCGGTACTGTAGATGCCCGTGAGCGCCGCCGTGTAGCGAATGCCCGTGCCACTCACGTTGTAGGTTTCAAACTCGGAGGAGGGCACCCCGCCCGCGGCCCCGCTGCTGGCGGCTACTACCGGGGCGGCCGTGGTGTCGGCCGCTACTTTGGGGCTGGGCGCGGTGGCGGCCGAGTCGGGAGCCTGGGCCAGGGCCGGGCTCGCAAAAACGAGGCTGGTAGCCATTAGCAGGCCACCACGCCGCCGCCGCTGCCGGTGGCGCGCAAAAAATTGGTATAACGTATTCATTAACAACTAGTAGCGTTCGCGGCGCGGGCTCTCCGCGCCGCGCAGCGTGGCCGCCCGGTCGAGCTTGCCCGAGGCCGTAGCCTTGAAGGCGGGCACGTACTGCACGCCCTTGGGCACCTCGTATTTGCCGAGGCGGGCGGCCAGCAGGCCCAGCAGGCGCTTTTCGGCGGCGGCGGGTAGGGCGGCGCCCTCCACGTAGGCGGTTACGGCCTGGCCGAGGCGCTCGTCGGGCCGGCCGGCCACGAAGGCGCGGCGCGACTGCCCCAGCTCGGCCAGGGCCACGTCGAGCACCTGCTCTACCTTCTCGGCCTGCACCTTCACGCCGCCCGAGTTGATGACGAAATCGACCCGACCCAGCCAGTCAAACGTGTGTTTGTCAACGAGTTCGATGCGGTCGTTGGTGGTGATGAGCTGGTCGTCGGTCACGTCGCCGCGCACCGTGAGGCAGCCGCGCTCATCCTGGCCCAGGTGCAGGCCCGGCAGTACCCGGTAGTGCGGCGAGGCCTGGGGCCCGTTGAGCAGCCGCAACGCCATGTGCGAGGCCGTTTCGGTCATGCCATAGGTGAGGTACACCGGCACTTTCAGCTGCTGAATCTCGCGCAATAAACTCGGCTCCACGGGCGCGCCACCCACCAAAATGGCCCGCATCTGATTGAGCCGATTGGCCCGGCCCGCCGCCAGCACCGCCCGCAGCTGCAAGGGTACGAAGGCCGCAAAGTCAAACTCAGCTTCGGCCGGTACCGCCTCAAACGGGTCGGCGTGGGGCTCCACCACCGTCAGGTGCAGGTGGCGCTCCAGGCCGCGCACCAGCATCATCTTGCCCCCGATAAACTCGGCGTTGAGGCAGACCAGCGCCCGGTCGCCGGGCCCCAGGTCGAAGTAGTCGCCGGTGCGGGCCGCCGACGCGGCCAATTGCCGGCGCGTCAGCACAATAAGCTGCGGCTGCCCGGTGCTGCCCGACGTGCGCAGGCCAAACTCCTGGGCGCCCGTCAGCCACTGGCGCAGCAGCTCCAGCACCCGCGCTTCGTAGCCGTTGAGGGCCGTGTGCGGGTTATCAGTTTGCTTAATGGATTCGTAGCTGAACTCGCGGCCGTTGAGCAGGAGCGAGGTGGGGAGGTTGGGGGAAGCAGAAGCCATACTATGAATAAGAAAAAGCGCCCGCTAGCTGAGTAGCCAGCGCTGGTAGGTGCGCGCCGAAGGCACCAGCCGCCAGCCCAAAAGTAGTAGCAGGCCAACATAGGCCACCAGAATTACGCCCTGGTGCGTGAATAAGTTGGCAGCGAGCAGAGGTAAGCTCGATAAGCCCACCAGGCTATTGCGCACGACCAGCCGGCTTTGGTAAATACGCATGTTTTCAGCGTACGGCCGCCGCAGATTAGGCCTGATGCGCCGGCAAACAGTATACAGAACCATGCCGAGTAGCAGCAGCGCCAGCGTAAGGGCTACCCAGATTGGCCAGGTAATGAGCCACGAGTTGCCAGCCACGGCCGTAGTTAGCTTCCCTTTCCCCGCTAGCGCCGCGCCACTCATCAACAGCCCCTGCACCCCAAAGTGCAGCCAGTGGCTCCGCCGAAAGCGCTGGATGGCCAGGTTATATTCTGCGTCCGTCATGGCAGGCAAGTGGTGCTGAGGAATTCTGAATGATTGCGGGCTTTGGTAAAAAACTGGTGTGGCCGGCCGCCGCCCGGGCTTTTCCTACCTGGCCTCAGTAAGCGATTCCGCTGGCCGGCGCTCGCAGCTGGTCGCGCACTTCCATCAGGGCAAAGCCGAGCAGGTTGAGGCCCTGCCACTGCTTCGGGTTTTCGGCCCGCTCGCTGTCGGCGGCCAGGCCAATACCCCAGATGCGGTCTACCGGGCTGGCCTCCACCAGCACGCGCTCCTTGGTATGGAGGATAAATTCTTGTAAATCAGGGTGTTGCTGAAACTTGGCCAGGTTGCCGCGTACCACTAGCGCCATGCGTTGGCTGGTCCAGGTGGCCTCGTCAAACTGCCGCACCTGCCGGCCCAGCGCCTTAGCTTCGGCCGGCGACTTGGCCACCATAATCTGGTTAAATACTTCCATGTCGCTGAATACTAGTGCCTTCTGGGCCATCATCCAATGCTCAGTGGTAGCATAGCGCACGCCGTCCACCACAAACGGGGCCGGCCACCACTGGCTGAAGCAGGCCGCCGTGAGGTCGCCGCTCTTGCTGCGCTGGTGCCCCCAGAAAAAGAGAAACTTCGTTCTCTTTCCCTTTTCAAAATTGGCAATAAGCCAGGGTAAGTCGTAAGTCAATAACATAACTATTTGTTTAAAAGGTAGTTAGTTTACCGGGTAGGGCTGCCACGGAATGCTGCGCCACGGGCTGGCGGGCGACTCGACCAGAAAAGTGGTGAGCCGGGCTATGTCGGCGTGGTTTTCCAGGTCGGGGTTCCACATGAGGCGGCCGGCCACGAAGCTCGTGGCAAAGCCGTCCCAGGAGTCGAATTCGAGCAGGGCCAGCCGCGTGGCCGCGTCGATGTAGGGCCAGGCCTGCTCCCAGCTCAGGTAGCCGTAGTCGTGGCACCAGCGCGCCACGGTTACCATGCGGGCATAGTCCCAGGCGGCAATGCTGGTGACGAAGCGCTTTTCGAGAAACGGGTTGGCCGCAAATATGGCCTGCCAGCGTTTGGGCTGGCTTTTGAGCTGGGGGCGCAGCTCCTGGCGGTGGCCGGTGTGCTGGAGCCGCTCCAGGCGCTCGATGGCCTGCGCGGTGTTGGTGATGCCCCACCACTGCGCCAGGCTTTCTTTGCCGCCGGCCAGGCCCTCGGGGGTAAGCGGCGGCAGCACCCGGATGGGGTCGTCGTTGTAAAAAGCCAGCACGCCGCCCGTGGCCAGCGCCCGTACCTCGGTAGCGCTGAGCGGCCGCCGGGGCTGGGCTAGGTCGTAGCAATGCACGCTGCGCGCCCCGTACTTGCGGATGTTGCTACTCGTGCGGGTCAGCGTGCGCGCGTCCTTATTCGCCAGCAGGCCCAGCAGCGAATCGACCGCAGCGTCGAGCGCGGAATTAAATTTTTCTTGCAGCCACATGCGTTTGTAAATTAGAGAATGGCTTTGGACCCTTTTACTGGGGTTGCCCTGGTAGGCAAAGCGGCAATGGAGGAGGGCTAAGCGCCGATAACGCGCCCGGAAACCTACGCAGAAAAGCCTGCGCTGGTCAGCAGCCAGGGGCTCCTATACTCCTCGGCAGGGTGTAATAAGTGGGTTATGCTGGGGGAGTTGGCTTGGTTTTGTCGAAAAAAATCAGTATATTACGGTACATTAGCTCCCACCCACCATGCCAACCTACCCGCATTCCTCGCCCGAATCGGTGCCGGCCACCGGCACTATTGCCACCACCGCGCCATGCCCCAAGCTCGCCGCCCTTAAGGCCCGCGCCAAAGCCCTGAAAAAAGGCCGTAAGCAAGAGCGACTCCGGTTTTTCTCGGGCTTGTGCGCCAGTCTGCACGCGCTGGGCTTTAGCTTCTAATAGACTGATTGCTACCGATATCTGTGTATAAAAAAAGCCCTGTTCAGGGCTTTTTTTGGGTCTACTGCGAGGCTTTGAGCCTTTTTATCATCGCCTTCATCTCGCCAATCTCGCGCCTCTGGGCTTCAATAATGCCATCGGCGAGCTTACGCACTTCGGGGTCCTTAATGTTGGCCCGCTCGCTGGTAAGAATGGCGATGGAGTGGTGCGGAATCATGGCCTCCATCCACAGCACATCACCCACCAACGACTGGGTGCGCATCAGAAAATACACGACTACAAAAAATAGCATGCCCGCGCCGCCAATAAGCAGGTTGAGGCTGCGCTTGGGGTACATCGAGCCCATAAAACCCAGCATAAGAAAGCCCATCGGCACAATCATCAGGCACGTCATGTAAAAGCGCATGAGGCTGAAATACACGTGGTCCCACTCGTAGGTGTTGAGGTACATCACCACGTACATGAGCACGAAGGACGCCGCGAGCATCACGAAAAACTTGGGGTAGTGGCTGGGTTGCATTTGCCGCTGCATGGCTGGAAGGGGCTAAGTAAAGAACTCGTTCTAACGTATGGGTTAGCAAGGGGTTATGCGCCGGCGGCGGGACCCGGCGGCTTCAGTCTTCTTGCCAGCCCAACTGATTTTATGGTTAATCAACTAGCTGCCAGCCTGGTAAGCGGGCAATAAAAAACGTACAGAATTCCTGCCTTGGCAGAAATCCTGTACGTCTGGCTATCGAAACCTGCACGCCGGCGGCTACGGGAATTTCGGAAACTTTGAGAAGTCGGGCTGGCGCTTTTCGAGGAAGGCGTTTTTGCCTTCCTTAGCTTCCTCGCTCAGGTAGTAGAGCAGCGTGGCGTTGCCGGCCAGCTCCTGAATACCAGCCTGGCCATCGAGCTCGGCGTTGAAGCTGGATTTCAGCATGCGCAACGACAACGGGCTCTTCTGCAGTATCTTATTGCACCAGGCCACGGTGGTTTCCTCCAGCTGGGCTAGGGGTACTACCTTGTTTACCAGGCCCATATCGAGGGCTTCCTGGGCGTCGTACTGGTCGCAGAGAAACCAGATTTCGCGGGCTTTTTTCTGGCCCACCACGCGGGCGAGGTAGCTCGCGCCAAAGCCGCCGTCGAACGAGCCCACGTTGGGGCCCGTCTGGCCGAAGCGGGCGTTGTCGGCCGCAATGGTGAGGTCGCACACCACGTGCAGCACGTGGCCGCCGCCGATGGCCCAGCCCGCCACCATGGCAATTACGGGCTTCGGAATGCTGCGAATCATCTTCTGCAAATCGAGCACGTTGAGGCGGGGCACTGCGTCGCCGCCCACGTAGCCGCCGTGGCCGCGCACGCTCTGGTCGCCGCCCGAGCAGAAGGCCTTGCCGCCCTCGCCGGTAAAAACGATGACGCCGATATCGGTGCGATTGCGGCAAATGGTCATGGCCTCAATCATCTCATCCACCGTGAGCGGCGTGAAGGCGTTGTGCACCTGCGGCCGGTTGATGCTGATTTTGGCAATGCCCCCGTGCTGGGAGAAAATGATTTCCTGAAACTCCTTAATCGGAGTCCACTCGATGGGTTCGGACATAGGTTTGAAAGTAAAAACTCAGCGTACCTCAGCGGTAATTTCTAGAACATCCCTCGGGAAGTTACCGCTGAGGTGCGCAGTGGTAACCCGCTGAGGTACGCTGAGAAAAATTAGGAAAATGCTTGCTTCACCGCGGCGCGGTATTCTTCAAAAAAGGCGGCGTTGGTTTTGCTGTCGGTGAAGATTTCCAGAACCGCCGCGCCGCCTTCGGCCGCAAAGAAAACCGGTAGCGCGGCATTGAGTTCAGCAAACGACGACACCGGCAGGTAGCGCAGCTTGAAATCGCGGCACAGGTTCTCGGCCGTGAGCGCCTGCGTGGTTTCAAAAAACTCGTCCAGCTCCGGCTGCTGGCGCGGCCCATCAATGAGCCGGAAAATACCGCCGCCGTGGTTATTAAATAACACTACCCGTAGGTTGGGCGTGGGGTAATTGTGCCAGAAAGCGTTGCGGTCGTAGAAAAACGCCACGTCGCCAGTGAGCAGCACTACCGGCCGCTCGGGCTGCGCCAGCGCTGCGCCCACCGCCGTGCTGTTGCAGCCGTCGATGCCGCTGGTGCCCCGGTTGGCGAATACTTCAACATCAGCGTCCACGCCAATAATGTTTGCGTAACGTACGGCCATGCTATTGGCGAGGTGCAGGGCGGTACTTTCGGGTAGGCTAGCCAACGCGTGACGCATGGCCGCAAACTCGTTGAAGGGGTGACCCTCGGCAGCAAAAAATATGCTGAGAAACTGTGTGGCGGCAGCGTCGGCGTGCTGCCAAGTAATGGGTAGGGCAGCAGAGAGGATGGGATTCGAACCATCGATAACCTTTTGGGACATCTGCGCATCCGCAGAGAAGGAGGGATTCGAACCCTCGAACCCGTTAGAATCAGTGGTTTTCAAGACTGTAACCGCTACGTTCGGGTTATAGTCCTCACTATCGGACACTGCCAACTGCTGAAAAAACACCGCTGGCTGCACCCGAATAATACGCGTGAGCCGCCGAAACGTGTCGGCCACTTCGCCAGCGGGTTGTAAGTGCCAGTGTTGAGCGGGGGCCGCGTCGCGCAAAAACAGTTTCAACGCCTTCGAAATCAGCGACTGCCCGAAGGTAATGAGCAAGTCGGGCCGTAGCGCTTCCTTTTGCTCCTTCGATAGGCCTGCCAGAAAAATATCTTGCCGACGTACGCCGGGTACGTCGCCCACATTCGCAATGCTATCGGCCACTACTTGCGCCTGCTGCGCCTCGGCAAACTCGTAGAGCGCCGCCGTGAGGGTAGCACTTTCGGACTGCTGGCCGGCCACTACCAGTACGCGACCAGCGTTGCGTAACTGCCGCCGCAAGTCCAGGATTTCGGCTGGTGGCAGGATGGTATTTGTATGGTCTTCCCGAATAATTTTCACATCCTGCTCATACACAATGTCTTCCCCCGGCTTCGGATAAAACGGCTCGCGCAGCGGAATATTTACCTGCACCGGCCCGGCGGGCCCGGCCTGGGTCAAATTAATTGCCTCGTTAATTATCCGTTCGGCGTGCCACTTGGCATCGGGGTGCGTGGTGTCAGCCGGGAAATCAAACGCGCCTTTGGCGTGCGCGCCGTAGAGGTTGCGCTGCCGGATGGTCTGGCCGTCGAGTTGATCAATCCATTCGGGCGGTCGGTCGGCGGTGAGGATGAGCAGCGGAATCTGCTGAAAAAACGCCTCCGCCACGGCGGGCGCGTAGTTGAGGCCGGCCGTGCCGCTGGTGCACACCAGCACCACCGTTCGGCGCGTGGCCTGCGCAATGCCGAGGCCGATGAACGCCGCCGCCCGCTCATCGGGCACCACGCGCAGCTTGCCCCGGTAGGCCGGGTGCCGCGCAAAGGCCAGCGTGAGCGGCGCCGAGCGCGAGCCGGGCGATAAAATAACGTCGGTAATCCCGTGCCGGGCGCAGATTTCGGCGATGTTGAAAACGGCTTGGTTGTTCATTTAACAGGTAGCGAGGAAAGGCAGCAAGACGTTCTTTTCGGTATTCATACTCAAGTCAAAACCGCGCCCACGGTTTGCAGCTTCATCTCAGTTTCCTGCCACTCGCGGGCGGGGTCCGAGTCGGCGGTGAGGCCGGTGCCGGCGTAGAGGATGGCCTCGGTGGGCCGCAGCTGCAAGCAGCGCAGGTTCACGTAGAGGCCCGAAACACCGGGGGCCGTCACGTTTACCGGCCCCAGAAAGCCGCTGTAGTAGGCCCGGTCGTAGCCCTCATAGCGGCTCAAAAAAGCCAGCGCCGCCGCCTTGGGCATGCCGCCCACGGCCGAGGTGGGGTGCAGCAGCCGCAGCATATCGGTGCCGAGCGAAGCGGGGGAGGGTACGTTTTTCAAATCGACCTCAAAGTCGGTGCGCAGGTGCAGCAACTGGCCGGCCACGGCGGTGCGCGGGCCCGCCTCGTGGTAGTCGCGCAGGCGCAGCTGCTTGAAGCAGCTCACGATGTAGCGCGCCACCAGCGCCTGCTCCTCAATCTCCTTCTGCCGCCAGATGGCCGCCTGCGGCGGCACGCCCGGCACCAGCGGTTGGGTGCCGGCCAGGGCCATGGTGTGAAACTGGCCATCGGCCGTCACCTCGGCCAGCACCTCGGGCGAGGCCCCCAGCCAGGTGCCCACGCCCGGCACGCTCACCAGCGACACAAAGGCACGGCCGTACTTCTCGCACAGCCCGGCAAAGGCCACCAGCGGGTCGAACCCGGCCGGCAGCAGCCGGTGCGCCACCCGCGACGACACCACTTTCACCACTTCCTTGGCTACGATGGCCGCCACGCCGGTGCGCACCAGCTCGGTATAGTCGGCCTCGGTGGTGGCGGGCGGGGCGGGCTGTGGGCCGTAGTGCCAGGCTAGCGCGGCGGGCGGCGGCAGGGCCAGCCACGCCGTGATGTTGCCCACCAACGCGCGCGCGGCCGGCGACAAGCTCACCACGTCGGGCCGGGCGAGGTCGTACTGCACATCGGCGGGCAAAAACAGCGCCGGGTTGTGGTCGGAGTCGCGGAACGGGAAGAACGCGAAGCCGGCCGGGGCCTGCGCATCCAGGGCGGGCGGCAATCCAGTATAAGTATCTTCTAACGAGCGACTTATAAGAATGCGCGCGTGCGCGCCGTCCGGCGCGCGCCAGATGGCCAGCGGCCGGCCCGTGCGCAGGGCCCCGGCCGCCAGGTGGCGCAGGCGAGCTGGGGCATCGAGGCCCGCGGCGGCGGCGGGCCAGGGCAGAAGCCGGGGTTCAGCGGGTTGCATCAGGCGGCTTTTTCCTTGGCGGCCGGCAGGTCAATCACGGCCATCGTGATGCGGCTGATGCACACCAGCGCGCCGGTTTCTTCGTGGGTAATGCGGATTTCCCACACCTGCGTAGTGCGGCCCACGTGCAGGGCGGTGGCGCGGCCGCGCACCCAGCCGCTGCGCACGCCCTTGATGTGGTTGGCGTTGATTTCCAGGCCCACGCAGGCCTGGCGCGTCACGTCGATGCGGGTGGCTGCTCCGATGCTGCCCAGGGTTTCGGCCAGCGCCACCGAGGCCCCGCCGTGCAGCAGGCCCATGGGCTGGTGCGTGCGGCCATCCACGGGCATGCGGCCTTCGAGGTAGTCCTCCGTAATGTCGGTGAGCTCAATGCCCAGCGCGTCGGCCAGGGTGGGGCGGTGGGAAGCCCAGATTTTTACGTCGTCGAGAGTCATTCTTTTGATTGTGTTGGGCTAAAATCGTCTGTCATTGCGAGCGCAGTGCGGCAATCGTATCCGCACGATACTCGCGCCAGTCGTTCAGCCATCGTGCTGGTGCGATTGCCGCGCTGCGCTCGCAATGACAATCGATTTTTACGCGAACAACGAATAGCCAACCCGTACTTTACGGCATTGTTCGGCAAAACTACTCCGCTTCCGCCCGTGCCAGTTCAGCAACTCTACCTTCTTCGCCACGGCCAAACCGACTTCAACGTGCAGGGCATTGTGCAGGGCAGTGGCATCGACTCCGACCTCAACGACCGGGGCCGGGCGCAAGCCGCCCAGTTTTGGGCCGTGTATAAGGAGGTGCCGTTTGCCCGCGTCTACACCTCAGGCCTCAAGCGCACCCAGCAATCGGTGCAGCAGTTTATTGAGGCCGGCCTGCCCCACGAGCGCCACCTGGGCCTCAACGAAATAAGCTGGGGCAACCGCGAGGGCAGCCGCATCACGCCCCAGGAAGACGCCGAATACGGCCAGGTGCTCACCGAGTGGACGCTCGGCAACGACCACGCCCGCCTGCCCGGCGGCGAAAGCCCGGCCGAAGTAGCCGCCCGCCAGCGCCCGTTTATCGAGCTGCTGCAAAGCCGGCCCCACGATGAAATCGTGCTCGTGTGCCTGCATGGGCGCGCCCTGCGCGTGCTGCTGTGCCAGCTCCTGGGCTACCCGCTCAGCTGCATGGATGGCTTTGAGCACCAGAACCTCTGCCTCTACAAGCTGCACTACACGGGCGCGCACTACACCATTCGCAACTTTTTAGACGTAAGCCACTTGGGGGCTGCTTCCTAACTTAGGCAACCCACCGGCCGAAAGGCCAATTGTTTCCCCACTTTTTGGCGGCTAATTTTGGCCCTCAATCCCAATCTGTAATTCCGATGGCCGAAATTATCAAAATGCCGAAAATGAGCGACACGATGACCGAAGGGGTTATCGCGGCCTGGCTCAAGAAAGTAGGCGACAAAGTGAAAGCTGGCGACATCCTGGCCGAAGTCGAGACCGACAAGGCCACTATGGAGCTGGAAAACTACGAGGACGGCATCCTGCTCTACATCGGCCCCAAAGAGAAAGATTCTGTACCCGTAGATGGCGTACTGGCCATTGTGGGCAAGGAAGGCGAAGATATTTCGGCCCTGCTCAACGGCCAGGGCGGTGGTAGCACCCCCGCGCCGGCCGCCGCGGCGCCCGTGCCGGCACCTGCCGCGCCAGCCCCGGCTCCCCAGGCTGCTGCTGCGCCTGCCCCGGCCGCCGCCGCCGCGCCCGCCAATGGCAAAAAAGCCACGGTAGTGCGCATGCCCAAAATGAGCGATACCATGACCGAAGGCACCATTGCCGCCTGGCTGAAAAAGGTGGGTGATAAGGTAAAATCGGGCGACGTACTGGCCGAAGTCGAGACCGACAAAGCCACTATGGAGTTGGAAAACTACGAGGATGGCACCCTGCTCTACACCGGCCCCAAGGCCGGCGAAGCCGTAGCCGTTGACGGCATCCTGGCCATCATTGGCGAGGAAGGCGCTGATATTCAGGCTCTACTAGGTGGCCAAAGCGGGGCCCCGGCTCCGGCCGAAACGGCCCCGGCTGCCCCCGCCGCCGAAGCCGCGCCGCAGGCCGAAGCCAGCACCGGCCGCCTCATTGCCTCGCCCCTGGCCAAAAGCATCGCCAAGGACAAAGGCCTCGACCTGCGCCAAATCAAAGGCAGCGGCGAAAACGGCCGCATCGTAGCCCGCGACCTCACCGACGCCCAGCCCAGCACCAGCCAGCCAGCCGCTGCGCCGGCCGCCGCCGCGCCGGCCTCGGCCCCGAGCGAGTACATCCAGGCCGCCCTGCCCGAGCAGGCGGCCGCCAACCAAGGGTCAGCGCAGGCTAAGCCTGCTGCCGCGCCCGCCCCGGCTCCGGCCGCTGCCGAAGGCACGTACACCGATACCCCGGTGTCGTCGATGCGCAAGGTGATTGCCAAGCGCCTGTCGGAGAGCTTGTTCACGGCCCCGCATTTCTATCTCACGATGGAAATCCTGATGGACAAGGCCATGGAAACCCGCGTGAAGCTCAACGAGCTATCGCCGGTAAAGCTGTCGTTCAACGACTTGGTGCTCAAGGCTTCGGCCCTGGCCCTGCGCCAGCACCCGGTTATTAACTCGTCGTGGCTCGGCGATAAGATTCGCCAGAACAAGCTTATCCACATCGGCGTGGCCGTGGCCGTGGACGAAGGCTTGCTCGTGCCGGTTGTCCGCAACGCGGATGGCAAGGGCCTGTCGCAGATTGCCACCGAGGTGAAGGAGCTGGCCGGCAAGGCCAAAAGCAAGAAATTGCAGCCCGCCGAGTGGGAAGGTAGTACCTTCACTATCAGTAACTTGGGGATGTTTGGCATTGATGAGTTCACCGCCATCATCAACGAGCCGAATGCCTGCATTCTGGCCGTAGGTGGCATCAAGCAAACCGCCGTGGTGAAGGATGGCGCGCTGGCCATCGGCAACATCATGAAGGTGACGCTGAGCTGCGACCACCGCGTGGTAGACGGCGCCACCGGCGCGGCCTTCCTGCAAACCCTGAAGAGCCTGCTCGAAGACCCGATGCGGATGCTGATTTGAGGCTAGTTGTCAGGGTAATACCTGCAAAAGAAGCTTAGCTATCCAAGAAAGTCAGCCCTCACCGGCTGACTTTCTTATTTTTAGAACTTACGCAAAAGGCGTAACTTGAAAAGAAAAGCCATGAAAGTGACGGCGCAACTCTATGGGCAGTTTTTGGTGAGCAGCCAGGTGAATTATACGGGCACGTACCTGGCCGAGCATCTGGCGGGCCTGACGCACGACAACGTGCGCTACTTTCTCAAGACCAGCCACTTCACGCCGCGTCAGCTCTGGCAACAGGTGCGCCCGCAGGTGGTATTGAGTGCGCGGGGCTACGTCTTGTTTGACGATACGGTGCTGGATAAACACCACAGCCGCCGCATCGAACTCGTGCGCCGCCAGTACAGCGGCAACGCCCACGGCGTGATTGCCGGCATCGGCCTGGTCACCTGCGTGTACGTCAACCCCGAAACCGACCAGTTCTGGTTGATTGACTACCGCCTCTTCGCGCCCGACAATGACGGCAAGACCAAGCTCGACCACGTGGCCGAGATGCTGGCGCAACTGGCCCCGCGCGGCATTCCCTATCGCACCGTGCTGATGGACAGCTGGTACGCCACCACGGCCCTGTTCAAATGGCTGCTCAACGCAGAAAAAACGTTTTACTGCCCGTTGAAAAGCAACCGCCTCGTCGACGATTCCGGCGGCCAACAGCCCTACCAGCCCGTGGCTTGCCTGTACTGGTCGGCAGCAGAAGTAGAAACCGGCAAAATCCTGAAAGTGAAGGGTATGCCGAAAGACTGCAAACTGAAACTTTTCCGCGTACTGGTGTCTCCCCACCGGACGGACTACCTCCTCACCAACGAGGTCGAGCCCTTGAACACGGCCGCTGCTGAACAAGAAAGCAGTGTCCGCTGGACCATTGAGCAGTTTCATCGCGAACTCAAACAACTTACCGGCGTGCAGGCCTGCCAGTGCCGACTGGCCCGCAGCCAGCGCAACCACATTGCCCTGGCCGTGCGCGCCTGGACCTGTCTCAAACAAGCCGCCTACCAGACCAAAAAGACTGTTTATCAACTTAAACAAGGGTTTTTGGATGCGTATATGCGCCATGAATTAATGCAGCCAACACTGGCTTTTGCGTAAGTCCTAATTTTATGCCATTATGCACCTCCAAGTCATAGGTGATAATCTGGAAACACGTGTACATTTGGCGCTCACCGTCAGCTATGTAAACGCATGAGAAATAAGCTACTAATCTTGCCCTTCGTTGTGGTAACAAGTGCGGCCTACGCCCAAGCGCGCACCCTTGCGGGGCAGGTGCAGGATGCCGCCGGCCGGCCCGTTATCGGGGCCACGGTGGTGGAAAAGGGCACCAACAACGGCACCGGCACCGATGGCAACGGCCGCTTTGTGCTGCGCGCCCGCACCGCCCAGCCCCGGCTGCTCATCAGCGCGCTGGGCTACGCCAGCCAGGAGGTGAGCGCCGAGGGTGGTGCGCTAACGGTACGCCTGGCCGCCAACTCCACCGCGCTGGCCGACGTGCAGGTGGTGGGCTCGCGCAGCCTCAACCGCTCCGTTACCGACTCGCCCTCGCCGGTCGATATCATTGACGTGCAGCAGGTAACGGCCAAAACCGGCCAGCTCGACGTCAACCAGCTGCTGCAATTCGTGGCCCCTTCCTTCAACTCGAACCGCCAGACCGGGGCCGACGGAGCCGACCACGTGGACCCCGCCAGCCTGCGCGGCCTGGGCCCCGACCAAACCCTGGTGCTCGTGAACGGCAAGCGCTGGCACCAGTCGTCGCTCATCAACCTGTTTGGCTCGCGGGGCCGCGGCAACACCGGCACCGACCTCAACACGATTCCGGCGGCCAGCATCGAGCGCATCGAGATTCTGCGCGACGGCGCGTCGGCCCAGTACGGCTCCGATGCCATTGCGGGCGTCATCAACATCGTGCTCAAAACCAGCACCAATGAGCTGACCGCCAACGCCAACTACGGCGCGTACACGGCCAAGTACCGCTTCGATGATAAGACCTTCGACGGCGGCAACTTCAACGCTAATGCCAACTACGGCGTGGCCGTGGGCAAGGGGGGCTTCGTGAACCTGACGGCCGATTTCAACCAGCGTCAGCACACCCAGCGCGCCAACGTGCCCGCCCCCGACGGCATTCAGCGCCGCGAGTACGGCGACCCCAAGGCCACCAACACCTCGGTGTATCTCAACAGCAAGCTGCCGCTGAGCGAGAATATTTACGCCTACGTGTTTGGCGGCATCAACGTGCGCCGGGGCGACGCCTACGCCTACACGCGCTTCCCCACCGTTGGCGATGCCAACGGCGACCCCATTCCGAACCCGCGCAGCAACGCCACGCTCTACCCCAACGGCTTCGACCCCATCATCACCAGCGCCATTTTTGACGGGCAGGGCGCGGCGGGCGGGCGCGGCACGTTTGGGGCCTGGGACGTGGACCTGAGCAATAGCTTCGGCTCGAACCGTTTTCACTACGGCGTGAAAAACACGCTGAACGCCACGCTGGGCGCGGCCTCGCCCACCACCTTCGACGCGGGCGGCTTCCAGCTCCAGCAAGATGTGGTAGACCTCAACATTAGTCGGCGCTTCAAAACGGTGGGGCAGGGCCTCAACCTGGCCTTCGGCAGCGAATACCGCCGCGAATGGTACCAGATTTTTGCCGGCGAGCTGGGCTCCTACAACAACTACGCGCCCAACTCGGGCATTGCGGGCGGGTCGCAGGGCTTTCCCGGCTTTCAGCCGCGCAACGTGCTGAAGGCGAGCCGTAACAACATCGGCGTGTATGCCGATGCCGAGCTGGACGTGACCAAGGCCTGGCTGGTAGAAGGCGCCGTGCGCTTCGAAAACTACAGCGACTTTGGCAGCAACGTAACCGGCAAGCTGGCCACCCGCCTCAAGCTCAGCGACGCCTTTTCGCTGCGCGGCACGCTGAGCACCGGCTTCCGCGCGCCCTCGCTGGCCCAGATTAACTTCAACACCGTGTTTACCAACGTGGTAGGGGGTAAGCCGGTGGATATTCTGCTCGACCGCAACAACGGGCCGGTGACCACGGCCGTGGGTATTCCGCCGCTCACGCGCGAGCTGTCGCGCTCGGCCAGCGTGGGCATTACGGGCCGCGCCGGCTCCATTTTCACCTTCACCGTGGATGGCTACTACATCCACATCCAGGACCGCATTGTGCTCACGGGCACCTTCGACCAGACCGATAGCGCCATTGGGGCCACGCTGGCCAGCCTGAACGTGGGCCAGGCCCAGTTCTTCGCCAACGCCGCCTCTACCACCACCTGGGGCCTCGACGCCGTGCTGGCCAACACCGTGGGCGTGGGCAGCGGCCGCCTCACCACTACCCTGGCCGGCAATCTCAACCGCCTGAACGTGACCAGCGTACAAACCACGCCGCTGCTGGCCGGCAAGGAAGAAACATTTTTCGGCGCCCGCGAGCAGGCCTTCGTGAAAGCCTCCGCGCCGCCCTTCAAAGTCAACCTCACCCTCGACTACAGCCTGGGCCGCTTCGGCGCGCTAGTGCGCTTTGTGGAGTTTGGCGGCATAACGCTGATTGATTACAACGGCAACAATAACCGCTACGACCCGCGCCTCACCACCGATGTGGCCCTGAGCTACGCCCTCACCAACCAGCTGCGGCTGTCGCTGGGCAGCTCCAACCTGTTCAATAAATACCCCAATTTCTTCAACCCCCAAGCCACCGAAACCGGCGGCGCCTGGGACCCCGTGCAAATGGGCAGCAACGGCCGGATGCTGTTTGCCAAGCTGCAAGCGAAATTTTAGGGAGGTAGCGTGGACGCTGTGAGTCCGCGCGTGGGCCGTTGCTACGCGCGGACTCGCAGCGGCCACGCTACAGCGGTGCCAAGCGGCCGGGCCCAGCGGCCCGGCCGTTTTGGTAGGAGCGCGCCCGCTAGGGTAGGGGGTTGTATTTTTGCGCCATGCTCCCAAAAATTCGCTCCACTACCGTGCTCGGCGTGCGCCACAACGGCCAGATTGCCCTTGGGGCTGACGGCCAGGCCACGATGGACAAGACCGTAGCCAAAAACAACGTGCGCAAAGTGCGCCAGCTCAACGATGGCAAGGTGGTGACCGGCTTTGCCGGCTCCACCGCCGATGCGTTCATGCTGCTCGACCGCTTCGAGGAGAAGCTTGTCGCCTACGGCAACAACCTCAAGCGCGCCGCCATTGAGCTGGCCAAAGACTGGCGTAAAGACCAGTACCTCCGCAAGTTAGAAGCCATGATGGTGGTCTGCGACAAGGACGAGCTGCTCATCGTGAGCGGCACCGGCGACGTGCTGGAACCCGACATGGACGTGGCCGCCATTGGCAGTGGCGCCATGTATGCGCAGGCCGCCGCCCTGGCCCTCAAGAAGCACGCCCCGCACCTCACGGCCCGCCAAATGGTGGAAGACGCCCTGCACATCGCGGCCGATATCTGCATCTATACCAATCACAATTTGATTATCGCCGAGCCGGCTTCTTAGCTTTTCGCTAATAGCCACTAGCTATTGGCTTCTCGTACAAGAAAGCTTACAAGGCTTAATCTCTCAAGAGCTAACAGCTAGCAGCTATTAGCTAACAGCTTAATAATATGCAAATCACCAATTTCCTCAAGCACCACTACCGCCACTTCAACGCCGCCGCCCTCATCGACGCGGCCGATGGCTACAACAAGCACCTCGCCGAAGGCGGCAAAATGATGATTACCCTGGCCGGCGCCATGAGCACCGCCGAAATGGGGATTCAGCTGGCCGAGCTGATTCGGCAGGATAAAGTGCAGATTATCAGCTGCACCGGGGCCAACCTCGAAGAGGATATCTTCAACCTCGTGGCCCACGACTTCTACGAGCGCGTGCCCAACTACCGCGACCTCACACCCGCCGATGAGCAGGCCCTGCTCGACCGCCACATGAACCGCGTAACCGACACCTGCATCCCCGAGGAAGAGGCCATGCGCCGCCTGGAGCACGTGGTACTGAAGTTTTGGGAGAAGGCCGACAAGGCCGGCGAAGCCCATTTCCCCCACGAATTCTTCTACCAGATTCTGCTCTCGGGCGAGTTGGAGCAGTACTACCAGATTGACCCCAAAGATTCGTGGATGCTGGCGGCAGCCGAGAAAAACCTGCCCATCATCTGCCCCGGCTGGGAAGACTCGACGCTCGGCAATATCTACGCCGGCCACGTCATCACCGGCGACATCAAGAACGTGCACACCATGCGCACGGGCATCCAGTACATGATTTACCTGGCCGACTGGTACACCAAGCAGGCCACGAACGAGAGCAAAGTCGGCTTCTTCCAGATTGGCGGCGGCATTGCCGGCGACTTCCCCATCTGCGTGGTGCCCATGCTGCACCAGGACCTGGGCCGCACCAGCGTGCCGCTGTGGGGCTATTTCTGCCAGATTTCGGACTCGACTACCTCCTACGGTAGCTACTCGGGTGCCGTGCCCAACGAGAAAATTACCTGGGGCAAGCTGGGCCAGAACACGCCAAAGTTCATTATCGAAAGCGACGCCACCATCGTGGCTCCGCTGATTTTTGCCATCGTGCTGGGGCAATAATCGCGCAGTAAATTACCAAAAAGGCCCGCCGCTGAATCTCAGCGGCGGGCCTTTTTTGCGCGTTGCGCTC